>NZ_JRXE01000013.1:25866-38374 GCF_001267535.1 Winslowiella iniecta | reverse complement strand
CGTTTTACGCCTTTTCAGTGATCGCCGCACTCCCTGGTCTATTGCTGCTGGCCGGTTGCAAACGCACGCTGGAATATACTCAGGCCACCGAAAGCTTTATGCCGCGCACCGAGTTTCGCAACGGCTATCGCTGGGCGCTGCGCACGCTGAGCGCTGGCTGCGTGGTGCTGGCGGGCTGGTTACTGTTGTTAGCAATCGATGCATTCGGATGGGTGATCAGCGGCAGCTTGCTGACTTCGCTGTTTGAACTGGGTATGGCGCTGGCGCTGAGCGGTATTGTTATCGGTTCGCTGCTGGACTATCTGGCGCTGCGTAAAGCGCCGCAGTAACCCCTCCGGCCTGTTGCCCTACGCAGGCCGCTCAATTATCCCTCGCTGCACAATTTGCAAGGTGCAAATCACTTACCTCATTCTGGTTAATTTTAAAAAAAAGATGCCAGCAGGTAAGTTATTTTTTGTACTATATTAAAAACCGGTGCGTAATTAATTTTGTATATTTAATATCTCGCAAATGATGCAGAGTTGTTAAATACTTGGATCGCAAATTCGTTGTTTATGCCACCACGGTTTTTTCCTCAGAAAAAATAAGCCAATTCTGTTATATTAGCGCCAACTCATTGTGGCCGTTAATATTTTGTCATGGTGAGTAACATATGTGACACCCTTGGCAAAAGGTGTCAACACCGGCCTGACACAATCTTAAGCTGGTTTACAGTGCCGAAACCTTGCCGTAAAATGCCGCCACACTTAAACGACAATAGAGCCCTTGTCATTGAGGTCGTTAAATGAGACTCATGAAATACAATAAAAGTTTGGGGATTTTGTCATTAATTGCAGGCACTTTATTGCTAAGTGGCTGTGATAGTGCATTGTTGAATCCCAAAGGACAGATTGCATTGGAGCAACGTTCGCTGATACTGACCGCCTTCGGTCTGATGTTGATCGTCGTTATTCCAGCAGTCTTAATGGCCGTGGTGTTCGCCTGGAAATATCGGGAATCCAACACCAAAGCAAAATACAGCCCTAACTGGTCACACTCGAATAAAGTGGAAGCCGTCGTCTGGACTGTACCTGTCCTGATCATCGTGTTCCTTGGTATTCTGACGTGGAAATCAACCCACGCGCTGGAACCAAGCAAGCCGCTGGTCTCTGATGTTAAGCCTATCGAAATTGATGTGGTGGCGCTGGACTGGAAATGGCTGTTTATCTACCCTGAACAGGGTATTGCAACCGTTAACCAGATCGCGTTCCCGGCTAACACGCCAGTGAACTTTAAGATCACTTCCAATTCCGTGATGAACTCCTTCTTCATTCCTACCCTCGGTAGCCAGATTTACGCTATGGCGGGTATGCAGACTAAACTGCACTTGATTGCGAATGAACCCGGCACGTTTGACGGTATCTCTTCCAACTTTAGTGGTAAAGGCTTCTCTGGCATGAAGTTTAAAGCCATCGCAACCGCTGACAATGCTGCCTTCGAGCAGTGGGTCGCCAAAGCGAAGCAGTCGCCGAACACTTTGACCACGATGGATGATTTCGAAAAAATCGCTGCCCCTAGCGAGAATCACCCAGTTGAGTTCTTCTCCACCGCAGACCCTGAATTGTTCAAGCAAGTCATTGGCAAATTCAAGATGAGCCACGGGAAGATGGACATGTCTGAACATGAAGGCATGGACATGAGCGAAGCCTCTCACGCTGGAGCCGAGGAATAAAACGATGTTGGGAAAATTAACACTGGATGCAGTGCCGTTACACGAGCCAATTATCGTGATTACGGTTGCCGCCATCATTCTTGGTGGTCTGGCACTTGCTGCTGCATTAACTTACTTCGGTAAGTGGAAATATCTGTGGACCGAGTGGCTGACTTCCGTCGACCATAAACGCCTCGGTATCATGTATATCATTATGGCTTTCGTGATGTTGCTGCGCGGCTTTGCCGATGCGGTGATGATGCGTAGCCAGCAGGTGCTTGCCTCCGCAGGGGAAGCCGGCTTCTTGCCACCGCATCACTACGACCAGATCTTTACCGCCCACGGCGTTATTATGATCTTCTTCGTGGCGATGCCGTTTGTTGTCGGTCTGATGAACATCGCTGTTCCTCTGCAGATTGGCGCTCGCGACGTGGCCTTCCCGTTCCTGAACAACCTCAGCTTCTGGTTTACTGCTGTCGGTGTGGTTCTGGTTAACCTGTCACTGGGTGTGGGCGAATTCGCGCAGACCGGCTGGCTGGCATATCCACCACTCTCCGGTGCGGAGTACAGTCCGGGCGTCGGGGTAGATTACTGGATATGGAGTCTGCAGTTGTCCGGTATCGGTACGACATTAACCGGGATTAACTTCTTCGTTACTATCCTGAAAATGCGCGCACCGGGCATGACCATGTTCAAGATGCCAGTCTTTACCTGGGCATCTCTGTGTACCAACGTGCTGATTATCGCTTCTTTCCCGGTGTTGACCGTAACACTGGCGTTGCTGACCCTGGATCGCTATCTGGGCTTCCATTTCTTTACCAATGATATGGGCGGCAACATGATGATGTACGTCAACCTGATTTGGGTTTGGGGTCATCCGGAAGTGTATATCCTGGTTCTGCCGGTCTTCGGTGTGTTCTCCGAAGTGGTGGCAACCTTCTCTAAAAAGCGTCTGTTTGGTTACACCTCACTGGTGTGGGCAACGGTAGTGATTACCATTCTGTCCTTCATCGTGTGGCTGCACCACTTCTTCACCATGGGTGCAGGTGCGAACGTTAACGCCTTCTTCGGTATTATGACGATGATTATCGCCATCCCGACCGGTGTTAAAATCTTTAACTGGCTGTTCACCATGTACCAGGGCCGCATCGTGATGCACTCTGCCATGCTGTGGACTGTTGGCTTCCTGGTCACCTTCTCTGTGGGTGGTATGACCGGTGTTCTGCTGGCGGTTCCAGGTGCTGACTTCGTGCTGCACAACAGTCTGTTCCTGATTGCACACTTCCATAACGTAATTATCGGTGGTGTGGTGTTCGGTTGTTTTGCTGGTGTGACTTACTGGTTCCCGAAAGCCTTCGGCTTCACCCTGAACGAAACCTGGGGTAAACGCGCTTTCTGGTTCTGGATTATCGGCTTCTTTACTGCCTTTATGCCGCTGTACGTGCTTGGCTTTATGGGTATGACCCGTCGTCTGAGCCAGGACATCGATCCTCAGTTCCACCCAATGCTGGTTGTTGCAGCCTTCGGTGCGGCACTGATTGCATGTGGCGTTATTTGTCAGGCGATCCAGTTCTACGTCTCTGTTCGTGACCGTGAACTGAACCGTGATGTGACTGGTGACCCGTGGGGCGGCCGTACGCTGGAGTGGGCAACCTCTTCTCCACCGCCGTTCTACAACTTTGCCGTGATTCCGGAAATTCATGAACGTGATGCTTTCTGGGAAATCAAAGAGAAAGGTGAAGCATACAAGCAGCCTGCTCATTACGAAGAAATCCACATGCCGAAAAACAGCGGCGCGGGTGTCGTAATTGGCTTCTTCAGCCTGATCTTTGGTTTTGCTGCAATCTGGCACATCTGGTGGTTAGTCGGTCTGTCATTCCTCGGTATGATCCTGAGCTGGGTGATTAAGAGCTTTGACGAAGACGTGGACTACTACGTACCGGTTGCAGAAGTCGAGAAAATCGAGAATCAGCACTTTGACGAAATTACCAAAGCAGGCCTGAAATAATGTCAACTGAAACTCTGAATAAACACCACGACGCCCATGCGGAGCATGGGCATCACGATGCAGGAGCCAATAAAGTCTTTGGCTTCTGGATCTACCTGATGAGTGACTGCATTATCTTCGCAACCCTGTTTGCGACCTATGCAGTGATGGTCAACAGCACCGCTGGCGGCCCGTCTGGTAAAGATATTTTTGAACTGCCGTTTGTACTGGTAGAAACCGCACTGCTGTTACTCAGCTCCATTACCTATGGTTTTGCTGTAATCAGCATGAACAAAGGCAGTAAAGCGGCCGTTAACGGCTGGCTGGCTCTGACCTTCCTGTTCGGTGTGGGCTTTATCGGTATGGAGATTTACGAGTTCCATCACCTGATCGCTGAAGGCTTTGGTCCACAGCGTAGCGGATTCCTGTCTGCCTTCTTTACCTTAGTCGGCACGCACGGTCTGCACGTGACCTCTGGTCTGATCTGGATGCTGGTACTGATGTATCAGATCTCCCGTCGCGGCCTGAACGCGACCAACCGCACCCGTATCATGTGTCTGAGCATGTTCTGGCACTTCCTTGATGTGGTATGGATCTGCGTATTCACCGTTGTCTATCTGATGGGGGCCATGTAATGAGTCATTCTGCAAACGAACATGGTGCATCTCATGGTAGCGTGAAGTCATATATGATCGGCTTTGTTCTGTCGATCATTCTGACCGGTATCCCATTCTGGATGGTTATGGATGGCGGTGCTTCTCACGGTACTATCCTGGGTGTGGTTCTGGTTTGTGCGGTCGTTCAGGTGCTGGTGCATCTGGCCTACTTCCTGCACCTGAATACCTCTTCGGATGAAGGTTGGAATATGGTTGCTATTGTGTTCGCAGCAATCATTATCCTGATCGTTGTTGTTGGCTCGATATGGATCATGTGGAACCTCAACTACAACATGATGGTTCACTAAAGAGTCGCCTGTGATGATTAAGCAATACCTGCAAGTAACGAAACCAGGAATTATTTTCGGAAATTTAATTTCTGTCATCGGGGGATTCCTGTTGGCCTCAAAGGGCAACATCGATTATTCCCTGTTTCTCACCACCTTAGTCGGTGTCTCTCTGGTGGTCGCATCAGGTTGTGTTTACAACAACTTTATCGACCGCGATATCGACAAAAAAATGGAGAGAACGAAAAACCGAGTGATGGTCAAAGGACTTATCTCTCCGACAGTAATCCTGGTTTATGCAACCGTTCTGGGTATTGCTGGCTTTGCGTTGCTGTACCTTGGCGCTAATCCGCTGGCCATGTGGCTGGCGGTGATGGGCTTCGTGGTTTACGTTGGCGTATACAGTCTGTATATGAAGCGTAAATCCGTATACGGCACGTTAGTTGGTAGCCTTTCCGGCGCAGCGCCGCCGGTTATCGGCTACTGTGCGGTGACCAATGAGTTTGATGCCGGAGCGTTGATCCTGCTGGCTATCTTTAGCCTGTGGCAGATGCCGCACTCCTATGCGATTGCCATCTTCCGCTTTAAAGATTACCAGGCAGCTAACATTCCGGTATTGCCGGTCGTAAAAGGCATTTCCGTGGCAAAACACCATATCACGGTGTATATCATCGCATTTATGGTTGCCACGCTGATGCTGACCCTGAGCGGTTACGCTGGCTACAAATATCTGGTGGTTGCGGCAGCGGTAAGCGTATGGTGGCTGGGAATGGCACTGAAAGGTTACAACACCTCAAACGATCGCGTTTGGGCTCGTAAGCTGTTTGTCTTCTCCATCGTCGCTATCACCTCACTGAGCGTGATGATGTCAGTGGACTTTATGGCTCCGGCCTCAAAGGATCTGCTGACTTACGTCTGGTAACGGCAAAGCACATCACTAAGGGCGCGTTTATCGCGCCCTTTCTTTTTGTTACCACTGCTTAAACACTAATGTTTTACCCGCCCTACCCTATTATTTAAAATGACCCAACGAACAAAGATGCTATTCCATCAGGTTATTTGACTGACCAATAGTGCCTGGTGGAATAGACTCTAATTGAGGTTTTAATGAACGATAATAAAATGACTCCAGTCGAGCTACGTGCGACCTGGGGCTTAGGGACCGTTTTTTCCCTGCGCATGCTGGGAATGTTTATGGTATTACCGGTTCTGACCACTTATGGCATGGCATTGCAGGGAGCCAGCGAAGCGCTGATCGGGCTGGCGATTGGTATTTACGGGTTGGCGCAGGCTATTTTTCAGATTCCGTTTGGCCTGCTCTCTGACCGTATTGGCCGTAAGCCGCTGATTGTTGGCGGGCTGTTAGTCTTTGTGCTGGGCAGCGTGATCGCCGCCTGCACCACCTCCATCTGGGGGGTGATCCTTGGCCGTGCCTTACAAGGCTCCGGTGCTATTGCGGCAGCGGTGATGGCGCTGCTCTCCGATTTAACCCGCGAACAGAACCGCACCAAAGCGATGGCGTTTATTGGTATCAGCTTTGGTATCACTTTTGCCATTGCAATGGTGGTTGGCCCGATTGTTACCCACGCGCTGGGGCTGCATGCACTGTTCTGGATGATTGCGATTCTGGCCACGCTGGGCATTGTTATCACCCTGCTGGTGGTGCCCTCCTCTGCTCATCATGTGCTGAACCGTGAATCGGGCATGGTCAAAGCCAGCATTCGTGAAGTGCTGGCGAATCCACGCCTGTTAAGACTTAATTTTGGCATTCTTTGCCTGCACATTCTGTTGATGTCGAGTTTTGTCGCGCTGCCCGGTCAGTTTGAGCAGGCCGGTTTCCCGCCGGAGCAACACTGGAAAGTCTATCTGGTCACCATGTTGATTGCCTTTGCCGCCGTGATCCCGTTTATTATTTATGCCGAAGTGAAACGCCGCATGAAGCGG
Source organism: Winslowiella iniecta (assembly GCF_001267535.1). Lineage (GTDB taxonomy): Bacteria > Pseudomonadota > Gammaproteobacteria > Enterobacterales > Enterobacteriaceae > Erwinia > Erwinia iniecta. The sequence goes on along the minus strand of NZ_JRXE01000013.1, from coordinate 31,810 downwards.
GTATTTGTCGGCTGCGTGGCGCTGATTCTGATAGCCGAGATTATTCTGTGGGGGGCCGGTAACCACTTCTGGACCTTAGTGTTTGGCGTGCAGCTGTTTTTCCTTGCCTTCAATCTGATGGAAGCGATTTTGCCGTCACTGATCAGTAAAGAGTCCCCTCCGGGCTATAAAGGAACGGCGATGGGGGTTTACTCCACCAGCCAGTTTATCGGCGTGGCAATTGGCGGTAGCCTTGGCGGCTGGATTTTTGGCAACGTTGATGCGCAAAGCGTTTTCCTGCTCGGTGCGGTACTGGCAACAGTATGGTTGTTTGTCAGCTTCGCGATGAAGGAACCGCCTTACGTCAGTAGCTTGCGTATTACGCTGAATGACGCTCAAGGCAGCTTCGAAAAAGTGGAACAGCGTCTGAAAGCGCAGCCTGGCGTCGCGGCGGTGTTTATTGTGCCGGAAGAGAAAAGTGCTTACGTGAAAATTGACAGTAAGGTGACGAATCGTCTGGAGTTAGAGGCGCTGGTAGCCTCGGCATAGTCGGTTTTGGGCGGCGAGAACGCCGCCCCTACCATTAGTCGCGGAAGTTTTTAAACTGGAACGGCTGTCCCAGGTTGCCATTGCGCACTAACGCCATTGCACTTTGCAAATCATCACGCGACTTGCCGTTAACCCGCACTTCCTCACCCTGAATCTGCGACTGCACTTTGATTTTGCTGTCTTTGATCAGTTTAACGATTTTCTTCGCCATATCGGTCTCGATGCCCTGTTTCATTTTGGCTTCGACGCTCCAGGCTTTACCGCTGTGTTCAATCTCCTCGGCCACATCCAGTGAGGCACCGTCGATGCCGCGCTTCAGCAGCTTCTCACGCAGGATATCAACCAGCTGTTTTACCTGGAAATCCGACTCACTGATCACTTTAATCGATTCGTTTTTCTCATTCAGCTCAAAGCTGGCGTTAACATTACGAAAATCAAAGCGGGTGGACACCTCACGGTTGGCATTTTCCACCGCATTGCGTACTTCTTGCATGTCGATTTCAGAGACGATATCGAAAGATGGCATGATTTATTCTCCAGATTCTAAAGTGACATGCATAATACTCGGTTGTCAGGTTCAAATAAAACCACCAGCACAGAAAGCTATAATTAAAACTGTGCCGACTGAGGTGCAGTAAAAACCCGCACGCGGGGAGGAATGATGAAAATTACCGTTCTGGGTTGCGGTGCGTTGGGGCAGATTTGGTTGTCCGCCCTCAATAAGCAGGGACATGAAGTACAGGGATGGCTGAGAGTCCCGCAGCCCTACTGCTCTGTGAACGTTATCGACCTTGAAGGAAACGCCGTCAATAAGACCTGGATTGCCAATGACCCGCAGTTTCTGGCGCAAACCGAGCTGTTACTGGTGACGTTAAAGGCGTGGCAAGTCTCCGAGGCCTTACGTAATTTGCAAGCGCAGCTGCCTGCGGCCTGCCCGATTCTACTGCTGCACAACGGCATGGGGACGCTGGACGAGCTGAAGGATCTGCCGCAGCCGATTCTGCAGGGCATCACGACCCATGCCGCTAAGCGTGATGGCACCGTGATTATTCATGTCGCCAGTGGCGTGACCCATATCGGCCCCGGCACGCCGGAAAGTGCCGGGCTGAGCGAACTGGCGGAAGTCCTGCACCAGGCGCTGCCGGACGTCGCCTGGCATAATAATATGGCGTCAGCCAGCTGGCAGAAGCTGGCGGCTAACTGCGTGATAAACCCATTGACGGTGGTGTGGGACTGCCGTAACGGCGAGCTGCTGGCACACCGCGACCAGATTGCGCGCCTGTGCGGAGAAATTGCTACGGTAATGGAGCGTGAAGGTCAGCATACATCGCGTGACAGCCTGATGGATTATGTCTTCGCGGTGATCGAAAGCACTGCCGAGAATACCTCGTCGATGTTGCAGGATATCCGCGCCGAGCGCCGCACAGAAATTGAATATATTACCGGCTACCTGTTACGCCGCGCACGCGCCCAGGGTATCACCACGCCGGAAAACAGCCGTCTGTATGAATTGATTAAGCGAAAGGAACAAGATTATGAGCGCGAACGCATCGGTGCTGGTTTGCCTGGCACATGGAACTGAAGAAACTGAAGCGGTCACTACCATCGACTTACTGGTACGGGGCGGCCTGAGCGTCATCACCGCCAGCGTCGAAAGCAATGGTGAGCGCGAAATTGTCTGCTCACGCGGCGTGCGCCTGCTGGCCGATGCGCCATTAGTGGAAGTGGCAGATAACGACTTTGCGGCCATTGTGCTGCCTGGTGGCCTTAAAGGAGCGGAAACGTTTCGCGATAGCCCGCTGTTGGTAGAAAGCGTCCGTCAGTTTCATCTTTCTGGCCGCATTGTTGCTGCCATCTGTGCCGCCGCCGGTACGGTTTTGATTCCTCATGACCTGTTTCCGGTCGGTAATATGACGGGCTATCCGGGCTTAAAAGAGACCATTCCTGAAGGCAAATGGATGGATCGGCGCGTCGTGTGGGACCCACGGGTTAATTTACTGACCAGTCAGGGACCGGGTACCGCGATGGATTTTGCGTTGAAGCTGATCGACCTGTTGGTCGGCAAAGAGAAGGCGCATGAAGTAGCATCGCAGCTGGTATTAGCCGCCGGGATTTTTGATTATCGCGAGTGGGTGGAATAACGCAGTCATTAACAACGGGCGGCGCACGCAAACGCCGCCCGTCAGAGCTATGGCCGATAAACCTTCACGTTTTTAAAGCCTTGCTCGTGCAGATACAACGCCTGTAAACGGCTCATCACGCCACGATCGCAGTACAACAGCCAGGTTTTACTCTGATCGAGGTCGCCGAACTGGCTGCTGAGCTTGTAAAACGGCAGGGATTTCACTTCCACGCCATCAATTTCCAGCGGCTTGTCGTCTTGCTCATCGATCGAACGGATATCCAGCACCACATCATTAGCGGTGAAAGAGGCGACGGTTTCAACTTCCACCACCTCTTCCTGCGTTTGACTGGCGATTTCGCGGATATCAACATTGGTCGCTTCCTGCACCACTCGGTCAAGAATATCGAAATCGAAGTTCTGCTCTTCCGCTTCGATCTTCGCCTTCACCGCTTTCACCGTCGGGCTTTTCGAAATCACACCGCAATATTCCGGCATGGTACGGGCAAAATCTTCGGTGCCGATGTGACGCGCCAGATTAATAATGTGCTCTTTGTCATGGGAAATCAGCGGACGCAGAATCAGGGTATCACTGGCATTATCGATTAAACGCAGGTTCGTCAGCGTCTGGCTGGAAACCTGACCCAGTGCTTCACCGGTGACCAATGCCTGCACGCCATAGCGCTCAGCAACGCGTGAAGCCGCACGAACCATCATACGCTTCAGCACCACGCCCATTTGACCGTCATCCACTTTTTCCAGGATCTCACCAACCACCGGTTCAAAGTTGATAGCGACAAAACGTACCCGGTGCGAACTGCCAAAACGGTTCCACAGGTAATGTGCCACCTGACGTACGCCGATTTCATGCGCCGCACCGCCGAGGTTAAAGAAGCAGTAATGCACGCGGCAGCCACGGCGCATCAGCATATAGCTGGACACGCCGGAGTCGAAACCACCGGAGATCAGCGACAGCACATCTTCCTGAGTGCCGATCGGGAAACCACCAATACCTTCATAGCGGCCGGTGACCAGCAGCAGGCGATCATTTTCAATCTCCAGATTGACCGTCACCTGCGGCTGATTCAGTTTCACCTGCGCAGTCGCGACATGCTGATTCAGACCGCCACCCACATAGCGTTCGACATCCTGTGAGCTAAACTCATGCTTACCACGACGTTTAACGCGCACGCAGAAGGTTTTGCCTTCAATACGCTCACGGTTCAGCTCCAGCGTCTGCTCGAAGATATCGTGAACATCGGTATACGCGCGGTCTTCCACCGCCAGAACGTGATGAATACCGGGAATACGCGTCAGCAGATCAACAAGGGTGGCACGCAGCTCTTCGTTTTTAGAGCGAACTTCAATATGATCCCAGTGGCGGACAACGGCCAGGGAATCATCGTGGTGCTTGAGAACGTTACGAATATTCCCCGTTAAAATTTTGATAAAGCGCAAGCGCACAGATTGGCTCTTGATTGTGATTTCGGGGAACAATTTAATGATAAACTTCATGGCGGCACAGGTTCGTTAGGCAATTAAGGGCTGAAAAGCACAGCACTTAGCTGTTAAAATCAATGTATTGCAAAGTAGCCTGAGCCCTTTGCATCCGAGGCGCGAAAGTATACCACCTTTGACTGGCGACTGCTTCAGCAACCGCCGCCCATATCATTATTTTGCTAATTATTTCCAGTCGGCTACCATAGCCGCTAGCAAGATGATGACAAACCACTGAGCCGATACGTATTATGCCGAAAAAAGCCGAACAGCCCGCCAGCTTTGAAACCTCACTTCAGCAGCTTGAACAGATTGTTACTCGTCTGGAAAGTGGCGATCTGCCGCTGGAAGAGGCGCTGAACGAATTTGAGCGTGGCGTACAGCTGGCGCGTACAGGTCAGCAAAAACTGCAGCAGGCCGAGCAGCGCGTCCAGATTTTACTGAGTGATGATAAAGATGCAGAACTCTCTCCTTTCACCCCGGACAGTGAGTGAATGATGGATTTCGCCAGGTTACTTCACGCCTATCACGAGCGCGTTAATGGCGCACTGAGCCGTATGATAGCGCCACTGCCTTTTCAGAGTTCTCCTCTGGTGAATGCCATGGAATATGGGGCATTATTGGGGGGTAAAAGATTACGTCCGTTTCTGGTTTACGCCACCGGCGAGATGTTAAAAGCTGACCCGGCCAGCCTTGATGCGCCAGCGGCAGCGGTAGAATGTATTCACGCATACTCCCTGATTCACGATGATTTACCGGCAATGGATAACGACAGCCTGCGCCGTGGTCAACCCACCTGCCATATTAAATTCGGTGAAGAGACAGCGATTCTGGCGGGCGATGCCCTGCAAACGCTGGCGTTTTCGATCCTCGCGGATCAACCGATGCCGGGCGTCAGCGCCGGGGATCGTATTGCGATGATCTCGGAACTGGCACAAGCCAGCGGCGTGGCTGGCATGTGCGGCGGTCAGGCACTCGACCTGGCAGCCGAAGGTAAACAGATAGATTTAATCGCGCTGGAGCAGATCCATCGCCATAAAACCGGCGCACTGATTCGCGCCGCAGTACGTTTAGGCGCATTAACCGCCGGTGAACGTGGACGTGAAGCGCTGCCTGCGCTCGATCGCTATGCCAACGCCGTTGGTTTAGCGTTTCAGGTGCAGGACGATATTCTGGATGTGGTCGGAGACACCGCAGTACTGGGTAAACGCCAGGGTGCCGATCAGGATTTAGGTAAAAGTACCTATCCGGCATTAATGGGGCTGGAAAATGCCCGCACAAAAGCCTGGGACCTCTATCAGGAGTCGCTCAGCGCTCTGGAAACGCTTGCTGCGCAATCTTTTAATACAACGTCATTACAAGCGTTAGCAAGTTTCATAATTGAACGCGATAAATAACTGCCACGATGAGTCTCTGATGAGTTTTGATATTGCAAAATACCCGACATTAGCTCTGGCAAGTTCGGTGCAAGAGTTACGTTTGTTACCGAAAGAGAGCCTGCCAAAGCTGTGCGATGAGCTGCGACAATATTTGCTCGACAGCGTAAGCCGCTCGAGCGGACATTTTGCTTCCGGCCTTGGCGTGGTAGAGCTGACGGTGGCATTGCACTATGTCTATAACACACCGTTCGATCACCTGGTGTGGGACGTTGGCCATCAGGCTTACCCGCACAAAATCCTGACCGGACGTCGTGACCGTATCGGCACTATCCGGCAGAAAAATGGCTTGCACCCTTTCCCGTGGCGCGAAGAAAGTGAGTTCGACGTACTGTGCGTCGGCCACTCTTCGACGTCGATC
>NZ_JRXE01000013.1:25410-25749 GCF_001267535.1 Winslowiella iniecta | reverse complement strand
CGATGAACCATGCTGGCGACATCAAAGCCGATTTGCTGGTGGTCCTGAACGACAACGAAATGTCGATTTCAGAAAACGTCGGGGCGTTAAACAATCGCCTGGCGCAGATCCTCTCCGGCAAAACCTATTCACGCCTGCGTGAAAGCGGCAAAAAAGTGCTGGGCGGCCTGCCACCGATTAAAGAGCTGGTAAAACGCACCGAAGAGCATCTGAAAGGTATGGTGGTGCCGGGTACGCTGTTTGAAGAGCTGGGCTTTAACTATATCGGCCCGGTCGACGGCCATGATGTGCTGGCGCTGGTCAATACGCTAAAGAATATGCGTGACCTGAAAGGCGCAC
>NZ_JRXE01000013.1:5576-25393 GCF_001267535.1 Winslowiella iniecta | reverse complement strand
CATATTATGACTAAAAAAGGCAAAGGCTACGCCCCGGCCGAAAAAGACCCGATCAGCTGGCACGCCGTACCGAAATTCGATCCGGCCAGTGGCCTGCTGCCAAAAAGCGCGGAAGGACTGCCAAGCTACTCGAAGATTTTTGGTAACTGGTTAAGCGAAACCGCCGCTGACGACGACAAATTAATGGCGGTCACGCCAGCCATGCGCGAAGGCTCAGGGATGGTTGAGTTTTCCCGCAACTACCCGACGCAATATTTTGATGTGGCGATTGCTGAACAACATGCGGTGACCTTCGCTGCCGGTCTGGCGATTGGCGGCTATAAGCCGGTGGTGGCGATCTACTCTACCTTCCTGCAACGCGCCTACGATCAGCTGATTCATGATGTGGCGATCCAGAAGTTACCGGTACTGTTCGCCATTGACCGTGGCGGCATTGTCGGTGCCGACGGGCAGACTCATCAGGGCGCGTTTGACATCGCTTACCTGCGTTGTATTCCCGATATGGTGATTATGACGCCGAGCGATGAAAACGAATGTCGTCAGATGCTGTATACCGGCTATCACTACAATGATGGCCCGAGCGCCGTGCGCTATCCACGCGGCAATGGGACTGGCGCGACGCTGGAACCGCTGGCGGGGCTGCCATTGGGTAAAGGCGTGAAGAAACGCAGCGGGGAAAAGCTGGCGATTCTGAACTTCGGCACCCTGCTGCCGGAAGCGCAAGTCGCAGCGGAAACGCTGAATGCCACCCTCGTCGATATGCGCTTTGTTAAACCGCTTGATGAGGCATTGATCCTTGAGCTGGCGGCCAGCCACGAATCGCTGGTGACGCTGGAGGAAGGCGCAATCAAAGGCGGCGCGGGCAGTGGCGTCAACGAGCTGCTGATGGCAAAACGTCGTCCGGTGCCGGTGCTGAATATTGGTCTGCCGGACAGGTTTATTCCGCAAGGCACCCAGGATGAAGTTCGTCATGATTTTCAGCTGGATGCCGATGGTATTCGCGCACAAATTGCCCGCTGGCTGGCACAGTAATCTCCTCTACGCTCCCCATCCGGGGAGCGTCTCACCTGCTATGCTTAAAGAAACACTGTGGCTGGAAAGCCCGTAAGCTGAACAGCAGGAGCCATTATGAAAACCATCCCATTAGGCAGCACCGATCTACAGGTTTCCCGTCTCTGCCTCGGTTGTATGACCTTTGGTGAACCGGAACGCGGCAAACACGCCTGGACCCTACCGGAAGAGAGCAGCAGGCCATTAATCAGGCAGGCGCTGGACGCGGGCATTAACTTCTTCGATACCGCCAACAGCTATTCTGATGGCAGTAGCGAAGAGATTGTTGGCCGTGCGCTGCGTGACTATGCACGCCGTGAAGAGATCGTGGTCGCCACCAAAGTCTACTTTCCGATGAGTAATCTTTCCGGTGGCCTGTCGCGTAAAAATATCATGCAGTCGATTGATGACAGTCTGTCGCGGCTTGGGATGGACTATGTTGATCTGTTGCAAATCCACCGCTGGGATTATGACACACCGCTGGAAGAGACACTGGAAGCGCTGCATGACGTCGTAAAAGCGGGTAAAGCACGCCATATCGGTGCCTCATCAATGTATGCCTGGCAGTTTGCCAAAGCGCTGTATAGCGCCGATCTGCACGGCTGGACGCGTTTTGCCACTATGCAGGATCAATACAATCTGATTCAGCGCGAAGAAGAGCGCGAAATGCATCCGCTGTGTCGGGCAGAAAATATCGCGGTATTACCCTGGAGCCCGCTGGCGCGTGGCCGCTTAACCCGCCCGTGGGGTGAAACCACTGCACGCTCGGTTTCTGATGAGTATGGCAATACCCTGTATAACCAGAGTGAAGAGAACGATGCCGCTATCGCGGAACGAGTCGCTGCTATTGCGGAAGATAAAGGTGTCAGCCGGGCGCAAATTGCACTGGCGTGGCTGCTAAGCAAACCGGCCGTCACTGCGCCGATTATCGGTGCTTCACGCGCTGCGCAGCTGGAAGATCTGGTGAAAGCGGTGGATGTTGAACTCAGCAGTGACGAGATTGCCGAGCTGGAAACGGTGTATCACCCACATCATGTGGTGGGATTTGCGTAACCCACAGGCCAGCACTGGGGTAACTGGGCGATCATTAAAACGGCCAGTAGTGCCCCAGAGCGTAGAGGATGGCGGCCGAGATTATACCGGCGATAATATCATCGACCATAATCCCCATGCCGCCATGCACATTACGGTCGAACCAGCGAATCGGCCACGGTTTCCAGATATCCAGGATGCGGAAAATCACAAAGCCCGCGGCGACCCACTGCCAGTCGTTGACCGGCAGCGCCATCAGCGTGATCCACATCCCGATAAACTCGTCCCAGACGATACTGCCGTGATCATGCACGCCCATATCTTTAGCGGTGCGATAACAGATATACACACCGAGACTGATGCCCAGCATCACCAGCAAAGAATAAATCTGTAGCGGCAGCAAGTTCAGCAGATACCAGAACGGAATCGCTGCCAGCGAGCCCATCGTACCCGGCCCCCAGGGAAATAAACCGCTGCCAAAACCGGTCGCCAGCAGATGCCAGGGGTTGCTCATCTTCAGGCGACTTTTGGCCACGTCTTTATCGCGCGTCAAAATGGTCAAATCCTTTCAGATCAAACTCGACGACCTTGCCCTGATCCATCAGCTTCATACCTTCCGATGCTGGCGCAATCTGGCCGATACAGGTATAAGCCACGCCAAGATGCCCCAGCGCCACATCCAGCGCACCGCGGTTAATTTCCGGCACGGTAAAGCACAACTCGTAATCTTCGCCGCCGGTTAATGCCCAGCGTCGCGCCTGCTGCATCTCGATATTGTCGACCAGTGCCGGTGACAGCGGCAATGCATCGAGATTTATCCGTGCGCCACAGTCACTGGCTTTCAGAATATGGCCAAGATCTGAAATCAGACCATCAGAAATATCTATCGCCGAGCTGGCCAGGTCGCGCAGCGCCTGTCCTTGCAGTATACGCGGCATCGGCCGTAAATGACGTTTAATCAGGGCTTCACAAACGGTGGGGTCGGCGATGCGTATATGGTGCTGTAACAGCGCCAGACCTGCCGCGCTATCGCCCAGCGAGCCGGTAACATAGATCCAGTCACCCGGACGTGCTCCCGAACGTTTCAGCGCACGACCAACCGGCACCAGACCATGAATGCCTAAGGTCAGACTCCGCGGGCCACGGGTAGTATCACCGCCAATCAGCTGCATATCGTAGTAATCCAGCAGCTCGAACAGGCTGTCGCTGAAGGCTTTCAGCCAGCTTTCGTCGACTTCCGGCAGGGTAATCGCCAGCGTTAACCACGCCGGATCGGCGCCCATTGCTGCCAGGTCGCTGAGGTTAACCGCCAGCGCTTTATAGCCTAAATCAGCAGGATGGATATCACGTAAAAAGTGAATGCCTTCAACCAGTGTGTCAGTGCTTATTGCGAGGGTCTGTTTTTCCGCTACGTTAAGTAACGCGCAGTCGTCGCCAATGCCTTTCTCAACATCGCGACGAGAGCTTGTCACACGATTAAAATAACGTGCGATAAGTTCGAATTCGCCACATGCCATAAATGCGTTCCGCTAAGACTTAAAGAAAAGGCCGGAGAACCGGCCTGGGGTGATTACTTGCGATTGGGACGAATTGCCGGGCCTGCTTTATCCAGTACGCCGTTGACGAATTTGTGGCTGTCTTCAGCACCAAATACTTTCGCCAGCTCAATACCTTCGTTGATGGCCACTTTGTAAGGCACATCAGAGCGCTTACTCAATTCAAACAGCGAAATACGCAGGATGGCTTTTTCCACCTGACCCAGCTCTTCCAGCTGACGCGAGAGGTAAGGCTTCATCAGACCGTCGAGGTATGCGCTGTTGGTTGCAACGCCGCCCACTAACTCACGGAAATAGTTGATATCGACGTCTTTGACGTCTTGTTCCGCCAGAAACTGGTATTCGACATCAGCGATGTCGTTTTTAGACAGCTGCCAGGAGTAAAGCGCCTGGACAGCGCACTCACGGGCGCGGCGACGTGCAGCAGGTTTCACAAAATTCCCCTTACAAAAAATCAGGCTTTGATGGCTTTCAATACATTAATCATTTCGAGTGCAGTCAGCGCAGCTTCTGCGCCTTTGTTACCCGCTTTAGTGCCGGCGCGCTCAATGGCCTGCTCGATGTTTTCGGTAGTCAGAACGCCGAAAGCCACCGGAATGTCGCTGTTCATTGCAACACTTGCCAGGCCAGAGCTGGCTTCACCAGCAACATATTCGAAGTGCGCGGTGCCGCCACGGATTACCGTGCCGAGCGCAATGACCGTATCGTGTTTACCGGCTTTTGCCAGCGCACGTGCGGTAATCGGTAATTCATAAGCACCTGGAACCCAGACGACGGTGATATTTTCATCTTTTACCTGGCCGATACGTTTCAGCGCGTCGATGGCGCCGCTCAGCAGGCTTTCATTGATGAAGTTGTTAAAACGCGCGATAACAATAGCAACGCGAGCGTCAGGAGTGGCAACAGCTGCTTCGATAATCTTCATATTCGTCCTTTCAGGGTTCTGTTTGGCCCCGCAGGGGGGCGGATTCTATCATACTCTTTATCGGTCTGCTTCCGCTTTTCCGCAGGCCGCTAGCGAGGACTCAGTGTCAGGCGTAAATCCGGCCCAACCTGACGGACATCGCTAAAAGAAAACGTTGGTGCATCAGCCAGTTGCGATAATCCTGGCAGTTGACACAAGCCGCGCGCATGGTCGCCCAATAATTTTGGCGCAACATATATTATCACTTCGTCGACGACACCGGCGGTCAACAGCGCACCTGCCAGACTGGCGCCAGCCTCCACCCACAGGGTATTCACCTGACGCTTGCCCAGCAGCATCAATAAAGAGACCAGGTCGACCCGCTGATCCAGCGCCGGAACTTTCAGCTGTTCCACGCTCTCGGGCCAGACTTGCTGATCCGGCTGCAAACGCGCCAGCAGGCTGTTGCCCGGCAGATTAATCAGACGATGCTGCGGCGTCACGCGGTTCTGACTGTCGATAATCACCCGCAGCGGCTGATGTAAATCGTCTGCGGCATAAACCGCGTGGCTGGCACTGTCTAACTCCTCCCAGCGCACCGTTAATGACGGATCGTCTGCCAGCACCGTGGCGCTACTGCTGAGGATCGCCGAGCTTTGCGCCCGCAGTCGCTGCACATCACGACGCGCCTGTGGCGAGGTGATCCACTGACTTTCGCCGCTGGCCATCGCGGTGCGGCCATCCAGCGAGGCACCGAGCTTAAGTTGTACCCACGGAAAACCGGTGCGCATACGCTTCAGAAAACCGCGGTTGATAGCTTCCGCTTCGTCCATCATCAGGCCGTGGCTGACCTCAATACCGGCCTGTTTAAGGCGATAAAGCCCGCGTCCGGCCACTTCCGGATTAGGATCCTGCATGGCGGCCACTACCCGCTGAACACCCGCATTGATTAGCGCATCACAACAGGGTGGCGTGCGACCAAAGTGGCTGCAAGGCTCCAGCGTGACGTAGGCGGTGGCACCTCTGGCTTTGTCGCCAGCCATGCGCAGCGCATGCACTTCGGCATGCGGCTCACCGGCGCGCTGATGCCAGCCTTCGCCGACAATCTCGCCGTCACGGACAATCACACAGCCGACATTGGGATTCGGTGTGGTGGTAAATCTGCCACGGCGCGCCAGTTCCAGCGCACGGGCCATGTAAAATTCATCGCGCATGGCTTAATCCTGTAAGCGGGCGATCTCTTCGCCAAATTCACGGATATCTTCAAAGCTGCGATAAACCGAGGCAAATCGAATGTAAGCCACTTTATCCAGCTTTTTCAGCTCGTCCATTACCAGGTTGCCGATCATCTTGCTCGGCACTTCGCGCTCGCCGGTAGCACGCAGCTGGGTTTTGATATGACTGATGGCATTTTCCACGTCATCGGAATTCACCGGACGCTTCTCCAGTGCCTTCATCAGGCCGCTGGTCAGCTTATCTTCATTAAAAGGTTCGCGGATATCATTGCTCTTTACCACGCGCGGCATCACCAGCTCTGCCACTTCAAAAGTGGTAAAGCGTTCATGACATACCAGGCACTGACGACGGCGGCGCACCGAAGCACCCTCACCCACCAGACGGGAGTCAATCACTTTGGTATCCACAGCAGAACAGAATGGGCAATGCATGACGCTTCCTGATAATTCAGCAAATTGTTCAACAGTGTAGCGCGAAGTGCCGTTTAACAAAATATCCGCATTTGGCTTTCCCTGCCTTTCCGGCAACTTTACGCCCGTTGCGCATTCCGCGAAGCAGTTCAAAAGTAATCGTTTAAATTCCGCTATGCTTAACAGATAACGGAAACGGACCTGTTTTCAAGCTATAGCGAGATGTGGAGGCGATATGGAAAGGATTAAGGTAAACAGACTCGGAATGCTGGCCATGGTGATATTACTGGCTGGTTGCGCAGCACCGAAGCAGCCCGCGGTCAATAAACTGCATAACGAAGTGGGTAAGCTTAATCAGGAACTGCGTCAACTGACCGATCAGGCGTCGGTGCTTGAGCAGCAACGCCTGCTCAATAACGGTGTAGCCAATGGCGCATGGCTGCTGCCGGCCGCCAATACCGCGGTGGTATTACAGAGTAATGCCGGGCAGTTGCGGCTGTCATTGAGCTACGTTGAAGTGGAAGCCAATGGTACCCGCGCACTGTTGCATATTCGCGCGGCGGGCGAGCAGCCGCTAATACCGATGACGATGAAAATTGAATGGGGAGAACTGGACCCGACCACCGGCAAGCCGCTAGCGGTGGACAGCCAGTCGCAAACGATTGAAGTCCCCTCTTCACTGCTACCCCGCACTGATGTGACCGTACCACTTCGCTTAAGTGGCATTCAGCCGGAACAGCTGGGTTATGTGCGGGTGCATGATGTGATACCTGCCGTTACGCCTGATGCGGATCGTTGAAGGCCAAACCACCGGGGCTAAAAAGATGTAGGGGAGCCGTTCTCGGCTCCCGTCATGATGCCATGCAGGATGTAAAACGCCGCCTATACTGAAAAAATTCGCGTCACAAGAACTTAAATGGCGGTGTAGCGATAAAAAAAGCCACGCAATTGCGTGGCTTTTTTATTGATCGCGCAGTTCTGCAATTAAGGCAGAATCGACGGCTGATCCGCACCTTCTTTATCCACTTTCTGCTGGATCATGTGCTCACGCTTCATACCCAGTTTCAACGCCAGCGCAGAGGCGACGTAGATGGAAGAGACGGTACCAATTGAAACACCGATCAGCATGGTCAGCGAGAAGCCTTCCAGCAGCGCACCACCGAAGATAAACAGCATCAGCACCACCACCAGCGTGGTAGCGGACGTCATAATGGTACGGCTTAACGTCTGCGTCAGTGAGACGTTAACGATATCGTAAGGCGTGCCGCGACGGATCTTGCGGAAGTTCTCACGAATACGGTCCGATACCACAATACTGTCATTCAACGAGTAGCCGATAACCGACATCAGTGAAGCAATAATCGTCAGGTCAATCTCGATATGGAACAGCGAGAGAATCCCCATGGTAATCACCACGTCGTGCGCCAGTGCTAATACCGCACCGAGCGCCAGTCGCCACTCAAAGCGGAAACCGACGTAAATCAGAATCGCAATCAACGCCACCAGCAGCGCCATGCTGCCAGCCTGCGCCAGATCGCTACCCACGCTTGGCCCGACGAACTCAATGCGCTTAACCGTCGCATTTTGCTCAGTTGCCTGATTGATAATCGTAACGACCTTGCTGCCTAACTGCTCGCCGGCATTGCCTTCGTTTGGCGACATACGCACCAACACGTCACGGCTGCTGCCAAAGTTCTGCACCTGCGGTTCGGCGAAACCTGCTTTTTCCAGCGACCCACGCAGGGTATCCAGATCGGCCGGTTTCTCGAGGGTAATTTCAATCACTGTACCGCCGGTGAAATCCAGCCCCCAGTTAAATCCGCGCACGCCCATGATGATCACCGCAGCGACCAGCAGCAGCCCGGAAAGGGTGAAAGCCAGTTTATCCCAGCGCATAAAGTCATGAACTTTACGCCCGTAGTTTAGTTGTTCAACGCTATAGTCCTGTGCCACAACGCACTCCTCAAATAGACAGCTTGTTGATGCGTTTGCCGCCGTACAACAGGTTGACGATGGCACGTGTACCGACAATTGCAGTGAACATTGAGGTCACCACGCCGATGGCGGTAGTGATCGCAAAGCCTTTAATCGAACCGGTACCCACAGCGTACAGAATGATGGCGGTAATCAGGGTGGTCACGTTAGCATCAACGATACTGGAGAACGCACCTTTATAACCTTCATGAATCGATTGTTGGACCGATCGACCATTCTTCAGCTCTTCTTTGATACGTTCGTTGATCAGTACGTTGGCATCAACCGCGACCGCCAGCGTCAACACGATACCCGCAATACCCGGCATGGTCAGTGTGGCACCCGGCAGCAGCGACATCACCCCGATGATCAACACCAGGTTGGCAATCAGCGCCGAGGTTGCAATCACACCGAACTTACGGTAGTAAACCACCATAAACACGATAGACGCCACCAGACCCCACAAGCACGCTTCCAGACCCTGAGTGATGTTTTGCGCACCCATGGTTGGACCGATCGTCCGCTCTTCAACAATCTGAATCGGCGCAATCAGCGCACCGGCACGCAGCAGCAGCGACAGCTGGCGCGCTTCGTTCGGGTTGTTGATACCAGTAATACGGAAGCTGTTACCCAGACGAGACTGGATATTCGCAACGTTGATCACCTCTTCCTGCTTCTCAAGGATGGCACGACCGTTAGCATCTTTCTTACCGCTGTCTTTGTACTCAACAAACAGCGTTGCCATTGGCTTACCGATATTGTCCTTGGTGAAGTTGGACATGATGTTACCACCGGCGCTATCCAGTGAAATATTCACCTGCGGCTGGTTGTATTCATCGGTGCTGGAAGTGGAATCGGTAATGTGGTCACCGGTCAAAATCACACGCTTGTACAGCACAACCGGCTGGCCTTCACGGGTGTTTTTCACTTCTGAATCGCCAGGTACACGGCCAGAGGTCGCGGCTGACTGATCCACACTGGTATTGACCAGACGGAATTCCAGGGTTGCGGTTGCGCCAAGAATCTCTTTCGCACGCGCGGTATCCTGAATACCCGGCAGCTCAACCACGATGCGGTCAGAACCCTGACGCTGCACCAGTGGCTCGGCGACGCCAAGCTGGTTAACACGATTACGCAAGATATTGATGTTCTGCTGAACCGCATACTCACGCGCTTCACGCAGACGCTCGTCACTCATCACAGCACGCAGTGCATTGCTGCCGCTGTTGCTGATAACCAGATCGCGATGGCGGCTGGTTAAGTACTGCACCGCATCGTTACGGGCATCTGCGTCACGGAAACGCACTTCCACACCGTAGTTATCAATTTTACGAACGTTGGTATAAGGAATATTTTTTTCACGCAGGTCGCTACGCAGGCCGTCGGTATTCTGCTCTTGCAGTTTACCCAGCGCGGTATCCATATCCACTTCCATCAGGAAGTGAACACCACCACGCAGGTCAAGACCGAGTTTCATCGGCTCTGCGGCCAGCATGCTCAGCCAGGCTGGCGTTGCGGGTGCGAGGTTGAGTGCGACAACGTAATTCTCGCCAAGAACCTTCATAATCGCTTCACGGGCGCGCAACTGCACATCCGTATTCGGGAAACGCGCCAGAATGGCACCGTTTTCCAGCGCAATAGATTTGCTCTGAATATTGTCTTGTTTTAATGCTTCCTGGATCTGACCCAGCGTTTGCTCACTGGCGGCGGCACCGCGCACGCCAGTGATTTGAACAGCCGGATCCTCACCATAAAGGTTGGGAAGTGCGTACAGCAGACCGACGAGAATCACGACGATCAACATAATGTACTTCCACAAAGGATAACGGTTTAACACGGCAGTTCCCTTAGGGAAAAACTAAATTACAGCGCCTTCATCGTACCTTTCGGCAGAACGGCAGCCACGAAATCACGTTTGACCACAACTTCCGTTGTATCGTTCAGCGCAATTGCTACATAACCGGTTTCGGCAACTTTGGTCACACGACCTACCAGACCACCGGTGGTCAGCACTTCATCACCTTTGGCAATGGAATCCATCAGCTTCTTGTGCTCTTTCGCACGCTTCTGCTGCGGACGCAGGATCATGAAGTAGAAAATCAGACCAAACACTACCAGCATGATGACCAGAGAATAAGGACTTCCCTGAGACGGCGCGCCTGCTGCAGCCACTGCGTCAGAAATGAAAAAGCTCATTAAATTTCCCTCATTGTTTAATTATCAGACGGTTAAAGGCGGAACTGCCTTACCCTTCCGTTCATAGAACTCGGTAACGAAGCACTCTAATTTACCCTCTTCGATGGCCTGGCGTAAACCCGCCATCAGACGCTGGTAATAGCGCAAGTTATGAATAGTGTTCAGCCGCGCACCAAGGATTTCATTACAGCGATCAAGATGATGCAAGTAGGCACGACTGTAACTGCGACAGGTGTAACAATCACACTCGGCATCAAGCGGAGAGATGTCATCTTTATACTTCGCATTGCGGATTTTAACCACGCCATCGGTCACGAACAGATGACCGTTACGCGCGTTACGGGTTGGCATCACGCAGTCGAACATATCAACGCCGCGACGAACCCCTTCCACCAGGTCTTCAGGTTTACCGACGCCCATCAGATAGCGCGGCTTGTCTTCCGGTATCTGCGGGCAGACATGTTCCAGAATACGGTGCATATCTTCTTTCGGCTCGCCGACCGCCAGGCCGCCCACAGCGTACCCATCAAAGCCGATATCTACCAGCCCTTTGACGGAGACATCACGTAAATCTTCGTAAACACCGCCCTGAATAATGCCAAACAGCGCATTCTTATTGCCGAGTGAATCGAAACGATCGCGCGAGCGTTGTGCCCAGCGCAGTGACATTTCCATCGAACTTTTCGCGTAATCCCAGTCAGCAGGATATGGCGTACATTCGTCGAAGATCATCACGATGTCGGAGCCGAGATCGTACTGAATCTCCATCGATTTTTCTGGATCGAGGAAAATTGGATCGCCATTAATCGGGTTACGGAAATGTACCCCGGCTTCGGTAATCTTACGGATATCGCCCAGGCTGAACACCTGGAAACCGCCGGAGTCGGTAAGAATCGGGCCTTTCCACTGCATAAAGTCGTGCAGATCGCCATGCAGCTTCATGATTTCCTGGCCAGGACGCAGCCAGAGGTGGAAGGTGTTGCCCAGAATAATCTGCGCACCGGTTTCCTGCACTTCTTCCGGGGTCATTCCCTTAACGGTACCGTAGGTGCCCACTGGCATAAACGCCGGGGTTTCTACCACACCACGATCAAATACCAGGCGGCCGCGGCGTGCGCGTCCGTCGGTAGTATCTAATTCAAACTTCACATTGCCTCCAGACCATCAGAGAAACAGTCTGATGATATTAACAATCGCGCAATGCGCGATTAACCGTTCCGCCCGGTCAACCCCGGCGGAATAAAATTACGCGCCGACCACTTCGTCTGCGGCCTGCGGGTTACGGCTAATAAACATCGCGTCGCCGTAACTGAAGAAACGGTACTGCTCAGCCACCGCTTGCTGATAAGCCTGCATGGTGTGGCGATAGCCGGCAAATGCCGACACCAACATAATCAGTGTCGATTCCGGCAAATGGAAATTGGTCACCAGCGCATCCACCACCTGGTAGTGGTAGCCCGGATAGATAAAGATTTTGGTATCGTCAAAGAATGGCGCAATCAGCGCATCCTGACTGGCTTTGGCGGCGCTTTCCAGCGAACGTACCGAGGTCGTGCCCACCGCCACCACGCGCTTTCCGCGCGCTTTACACGCCAGCACCGCATCGACCACATCCTGCGGCACTTCTGCATATTCGGCATGCATAATATGATCTTCAATGGTTTCGACCCGCACCGGCTGGAAGGTTCCCGCGCCGACATGCAGCGTCACGAACGCCATCTCAATGCCCTTCTCACGCAGTGCTGCCAGCAGCGGTTCGTCAAAGTGCAGACCGGCCGTCGGAGCAGCAACCGCACCCGGGCGCTGGCTGTAGACCGTCTGATACAGCTCGCGGTCAGCATCTTCATCCGGGCGATCGATATACGGCGGCAGTGGCATATGGCCAACGGCATTCAGGATGTCGAGCACCGCGCGTTCATCGTGGAATTCAATTTCAAACAGCGCATCGTGGCGCGCCACCATCGTCGCTTTAACGCTTTCATCTTCACCCAGCAGCAATTCTGCACCCGGCTTTGGCGATTTAGACGAACGCACATGCGCCAGCACGCGCGTTTCGTCGAGCATACGCTCCACCAGCACCTCGATTTTACCGCCGCTGGCCTTACGGCCGAAAACGCGAGCCGGAATCACTCGGGTATTGTTAAACACCAGCAGATCGCCAGCCTCGAGCTTATCCAGCAAATCGGTGAAGACACCATGCGTCAGTTCACCACTCGGCCCGTCAAGGGAGAGCAGGCGACATCCGCTGCGCTGTGGCTGCGGGTAATGGGCAATCAGAGATTCAGGTAACTCAAAAGAAAAATCGGCAACGCGCATGGTATCAATCTTCAGGTGTGAAACAGGCGGCATAGTTTAGCCGAAAAGCGGCCAATTCTAAACAACTGGCTGAAACGGATGATAAACAGCTGTCCATCTCACCAGCGGCGCACGCATCGCCGCTGTTTTTAACCGGCAAAATGGCTATACTCGCTCGCATGAACTTTCTTGCACATCTTCATCTGGCCACGCTGGCCAACAGCTCGCTGCTCGGTAATCTGATGGCCGACTTCGTGCGCGGCAACCCGCATAACGACTGGCCTCAGCCGGTGGCCGCAGGCATTTTACTGCATCGTCGTATTGATGTGATGACCGATTCGCTGCCGGAAGTGCGCGCCGCGCGCCGCTACTTCCGTGAGGAAACGTATCGCGTTGCGCCGATTACACTGGATGTTATCTGGGACCATTTTCTCGCCCGCCACTGGCAGCAGATTGTACCGGAAATTTCTTTGCCAACTTTTCTGACCGAAGCGCGGGCGGTGATCCAGCCTGAACTTCCTTCGACGCCCGAGCGCTTCCAGAACCTTAATCGTTATTTATGGACCGAGCGCTGGATGGAAAATTATGCCGAAGCGCCTTACTTAGAAAAAGTATTGTCTGGCATGGCATCGCGCCGTCCGCGACTGGCCGCGCTCAGCGATTCGTATCAGGATTTCACCGCGCATTATCATCAATTTGCCACACTGTTCTGGCAATTTTATCCGCGTATGATGGCGCAGGCCGCGCAGCAGCAGCTGTGAAGCAGTCTGAAACCACTTGATGCTTGCCCTTTTGGCAAAAAGAGTTATTGTATGAGCCTGCCTTGATAATGCATTCATTCGATAGGTAATACCTATCGAATCAATTGGCGTTATGCATTGGTTCCCGCCGCTGAGAAGCCTCTATACTGGCGGGCATTAAATCTTATTAACCTCACACTTTTACAGGAGTGAATATGGTCCTGGTAACTCGTCAAGCCCCTGATTTTACTGCAGCCGCTGTGCTGGGCAACGGTGAAATCGTTGAAAACTTCAACTTTAAAAAACACACCGCTGGTAAAGCCACCGTTGTGTTCTTTTGGCCAATGGACTTCACCTTCGTCTGCCCGTCTGAGCTGATTGCTTTTGACAAGCGTTACGAAGAGTTCCAGAAGCGTGGCGTTGAAGTGGTGGGTGTTTCCTTCGACTCCGAGTTCGTGCACAACGCATGGCGTAAAACGCCGGTTGAGAAAGGCGGCATCGGCGAAGTGAAATACGCGATGGTTGCGGATATCAAACGCGAAATCCAGAAAGCTTACGGTATCGAACATCCGGACGCTGGCGTTGCACTGCGCGGCTCTTTCCTGATCGACCAGAACGGTGTGGTTCGTCATCAGGTGGTTAACGATCTGCCACTGGGCCGTAACGTTGACGAAATGCTGCGTATGGTTGACGCGCTGCAGTTCCACGAAGAGCACGGTGAAGTTTGCCCGGCGCAGTGGGAAAAAGGAAAAGAAGGCATGGGCGCCTCTCCGGAAGGCGTGGCGAAATACCTGTCTGAAAACGCAACCAAGCTGTAATTCAGCACTGTTGCAGAAAAAGCTCGCTTCGGCGGGCTTTTTTTATGCCCGCGAAAGTGTGACATTACCGCGTGCTGGGTTAAGATTTGCAGCAGGCATTTACAGGGAGAGCGCGCGATGACCGTGGATAAAAACTGGGTAACGGCAGCAGATGTGGCGCGCCATGCAGGCGTATCACGCTCAGCAGTATCACGTACTTTTACCGAAGGCGCATCGGTCTCTGATAAAACCCGTCAGCGCGTATTAGCCGCCGCCAGTGAGTTAGGCTACCAGGTCAATATTATCGCCCGCACCATGATCACCGGCAGCAGTAATTTTATCGGTATTGTTACCGCTGGCTTTGATAATCCGTTTCGCAGCAAGCTGCTGACGCCACTGGTTCATCATCTGGCACTGCAAGGCTTTATGCCACTGCTGATGAATGCCGATGATCCGCAACAGCTCGAACCTTCTCTGCGCCAGTTGCTCAGCTATCACGTGGCCGGAGTCATTCTCACCTCCGGCGCCCCGCCGCTGTCGCTCGCCGAAGAGTACCTGGCAAAGAAAATCCCGGTAACATTGATCAATCGTCACGCTGAACTGCCCGGCGCTGACCGCGTCATCAGTGATAACGCTCAGGGGGCCCAACTGGCAGCCACGCATTTGCAGGCTCAGGGCGCAAAACATATCGCCTTTATTGGTGAAAGCCCGGTGAACTTTAGCAGTCAGCAGCGCTATCAGGCATTTTGCGCGGCAATCGCCCCGCGGCCGGTAAAAGCCTTTTTCTGTCCGGTCGGCGGTTATCAGGCGGGCTGGGACGCCGCAGCGGAATTACTGGCAAACCAGCCGCAGATTGATGCTTTTTTCTGCGCCACCGATATGCTGGCGATGGGCGTTATCGACTTTCTGCAACACTACAAGCTGGCAGCAGGCAAGGTTAAAGTGATCGGATTTGACGATATTCCGCAGGCTGCCTGGGCGGCTTATCAACTGACAACGCTGGCGCAGGACACCGAGCTGCTGGCACGTTATGCGGTTGATTTACTGATAAAACGCATTCAAAATTTTGATCGCCCCGCTGTGCATAAGGCAATTCCAGTGAAACTGGTGGTGCGCCATTCGGCCTGAATGGAAGATCTGTTTTATGTGGTGGCGATCACGGAATATTATTTTCATTACTACCATTATCTTTCTCAGTTACGCCATCGGCGTATTTTTTATCAACCACATTGCACACGTGTGCAAAACGTAAATGAGGTCATGATGGAATTAATGACGGCAGCCGAGATCGATGCGCGCTACCACTTCGCCTGCGAAGTGGCACAGGCCGCGGCGAACCGGGCTTATGGTTTCTATCAGCAACGCAATCAGCTGGAAGTTGAACATAAAGGCAGCGATCTCCAGGATGTGGTCAGCATTGCTGACCGCACGGTGGAAGAACTGGCGCGTAGTCTGATTGCTGAACGCTTCCCGGCTGATGATTTTCTCGGTGAAGAGAGCGGCGGCGGTAACGAACAGGCGCGCTGCACCTGGGTGGTCGACCCGATTGACGGCACCAGCTGCTTTCTTAACGGCTTGCATAACTGGTGCGTCTCCATTGGCGTGATAGTTAACGGTGAACCGGTGATTGGCGTGGTGTATGACCCGAATCATCGTGAGCTGTTTCGCGCCCGCGCGGGTCAGGGAGCCTTTGTGAATGATGCGCCGATGCGGGTTCATTCGGGTCAGCATGTGCGTGATGGCGTGATGGGCGTTGGCACCTCACATCGCGTGACCCCGGAGACCTTTGTGCCGTTTATCAGCGCACTGCTGCATCAGGGCGGGATGTTTATCCGTAATGGATCCGGCGCGCTGATGACCGCATGGGTGGCAGCTGGCCGGTTAATTGGCTATTACGAGCCCCATATGAACGCCTGGGACAGTTTGCCAGGCATTGTACTGGTGCGCGAAGCGGGCGGCATCACCAATGACTTCCTCTCTGACCACGGCCTGATTAACGGCAATCTGGTGCTGATGGCGAATAACCGTGTGTATCAACAGCTAACCGGTCTGATTACACAAAAAGTGACTTAATGACTTATGCGGATACGCTTTCACTCTGATTATGTACTCTACAAATAAATAACAGTGAACCCGATAAATACCGTTCAGGGATAAGAACAACATAATTCAGAAAGAGCCTGCCTCCGTGCTATGCGGGAGTAAACACCATGTCTGGAATATTCAGCTTTTTTAAAGCGACTCAGCCGATACCGGCTGACGGCCATTTCAACGAAAAGAAATTTAATTTTTTACGCTGGCAAACATTTATCGCCATGACTTTAGCGTATGTGACTTTTTATGTTTGCCGCCTGTCATTTACCGTCGCCAAAAGTGCGCTGGTTGAATTAGGTATTTCCCCCACTGAACTGGGTATGATTGGTTCGGCGCTGTTTTTCAGTTATGCCATCGGTAAATTAGTGAATGGTTTTATTGCCGATCACGCCAATGTGGTACGTTTTATGAGTCTCGGCCTGCTCATTAGCGCCGGGATGAATTTTATGATGGGCACAACAACTAATGCGCTGCTGCTGACACTATTCTGGGGCATTAATGGCTGGGCGCAGTCGATGGGCGTTGGGCCTTGCGCTGTGTCACTGGCACGCTGGTACGGCAATAAAGAGCGTGGCACCTTCTATGCGATCTGGTCAACCGCGCACAATATTGGCGAAGCGGTAACCTATATGGTGATTGCCGCCGTGATTGCCGGATTTGGCTGGCATTTCGGCTACTTTACCACTGCCATGTTGGGCGTGGTAGGAATGGTATTGATCCTGCTGTTTATGCGCGACTCGCCGCAAAGTGCCGGTTATCCACCGATCAGCGTAATCCGCAACGATCCGATTGAGCCGGACGAACGTGAAGCATCGGTATTAAAAAATCAGCTGCTGTCATTACGCAACCCGGCGCTCTGGACGCTGGCGCTGGCCTCGGCTTTTATGTATATCGATCGCTACGCGGTCAACTCCTGGGGTATTTTCTTTCTGCAACAGGCCAAACAGTACAGCACGGTAGAAGCGTCCGGCATTATTGGCGTCAATGCAATTGCCGGTATCGTCGGCACTATTCTGGCGGGCATTCTGTCAGACCGTTTTTTCCCACGTAACCGCAGCGTTATGGCCGGATTTATCAGCCTGTTAAATACCGCCGGTTTTGCGATGATGATCTGGCTGCCACGTAATTATTACAGCGATATTCTGTCGATGGTAATATTCGGTGCGACCATCGGCGCATTAACCTGTTTTCTCGGCGGATTAATCGCGGTGGATATTTCGTCGAAAAAAGCCGCGGGTGCTGCGCTGGGAACCATTGGCATCGCCAGCTATGCCGGGGCCGGTCTGGGTGAATTTGTCACCGGTATGATTATTGATAAAACTGCCGTCACCGAGGCGGGTAAAACCCTCTACAATTTCCACACCTTAACCCTCTTCTGGATGACAACCGGCATTTTATCGGCTCTGCTCTGTTTTATTACCGCCGGGATTGTTGCCCGTCGCCATCAGTTGCAGCAGCAGGCACTGCTAGTTAACTCTTAGCAGAGTTCGCTTTACACATTCTGATTAAGGAAAAAACTATGTTATTTAAACAGACGGCAGCGCTACGCCTGTTGGTTGCCGCCCTGCTCTGCTTACCCGGAGCCGCCGCGCTGGCACAACCGCATTACGTGCTGGAAAAGGTCGTGGAAATCAGTCGCCACGGCGTTCGTCCGCCGACACCGTCCAATACCAAAGCAATGGAAGCAGGGACAGCACGCCAGTGGCCGCAATGGCTGACCGCCGAGGGAGAGCTTACCGGGCATGGCTACAGTGCCGCAGTACTTAAAGGACAATACGTGGCTGCCCGCTATCGCCAGCACGGCCTGCTCACTGCAGGCTGCCCGGCGGCTGGCGATATTTTTGTCTGGGCCAGCCCATTGCAGCGTACTAAAGCCACCGCAAAAGCCCTGACTGATGGCGCCTTCCCAGGCTGCGGCGTGGCGGTCAACGCGGTTTCCGGCGAACAGGATCCGCTGTTTCAGAGTGATAAAATGGGGCTGGCAAAACTGGACGCCGCGAAAGCCCGATCCGCTATTCTGGCGGCGATGGGAGGCAGTGTAGCTGCCGCTCAGCAGCGCCTGACGCCGGATATTACGCGGTTAAAACAGGCGGTCTGTCTGCCCGACGCCCCCTGTCCGGCGTTCGATAAACCCTGGGCGCTGCAGCAGGAAAAGGATGGCCGCTTTAGCATTTCCGGACTGAGTACCCTGGCCAATATGGCAGAGACTTTCCGGCTGGCATGGAGTGAAAATCAACCGCTAGCGCAGGTCGCGTTTGGCAACGCCCGTTCGGCGAATGATGTGGCGAAACTGATGCCGCTGTTAACGGCGAAATATGATTTCACCAGCGATGTGCCTTATATTGCACGGCGCGGCGGTTCGATACTGATGGATCAAATTGCCAAAGCGTTACAACAGGGCGTGACGCCGCAACGCAACGCGCCGCCTGATGTCCGTTGGCTTTTGTATGTGGCGCATGACACCAATATCTCTTATCTGCGCACCATGCTGAATTTCAGCTGGCAGTTGGGTAACTATCCGCGCGGCAATATTCCGCCAGCCAGTAGTCTGGTGTTTGAACGCTGGCGCGACAGCAGCAGTCAGCAACGCCTTATCCGCGTGTATTTCCAGGCGCAGACGCTCGATCAGATTCGGGCACTACAGCCGATTGATCGGTTGCACCCACCGCTGAAACAAGAGTGGGAGGATAAAGATTGTCAAATCACCGACGTCGGTACACTTTGCCCTTACGATCAGACGATTAAACGTATTGTCGCTTCCATTGATGGCAGTGCGGTAACAAAAGTGGATTACAGCGGGAAGTAAGCGGAAACAGTGGCCGGGCAGCGGATATGCCCGGCCAAAAGAACTAGCGGCGGCTGACGCGCTGCTTAATCACATAACCGATCAGCAGCAAGGCAATCCACACCATACCGACATACAGTGAAACCCGGGTATCCGGGAAGTAACCAATCAGGCCGATAATAAACACCAGAAACGCGATACCGACCATGGCGGTGGCTGAACCACCCGGCAGGGCAAATTTCAGCGCTTTGGCATCTTCAGGGCTTAGCTTACGGCGGAACGCAATCTGCGAACTGAGGATCATAATCCACACCCACACCGTGGCAAAAGTTGCCAGCGAAGCGATCACCAGGAACACTTTTTCCGGCATCAGGTAGTTCAGATAGACCGCCACCAGCATCGCCAGCATCATCACGATCACCGTCACCCACGGAATACCGCGGCGGGAGACTTTCATAAACATCTTCGGCGCATGGCCTTGCTCGGCCATACCGTGCAGCATACGGCCGACACCAAACACATCACTGTTAATCGCTGACAGCGACGCGGTGATCACCACGAAATTAAGCAGCGAGGCGGCAGCAGCAATGCCCAGATGCTGGAAGGTCAGCACAAAAGGACTGCCGGAGGTGCCTACCTGATTCCACGGATAAATCGACATAATCACAAACAGCGTGCCGACATAGAACACCAGAATACGCAGCGGCACCGAGTTAATTGCACGCGGAATCGACTTTTCCGGATCTTC
>NZ_JRXE01000013.1:0-5509 GCF_001267535.1 Winslowiella iniecta | reverse complement strand
GTGATACCAATAATTTCAATACCGCCATAAGCAAACATCACCATTTGTAGCGACAGCAGCATACCGACGATGCCGTGGGCAAAGAAGCCGCCGTTAGTCCACAGGTTATGAATACCGGTTGGCTGACCGCCGTTGCCAATTCCCCAGATAATGATGCCGAAACCGGCGAGGATCATGATGATAATGGTGGCAACTTTAAAGAAGGAGAACCAGAACTCCACTTCGCCAAACACTTTCACACTCAGCAAGTTGATGCCACCGATAATCAGCACCACGCTCAGTACCCAGATCCAGTGCGGCACATCCGGGAACCAGACGCCCATATAGATGCCGAAGGCGGTGACATCGGCGATGGCGACGATCAGAATTTCAAAACAGTAGGTCCAGCCGGTGATATAGCCAGCCAGCGGGCCGAGATAATCCTGTGCATAGCGTGAAAACGAGCTGGCCTGCGGATTATTAACCGACATTTCACCCAGCGCACGCATAATGATATAGGCAACCGCGCCGCCAATAATGTAGGCCAGCAGCACGCTTGGCCCCGCCATTTTAATGGCATCAGCCGAGCCGTAAAACAGCCCGGTTCCGATTGCCGATCCTAAAGCCATAAAGCGGATATGGCGCGTGCTCAGTCCGCGTTTGAGCTTGTTCGTTTCTTGCATAGCGACTTATCACCTGTGGAAATGAAAAAACCACGGGCATGCCCGTGGTTAAAAATAAACCTGCTTGATTACTGGTGCGCGGTTACGTGCTGACGCCCCATGACGCGATCAACAATCGCGACAACCACCAGAATTGCCAGTGACGGCGGCAACCACGCCAGTCCCTGCTCGGCCAGCGGTAAATGCTGAATCCAGGCGGGCAGTACATCTTTAAAGCCGGTGGTTTTAATCGCGTCAATGATACCAAAAATCAGGCTGATCAGCATCGTCGGCGCGATAATCCGGCTGCTTTTATTCCACCAGCTCAGAGTAAAGCTCAGCACCACCAGCACAATACACGGCGGATAAATGGCGGTCAGCACCGGAATCGAAATCTGAATCAGATGGCTCAGACCGAGGTTTGACACCAGCATCGAGAACAGACCCAGAATAAACACCAGCGCACGGTAAGAGAGCGGCAGATACTGCTGGAAGAATTCAGCGCAGGCGCAGGTCAGCCCCACCGCCGTTACCATACAGGCGACAAAAATCAGCGCAGCAAGGAAGAAGCTGCCCATACCACCAAAGGTGTGCTGAACATAATTGTGCAAAATCATCGCGCCGTTGGCATTCTGATCGACAATGCTGGCGCTGTGTGAGCCCAGTTTAAACAGGCTGAGATAGACCAGCGTCAGACCGACACCGGCAATCAGACCCGCCAGCACGGTGTAACGCGTCAACAGACGCGCATCACTGACGCCACGTGAACGCGCAGCATTAACAATGACGATACCAAACACCAGCGCACCCAGCGTATCCATAGTCAGATAGCCCTGCACGAAGCCATTGGAGAACGCAGCATGCTGATAAACGTCCGTCGCCGGTGCAAAATCACCGGCTGGCCACAGCATCGCCGCCACGCCAAGCACGCCCAGCGCAACAATTTTCAGCGGCGCCAGAATATTTCCAACCGTATCAAGCAGCTTACCCGGATAGAGCGAAATCCCCATCACCAGGATGAAATAGACCAGGCTGTAGATAAACAGCGGCAGCGGGCCGTCACCGGTCAGCGGCGCGATACCGACTTCAAACGAGACCGTGGCGGTACGCGGCGTGGCGAACAGTGGCCCCACCGCCAGATAGCAGACGGTCGCCAGCAGCAGACCTGCCGCTTTACCAATTGGCGAGCTAAGCGCATCAATACCCCCACCGACGCGCGCCAGCGCAATCACGGTAATCACCGGTAAACCAACCGCAGTGATCAGAAAGCCCAGTGCAGCCATCCAGACGTGTTCACCAGACTGAATGCCCACCATTGGCGGGAAGATAATATTGCCCGCGCCGACAAACAGCGCAAAGGTCATAAAACCCAGCGCGAGGATATCTTTAGGAGTTAAACGATGTGTCATAAAAGCTGTAGTGCCTGTTCCTGATGTTGCAGTGGACGTTGTGTTTGAAATGTTGCGAACCCCGCAGCACGCTAAAATTTTCATTTATTCAGGCAACTACAGAGCATTATGCTTGCTGACGGCCTGGCGTGCAGGTGATTTGAGCTAATTTTCTTCTGTTCACAGGGGATGAATCGACAACGGCGCTAAGTTAAACGTTTATAGCGGCGGAAGGCAACACGGGATCGAAAAAGCAGAGTGATATAGCGGATAAATCCGCAAAAGCAGTGTATCACTTCAACATATGAGTAATGCACACTAGATGATTTGTATTTTTTCTGTGCAGCCTGGACTTAATTTGGTCGTTTTCACACATTCAGATGCACAAAAGGCACGGAAATCCGCGCCTGTCTGCACAACTTTACGCCAGTGCCGCGACGTTTTTACTGTATTGGCCACCAGAGCAAACCGATGGCGAAGTAAACCGACTTAGTTACTGTTGCGCGGTAACCTGCTGACGCCCGAGGACGCGATCAACAATCGCGACAACCACCAGAATTGCCAGTGACGGCGGCAGCCACGCCAGCCCTTGCTCGGCCAGCGGCAATTGCTGACTCCAGGCGGGCAGCACAGCTTTAAAGTGAGTGGTTTTTATTGCATCGAAAATACCAAAAATCAGGCTAATCAGCATGGTCGGCGCAATAATCCGGCTGCTTTTATTCCACCAGTTCAGGGTGAAGCTCAGCACCACCAGCACAATGCACGGTGGATAGATCGCGGTCAGCACCGGAATCGAAATCTGAATCAGATGGCTCAGGCCAAGGTTTGATACCAGCATCGAGAACAGACCCAGAATAAACACCAGCGTCCGGTAAGAGAGCGGCAGATATTGCTGGAAGAATTCAGCACAGGCGCAGGTCAGCCCCACCGCCGTCACCATACAGGCAACGAAAATCAGCGCAGCGAGGAAGCTGCTGCCCATACTACCAAAGGTATGCTGAACATAGTTGTGCAAAATTATCGCGCCGTTAGCATTCTGATCGACAATGCTGGCGCTGTGTGAACCCAGATTAAACAGGCTGAGGTAGACCAGCGTCAGCCCCACTCCGGCAATGAGGCCAGCCATGATGGTGTAGCGCGTTAGCAGGCGCGCATCGCTGACGCCACGTGAACGCGCCGCATTAACAATCACGATACCAAATACCTGAGCAGCCAGCGTATCCATGGTCAGATAGCCCTGCACGAAACCGTTAGAGAACGCAGCATGCTGATAAACATCTGTCGCCGGAGCAAAATTCCCCGCCGGCCACAGCAGTGCCGCCACGCCCAGCACCGCCAGCGCAACAATTTTCAGCGGAGCCAGAATATTGCCCACCGTATCGAGCAGTTTGCCCGGATAGAGCGAAATACCCATCACCAGAATGAAATAGACGACGCTGTAAATAAACAGCGGCAGCGGACCGTCACCGGTCAGCGGCGCAATACCGACTTCAAACGAGACCGTGGCGGTACGCGGGGTGGCGAACAACGGACCCACCGCCAGATAACACACCGTCGCCAGCAGCAGACCCGCCGCTTTGCCGATGGGCGAGCTAAGCGCGTCAATGCCGCCACCAACGCGCGCCAGCGCAATCACGGTAATCACCGGTAAACCGACCGCGGTGATCAGAAAGCCCAGCGCCGCCACCCAGACGTGTTCACCAGACTGAATGCCCACCATTGGCGGGAAGATAATATTGCCCGCGCCGACAAACAGCGCAAAGGTCATAAAACCCAGCGCGAGGATATCTTTAGGAGTTAAACGATGTGTCATAAAAGCCGTAATGCCTGTTGGTAATATTGCAGTGGACGTTGTGTTTGATGCGTTGCGAACCCCGCAGCACGCGAAACATTTATTCAGACCACTACAGAGCATGATGCCGGTTAACGGTCTGGCGCGCAGGTGAATTGAGCTAATTTTCTTCTGTTCACAGGGGATGAATCGACAACGGCATTAAGTAAACCGTTTATAGCGGGGAAAGACAATACGAGAGCCTGAAAGCCGTGTGATATAGCAGATAACTCTGCCAAAGCAGCGTATCACTCCAACTTATCAGTGCAGTACCTTAGATGATGGGTATATTTTTTATGCAGCGAGAGATTAACTTAGTCGTTTTCACACATTCAGATGCATAAAAGGCGCGGGAACCCGCGCCTGTCTGCACAACTTTACGCCCTTACCAGACGCTGTTTGCGATATCGACCACCAGGCGCAGTTTCGCCCACTGCTGCTCTTCCGTCAGGCTGTTGCCCTCTTCGGTTGAGGCAAAGCCGCACTGCGGGCTGAGGCAGATCTGATTGATATCGACATACTGCGCCGCTTCAGCCAGACGCTGTTTCACCGTTTCCGGGTTTTCCAGCTCGCCATTTTTGGTGGTAATCAGACCCAGCACCACCTGCTGATTGCCTGGACGGATAAAGCGCAGCGGCTCAAAGCCACCAGAACGCTCATTGTCGTACTCCAGGAAGAAGGCGTCGATATTTACCGTGCCAAACAGAATTTCTGCCACCGGCTCGTAGCCCCCTTCAGAGATCCAGGTCGAGCGGAAGTTACCGCGGCAAACATGCAGACCAATGGTCAGATCGTCCGGCTTGCCTTCAATCGCTTTATTCAGCACGCGGGCATACGTACGCGCCAGCTCTTCAGGATCGTCGCCACGCTCGCGGATCTGCTGTTTCTGGTCGTCGGAGCAGAGATACGCCCAGACGGTGTCATCCAGCTGCAAATAGCGGCAACCGGCATCATAGAAGGCTTTGATCGCATCACGCCAGGTTTGTGCCAGGTCGTCAAAGTACGCATCCAGATCCGGGTAAACCGTGGCATCGATCGCTTTACGACCGCCGCGGAAGTGCAGCACGCTCGGGCTTGGAATGGTCATTTTGGCGACAGCATCACCGCTGACACTCTTCAGGTAACGGAAATCTGCCAGCATCGGGTGATCGCCGAAGCCCAGCTTGCTGACCACACGCACGCTGTGTGCTTTGGTCTGTACGCCGTTAAACTGGATGCCCTGATCGACATCGTAGCGCTCCACGCCCTGCAGGCCGTCGAAAAAGTCAAAATGCCACCATGCGCGACGGAACTCGCCGTCAGTCACCACCTGCAAACCGCAGGCGCGTTGATGAGTCACCACATCACGGATGGCTTCATCTTCAATACGACGCAGTGCGGTGGCATCGATTTCGCCAGCAGCAAACTGCTCACGCGCCTGTTTAATTGACTGCGGACGCAGGAAGCTGCCAACGGTATCGGCACGGAATGGCGCGGTGGTTCTTTGCATGTTTTTCGACTCCTGACTTATGCGCGCGGCGCATAATTTACCTGTGAAATAATTGCTCTTGGTTATTTTAAGACTTACATAGTCCTGCCGCTGGAAATTAATTTTGGCGTGCTGAACAGCCTGCAGATTAATGATACCGCGCAGGAAGTTACCGGATATT
>NZ_JRXE01000012.1:102984-146748 GCF_001267535.1 Winslowiella iniecta | reverse complement strand
ATCTCGGCGGCGTCAGTCCGCAGGCCTTTGAACAGGCCTCGTCGTGAGGACAGAATTTGTCTACTGGCGTGGGGTCAGTCCACTTAGCCTGTTAGTGCGTTTGCCGGGGTGGGGTCAGTCCAAAGTTTTGAGTGCTGCCGGAGTCAATATCTCTGGACTGGTGAATGATGCCATTAGCAAAGAAGCCCGCCGTATAAAGGCTGAACAGTGGAAGACGGAAAACCGCGAAGGGATGGAAGAAGTTGCGAGATTTATCGCACAGAATGGTTCCTTTGCGGATGAAAACAGGAACTGGTGATCATGCAATTCATTGTTTATCAATACAAACGAGCCAGCCACTATAAAATGCTTGTCGATGTACAGAGTGATATTGTCGAGACGCCAAAACGACGCATGGTCATTCCGCTTATCGAAGCGCATCACCTGTCTGAGAAAGTGAATAAAATGCTGTTCCCTCAGATTCGCATCGACGGCGAAGATTATCGGCTGATCACGACTGAGCTATCGCGTGTTCCTGTTGAGATGATTGGTGAAGTTCTCGCGGATCTTGGGGAATATGCGGATGAGATCAAGGATGCTATCAATCTTATGTTTTGGGGGATTAGAGAGGCATTTAGTGTGTTCGTATCGCGCCGTACGCATAGCGCTATGCACACATGAACAGGCGAAAAAATTTTCGTAAAAGCTTACTACCAAACTTGCGCTCTGCTGTTCCTTATCATTTTTCGATACGATGGTCTGCCTGCTGCTGACGGCGTCATCTAAAGCATCAACAGTCGGTAAGGTGGGTTTAAGAGAGTATTATATCAATCTATGGTCTGGCACCTGAGCCTCTGGAAAGCGTGGCCGTTTTCGAGGTTGAAAACAGCCAGATGAAAACCGCGTGGTTTTATTTTCCTTCTTAATTTGCATGTGCCGTGTCTTGATCCTCCACTCCAGCTGACCCTAAACACTCAGGGTTAGTTTCTGGTTAACTGCCCCCGGACTGACTCTCTTTTTCAAAATTTATGGAAAAAGTGCGTTTTTAATTGAATTTCCCTGGTGTTAAGCAATAAAACATTCCCTGGTATTGGCATGTCTTCCTGGACTTATCACTTCATTTTTTTATTTCCTCTTAGTTTAAAATCATACTAACACCAAAAATAATCACTTATCGAGTGTCTTTTGAGTGTTATTTTTATCTGAATTGAAGATATTGGTTAATTGTCATTAATATCAACACCCTATAGCATTAAAAAAGTAATTTTCACACTCCTGACAATGGTGTACGATTTATTGACAAATGCACATATACACTAATTATTAACAAATAACATAATTTATAGAATAAACAATAATCATGAACATTAAACAAACGAACATACAAAAAATCCAGGAGTTACTTGCACGGAGAGGTATTGATAAAAGAAAACAATCCTCAACGATAGCCGAGGTTCTTGGCATAAAATATAACAGTGCCAAGCAAAAAATTGATGGTAAACGAAGCATTACGCTAGTTGAAATCAAAAAGATATATCGCTATTTTAACGAGTCATTTGATGGTGGACGGGAATACAATTGTGTTTTTATAATGAATGACATGCATGTAAGATGCAATGTAGAGATTGAGACAGAAATCGCAGAATTTATCGAGCAAGGGGTAAACTACGCTATCAATTACAACGATAACTATATCATAAACACTAATATCAAAA
Organism: Winslowiella iniecta; assembly: GCF_001267535.1. Classification (GTDB taxonomy): domain Bacteria; phylum Pseudomonadota; class Gammaproteobacteria; order Enterobacterales; family Enterobacteriaceae; genus Erwinia; species Erwinia iniecta. The sequence goes on along the minus strand of NZ_JRXE01000012.1, from coordinate 145,054 downwards.
TTAATAGTGAAAATGCTTATAGAGTCAGAAAGCTTGATTTCTTACCCGCCCCTAAAATCGCCATACTGGATAATGATGCAGAGCTACTTGAACTCCTAAAATCCGTTTCAGCAAGATTTGGCATAGACGCGCAAACATTTCAGAATAGAGATGAAATACTGGAGGCGATAAAAAAACAGCCTTTTGATTGTTTCATTATTGACTGGCTATTAGATTACGGAATGAACTCTGAAAAGGTTATCAATGCCATCAGAGATATCAATGAAGCTTGTACAATCATCCTGCTAACAGGACAACTAAATCGACATGAAAGAGAAATTGGTGAAACGATAATGAAATATGGCGTGGATGTTATTGAAAAACCAACAAGGACATTCATCATATCGTCTATACTGCTGAATAATCTATTTTTCAAAGATTGAGGATCGTAAATGGACATTACTTTTCATAAACTACAAGAACAACATCTCAAAGAAATTTACGAGATAAGATTCTCAGTACGAGAGAATGTGGTCCACAGTCACCAAATCCAGTATTTGCTTAGAGATCAGGCAATAGAGGATATAAATCAGGCAGGTGGCTGGATCTGTAAATCAGGTGAAGAGTACGTCGGATACGGCTTTGGTATCTTTATCCCTGAACCTCTTATTGGAGCGCTGTTTGTAAAACCAGAATTCCATAATCAGGGGATTGGTTCAACAATACTTGAGCGGGTGACTCAATGGTTTTTTGAACAAGGCGTCGCAGAAATTAGTCTGACGACTGATCAAGGTTCAAAAGCGGAAATTTTTTATCAGCGGCGGGGATGGAAATCCTCAGGTCTCGATGAATTTGGACAGCTGATTTTAAAAAAGGCTAAGAACATCCTATGACAAACGCCATCCTGTTAGCCATGGCACTGGCCTTCAGCACCCTGTGTTTAGCGCATGAAAACTCGTTCAGGTTAATCAATAACGGGAATGAAATCAGCATCACCACCGCTGATTTGGAACAAATGCCGTCTTCTGAGATAAGGACGTCAACGAACTTTACGCCATTAAGTGTTTTTACCGGCGTCAGATTCAGCGAGCTGGCTGAAAATTATGCCATCGGCTCGGGAGAGATACGCGTTTTTGCGTGGGATGATTACAGCTATACCATGCCGGTTGCGGAGCTTTTACAATATAATGTAATACTGGCTTATAAAAAGAATGGCAGTTATATTGATATTTCTGCACTCGGTCCCTACGTCATCATTTATCCCAGAGATGATTATCCTGAGCTGGAAACACTGGATGTGAATGCAAAAACCGTCTGGCAGATTAAAACACTTGAGATCATAGAATGAAAATAAAATATTTCTACATTCTGATTTTGATCCTGTCATTCCTCACTATAATATTTATCACAACCAATAAATTCAATGGCATTAAAGAACAATATAATACTATAGAGCCAAATCTTGATAACTATTCTGCTGCTGAAGTTTTATTCCTTTCTTTTGAACGCATGAAAGTTGCTTTACTCTCCCCGATGAAAAACGACGATTTTTTACTCAAAAAGAAAATATTTGATTCAAAAATAATGATCCTTGAAAACAAATCAAATAATCACGAATCGTTTTTTCATGATACGTATTTCCTTACCTTAATTTATAAAATAAAATTGCAAAGTAGTGAACTGAGCGTGTTGTATGCTGATAACGTTGATAGCATAGATCTAACCTCTGATGCTATTGCTTATATGAATAAGATGCACTCTACCCTACTTGATATTCAGGAAGTTGCCTACAGAATCCAGATAAGAAATTTCAACAGAACTAAAGACATTATAAAAGATAACTCGTCTGATACTGAGTTTTATTCCCTGCTGTGCATAGTTCTTTCCTTTATACTTATTATGCTTTTATGGCGACACATTACAAAGCTCAAGGATACCTTACTGAAAAAGAACATCTTTATTTCAGCAATCTACCATGAGCTTTCTGGTTCAATTCAAAAAATACAAATATCATCTGAAATGATCGATGTACACAGTAATGTTGTTATGGCAGATAAATACATCAGCACTATCAAACTTCACTCAAATAAAATATTTCATCAAACCAGAGAGATACTGGAGTATTCTAAAATTGAAATTGGAAATTCAGAGCTCAATAACTTGCGATTTTTTATAGAAGATTTGGTAAATGAAGCCAGAGTATTCTGCGAAGAAAAAAACAAAAACCAATTGATAGTCAAAAGCAACTCTGACAAGAAAATCATCAACGCCGATAAACAAAAGCTGCTCTCAATCATAATAAACCTCATTGACAACGCTAACAAAAACACCCAAAACGGAACGATAATCCTGACAGTTAAATTATTAAACTCACGCCTTTATATGCGTGTGCAAGACAATGGATGTGGCTTTGATATAAAAAATCTGGCGTCGCTTTATCACCCTTTTAATCAGGGGGCTGAAAAAGAAACGCGACAAGGCCTTGGTTTGGGACTGACGATAATCAAGAGTTACGTTAAAATATTCAATGGGAAAATCAACGTTAAGTCAAAGCCAGGTTCTGGCTCCTCATTCCTGATATGTATTCCGGTTATTGTCATCACGGGTTAGCATCCGCAAAATGCAGCCTGAACAGCCTTGTCCTCGAGAATATAGTGACTTAGCATCACTGCGGCGTCAGAATAGTATCAGTGGCTCAGGCTAAGATTGCGCGTAACCAGGACAGATATTTATGGCATCGTTAAAAGATGTGGCGAAACTCGCCAATGTTTCATTGATGACAGTATCACGGGCGTTAAACACCCCGGAAAGGCTCAGAGCTGATACCCTGACCCGCGTGCAGGCTGCCATCGATAAACTTAACTATGTCCCCGATATTTCAGCTAAAAAAGTGCGAGGTTCGCACGCGACGCAAAACACTATCGGCGTGCTGGCGCTGGATACCGTTACCACTCCGTTCTCAGTAGAGATAACCCTTTCCATTGAAGAAACCGCCAGGGCACATGGCTGGAACAGCTTCGTCGTGAATATGTTCTCTGACGACTGCCCGGAGATGATTGTCGATCTGCTGCTGTCCCACCGCCCTGGCGGCATTATTTACACCACCATGGGGCTGCGTCAGGTGCCGGTCCCCGCCAAACTGCTCACTCTTCCCTGTGTGCTTGCCAACTGCGAAAGCCTGCACGAGGCAGTCGCCAGCTATATTCCGGATGATCAACAGGGGCAATATGATGGCGTCAGGGCGTTAATGGCGGCGGGGTATCGTCATCCGCTCTGCCTGCACTTACCGGCAAATCACATTGCCGCCGCGCGCCGACGTCAGGGGCTGGAACAAGCCTGTCGCGAAGCTGATATCGATCCAGACCGGTTGACTCACTGCTATATGGAGTTAGGGGACGAACATTATCGTGATATCCCCGCCATGGTGCTGGCCAATTTCTCGCAGGGAAACCCGGCTTTCGATTCCGTTATTTGTGGCAATGATCGCATGGCATTTCTGGTTTATCAGACGCTGTTAGCCCAGGGCGTGCGTATACCTGAAGATGTGGCCGTCCTTGGGTACGATAATATGGTAGGGATTGGCGATCTGTTTCTGCCGCCGCTATCGACGGTGCAACTTCCCCATTATGAAATTGGACGATTGAGCGCATTGCATATTATCAACGGCGACGCGCACAAAAATACCGTCTATGTTCCCAGCCCCTGGCTGCCACGAGAATCGATTTAATACAGCCCCGAAACCACGCCCCGGCTAGCCGGGAACGTGGCTCCCTCACACTTATGCCATTTTCTGTTTTTGTTTACCGAATGAGCGCAGCACGGTCAGCGGTCCGTCACCGGACAAGGTAAAGACCGACAGCACGGTAAACGACAGCGCCACCAGCCCCAGTACCAGGTAGGCACCATGGAAGCCGACGCGGTCATACATATATCCGGCAAACAGCGACATGAAAATCATTGCCAGTTGTTTGAAAAAGCAGAAACAGACCAGATAAATGGTGGCTGAGAAACGGACTTCAAACTGGCTGGTGATGTATTTAAAGCATCCGACAATCAGGAATGGAATCTCAAACATATGCAGAGTTTTCAAAATCACCACTTCTGTTGCCGTAGTGGCAAATGAAGAGCCGATAATGCGTACCGACATAATCATCCCTGCCAGCAGCAACGCATTCTTACCGCCAATCCGGTTAACAATCAGCGGGGCAAAGAACATGATGCTAGCATTAAGCAGTTCGCCCATGGTGGTGACATAGCCAAAGACACGGGTCCCCTGATCGTTGGTGCTGAAAAATGAGGTAAAGAAGTTGGCAAACTGCTGATCAAACACATCATAGGTGCAGGACACGCCGACCACATACAGCGACAAAAACCACAGTTTCGGTTGCTTAAACAACTCCAGTGCCAGACGGAATTTAAACGGCGAGTGGTTAGCCCCTAAAGAGTTCGCCACTTCCGCCGACGGCTGCGTCTGCGGCTTCGCCATAAACAGCAGAATGGCGAGGATGACTGCACAACCCGAGCCCAGCCAGAAAACAAACTGATTATTAATGGTAAACATAATGCCGGCGATAGAAGCACACAGCGCCCAGCCGATGCAGCCAAACAGACGGGCGCGGCCAAATTCAAACTCGCTGCGACGGCTGACCTTTTCGATATAGGCCTCAATCGCTGGCGCTCCGCCATTATAGATAAAGCCCAGGTAGATGCCGCCGATAATTGAACCGAGCAGCAGATTGGTTTGCAACAACGGCCCAAACACATAAATAAAGAAAGGCGCAAACATCACCAGCATGATGGTAATAAACCACAGCAGATGTTTTTTCAGGCCCAGCTTATCGGAAAGCAGACCAAAAATTGGCTGGAACAACAGCGAAAAGAACGAGATACAGGCAAAGATAATCCCGGTATCACTTTTGCTGACATGGTTAATATCATGCAGCCAAATCGGGAAGAAGGGAAAGTAGGCTCCCATAATAAAAAAGTAGAAAAAGAAGAACAGCCCGAACATCCAGAAATTGCTGTTTTTTAAGTAGTACATGGTTTTTATCCTTAGGGTACAGTGGGCAGACTGACGCCTGCCCCTGAGAAACCGGGCCGGTTAGTTACGCGCCCAGTTCACTGTGTAGTGGTAATGTTGTTCCTGTAATAAAAACTCAGGCGAGACGCTGGGACTCCAGGAGTCATCGCCGCCCACTCCCATGTGGAAACCGTCGATATTCAGCCAGCTGCCCTGCTCTTCCTGTAACAGATGGCGGTGCGAGGCTTCAAGCAACTGCTGTTGGCTGTAGCGGCTGATATTAAAGTGGAAATTACCGCGCCACTGGTTGTCACCATATTCCAGCTGTGTCGTGCCGCAGCGCAGACCGTTCTCAGTCGGGAAAACATAGGGCGTATACATCTCTGCAAGCGGGCGCTGCCAGCGGTCATAGCGTGCTGACGCGAGGCGATCCGGGTAGTTTTCATGCGGTCCGAGGCCAAGCCAGCTCACCTGCGGCTGAACCTCTGCCAGCTGGCAAGTCAGGCCGATACGCGCCGGAGCAGGCACGCCATACGCCACCTCCACATCGACGCTAATCTGCAACTGACCCTGCTGATTAATGCGATAAGTTTTGCGGCTGATAAACAAGGTTTTACCCTGCGCAATCCAGCTGTGGACGGTGCGCAGCTGCACCTCATTATGCAAAGTTTCGGCTTCACAGCTCACCAGCCGGGATTCCATTTCATACATACCCGCCGCTTTCCAGCGCTCCACCCAGGCATTTGGATCAATACGCGTCACTTCGCTGACGCCGATATCGTTATCCAGCGGCGCGCGGGTAAACTGATCCTGCAATGGCGTCAGCAGCAGATTGTTGTCAGCGCTTTTCCACTGTGTAAGCAAGCCGCTGGTGCGACTGAACTGCCAGTGCTGCGCGCCATGACGGATATCGAAAGCGTGCTCACTGCTTTCCAGCTGCGGACTTTCACCGTGCGCGGGCTTCACCGGCTCAGTTAATAATTCTGGCAGACGCCACTGCTGCCAGGCGCAGACATGTCCGGCATCGCTCCAGTCTGTGGCATCAATCTGCTGCACTTCGACATTCAGCCACAGCTGACCACTGCGAGTTGCGGTCGGCAAATTCAGTTCGATAAGCTGCTGGCCTTGTGGCGCGATATCCAGCGTCACTTCACCGCTGGCGAGCACTTCACCTTCCAGTTTTACCTTCCACACCAGACGTTCGTTATCACTGTGACGGAACAGATACTCGCTGGTCACCTCCAGTGCGGGGTTGCTGTCGGTCAGCAGACGAAACTGGAAGAACTGTTGCACCTGCTGTGCTTCATACAGCGCCGGATGCGGGGTACGATCGGCAAACACCAGACCATTCATGCAGAACTGGCGGTCGTTAGGTGTATCGCCAAAATCGCCGCCGTAGGCGGAGAAAGGCTGGCCATTCTCATCGCGCTTAATCAGTGACTGATCCACCCAGTCCCAGACAAACCCCCCCTGCAAACGCGGATGCTGACGGAATGCTTCCCAGTATTTATGGAAGCCGCCAAAGCTGTTGCCCATGGCGTGGGCGTATTCACAAAGGATCAACGGGCGTTGCTCGTCCGGCAAGCCAATCCATTTTTTGATCGACCATTTTGGCACCTGCGGATGCGGCTGATCCTGATCCACACGGGCGTACATTGGGCAGATAATGTCGGTAGCCGCACTGTTGGCACCGCCACCTTCGTACTGCACCGGCCGCGTCGGATCGTTTGACTTGATCCAGTTATACAGCGCGTCATGATTACTGCCATGACCGGATTCGTTACCCAGTGACCAGATAATGATCGACGGATGATTGCGGTCACGCACCACCATGCGGGTGACACGTTCAGTCATCGCCGGAAGCCAGCGCGGATCGTCACTTAAGCGATTCATTGGCACCATACCGTGGGTTTCAATGTTCGCTTCATCCACCACGTACAGTCCATACTGGTCACACAGGCGATACCACATTGGATGATTAGGATAATGTGAGCAGCGCACCGCGTTAAAATTATGCTGTTTCATCAACAGGATATCGCGACGCATGGTCTCGACATCCATGACCTGACCGTTTTCCGGATGATGTTCATGACGATTGGTTCCGCGAATCAGCAGCGGCTTACCATTGACCTTCAGCAGCCCGCCACTGATGTCCACCTGACGAAAACCGACATCATAAGCCTCGGCTTCAATCACCTCTTCACCGCGCTTTAATACCACCACGCCGCGATAGAGCTCAGGCGTTTCGGCACTCCACAGCAGCGGGCGATCCAGCGGTAATTTCAACGTAGTACGATCGTGGTAAGCACCGCGCTCATCAATAATCTCGCTGCCGATAACCTGCTGCTGCTCAGCAACCAGCTGGTCGCCGCGCCACAACTGGACGCCGATTTGCAGGTCAGCCAGTGCTTCGCCTTCAACCACCACTAATGCTTCCAGCTCGGCGCGACTGAAATCTTCATTAAGATGCGTCACCAGCCGCACATCGCTCAGGCGAGTCTCAGGTTTATGCAACAGCGACACATCACGGAAGATGCCGCTCATACGCCACATATCCTGATCTTCCAGATAAGAACCGTCACTCCAGCGCAGCACCATCACCGCAATACGGTTGCCGGACGGCTTTAACACCGCGCTCAGGTCAAATTCGGAAGGCAGACGGCTGTCCTGGGCGTAACCGATCCACTCGCCGTTACACCACAAATAAAACGCTGAATTGACGCCATCGAATACAATACGCGTCTGTCCGGCGGCCAGCCAGCCTGCATCGACATCAAATGTGAGCGAGTAACATCCAGTGGCATTTTCCTGCGGGACAAATGGCGGATTGACCGGGATTGGATAGGTGACATTGGTATAAATTGGCGCGTCATAACCCAGCATCTGCCAGTTGGAAGGCACCGTCAGCGAATGCGCATCGTCCAGATCGCCATTGACCCAGCTGGCAGGCACCGCTTCGGGTTGTGAGAAGTAGCTGAATTGCCACTCGCCGTTCAGACTCCGCAATGAAGTGGAAGCGGCGTCATCTCGCGCCTGTTCGGCAGAGCGCCAGCTGGCAAATGGCGGGTGGGCATTCAGCTGATTCAACTGAGTTACGGCGGGATTTTCCCAGTCACGGCGTTGCAGAATGGCGTTTAAATGAATAGCGTTGTTAGTCATCGTCGGGTTCCTTTAACATATTGCGATGCGCTCACAATTTTAAAGTAATATGATTTTGGCTAACTACGCTGTAAAGCTGATTAAGGTTATTCGGTGATAGTCGTCACAAATAAACTGCGGATTGCCGCAAATTGGACTGGCTCTCGTTCTGATGGCCGGGGCATGGGCGGCGAGAACGCCGCTCTTCGGGATGGAAGCCGGATTATTTCAGGCGCGCAACCTGCTTAGCCAGACGCGAAAGCGCCTCCGCCAGCAGATGTGGCGTGATGGCAGAAGGTGCGGCGGTAGTTTGTCGCTCAACCAGAGTGACCGGCAAGATTTCCGGCTCAATCTCTTCTTCCCTGATCAACGCCAGCAGATGGTCGACGCTAACCTGGCCTAACGCTTTGAAATCCTGCTTGATGGTGGTCAGGGGGGGAATAAAACAGGCGCTGTCTTCGGTATCGTCATAACCGACCACTGACACATCGGTGGGTACCGCCAGGCCAAACTCTGACAACGCCCGCAGCGCACCCAGCGCCATCTGATCATTTGCCACCAGAATCGCGCCCGGGTTTTCCCCGTCGCGCAATAACTGGAGCACTTGCTGATAACCCGAAAGGGAGCTCCAGTCGCCATGCATAATCGCGGCAGCGGTTAACTGATGCGCCGCAAGACACTGCTGCCAGCCTTCGAAACGCAAACGCGCCGAGATCGAGCTGAGCGGCCCGGTCAGTAATGCAATCTTCTGGTGGCCCAAGCCGACAAGGTGCTCAACGCCGAGCGCAGCGCCCATTGTTGGATCGAAAACAATATGATCGGCGGCTAACGACGGTGAAACATCCAGAAAAAGCGCCGGAACCTCGCCGCAGCGCCGCTGAATCTCCAGTGCCTCCGCATCTTCCAGCGGAATATTAACGATAAGCCCGTCCACCCGCTGAGAAAGCAGGCTGTTTACCGCCGCTTTACTCGCTTCCAGCCCTGGCTGTTCAATCATCGAGATCACCACGTTAAACTGCATTTCTCCCGCTTTGGATTTAATTGCCGCGACGATCTGCGACGGCGCATGCAGCGAAAGATTGGTGGTGGCCAGCCCGATGGTATGACTGAGTTTGCCCGCCAGCTGCTGCGCAACGCGGTTTGGCACATAGTTCAGCGCATTCATCGCCGCTTCAACTTTCAGCCGCGTTTTATCGGAAACGTGGCTGGCCTGGTTGATCACGCGCGAAACGGTCTGGTAAGAGACGCTGGCATATTCTGCCACATCGTACAGGGTCACAGACTTTGGTTTCATCACGGGCTTCCTTATCAGACAGGCTCTGGTAGCCGCTATTTTACACATTCTGCCTCGGGGTAGTGCAAACAGTGGCGTTTTAGTTCCCGAGGCGCGATCGGCAACCGTTAAAACAGCTGCGACGTTTTCAGCTGTTCCTCAAGGTATGTCAGGAAGGTTCGGTTGATTTCGCTGCGCTGACGGTGCTGTGAATAAACCGCATAAAGCCCCAGCGGCGCAGGCTGGAAAGCTTCCAGTACCGTCACCAGTTCACCGCGCTGAATCGCCGGACCGACAATAAACTCCGGCAATAACACCAGCCCCAGCCCGGCCACCGCGGCATCACGCAACACTTCGCCATTATTACTGACCACCGGACCGCGCACATCAAACATCTTGCGTTTGCCGTCCTGGAGCAGTTCCCAGCCGTTCTGCCCTTCCCGCCCGTAACGCAGGCAGGCGTGATTCAGCAGCGCTGACGGGTTTTCCGGGTGCCCGGCGCGGCTGAAATAGTCCGGGCTGCCGCAGATAACGCGTTTCAGTTCGCCGAGACGACGGGCAATCAGTGTTGAATCAGCCAGCGTGCCAATGCGTATTGCAATATCAAAACCTTCACCCACCACATCCACATATCGGTCAGCCAGCTCAACCTGAAACTGCACCGCCGGATGCTGACGCAAAAATCCGGCGATCAGCGGTGAAAGGTGGCTCATACCAAATGACATCGGCATGCTGATTCTGAACGAGCCATGCAGCTCCTGACGGCGCTCTGAGACCGCCTGTTCCGCTTCATGAATATCATCAAGAATGCGCTGGGCGTGGCGGGAAAACAGCTGCCCCGCTTCGGTAACAGAGAGTTTACGGGTATTGCGTATCAACAGACGCACGCCGAGCGAGGCTTCAAGCGCCGCCATCCGGCGGCTGACATACTGTTTGGACAGCAGCACTTGCTCTGCTGCGGCGGTAAAGCTCCCGGCTTTCACCACTGCCAGAAAAATCGTCAAATCTTCCGTCTGCATATTGTCCACCAAAACGTGACAGTCATTGTCATTTCAGCCCATTGTTGAACAAATCAGTTTACGTGTAATCTTTGTTCATCGGAAGCGCAAGCGCACTTCACTCTGATTAACGAAGAACATTTCAGGAGCACACCATGATCGAGCAACGACTTTCAGAACAACGCGGACTGGGTGATCACGGCTGGCTGCACTCCCGCCACACCTTCTCTTTTGCCAGCTACTGGGATCCAAAACAGACCGGCTTCTCCGATCTGCTGGTGATTAACGATGACCAGGTGGCAGCGTCCCGCGGTTTTGGTGCTCACCCGCACAGCAATATGGAGATTATCTCTTACGTGCTGGAAGGCGCACTGGAGCATAAAGATTCGATGGGTACCGGTTCGGTGATTGTCCCTGGTGATGTTCAGCTGATGAGTGCCGGTTCCGGCGTGACGCACAGCGAATTTAACCACTCAGCCACCGAAGGCGTTCACTTCCTGCAAATCTGGGTGGTGCCGTCTGAAAAAGGCACTGAGCCGGGCTATCAGCAGGTATCGATTCCGGCAGAAGAAAAACGCGGCAAGCTGCGTCTGATTGCCTCACCGGACGGCCAGCAGAATTCATTGCGTATCCGCCAGGATATCAAGATTTACAGCGGTCTGTTTGATGGTGATGAGCAGCAAACCGTTACCCTTGCAGAGAATCGCTATGGCTGGATTCAGGTGGCGCGCGGCAGTATCACGGTTAACGGCATCGAATTCAGAACCGGCGACGGCGCACGGGTTCGTGAAGAAGATACCCTGACATTCAGCAACGGTGACAACGCAGAAGTGCTGTTCTTTGATCTGCGCCCACTGGAAGTGAATCATCCGACCCGCTAAGTCCGTTTAGATTAGCAAAGTCATCTGCTTACCAGCAGGTGACTTTTTTTGCTGTTTAACGCGTGAATATTCGCGCCATCAGGCAAAAGCGTCACTTCCGGCACGGCCTTACAATTATTACTTATAACCGGTGCTATTTTGGCATAAGCGCGCCGTTGACTCTGCCACGTTTTTACGGTTGTTTAGAGCAGCTACCTGTCTGAATTTAAGGAAAAAACGTGAAATTTTCACTGGTTAAACCAGCAACTGTTGCCGCCTTGCTGGTGGGCTTACTGGTCAGCGGCTGCGATCAGCATAAAAATGATAATAACCACATCAAGGTCGGCGTGATTAATGGCGCCGAGCAGGATGTTGCGGAAGTTGCAAAGCAGGTCGCCAAAGAAAAATATGGGCTGGATGTCGAGCTGGTCGGCTTTAGTGGTTCTTTACTGCCAAACGATCCCACCGCGCACGGTGAGCTGGATGCCAATGTGTTTCAGCATCGCCCTTTCCTTGAGCAGGATAATAAAGCCCACGGTTATCAGCTGGTGGCGGTGGGCAATACCTTCGTGTTTCCTATGGCCGGTTATTCGAAGAAAATTAAACAGGTTTCTCAGCTAAAAGAGGGCGATACCATTGCAGTTCCTCTTGATCCGACCAATCTTGGCCGGGCGCTGCTGCTGTTGCAAAAAGAGAAGCTAATCAAACTGAAAGCCGATACCGGGCTGCTGCCAACCACCGTGGATATTGTCGAAAATCCGCTGCATCTGAAAATAATCGAGCTGGAAGGCGCTCAGCTACCGCGCGTGCTGGATGATGCGCAGGTTACGGTGGCGATTATCAGCACCACGTATCTTCAACAAACCGGCCTGAACCCGGTGCGCGATAGCGTGTTTATCGAAGATAAACAGTCGCCCTATGTCAATATCGTGGTGTCGCGCGAAGAGAATAAAGACGCGCCCAATGTACAGAATTTCGTCAAGGCTTATCAGTCACCGGAAGTCGCACAAGCGGCGGAGAAGATCTTTAATGGTGGCGCAGTGCCAGGGTGGTAGTATCCGTTTTTTTGTAGTGGCGGCGTTCTCGCCGCCTGTGCCGAAGGTTTGCACCCCGCATGCCATCAGGACGGGAGCCGAACACGGCTCCCCCACTAGCTCTTACCCACCGGATTTAACTGCGCCCGCGCATTAAAGAAACGGCGGTAAGCCAGGTAACCGGCAATGATAGTCGACAGACTGGCGGTACCCAGCAACATAAAGGTCACCATAATCTGATACTTGATCGCTTTGACCGGGTCGATACCAGCAAAAATCAGTCCCGACATCATGCCGGGCAGGCTGACCAGCCCGACGGTTTTGGCTGCATCAACGGTGGGGATCATTGCGGCGCGAATACTGTCGCGGATAAGCTTCGCCGAAGCCAGTTTAACCGATGCCCCAAGACTCAGCATTTCGAGGATTTTTTGCCGGTTATCGGCAAAGCGCTGATTAAGATTGCTGTAACACAGCCCGACCGCGACCATCGCATTACCGGCAATCATGCCGGAAATCGGGATCACCTGCATCGGCATAAATTCGATGGAGCCACTCAGCACCAGAATCGCCAGCGTCGAGGTGGTACTGACGGTGATGGCGATAAACGATATTACTAACGCGTTTTCAATATTGCTGCTGCGCTTGCGGGCATTAAGCGAGGCATTAACGCAGATAAACAGCACCATCAACACCGTCAGCCAGCCATTGTTGAGGTCGAAAATGTACTTCAGCACATAGCCAACAATAATCAGCTGAACAACCGCCCGCGCCACGCTCCAGATAATATCTTTACCCAGCCCCAGTTTCTCTTTGCCGCTGACCAGCAGGGCTATCACCACCAGCATCAGCGCCAGCGCCAGGGAATCATTCGTAATATTATGCTGGCTCATGTTCACTCCTCAGACCGGCAGATGTCAGCGTCAACACCCGCTGCGCCTGGCTTATCTCCGCGCCGTCGTGGCTGATCCACACGACGGCAACGCCCTGCTCCGCCGCCAGACTGGCAACCAGCTGATTAATAATCTGTTTGTTTTCTTCATCCAGCGCACTGGTAATCTCATCAAGTAGCAGAACATCCGGTAAAAATTGCAGGTTACGCAACAACGCTACCCGCTGTTTTTCACCGCCGGAAAGCTGTTCGGTTGTCTTATCCAGTATATCTGCTGGTAAATTGACCTTTTGCAGCCAGCTTTGCAGTTTATGCCGGTCGATTTTCTGCTGGCGGATTTGCCACGGCAGCGCGAGGTTATCAAACACCGTATCGCCAAACAGTACCGGCGTCTGGAAACAATAAGAGACCTGCTGGCGGTAGCGTTCCGCCTTGAGCTGAATAATCGGCTGGCCGTTAAACAAGATATTGCCCGTCGTGGGGGTTAACAGCGAGGCGATAATCTTTAGCAGCGTACTTTTCCCACTGCCGGAAGGGCCAGTCAGCAGCACAAAGTCGCCGGCATTCAGTGTCAGAGATACCGAAGCCAATAACGGGCTGCCGTCAGGGGAATAGCTGATTTCCTGCACATCAAGCAGAGGGAAATGGGTCAACATTTGTCGTCATCCTGAAGAATAATCAGCAAAATCATAACGCTAAAATGACTGCCCATGGCACCTTTTTGTTTCGCACCAACTTAAGCCGTTTGCTCAAATGTTTTTCTTCGCGCGGAAATAAGCCGCCACGCCGCGCAGCTTAAAAAGAGAGCAATCACATTAGCTTTAATTTCAATATCATCAGAAAAACTCATGAAATCAATAAATAAAAATAGTATAAAAAAACAAAAACCAAAAGATCAAAAAACAACCACAACCCATCAACACACTGTTTTTCAAGAAATAAAGATATAACATCGCCAGCTATTTACTGAAGTTATTATTTAATTACATTAAATTAACTAAATTTGTATTTGATAAGAATTATTACTATGATAAGTTTTTCTTATTACAAATGGACTTACTGCTTAAAAAATGAACTCACGGTTTCACATTTATTTAGTTCTTGCGGCATCAGTTTCAGCTCTTGCAACTGATATGATCGTTCCGGCAATACCCGATATTCAAAAAGGATTTGATGTACCTTATACATATGTACAATTATTGATAAGTGGTTTTCTGATTATCTATGCCCTGAGTCAACTGGCAGCAGGTTTTATTGGTGAAAAGCTGGGCAAGTTAAAAGTTCTGACCTGGAGTTTCCTGATATTTACCGCAGGGAGCCTGACGTGTTTTCTGGCAAAAGATGTTAATGGATTATTTATCGGAAGGCTTATTCAGGCTCTGGGAGCCGGCGCTGGCCCGGTTCTTTCAAGGGCGTTAGCCAAGGATAACTTTCCTGAGGAAAGTTTAAAGAAAACCCTTTCAGATATCTCTTCAGCAAGTGCAGTGGTTCCCCTGATTGCACCATTACTTGGTGGATTTTTATTGGGCTACTTAAACTGGAATTTCATTTTCTTATTTATGTTTATTTTTGGTATAGGCACGGTACTGCTTACACCACGCGAGTTAACTTCTCATAAAATAGAGGCTGAAACCAGCAGTGAGAGCTTCGTTACCCCAAGCTTTATTACCGGAACGGTGCTGGTGTCATTGATGCTAAGCTCGCTCTTCTGTTTTATCTCTTTATCTCCGGGTCTGTTTATCGGAGAATTGAAATTAAGCCCTTTAGCATTCTCATTTGTTTTTTCCGCCTCTGTTCTTTTCTTTATCATTGGTAACCAACTATCAAAAATTAGTTTTTTTGAAAAGCCATTATTTCTGTTTATTATCAATGCTTTAACTGCTATACCTTTTCTCCTTTCGATTAATAATATCGCCATATACCTGATTTCTCTGGTTATTTATAATGTGACATTAGGCATTTATTACCCCAGTGCCTGGTTCTTGTCACTAAAAATAAAAGGTAACAAAACCGGTATTGCATCAGCCATCACTGGATTTACCCAAACCGTCAGTGCTGGGGCGGTTAGCCTGATATTTGTTAGCCTGGAAGGGAGTCATTTCTCTTTTGATAAAATATTAGGATTCAGCATTTTTATTATGGCAAGTGTTTCATTGTTAGTCTGTGTTTACAAAAGGAAATTTAATGAGTAACTGGCAGAAAGCGAAGATAGAGAAATCTTATAAATATCAATCCAGGGTTTTTTCCGAAAATATCAATGATCTTACGGTCGTTTCCAGAGAGGGTAAAGAAATTACCCTGAATGACGGAAGGAAAATGACCGAGTTTGTTTCCTGTTCTTATCTGGGGCTGGAGACTCATCCTGATTTAAAACAGGCAATTATTGAGTCAGTCGAACGTTTTGGCGCGCAGTTGTCGGTGGCAAGAACAAGAATAAAAGTCGACCTTTTCCCCTCGCTGGAAAGCAAACTTTCGGAAATCATGTTTGGTGCCCATACGTTAACCTTTAACGCCGTCACCCCTTGCCATCTTGCGGTGCTGCCATTGCTTGCTTCGGGTGAGTTACCTGAATACAAATTCAGCAACACGCCCTATTTTATTATGGAGAAAACCGCGCATGCTACATTGCAAATTAACCGCGGTCTGTTGCAGCAATTTGGCGAGGTTAAACGCGTCGACTTCCAGGATAAGAACGCCATTAGTGAAGCTTTTGAGTTTGCGCATAAAAACGGCTTAACACCAGTATCAATTTCAGACAGCGTAGGTTCCATGGGCGGCGTTGCACCCGTAAAATTTATTGTCGAAATGGCGCACACGTTTAACGGTTATGCTTATATCGATGATGCGCACGGCACTTCAATCTTTGGCAAAAATGGCTCAGGCTATGTGATGGAATGTCTGGATCATAAGCTTGATGATCGGGTCATTATCGCTGGCTCGTTATCGAAAGCCTTTGGATCACATGGCGGGTATATCGCCTGTAACCATAAAAGTACTATCGACTTTATCAAAGCCTATGGCACCACCTACACCTTTGGTGGCCCGCCAAGCCTTCCGGGAATCGCAGCTTGTGTCGCTGCCGCCGATCTCCATTTAAACGGCGTGGTTGAGCGCAGACAGCAGGATCTTAATAATCGAGTCCGTTACTTTGATGAAGTTTTCAATGATGTGGAAGTGATCAATAAAGGTACAGCGATGCCAATCAGAGGGATACTGATTGGTAACGAAGATAAAGCGATCAGTATGTGTGCCAAAATGCACAGCCGTGGCTTTGCGACAACCGTGGCGATGTATCCTACGGTTGAAGAGGGTCGTGCCATTCTTCGTTGTGCTCTTTCGGCGATCCATACCAGAGAATCAATCGATGCGCTCTATTCAAATTTCAGCAGTGCTTTAAGCGAATTGAGTTAGAATAAAGAAATAATGCCTGGTTTCCAGGCATTATTTCTTCAGGCAATAGGTTGAGTATGAAAGATAAACCAGAAAAAAAGATCGGTACAGTGAGTGGTGTTTGCCTGATTGTGGCAACGATTGTTGGCGGAGGCATGTTCTCTCTCCCGGTCGCATTAGAGGGTGTATGGTTCGTTAAAGGCATTATGCTGTTGATATTTTCCTCAGTCATCATGCTCCTCACCGGGCTAATGATCTATGAAGTTAATTTAAAATTCCCGCTGGGAAGCAGCTTTCATTCATTCTCAAAAGTGTTACTGCCGAGAAGCCTGAATATTATTACTGGAATAAGCTTTGCTTTCGTCCTTTATTGCGTCACTTACGCTTATATTTCCGGCGCGGCATCATCTCTGGACAACACACTTCATTATCTGACCGGCGTCAACTTAGGTCGATGGTCTGTTGCTGTTATCTTTCTGCTGGTCGTTTCAGTTATGCTCTGGGCGGGAAAACGGATAGGGAAAATATTATCCGTGCTGATTATCGGTAAGTTTACGTCCTTTATTTTGACTTTCTCGGGCATGATCGGCAGTGTGGATACGAACTTGCTGTTCAGCCAGTATTCAATCCCTCACTTATCCACCTGGTTAATCGCCTTACCCTTCTGCATTATTTCCTTCGGTTTTCACGGCAGCATTCCCAGTCTGGTGAACATCTACGGCAAACAGAACAGTAAAAAGATCATCAAATCGATTGTTATTGGTGTCTTTATCTCCTTGTTTATCTATGTTTTCTGGTTGTCCGTCACCATGGGTAATCTGAGTAAAACCATGATCGACACGGTGGTCGCCAAAGGGGGCAACATTGGCGACTTCCTTGACGCATTGCGCGCCGATTCGCAAAGTAGCTATTTCAAAATACTGTTACTGTTTTTTGGTAACTTTGCTATTTCTGCATCCTTACTCTCCGCCACAATCGGGCTTATTGATTATATAAAGGATTTATTTAAGCTTCATCTACGGAAAAATGGCAATAGCACGGCGCTCATGATCACTTATCTTCCGCCCTCTGTTTGTTGCTTTTTCTTTCCGAATGGCTTTGTTCCGGCAATCGCCTATGCCGGTATCGGATTAACCATCTGGAGCATTTTATTGCCGCCTTTACTGGTAAGAAAATCCAGGCAGACGCTGACTGATGGTCAATATCGTCTGCCCTTTGGCAATAGCTTCTTTGGCCTGTTCTTTATCATCGGCTTATTGATTTTTACCATGGTTTGCTACGCCACCTTTGTCTGAGTTTCGCCAGACCCAGCATTACCCACCCGGCTTTAGCGGTGGATAGTCATAATCAATGCGCAACGGAGCAGCGTAATTGCTGCTCCACAACTGTTGATACAGTTTATCCACCCGCGCAGCCATTGATGGGTTATTCAGTATCAGCTCCAGATTACGTGAATTATCCAGGTAACCGCCGCTCCAGTTGCTGGTACCAATCCAGGCAAGCTCGCCATCGATTGTCATAATTTTACTGTGAATCACCCTGGCAAACGGAATAAAACCGCTGCTGGCGGGCGGGATGGTCACCACTTTAATCTGGATATTGGGCAGCAGCGCCAGGCTTTTCAGATAATCAATCGCCGGTTTTTTGGTATTCCAGTCTGCGACCATCAGCTCAATCTGCACGCCACGCGCCGCGGCACTGCGCAGAGCATTATCGATAAGGGCATAGTAAGGCCGGGTGCGCTGCGGGCCATATGAAAGTGGAGCATACTCCATCACCTGCACGCGAATTCGCTGCTTAGCCGCCGCCAGCAGACGCGGCAGTTCGCTTTGCGAGTCGATAACCCCTGGCGGATTAAAGGCGCGCGGGCTGGCAACCAGATAATTATCATATGTCTGGCCATCGGACTGATCACTCCGCTCGGGCACCGTTTGTTGCGCAGCCAGTAATGCCTGCGCCTGCCAGTCCTGGTCAAAGATCGCCTGAATCTGCGACACTACCCGGTTGTCGCTAATCAGCAGGCCGGTTTCCTGGATATGATCGAGGGCGCGCCAGTCAAAATTCTGACTGCCGACAAAGGCTTGTTTACCGTCCACCAGCAGATATTTGGCATGCAAAATACCGCCGCTTAGCTGACGATAATCAATCACCCGCATTTCAAGGCCAGGGATGGTTTTCAGCTGTTCCAGCGTCTCGGCGGTCGACATTGTCACGCCTTTCTGTTCCAGCAGAAAACGGATTTTCACCCCGCGCTCGCCGGCGGCGCGCAACTGCGCCAGTACGCCATCCAGTCGCGCACCGGATTGATTCGCCACGTAAAACTGCGCAATATCAATCTGCTGCTTCGCCCCGGCAAACATCTGCTGCCAGACGTCGGCACTGTCGCGCAGGTCATCATTTTGCAGTGTGGTTTCCTGCGGCGCGTTGTACACCAGCTCATAGCCAGGAACGTCAAACCGCGCGGCGGCGTTGTGGCTCAATATCAACAGGCCACTCCCCCATAGTGCGGCAATCAGGCGGCGCAATGGCCGCCGCAAGTTATGATAATCAGGCATAGCGCTGCGCCCCATTTTCCAGCCACTGTCCGTCGGCTTCACTGTCCGGACGGCTGCCCGGCGTGCCGGCACGAATCAACAGCACTTTCAGTAGTTCGTTAATTCGCTCCATGCAGCTTTGCAGGTAATTGTTGCCCACCAGGCACAGCAGCGCAATGGCAATTCCCAGACCGGTAGCATAGAGCGCCGTGCCCATTCCGGCAGAAACCAGGCTCGGTTCGGAAACGCCGGAAGCCGCCAGCGCTTTAAAGGTTTCAATAATCCCCATCACCGTGCCGAGCAAACCCAGCAGCGGCGCGGCGGTGACGATGGTTTCCAGCAGCCACAAGCCGCGCCCCATCATCGGTTTACTTAACAGATACTGCGCATCAATGGTATCGCCCAGCGCCTCGCGATCGCCGGCATAACGCTTCTGTTCCAGCACCGGCAGAATAACCGCTAACGGCAGGCTGTTACGCTGCGTCAGGCTGTGCGGCAGATCGGCCGCATGGCGCACCTGCGGCGTCAGCGCCCGCTCCAGCTTGCGCGCCTGCCGTTGGGTGTAAGCAAAGTACAGCGCACGTTCGGTCATAATCACCAGCGCAATCGCCAGCGAGGCATACATGACGTAGAAAATAATATCGTGTAATAAGTTGGCATCCATCAGGCTACTCTCCGGTTAATTAAAAGGTGGCTTCCAGCGAAACACTAAACGTCCGCTCTTCCCCAACGTTGTAATACGGCGTACTGGCGCGCACGCCGTCATAAGGCGCGGCATTGAAAGTGGTGGAGCGCACCGAGGTCAGATACGCCTTGTCAAACAGGTTGCTGATGCCAAAACGCAGCGCCGCACTTTTGACAATCTTTTTGTCCACCGGCAGATGCACCCCGGCCGCCAGATCGAAAACCGTGCGGCCACCGATCTTCTCGTCATTGGTCAGATCGCCGTAAAACGCGCCGACATATTTGCTGCTGATGCTGCCGTAATAGAGGCCATCGTCATAACCGAGCGTCAGGTTTAGCAAGTTATTCGGCACGTTAGTGACATCTTTGCCGGACGTCGGCAGCGGTTTGCCGCCATTGGTCACCAGGTCATCCTTCTGACGCGAATCGGTATAGGTGTAAGAGGCGTAGTAGTTGAAGTTATGCGGCAACAGACCACTCAGCTCCAGCTCCAGCCCTTTATTCTCGACGTTGCCGATATTCATCATCTCGTAGTCGCCATCGGCGTTGGTGGTGGAAACCTGCCGGTCGCTGTAACGCATATAGAACAGCGTGGCGCTGAACAGCATCTGATCTTGCTGGAAGCGCCAGCCCAGCTCGTGGTTCCAGCTCAGTTCCGGTTTGGTGCTGATGGAGTCGCCGACGTTATACAGCACGTAGTTTGGCGGCGTGCGCATATTGCGCGTCAGGTTATAGAACAGTTGGTTTTGCTGGTTCACCTTATAGCTGGCGCTGAAATTCGGCAGGAATTCGTGATAGCTGGCGCGACGGTTTTCCGGCGCGTTATACAGACTGCCGCGATTTTCACCGATACGTTCCACATGCTGATAAGCCAGCCCGGCGACCAGCGTCCAGTCCGGCGAAACAAACCAGGTATCCTGCAACCAGATTTTCTGCGCCGGTGTGACGGTGTACTGATTACGGCCCTGCACGGTTCTGCCATTAGCATCCTGTACCTGATTGCCACTCCCCGGCTTACCCCACAACTGCGACGGATTACCGTCCGGGTTGATGCTGATAAACGGCTGGGTTTGCAGCTGACGCGCGCGCTCGTACCAGTAACCAATATCCAGACTGTGCTCTTCGTTGATATCCCACTTCAGCCTGGTGGTCACGCCGGGACGCCAGGTCTGCGTCCAGGAAGGCCTATAATAGGTATTGGAGGTCAGGTTGCTCAGGTCATATTGCCCGGCTTTGTCCGACGTCGATGAGAGCACCGAGGCGCTCTGACCGCTGAAACTGCCGCCGTTGCCCCAGTAATAATAGGGTTGCAGCGTCAGCGCGAGGTTATCGCGCAGTTGCAGCTTCTGGGTAAACGACAGGGTAAAGTTTTCAAACGGGTTGCGATGCAGTTTGTAGTATTTGGTCAGCTGACCATTGCTGTTGTATTGCGGCGTGGAGGAGTAGTCATAATCGCGGCCTTCCTCGTCAAACTGCGCCTTGCTGACGGTGTTGTAATTGGTGTTATCCTGGCGGTTGTACTTCATCACCAAATTACTGCTGTTGCCGTTACCGTCCTCATACAACGAGTTCATCTCAAATTTATCAGAATACTGTCGCCCTTCACCGCGCCATTTTTTGGCTTCGGTATGGGAATAAGAGAGCCAGTTGCTGAAACCGTTATATTCGCCGGTTTCCAGGCGGGCAAAGGTTTTGCTGAGATTATTGCTGCCCAGCGTCTGTTTAACAAAGCCACCAAACTCTTTCGCCGGACGTCGCGTAACCAGCCCGATATTGCCGCCGCTGGAACCAATATGCGGGCCATCCACTTCTGATGCCCCCTGAGTGACAAATATCTCTTGCAGGTTTTCCGCATCGCCCAAGAGATTGGGGTAAACGTTATAGTTGCCGGAATCGTTAATTGGAATGCCGTCCATCGACAGACCGATTTGGTCAGAGTTCATGCCACGCATGCTGTAATCGACGCCGCTTAGCCCGCTGGCATCGTTACTGTTTACATTCAGGCCAGGGGTATATTTCAGCTTATCGATGGCGTTACCGGCGGCGGGCATTTTATCCAGCGCATCCTTGGTGACAGTCGATCGCGCTTTGGCGCTGTCATCCTGCACCATCATGCCGCCGCCGAGCACTTGCCCCTGTACATTAATGGTACCGACGTCGGTACCCTCTTCCGCCATCAGTACGCCCGGCCACAATGCCGACATCACCGACAGGTAAATCCCAGAGTGTTTGAACGCTTTCATGGTTTCCATCCAATAAAGATAAAAGTGAACTCAGGTTTCAGGGCGCCTGATAGTTAAAGGTTGCGGTAAAACGTTTTTTTGCCTGCCCGGCAAAAGCCTGTTCGGGGAACGGCTTCACCTGGCTGATACTCTGTAAGCTGCTGCTGGCGGCGCGGTTCAGCAGCATGCTGCGCGCTTTATTGGCAATGCCCGAATCCAGCACCCGACCGCTGCGATCGACCTCCAGCCAGATTTCCACTTCTCCTTCCGGCCGCTCCAGCGAAGACTGTCGCCCGGTCGGATAGCGTTTGCGCTGCTCCAGCTCGCGGCGCATCGCCTGCAAATATCCGTTTTCCACCGCCTGAGCATTGACCGGCGGCGCAGCCGGGCGAGCCGGTGCGGCAACTGCGGGTTTCGACGTCGCCGTCACCGCGCGCGGCGCAGGGGTAACCGGACGCGGTTTTTCTACCGGCCGCGTTTTCTCAGGCTGTGGTTTAGGTTTTGGCTTCGGTTTAGCCGCGATAACCGGTTCCGGGGCGACAACTACCGCGTCGACGACCGGCTCCGGCTCGGGGACTGGTTCTAATTCTGGTTCTGGTTCTGGTTCTGGTTCCGGCGGGGGTGGCTCAGGCACTTCTGGCTGCGGTATTGACGGAGGTTCCACCAGCGCCAGTTCCATAGTGGCTTCGTCATAATGTGGCTGAATCTTCAGTGCCGCCTGCTGGCTGGCAATCAGCAGGCTTCCGGCAACCAGCAAGGCGGGCAACCAGCTAAACAGATGACGTGAACGATAGAGCAGATACATGTCACAGCTTCCGGGTTGCAATGGAGACGGAGAAAAAACCACCCTGACGCAGGTTATCCATCACGGCCACCAGCCGCTCTACCGCCACGCCCTTATCACTGTTGACGATAATGGTGGTCGTCTGGTCGCCCTGTTGCTGTTTTAAGCTGGTGACCAGCGCATCCAGCGCCACCGGCTGACCATCCAGCTGTAATTGTTCATCCGCCCCCAGGGTAATAATCGCCTTCTTCTGCGGTTTTAACTGCTGTGCGCTGGCCGCGCCGGGCAACTGGGTTTTCAGCCCCAGAGCAGGGATAACGTTCAGACTGATCAGCACGAAAAACACCAGCAAAAACATCATCACGTCGATCATCGGAATCAGTTCGATATGAGCTTTGTTCTTCTTTGGTTCATTCCAGTTACGCATGGCACTCCCTCCCAAAAGCAAAGCAGTCAATATAGAGAGGGTTTGTTTATTTTTTGTTACAGTTAAGTGATCTTATTTTCACAGTGAAGGTTTTTTTGCGAGAATTTTTTCAACCGCAAGGGGGAACAGCGCAGGAAGAAATGCCTTAGCAGACAATCAATTTCAGCATCAGAACAAGGTTTGACGCGGTATTAGCAGGATTAAGCCTGTGGGATTAGATGTTAGAATTACAACATCCGGTTATGCGGTTGTCAGCTTCCCTGCTGACAACCCGCAGGGTAATAATCTGTCAGAAACGCACCTCACCGCCAAACACCCAGGTACGGCCACGTGCGCTGGTGTTTACCGACTTACCGTCATCGCCACTGTAGTAATAATCCTGATTTAGCTTGTTCAGCGCCTCAGCATAATTTTTATTACCGAGGTTCTGTACGCTTAAGCGCAATAACACATTGTCTGTCAGCTGATAATTACTGTAGAGATCAATGATGGTCGGAATATTCGGCAACTGTTCTTTTGGCAACTGCCCGGTCTCATAGTCATAGCCATTAACACTTAAACGCTTTGATTTACCGGTGAATTTAAACAGGCTGCCCACCACCAGTTTTTTATCGAGAAAGCGCGCACCAATATCCAGCGTGGCATAGCTGTCAGGTAAATCACTGATATCACCGTAACCCATACCACCTTGCGTGCTGCTGGCGACCGACGTCGGTTGATCGGTGTGCTGCTTACTCCACGACAAATTGACATAGGCATATTCAACGTCATAACTGGCCTCAATTTCATAGCCATCGCTGTGAACTGGCGTCAGCGAGTTGGTATGCAAATAGGCGTTAAAATCCGCTGAAGAGTTGTCGATATCGTGACAGAGCGTACCGTCATAACAGAGGAAGAAAGACTGACTGCTGATGTAATTTTTAATCCGCGACTGGTAAGCCAGCGCTTTCAATCTGAAGGTATCCTGCTCGAACAGCAGGCCGTTTTTAATGATATTAAACCCGGCCTGATAAGTTTCGGCTTTCTCTGGTTTCAGGAACGGGTTCATTGAACCGCCGCCTTCGTTAGCAAAAAATACTTCCTGAGGATTCGGCGCGCGTGAAGAGTGGCTGTAGCTAACAAAAGGCTGGAGCCAGGGAGTCACTTGCGCCGATAATGCCACCGAAGGGTTAAACGCCCGATCATTCAGATTTAAGATTCCCTCGCCCTGGGGGAAACATTTCTGCTTAGCGGAGCAGGCGGGCTTGAAACCGTTAACTTTAGTCTCGCTGTAATTTAAATTCAGGTCCAGTTGATAAATATCTTTATTAATCGTCAGCCCCGTATATAACGCTGCAATGTTTTGCTTACCCGAGGGAGCGAAACCATTGGACTGGTTAGTCTCACTGTTATCAAAAGCACGGGTATATTTTGTATCCATCACCTTGCCACCGAGCTGCCAGGAAAAATCATAATCGCCGAGCGAAAAACGGCTGGTATTACTTAAATCGACAGCTTCAGATTTATTGGTGGTTGAGGCATGGTTGGTACTGCTTAACGAGCCGGGATTGTAGGTCTGACTGGAACGACTGGTACTGAGCAACATCTTCACATCGATTAGCTCAGACAATGGCGTATAATCATATTTCAGATAGTAGTCATCGCTGGTGATATTACGCTGGGTAAAATTGTTATGGTAATTACGGCCGCCAAACTCAAACTTAGTATAACGGTCGGGGTTAATATTCAGCTTATACAGCTGTGAATTCGGCTTCTGTTTCATAAAACTGTTATCATTGCCGAGAAACTCATCGCTTTTTATTCCGGCACCATTCTTATAGGTCGCATACTGGACGTTATCACTAAAACCAGCCAGCCCACCAATACTGCCGCCATCGCCGAACACTTCAGATCTGCCGGCGACGGCAATCATGCCACTGCGGCCAAAGCCATTATCGCCAACGGTAAAACGTGTCAGGACACCGGTCTGACGATTCTTCCGCACTATATCGTCAATGCCAATGGTACGCATATTGGCACTTCCCGCCAGCGCATTAACCCCCTGCGATCCGGCACTGTTACCACGGCTTATATCGACACCGGCGAGAAAATTCTGGTCAATTAACACTCCGGAGGCGCTGTTAGCGCCACCATGATAGCTGGAAGGTGCCATACCGTAATAAGTCTGACTGACACCATCGACCATGGTATTGACGCGGCCAAAGCCGCTCATACCGCGAATATTTACATTCACCGCCCCTTGCAACGCATCCTGCTGGGTAAACGTCCCTGGCATGGTACGTAAAGTCGCATCCAGACTTTGCAAGTTTTTATTCATTTTACGCGAGCTAAAAGCTCCCGGTTTGCTGTAGGTTTCCGCATCGGAACCGGCGTTACCGTCCTCCTGCTGCGCATTATCAGCAACATTTAATGTTGAGAAAGTCGATTCCCCTTTCTGTTCCGCGGCATGAGTAATACAAGGAAAAATAACACAGCTGGCCAACGCACAGTTGGCGATATTTTTATACTTCAAGGTAATGCTCCTGAGGTTTTATTTTTTTCTTTATCAAGGTAAAGCAGAAAGCTGAATGCGCTGGCCGAGTCGCGCAGCCGGGAATAGCGTCCGGCATCGCCACCATGCCCGGCGTGCATATTGGTAGTAAGCAGAATTTTCGCAGCGCGGTTTTGATTAACGGCACGCAGGCGCGCAACATATTTCGCGGCTTCCCAGTAGGGTACCTGTGAATCATTTAATCCGCTGGTCACCAGCATATCGGGATAGTGTTGAGCAGAGAGATTCTCATAAGGGCTGTAAGCTTTAATCACCGGATAATCGGAAGCGGTCGCCGGATTGCCCCACTCTTCATATTCCTGCTGCGTCAGCGGTAGCGATGCGTCCAGCATGGTGTTCAGCACATCAACAAATGGCACCTGTAATACCACCGCGGAAAATAGTTCAGGAGCCTGATTCAGCGCGGCTGCCAGCAGCAGGCCACCGGCGCTTCCCCCCATGCCATAAACACGTTTTTTCGCACCGTAGCCCAGCGCTACCAGCCCGCGTGTGGCATCGATAAAATCATTAAAACTGTTTTGCTTATGTGCCTTCTTGCCGTTGAGATACCAGTCAACACCCTTCTCGCCGCCGCCACGCACGTGAACCAGAGCAAAAACAAAACCCCGGTCGAGCAGACTCAGACGCGGCGCGCTGAATGCCACATCAAGACTGATGCCATAGGCACCATAGCCATAAACCAGCAACGGGTTATGCCCTTGCTGAAAGCGATCCTTGCGATACACCAGTGAAACCGGGATTTGCTGACCATCACGCGCGTTAATCTGCACCAGCTCACTGGCATAGTGTTGTTGCTCAAACTGCGCAATATGTTTCTGATGCACCAGTCGGGTGCGATGGGTGGCTAAATCCCACTGGTAATAGCCCAGCGGTTTATCCAGCGATGAATAGAGATAATTAAATACTGCTGCGTGGCTGGAGGGATTATTTCCCACCCGCGCCATATAACTGGCGTCGGGGAATGGCAGACTTTGCCATTCCCCGCTGGCAAATTCCATGCTGGCAAACGCCGTTTGCCCCTGCGCGCGCTTGACCACCACCAGCCAGCGCTCGAACAGGTTAAAACTTTCAATTTCGACATTTTCTTGTGCGGCGACCACCGTTTGCCAGCGGTCACCCGGCTGGCGCACAGAATAAATCCCGAAGTTTTTATTCAGCGCATTACTGCGGATAAAGAACTGCCCGTTTAAATGGTCAACATAGTACTCAATGCCTTTGCGGCGCGGCTGTATCAGTTGAGGTGTCGCCTGCGGCGTGGCGAGAGGTAATATTCTGACTTCAGAAGTGTCGTTACCACTGGAGGTAATCAGCAGATAGTGGTCCGATGCCGAACGTGAAATGCCGGTATACAGCGTGTCATCCGGCTGCTGATACACCCGCTTATCCGGCCCGCTATCATGCAGACGATGCTGCATCACCTTATACGGCGTCAGGGTTTGCGGATTATTCAGCACATAAAACAGCGTCTGACCATCCGCGCTAAATACCATATCGCCCGAACTGTTGGCGATAGTGTCAGGCAGCCATTTACCGCTTTGCATATCCAGCAATGCCAGCTGATTCTGCCCGTCGCCACGATAATCTTCGGCAATCGCCAGATAGCGATTATCCTCACTGACGACATAACGCGAGAGACGGTAATAATGGTGCCCCTGGCTACGCTGATTCAGGTCAACTACGCGTTGCCAGCCCGCTGCACCCATTTCCTGGCGCATCAGTTGTGGATAATTGGCCTGCTCCGCGAACTGACTCTGGTAGCGATACCCCTTTATTTCATAGGGTGGGGAATATTTATCCTGTGCTTGCCGCTGGCTCATTTCGGCATAAACTTGCTCACTCAGTGGCTGCCAGCGTTGTGAAATTGTGGTGGCGTAATTATTTTCTGCCGTAAGATAATCCAGCACGGGTTTATTTTTCCGCGAATCATCGCGTAACCAGTGATAGTTATCCGTGCGGGCTTCTCCCTGAGTGACGATGATTTCTGGTTTAATTTCTGCTACCGGCGCAGCTGGCTGAGCGGCAGCCACGGCGAAATGCATGGCTAATAATAAATTAGCCATAACGACCCAACGAATATTCAGCATTAAATAAAACTCTTAGATAGAAATAATTAATTAGCCTGATTCAAGTCAAAACTTACCGGCATGGTCACTTTATAAATACCGCCGGTTAATATTTCAGCCGGAGGCTGAGGAAAAGGCTGGGCACGATCAATCATCGCCAGGGATTCTCTGTCGAGCGACAGCGTTTCTGCTGAACGAACAAGCTGCCGGGAAATCACGCGACCATCGGCAGCGACCACAAATGACACCAGCGCAATGCCCGATCGGCCACGTCGTCTGGCGTCTGCCGGGTAGGCTTTAACCAGATTCAGCTTTCCTTTGACTAAACCTTCCCAGCTCAGTTGGCTGTTGCTGACTTTAGCCGCATCACTGGCTACCGGTGCCGCAGTGGTGCTGGCGATCTTTAGCTGAGGTTTGGGTGCCGCGCGGTTAGTCACCTTTGCATTACCTTCCACCGCTTCCTGCGGTAGCAGGTTGTTCTGCTTCACATCATGTTGTTTGGTCGGCTTTGGCGTAGCCTTTTGCGGCGTAGACTGATGGATCTCAGCATTATCCGCCATCACCACCCGATGCATCTGTTGCTTTTTCGGCGTGTTTTCCACCCTGGCGGCGTCCACCTTCTGCTGCTGATTAATCCCCAATGGCATATCTGGCTGACGGCTGGTGACCTGAAATTGTTCGGAAAATTCCAGCATCACCACCGCCGGAGGCGTAATTAGCGGCGTGTTATTGCGCCAGGTGGTGATAAAAAGCGCCACCAGCAATAAGTGGGCGATCACACTGCAACATACACCGGCGCTCCAGCGCGGACGGTGTGGATAATTTTCGTTGACCAACATCATCGACATCAGCGCGCAACGACGGCGACGTACCAGACATAATCCGCTTGCCCGGCAGTGATCTTCATCCCCTGCTCCGCAAGCATCAGCACCAACGGACGGGCCTGTTTATCCAGGTCCCGCAGGTGTAGAGGCACGCCAAGATTGCGGGCTGCGTGATAACCGCCAGCGATCAGCAGCGCCGGTTTTGGCGCAGCCAGTAGCTGCTGTGCCATAAAGCGATCGCGGTTCTGCTGCACCGCCAGCATGGATGCCAGACGATCGGCATCGATCTGCCCGTCATGCATCGTCACAATCAGCGTCGACAGTGCATCAAGCACCGGTTGCTGCGAGGAAAGTATGCCTGCCGGCATCTGCTTAGTTTGATAAATCTGCTTCACTTCGCTGGCGCTAAGGTTGGCGGCCAGCAACGGAGCGTTGCCTTTTAGCGCAGTCGTCACCACTGCGCCATACAGCGACCATGGCCAGCCGTTATTCCACTGCAACAGCTGTTGCAGGCGCTCATCACGAATATAGGGAGAACTTTTCAGTCCCTGTTGCAGTTGATTCACCGCATCCTGTTGATCGCTGGCGATCATCTCCATCAGCACACTACCTTGCGGCCTTTTGGCCGCCAGCTGGCTGATTAACCACTGTTCAATACGATGGTGATCGGCGTTGTCATGCTTTTCACCGACGATCACCATAGGCGCAGCGCTGAGTCTGTTCACCAGTTCAGCAGTGGAAAGCGGCTGATTATCTCGCAGTGATTCAATGCGCGAAGAGAACGCCAGGGACTGCTCCAGCTGCGGTTCAGATTGCCTGGCGCTCTGCTGGCAGGCAGACAGCAGTGAAATCAGTAACCCTGCGACTAACAACTTAGTCTTTATCATTGTTTGTATGGCCTGAAGAGAGGTGCAAGTGAAGTTGGTGTTAACAGTCAAATACGGAAGCGAATGATAATAATTATCATAATCACGATCAATATAATTATCATTTCCATACGGAATCTTAACAGATCGGCTCAGGAGAAGGTTCAGAACGGAGTGGCTATGGGAAATCAGAAACAGTGGGAAACTAAGGGTGAATGGCCGGTTACCCGGCCATTTTTGCGCTAATCAGCTGACGACAAGCCGTTGCATTGTCTTTCAACATGCTGCGCTGCGCGTCTGTCAGTTTACTGACGGTATTCAGCACATTATCTGCCGCTCGCAAATTAAATTTTTTACGATCCAGCGCGTAATCACTGTTGCCAGCGTCAATCATTGCGCGCATTGCATCACGGTATGATGGCGTATCAGGCGTTTTGACTACCTGACAATACACCGCAACGTAATAAGCCTGTTCCTGACTTTCCACGCGTGATAACGACATATAACCCATTATCGCAGCCAAAATAATCACCGGCAGGATAAATTTTATCAGGGCATTTCTTTTATTCATCAACTTTACCAAATCAGAGAACCTGTATTCGACATCGGCACACAGGGTAGCGCATTGCGCACCCTAAAGTGAGAACTTTCTTGCTTTTATTATAAATTCATTGAGGAAAAATATCACGTTATGCTAATCCTATCCATTTAATAAACCAATAGTATCAGCAAGTCATCACTTTTCAGAATACGCAGCTGATTGATTGCACCATTCAATATAAAAGGTGTTAACTGCAGTCTCCATAGCTAATGCAAGGATGTATTAATATGTACACTATTGACTATAACAGTTACCGTTCCGTCAAAGGTTTTAACTCGCGCGTCCGCTTTTTGGTTATCCACTATACCGCGCAGAATTTTGCCTCTTCGATGGTATCGCTTACCGGACCTTTAGTGAGCGCTCACTATCTCGTTCCCGACCCTGAAGATAAAAGCTATATTTCTGCCGGTTTCAAAAACCTAAGGATTTTTAACCTGGTCAGCGAAGAGCAGCGCGCCTGGCATGCTGGCGTCAGTTCATGGGCAGGACGCAGCAATATTAACGATACCTCAATCGGAATTGAAATCGTTAACCTCGCGACCGATAATCAGGGCGAATTGACTTTTCCGCCCTATAATAAAGCGCAAATCGAGGCGGTTAAACAGCTGATAATTAATATTATCCAGCGTTACCCGGATATCACGCCAAATAATATTGTGGCGCACAGTGATATTGCCCCCAACCGAAAAAGTGATCCCGGACCTGCATTTCCATGGCAGGCGCTGTATGAAGCCGGTATAGGTGCCTGGTACGATCAGGCGACGCAACAAAAATATCTGCGAGAATTCAGCAATAAGCTGCCGGACAAAGCACAGTTGATCAATAAATTGCAACGCTGGGGCTATGATATTACTCTCGCCAGTAATGAACAGGGATATTGGCAACTTATCCGCGCCTTTCAGCTGCATTTTCGCCCGGCTAATTATGACGGCGTGGTCGATGCTGAAACCGCAGCCAACTTATTCGCGCTGTCAGAAAAATACTTTCCTGCGGAGAAACCCGTCGTAAAGGAGTTTAGGGCCAGCTGGGTTGCCACCACGCTTAACCTTGACTGGCCGTCAAAACATACTCTGACGCTTGAAGATGACCAGCAACGAATGGCGGCGCAAAAGCAGGAGCTGGTAACCCTGCTTGATGATGCCAGGTCATTGAATATCAACGCGGTAATCTTTCAGGTGCAACCCTGTGCAGATGCGCTTTATGCTTCCCGGTTGCTCCCCTGGTCACGCTGGCTGACCGGCAAGCTGGGCAAGGATCCGGGTTTTGATCCACTGGCTTTTGCCATCGAACAGGCGCACTGCCGTGGCATCGAGCTGCACGCATGGTTAAACCCTTATCGCGTTTCGATGGATGCCAGCCAGGCCACCATTGATGAGCTGAACAACTCTTCCCCGGATTCGCCTGTCAGCGTTTACCAGCAGCATCCGGAATGGATCAAAACCGCAGCCAATCGCTTTGTACTGGATCCGGGCATACCTCAGGTCAGAGGCTGGCTGAGCAATATCGTTGCTGAGCTGCTGCAACACTATGATGTTGATGGTATTCAGTTTGATGATTACTTTTATAATGAATCGGCAAATTCACCACTCAATGATGAAGCCAGCTATCAACAGTACGGCGCAGGCTTTGCCAGTAAGGGTGACTGGCGGCGTAATAATACTTACCGTCTGATTTCTGACGTGTCGCAATGCGTTAAACGCTTTAAGCCGCAGGTTCAGTTTGGCATCAGTCCCGCTGGCGTCTGGCGTAATAAACAGGATGATGCGTTGGGATCCGATACCCGCGCGGGCATACCCAGCTATGACGTGGCCTATGCCGACACCCGGCAATGGGTACTGGAAGAGCTGATTGACTATATTGCGCCGCAAATCTACTGGCCATTTGCTCAGCCCGCCGCACGTTATGATGTGGTGGCAAAGTGGTGGGCAGAGACGGTGAAAACCAGCAACACCAAACTGTATATCGGCATGGCGCTGTATAAAGTCGGCAGCCAGAGCAACAGCGAACCTGACTGGGCAATTGACCATGGCGTGCCAGAAATCACGCGTCAGCTCGATCTTAACCAGCAATTACCGCAGGTCGCGGGATGCCTGCTGTTCCGCCATCAGTTTTTGCATCAACCGCAGACCCAGCCGGTGGTTGAGACTCTGCGTCAGCGATGGAAAGAGAGCTAAGCATCTTCGTTTGAGGCGGGTAAATCAGTGAAATGGGCGACATTTCGTCGCCCACAGAAGATGTGTTAATGCGCTTAAAACACCACTGAATAATTCAGACCAAAGGTACGGCCACGCCCTTTGTAGCTGTATAGATCGGGCGAACCATAAGTCGGGCTGTAAAGCAGCGGTGCGCGCTGCCCCCAGAGCGTGGTGTAATCCTTATCCAGCAGGTTTTCCACACTAAAGCTGACTTTGCCCACCGCTAATGCATAGCTACCCAATAGGTCGATGGTGTTGTAACCCTCAAGCTTATTGCCTTTTTCATCTGATACATCAAAGGTCTGCTGTGATTGCAGCCGCAGGTTCCAGTCGCCCGGAGCCCAGCCAATATACGCGGTAGCCTTCGACGGACTGGCGCTGTCGACCGTCAGTTTATTCCACTGCCCATCCACCCGGGTCTGCGACTTAATCAGATTAAAGGTGCTGCCAACGCTCCATTCGCTGTTATCAAAGAAATAATCCAGCGCCCCTTCCATTCCATAAATACGGCGTTTGTCGTCGTCGAGGTTAATGGTCATATCGGTTTTATTGATGGAAATGGTTTTATTCGACAGGGAATAATACGCCGCCAGCTGAGTCCGCAAATTATCGCCGGTATAGCGCCAGCCCAGTTCCCACGAATTAACCTTAATTCCGTCGAGTTTCGAGTCGTTAACGTTGACGCTGTTTTCCAGCTGATAATGACCGTTCACCAGCTTATAGTTGCCGGAACCATAATATTTCGCCAGATCGGGGATTTCAAAACCCTGCGAGAAATTAAACCACGCCTGCTGACGCTCAGTCAGATGCGCCAGCAAACCGGCATTCAAAAGTACATTGTTGTAACTGGTCTTGC
This sequence comes from Winslowiella iniecta, assembly GCF_001267535.1. Classification (GTDB taxonomy): domain Bacteria; phylum Pseudomonadota; class Gammaproteobacteria; order Enterobacterales; family Enterobacteriaceae; genus Erwinia; species Erwinia iniecta. The sequence goes on along the minus strand of NZ_JRXE01000012.1, from coordinate 111,866 downwards.
CGCCAGGCACCGCATCGGCCGAGGTCGCCAGTCCGTTCGCAATCGCCTGCTGCTGGGCATAACCAATAAAATCATCCACTTTGTTTTCGGTGTACTGATAACGCGCCCCGCCGCTCAGCGTAAATACCGGATTGATGTCGTAGCTGGCCTGCATAAACGGCGCGAGATTCGTGGTGGTATAACCCGGATATCGGCCAACTCTAAAGGCATTCTCCAGCGTCATCCCGCCGGACTGCTGCGCCTTCGCCAGATTGAAAAATTGTTGATTGGCGTTAAAGCTCTCATGCTCTGCGTCAACTCCCCAGGAGAGCGTCAGGCTGTCGATCGGCTGACTGTTCAGCGTCAGCTTGCCACCCCAGAAATCGGTTTTCTGCTGCGATGCGCCAATGCTGGTGACCTGGCCTTTGCTCAGAGTGGGAAACGGATAAAAGGTTAGTGATTCATCGCGATAAAATATCTGCGCCACTAAATCCTGGCCCCAGAACTCAGTGTTGGAATACTGCAAACTCAGCAGATGACGTTCAGTACCGGGAATGCGGTCTGAGTTAAGTTTATTGCTGTTGGCAGCCGTGCCGGAACCGGTCACCGCCGAAAAGTTTTCGCCGAGATAAAGCCCATGTTTGCCATCCGACTCACTGTTAAAATATTGTGCGGTCAGCTGGAGCTGCTGGTGCTCATCAATATTCAGCGTCCCGGTGCCCATCAGGTCAATACGGTGCGAATACTGCAAACCGGTCTGAGTATTATCGATTAAAACTTCATTGCCTTTACCGTCATACCAGCCGCCATAGCGTTGATATGACAGCGACAGCCGCCCTGACGCCTTTTCATTACCGCCGCCAATCGCGGCGGCAATATTCTCATCATGATCGTTATGGCTGCTAAATCCAGTTTTGCCGCCCAGTTGCAGTTCAACCTGCTTTTCCGCCTGACCTTTTTTGGTAACGATATTGATTAACCCGCCGGTACTGCCGCCGCCGTACAGCGAGGTCGCACCGGAAATCACTTCAATATGGGCGATATTAAACGGATCGATGGCGTCCAGCTGACGGCTGTCGCTGCGTGATGAGTTAAGCCGTACACCGTCAATCATCACCATCATCGCGCGGCCACGCATATTCATGCCGTAGTTGGTGCGCCCCTGGCTGCTGACGTCCATGCCCGGAATTAACTGGGCGAGGATCTCTTTCAGCTCTTTGCCGCCCTGCACCTGCTGCTCAATCTCCTGACTTTCAATCACCCAGCTGGTTTGCGCCATTTCTGCCACGGTACGGTGCGCACGACTGGCAGAAACCACCATCTGATTTTCACTACTGGCTGGCGTTTCTGCCGAGGCAGCGGGTGACAACATCAGCAGTAAGCAGGGGTTAACGACCCAAAGCGTATTTCTTTTTATCATTTTCCACTTTTCCCTTAAAAGTATGGTTACAAAGGCATGTTTTCAAACTGGCTCGGGTCATTACGGGTAACCGGGCACTGGCTTCGCCAGTGGATCAGCGATGGGCTGGGGGTCAAATCGAACTGCGGACGCCCCAAAACCCGGTTGAGAATACGTGCCGAACGCCAGGCCATCAGGCTGAGCTGCGGTTCGGCAATGCCATGACTGTGCATGCTGGCATTGACGGCAAACAGGCAATTGTCCTGCGGGCCATCCCAGTGCAGGGTGAAATCCGGGGTAATCTGATACTGCCGATCGGCGGTCAGTTGCAGCCGATGCGCTATCGGGTTGAGGAATGCCGGGCGATACTGCTGATAGCCGGTGGCAAAGATCACCACATCACTGTCGAAATGCTCGCGGCCCTGGTCGAGATGATGCTGCGTCACCAGCCGATAACCCGTTGACTGCCGGTGCAACGCGGTCAGGCTGCGGCTCGGCAGCAGGTGCGCCCAAACCGGCTCACGCAGTACCTCAAAACGATGGTACATGGCGCGGTAAATCGTCAGCAGCGATTCACTGGTAATGCCATCGGAGGTCATCTTTTGCTCGGCGAGGATCTGCTGTTTCGCTCCGTCGTTCAGGGTGAAAAAACTCTGCACATAGTCCGGCGTGAAATACTCATTGGCGAACGCCGCTTCATCCAGCGCCTGATAGTTATTACGCCGGGATAACCAGTTAAGCTGCTGCGGCAGCCCCCACTGTGCGCGAAAAATATTGAGAAACAGATCGGCACCGCTCTGCCCACCGCCCACGATAGTGACCCGTTTTCCACTGAGATCCGGATTACGCAGCGCCATTTCACTGGCATGAAAACAGTGCGCACTTTGCTCGCTGACGCACTCCGGCAGCAGCGGCTTTTTGCCGATGCCGAGACAAATATGGCGCGCGCAATGCTCCCCCTGCGGCGTGGTCACCACAAACAGCCGCTGCCGATCATCAAAATCCACGCGCTCAACCTGCTGACTGAAGGCCAGGGAATCGAGGCGGCTGGCGACCCAGTCAAGATAGTCGGCGAACTCTTCACGCGACACGGTGCGCTGCTCGGTGGTCAGGAAGCGGTAGAATTTTTTGTGCTGTACCAGATAGTTAATAAAGCTGTAGTAATTGGTGGGTGATACCGCGCTGACCAGATCTTTGAGAAAGCTGGTCTGCATCTGACACTCCGGCATCATCATGCCGGGATGCCAGGAAAACTGCGCTTTGCTTTCAAAAAACTGACCGTTGAAATCAGCGACTTCGCTGCCGAGCGCAGCGATACTGAGATTGAACGGTCCAATACCAATACCAATAAAATCAAGAGGCTGCTTCAATGATCCTGCTCCATGCTGATCAAATACAATGGGTTATCGAGATCCTGTCGATACTGCGGCAACATACGCTGGCCCTGATCCTGCTCTGACCAGGTCAGCTTCACCGGATTCAGCACTACCCGCAAAATTTGTGGTTTAAACAGATCAAACTGCGCAAAACGATCCGCCAGCTGCGGATGCTGCGCCATATATTCCCGAAGTACCTGCGCCAGCAGCTGATAGAAACGCACTTCGCTGATACCGCCAGCGGCCATCAGCGGCGAGATAAATCGTAAGACGGTAACAAAATGCCCGGTTTGTAAGTCATGAATCAGGTAGTCCGCCGGGAGGCGCGTGGTGACCTCTCTGACCTGCGCGGGCAACGAGGCAGCCTGCGGAAAATCCTGATCCACTAACCGCATATCACCCTGAAAATCTTTCAGAAAAATACGCTGAGGCTGATGGTCTTTTATCACCAGCGTGATGTTTTGCCCATGGGCAATCAGCCCCACGCCGTAACAACACATCAGGTGATAAAGCGGCACAACCACGCAACGAAACAGTTGCAGCAGCCACTGTTCCGCACTCAGTGCTGACGCGGTGATCCACGCTTCAATCAGCGGATTGCCCTGGTTATCACACTCCATCAGAGCCGCCATCAGCACCGCCCGCTCCCCTTGCTTCAGATAACTGCCGGGATTTTCACGCCAGATAATGCCGAGCATCTCCTGATAGCGATAGGGCGCGTGCCTGAGCATGGCGTAGGTCGGATGCGCCATATAGCCCGCCGCCGGTTCGGCAAGAATCGTCGCGCCGCTACTACGCAGGGTACTGTCCTCGGCAAAAATCTGTTGCAGCCAGTGGGAAGCGGCAGGCCCGGCGCTGATATATTTACCGGGAATACCGCGATAACAGGAAGTGTTATAGATCGTCAGCGGCAGCTTGATGTCGAAGGCGACATGACGGCTGATATTGGTCAGGGTGCGCAACGATTGCTGAGCAAGATAAAGATCGCCAAACTCCCCCAGTTCCACCAGATCCCCCTTTGCCAGCTGCGGCAAAAAATGCAGCGCGATTTTTTGCTGCCATTGCCACGGATGAACCGGCAGTGGGATCCACTCATCATCCAGCTTCAGCTGACGCCAGCAGTAGTTGAAGCGCTGACGCTCAGCCTTATCCATTGCGCTATTGAGCAACGCATCCAGTGAGTGAAGCCGGTCCGCACACCAGACAAAATGCGTGCGCCGCGCCGCCAGCCAGCACAGACGGAACTGCCCCTGATATTCCGGAGCATACTGCTGTAAGGCGCTCAGCCCCCAGCCACGCCGCGCTTTGTTAAAGATAAATTTCGGATGCCCGGCCAGCAGGCACTGCAACGCGTCAGGATCGAGGGCGATCAGATCCGCAGCACTCATCCCGTGGCGCGTAAACAGCAGCTGTATATCACCGCGCAGCGTGGCATAAAGATCTTCCAGGTGCTCGGCGATCTGCGCATCATTCATGTTCAGCATGCTCGCCAACTGGCACAGCAGCTGATCGGCTTCCAGCGGAGAGCGATCGCAGCTCAGGCTGGCCACCTCAATATGCAGCCATCCCCAGATGCCACGTGCCGCACTGAAACGATAATCCGCCGCACCGACCCTGATTTGCCACGCGCCGTCGCGCTCAACAGCCTGCAACAGTTGCTCATATTCCAGTTCAGCCAGCATCCGCGCGATCATCTGGCGGTTAACCTGTTGCCAGTCAGGGTAGTCAACATTGTTCATCGGCCGATCCCCCGAAAGAAGGCTTCGCGCTGATTGATAATCAGCCGCGAACGCTTATGGGGAAAATCGAACTCTTTCACCGTTTTATAACCTGCGGCAGGCAAGTGACGGAATAATCGCTGATTATCGGCACGCGGCTCTGCCACTACCCGCGTGGTGCGGATCTCATCAAGATAAAGGTAATGGGTCAACCCGCTCAGCCAGCTGCGAATATACTGCGCACCACGCCAGTTCTCTTCGCCGACCAGCATATGCAGGCCACGGTCAAACGGTAGCCAGCGATAGTGCTGACCAATACGATCTTCCGCCGCCCAGTAAACCTCGAAATAACCAAATGGCTGGTCATCGAAACAACCCAGTAGCGGATAACCGTAGCCTGAATCCAGCTGGCGTTGCAGATAGGCAACCTGCTGCTCCAGCGGCCCGCTCATTTCCCAGAACGCCTCAACGCGCGGCGCATTCATCCAGCGGGTAAACTGCTCAGCATCGTGCGCCACGTCCGGCAAGCGGAAGCTTAAGCTGCGTTTGATCTGTGGATCGAAGCGGCGATACACCTCACCTTCGGGCCGTGGCGCACGTTGTGGCAACCACAGTTCACGGCTGGCGTTGTAGTGCATCGCATCCGCTGCCGGTTGTGGCGCTGCCGTCAGCCACAGCGGCAGCTGGTAGAATTGTTCGCGCGGCAGATAATCGCCGTAAACCAGGCTAAACAGCGCCTGTGCCTGTGGCTCATTACGCCACTCGGCATACGGCAGCATAATGCCGCTCAGCTCGGGGGCAGCCACGAGCAATTGATCGCATGCGGCAACCAGCCAACCCGCAGGCAATACGCCCGGCGAGTGCAGCACTGCGCTGCCATCCCGCCCGAGGCTGAGCGCCAATTTTTTCTCCAGCCGCTCACAGTAAAAGCCACTGCTGGCATGCACCACTCTGGCAGACGGCATCACAGGGTCACCTCCGCATGCAGTGGATTTGTCAGCGAAAAGTAGATATCAGCCGGTTCGAGCAGCGTGTTTTCATCGTGTCCACGCAGATAGCAGAAAAAGTTGCCTTTACAGCGCCACTCGGCGCTATCCAGCACATAATCAAGGCATAACGGATTGCTGACCGTCGTCCGCAGCTGGCTGAGTGTATCGCGTACCCGCGCGATCAACTGGCTTTCCGCAGCAAACCCGGCGGCAGCCAGCGCCGCAGTGACGGCCAGTGCCGAGTTAACGATCAGGTAATAAGGGAAGTAGCGCAGCAGTTGCTGTTCGCTGAAGCAATTTTCCGCGCTGGCATCATCAATCTGCGCCAGCCAATTGCCAGCGACGGCGCTAAAACCACTGCCCTGACAATCGCGATACATCATGCCAACCGGTAGATCCTGCTGCATCACCACCAGGATATTCTGTTGATGCGCCAACAGCACCAGCCCGTCATCTGCTTCACAGCTGAACAGCGGCACCAGCACCTGCTGGCACCAGGCATCCAGCCAGCGCTGAGCCGCCTGCAACAAAGAAATCTCCAGCCGTGACGCCAGCCGACGCACCGTGGCTGCCAGCAGGCTGTCGCCACCATCCGGAGCCGCCTGGGTCAGGCTTGCCAGCACATTAATCTGGCTTTGTGGCTGCTCAAACAGCAAATTAACCCGCAGCGCCAGCAGACTTTCCGCCTGTAAATGGCCCTCCGCATCATATAACCCCGCCCAGCCATCTTCCTGCATCACTTGCAGCGTGGGAAAACGCGCCTGTAACTGTTGCCAGCGCTCAGTGCGCGCCAGCCGTGCCAGCCGCATCCCGCGCTGTAACTCTTTTAACGATAATGTCCGCACTGAATTGGTCAGTTGTACGCTAAGAGAAAACTTCACCATATCGCGGCTGGAGGCACAGTAAATCGAACGGCAAGAGCTGGTGGCTGACCAGTATTGCCCGGCCTCCCCCAAATCACGCAGCCGCTGTTGTGCGACCAGTTGCTGGCACCAGGGTTGCGCCAGCAGGCGTTCGGCCTGCCACGGATGCATCGGTAACAGCCAGATATCATCGTGAAAATGCACCAGCAGCTGCGGTGCATTTTCCGCGGCAAAGCGATACAGCCGTTGCTGTAGCGTCAGGCCAAGGCTGTCACCCGCCAGATTACGCTTATCGACGGCAAACCAGCGCAACGGAAACGCGGCGGCATACTCAGGCAGATAGCGACGTGCCTGCTGTTCGGTTAAAGGCTGATGGGATTTTGGTGCCGGATGAAAGGCATGCCCCACCAGCAACGCCTGTTCTGCTTCGACAAAGTTGAGCGGTTTGTCACGCAGCGCGGGCCAGTCCGCACGACTGGCAATCGCCTGATGGGTATAAAGATGGCTTTCCAGCACCCGCTGGCGAAAGCGCGCCAGCTGATGCTCACTCACCGTTTCCGCAATCGCTGGCTTAGCCAGCAGCAGATCAATCAACTGTTCCGCACTCAGCATGCAGCCTTCTTGCTGGCCGTCGAAATGCAGACGCGCCGGAAACCGGTAGTGATGATGCTGAGTCAGCGAACAAAAGCGCAAATCAATGCGTAACGTGCGGGAAGATGAAAGCGGAATTTGCAGTTGCGCATACTGCTGTGCTGCGCCAGCCGGGATGATTTGCCAGTCCCTGGTTTCACGCGTTAATGCATTCAGAAAACACTGCGCAGCAACATCCGTGATGGATGCTGCATGTTGAATGGTCATAATCCTTGACTCACCCTGATATCCTTGAGAATGATTCTTATATCAAGAGCGATTTACATTATCAACTAATTAGCGCCGCTTTCTTAAACAGGCTGTGGGACCCACACATTTTGCTCTGAAAAAATGGCTCTGCTTTGGCGATAAAAAACTGATACTCCTAATTATTCAATATGACTAATTTGATAATGAAAACTAATATCACCTTGAACGATAAAAGTGATTACCGCTGAATATTTACTGTATTTTCAGTGAATTAAACCCGGTATTCCCCAGCCAGCAATGAGAATCAATAGCATTCAAAAACCGGACTAATTACAATTAAAAACAACAGGATAGAATTATCTGCTTTTACATTATAAATATATCTCTTTGCTATTTGATGATGCATACTTCGTGCAATCAACTAAATATAAATTTTATTCTCATATTATGGAGCTGCCATGCTGACTAATGAAATGACCGCGCGCCTGAATGATCAGTTAAACCTGGAATTCTACTCAGCCAATCTTTATCTGCAGATGAGCGCATGGTGTGGCGATAAAGGCTTTGAAGGAGCCGCCTCATTTCTTAAAGAACACTCACGCGAAGAGATGCAGCATATGCAGCGTCTGTTTGATTATCTGAGTGATACTGGCTCAATGCCGGTGCTGGGCAGCATCGCCGCACCACCGGTATCCTTTAACTCACTGGCAGAAGTGTTTGAGCAAACCTACGAACACGAGCAGCTGATTACCGGTAAAATTAATGAGCTGGCACATTACGCCATGACCTCACAGGATTATTCGACCTTCAACTTCCTGCAGTGGTACGTGTCCGAACAGCACGAAGAAGAGAAGCTGTTTAAATCGGTACTGGATAAACTGGCGCTGGTTGGCACCAGTGGCAAAGGTCTGTTCTTTATTGATAAAGACCTCGCCAAAATGGGTGCGGAAAATCACGGTCCCGCGGCCTGATGATGGTCAGCGCGTGATGCCACGCCGTTTTTCGCCAGGCAGTCACGCAGCACGTTGAACGCGGGTAACATTACCCGCTCTTCAACGCAGGCAAAACCCAGCAGTAATCCGCGTCGTGCCTGCGGTTGCATATAATATTGCGACAGCGGGCGCACCTTCACCCCCTGGCGCAATGCCCTGGCGGCAATGGCCACATCATCGCAGCCATCCGGCAGATTCAGCACCAGATGCAGTCCGGCTTCATGGTTAAACTCGCGCAGAAAATCAGGCCCCAGATAGCGCTGGATCAGCGAAATCAGAAACGCGCGGCGTTTGCCATACAGCAGCCGCATGCGACGAATATGCGCGGCGTAGTGTCCTTCACGAATAAATTCCGCCAGCGCCCGCTGAATCAACAGATGTCCGCCGCGATACAGCTCGGCTGCCGCAGTGCGCAGCGGCGCAATCAGCTGTTTTGGCACAATCATGTAGCCGATGCGCAGTGCCGGATAGAGCGTTTTGCTAAAGGTGCCCATATAGATCACCGGCGCATCCGCTTCCAGCCCCTGCAAAGACGGGAAAGGCTGGCCGGAAAAACGAAACTCGCTGTCATAGTCATCTTCCACAATCCAGCTGTGATGGCGTCGTGCCAGTGCCAGCATCTGCTGACGTCGCGCCAGGCTCAGATGCGATCCCAGCGGATACTGGTGTGAGGGCGTGACAAACATCAGCCGTGGTGGCGCGCGGTCGGCATCGCTGGCAGGAATT
>NZ_JRXE01000012.1:48634-102974 GCF_001267535.1 Winslowiella iniecta | reverse complement strand
CCGGCATTATTTTCAGCCCATTGATACGCAGGATATTGCGCGTTCCCCAGTAGCCCGGATCCTCGATCCACACCCGATCGCCACTGTCACACAGCATGCGCGAAACCAAATCGACCGCCTGATGCACGCCTTCGGTGATCAGGATCTGATCGGCATCGCAGTTTACCGATCGCGCCACCCGCAGATAATCCGCCAGTGCCCCGCGCAGTTCACTGCAACCGCCTGCACTGCTGTAAATCAACCGTTCAATAGCCGGTTCGCGGCTGAGCCGCGCCTGAATCCGGCTGAACTGCGCATGAGGAAACGCGGTGACGTCCGGTGCGCCTGGCACAAAAGCCCCCCACTGATGCGGCGATGCCCCGGCATAACCCAGCAGACTGGCACCGCGCCGCGACATTTTTACCGCCGGGACGCGAGGTTGTGTGGTGCGACTTGCTGCGCCGCTGGATGAGAGACAGCTGTCCGGCAATGTCTCAGCTACCCAGGTGCCGCTGCCGGTGCGCGCTTTCACGTAGCCTTCTGCCAGTAAATGTTCATAGGCATTCAGTACCGTATTACGCGATACGCCCAGTTCGCGGGCCAGATCGCGCGACGCGGGCAACCGGCTCTGCGGCAGCATAATGCCGTCGATAATTGCGCCGCGCAGGCTGCGAAACAGGCGGGCATGCAGTGCGCCCTCGGTTTCCCGTTGCAGTCGCTGCAAAAGGTGATCTCCGTGCAGAGTACGCAATTGGCTCCCTCCCTCAGTGTAAAAATGGCTCTCGTCACAACGCTTCGCTAACGGGTAAATAAACGTCATTGCTTAACGTTTGTAAATAACCAATAACAGCGGAGTAACAGGATGGACAACAAAAACGCCCCTCTCAACCAGCGTCGTCAGAATGCCACCCCACGTGGCGTCGGCGTGATGTGTAACTGGTTTGCCGAACGTGCTGAGAACGCCACCCTGTGGGATGTTGAGGGCAATCGCTATATCGACTTTGCCGCCGGTATTGCGGTGCTGAACACCGGCCATCGCCACCCCAAAGTCGTGGCTGCCATTGCCGAACAGCTAACGCAGTTTACTCATACCGCATTCCAGATTGTGCCGTATGAGAGCTACGTTTCATTAGCCGAACGTATCAATCAGCGCGTGCCGGTAAGTGGCCCGGCCAAAACCGCCTTCTTCACGACCGGTGCCGAAGCGGTGGAAAACGCGGTAAAAATTGCCCGTGCCAGCACGGGTCGCCACGGCATTATCACCTTTGGCGGTGCCTTCCATGGCCGCACCTTAATGACCATGGCAATGACCGGTAAAGTGGCTCCTTATAAACGTGATTTTGGCCCGATGCCGGCTGGCGTATTCCATGCCCGCTATCCCAACACCTTACGCGGCGTCAGCGTCGGGGATGCCATCAACAGCATTAACGCCCTGTTTGCACATGACATTGCGCCGGAAGATGTGGCCGCTATCGTGCTGGAGCCGATTCAGGGCGAAGGGGGATTTCATATCGCACCAGCGTCATTCCTCGCGCAACTGCGCCAGCTTTGTGACCAGCACGGCATTCTGCTGATTGCCGATGAAGTTCAGAGTGGCTTTGCGCGCACCGGAAAGCTATTTGCTATGGAGCATTATGGCGAGGTGAAAGCCGATTTGATCACCATGGCGAAAAGCCTGGCGGGCGGTATGCCGCTCTCGGCGGTCGCCGGACGCGCTGAAGTGATGGATGCACCGGCACCCGGCGGCCTGGGTGGAACCTATGCCGGTAACCCGCTGGCAGTGGCTGCCGCACATGCGGTAATGGATGTGATTGATGAAGAGCAGCTGTGTCAGCGTGCTAACCAACTCGGTATCGCACTGGTTGAAGTGTTGCAGCAGGCAAAACGCAGCATGCCGCAGATTGCTGATATCCGCGCGCGCGGTTCAATGATTGCGGTGGAGTTCTGCCATCCTGACAGCGGCGAACCGGACGCCGACATCACCCGCGCGGTGCAACAACATGCCATGACGAATGGCCTGCTGCTGCTGACCTGCGGCCAGCACGGCAATGTGATCCGTTTCCTCTATCCACTGACCATTCCCGATGTGCAGTTTGCCGAAGCACTTACCCTTCTGAAACAGGCTCTGGCTGCGCAAGTCTGAACGCGCTGACCTCGCTATCACTGACAGATCTGAAAAGAAAACTCTGCGTTGAGGTGTGCTTACTCAACGCCTGATTGGGCCAGCGAAAGGAGCCACCATGTCATTCGAAACGTCGTATCTGCCAGCGAGTAACACTGCGCAACGTGAACGCACCCGCAACAAATCGCTGAGCTTTGTGGAAGGGGTCGCGATGATCGTCGGCACCAATATTGGTGCGGGCGTGCTGTCGATTGCTTACGCCTCACGCCGGGCGGGCTTTATGCCGCTGCTGTTCTGGTTAGTGGTCGTAGGGGTGTTTACCACCATCACTATGTTGTATGTCGCCGAATCCACCTTGCGTACCCGTTCGCACCTACAGCTTAGCGGCCTGGCGAAACGCTATGTCGGCAACTTCGGCTCGTGGCTGATGTTTTCCTCGGTCTGCGTCAACAGCATTGGCGCACTGACTGCCTATATGAGCGGCAGCGGCAAACTGTTGCAGTCACTACTCGGCCTGTCACCCTCGGTTGGTAGCCTGCTGTTTTTTCTTCCGGCGGCGGGCGTGTTATGGCTGGGACTGAAGGCGATTGGCCGCAGTGAAAAAGTCATCTGCGCCGGGATGATTCTGATGCTGATGTTGTTATTTGCCGCCACCTTTATTCAGGAGAAAACCCAGCTGGCGAACCTGCTGAATGGCGACTGGCTGTTTATGATACCGGTATTTAATGTGGTGGTGTTCTGCTTTTCTGCTCAATATATCGTACCGGAAATGGCGCGTGGCTTTAGCGATAAACCTCAGCAATTGCCGAAGGCGATTATTGTCGGAATGGTGATCACTTTTGTGCTGCTGGCGGCAGTACCGCTGTCAGTGATTGCGCTGAATGGCCTCGCCAATATTTCCGAGGTGGCGACCATCACCTGGGGCGAAGCGCTGGGCCAATGGGCGTTCTTTTCCGCCAATATCTTCGCGCTGCTGGCGATGATGTCATCCTATTGGGGGCTGGGCGGCAGCTTCCTCAGCAATATTGGCGACCGTTTTAACTGGGATATTGAGAATTTGCCGTGGCGTCGGCTGCTGGCGATGATGATTGTGGTGCTGCCCCCTTTCGCACTGGCCTACAGCGGGCTGGTGTCGTTCGTTAATGCGCTGTATATCGCTGGCGTATTTAGCGGCGTGGTGCTGTCGATTATGCCGATGCTGATCCTGAAAGGCGCACGCGTCAGCGGTGATACTCAGCCAAGCTGGCAGTGCAACCGGGCAATCACCCATTCGTCGGTGAAGGTGATCATTATCACCATCTACCTTGCCAGCGCGATCTACGCCATCGCTTCCCTGTTTAACCTGCTGCCTTCCGGCTGGTAAACCGATGCTGTCTTGCCCGCCGGTCTGGCAAGACAGCCTTCATCACGGAAGGGCTTAAGGCGCCCGATGCTGCTGCGCGAGGGGGTGCCAGAGTGTTGTTACCGCTCCTTCGCCGCCGCTTATCGGATCCGCTGCCGGAACCGGTACGCGTTTAATGTTTTCGATGGCCTGCGCCATTTGGATTTTATCATCGCGCAGAGTGTCCGGTTCCATGCCGGCAGGATAAGCCCCCACCGAGAAAAAATCCTCACTGGCGGAAATTTGCCGATGGCCGACGCCAGCCGGAATCAGTACCGCATCACCCGCACGCAGCGTCACCATCCGGCCACTCTCTCCGCCGAACAACACTTCTGCCCAACCGGCGCTGACGCCGAGCAGCTCATGGGTATTTGAGTGGTAGTGAGTGTAAGGAAACACCGGATAACGCCAGCGCGGTGGCCAGCCATGTGAGGCAAACAGCTGTTCAAACCAGACAGCAATATCTTCAGTGCCCTCCGGCACAACGCGCGGATAGATAATGAGCGGCAAAGGATTATTCGGTACGCCATTTGATGGCGTGGCCAGCATCAGATGCTGAGGATGCGTTGATGCACCGGCAGAAAAGGTTCCTGCCGCAAATGACATCATTAACAACAGACTGCCAGCTGATGGCAACATATAAACCTCTCCCGGAATGCGATCGTCAATATGTTTAGTGTGGCAGTTATCAGCAAGCGCGCAACAATTTGATCCGAACCGCGATCACAAAAGATGTTTAAATATAGTCAGTTAAGTCAAATTCCCTGCCGGACAAAAAAACCGGTGGGGCAAACCACCGGGCGAACCAAACGATAAATTCAAAACAGGAACATCTCATTGCTGCATCGGTCAGAGCAAGGTTTCCCCCGCCTTGCGGTTAAAGCCATCAGTGCATTTTTATTTCACGGGGAAAAATGCCTTTATTTTTTCACTAATCTTCTTATTCAGCTGGCATATTCTTGCTTCAGTTAACTCAAGTATCAGAGCAATTTCCCTCAGGCTCATTTCTTTATTATAATAAAGCGTCAAAATAATTCTTTCGCGATTATCGAGAGAGCTAAGTGCCAGTTTTAACGTGCGCTGAATATCGATCTCCTCTTCCATTACTCGCCCATGTAATGCGGTTCCTAATCCGTCTATCGACAGTAAATCATCATAACTCTCCATACTGCTGGCATTTTCCAGCATCAGATACTCCTGGAAAGTTTTGCTACTCAGCCCCAGGTGATTACGAACTTCTTCATCACCGGGCTGATGTCCCAGCTTGCGCGTCAAATCACGCACCGCGTCATTAATTTTGTGGGTTTTCTGGCGCAAACGTCGTGGTCGCCAGTCGTGCAGCCGCAACTGATCAAGCACTGCGCCACGTACGCGCTGCAATGCATAACCGGCGAACTGCGCATCCGGTCGCCCATAACGCCGTAGCGATTCCAGCAGGCCAATCAAAGCGACCTGTTCCAGATCGTCACGATCCATTACGCTATCCGCCTGTGTCGCAAGCTGGCGCACAACACGTTTAACCAATGGCAGCCACTGCTGTAAATAATGGCTCTCTTCCGCCGCCGTCAATATCGTACTTTCAGTCATTACGCTCATGATTGCCAATTAATGAAAAATATTTTTAAAAATTAATACGTCATTAAAAGTCAGCTGTTCACCATAAGCTTCTTTATAATGCGCCATGACTTTTTGCATTCTGTCAACAGGAAGCGGATGCTGTTGATATGCATCGGCAATCAGTGAGTTGAAGTGGTGTTTAATTACGCCACAGCAAAACTGCTTTTCTGTTTTTATCAGCGATAAAAATACATTAAGCGATGGAGATTTTTCCTGTTGGTTTAAATAGCCTTTACTGGCAAATATCATTGCAACTGTAAATATCGCAACGATCAATGCCAGTAGCTTGCTAAGAAAAAAATAATTTACTGTCATCATTACACCGTTGTTAATATAAATTGTTCGGTGCGGGATTCTTCGTCCGCTACCGATAATTCAACTTTATCAGCAATAAAATTAATCTCATTGCTGATGTAAGCTCTGTCATCATTATCCTAAATAATGAATAAATTCTTACTAAGAAATAGCGACGGCGACGATTAGAAAACTCTTTTCCTTATAAGGAAATCTCTCTTTCTGTTAAATCATATTTAAGTTTTATAAGGATTATCTGGCCGGTTATTTTTTAAGATATTGATATAAATCGATTTTAATATTTTAGCTTGCCAGAGCCGTTATATTTACCGGCAGAAAGGCTTAAGTGGGTGGCTGAGGAAAAATGGGAGGACTGGCGCAACCGGCGCGTAATTTAAGTTTCCTGACAACGTGTCGTTCTGGGTAGGTAGTGGATTTAATCGCGCTACTGGCAGGAAGACTGGATGAAAATGAGTGCGTCATCAGGACAACACCCCCCCTCCGATACCCATCACGTTCAGGAGAATATCCCCGTCGCGATGACAGATCAGGAAATAACCGGGATAATCGGTGAGGCGAAAAAAGCGCTGCAACAGATGCCGGAAATTGACGAGGCACGAATCGCCGAACTGCGGCAAGCCATCGCCAACGGCAGCATCCTGCTGGATGTCGATACGCTGGCCTGGGATATGCTGGATTTTTATCGTAACCGGGCTGACAAAAGCGACTGACTCACCCCGCAAAAGCAGAACTGTTATAGAAAAATGTGCTGTAACTGTGCCTGTTATTGCTGTGCACTTCGTGTTCTAATTTTACTCTGGCTGGAGTTTGATGACCGAGGTGAACAATGAATGAAATAAAACAGATCCTACAGCGCGAGATCGACACCCTCAACCGTGAAGAAAAGCGCGACAACAAACCCCGCTTCAGCTTCAATTTTCTGAAATCCCATCCCGGCCTGTGGCTGTCGATGTATATCTGTTACGGCCTGAGCGTAGCGCTGATCTTTACTACCGACTTTCTCGGCTGGCCGGCATTCTGGGGCGCAACCATTTTCGTGCTGGTGATGAGCGTACTGATGCTGATGGATATCAATCCGAAATACCGCTTTGAAGATATCGACAACCTGCACGATCTGCGCGTCTGCTATTACGGCGAATGGTATTATGTGCGCACCCTGTCGGATACGGCGATCGGTGAGATTCTCAGTCACCATAACACACCGGAAAAAGTGAAAGCCGGTATCCGCCATCTGTTGTCGCAGAAAGGCGAAGTGGATTTCTATGATGTCTATTCGCTGACCTGGGGCCACGCCCGCGCAGCCACGGTATAAATCACATCATGGCGGCTATCAGGCCGCCGAGAATCGCCGCCGCCGCTTCCTGGGCATCGTCCCAGACCCAGGCGGCATTAAAGCGAAAGTAGTTGGCATATTGCTGACCCGACGAAAACATACTCCCCGGCGCAATACTGATATGGTGGTCGAGTGCACGGTAGTAAAGCGCCGTCGCATTGACCTGTTTCGGCAATTCAATCCACAGAAAATAGCCGCCGTGTGAGTCGTTAATCTGCGTGCCGTGCGGCAGATGGCGCTTTAACGACTGGCGCGCCAGATTTTTACGCTGCTCCAGAACCTGCCGAAGTTTACGTAAATGGCTGTCATAACTGCGGGTGCCAAGATAGTTGGCCAGCGCCAGCTGCATCGGCGCACTGGTCGATAGCGTACTCATCAGTTGCAAGCGCTGAATACGCTGCGCATGTTTCCCGGCAGCGACCCAGCCAACACGAAAACCCGCTACCAGATTTTTGGAAAATGACGAGCAGTGCAACACGTTGCCGTCTTGATCAAAGGCTTTTGCCGGCAACGGTTTATCACCGCCAAAGTAGAGTTCGCTGTAAACATCATCCTCAATCAGCGCCACATTGTGTTCGGCTAACAGCGCCACCAGCTGCTGTTTTTTCTGTTTCGACAGGGTAAAGCCAACCGGATTTTGCTGGTTGGTCATCAGCCAGCAGGCTTTGATCGGCCAGCGCTCCAGCGCCCTTTTCAGCTCATCAAGATCCATCCCGTGCTGGGGATCGGTGGCGATTGCCACCGCTTTCAGCTTCAGACGTTCAATCGCCTGCAACGCACCATAAAATGACGGGTTCTCAATCACCACCCAGTCACCCGGTTCAGTCACCGCCTGCATACTGAGATTAAGCGCCTCCATGGCACCATTAGTAATTACAATTTCATCGGGCGAAACGGTAATCCCCTGCTGGGCATAGCGCTGCGCCAGCGTTTTACGCAGTGCTTCATTGCCTGGCGGCAAGTTATTGATGGCATCCGCCGACGTCATGGTACGCGAGACACTGTTTAGCGAACGCATCAGCTGGCGCTGCGGGAACAGTTCCGGATCGGGAAACGCCGAGCCAAAGGGCACAATCAGCGGATCGCGGCACGCCTGTAACACATCGAAGATAAAAGCGTTGATATCGACTGTTTCCGCCAGCTGTACCTTCTGATGGCTGACCGGCTGGCTGAGGAACTGGGCACGCGGCGCGACATAGTAGCCAGACTGCGGACGTGAAACGATCCATCCCTGGCTCTCCAGCACCTGATAAGCATGCATCACCGTCATTAAACTCAGGCCACTGAGCACCACTTGCTCACGCAGCGAGGGCAGCTTTTCGCCCGGTTGCCATACTTCGGCTTCCACTTGCGCACGAATTTGATGAACCAGCTGTTGGTATTTTGCCACGATCTGTTACAGGCCAGTTGAGAAAACAAGAGAACTATTATAGGTCATTACTGGCCTGCGTCGAGCGCGTCATCAGAATGTCAAATCCACCACCACGGTGTCGGTATAGCTTCCCGCCGCGGGGGTATTCTGGGTGGGCAGGACTTTTGCCGTATAGAGATAGGTACGCGTCACACCATCGGTGCTGACCCCACTGGAAGCGGTACTGGTCCAGCGTTCAGCTCCGGCTGGCCCCCAACGATCGGTGGTGCTGCCTTTATAAATCTCGTAAGCGAGTAAATTGCTGCCGCTGGCCATATTACGCACGTTGCCCACCGCATGGGCACCGTTGCTGATGCCGACGGTATAGGTGCTGCCTTTGGTGCAATACACGCTGACCGACTGTGAAACAGGGGAAAAACTACTCACCAACGGCGCGCTGCCAAAACTGATATTGGTCGAGTTAATGGTGGTGCAGTCATTCGTCACCACCATTGTCACGGTAAGGGGGATAGTGCCGCTGCCATTCTGATCGCTCAGCGCCACGCAAATACCGCCGATATTAATTCCGGTACAGATGCGATAGGTGACCGCAATATTCAGCGTCACCGTATAGGTTCCTGCCGCTACCGTCTGTCCCGGCACCGTGCGGAGATAGAGTGGGAAGGTAAAATTCAGCCCACCGAGCAGGCCGACCAGATTACCCAGCTGAGTTGAGTTATAAGTCACTGCCGTCGCGCCGATGGTCATTTCCGGCGTACAGTTTGACGTTGAGCAGAGCATCACCGGAATATTGTCCGGCCCGACATCACCCGCACGCTTCATGGTGCCGCGCGAATTACCTACCGCAACCGCGCTGGCACTTGCCAGCCGCAGCGTCACGCTATTGGTTCCCAGTAATGAGAGAATACTGCCTGAACCACAGTTCACCTGCGCCTCGGAGGTGGTCGTGCTGACGGTGGAATTCACCGTAAAGGAGCTGGCAGTACCAAAACTGGCAGTGGAGGCAGGCAGCGTACAGGCTGCCCAACCTCCCGTTGAAAAACCTAGCGCGATCAGTGCGATAAACGCGGAAAAAAGTGTTTTCATCGGCGATTTCCTGAAGATAAGTCAGACGGTGCTGCGGTAGCAGAAGCGCCAGGCAAGGACGGTAAATTGCAGGTTAGCGGCCCATAGGTACTCAACCCTTTTGGCTGACCGTCAGCAATCACTAAACGGGTTTCGCAGCGTCTGCCATCTGGCGTGACCGCCACGATCTGATTATCGGCGGTGAGGTTTTCCATCCAGCTGAGTCCATCCCAGCCAACGTATTCTGTAGCCTGCCCACGGCGATAAATTTGTGTTGAAACCGGCAGCGGCTGCCCCTGCTGGTCATGCAGGATCACACTGGCGGCGCGTAGCGGTTCAATCGGGAAGTCGAGCAGATAACCACTCTGTCGTTTCACCGCAAACCGTTTTTCCACTTCAGGGGCGATCATATCGGCGGGCAAATCGAGGGTATCAATCCCGTATTTCGCCGGGTAATAAGAGCTGATGCCCGGCACCAGCAGATAGCCTTTACTGTCTGTTTTTCCCATCGACTGATTTTCATAGCGCACAGTGACATCGGGATAACCGGTTTTTACCAGCACAAAGGCATCATTGACCTGGTTGGCGGCAAACACTGCGCCATCCATCAACAACAGTGAACCGGACAAGTCGGCCCACTGGGTGGTGTTATCGCTGTCACCATAGAAACCGACCGAGGTATCAATTTTGCGGTTACGCCAGTTCAGGCTGCCCTGCCGATAATCGCTGCCGACACTCTGATGCGCCCAGGAGGCATCCCATGCCAGGCCACCATCGCTTGGCATCGAGCGCGATACCCATGCGCGCTGCGCAGTCCCCCCCTGCTGGTTCCGCTCGGTACTCAGGCTGGTACTGTAGTGTTTGCCGAAAGGAATTATCACCGAGATGGCTCCCGCCCAGTCGCCCTGTTGCTGATCGCGACTGGCAGAGACATACAGGCTGCTGCTGCCCCAGATGTTTTTACTCCACGACAGGTTCCACAGCCGGGTGCGATCGCCTAATCCTCCCGTGATATCGATAAATGCAGCACCGAGGCTGCCGAACCGATCAAGGTTAACGCTGGCGTTATACTGGGCACTACGGCGGCTTAACGTATAACGACTGTTACGGTTATTTCCCTGACGGCTGCCATACAGCCCGAGGTCGGCATAGGTGCTGGTGCGAAGGGTATGCTGGGTGCCGACGGTGAACCAGCGCTGGTTATATTGATATCCCCAACCATATTGCGTGCCGGTATCCGCATACATTCGGCTTTGTGCCAGCGAACCATTTATCACGCCCAGCGAACCGATCCTCATCTGCGCCCCCCCACCACCCAGCGCCAGCGACTCTGCGCCCTCAGCATGGGTTTCCAGCGTCAGCCAGTCGGTGACGCCATAGCGCAGCGAACCGCTGGCGGCGGCGGGTCCGTAATCGAAATTATTGATGCCGTAATTTTGGCGAATGCTACCCGCCGCAAATGAGTAATCGGACAGGCCAGGCTTCAGCAGATCGCTGGAGACATAAAACGGTAGCGTGGTGGTAACCTGGCGGCCAACGGCATCGGTCGTGACGATCACCGCATTCCCGGCACCATTAACGAAGGGCATATTGTTCAGCGAGTAAGGGCCGGGCTGCACGCTGTTACTGCTGTTACGATAGCCGTTAACGAACAGGTCAACCGTTGAGGGCACGGCAGCCTGACCGGCAAAAACCGGGAGCGGATAGGTCACCAGATCCGGACGTAGCGAGAAGTCGCGCCCAAACTGTATCCCGCCGAGACGCACGCTGCTGCTCCAGCCCAGCGAGTCAGTGACTAAATCACCCAGCCGCCAGCTCAGCACATCGTCTTCATTCTGATAAGTCCAGTAAGTGTCATAACGAATGTAGCCATCATCCTGATAGCTGGGTTCATTGCCCAACTGCTGTTGCCATACGCCGTTACTGATAAACTGGCCGGAATCACCAAACAGGCGAAACTCATTCCACGCCGAATAGCGCGTGCCGCGGTTATCTGCGCGGCTGGCATACAGATCATAATTGAGCAACACGCCGCGACTGGTGCGGCCCGGAAAGCGTATTGCCTCTCTGCCACCGGAAAAATTTTGCGCCGGCAGCCACTCACTGGGTACCGTCAGCACCATCCGCTGACCGGCGCTGTCATACTTTGCTTTTACTTGAGGCAAGCTGGTGATATCCACCAGTTCGCCGGAAATTTTCGAGGAAGGAATGCCGGCACTCTGCAAATCCGCAGCACGCAACAGATAGTGTCCGTTGCGAAACACCACCGGCACAATCGCGCCCTGGTCAAATTCGTTCACCACCAACCCCAACATATACTGCTGATTCTTCACGCTGCTGACCGCAGCCGGAGGTGGCAGCGTATCCCAGGTTTCACCATAGCTACTCACTGCAGAGAGGCAGCCGAGTATCCCGGTGATAACCAGTGAATAGCGCCGCGACGGCGGAGACCAGAAGTTAGTCATTGTTTAGCGTTCAGAGCCAGTAGTACGCCAGGGTTGATTATTCACCTCGGCAACCAGCTGGGAGCCAGATGATGCCGGAAAAGAGAGTGGCCAGCGCATCGTCGTATTGCCAAGCACATAGCCCAGCAACCCTTCGGACATGCGACGTCCGCCCACCGAAACTTTACTCAGACGCGCATGGCGTGCGCTGCGGTTAGTGACTTCAAGGAACGATTTTCCCTGCTCACTGACCACACGCCAGCTCAGCTCAGGATTGGTTTTGCTGGCGTCCAGTCCCTGGCCATACACGAACAAGGGTACCGAGTAGCGCATCTGGAAGTTCAGTCCGACCTGATCTTTCCCTTCCTCCTTTGGCGTCGGGATCTCATCCAGTAATACCCGATAAGCGATCTCTTTACCTGCAGCCGGTGGAACCTGCTTAATCAGACGCACTAACTGCTTTTTTCCCGGCTCAATGCGCACCAGCGGTGGGCTGGCTAACAGTTGCTGTTGGGTCTGATACTGCTCTTTGCCATTCACCTGATTCCAGCCGAACACCCGCACCTGCATCAGCGTGGTGGAGGTTCCACGATTTTCCAGCCACAGCTCTGCGGCTTTCTGATCGCTGGTAATTTTCGGGTCAATAGGCCAAATCATTACCGAATTACCCGCGTGGGCCAGACCGGTGGTAACAGTCGCTAACAGCAACAGCGCGACACGAGCAATATTCATTCCTGACATCCTTTTGAAAATAGGTAATGCATTACCAGCTCAGGGTAACCGTTAGCGTATCGCTGTAATTTCCGGCACGCTTTACGCCGTTCAACTGCAATAAGCCATAAATAGGCAGCGTGATGTTATTGGCGTTGCTGTAAGTCAACGCGACATTCTGATCGATCGGAATTTCGCTCACTGCCGTGTGGTTTGCATTGGTATAAAGCCGATAAGAGACCAGATCGCTGAAGTTAGCGATTTTAAGATTGCGCGTATTTGTTGCGGAATGCGTGCCGCCGTTGATGCTCATATTCAGCGTCGTATTGGGCGTACAGGCCAGATTAATGGTGGTACTTTGCACATAGCTGGCGCTGACGCTGCCAGACATCACGCCGGAATGCGTGCCGAAATCCAGCGTACCGAACACACCGGTATTGGTGCCGGAAACCACACAGCCTGCGACAATCGATGCTGACACCTGAATGTTCTGTGTAGGCAACGACTGTGCACTGCTGACGTAAAACATCAGCAAGATGCACAGTGCGGGCACATTTTTCGTGATGAATCCTGCCATCCCCGCCAACATCGCCTCCCTGATGGTAAAAATCAGTAGTTCACAACGACGTTAATGGTGTCTGAGTAAGTTCCAACCGGGATATCCGGATTAAAATCACCACCGGTGATTCGACCATAGATGGGATAGTTTTCACCGTTAGTCGCATCGGGCGTACCGTTGGCCACCAGATCCTCGCCATCGGCGATAACCGCCGAGAAACCGGCATCGTTGTACAGGGTGTAGGCGATGCCCTGAGTATCATCGCTATCCAGCAGCAGATAACGAGGCGAAGCAGTCACATCACCAAAGGTTTCACCGGTTGGTGCGCCATTACTGCTGACAATCTGGACATTGTAATCTTCGTCGTTGGTGCAGTTGACATAAATACCGTTGCCCACCGGGCCGACCAGGGTGGCAGTAAGGGTATCGAAGGTGGCCGCACTGCTGCCGAAGTTCAGATCACCAAAGTCGACATTGGTGGTGGTCGGTGAACCGTTCACCAGACACCCGGTTGTCAGCGTCAGTGTTGCATTAATCGTTCCCGTAGTGGTGGCGGCAAAGCCCGAAGAGGCAACACCGAGGCTCAGGCCACAGCCCACCAGAAAAAGCTTCATGTTCATAACCATTCCTTACTGATTAGAGTGATGATTGTGCTTTCCAGACTGGTCTACAATTAACTACTAACAAATAAACAGATGAGTTCATTTCGCTCTGACTGGCGATAGTTGAAGTCAAAAGAATTAATCCATAATTTGAATTAATTCTCATGCATCAATTTTCTTTACTATAGATCAACCCCCCCCTGTTCGTTCAATCAAAATTAGAAATTATTTCAAAGTATGTGCTCTGGCCTCAAAAAGTGATTTCGTCATGTGACAAGCCGCGACACCGGTGTGCCTGGCAAAGATAAAGTCTGATTGGCTCTAGGCGATTTTTTTTTCCAGTGGTATTTTCTAGCCTGAAGAAAAGTGATTAATTCAGTTAATAAATGACCAGGCCGCATGCTGGCGATAATAAAGGTATTTTTATTCGGATTTCTCGCAGAGAAAAAATCCTCCTCATTCAGATTTTTCGCAGACAAATAAGCCTGAATATTTTTCTTTTTATACACACCGAATCACCAGCTCGCTGGTCATCAGCACTTGGGAATATCTATGCTTGTTAGTTCGTACGATCAGCCGCTGGTCATCGTCTCGTTTATCGTGGCATTTCTGGCTTCCTATACCGCTCTCGATATGGCCGGGCGCGTGGCGACTTCCAGTGGCAAGGCCGCGCTGATCTGGCTGTTTGGCGGCGGCTTTGCCATGGGGATTGGCATCTGGTCAATGCACTTTATTGGTATGCTGGCGATGAACTTGCCAATGGTCATGAGCTACAGCGCTCTGCTTACCGCCTTATCGATGCTTATCGCCATTGCTGCTTCGGTATTTGCCCTGTGGATTGTCTGCGACGGGGAACTGCCGCTATTGCGACTCACCACCGGCGCGCTGGTTCTGGGCAGCGGCGTGGTGGCCATGCATTACACCGGCATGGCAGCTCTGATGTTTGAGCCGGGTATTGACTGGAACTGGGGCTGGATCGCCTGCTCGGTAGCAATTGCCCTCGCCGCTTCTGGTGCAGCGCTGTGGCTGGCATTTAATCTGCGCAAAAACGGCAGTCGCGTCGCGTGGCTGCGTGCCGGTGCGTCAATTATTATGGGTATCGCCATTGCCGGTATGCACTATACCGGCATGGCGGCGGCCAGCTTTCCGCCAGGCAGCCATGCCACACACACCGGCGTTAACAGTAACTGGCTGGCGATTCTGGTGATGGTCGTGACCTTATCGATCCTCGGCATTACTCTGCTGGTCTCAATGCTGGATGCCCGTTTGCAGGCACGTACCTCGGTACTGGCTTCCTCACTGGCAGAGGCTAATCGCGAGCTGGCTCAGCTGGCTTTGCACGATAATCTGACCCGCCTGCCTAACCGCATATTGCTGGAAGACCGGCTCGACCAGGCGATTAATAAAGCCACGCGTGAAAAATCGCAGTTTGCGCTGATGTTTATGGATCTTGACGGCTTTAAGGCGGTAAACGATGCTTTTGGCCACCATATCGGCGACAGTTTATTGATTGCCGTTACCGAGCGCATGAATGAAAAAATGCAGGGACACTATACGCTGGCGCGTCTCGGCGGCGATGAGTTCGTGTTGCTGATTGAAATCGACGACCCCAATGATGCGGCGACAGTGGCCGACGGGCTGGTCAAGGCCATCGATGCGCCGTTTGAGATTTCACGCTATGAACTGGTGGTGTCGTTAAGCATTGGTATTGCGGTCTATCCGGGTGACGGCGTCGATGAACGTGAACTGCTGTTTAACGCCGATGCCGCGATGTACCACACGAAAAATAACGGTCGTAACGGCTACAACTTTTTCCAGCCGTCGATGAACACGATTGCGCAAAATCAGCTGCAACTGATCAACGACCTGTGGCTGGCGCAGGATCATCAGCAGCTTCGACTGTTTTACCAGCCTAAGTATTGCGCGCCACAGGGGCCAATTCTTGGCTTTGAAGCGCTGTTGCGCTGGCAGCACCCGGAGCGGGGCCTGCTGACCCCGGATGTCTTTCTGCCACTGGCGGAAAAGACCGGTTTGATTGTCACTATTGGTAACTGGGTGATTAACGAAGCGCTGCGTCAGCTGCGTGTCTGGCATCTGCAAGGCCATCCTCACTGGTCGGTGGCCGTTAACCTGTCAGCGTTACAATTTGAGCAGAGTAGCCTGGTGGAGACGGTAGTGCAGGCGCTGGATCGCCATCTGATCCCGCCGGAGTTACTGACGCTGGAAGTCACTGAAACCACCGCCATGCGCGATCCGGATGAGAGTGTGCGTATCCTGACGGAATTAACCCGTCTGGGGGTAAAAGCCTCGATTGACGATTTCGGCACCGGCTATTCAAGTCTGCTCTATCTCAAGCGCTTACCCGCCAGCGAGTTAAAAATCGACCGGGCATTTGTGAATGAATTACAGTCTGAAACCGAAGACGCCACTATCGTCTCGGCTATTGTGGCACTGGCGCAGTCGCTGAATCTGAAAGTGGTGGCAGAAGGTGTCGAAACCGAGGAGCAGCAGGCATTTCTGACCGGCCTTGGTTGCAATACGTTGCAGGGCTACCTGTTGGGCCGACCGGTTCCGGCAGAAAAGGTGAGTGAACTAAAAAACTATACCGGGCAGCAAGCCGGCGCTTAACAGCAGCGGCGGCAGCGCCGCCGCTGAAAACGCGGTTATACCGTGGCCGGTACCGCATTATGACGCGTCTGATACTGACGTAACAGGCGTTTGATAATCAGGGTGCCGGCCAGTCCACACAGCGCCGCCACGGTCAACCAGACGCCGGGCATCGCCTTATCGCCGGTTGCGTGGATCAGATAGCTGGAGATGGCCGGGGTAAAACCACCAAACAGCGCGGTCGCCAGACTGTAGGCCATAGAAAATCCGGTCGCACGCACCTCGGCCGGCATCACTTCCGCCAGATAAACCACCATCGCACCGTTATAGCTGGCGTAAAGGAAGGAGAGCCACAGCTCAGCTTCAAGCAGGTGAGCAAAGCTCGGCGACCCCACCAGCCAGTGCAACACCGGCCAGGCGGTGACGATCATTAACAGGCTGAACAGAATCAGCAGCGGACGTCGCCCGACCCGATCCGACAACGCCCCCATTACCGGTAGCCAGAACAGATTTGACACCCCGATACACAGCGTTACCAGAAAGCTCTGTTTATCGCTCATCATCAGCACGGTTTTACCGAACGTCGGGGTAAAAGCGGTAATCATGTAGAACATCACCGTCGTGGTCACTACCATTAGCATCCCGGCCAGCACCAACGCCCAGTTACTGGCAACTGAACGCATAATTTCACTCATTTTGGGATGGTGCTTACGCTGGCTGAAGGCTTCGGTTTCTTCCAGCATGCGACGGATCCAGAACAGAAACGGCACAATCATACAGCCCACCACAAAGGGAATACGCCAGCCCCACTCGGTGACTTCGCCTTTATCCAGCAGATGGTTCAGCAACAGACCCAGCAACGCCGCGAAGATAACCGCCACCTGCTGGCTACCGGACTGCCAGCTGACGTAAAAACCTTTACGCCCTTTCGGTGCCACTTCCGACAGATAAACTGAGACGCCGCCCAGCTCGACGCCCGCTGAGAAGCCTTGTAATAAGCGCCCCAGCAGAATCAGAATCGGTGCCGCCGCCCCCAGCGTGCTGTAACCCGGCACACAGGCAATGGTGAGTGTACCGACGGCCATCAGACCCAGTGTTAACAGCAGCCCTTTACGACGACCATGCTGGTCAATGTAAGCGCCAAGAATAATCGCCCCGAGCGGGCGCATCAGGAAGCCGGCACCGAAAGTCATCAGCGTCAGCATCAGTGAGGCAAACGGGTCATCACCGGGGAAAAATGTTTTGGCAATGGCGGTGGCGTAATAGCCAAACACCATAAAATCATACATTTCCAGAAAGTTACCGCTGGTCACGCTAAAAATGGTTTTTGCACCGCTCTTGGGCGGCCTTGACATTGCAGGAGTGGGATTCATACAGGCTTCCTTATGTTTTCTATCGTTTTTATCCTGCAAGGAGATCATTTAATGTGATCTCATTCACCATTCCAGTTTACAAAGCAAACCGATTGGTAACGAAAAATTAACAAAGCAAGTTATGCAGTAGAATGCTCTGGTGATGGGGGAGATTAAAGAGGGTCTACGAAGTGGCGGGATGCAGCAGGGAAGGTATTTTCAGAATGGACGGCGAGAACACCGCCGCTACGGGATAACCGCTGCTTGCAAGGGGGAGGCGTTACCGCCTCCCGTCACGCAGCGACTGAAATGACAGATTATTTCGCGGCGCTTTCCATACCCATCAGACCAATCTTCAGATAGCCAGCCTGTCGCAGAGAGTCCATTACGCCCATCAAGGTTTCGTAATCAACACTCTTGTCCGCCTGGAAGAAGATAGTGGTATCTTTCTTCCCTTCAGTCTGCGCATTAAGCACATTGACCAGGTTCTCAGTGTTTACGGCTTCGTTGCCAATAAACAACTGCTTGTCGGCTTTAATCGACAGGTAGACCGGTTTTTCCGGACGCGGTTGCGGAGAACTGGTTGACGCAGGCAGATTAACGCGGACATCCACTGTCGCCAGCGGCGCGGCAACCATAAAGATGATCAGCAGCACCAGCATCACGTCGATAAACGGCGTGACGTTGATTTCATGCATTTCACCGTTGTTGTCGAGATCTTCGTTTAATCGCATCGCCATAATATTTAACCTAACCGCAGCTTATGGGCTGCCGCCGTACGGTGCGCATCGGCGCTGTTCGCCAGGTCGAGATCGCGGCTTTGCAACAGCAACACTTGTGCCGCCACGTCGCCCAGCGAGGCTTTGTAGTTGGCAATCATACGTGCAAACACGTTATAGATAACCACCGCAGGAATCGCCGCAACCAGACCGATTGCGGTTGCCAACAGGGCTTCGGCGATACCCGGTGCGACCACCGCCAGGTTGGTGGTTTGTGTTTTGGCAATGCCGATAAAGCTGTTCATGATGCCCCAAACGGTACCGAACAAACCGACAAACGGCGCAATCGCACCGATGGTCGCCAGGAAGCCGTTGCCACGACCGGCATGGCGGCTGAAGGCGGCGACACGGCGTTCCAGACGGAAACCGGTGCGCTCTTTGATACCGTCGTTATCGTCGGAACCGGCAGAAAGCTCCAGCTCATTGCGCGCTTCATTAAGCAACTGGGTACTGAGGCTGCCCGCGGTGAAATTTTTGCAGGTTTCTGTCGCTTCGTTTAATGAACGAACCGTTGCCAGCGCTTGCTGCTCGCGCTTCAGTCGGCGTTTTGCTGACAGCAGTTCAACACTCTTACTGAAGAAGATTGCCCAGGTGACGACGGATGCACACAGCAGTCCAATCATTACCACTTTTACTACGATGTCAGCATGTGCATACATGCCCCAAACAGAGAGATCTGTTTGCATCAAATTACTGGTCACCACGCTGTATCTCCAACCTCAATAAACAACATTCGGAAATCAAGCGCAGATCATATCAAATTAGCGCTGAATTGATAGTGGTTCTCATTACTATTTACATTTTGCCATTGCTGATTCCGCGCGCCGTCGCGCGACTATCGTGCGACATCCAACCCACATCACATTTTTGAAATGATGTTTTATTAAACAGTGAATGACATTTCAAAATATTACGAAACTGTGAGTCGCTTCACCGCCGCTGGTCAATTTTCAGGCTACGTTTTAGCCACATTATTCTAACAATGACCTGACCTCTGGAGCCTGAGATGAATCTAACCCGAACTTTACTCAGCATGTGTTTGTTTGGTGCCGCAGTCACATCTGTGCAAGCCGCCACCATCCGTGCCGCCGATGTCCACCCGAAAGGCTATCCGAACGTGGTCGCCGTGGAACATATGGGGGAAAAACTGGCGGCGGCAACCGACGATCGGCTGGAAATTAAAGTGTTTCCCAGCGGCGTGATGGGCGATGAAAAACAGATGATCGAGCAGGCCCAACTGGGTGCTATCGATATGATCCGCGTGTCGATGGCACCGGTAGCGGCCATCCTGCCGGAAATCGAAGTCTTTACCCTGCCCTATGTATTCCGGGATGAAGACCATATGCATCAGGTGCTGGACGGCAAAATTGGCCAGGAGATCGGCGATAAAATTACCAACAGCGCCAACTCCCGGCTGGTGTTTCTCGGCTGGATGGATGGCGGCACGCGTAACCTGATTACCAAGCAGCCAGTACTGAAACCGGAAGATCTGCGCGGCATGAAAATTCGTGTGCAGGGTAGCCCGGTGGCGATTGATACGCTGAAAGCGATGGGTGCCAACGCGGTGCCAATGGGCGTCAGCGAAGTGTTCAGCGGCATGCAGACCGGGGTGATTGATGGCACCGAGAATAATCCGCCGACATTTGTCGCCCATAACTATCTGCCGGTAGTGAAAAATTACACCCTCAGCGGTCACTTTATTATTCCTGAGCTGTTCCTCTACTCGAAAGCGAAATGGGACAAACTCAGCAAAGAGGACCAGCAGCTGGTGACCAAACTGGCGAAGGAAGCGCAGGCTGAGCAGCGCCAGTTGTGGGCCACCTACAACCAGCAGTCGATCGATAAGATGAAAGCCGGCGGCGTCAAGTTTCATGACATCGACAAAACGGCCTATATAGAAGCCACCAAACCGATTCGCGATAAATATGCCGCTCAGCATCAGCAACTGATGCAGGCCATTGCCGACGTTCAATAATCGGGAGCCGACCATGACGAAAAAATGTCATAACCTGATGGACTGGCTCTATCTGGCAGGAATGGTGATCTCCGGCGTCGCACTGCTGGTGATGACGCTGGTCGTGCCGTTCGCCATCTTTATGCGCTACGTAATGAATGATGGCTCCACATGGCCGGAACCACTGGCGATTATGTGCATGGTGACCTTCACCTTTGTCGGTGCGGCGGTCAGCTACCGCGCCGGCTCGCATATCGCGGTTTCGATGCTGACCGACCGGTTACCGGAAGGCTTACGCCTGCTGGCCGCCCGCATTGCCGATCTGCTGATGCTGGTGATTTGCAGCTTTATTCTCTGGTACAGCACCCAGCTCTGCATACAACTGTGGAACCAACCCATCGCCGAATTTCCGCTGATAAGCGCCGGGCACAGCTATCTGCCGGTGCCGATTGGCGCGGCGCTGACGCTGATGTTTGTGCTGGAACGGCTGGCATTTGGTTCGCAAGAAAACCGCCCGGTTGTCACTATGGGTAGCACCTGAGAGGTCATCATGGACGCATTCGTATTGCTGTTGACGTTGGGCGTGCTGCTGGCGGTGGGTATGCCGGTTGCTTACGCGGTGGGATTGAGCGCACTGGTCGGTGCCTGGTGGATCGATCTGCCACTGGAAGCGCTGATGATTCAAATGACTAACGGGGTGAATAAGTTTTCGCTGCTGGCGATCCCGTTCTTTATTCTCGCCGGGGCAATTATGGCCGAGGGTGGTATCGCCCGGCGGCTGGTCAATTTCGCCTATGTGTTTGTCGGTTTTATTCGCGGCGGCTTATCGCTGGTGAACATCGTCGCCTCGACCTTTTTTGGTGCCATTTCCGGGTCGTCAGTGGCGGATACCGCCTCGATCGGTTCGGTAATGATCCCGGAGATGGATAAAAAGGGCTACCCGCGCGACTATGCCGCCGCGGTGACCGCCAGTGGTTCGGTGCAGGCGATTCTGATTCCGCCCAGCCATAACTCGGTGATCTATTCGCTGGCGGCGGGCGGTACGGTGTCGATTGCCGCGCTGTTTATCGCCGGGGTACTGCCCGGACTGCTGCTCGGTCTTACCCTGATGGTGATGTGTATCGCCTTCGCCCATAAGCGTTCCTATCCGAAAGGCGAGCGCGTGCCGTTTAAGCAGGCGCTGAAAATACTGCTGGATGCGCTGTGGGGATTGATGACGGTGGTGATTATCCTGGGCGGGATTCTTACCGGGGTCTTTACCGCCACCGAGTCGGCATCGATTGCCTGTCTCTGGGCGTTTTTCGTCACCATGTTTATCTATCGTGACTACAAATGGAGCGAGCTGCCGAAGCTAATGTGCCGCACGGTAAAAACCGTCACTATTGTGATGATCCTGATCGGTTTCGCCGCCTCGTTTGGCGCGGTGATGACCTGGATGCAGTTACCGGATCGCATCACCAGTTTCTTCACCGGCATCTCCGACAACAAGTATGTCATTCTGATGTGCATCAATATCATGCTGTTGTTAATCGGCACGCTGATGGATATGGCACCGATCATTCTGATTCTCACCCCGGTGCTGCTGCCGGTGACCAATGCGCTCGGCATCGATCCGGTTCATTTCGGCATGATTATGATGGTTAACCTCGGCATCGGCCTGATTACGCCGCCGGTAGGTTCAGTGCTGTTTGTTGCCAGTGCGGTGAGCAAGCAGAAGATAGAACAGGTGGTGCGCGCCATGCTGCCGTTTTATGGCGCGCTGTTTTTTGTGCTGATGCTGATCACCTATATTCCGGCTATCTCACTGTGGCTGCCGCGACTGGCAGGCGTGATGGGAGAATAAAAGGTGGCCCGGGCGTCTTGCCCGGGCACACACTGATTATCTGTATTCGGTATAAACCAGCGCGGCTAATCATGTTAAGTTGTTATTTATCTTATGAGGTTAGCAGGACGTCTTTGGTATGACGAAGAAGAAAATTGAAACCGCCTTGATCGCTGCCGGTCGGGCTAAAAAATTCACTCAGGGTTCAGTTAACAGCGTAATTCAGCGCGCCTCTTCACTGGTTTTCGATACCGTAGCGGATAAAAAGCGTGCTACCGCCGGGCGTGCCAGTGGCGAATTGTTCTATGGCCGACGCGGTACGCTGACACACTTCTCGCTACAGGAAGCGATGACCGAGCTGGAAGGTGGGGCAGGCTGTGCGCTCTATCCTTGTGGTGCCGCCGCGGTGGCTAACGCTATTCTGGCGTTTGTCGCGGCAGGTGATAATGTGCTGATGAGCGGCTCGGTGTATGAACCGACGCAGGACTTCTGCACCAAAATCCTCAGCAAAATGAATGTCACGACCACCTGGTTTGATCACAGTATCGGTACAGAAATCGCCGAACTGGTGCAGCCCAATACCAAAGTGGTGTTTCTTGAGTCGCCTGGCTCGATCACCATGGAAGTGCAGGATGTCCCGGCAATTGTTGCCGCAGTACGCAGCAAAGCGCCCGAGGCGATTATCATGCTGGATAATACCTGGGCAGCCGGAATACTGTTTCGTGCGCTCGATTTCGGCGTCGATATCTCAATTCAGGCCGGCACCAAATATTTGATTGGTCACTCAGATGCGATGATTGGCACCGCAGTGGCGAATGAACGCTGCTGGGCACAGCTGCGGGAAAACTCCTATCTGATGGGTCAGATGGTCGATGCTGATACCGCCTATATGGCCAGCCGCGGTTTACGGACTCTGGCAGTGCGCCTGCGTCAACATGAAGAGAGCAGCATCCGCATCGCCAACTGGCTGGCGGAACGCCCGGAAGTTGCGGTGGTGAATCATCCGGCACTGCCGCAATGCAAAGGCCATCTGTTCTGGAAGCGTGATTTTACCGGCAGCAGCGGGCTGTTTTCATTTGTGCTGAAGCAGAAGTTAAGCCCGCAGCAGCTGGCAGACTATCTCGACCCTTTCGAGCATTTCAGCATGGCCTACTCGTGGGGAGGTTATGAATCGCTGATTCTGGCGAATCAGCCGGAAGAGCTGGCAGAAATTCGCCCTGTCGCGGGTGTGGACTTTAGCGGTACACTGGTACGCTTACATATTGGACTGGAAAACGTCGACGATCTGCTCGACGATCTCGCCGCCGGATTTAAACGCATCAGTTAATAACAATAATCAGGCGCGGGAAACCTTAATCAAGCTTCAACCATCCGGCATCTTCGCGCCATAGATCAAGATGCCGCTTGCCTTTGCGTTTACACTTAGCAGTGTCGTCGCCGTTAACAGGATATAACATGGGTGTTTTACATGAGATTGTACAGGCGCTATGGCATCAGGATTTTGCCGCGCTGGCCAATCCGGATGTGGTGTGGATTGTTTATGGGGTGATGTTTATTACCCTGTTTCTTGAAAATGGTTTGTTACCTGCCTCATTTTTACCCGGCGACAGCCTGCTGCTGCTGGCCGGGGCCATGGTGGCGAAAGGGGTAATGGACTTTGTGCCGACCATGGTCATCCTGACCACCGCCGCCAGTTTAGGCTGCTGGTTAAGTTATTTGCAGGGGCGCTGGCTGGGAAATACTCAACTGGTGAAAAGCTGGCTGATGCATCTGCCGGCGCAATATCATCAGCGCGCCTGGCATATGTTTAATCGTCATGGATTACTGGCACTGCTGGTGGGTCGCTTCCTCGCCTTTGTGCGCACGCTGCTGCCAACCATGGCCGGTATTTCTGGCCTGAAAAACGGTCGCTTTCAGTTTTTTAACTGGCTGAGCGGCCTGCTGTGGGTCACCATTGTGGTGGCTTTCGGCTATGGCATCAGTCAGGTGCCGTTTATTAAACGCCATGAAGACCAGGTGATGGCAATTCTGATCATCCTGCCGGTTGCCCTGCTGTTTATCGGTCTGGTCGGCAGCATTGTGATGATCTGGAAGCATAAACTTAAAAAACAGCGCGCCTGATCTCTTCAGGCCGTTTGCCAACGCCTCCTCAGGAGGCGCGCATTCTTGAGATTTCCTCTCCCGGCGTCACGCCAAAAAAACGCTTAAACTCGCGTGAGAACTGGGAGGCGCTTTCGTAGCCCACTTTCATTGCCGCCGCGCTGGCCTTCAGACCGTCATGCAGCATCATCATCCGCGCCTGATGCAGCCGATAGCTTTTCAGATACTGCAACGGTGAAGTACTGGTGACCGCCTTAAAGTTATGGTGGAACGCCGACACGCTCATATTCACCTCGGCCGCCAGCAGATCGACACTGAGGCTCTCGGTGTAATGATGTTCAATACGGCGCAGGGCGCGGACAATCTGACTGAACTGCGTCTGACGACTGACCAGCGCCATCAGTGCGCCGCCGCACGGCCCCACCAGCACATGATAGAGAATCTCGCGCACAATCTGCCGCCCGAGCACGCGCGCATCGCGTGGGCTGGACATCACATCCAGCAGGCGTTCGCAGGCGCATAGCATCTCTTCGGTCAGCAGCGACGACTGAATGCCGCGCGTTTGCGGCTGCGGCTGAAAACCGTCGTCATCGCCGATATCCATCAGTAAATCCTGCAACGTCAGGCTGTCGACACTGAGTGAAATCCCCGCCAGCGGCGCGTCGGCGGTGGCAAAAGTCTCGCACTCAAACGGCAGCGGCACCGTCAGCATCAGATACTGGCTGGCATCATAATGAAACACGCTGGTGCCAAGATAACCGGTCTTATGTCCCTGAAACAGGATAATGATCCCCGGCTTATACATCACCGGCGTACGCGCACAGGGAGCATTGGCATAAATCAGTTTGATATCCGGCACTGAGGCCAGTGAGGCTCTGTTTTCGGTCATTAAAGCCACCACCTGCTGCGCCAGTCGGCGGCAAATCGCGTCACGATCCATCATCACTTTCTCGGTTAATCGTCAATATGCAGATAGTGCCTGCTCACTGCGCAATTCTCCAGTGACTTGTAGAAACAGGCAAGATTCAGGCAGAAATGAGCATTGAGAGATGACCTGCGAATCCCGACAATAGTTAGCACGTTACCGCAGATAACTCACAAAAAAGGTCAATAACGATGAATAACTTTACTCTCCATACACCAACCCGCATTCTTTTCGGTGAAGGCCAGATTGCACATTTAAGCAATGAGATTCCTGTCGGCAGCAAAGTGCTGATCACCTTCGGCGGTGGCAGCGTAAAAAAAACCGGCGTGATGGATCAGGTCTACAGCGCGCTGAAAGATTTCGACGTACAGGAGTTTGGTGGCATTGAGCCAAACCCGTCTTATGAAACGCTGATGAAAGCGGTAGAAGTCGTCAAAGCGCAAAAAATCGATTTTCTGTTGGCGGTCGGCGGCGGTTCAGTACTGGATGGCACCAAATTTATTGCCGCCGCGGCGTTCTATGGTGAAGAACCGTGGAACATCCTGCAAACCCAGGGTGCCGACATTAAACAGGCGCTGCCGATGGGTTCCGTGCTGACCCTGCCCGCGACCGGTTCCGAATCCAACAACGGTGCAGTGATTACCCGTCGCGCCACCGGCGACAAGCAGGCGTTCAGATCGCCATTTGTCCAGCCACTGTTTGCCGTGCTGGATCCGGTTTACACCTATACCCTGCCTGAACGCCAGATTGCTAACGGCGTGGTCGATGCTTTTGTCCATACCATTGAGCAGTACCTGACTTATCCGGTAGAGGCCAAAGTGCAGGATCGCTTTGCCGAAGGCCTGTTGCTGACGCTGATTGAAGAAGGCCCGAAAGCGCTGAAAGAGCCGGAAAACTACGCGGTCCGTGCCAATGTGATGTGGAGCGCTACCATGGCGCTGAATGGCCTGATTGGTGCCGGTGTACCGCAGGACTGGGCAACCCATATGCTCGGCCACGAACTGACCGCGATGCACGGCATCGACCACGCGCAGACGCTGGCTATCGTGTTGCCATCACTGATGAACATTAAGCGCGAGCAGAAACGCGGCAAGCTGCTGCAATATGCCGACCGCGTCTGGGGCTTTAATGAAGGCGACGAAGAGCAGCGCATCGACCTGGCGATTACCGCCACGCGCGAGTTCTTCGAAGCGATGGGCATCCCGACCCGCATGCAGGATTATCAGCTGGATGGCAGTTCCATTCCGGCACTGTTGGTGAAGCTGGAAGAGAAAGGTCTGACTCAGTTGGGCGAGCATCAGGACATCACTCTTGAGGTGAGCCGCCAGATTTACGAAGACGCGCGTTAATCATTAATGCCATTTTTTGACTAGACTCTAATGTTAAAACCGGTGCCGCTGGCATCGGTTAACTCGCCAGAAAGGAGACGTTATGGTAGATCAACCGATTATTAAGCTGCGCGATGGCAATATGATGCCGCAACTCGGACTTGGCGTGTGGCAGGCCAGCATTGAAGAGGCGCGCAATGCCGCACTGAAAGCGCTGGAGGTCGGCTATCGTTCCATTGATACCGCCGCTATCTACAAGAATGAAGAAGGTATCGGTCAGGCGTTACAGGATACTGATGTGGCGCGCGACGATATCTTTATTACCACTAAACTGTGGAATGACGATCAGCTCAATGCCGGTCAAGCGATTGAAACCAGTCTGAAAAAACTGCAGCTGGAGAGTGTCGATCTCTATCTGATGCACTGGCCGTGTCCGGAAAAAGACAATTATGTCGAGGCCTGGCGGGCAATGATTGAGCTGCAAAAACAGGGGCTGACCAAAAGCATTGGCGTCTGCAACTTCAACCAGCCGCACCTGAAACGCCTGATTGATGAAACTGGCGTCACGCCAGTGGTCAATCAGATCGAGCTGCACCCGATGCTGCAACAGCGTGAACTGCACGCCTGGAATGCTTTGCATCAGATCCAGACTGAATCCTGGAGTCCACTGGCACAAGGTGGTAAAGGGGTGTTCGATCAGGAAGTGATTAAAAATCTGGCGAAGAAATATGGCAAAACTGCCGCGCAGATTGTGATTCGCTGGCACCTTGATAGCGGACTGGTGGTGATTCCTAAATCCGTCACGCCGGCACGTATTGAAGAAAACTTTAAGGTGTTTGATTTCCGTCTGGAAAAACCGGAGATCACGGAAATTGCCAAACTGGATCAGGGTAACCGTTTAGGCCCGAACCCTGACGAACTGAACTAAATTTAGCGTTCTGACGGGCGGCGCACAGGCCGCCCGTTCGTTTACGGTGCAGGGTTACATTACCGGCTGCACCAGCAGTTGCCCGGCCGAGCCGCGATCGGCCATCTCCAGCATCTGGCTGTGATAGACAAACGGGAAGTGTTGCGAGGACGGCTGAGTAAACAGCACCAGCAGCTCCACATCGCCATCCACCCATACGGTATCTTTCCAGCCGCGATCTTCACCCATCGGTTGCGCACCGTTCACGCTTTTTATCAGGAACATCACGCCTTCGATATGGAAGGCTTGCGGCGTATCCGAATGGATAATCCAGCGCTCGTAACTGCCCTGCTGCGCCTGCGTATCGATACGCGTCATATCCCACAGCGACCCATTAATCCCCGGTAGAGTATCACCAAGACGGAACTCGCGGGTGCGACTCGGCAGACCATCAATAATCTGGTCGGCCACCAGACGCATCGGTAAGTTATCGGTGACCAACGGCAACAGCCCGGTAGGACGCAGGTTCAGTACCACCGTGGAGGTTAAAATGCTGGAAGGCTCGAAAAAGCCGCGCAGGCGGTCCATCACCCCTGCCGCCACGCCAGCAGTAATCGAGACATCTTTGCCCTGCGACATATCAACCAGCACTTCACGCCGCTCACCGGGTGCCAGTGACAGCTGTTGAACCGCTACCGGCGCAGGCAAAAAGCCCTGATCGCTGGAAATCACATTAAATGGACGGTTATCACTCATCGCCAGCTGGTAGCGGCGTGAGTTGGACGCATTCAGCAGCCGCAGTCGCACCCAGCCGCGCGACACCTCGACATAAGGATTTTGCACCCCGTTAACCACCAGTGTATCGCCCACAAAGCCACCGCTGGACGGCGGATCATATTGCGGTGCGCCGAAGTTATCCAGACGCTTATCCTGAATAATCACCGGAAAATCATCGACGCCATAATGATTTGGAATCGGTAACGACTTGCTGATGTCATCTTCCACCAGCCACATGCCCGCCAGTCCGTTATAGACGTGAGGTGCCATGCGGTTAGGCGTATTGGCGTGATACCAGCAGGTGGCGGCCGCCTGACGAATCGGTACTACCGGTGACCAGTCGACACCCGGCGACATCATACGCGGCGCTCCCCCCATCAAGGCGCCCGGCACTTGCAAGCCGCTGACCGTCATCGACACCGGCTCATTAAGGCGGTTGCTGTAGATCAGTTTGACGTCATCGCCACTCCAGACACGCACCGTCGGCCCCAGATAGCCGCCATTAATGCCCCATACCGGCACTCTGTTTTTATCGCCGCTAAACGACCAATGGCTGCGTTGCAGCGTCAGAAACAGCGGCTGACCACGACGAGATTCCAGCAACGGCGGAACCGGTAATGCGGTTCCGGTTCCTGCGGCGTGAGCACTAAAAGGCAGTGCGCTCCCACACAGGGCGAGGCCCGATGCCTGAATAAATTGACGTCGACTGAAGGACATAAAAACTCCGTACCCGTGAGCGCGGCTAAAGGGGACTGGCCGCTTTCCATTTTATTATGATGTGAGAGAGTGCTGCGTTACTGCTTATATTACGCGGAGCGGCATAGCTGCCGCCCCGATATTATTGATTAAACCCGGTTACTGGCTTCACGTTCCGCCACTTCCGCATCCAGCTGCTCAAGCTTAGCAGCCATCAGCTCACGGCAATGCGTTGCCAGCTTGCGCACCGACTGCCCTTCGAACTGCTTCACATCCACCGGCGGCAGCATTTCGACAATCACTAAACCGTTTTTCCAGCGGTTCAGTTTAATTTTGTTGTGCGTGGTCGACACCACAATCGGAATGATCGGCACGCCAGCGGTAACCGCGGCGTGAAACGCACCGGTTTTAAACGGCAGTAAACCGCGACCACGGCTGCGGGTGCCTTCCGGGAACATCCAGAAAGAGATTCTTTTCTTCTGAAATTGTTCGATCATTTCACCAATAGTGCCATGTGCTTTTGCGCGGTTATCACGATCGATCAGCAGGTTACCGGTAAGCCAGTAGAGCTGACCAAAAAACGGAATCCACAGCAGACTTTTTTTACCGATAGTGACGGTGGTCGGCTGCACAATGTTTGCGGCGGTGATCATATCGTAATTATTCTGATGGTTAGCAATATAAATGGCATTGCCATAATTTGCCGCTTCAGCAGGTTTACGCTGTTCGACTTTAACACCAAACACCCGCGAAAGACGCCCAAACAGATGACCAAAGGTCGCAACATGACGGGGATTTCGCGGCGAAAACAGACAATAAATACAGCCAAAAACACAAACCAGAATAGAATAAATGACGACAAAAATAACCCGTAAAATTAACAGCATCACAACCTCGTTATTGCTTCCGAGCTAAGCATCTCGGTGCCAAATGCCCCCTCCCCCATAAGATGGGGGAGGATTAGGGAGGGAAACGCTTCGTCTTCGCGGTAGCGTCGACAGCGCCTCCATCCTAACCTTCCGCCTTAA
Source organism: Winslowiella iniecta (assembly GCF_001267535.1). Classification (GTDB taxonomy): domain Bacteria; phylum Pseudomonadota; class Gammaproteobacteria; order Enterobacterales; family Enterobacteriaceae; genus Erwinia; species Erwinia iniecta. The sequence continues at coordinate 73,199 of NZ_JRXE01000012.1, read as the reverse complement.
ACGGCGGAAGGGGCGCTATGGTGAAAATGTTTGATCGTTACTCTTCGCTATCGGCCGCTGGCGGACGCGCCGGGGCATCAACATCCACACGATCGATGCGTTGTAAGCCGCGCGGCAACAGCGTGCCGCGACGGCCACGTTCAGCACGGAATTTCTGTAACTCTTCAGCGCGCAGCGTCAGTTTGCGTTTGCCAACGTGCAGGGTAATAGCACTCTGTGGCGCTAACAGCAGCAACCACGCCAGTTTATCTTCGCCCGATGCAGCCTGCGCCGACGGAATCGAGATAATCTTATTGCCCTTACCTTTCGACAGCTGTGGCAGATCGCCAACCGGGAACAGCAACATGCGGCCCGCAGCGGTAATCGCCAGCAGCATATCGTCGTTGCTGTGAATCGCCATCGGCGTCATCACTTTGGCATTTTCTGGCAGCGACAGCAGCGCCTTACCGGCACGGTTACGTGAAACCAGATCGCTAAAGGTGCAGACAAAGCCATAACCGGCATCGGACGCCATCAACAGTTTCTGCTCGTCGGCCTCCATCAGCACCTGCTCAACCACCGCGCCTGGCGGTGGCGTCAGCTTGCCGGTCAGCGGCTCGCCCTGACCACGTGCCGACGGCAGCGTGGTGGGGTCGAGCGCATAGCTGCGTCCGGTGGAGTCGATAAACACCACTGGCTGATTACTCTTGCCGCGTGCGGCGGCACGATAGCTGTCGCCCGCTTTATAGCTCAGACCTGACGGGTCGATATCATGGCCTTTGGCGCTGCGCACCCAGCCAGACTGCGACAGCACAATCGTCACTGGTTCAGACGGCACCAGCTCATGTTCACTGATCGCTTTAGCTTCTTCGCGCTCGCGCAGCGGAGAACGGCGGTCATCACCGTAGGCATCGCTGTCAGCCTGCAACTCTTTCTTCAGCAGGGTATTCATTTTGCGCTCAGACGCCAGGATCGACTGCAAGTGATCGCGCTCTTTCGCCAGTTCGTCCTGCTCACCGCGAATTTTCATCTCTTCCAGTTTGGCGAGATGACGCAGTTTTAATTCGAGAATCGCTTCTGCCTGCGTTTCGCTGATGCCAAAGCGCGACATCAGTGCCGGTTTTGGCTCATCCTCCGTACGGATGATCTCAATCACTTCATCGATATTCAGAAACGCAATCAGCAAACCCTCAAGGATATGCAGGCGTTTCAGCACTTTTTCGAGACGGTAATTCAGACGACGGCGCACCGTGTCACGACGGAAGACCAGCCACTCGCTGATAATCTCCAGCAGGTTTTTCACCGCCGGACGGTTATCGAGGCCAATCATATTCAGGTTAACGCGATAGCTTTTTTCCAGATCGGTGGTGGCAAACAGGTGATTCATCACCTGATCCATATCCACCCGATTGGAGCGTGGCACAATCACCAGACGCGTCGGGTTTTCGTGATCCGATTCATCGCGCAGATCTTCTACCATCGGCAGCTTTTTATTGCGCATCTGTGCAGCGATCTGCTCCAGTACGCGCGCACCGGAAACCTGGTGTGGCAGCGCGGTGATCACCACATCGCCCTCTTCTTTTTTCCACACCGCACGCATACGCACTGAACCACGGCCATTTTGATAGATCTTCCGGATCTCATCGCGCGGCGTAATGATCTCGGCTTCGGTCGGGTAATCCGGCCCCTGCACGATATCCAGCAGTTCATCGAGGGTGGTTTTCGGGCTGTCAATCAGGGTGATGGCAGCTTTTGCGACTTCACGCAGGTTGTGCGGCGGGATATCCGTCGCCATGCCCACCGCAATCCCGGTGGTGCCGTTCAGCAGAATATTCGGCAGACGCGCAGGCAGCATTTTCGGCTCCTGCATGGTGCCGTCAAAGTTCGGCACATAATCCACCGTACCCTGACCCAGCTCACCCAGCAGCACTTCGGCATATTTCGACAGGCGCGATTCGGTATAACGCATCGCCGCAAAGGATTTTGGATCATCCGGCGCACCCCAGTTTCCCTGCCCATCTACCAGCGGATAGCGATAGGAGAACGGCTGCGCCATCAACACCATCGCTTCGTAGCAGGCGCTGTCGCCATGCGGATGGTATTTACCCAGTACGTCACCGACGGTACGGGCAGATTTTTTAAATTTGGCGCTGGCGTTCAGCCCCAGTTCCGACATGGCATAGACAATGCGGCGCTGAACCGGCTTCAGGCCATCGCCAATATACGGCAGCGCCCTGTCCATGATGACGTACATGGAGTAGTTGAGGTACGCATTCTCTGTAAACGTATGCAGGGCAAGACGCTCTGCACCATCCTGCGTCAAATCACTCATTGATCTCTTTTCCTCACATCGTGGCGCAATTATTACTGACTTCGACACGCCACACAGCGGTCTGTTTGGCGAGGATAGTACCTTATCTGGTGATGTTCTGTCACAGAGAAGCGCGAGCCAGAGGCACAATAGTCAGCAGGCTTGCCAAACGCCGCCGTTACTCACCCCATCTGATATTGGGCGGCATTATTGCCGCCCAGGGACAATGATCACTCTGTCGCTAACCACTGGCCGACAATCTGCTGATACTCGCCGGTAGCGGTACTGAGATGCAGCCACTGGTCGACGTACAGCTTCCAGCTGATATCATCGCGCGGCAACATATAGGCTTTCTCGCCATACTGCATCGGCTTATCCGCATTGACCGCGCACAACTGCGGGTAACGTTTCTGCTGATACAGCGCTTCTGACGCATCGGTTATCATCACATCCGCTTTGTTATCCACCAGCTGCTGGAAAATGGTGACGTTATCGTGGAACAGCGTCAGGTTCGCTTGCGGTAAGTGGCTGTGAACAAAGGCTTCATTGGTGCCGCCTGCGGGTTCAACCAGCCGCACTTGTGGCTGATTAAGCTGCTCTATGGTCTGGTATTTAGCTTTATCGGCACAGCGCACCAGCGGAATTTTACCGTCAGTACCCAGCGGATTGGCAAACCAGGCGGTCTGCTGGCGTTTTAGCGTGACCGAAACGCCACCCAGCGCGATATCACACTGCTTCGCCAGAAAGTCCGGCATCAGCATTTTCCAGCTGGTTGGCACCCAGTTAACCTTTGCACCAAGGCTTTTCGCCAGTGATTCGGCCATCGAAATATCAATCCCTTCGTAACCGCCATCGCTGCGCAGAAAGGTATAGGGTTTGTAATCACCGGTGGTACAGACGTTCAGCGTTTTGCTCTGCATCACGCGATCCAGATGCGACTGCGCGCTGGCGCTGCCTGCCACCATCATTAATGCTACCGCCCATAGTTTATTCATTGCTGTCATTCCATTTTTATTATCAGGGCTAAGACATTACTCCAGCCGTGGCGATTATTGCTGCTGAAGCAAAAGTGTTGTGATCAACAGCACATTTTTCTCTGAAGCACGCGCGCGTACACTGGCGCCAATTTCATGAACCGGAGACGAGAAAACATGAGCAAAATTTTTATTATTGATGCCGGCAAACAGTTTGCCCATTCCAAAGGCGAGCTGAACCATACCCTGACCGAAGTGGCTGCCAGCTTCCTGCGTGATAACGGCCACGACGTTGAAGTGACCATGGTCGATGATGGCTATGACGTGGCGACAGAAATCGAGAAATACCTCGCAGCCGACACGGTGATCTACCAGATGCCAGGCTGGTGGATGGGCGAACCCTGGATTCTGAAAAAGTATATTGATGAAGTGTTCACCGAAGGCCACGGCAAACTGTACGCCAGCGATGGTCGCACCCGCTCTGATGCGGCGAAAAAATACGGTTCCGGCGGCCTGATTCAGGGCAAAACCTATATGCTGTCGCTAACCTGGAACGCACCACTGGAAGCCTTTACCGACCCTGAGCAGTTCTTTGAAGGTGTTGGCGTTGATGGCCTGTATCTGCACTTCCACAAAGCCAATCAGTTCCTCGGCATGGAAGGCTTACCGACCTTTATCTGTAACGATGTGATTAAACAGCCGGATATTCCACGTGATATTGAGCGCTATCGTGAGCACCTCGGCAAAATCTTTGCTTAACTTAACACTCCTGAATAAATGAAGGATTAAGCATGCTGACCGTGATTGCTGAAATTTGTGTCAAACCGGGCCGTCGCAATGATGTTTTGGCGGCAATTGAGCGTTTAACGCCAACGGTATTAGAGGAAGAAGGCTGTGGCAGCTATCAGCCGCTGCTCGACCTGAAAGCCCAGGTACCGTGGAAACAGCATTCACCGGATTCTATTTTTATGCTGGAACACTGGGATTCGCTGCGCCATCTGGAGCAGCATCAGCAAATGCCGCATATGGAAGCCCATCGCGCCAACATCAAAGATGATGTGGTTGATGTGAAGATTTTTGTGCTGGAAGCGGCGAAGTAATTTGCTGTGGGCGGAGCCTGGCTCCGCCCTGCTACAACAGCGGTTTCGTGGCAATCTGCTCGCTCAGGAAATCGAGGAAGCAGGTAATGCGCGTCGACAACGTGGTATTCCGGTAATAAACCGCATGGATCGGATGATGCATCTCGCGCGTCAGCTCTTCCAGTACCGGCACCAGCCGGCCATTTTCACGATCCTGCCGACTGAGAAAATCAGACATCCGCGCAATGCCCTCGCCATATACCGCCAGCTGACGAATGGTTTCACCGCTTGAGGCCGACACATCCGGCTTGATGTGTAACAGTTCCCCTTCGCTGCCCCACAGCGGCCAGAGATTATGCTTATCCGGCTGGGTAAAACCGATCAGCCGGTGATTAGCCAGATCGGCGACGCTTTCAGGTTTACCGTACTTTTCCAGATACGCCGGGCTGGCCAGCAGGCGCAACTTACTGCTGCCTAACGCGCGGGCATGGATGGTGGAATCGCGCAGCTCGCCAATACGAATGGCGATATCAGTCTGCTGCTCAAGCAGATCGATTACCACGTCATCGGTGTTCAGTTCCAGCTGGATCAATGGATAGCGCGCGCTAAATTCGGCCACCAGCGGCACAATCACCTGCAGCATAAACGGCGTGGCGGCATTAATGCGCAACCGCCCGGAAGGGATTTCGCGCCGCTGAGCAATTTGCTCTTCGGCCGTTTCAACCGAAGACAAAATTTGCCGCGCATACTCAAGAAAAATCTGCCCTTCTTCGGTTAATGCCAGCCGACGCGTAGTGCGGTGCAATAACGTAGTTTGTAGCTTATTCTCCAGCCGACTCAGCGCACGGCTGATACCCGAACTGGTTTGATTCAGTTGCTCAGCCGCGGCGGTAATCGAACCGGTGTCGATCACCACAACCCAGGCGCGCAGTTCTTCAAGGGTGATTTTCACAGACCCTCCTGCAGACCGGAAATAATAAGGGCGACCTGTTGGTCGCCCCGGATTCAGACTTCGATTTCGGCGGTGTCGCCTTTTTCCTGCAACCAGTTGCGACGATCTTCCGAACGCTTCTTGGCCAGCAGCATATCCATCACCGCTAAGGTCTGCGCGATATTCTCATCGTCGATGGTCAGCTGCACCAGACGACGGGTGTTCGGATCGAGCGTGGTTTCACGCAGCTGTAATGGGTTCATCTCACCTAACCCTTTAAAGCGCTGTACGCCAGGCTTGCCTTTCTTGCGCTTCAGCTGCTCAAGAATACCGGCCTTTTCCTCTTCATCAAGGGCGTAATAGACCTCTTTTCCGAGGTCGATACGGTACAGCGGCGGCATCGCCACATACACGTGTCCGCCTTTCACCAGCGAGCGGAAGTGACGGACAAACAGCGCACACAACAGGGTGGCAATATGCAGGCCGTCGGAGTCGGCATCCGCGAGGATGCAAACTTTACCGTAACGCAGCTGGGTCAGATCTTCGCTGTCCGGATCGATACCGATCGCCACGGAGATATCATGCACTTCCTGCGAAGCCAGTACCTCATCGGAAGAGACTTCCCAGGTATTCAGGATCTTACCTTTCAGCGGCATGATCGCCTGATATTCACGGTCACGCGCCTGCTTGGCGGAACCGCCTGCGGAATCCCCTTCCACCAGGAACAGTTCAGTACGACTGAGATCCTGCGCGGTACAATCCGCCAGTTTACCAGGCAGTGCCGGGCCACTGGTCAGCTTTTTACGCACCACTTTTTTCGCTGCACGCATACGACGCTGGGCGCTGGAGATTGCCAGTTCCGCCAGTTGTTCAGCAATCTGAATATTCTGGTTCAGCCACAGGCTGAAAGCATCTTTGACCACACCGGAAACAAAAGCGGCGCACTGACGTGATGAGAGACGCTCTTTAGTCTGGCCGGCAAACTGCGGGTCCTGCATTTTGACCGACAGCACATAAGCGCAGCGATCCCAGATATCTTCCGCCGACAGCTTCACGCCGCGCGGCAAAATATTGCGGAATTCGCAAAACTCACGCATCGCATCCAGCAACCCCTGACGCAGGCCGTTAACATGGGTGCCGCCCTGCATGGTCGGGATCAGGTTGACGTAACTTTCGGTCAACAGCTCGCCACCTTCCGGCAGCCACAGCAGCGCCCAGTCAACCGCCTCAACATCACCGGAAAACGAACCGATAAACGGTTTTTCCGGCAGCGTGATCAAGCCGTTAACCGCCTCGGCGAGATAATCATTCAGACCATCTTCATAGAGCCAGCGCTGCTCAGTGTTGTTAACCTTATCTTTAAAGACGATTTCCACGCCCGGGCAGAGTACCGCTTTGGCTTTCAGCACATGCGACAGGCGCGAAACGGAGAAACGTGGGCTGTCGAAGAAAGAGCCATCCGGCCAGAAGTGCACGCGGGTACCGGTATTACGTTTACCCACGCTGCCGGTTACCGTCAGATCCTGCACTTTATCGCCATTTTCAAAGGCCATTTCGTACACTTCGCCATTACGGCGCACCGTGACTTCCACCCGCTTTGACAGGGCGTTGACCACCGAAATCCCCACGCCGTGCAGGCCGCCGGAGAACTGATAGTTCTTATTGGAGAATTTACCACCGGCATGCAGACGGCAAAGAATCAGCTCGATCGCCGGCACGCCCTCTTCCGGGTGGATATCCACCGGCATACCACGACCGTCATCGATCACTTCCAGCGACTGATCGGCGTGCAGAATCACTTCGACACGTTTAGCATGGCCCGCTAACGCTTCATCGACGCTGTTATCTATGACTTCCTGGCCCAGATGGTTTGGGCGTGAGGTGTCGGTGTACATTCCCGGACGTCGGCGAACGGGTTCGAGGCCGCTGAGTACCTCAATGGAGTCAGCGTTGTAGCTGGATTGAGTCATCGTATAAATCTGATTGGTGGCTTAAAAACGGTTAGCTATGTTCCCACAATCGCTTCAGGCGTGATTCAGGCCAATAAAGTCGAGAATCTGCGGGAAATGGCGTTCGAATCCGATAAAGGCATGATTTCCGCCCTCCTCTACCGTCTGGCGGCAGGCGCTGTAGTAGTCCAGAGCCTGACGGTAGTCGAGCACTTCATCACCCGTTTGTTGCAGTAGCCAGATAAGATCGGGCGACTCCAGCGGGTCAATCTGCATGACTTTCAGATCGTGAATGTGGCAAGACTCTAACACATAATGTTGGCCGGTGTATGGGTTCTCGTTGTGACCCAGATAGTCGGCCAACAGCTCAAAAGGCCGTACTGCGGGGTTTACCACCACCGCTGGCAACATAAAGCATTGCGATAACCAGGTCGCGTAATACCCCCCTAAAGAGGAACCGACGACGCCCAGCGGTTCACCGGCACGCTCCATCACCAGACTTTCCAGCAGTGTGGCGGCATGATCGGGAAAAGCGGGTAACTGAGGTACCAGCATCTCAATCTCCGGCGCATGCTCAGCCAGCCAGCGCTGGAATTGCGTCGCCTTCGCCGATTGCGGCGAGCTGTTAAATCCATGCAGATAGAGTAACGTCGCCATAGCTTAGTACCCTTCTGAGTCGAGATCGGGGCTAAAATCCTGCGTTTGCAGGCGCTCTACCTGAGTGGCTACCCGACCATCGGCAAACAGATCTAACCAGCGCCAGCCCGGCGCGACGGAATCGATAGTGAAATTGGTGCAGTGTGGTTTGAACTGGACGCAGGTCGATGGCGTCGCAAGAATACGTCGCCCGTTCCAGTCGAGATCCAGTTCCTGATGGATATGGCCACAGAGCAGCGTTTTAGCCAGTGGATAATGCTGCAGCACCGCATCCAGCGCGTGAGGATTGCGTAAACTGTGTTGATCAAGCCAGTTACAACCCGAAGGCAGCGGATGGTGATGCAATAATACCAGCGTATGTCGCTGCGGCTGCTGCGCCAGCGTGTTCTCCAGCCACTCAACCTGATAGTCGCTCAGCATACCGTGCGGCACGCCAAATACCTGACTGTCGAGCAGCACCACCTGCCAGCTTTCGCCCAGCAACACATGCTTGGCATCGGCGATATCCGCTTCGGCGAGGGTGTTAAACATCGCCGGCTGAAAATCATGATTACCCGGTAACCAGACGCAAGGAACCGGCAGACGAGCAATACCCTCAGCGAAATGCTGATAGGCCTCGACCGTATGATCCTGAGCCAGATCGCCTGTCGCGACGATCAAATCGTAATGACGCCCTTCCGCCTCGATGGCGTCCAGCACCGCGTCATAACTTGCCCAGGTATTCACACCCAGCAGCGTTTCATTTTTACCTGCGAAAAGGTGGGTATCCGTTATTTGTAAAATCCTGATGTTGTCCCCACTCGACACAGGAAGTTTTAACAGGCTATCCAAAGAGTATCCTTAGTCTCCACGCCATTATCGTCTTATCGCACGGTTAACAGGCTGGTACAGCCATCGCGCCATGCGCTAAACAGTAGCGCAACCAGTCAGCAAGGAACTGGTTAATCTGATGCTTTTCGTCACGTTGATGCAATTTTTTGTTCGGATAATCATAGCGTGCTTTGAAGCGATAGATCTGCTGCGTCGAACACACTTCCGCAACCATAGCATCATGATAAAGTCTGACAGACATTGATGGCAGGCTCCAGTAACTCACTGCCGGAGCGGTTTGTTTAATTTCCACCAGCGTGGTGTAGCGGGTCGATTCCTGAATGGTGATGCTGTAACTGGCGCTGTTAACCTGATAAGTCACCGTTTCACCCGCCTCATCAATGCGGGGCAGCAAGCGACGCAGCTGGGCGAAATTGGTTTCGCACAGACGCATCATTTCCGGGAAATCAGGGGTATAGCGCTTAATCATTTGGCATTCCACTCTTCGCGTAGTTTCTTATGGTGCAACTCCAGCCATTGCAGTGCGATGACAGAGGCTGCGTTGTCAATTTTCCCCTCTTCCACCCACTGATAAGCCTGTTGACGGCTTACCACATGGACGAGAATATCCTCATTCTCTTCCTCCAGACCGTGGCATCCCTCTGCCACGCTAGCATCCACTTCGCCGACCATTACCGATGAGCGCTCGCTGGTGCCACCCGGACTGGCAAGATAGCTAATAATCGGTTTCACCCGACCTACGGTTAATCCGGCCTCTTCAATCGCTTCACGCCGCGCCACATCTTCGACACTTTCACCTGGCTCAATCATACCGGCGACCATTTCCATCAGCCACGGCGTTGGACTGGTATCAAATGCGGCGATGCGGATCTGTTCAATCAATACCACTTCATCGCGTATCGGATCATAGGGTAACAGTACCGCAGCGTGACCACGCTCAAAAATTTCGCGCACCACCTCACCGCTAAGTTCGCCATTAAACAGGCGGTGGCGAAAGCGATAGCGCTGGATGGAAAAAAAACCACGATAAAGCGAGTCACGTGCAATAATTTCTACATCGTTTTTTGTGAAAGTCATAGGGTATTTTTTTTCGCTGCCCATCGTTACGCCTCCTTAGCAAGCTGGGGACAAAATTGAGCATCTCAAATCTCAATCTCGGAGAAGTATGGTTCTTTCTGAAAGATTTACGTAAATTAAGGAAAGATGGCACGTTCAGCCAACTTATCCTGGCGGCAGATTCTGCTAGAATCGGCGATTATTTTTTGGCTTATGTCAGCGCTACCATAGCAATATTGCTGCACAACAAGGAATGCAAATGAAGAAACTGCTCCCATTACTTATTGGCCTGGGCCTGGCGGGCTTCAGCGTCGCAAGTCAGGCAGAGAACCTGCTGCAAGTCTATCAGCAGGCGCGAACCACTAACCCTGACCTTCGTAGTTCTGCTGCCGACCGTGATGCTGCATTCGAAAAAATTAATGAAGCCCGCAGCCCGTTATTACCCCAACTCGGTCTGGGCGCAGATTATACCTATAACAACGGTTATCGCGACAGCAGTGGCCTGCACTCCAACACCACCAGCGGCACATTACAACTGACGCAAACGCTGTTTGATATGTCAAAATGGCGCGCACTGACGCTGCAAGAGAAGTCTGCCGGCATTCAGGATGTCACTTATCAGACCGCGCAGCAGACGCTGATGCTGAACAGCGCCACCGCCTATTTTAATGTATTACGCGCCATTGACTCGCTTTCCTATATCGAAGCGCAGAAACAATCGATCTACCGTCAGTTAGACCAGACCACTCAACGTTTTAATGTTGGCTTAGTGGCAATTACTGATGTGCAGAATGCGCGCGCGCAGTATGACAGCGTGCTGGCAAATGAAGTGTCCGCACGTAACGCGCTGGACAATGCGGTTGAAACGCTGCGTCAGGTGACCGGCAACTACTATCCGTCACTGGCTTCACTGAATATCGACCGTTTCCAGACTGACAAGCCGCAGCCGGTTAACGCGCTGCTGAAAGAAGCGGAAAGCCGTAACCTGAGCCTGTTATCTGCACGCCTGTCACAAGATCTGGCGCGTGAGCAGATTCGCTCAGCAGAAACCGGTCATATGCCAACGCTTGATCTGACTGCCTCTACCGGCATGTCGAACAGTAAATACGGCGGCAGCCGCGCGAACCAGTCTTCCGGTTCAACCGACAGCATTACCGGCAGCAACCAGGTTGGCCTGAGCTTTACGCTTCCGCTGTACAGCGGCGGCGCGGTGACTTCTCAGGTGAAACAGGCGCAATACGCTTATGTTAGCGCCAGTGAGCAGCTGGAAAGCGCACATCGCACCACGGTACAAACCGTTCGCTCCTCGTTTAACAACGTGAATGCTTCAATCAGCAGCATCAATGCCTACAAACAGGCCGTGGTTTCTGCGCAAAGCTCACTGGATGCGATGGAAGCCGGTTATCAGGTGGGTACCCGCACCATCGTTGATGTGCTGGATGCGACCACCACGCTGTACAATGCCAAGCAGCAGCTTTCTGATGCCCGTTATGACTATATGATTAACGAACTGAACATCAAATCTGCCCTCGGCACGCTGAATGAGCAGGATCTGACGGCGCTGAACAACCGTTTAGGCAAAGATGTTTCCACTGCGCCTGACGCGGTTGCGCCAGAAAATCCGCAGCAAGATGCTGCCGCAGAAAACAGCACTAATCTGGCTCAGGCTCCGGTACAAACGCAGGCCACTCCTGCCGCTGCACCGCGTGCATCTGCCAGCACTGGCCGTAACCCGTTCAGCCAGTAACGCGTCGCGGGGGCAGTAATCACTGTCCCCTTCACAATCAAACGTATAGCTAAGTAAAGATCCGCGCTCCACCTGGCCTCGCCGCTTCAAATTTCACCACTCTTCCCCTATTCTATGCACTACCTTTGGGCACAGGACAGATTGCCATGAAACGGACTAAACAAATTAATCATGCCTCCTTCCGTAAGAGCTGGAGCGCACGTCATTTAACGCCAGTTGCGCTGGCCGTTACTGCTGTATTTATGCTGGCTGGCTGCGAAAAGTCAGATGAAACCGTCTCCATGTTCCAGAATGCGGATGATTGTGCAAAAGCCAATCCAGGCCAGAGTGCACAATGCACCACCGCTTATAATAACGCTCTGAAAGAAGCCGAAAAAACCGCACCAAAATATGCCACCCGTGAAGACTGTGTTGCTGAGTTTGGTGAAAGCCAGTGCCAGAAAACGCCTGCACAGGCCGGTGTTGGCACCACTAACAATGCTGAAGCTCAGCAAAGTGGCAGCTTCTGGATGCCGCTGATGGCGGGCTATATGATGGGTCGTATGATGAGCGGTGGCGCATCACAACCGCTGTTTACCTCACGCGCGCCAAACAGCCCGGCTAACGGTAAGTTTGTTGATGCCACCGGCCGTAACTATGGTAATGCCACTTCAGGCCGCACCATGACTGTACCGAAAACCGCACTGGCACCAAAACCGGCGACCACCAGCACCGTAACACGCGGCGGCTTTGGTGAGAGCGTGGCGAAGCAAAACAGCATGCAGCGTAGCAGCGCCACTTCTGGCTCCAGCCGTTCTTACGGAGGCTAATCAGCCCGATGAAGCGCATTGCAATTACCGAACGACCGAACTGGCAAGAGAAAGCCAGCGAATATGGCTTTCGTTTTCACACCATGCACGGCGAACCGTACTGGTGTGAAGAGGCTTATTACCAGTTCACACTGCCGCAGATTGATTATCTGGAAGACACCACCCGCGAACTGCACCAGATGTGCTTGCAGGTGGTCGAGAAAGTGGTCAACAGCGACGCGCTGATGACCAAATTCCGCATCCCTAAACACACCTGGGACTTTGTCCGTCAGTCGTGGAAAACTTCACAGCCGTCACTCTATTCGCGTCTCGACCTGGCATGGGATGGCAAGGGCGATGCCAGGCTGCTGGAGAATAACGCCGATACGCCGACCTCATTATATGAAGCGGCATTTTTCCAGTGGATCTGGCTGGAAGATCAACTGAACGCGGGCCAGTTGCCTGCCGGAAGTGACCAGTTTAACAGTCTGCAAGAAAAGCTGATTGAACGCTTTGCCGCGCTGCATCAACAGCATGGATTCAGCTGGCTGCATTTTGCCTGCTGCCGGGATACGGATGAAGATCGTGGCACGGTGCAATACCTGCAAGACTGCGCGACCGAAGCCGGTTTACCCACCGAATTTCTCTATATTGATGAGATTGGTCTCGGAGAAAAAGGCCAGTTTACCGATGTTCACGATCAGGTCATTGGTAATCTGTTTAAGCTCTACCCGTGGGAGTTTATGCTGCGCGAAATGTTCTCAACCAAACTGGAAGATGCTGGCGTGCGCTGGCTGGAACCGGCGTGGAAGAGCATTATTTCTAATAAAGCGCTGCTGCCGTTGCTGTGGGAAATGTTCCCGAATCACCCGAATTTGCTGCCTGCATACTTTGCCGAAGATGATTTCCCGCCGATGGACAAATATGTGGTGAAGCCGCTGTTCTCCCGCGAAGGCGCAAATATCCGCATTGTGGAAAACGGTGAGGAAATTGCCCGCGTTGACGGGCCATACGGCGAAGAAGGCATGATTGTTCAGCAATTCCATGAACTGCCTAAATTCGGCGACAGCTATACCTTGATCGGCAGCTGGCTGATTGACGATCAACCTGCCGGCATTGGCCTGCGTGAAGATCGCGCGCTGATCACGCAGGATCTTTCACGCTTTTATCCGCACGCATTTATCGAATAATTATTACGGTTAGCCCCCGCAAGCCATCAGGACGGGAGCCGAAAACGGCTCCCCTACAGTTAGATTAACCTACCTGCACCGACAGCATACTCAATGACGCCATCTCAATCCCGTCAACCGGGATCGAAATCGCTTCATCTGGCGCTCTGGCTCCTAATACGTACAACAGCGGCAAATAGTGCTCCGGCGTCGGGTTGGATAAGGCCGCACCTTCGTGGCTCATAAAATTCACCAGCGGATGTTCCACATCCGGCCCCTGCCAGTTCAGATTATCGCGCACATACTGGTTAAACGACTCAGCCCACGGATAGGGATCTGCTTCGCCCTGCCAGCGCGCCATGCGCAGGTTGTGCACCACGTTACCGCTGGCAACAATCATAATTCCCTGCTCGCGCAGTGCCGCCAGCTTGCGTCCCAGTTCGAAATGATACGCCGGTGGTTTGGTGCCATCGACGCTCAGCTGCACCACCGGAATATCTGCATCCGGGTACATTTTGATCAACACGCCCCAGGAGCCGTGGTCAAAGCCCCACTGCTGATCGAGCTGCACCTCAACCGGCGACAGCGCATCTGCAATCTGCTGCGCCAGCGCTGGCGAGCCAGCGGCACGGTAGTGCGTATCAAACAGCGCCTGCGGAAAGTTACCAAAATCATGGATGGTACGTGGCTGCTCCATCGCGGTTACCGCCGTACCGCGCGTATACCAGTGAGCGGAAACCGCAATGATCGCCTTAGGTCGCGGCAGGGTTTCACCCAGCTTGCGCCAGCTTGCGGTATAGATATTTTCTTCCAGTACGTTCATTGGGCTGCCGTGACCCAGGAAAAGAGCCGGCATACGTGTTTGACTCATTATTCATCCCCGGAAAGAGTGGTAAGGTTAATGACTGTTACCTTACGCCGTTTAATCACCGGAAGAACTCGGATAACGGTGATGAAGATGGTCAATAAATTTGAATAGCCGCTGGCTGATAATCTACAGTGAAATAATTAACGGAGAGTGAGATGTCAGTCCCTTTGCTTTTGACGATCCTCGCGGGCGCTGCCACTTTTATCGGTGCCTTATTGGGGGTTATCGGACAGAAACCTTCAAATCGTCTGTTGGCGTTCGCCCTCGGCTTTGCCGCTGGCATTATGTTACTGATCTCCTTGATGGAAATGCTGCCTGCTGCACTGCATGCGCCAGGAATGCCGCCGATGCTGGGTTACGGCATGTTTATGCTCGGCCTGCTGGGGTATTTTGCACTGGATCGCATGGTGCCGCATCAGCATCCGCAGGATATGGCGAGCCACAGCAATCCGCCGCAAAATCTGCGTCGCACCGCGATTTTACTGACGCTTGGTATCAGTTTGCACAACTTTCCTGAAGGAATTGCCACTTTTGTTACCGCCAGCAGCGATCTGGAGCTGGGTCTCGGTATCGCGTTAGCGGTGGCTATCCATAATATTCCTGAAGGGCTGGCGGTAGCCGGACCGATGTATGCTGCGACTGGTTCAAAAAGCAAAGCACTCTTCTGGGCCTGTGTTTCCGGTATGGCGGAAATTCTCGGCGGCCTGCTGGCATATTTGCTGCTTGGCCCGATGGTATCACCGGTGATCATGGCAGCAGTGATGGCCGCGGTGGCGGGTATTATGGTGGCGCTGTCGGTAGATGAACTGATGCCGCTGGCGAAAGAGATCGACCCGCACAATAACCCGAGCTATGGCGTGCTTTGTGGTATGACGGTAATGGGATTCAGTCTGGCATTATTGCAAAGCGCGGGCGCGGGTTAACGTTGCGCGGACATTGCGGAATCATGTACGGGAGCCGTTTTCGACTCCCGTGCCGCATTGCTGCCGCCAGTAGATTAACGGCTTTGGCGGTAGGCGATTAAATCTTCAATCGTCACAACCGGCATATCGTGTTGTTTAGCAAACACAATAGCTTCCGGCGCGTGCGCCATTGAACCGTCATCGTTAGTCAATTCGCACAGTACTCCGGCAGGTTTAAATCCTGCCAGCGTCACCAGGTCAATGGTGGCTTCAGTGTGGCCGCCACGCGACAGTACGCCGCCCTGATGCGCACGCAACGGGAACACGTGTCCCGGACGATTCAGATCAGAAGGTTTAGCGTTATCGGCAATGGCAGTTTTGATAGTGGTCAGGCGATCGGATGCCGACACCCCGGTGGTCACGCCTTCGGCCGCTTCGATAGTCACGGTAAAGCCGGTGCCAAAGGAGCTGGTGTTATTTTCCACCATCATCGGTAATTCGAGCTGCTGACGGCGTTCTTCGGTAAGGCACAGGCAAACAATGCCGCTGCCGTGGCGAATGGTCAGTGCCATTTGTTCAACCGTCATGGTCTCTGCGGCGAAGATCATATCACCTTCGTTTTCACGATTTTCATCGTCCAGTACCATTACGCCGCGACCTTCACGCAGCGCTGCGATTGCACGTTCTACACGCTGTTCCGGCGTGCCAAATTCAGAAAGTAGCGTCTGATTCATGGTAAATAAACCTTATTAAGTGTATGGGTTACCAGAATCAGGGCGATCTTGAGGAGTGTCATGCAGTGACAAAAAATAACGCGCGCCGGGTACAGCCCGACAAATATCGTTACTCTCTCCCATCCGGACTCTGACCGTCGGCTCCGGAATTACACCGGATCTGCTGACCTTCGGCCTGGCGGCCAGAAGCGCTCGCGGGCTTTCAGCGTCAGCTGATTTACCGCCGGTGGGGAATTTCGCCCCGCCCTGAGAATAAGCGAACTCACTATAGCGCCAATAAAAAAACAGAGCAACGAACAAAAACAGCAAATTGTTATGCGCAACAGGTCTTAAATACACCTGCGGCCTGAAGTATCACGGCGATGCAGTTTTAAGGTTTATCCTTTTGCCTTCTGGCATTACACTTATCAGATACTTGTTGCGACCAGGAAACCGCCATGATTGACCCGAAAAAAATTGAACAACTTGCTCGTCAGGTTCATGAATCCATGCCTAAGGGCATTCGTGAATTTGGCGACGACGTTGAGAAGAAAATCCGTCAGGTATTGCAGGCACAGCTGACGCGCATGGATCTGGTAAATCGCGAAGAGTTTGATGTCCAGACGCAGGTATTGTTGCGCACGCGTGAAAAGCTGGCCGTGCTGGAGCAGCGTCTTGCCACGCTGGAAAGCCGCGCAACCGACACTGCGCCAAAAGCAGTGATTAAGACTGAAGATCCGCAGTAATCGGTCAAAACAGCGGGACAGACGTCCCGCTGTTTACGCATCAGCTTTTTGCTGAGCGAATACTTTTGATGATATTGCTGGTAGAGATGCCGTCTTCAAAGTTCAGCACGCGCACGTCGCCGCCGTTTGCCCACACCTCTTTGCTGCCGGCAATATCCTCTGGCTTATAATCTCCGCCTTTGACCAGCAGATCCGGCAATACGTCCGCGATTAAACGCTGTGGCGTGTCCTCTTCAAACGCCACCACCCAGTCAACCGCTTCCAGCGCACCCAGCACAATCATGCGATTAATCAGCGGATTAACCGGACGACTTTCGCCTTTCAGACGTTTCGTTGAGGCATCACTGTTTACCGCCACAATCAGACGATCGCCCAGCTTGCGCGCGTTAGCCAGATAAGAGACGTGACCAGCATGCAGAATGTCGAAACAACCGTTGGTCATCACCACTTTCTCACCGCGTTGGCGCGCCTGCTCAACCGCATGTTTCAGCTGGGTTTCATTCATCACGCCAAAACCGGTTTCCGGACGCGCATGAATGGCATTTTCCAGTTCAACCGTGCTGACGGTTGAGGTTCCCAGCTTGCCAACCACCACGCCTGCCGCCGCATTCGCCATAAAACAGGCTTCTTCCAGCGAATCACCGGCCGCCAGCGTGGCCGCCAGTACGCCAATTACCGTATCGCCTGCGCCGGTCACATCAAACACTTCCTGCGCCTGCGTTGGCAGATGCAGCGGCGCTTTACCCGGTTGCAGCAGCGTCATGCCGTTTTCAGAACGCGTTACCAGCAGCGCCGACAGCGCAAAGTCAGCAATCAGTTTCATGCCGCGCTCAACAATCTGCTCTTCGCTGTGGCATTTACCGACCACCGCTTCAAACTCGGAGAAGTTAGGCGTTAACAGTGTCGCACCGCGATAGCGGGCAAAATCCGTGCCTTTTGGATCGACCAGCACCGGCACCCCGGCGTCGCGCGCCAGTTTGATCATCGCTTGAACACTGGCCAGTGCGCCTTTGGCGTAATCAGAGAGTACCAGTGCGCCGATATCAGGCAGTGCCGCAGAGATGCGATCGTGGATCGGCTGCGGATCGACACCTTCAAATCCTTCCTCGAAATCGAGGCGGATAAGTTGTTGATTGCGGGAAAGAATACGTAACTTGGTGATCGTTGGATGGGTTGGCACCGCCACAAAATCACACTGTACGTTAACGCTACCCAGAGTCGCGCTCAGCGCCTGTGCCGCATCATCAATGCCGGTTAAACCAACCAGCCGCGATTCGGCACCCAGTGAAGCAATATTCATTGCCACGTTAGCCGCGCCGCCCGGGCGATCTTCGACATTATCCACTTTGACTACCGGCACCGGTGCTTCCGGTGAGATACGGCTGGTTGGGCCATACCAGTAGCGATCCAACATCACATCACCAACCACCAGCACGCCTGCGCGGTTAAAATCGGGCAGTGTTACTTTCATTCCTGACACTCCAGACTGCAGAAAAATATTGCGCGGGATAATAGCATAATTGCTAAAAACTCTGTCTATCCCGGCGGGATAGCAATCAGGCTTCCAGCCAGCGTTTCCAGCTGGCAGTAACGCCTTCTCGCGCCTCAATAAAGCACTCGTCATCAACATGACCCGGCAGCTCCTGCAATGCCAGATGATGCAGCTCATCACGCAAAGTGACATAGGCATTGGTCAGTGCTTTAGCTTCGCTTTCATCCATCCGGTCGTAATTTGCCATTAACTCGAGGATGCGCACGTTATCTGACCAGCGCGTCAGCTTCGGTTCTTGCGAAGCGTAGCGTAAGACAAGATATTGTGTAATGAATTCAATATCCGTGATGCCACCCGCATCCGCTTTGATATCCCAGCGCCCTTTATGTTTGCTGCCAAGATGCGCACGCATTTTTTCCCGCATCTCGCGCACTTCGGTTTTCAGCTGGTCGCCATCGCGCGGCTGGCAGAGAATACCGCGACGAATATCATCAAAACGACGGCTGAGTTCCGCTTCACCATAGACGATACGCGCCCGCACCAGCGCCTGATGCTCCCAGGTCCAGGCTTCATTGCGCTGATAATCATCGAAAGCGTCAAAGGTGCTGACCAGCATCCCGGCAGCACCGGAAGGCCGCAGACGGGCATCCACTTCATACAGAATGCCCGATGACGTGCGGGTGCTAAACAGATGCATAATGCGTTGCGCCAGCCGCAGATAGAACTGGCGTCCGTCGATACTGCGCTCGCCGTCGGTTACAGAATCATTCGGGCAGTCGTGCAAAAACACCAGATCGAGATCGGAACTGTAGCCCAGCTCCCAGCCGCCCAGCTTGCCGTAGCCGACCACCGCAAAGCCGCGTTCGCCTTCGTGGCTTAAATGTGACGGCTGGCCATAGCGCTGCACCATCCTATTCCACGCCTGCTGCACCACCGATTCGATAATTGCTTCTGCCAGCCAGGTTAAATGGTCGCTGACTTTCATCACCGGCAGCGTTTCAGCGATATCCGCCGCGGCAATACGCAGATGCTGCGCCTGTTTAAACTGGCGCAGTGCTTCCAGCTGCTGCTCTTCGTCATCCTCCGGAATACGCAACAGATACTGACGCAGCTCGTCGCGATAGGCATCGGTAGCGGTCGGCTGGTAGAGCGTGGCCGGATCTAACAGCTCATCAAGCAGTAATGGATGGCGCGACAGCTGGCTGGCCAGCATCGGTGACGCGGCGCACAGCCGGATAAGATGACGCAATGCGCCATGAAATTCGGTCAGCAGCTCAAGATAGGTACTGCGCGTGACCACGCCGAGCAGCAGCGGCGTTAAGCGGCTGAGAGTAATCGCCGCGTCATCACGCGGGCAGACCTCACTCAGCAAACGCGGCATCAGCTGATCCAACGCCTGACGACCGCGTGGGCCGATAGTGCGCTTATCCACATCCTGGCGGAAATCGGTAATTTCCCGCAGCAGGCTATGGCGGCCAATATCATCAAGATGCGGCACCAGGGGGGCCAAATCGATCTCTTCCAGCTTGTCCTGCCACAGCACGCCGTAATCAGCCCCCTGCTGGTGCTCATCGATTTCCGGCGCGTCATCGCCAATCAGCTCGTCGAAAATCGCCCGCACCGCCGCCATATGCGCATCCAGCGCGATGTGCAGCCCAGCCCAGTCGACAAAGCCCATCGCCCAGGCCAGCCGCGTGCGGTTAAGCTCATCGCCGGGTAACGTCTGGGTCTGTTCATCATTGATGCTCTGCAACAGATTTTCCAGTCGGCGCAAAAACAGATAGCTGTGATGCAGTTGCTCAATCTGCGATGCGGGCAGCAAATTTAACGCGCCAATCGACTGTAGCGTCGGCAACAGTGAACGCAGTTGCAGCGAACGCTCACGTCCGCCGCGAATCAGCTGAAACACCTGCACGATAAACTCGGTTTCACGAATCCCGCCGGCACCGAGCTTAATATTGTCCGTCAGACCACGACGACGCACTTCACGCGCAATCATCCCTTTCATATTGCGCAGTGACTGAATCACACTGAAATCGATATAGCGGCGGAAGACGAATGGCCGCAGCATCTGGCGTAATTCCTGACTCCAGCGGTCATCTTTGTCGCCCATCAGTCGCGCTTTGACCATGGCGTAGCGTTCCCAGTCGCGCCCCTGCTCCTGGTAGTAATCCTCCAGCGCGGCAAAACTCAGCACCAGCGGCCCGCTGTCGCCAAACGGGCGCAGGCGCATATCGACGCGATACACAAAGCCATCCACCGTCGGCTGATCGAGTACTTTAATCAGCCGTTGCCCCAGCCGCGTGAAGAACTGCGCATTATCCAGCTCGCGGCGGCCACCGTGCGTGACGCCGTTTTCCGGGTAAGAGAAAATCAGATCGATATCCGAAGAGAAATTCAGTTCGCCACCGCCGAGTTTGCCCATGCCGAGAATCAGCAACGGCTGCGCTTCGCCTTCGGCATTACACGGCGTTCCCCAATCCTTGCAGCAAGCCTGATACAGCCAGTCGCGCGCGGTGACAATTAAGGTTTCCGCCAGCACGCTCAGCTGTTGCAGGGATTGTTCCGTGTTGCTGTACGCCAGCGTCTGCATCCAGGCGATACGCACCAGCATATGACGACGAAACAGACGCAGCTCGCGCATCAACGCATTCTCATCGGCCACCGCCTCCAGCTGGCTGTCCAGCCACTGCTGATAGTGCTGCCATTCATCAGGTTGTGGTGCCACCTGCTGCATTTGCTGCCACCAGTGAGGGTGCTGGGCCACGTTTTCACTGATGAAATCGCTGAACGCCAGCACCGCCTGCTGCTGTGCGCTGAACTCACTTAACGGCAGATCCCACCGCTCGGCCACTCTTGCAGCTTGCTCCAGCAATAGCGGCGGCAACGGTTGTGATAACGATGGCAACATAAACACTCCCTGATGACGATAGCAAATAACGGGAATAATCCCCCGTGCTGTTTACATAATAATTAGTTTTCCGGGCGCTCTTTAGGGCTGCCGTTCATCCAGAATGCTGGCTGCTTCACTGCCTGACGGCAATGCGCATCCAGCCAGCTCTCTTGCTGGTGACGAATCGCATGCAGCAGTTGCGTCCAGCTACCGGTCCAGGCTTCGACAGCGGCACTGTCGTAAGCACCGGCTAACAAATGCACCGCTAACAGCTGGCGCTCCAGTCGCGGCGCTTTATCCTGATACTCACCGTTGTGATGGATGTTATCGAAGCTCTCTTTCATCTCAGCAGCGAGACGACCCAGCATAATATCGGCGAACCGCTTAAACGAACCCTGCAATTTGGCATCGGCTTTTGCATCAATAAACTTGCGCCAGTGCTCCGTGGCCAGCCAGTTAGTTAGTGCTAACTGGGTATCCAGCCATAACGGGCTGAAACAGAAGCTTTGTGCTTCAAGACGCTTCACATTCAGCGCCTCTTCCAGCGCGGTAAGATTTTGACGCAGTTCACTGCTCGCCTTACGCGGTACCAGCACACCAAACAGCGAAAATGCCTGACGCAGCGTTTCCAGCGCTTCCTGTACCGAAGCCTGCGCGGCGGCGCTGCCCCGCAGCCACAACTCTTCGTGGTATTGCCACTGGCTTAGCCCCAGCATAAATGCTGCACGCATCCCCTCTTCCACCGTCGCTTTGCGCTTAACCTGCATTACCGGCAGCGGACGCAGCGCCAGCTGAGGTTTACCCTGCGCCAGCGCATAGCCACGCGCCGCTTTACTCAGGCTGCCAAGGCGAAGTCCGCCCATTTTTCCCAGCTCGGCAGCAAACGCCAGCAGATCAGCGCGCTCGCCGCTTTTCAGCTCCAGCTCCACTTCATACAGTGGCTCGCTAAGTTCCCCTGCCGCCACTTCACCGCGGTCAAACGCCACTTCAATCTCACTGCCTTTATAGCTCACCAGCCACTTCTCACGCTGGAAATGGGTGCTGAACAGCGCCTTAAGCTGCTGTTGCAGCGCTGCCAGATCGCAGCCAGCAGGCCAGATTTCTGCGGGTAACAGATGAATATCAAGTTCAGGCTGTTGCAGGTCGATGTTATATTCCGGGCGCTGATGCAGTCCGCCGATGGTTTGACCGGCGGTTTTTAACGTCATTTCATAGTGCTCACCGAAACCACGAATGCGCAGCCCCATATCCCAGCGCCGCAACTGATTATCTGCGGTCTCAAAATAGATATTGGTCAGCGCCACCGCAGGGATGTGCTGATGCGGCCATGCAGCGAGTTGTGCGGCAAGTTTTGTTGCCGCTTCCGGCAACACAATGAACTTTAATTCGATTTCGATGGTCATATTTTCTTATTCAGATACTCACTGGCACAGGCAGTTGAGATTAGGCAAAGTTTAAGAGTGAAGAGTAATGCAGAAAAACCGCTGCTGTCTCGGCTTTCTTGCACTTTCGCCCGCGCACCGGCATCACTTTGAGACCAGGATAGTTCTCATTCAGATTTATGCGGAGCCTCTCCAGACTGTGCCTTTACTTTCCCGGACTTTATGCAAAAACGACATCTAATGAAGAAATCACACTTAATTGGCCTGACTTTGCTGACTTTCAGCGTAACCCTTTCCGCCCATGCTGAAGAAAAACGCTATATTTCCGACGAATTATCCACCTGGGTACGTAGCGGCCCCAGCGACGACTACCGCCTGATTGGTACGGTGAATGCCGGTGATGAAGTGACCCTGCTGCAAACCAATGATAACAGCAAATATGGGCAGATTCGTGATGCCAACGGACGCACCACCTGGATTCCACTGGCACAGCTGAGCGAGCAGCCAAGCCTGCGTACCCGCGTGCCGGAGTTAGAAAAGCAGGT
Organism: Winslowiella iniecta; assembly: GCF_001267535.1. Classification (GTDB taxonomy): domain Bacteria; phylum Pseudomonadota; class Gammaproteobacteria; order Enterobacterales; family Enterobacteriaceae; genus Erwinia; species Erwinia iniecta. The sequence continues at coordinate 50,187 of NZ_JRXE01000012.1, read as the reverse complement.
AAAAGATTTGACTGACAAGCTGACCAATATTGATGGCAGCTGGAATCAGCGTACCGCCGATATGCAGAAGAAAGTCGCCGGTAGCGACAGCGTGATTAACGGGCTGAAAGATGAAAATCAGAAGCTAAAGAATGAGTTAGTGGTTGCGCAGAAAAAAGTTAACGCCGCGAATGTGCAGCTTGATGATAAGCAGCGCACCATCATTATGCAGTGGTTTATGTATGGCGGTGGCGTAGCCGGTGTTGGCCTGCTGTTAGGTCTGCTGCTGCCACATATGATTCCGCGCCGTAAGAAAAGCGACCGCTGGATGAACTGATTTCCGGGCGCATCCGGATCCTGTTTTGTACGGGCGGCGTTTTCGTCGTCCGTTTTTTCCTGCCCGCAATTTACCCTCGTTTGTGCGACAATTACCCTGTTTGACTTTTAATACCCCGAATTTAGCCACGAATGTGCTCTGGAGATCAGTAGTGAAAACTTACCTTGTCGGTGGTGCTGTACGCGATGGTCTGCTTAAGCTGCCGGTCAAAGATAAAGATTGGGTAGTGGTCGGTGCCACACCGCAAGCCATGCTCGAACAGGGCTATCAACAGGTTGGCCGTGACTTCCCGGTATTCCTCCATCCCAAAAGCCGTGAAGAGTATGCGCTGGCGCGTACTGAACGAAAGTCTGGCCAGGGCTACACCGGCTTCGTCACCGATTTCGCTGCGGAGGTCACGCTTGAGCAGGATTTAATGCGCCGCGATCTGACGATTAACGCCATTGCCCGCGATGAGCACGGCGAGTTTATCGATCCTTACGGTGGCCGTGACGATCTGGAAAAGCGCCTGCTACGCCATGTCTCCGCCGCGTTTAATGAAGATCCACTGCGGGTATTACGCGTGGCGCGCTTTGCCGCCCGGTTTGCTCACCTCGGTTTTCGTATCGCCGATGACACCCGGCAGCTGATGCGGCAGATGGCCGCCAGTGGCGAGCTGGCACATTTAACCGCTGAGCGAGTGTGGAAAGAGACGGAGAGTGCGCTGCAATCAGCGAATCCACAGGTCTATTTTCAGGTGCTGCGCGACTGTGAAGCACTGGCGGTGTTGTTCCCGGAAATCGACAATCTGTACGGCGTCCCGGCTCCGGCCAAATGGCATCCGGAAATTGATACCGGCATTCATACTCTGATGACGCTGGCGATTGCAGCGCAGCTCAGCCCGGAAACTGACGTGCGCTTCGCCACGCTGTGTCACGATTTTGGTAAGGCATTGACGCCGCCGGAGAAATGGCCGAGCCATCACGGCCACGGCCTGGCCGGTGTGCCGCTGGTGGAAGGCCTTTGTCAGCGGCTGCGCGTGCCGAATCATATCCGTGATCTGTCGATACTGGTTGCCGAGGTTCATGATCTGGTGCATACCATCGAGAAGCATCCGCCCGAAATCTTAATTCAGCTGTTTGATCGTATTGATGCCTGGCGAAAACCACAGCGCGTCGGGCAGATTGCCTTAACCAGTGAAGCCGATGCCCGCGGGCGTACCGGTTTTGAAAGCAATCCCTATCCGCAGGGCGATTTC
>NZ_JRXE01000012.1:22078-48563 GCF_001267535.1 Winslowiella iniecta | reverse complement strand
CAGGGCCCGCGGTAAGAGAAGAGTTAACGCGCAGAAGAGTTGCCGCGTTGGCGGCGTGGAAAGCAGCATAAAACAAGGGCCAGCATTGCTGGCCCTGCCATAAACTAAACAAACACCATATAAACCGCAGCAGCGACGATAAAGCGATAGATCGCGAACGGCACAAACGAAATACGTTTGATGATATGCAGGAAGGTTTTAATCGCCACCAGCGCGACGATAAAGGCGGTGACAAAACCAACGGCAAACATCGGGAAGTCAGCCATGCTGAGGAAGCCCATGCTCTTGTACAGATCCAGCACGGTTGCGCCCATCATCATCGGTACGGCCAGAATAAACGAGAACTCTGACGCCGCGTAACGGCTGACGCCCATCAGCATCCCGCCGGAAATGGTCGCACCTGAACGCGAGAAGCCCGGCCACAGCGCCAGACACTGGAAGCAACCGATGACAAACGCCTGGCGATAAGTGATATCGTCGATCCCTTCGGCTTTTGGCGTCTTCGGCTTCAGGAATTCTGCCGCCAGCAGCAGCACACCGCCAACCACCAGCGCATACATCACATTAATTGGATTAAACAACGATTTGATTTGATCGTGTAACAGCAGGCCAATCACCACCGCTGGCGCCATCCCCAGCAGGATATGAATCAGCGTCAGGTGGCCGGTTCCGCTCCCTTCATGTTTGACTTCGCCAAAGTGAATACCAATCAGTCCAAACAGGCGACGCCAGAACATCACCACTACGGCCAGAATCGAACCCAGCTGGATAACGACTTCAAAAGTCTCCGCCTTCTGACCTTCGAACCCCAACAGATGGCCGACAATGATCATATGACCGGTGGATGAGACTGGAAGAAACTCGGTTAGCCCCTCAACAACGCCCAGGATCGCTGCCACCCAAAGCTGATGAATATCTGCCATCAATCGTCCTCTACCCTAAATATTTAAACCACTAAAAAGGCGGCCGCTTTAACAGGTGACCGCCAGAAAGAAATGCCTGATACGTTTTCAACAGGCTTATGACACATGCTAATGTGGTTTGGTTTCATTGTGATGGCAATCACATTGAATTTATTTCGGATTAGTCCCGCGCTCAATTATTACGCCAACCTGCGCCGCCTGTGCTACCGCACCCGGTTTGCTGACTTTAATTCGCACCCACGGCGACGCGAAGCGCGATAACAACAATGAGGCCACCTCTTCCGCCACCCGCTCAACCAGCGCGAACTTACCGTCGGCGACGTGAGAAATGATCGCTTCAGAAACGTCGGCATAGCTCAGACAGTCATTTACATCATCGCTGGCCGCGGCTTTACGGTTGTCCCATGCCATTTCGACATCGAGCACTAATTTCTGCTGAATGGTCTGTTCCCAGTCATACACACCAATGGTGGTGATGACAGTTAGCTGTTCAATAAATACAATATCCATGATGTCAGTCTCTGTTTTTGCGTTAGCCGGATACCACTTCTGGCGGTTTATGCGTATTATCCACAGATGATGAGAATAAAACGACCCTTACGGAACGGGACGGTGTTATGAGTGCTATCGCGCTTGGTATGATTATTTTCGCGTATCTCTGCGGCTCCATTTCCAGCGCGATTTTGGTGTGTCGTCTCGCAGGTTTACCCGACCCTCGTCAGAGTGGTTCCGGCAATCCCGGTGCGACTAATGTGTTACGCATCGGCGGTAAAGGTGCGGCGGCGGCGGTGCTGATCTTTGACGTGCTGAAGGGCATGCTGCCGGTATGGCTGGCTTACTTTCTTGGCGTTTCGCCGGTGTATCTCGGCCTGACCGCCATCGCTGCCTGCCTCGGCCATATTTATCCGGTGTTCTTCCATTTTAAAGGCGGTAAAGGTGTCGCGACCGCCTTTGGCGCTATCGCCCCCATCGGCTTTGATCTTACCGGCCTGATGGCCGGCACCTGGCTACTGACGGTATTACTCAGCGGCTACTCCTCGCTAGGAGCGATTGTCAGCGCGCTGATTGCACCATTCTACGTCTGGTGGTTTAAACCGCAGTTTACCTTTCCGGTGGCCATGCTCTCCTGCCTGATTTTGTTGCGTCATCACGACAATATCCAGCGCTTGTGGCGCGGGCAGGAAAGTAAGATCTGGAAGAAAAAGAATAAAGACAAAAAATCCGCTTAACGCGGATTTTTTTTGACATCAGATTGCCGGTAATTCAGCCAGCGGCCAGCGCGGGCGCACCGTTACGCTCAGCTCACCGCGTGTACCACCTTTCAGACGCACCATGCCGGCATAGGCAATCATTGCGCCGTTATCGGTGCAGAACTCCGGGCGCGCATAAAACACTTCACCACCCCGCGCCTGCATCATTTCCGCCAGCTTACTGCGCAGAGTCCGGTTAGCGCTGACGCCACCGGCAATCACCAGGCGCTTAAACCCGGTGCTTTCCAGCGCACGTTTACACTTGATCGCCAGCGTATCGACCACCGCATCCTCGAAGGCGCGCGCGATATCCGCATGGGTCTGCGCATCGTCACTGTTTTCACGAATAGTATTGGCGGCGAAGGTTTTCAGACCGGAAAAGCTGAAATCCATGCCCGGACGGTCAGTCATCGGGCGCGGGAACGTAAAACGCCCCGCCACTCCTTGCTGCGCCATTTTCGACAGCATCGGTCCGCCAGGATAATCCAGCCCCAGCAGCTTCGCGGTTTTGTCGAAGGCTTCACCGGCGGCATCGTCAATCGACTCGCCGAGCAGAGTATATTCACCGATGCCGGTCACGCTAATCAGCTGGGTGTGACCACCCGATACCAGCAGCGCTACAAAAGGAAATTCCGGTGGATTCTCTTCCAGCATCGGTGCCAGCAAATGGCCTTCCATATGGTGTACCGGCACGGCAGGCACGTCCCAGGCAAACGCCAGTGAACGACCAATGGTCGCGCCGACCAGCAGCGCACCGACCAGGCCCGGCCCGGCGGTGTATGCCACGCCGTCAATATCCTGCGCCGTCAGTCCGGCCTCTTTTAACGCCGCCTGAATCAATGGCACGGTTTTACGCACGTGATCGCGTGACGCCAGCTCAGGCACCACGCCGCCGTAATCCGCATGCAGCTTTACCTGGCTGTACAGCTGATTGGCCAGCAAACCGCTGACATCATCATAAATCGCGATGCCGGTCTCATCGCAGGATGTTTCAATTCCCAGTACACGCATTAATTTTTACCTCTTTCTCGCGGCGCGCAGTTTACCACAACCGCTGATTGCGCTGCGGCTATTTTGACGGCTAAGCGGTTACTCCATGAACAATAAGCAGAAAATTTTCCAACGTGAGCAAACTGATTGTTGTATAATCAGCCCCCTGAAAAAAACCGGCAGCCGCACAGGCGCTTCTGTTGGTTTCATTAGCTCATGGTGCTTTACAACGCAGCGTATGTTGGAGTAAAATTCCGCACCATTTTGAAATGAGCTGGCACTGACGCCAGCCGCAAAACCGAATTTATCGAGGTGAGAGTTACATGCCGGTAATTAAAGTACGTGAAAACGAGCCTTTCGACGTAGCACTGCGTCGCTTCAAGCGTTCTTGTGAGAAAGCAGGCGTTCTGGCTGAAGTTCGTCGTCGTGAGTTTTATGAAAAACCAACGACCGAACGTAAGCGCGCTAAAGCTTCTGCAGTAAAACGCCACGCGAAGAAACTGGCTCGCGAAAACGCACGCCGCACTCGTCTGTACTAATTTCTTCTGGGGGTCCGCCTCCATCGCGTATTACACGCAGACAGAGTCATTATAAGAGGCCGTGCTTTCCGAAAGGAATGCGCGGCTTGTTCTCGTTTATGAGCTGAACCATTTTATAGGCAGAACAATCGGGGCTTATGGCTGGACGAATCCCACGCGTATTTATCAATGACCTGTTAGCGCGCACAGACATCGTGGATCTGATCGATGCACGAGTGAAGCTGAAAAAGCAGGGTAAGAACTATCATGCGTGCTGTCCTTTCCATAACGAGAAAACGCCCTCTTTTACTGTAAATGGTGAAAAGCAGTTCTATCACTGCTTCGGCTGTGGTGCCCACGGCAACGCAATCGACTTTCTGATGAACTATGACCGTCTGGAGTTTGTCGAAAGCATTGAAGAGCTTGCCACATTGTACGGGCTTGAAGTGCCGTATGAGGCGGGTAGTGGCCCAAGTCAGCTGGAACGTCATCAGCGTCAAAGCCTGTATCAGTTAATGGAAGGCTTGAGCAGCTTCTATCAACAAGCACTGCCACAAGGCCCTGCCGCGCCTGCGCGCGACTATCTGGCAAAACGGGGACTGAGCGACGAAGTGATCAAACATTTCGCGATTGGTTTTGCACCGCCGGGCTGGGACAACGTATTAAAACGCTTTGGTCGCGACGAGGAAAATCGTCAGTCGCTGATCGATGCCGGAATGCTGGTGACCAACGATAAAGGTCGCAGCTACGACCGCTTCCGTGAACGCGTGATGTTTCCTATTCACGATAAACGCGGGCGGGTAATCGGTTTTGGTGGCCGCGTCTTGGGCGATGGTATGCCGAAGTACCTTAACTCACCGGAAACCGATATTTTTCACAAAGGCCGCCAGTTATATGGCCTGTATGAAGCTCAGAAGAACCATCCAGAGCCTGCACGTTTGCTGGTTGTGGAGGGTTATATGGATGTGGTGGCGCTGGCGCAATTTGGCATTGATTATGCTGTCGCCTCGCTTGGCACCTCAACAACCGCCGACCATATTCAACTTCTTTTCCGCTCGACTGACAACGTAATCTGTTGTTATGACGGCGATCGTGCTGGTCGCGAGGCCGCATGGCGTGCATTAGAAACAGCATTACCTTACATGACCGACGGTCGTCAGCTACGCTTTATGTTCCTGCCGGACGGGGAAGACCCGGATACGCTGGTGCGTAAAGAGGGCAAAGAGGCGTTTGAAGCGCGGATGGAGCAGGCAATGCCGCTCTCCAGCTTCTTATTTGACTCGCTGATGCCGCAGGTGGATTTGTCATCGCGTGACGGACGTGCGCGACTCAGCACCCTGGCACTGCCGCTGATTAGCCAGATTCCAGGTGAAACGCTGCGCATCTATCTGCGCCAGGAACTGGGTAAGTACTTAGGTATTCTCGATGACAGCCAGCTGGAGAAGCTGTTACCGAAGAAAGCGGAAAACGCCACGCCAACGCTGGCGCCTCAGCTAAAGCGCACAACCATGCGTATACTGATTGGACTGTTGGTGCAAAATCCGCAACTGGCCGCCATGGTGCCGTCACTGCAAGGTCTGGAGCAGTCAAAAATGGCTGGATTGCCGCTGTTTGTTGAGTTAGTGAATACTTGCACAGCCCATCCTGGCCTGACCACCGGACAGCTACTAGAGTTATATCGTGGAACAAATTTTAGCCAGCACCTTGAAACGCTGGCGACATGGAACCACATGGTAGTAGATGACGAAGTAGAAACCATGTTTAAGGATTCGCTGGCCAGTATGTACGACTCAGCGCTGGAGCAGCGTCAGGAAGAACTTATCGCTCGCGATCGGACCCAGGGTCTGAATGCCGAAGAGCGCCGCGAACTGTGGTCACTTAACCAGGCGCTGGCGCGGAAGTAACGAACATTAACATTCGAGCAGGCAACATAGCTCAAACGAACTCAGCGGCTTAAGTGCCGATTATCGCTCGGGCCGGACCCGACAGCCGCCACGAGGGCAGCGGCAATAATCTAAAGCCTTCAACTGTTATTGTTGGCTGCATGGCCGACCGACACCAATCTAATTAACAGAAGTGTGGATACCGTCTTATGGAGCAAAACCCGCAGTCACAGCTTAAGCTACTTGTCACCCGTGGTAAGGAGCAGGGCTATCTGACCTATGCCGAGGTCAATGACCATCTGCCGGAAGATATCGTCGACTCCGATCAGATCGAAGACATCATCCAGATGATCAACGACATGGGCATTCAGGTTGTAGAAGAAGCGCCTGATGCCGACGATCTGATGCTGAACGAAAACAGTTCCGATACCGACGAAGACGCTGCTGAAGCCGCTGCACAGGTGTTATCCAGCGTAGAATCTGAAATTGGGCGCACCACCGACCCGGTTCGCATGTACATGCGTGAAATGGGTACCGTCGAGCTGCTGACGCGTGAAGGCGAAATCGACATTGCCAAGCGCATCGAAGACGGTATCAACCAGGTACAGTGCTCTGTTGCTGAATATCCGGAAGCGATTACCTATCTGCTTGAGCAGTACGACCGCGTTGAAGCGGGCGAAGCGCGTCTGTCCGACCTGATCACGGGTTTTGTCGATCCTAATGCCGAAGAAGACATCGCACCAACGGCAACCCACGTCGGCTCTGAACTCTCTGAAGAAGAGCGTGACAATGACGACGAAGAAGAAGACGACGACGATGACAGCTCCGATGACGACAACAGCATCGACCCGGAACTGGCGCGCGAGAAATTTACTGAGCTGCGTACCCAGTACGAAGTCACGCGTACCGTAATCAAAGCGAACGGTCGCAGCCATGCGAAAGCCGCGGCTGAGATTCAGAACCTGTCTGACGTGTTCAAACAGTTCCGCCTGGTACCGAAGCAGTTTGATTTCCTCGTCAACAGCATGCGTACCATGATGGATCGCGTTCGTACTCAGGAACGTCTGATCATGAAGCTGTGCGTTGAACTGTGCAAAATGCCGAAGAAGAACTTTATTACGCTGTTCACCGGCAACGAAACCAGCGAAACCTGGTTCAAAGCAGCACTGGCAATGAACAAGCCATGGTCTGAAAAGCTGAATGACGTAGCTGAAGACGTGCAGCGTAGCTTGCAGAAGCTGGCTCAGATTGAAGAAGAAACCGGCCTGACCATCGAGCAGGTAAAAGATATCAACCGTCGCATGTCAATCGGCGAAGCGAAAGCGCGTCGTGCGAAGAAAGAGATGGTGGAAGCAAACCTACGCCTGGTTATTTCGATCGCCAAGAAATACACCAACCGTGGCCTGCAATTCCTTGACCTGATTCAGGAAGGTAATATCGGCCTGATGAAAGCGGTTGATAAGTTTGAATATCGCCGTGGTTATAAGTTCTCAACTTACGCCACCTGGTGGATCCGTCAGGCTATCACCCGCTCTATCGCTGACCAGGCGCGTACCATCCGTATTCCGGTGCATATGATTGAGACTATCAACAAACTCAACCGTATTTCGCGCCAGATGCTGCAAGAGATGGGCCGTGAGCCATCACCGGAAGAGCTGGCTGAGCGCATGCTGATGCCAGAAGATAAAATTCGCAAAGTGCTGAAAATCGCTAAAGAGCCGATCTCGATGGAGACGCCGATTGGTGATGATGAAGATTCACATCTGGGCGATTTTATCGAAGACACCACGCTGGAGCTGCCGCTGGACTCCGCCACCTCAGAAAGCCTGCGTTCTGCAACGCATGACGTTCTGGCTGGCCTGACCGCGCGTGAAGCGAAAGTACTGCGTATGCGTTTCGGTATCGATATGAACACCGACCACACGCTGGAAGAAGTGGGCAAACAGTTTGACGTAACGCGTGAGCGTATCCGTCAGATCGAAGCGAAGGCGCTGCGTAAGCTGCGTCATCCAAGCCGCTCTGAAGTACTGCGTAGCTTCCTCGACGATTAATTTTGCCGAGCTTGCAGTGAAAAAAACCCCGGTCTGCCGGGGTTTTTTATTGCCTGAAAAAGTTAGCGGCCGCGCAACGCCAGCGCGCTGTCCAGCTCTTGATAGGCGGCGACCATTTGCTCCTGCGAAGCGCGATTCAGGCCGCTGGGATTGGGTAATACCCAGACCTCGGTATCGCCAATAGTCATCTCCTGCCTGCCCCACTCCACTTTGCTCTGACGAAAAGCGCGCTTAAACGCCTCCTTGCCTAATACCGCCAGCGCCACCGGCTGATAGTGTTGAATCTTCTCAATCAACGCCTTGCCACCATCACGCAGCTCCAGCGCCGACAGCTCAGTGGCCTGCACCGTCGGACGCTCCACCAGCATAGTGATGCCACAGCCGGTCTCCAGCAGACGCTGTTCCTGTTCCGGCTTCAGTTGCAGCACGGTAAACCCCGCTTGCCAGATAGTCTTCCAGAAACGGTTGCCGGGATGGGCAAAATGAAAGCCGGTGTGCGCCGACGACTTACCCGGATTAATACCACAAAACACCACACGCAGGCCGGGCGCGAGGATATCGCTAATCGGCTGTTCAGTTATTTCGCTCATCATTTTCCTGTGTAAGTGATAGTAAGTTCAGACGCTGCTTCAGGCTTTGGCGGGATACCGCCAGCATCTGCGATGCGCGCTCTTCATCCGGGCAAGCCCGCGCCAGCGACATCGCCCCAATCAGCTCAGCCAGCGCTGAACTGGCCATTGCTTCCGACTCCGCTTCGCCGGACTGTTGAAGGCGCGAAGCAATCAGCTGATGCATACTCTGTACGCCGCAGTCGAAACGAGATCGCGCCGCCGTGGGTAGCCTGGCCGCTTCGCCCGACAGCGCTGGTAGCGGACAGCCCTGCTCCGGTGCCAGACGCACCTCATCGGAAAGATAATAATCGATAAAATCCCGCAGGCTGGCTTTGGCTTCTTTGCCACTCAGATGCTGCCGAAGCGTAGCCTGTAACTGGGTGAAAATATGATTAATCGTCTCGGCGACCAGCTCATCCCGCGAGGAGAAATGAGCATAGAAACCGCCATGGGTTAAGCCCGCGCGCTTCATCAGCGCAGCCACGCCAATCCCTTCCGTCCCCAGCACCCGCATCGCACTGGCGGCCTCATCAAGAATGCGCTGACGGGTACGCGCTTTATGGCTGAGATTTTCCATTTCAAACTCCGGCTAACTGGCGATAAGCCGCCATAGGTTATAACAATTATAATAATTATTATGACCGTCATATTCAAACCGCTTCCGCGCTTGACTGTTTATATGATGATTGTCATATTAAATCCGACAGTAAATGATGACCATCATATTCAGGAGTTAACCATGACCCTATTCTCTCGCAGTTCAGGCACGGCATTAATCACCGGCGCATCATCAGGCATTGGCGCAGCCTATGCAGAACGCCTGGCACAACGCGGCTACGACGTAATCCTGGTGGCACGCGATCGGTCACGCCTTAACGCGCTGGCGGCAAAACTCACGGCGGTGCACGGCGTGCAGAGCGAAGTGTTGCCAGCAGACCTGACGCGCGACGAAGACCTCAGCCGCGTCGCCCAACGTCTGGCGGATGACGAACGCATCACGCTGCTGGTAAATAACGCCGGAATAACCGTCGATGGCGACTTTCTCGATGCGGATATCAACAGCATCAACAGCCTGATTGCACTGAATATCACCGCCCCAACCCGCCTTGCGCATGCCGCAGGTAACCGCTTCAAAGCCCGTGGACGCGGCACCATTATCAATCTGGCATCGGTATTGGCGTTGATACATGAGATGTCCAACGGCGCATATAACGCCAGCAAAGCCTTTGTGCTGACGCTGACGCGCGCGCTGGAACGGGAACTGAAACAGCACGGAGTACAGGTGCAGGCAGTGCTGCCGGGCATCACCCGCACCGAGATCTTTAATCGTTCCGGTCAATCGATCGACGAAATCCCGACTCATATGATTATGGAAGTGGAAACGCTGGTGGATGCCAGCCTCGCCGGACTGGATCTGGGCGAAAGCGTCACAATTCCGTCACTGGAAAGCCTTGCGCAATGGCAGCAGTACGAGAGTGCGCGTGCGGCGATGATTCCGGGTTTGTCGCTCAGCCAGTCGGCATCACGCTACCGTCAGTAACGCCAGAGTGTTGGTTTTGCTGCTTAGTGAATAAAGATGAATAAAAACCAGCGGATCAATCAGTCGCTGGAAGCCGCGCGGGCTGCGGGCCGGGATTAATTCCTTGTGATTCAGATGGTTTGCGAAGCATGAGATTTGCTTAAAAAAAGCCCAACCGGATGCTAATTGCTGGATTGCGCACCAGAGTTACATTATAATCCTGTCCCCGCAGGCCCCTTAGCTCAGTGGTTAGAGCAGGCGACTCATAATCGCTTGGTCGCTGGTTCAAGTCCAGCAGGGGCCACCAAATAAAACAAGGAGTTAGATGAGAAATCGTCTGACTCCTTTTTCTTTAGTTTAAAATGGGGTCAGGTAACGTTTTAACATCGTTACCTCTAGCTTTCAGACACTGCCATCCATGTTGGCGCGCAGCTTGTCAACGCCTTCCAGAATTTGTCGTCCAGCTAATTAAGAAACTGTTTTTCAGCGTTGTTAATGAAAGTCCTTGGGGTAGATCGTAGCGAAAAAGCAGCCATGCTTTATCACAAATTCAGATTTGGAATACAGTTCGCTAAATGATACCCGGAACGGGAGCGATTACAAACGACACAGTGTGAAGAAGTTTGCTTTTGCAGGGTAAAAAATAGGAAACTAGATCATCGTTTCGCTTGTTTATTCTGCTTTTGCCGTTCACCTCTTGAACGACAGGAGCTATTCAGAGGTAACCTAGCGACATGCTGACAACTACTGTAGCGTAATCAATTATTTATTGATTATATTGCTGATGGTTACTCTTATTACGTATAATATATTAAACGGGTAAAACAATGTCCTGGCTTAATTCCCTTTTAGTGACACTTACATCTGTGGAGCCCCATAAGGTACCTGTCACTGTTATCGGCCTCGTTACCTTTGCCGTCGTATGCTTTATTTTCTTTTATTTGGTCAGAGCCATCAGAATTGTAAGTGGCCTGAAAAAATACACACAATCAATTAACAGCATTGAAAAAAGTGAGCCAGAGGTCCAGCTAGTACATCTGCAAAGCCTGTTTCAGCAGCCTGGACTCAGGCATGCGTGGAACGAGTTCGAAGAATCGTTGCACCCACAGCGTGAACTTGAGGACGGGGAAGAAAAAATCGTTCGAATTCGCGCTACAGCACCGAGCGCAAGTTTCTTCTCAGAACAACAAATCGTTGATATTCCGCTGAACACTGAGTTCTTCAAACACCTGCCTGGTATTCTTACTGGTGTGGGGATTATCGGTACCTTCTACGGACTGATGATTGGTCTCAACCATTTCGATCCCAACACACCTGAGCAGGTCACCAGCAGCGTCAATAATCTGCTGCACGATGTGTTGTACGCATTCCTGGGCTCGGCATTTGCTATTTTTGCTTCCATTCTTATCACCTGGCTGGAAAAGCTATCCATCGCCAAGTGCTACAAATATCTGGAAAAATTCACTGCGGCCCTGGATTCTCTCTATGACAGCGGCGTTGGCGAGGAGTACCTTGCCTCGCTGGTGAAATCCAGTAATGAAAGCGCAACCCAGGCGCGCCATCTGAAAGAGAGTCTGGTTACCGATTTACGCGATATGCTGCTGCATCTGGCCGAAAGCCAGAAAGTTGAGAACGAGCGCTTGGCGACCACGCTTAGCGCTACTTATCGCGAATCAGGACAACACTTTGCCGAGCAAGTTAGTGGCGCAATTGAAAACAGCCTGAAGTCGCCGTTGGATAAAATTGCCGGTGCCGTGCAGACCGCTAGTGGTGATCAAAGCGGTATAGTGCAGAACATGCTACAGGATGTGCTGACGGCGTTTATGGCGAAACTCGATACTACTTTTGGTCAGCAGTTTACAAATCTCAATGACATGATGGGGCAAACTGTTGGCGCGATTCAGACAATGCAAACCGGTTTTGCCACGCTATTACAGGACATGCGTCAGGTGAGTGATGATTCCCGTCAGGGTAGCGCGCGGCTCATCGAGCAGCTGCTGTCAGAGATGAAGTCTGGCCAGCAAGCTATGCAGGCTGGTATGAATGACATGCTCTCTAGCCTTCAGGTCTCAGTGGCTAAAATTGGCGCAGAAGGTGAGGGGGCCGGTGAGCGTATGGCTCGCCAACTTGAGAAAATGTTCGCCGATAGCGAAGCGCGAGAAAAAGCACAGTCAGAACATATGGCTGCCTTTATTGAAGCTATTCAGAACTCGGTGCAGCAGGGGCAAAGCGCCACAATGGAAAAAATGGCAACCTCCGTCGAAGCCCTTGGAGAACAACTGAGTAGCCTGTTTGGGCAGATCGATAAGGGTCAACAACAGATTTCTGTAAATCAGCAAGTGAATCAGCAATCACTGCACGAGCAGACGCAGCGTGTGATGAATGAGGTAGACGATCAAATTAAACAATTGATTGAAACGGTTTCCAGCCAGCATCAAGGCACAACTGAAACACTGAACAAACTCGCAGAACAAACCAACCGACAGATTCAGGATATGCAAAGCGGTGCAGAAAAAATGCGTGTGGCGGCTGAACGCTTTGAACATGCAGGTGATCGGGTGTCGGAAGCTAATCACCTTACTGCTGAAGTGCTGAATAAAGCGCAATCAGCAGGTTCATCACTCTCCCTTGCCACCAGCGAACTCGCGTCCGTTGTAGCTGATTATCGTAATAATCGGGAAGCCGTTAGCAAATCCATTGCCATGCTAGAACTGCTTGCCGCAAATACGCAGTCTGAACAAACCACGCGCAACCAGTTCATTGCCGATCTTAAGCAGCACGGTGAGCGTCTGCAGAGCTATAACCGGGAAGCTCAAGCCTTTATGGAAAATGTCAGTGACGTGCTCGGGAAAGGGTTTGAAGATTTCTCTGAAGGCGTTTTACGCAGTCTGGATAAAACACTGGGTAAACTTGATGTCGAAATGGCTAAAGCCTCCAGTCTGCTCGCCGGTTCTGTCGAACAAATCGGAGAAAGCGTCAGTGAGCTTGATGATGTTCTGTCGCGCGTACGTGCCTGAGGGGTGACGGCTGATGTTTGGAAACGCATTTGGCGTTAAAAAACGCCGCAGCGATGAAGCAGAGAAGCCATTCTGGATCTCTTATGCCGACCTGATGACGACCATGATGGTGTTATTTCTGGTCGTCATGGTTGCCTCGTTGAGTTCCGTTACACAACGTATTCAGCGTGCAGAGCAAGGCGAAAAAACAAGAGGTCAGGATATATCCAGATTGTGTGAGCGACTGGAATTGCATGCCCGTAACGTGAACAAAACTATCGTGGTGGATTGCCACGATAACCGTATCAGTTTTGGTGAAGCCGGGCGTTTCGATCACAACCGTTTTTTCCTGAACGCTGAAGGACAAAAAGCACTGCAGGATGTTGTTCCGCTGGTGCTGGATGCAGCCGACAGTAAAGAAGGTAAGAAGTGGTTCAAGCAAATCGTCATTGAAGGGTTTACCGACACTGACGGCTCATATCTGTATAACCTGCATCTCTCCCTGCAACGCTCTGAATGGGTAATGTGTAGTTTGCTTGATAGCCGCAGCCCGCTGCAAAAAAGTATTTCCGCAGAACAACAGATCCAAATCCGTAAACTTTTCCTTGCGGGTGGCGTCTCTTTCAATAATGCCAAGGAAAGCAAGGAAGCCAGCCGACGCGTCGAGTTACGTATGCAGTTTTTCGGGCTTAAAGACAAGCGTGATGAGGCCGATGAGGTGGATTTTCCCCCTGTCGTTAATAAAGAAGTCTGCCAGTTGGTGATGCCCCAATGACGCCCGCTCTGAATTCTCTTTCTCAGCGCATTGCTGCGAGGCTCTCTTCCAGTCAAAGGGATGACAATTATCTACATAATGATTTCCATACGTTGGCCTCCGCAGCCCTCGATATGGAAAAACGGTTTGATAAAGCAGAAAAAATTCCCTCACCACCACAACAAATGCGGCTGGAGGCTCTGCGTCGCCTTCGTCTTGCAAAAGAACTCACGGAGCGAGAATGGCGGATGGTCTTTTATGGTCTTGCCGATAACGATCCGTTATATCCTGACCGGCCAATCTTGCTAGAGGATGATGTATTTTTTCCTGAGGTCGACAACGCTATCAAAATACGGCTTGTATCTAAGGAATTGAAACGCAAGGATTGGGCAGCGCTTTGTTCAAGTTATTTTGCTTATCAGCATGAGTCTCCTGAGACAAATCCACATTGGTGCGTACTACGTGGGCATATCGCTCAAGGTTACTTTGTGGTGAAAGCTGCTATACGACGAGAAAAATCATGGATGAAAACTATCGAGTTTTACCACGATATTTTTACCCCGCAAGCTGGGGGCATGATTTCCAGACAGCTACTTGCAGGTGAAAGCAATTCACTTTCATCATTAGAGAAAATCGCGCAGATCCCCGAAAGCAGCTGGTTATGGAAGCGCATTTTCACGGTGCTTTTAGCGCAACTCGACACACTCGACGATCCGCAGTTTCTGGAAAAAATTAGCTGGTTGTTAGGTCTGGCTGCGCAGTGGGTACGTTTCCGTGATGACATCATAACTGCGACCCTGACTCGCTATTATCATTCTATTTATCGTGAGCAGGTACATTCAGCGCTGAAGCAGGCTGCCCTGGAATTCTGGGATAACCCTCAACTGAAAAGCCAGCAGAATAAATGGCATCAATATGTCTCCGAGTCGGTTGTTGCAATGGTCCGGGGATGGTTAGCAAAACAGGATCTGACACATTTCTTTGAGCTGTTGCGCGGAAACGGTGATGTTGACCAGGCAAGGCTGCACTACTGGCTGCGTTTCGCCAATCAGATGGGATTTACTCGTATCGTGATGGGGCTGGATGCCAGACAAGATCGGCGTAGCGACTTTGTGAAATTCCGTGAGGATAATCGTGGGCGACTGAGCCATTTGCATGGTGGGCGAAGTTTTGATAATGCCATGATTATGCAGATCAATGATTATCTGTTCGTCGAGTTTTCCGGGACAGGAAACGCGATGTATGTCTATCGAATAGGTCACGCGCCATTTAACCCTGAATCACGCATACTTGATATCAACATCCATCTAAAAGATCAGGGACGCTGCGCACTAAGACTGCCCCATGCACCTCGTGCTGAGGGGTATAACAAAGTCCGGATAACCGGCTGGATGTTGAAATATGATGATGAGCTTCGCAAGTTGGGTATTCGTTGGATGGCGGAAGAGCCCGTCAAGTTTGTCGATAAGAAAGGGTCCTCTACCGCTTCGTTATCTGCTATCAAAATCATGAATCCATTGCGTGATACAGCGATACAGCACCTGGTCGAAGGTGCTTCATGTATCGTCAGCGATAATAGACAAAAAGGCGGAGTACTGTCCGTACAGCTCAAGATGCCTGATGACGCAATAGAAAGAGAGTTGTTACGACTAGGCTTTGCGCCTGTGGCTAAAGAACCGCATCGTTACTGGATCAAATAATGCTGAAACGTCTGTTAAGTAAATTGGCGGGAAACCGTCAGCAGATAGAACACCATCTTAAGAATCACTATCAGGTTGAGGAAAATGGACTCAGCTTTCCGCTATCGCTGGTTGATGATTCGCAGCTTTGGGCACTGGCATCCTGGCTTGAACAACTGGCTGAAGAAGACTATCTGATATCGCTAACAGACCGATGGTTGTTGAGTTGGGATGCCTTGTACCGTCTTCTGGATGATGACGAACATGCCAGCAGCCTGCCTCTTATCGGAGTGCCTGAGATACTGCCTTTACGCGCAAGCCTGAGTTCACGTGGTGCATTAAGCGATAGTGATTTTCGCGTCTGGATTGCTGACTGGGCCACGCTTCCTACACGTCACCCCATCCGTTTCAGCCGTACTGGTGCTATTTTTACTTTTGATAATCAACAGCACCTGCTATCCAGAGAAAACTGGGTACTCATACAGGCAACAGAACAACTTAGTGCGCAGCAAAGTCAGGCTCCCGGTGAAACCACTAACCAACTTGGATGGGCCACTATCCGCAAATGTGCGAAACAAGCCTCCGCAAAATTTGATGACTATTTAGAAAAGACGCACGTCGTCAAACCGACGTCATTGTCATTACGTTTGCGTAAAGCAACAGTTGCCGATACTGCGGTTATCGAGATTGAACCCCATTTCGAAGACCAGCCAGCTAACTGGTTGGGTAATTTTGATAAGAATTCGCAGGTTCATGATAGCTATCGTATCCCAGGAGAAAATGGTGAACTTAGCCACGTCATCATTACTCCTGAAGTGAAAGAGGTCCTGAATTCAATACATTCCATTCCAGGTCGTCGAGTGGCCGGAAGCGAGGCGCTTTCATTCGTTCGCAATCCCTACACATTTCTTGGTGAAGATGCCGCCAGTGTGATTGACCCTGAAGAGCATGAACAGGCACTGTTTGATGCTCATATTTTCTTCCATCACTTTAGGCTTCAACCTCGTCTAAATGATGAGAATAAGATAGAGAATATTACGTTGGTTCTGGAGCCGGTCTCGCCAGTACAGCAACCGGAAGTAACCTTCCTCTTTTCCGCCCCGTGGGAGCTGGATAAATTTGTTCAGGCCTTGGGTATGAGCGTTGCCGCACAAATGCCTGCAGGTTCCTGGCAAGGTTACGAGCTGGAACTGAGCCAATTCACTGAACAACAATGGCATGATTGCCAGTCATTGCTGTCACGCTGGCAACAGGAAATCGAAGGTAAAGAATTTAACGATGTCCTGGATATTGGTAAATATGGCGACCGTGTTATCGGTATTGGTAAGTTTGAAAAAATATCCTCGCCTTGGCTCACCAAAGCTCAAAGCGAAAATTGGCTCCCTGATGACATCGATTTCTCTGCATTTTCGATTGAAACACTAGCGGGTTGGCAACCTGAAAACCTGCACCATTTTGATGAACTTCAGGAGAGGATTACCCAGGCGGAAGCGGCTGGTGAAACGCATATCACCCCACCATGGAATGACGCTGTATTACAGCTGTATGCCGCTAAAACCTTGAGTAAAAACTGGAAAAAACAACAAAATACGGCAAATAAATCACAGGGAAACGTTGCCGATAAAGCAGCCCGAGCCGTACTAAAAATTGAACAGAATATTGAAAAGGCTGCCTACATCAAGCAGCGCCGTGATTCGCTCCTCAATGCGCGTCATGCCGAGCCTGAAATTCCTCTGAGCCTTAAAGAGCATATACGGCTCAAAGACCATCAAAGTGAAGGTGTGGCCTGGCTTCAGCAACTCTTCCTTCGTTCACCTGAGGAAACCACAGGTTGCCTGCTGGCTGATGATATGGGGCTGGGGAAAACTCTGCAAATTCTAAGTTTCCTGGTCTGGTTCATTGAAAAATTCCCAGATGAACCACCAAGCCTCATTGTCGCCCCGGTTTCTCTTTTAGATAACTGGGAACGTGAGCTGGATAATTTCTTCTACACCGCTGGTGTTCCAGTGTTGAAATTGTATGGCGAGACCATTAAAGCGGTGAAATACCCCAAACAATCTATACCTGCTCATCTGCAGTCTCAGGGGATCAAAAACCTGCTCAAACCCGGCTGGCGGGGTGAGGCGAAAATCATTTTGACCACGTATGAAACGCTTCGTGATCAAGAGTTTTCTCTGGCACGCCAACCGTGGTCCATTATGGTGTGCGACGAAGCTCAAAAAATTAAAAACCCGGCAGCATTAATTACCATTGCAGCGAATGCGGTACAAGCCAGGTTTAGAGTAGCCTGTACCGGCACACCGGTAGAAAATACGTTGGTAGACCTGTGGAGTCTGTTTGATTTCGCTCAACCGGGTTTATTCGGGGCGCTCAATGACTTTGGTAAACACTATGTTCGCCCTATTGAGAACGAAGCAGATCGTGATACAGAACGGCTGGAACGTTTGCGAGCCTTGATTGAACCACAGACATTACGCCGAACTAAAGAAGAGGTTGCGCGCGATCTACCGCAAAAAATTGAAGTGACCAGTTGCAAACAACTACCGCTTTCCGGCCCTCAAAAGCAACTGTACCTTTCTTCAATTGCCAACTGGCAACAACAACAGGCACTAAGCGAGGGAATGCAGCAGGCGGGTGCTGGAATGTTAGGGTTGTTACATCGACTCAAACTCATTTGCGCGCATCCAGCAGTGGTTAGCCCTGAGCCTCGCTATCAGGAAGGCTCGCCAAAACTTAACTGGATGCTGAAAACGCTGGATGAAATTAAGCACACGAGTAAAGACAAGGTGATTATCTTCACTGAGCTACGCGATCTCCAGCGCGAGATACAGCATGCGATACAGAAGCGGTTTGGCTTCCGCCCGGTAATCATCAATGGTGATATCAGCACTAAAAGTCACAGCCAGAACAGCCGCCAGCGATTAATTGATGATTTCCAGACTCAACCCGGCTTTGGCGTGATTATTCTTTCTACGGTTGCAGTCGGATTCGGTGTTAATGTCCAAAAAGCCAATCATGTTATTCATTTCACTCGCTGCTGGAATCCAGCCAAAGAAGATCAGGCAACGGACCGCGCGTACCGAATTGGGCAAACTAAAGATGTGTATGTCTATTACCCGACGGTAAGAGACTCTGAAATCACGACGTTTGAAGAAACGCTGGACGAACTCCTTCAGCGTCGACGTTCATTGGCCAGAGATATGCTCTGTGCTACTCCTGATTTGAATGGTGCTGATTTCGAGGCTGTTGTTGCCAAAAAAGCTTCGATTTGAATACCGCTAAATGCTAACCACTCCACCAGCCCAATAAGCGGCTGGTGTCTCCGCGTTTTACTATCTAGCCTTTCATCAACCTTGCCAGCACATTTCAGTACAACTACAATCCTGAAAAATATAACGAGGACTTGCTAATGAGACAAGAATCAGCACCATCTCAGGTTACCAAAGAACAGATATACCGTTCCGTTGCCAGCTCAACCGCAATCGAAACCGGTGTTTCTGTGCAACAAATTGAGCAGCAACTCAAACAAAATCTGGCACAGGCGAAAGCCGTTGGCCTCGCCCGCTAGTTTGGCAAGATGTCGTTTACCAGTTGCATCATAGGACTGTAGTTCCCTGATACGCCTGCCTGAATTGCCTTAAAGTAAAACGCTTTGTGTTCATCCCATAAGCTGTAATCCAGTAAGCCCTTTCCCGCCAAAACCGACAGCACATCGCAAAGCAGCCTCGACAGACGTCCGTTACCTTCTCTGAAGGGATGGATCAAAATAAACTCCACGTGACATTCCGCCAGATAACTAACTAGCTCCGGACGAGCCAGGGATTTCAGCTCACCAGACCGAACGAGAAACTGCTTCTCGAAACCATCAAGAACCAACGGAATCCTGTCGGCAGCGGCAAACTGGAAGCCATCCTTTATCAGGTTAGCGTTACGCAGCCTGCCTGCCCAGTCATACACATTTCCCAGCCATTGACGATGCCACCCACTAATGTGCTCAAAAGCCAGCACCGCAGGCAGCTGACCTTCGATAAATAGCTGTTCATACAGCATCAGTAGCAGGCCAGACTCCAGCGCTTCCATTTCCTGCTCATCAATAACCCCCAGCTTATTGGCAAATACCAGCTCACCAGAACCAGGCGTTGTTGCTCAAGCTCTTGCTCGGGATCTTCTGCTTCGACAAGCCAGACTCCGTACTTTTTCGCCAGCTCATTGGCCGTCACCAGCTTCATCTCAGGCCAGATACCTAACTGAATGAATCTCTCTTTCTTCCCTTTCTCAACGTAGTAACGGAAATAAAAAACCTTGATGCCTGAAGCCAGGAAATTTAAGTGAAAAGATTATAAACCTCCCCCTAAAACCTGGACACCCAGCCAATAAAGCCGATTTATTTTTTATAAATCGCCACGGATAATCCACACACTTTCGAGCCGTTGATAATATCGATGTATTACCTGCGTTTATCTGAGGCGGGAAAGCCAGAGTGATGAACGTAACCTTCCTGACGCGGGAATTAATGATATATTCCTTAAAAATCATCAAACAACGATAATAAGGAACTGCCGTGAGTATCCAGAACGAGATGTTTAGCAAAGAGATTGCGTGGTCCTGCCGCCATATGGTTCGCACCCTGAAGCAGGTGGCAGCGCTGCCCGACTTAAGTCATGTGCGCATGGCTTGCAATATGCATCTCGACCTGAAGATGATCCCGCTGGTAGAAGGTCTGCTGAAGAAAAATGCCCAGGTCTTCCTGACCACCTGTAACCCGACAACCGTGCAGAATGAGGTTGTTGCATACCTGGTCGCCGCAGGTGCACAAGCCTGCGCATGGCGCAATATGAGCGATGCCGAGTGGCGCGACTCATGGGAAAAAGCGATTGCGTGGCGTCCGACCCATCTCTGTGAAATGGGCGCTGATATCACCACCTTGTTGCATCAGCGCGGTGAATTTGGCGATGTCGTGGCCTGCCTCGAAGCCACCGGATCCGGTGTAAATCGCCTGAGCGATCTGCGTCCAGGTTACCCGATCTTTAACTGGGATGACTTACCGGTCAAAGAAGGTCTGCATAACCGTCATATGGTCGGCCTGACCGCGTGGCAAACCTTCTTCCAGACCACTCATCTGACACTGCACGAAAAGAAAGTGTTGGTCATTGGCTATGGCCTGGTTGGCCAGGGCGTTGCCGCAGCGGCGAAAGCCTATGGCGGACAGGTTATGGTGGCAGAACAGGATGCCGCACGTCGTCTACAGGCCGCCTACGATGGCTGGCACGTCGTCGATATTGATGACGTCATTGCCACTACCGATGTGGTCGCTACCGCAACCGGTGCGAAGAAAGTGGTCAGTGCCGCCGTGCTGGATAAAGCGAAAGAGGGAATATTCGTGCTTAATGTCGGCCATGTTGCCGAAGAGATTGACTGTGAGTACCTGAAACAGTACCCGCACGAAGAAGTGATGCCGTTTATCAACGCATATCAGTTAAACGGCAAAACACTTTATCTGATGGCAAACGGCTCAATGTTAAACCTGACAGCCGGATTCGGCGACAGTCTGAATGCATTCGACGTGACATTAGCGGTAATGGCAAGCGGAATCAAACATATCGTTACCGACGGTCAGCATGCCGAAAAGGCGATCTATTTACTGCCGCAGAGCGTGTGGGAAAAAGCGCTGTAACCGGTAATGGTCTAAACAGGTGGCTGAAGTAGGGAATATCCATGCTTCAGCATGCCGGCAATCCCTTTTGTATCTTTTCGTCTTAAGTCAACGGCATCTCAGTATAACGGCCTGACGGAACAAAATCGGATTTATGGACATAACGCTGCCAGATAATAATGCGCTATGCTGACTTCCGGCCAGATTATCTGAAAGATGAATCAATAGTGACTGATAAATAAATATCACCGGATGAGAAAAAAGTGGAATCCTTTAATTATACTCTGCACGACCTTCTCTGTTTAAGTGAGTTCAGAAAAGTCATTCCCGCCACGGGAATGGATGATATCTGCAAAGCAATTACTGAATGGGCGGAGCAAGAAGTATTATCAGGTAACGATTCCGGGACATTATTGATTCTTGCCTCCTTAAACCTTGATAAGACCCCTGATGAAGATGAAGTCAGGCGCTATTTTGACAGGTATCGGGCTGAGACAGGCCTGAGCTATCCAGCACAGAATTTTAGCGCATTGATATGGCTTAAAATTCAGATTTCGAAACTTACCCATGCCAGCAATGCTCAGTCTGCTGTAATTTACTTATCCTTCTTCGCCACCACCTGGTTAGATTACAGCCCGCGATTTTTTGCCAAAACCTGCGGCTACCTTAACTGGCTATATTATAACCTGATGGATGATTATGGTGACCTTTATCCCTCTCTCGCATCTGAAATGACCAGTGACGAAATTCTGGCTTATATCAAAAAACATCTTATCCCCTTCGAAAAGAAGCTATCCAATGATGACTGGTTGAACTTCCTTTCAGAGGAATAACGCCTGATTTCATTATTGTTGGAAAAAATGGCAGCAGCTTCCCGCCCTCATCCCTCCCCCACCCACAACACAAATATTGCTCAACCCCAGCCACAGTGATAGCATCAATAGCCATTTAGATGGCTAAAATCACACTACACCGTCGTTTAAATGAACACGCTTAACTTCTGATAGCGCTACATCCAAGAGTGGGTAGGTTTAGATGGATTTCTTTCTCGGTATCGATATTGGTACGTCCAGGGTAAAAGCCATACTGTTCGATAATGCGTTTCAGGCGGTGTGCTCTGCTACTGAAAATACGCGCCCAACCCTGACCTCCGGCGGCTATGCCGAACAGGATATGGAGCAGCTTTGGCAGTCGGTGCTGAAGGTTCTGCAACAGATCGCCAGCTGGCCTGCATTACAGCAGGGAAAACTAAAAGCTATCGGCCTTGCCGGTCAGGGCGAAGGCGTCTGGTTAAGCGATGCTGACGGGCAGCCGGTTGGGCCGGGTATTCTGTGGAGCGATACGCGCAGCAGCGAATTAATGACCGAATTATTGCGCAGGCCCGGCCTCGATCAGCGCTTATTTGCCGAGACCGGCACGCAGTTGCAGCCGTGCAATACCAGTATGCAGCTCTGCTGGTTGCAGCAGAATCAGCCAGAACGGCTGCGCGCCGCCACTTATCTGTTTTTTGCCAAAGACTGGATTCGCTTTCGCCTTACCGGGCACGCCGCGATTGAGATTACCGATGCCAGCGCCTCGGTGCTGAATCAGGCCAGCGGCGAGATTTCCTCGGCGGTGATTGAAGAACTGGGTCTTGGCGAGGTTAAACCTCTGTTTCCACCGCTGGTTGCGCCCGATGAGCAAGCCGGTACGCTGCGTGCAGATGTCGCGGCGCTGTGCGGCCTGCCGCCCGACACGCCGGTTGCCGCCGGTGCGCTGGATGTCTGTAGCGCGGCATTAGGCTGTGGCGCCATTAATGACGGTGATATTTACACTATTTTAGGCACCACCTGCTGCACCGGCATTGTCTGCCACGGACGCGAAAATGTCAGTCAGCACACCCGCTATGTTACCCATACCGAAACCGGCAGTTTTATTAATCTCTATCCGATGCAGGCCGGCACGCCGAATATCGACTGGTTGCAGCGGAATCTGTCCCTGACTGACGATTTGCAACTGCTGGAACAGGAGATAGCCACAATACCACCCGGCAGCGGTGGCGTATTCTGGCAGCCGTATCTGAATGGTGAGCGGTCGCCGTTTTTTAATCCGCAAGCGAAAGCCGGCTATTTTGGTATCAGTCAGCAGACCACGCGCGCCGAGTTGCAACGGGCGGTATTTGAAGGTATCGCCTATGCAATTGTCGATTCACTGCAAGGCTACAGCACTGACGGCGATCTCTATATTACCGGCGGCGGCGCGGCCTCGGCCACCTGGCTACAGATTATCGCCGACTGCACCGGCAGAACCGTGGTATCCAGCCATTTTAATGAGCTGAGTGCCAGGGGTGCCGCGATTCTTGCCGCACGCAGCGTCGGCGCGCTGCACCACTACCCAGCACCTGAACAGACCCGCTATCAGCCTGATGCTCAGGCGCATGCAGCTTATCAGGCACTGTTCCCGGTTTTTCTTCTGCTGCGCAACCAGTTACAACCGGTCTGGCAAGCAAGGCATCAGGCATTACAGAAAATTTCTCAGGATAAAAAATAATGAAAATTGTGTTTACCGCAGAATACGAGGGAGATTTACAGGTTTTCCGTCAACTGGGGGAGCTGGTGGTGGAGGGCTGGGCGATTGGCAAACCGAAGTTGTCGAGCCAGCAGTATATCGCGCTGGCCCATGATGCTGAGGTGATTGTCACCAGCTATGACGATATTACCGCCGAGGTGATTGCCGGCTGTCCGCAGCTTAAAGTGATTGCCTGCACTCGCGCGAATCCGGTGAATATTGATATTCAGGCGGCAAAGCAGCGCGATATCAAAGTGTTATATACCCCAGGCCGTAACGCCGATGCCGCCGCCGAACTGACCCTCGGCCTGATGCTAAGCCTCGCCCGTCATATTCCGCAGGCGCATGCTGCACTGAAGCGCGGTGATTTTACCCGCCCGACCCAAAGCGGCAATAGCACGCAAGCCGGATTGCGCCGCGATGTGGTGTGGGATGTCAGTGCTGACAGCCCTTACGAAGTGTTTAAAGGCGGCGAGCTACGCAATAAAACCCTCGGACTGGTCGGCTATGGCAATATTGGCCGTCGTGTTGCCCGTCTGGCACGCGCCTTTGGCATGGAGGTGTTAGTCGCCGATCCGTTTGTCGCCGCCGAAGATATTGATGAGCCGGGTCTGCATAAAGCCACGCTGCAACAGCTGTTTAACAGCGCGGATTATGTCAGCCTGCATCTCAGCAGCGGCCCAGGCACCGATGGCATGATCAATGCTTCGCTGCTGAGCACGATGAAAAAAGGGGCGTATATCATTAACACCTCGCGAGCGGCGGTGATTAATGAACAGGATCTCATTGACGCGCTGCGGCATGGCCCGCTGGGTGGCGCAGCGCTGGATGTCTATCATCAGGAGCCGCTGTGGCAGGAACATCCGTTTATTACCGAGCTGGATAATGTGATTATCACCCCGCACATTGCTGGCGCGACCCGAGAAAGCATCGCCAAACATACCGCAATGATCGCCGCCGATCTGCAACGTTTTATTGCCGGCGAACCACTGCTTTATCAGTGGCGCTAATCCGCGGATGAATGACAGAGGGGCGTGGTGGCGATAAACGCTTCGACCTGCGCCCAGTTTTCCACGCCGGCATCCGAACCCAGTCCGGTTGCCACCAGCGCCGCCACTGCCGATCCTACCTGACAGGCTTGCTGTACACTCATGCCCCGCGCCAGCGCACTGATAAAGCCGCCACAATAGCTGTCACCGCAGCCGGTGGTATCCCGCGCCGTAACCTGGTAAGCCGGAATATGCTGAATGTCGTCGCGGGTAATCAACCATGAGCCATTCTCCCCGTCTTTCAGCACGCAGCACCCGACTCCGGCGTCGAAAAAGAAGCGGGCAATCCCGGCCACCGACTGTTTGCCCGACAGAAATGCCGCCTCTTCCAGTGATGGCATAAAGTAGTCAACGTAAGGCAGCAATGGGCGCAACAGCGCCAGGGTATCGTCATTACAGGCAATCAAATCGAAGCTGGTGATAACGCCGCGCTGTTTTGCCGCCGCCAGTAATCTGGCGCTTGGCCCCTGATCCATTGCCGCCAGCAGGCCGCTGCCGCCGTGATGCAGAAAGCGGCAGTCCAGCACGCGATCAAAATCCGCTTCCTGCACCAGCAGCAGATCTGACGCACCGCGATAATGCAGCGCCGGACGTTCGCCATTGGGGCGAATCGGTAACATGGTCGCCGAGGTTTCCCGCTCGGCGGTGCGCTGAATCAGCGAGCAGTCGATGCCCAGCCGCTGGTAATAATTAAGGATAAACTGCGCTTTTTCATCCTCACCCAGACAGGCCGCCGTGGCGGTGCTGATGCCCAGCTTTGCCGCATTAATCAGTGCGCCGGCGGCGGTTCCCGCCGGACAGAGACGAATCTGTTCGATAAACGCCACATTGCCGCGCTCAGGGATCGCCGTCACCGGACGCCCGGCAATATCCAGAATGGTCAGGCCGACAAATACCGCATCAAAACTTTTCATCACCGTTTCTCCTTGTCAGCCTAACGCAGATGCTGGCGCAAACGCGCCTGCCAGAATGACAGCGCCAGCGCCACCACCAGGATTACGCCCATCAGCGCATCTTTAAGCAGGTAGTTCAGCCCCATCAGATTCAGTCCATTATCAACCACCGCCAGAAACAGCACGCCGACCAGCGTACCGAGAATACTGGCGCGCCCCTGACGATTAAATGCAGTGCCGATAAACACCGCGGCAATTGCATCCATCAGATAGGCTTGCCCGGCCAGCGGCGTGAACTGGCGCAGGTTGGCGGACAGGATCACGCCGCCGACCGCACACATCGCCGAGGCTATTATTAGCACCCAGAACAGCGTTTTACGATTAGCGATACCGGCAATCCGCGCGGCTTCGCTGTTCTGGCCGACGGCGCGCACGCATTTGCCAAACAGCGTCCGTTCCGTGACCAGATACGCAATCACCACCAGGCTCAGCGCGATCAGCACCGGAATCGGTATCCCGCCGATATTGCCCACCGCAAGGTCGTGGTATTCCCGCGCCATACGCCGGTAAGCAATCGAGCCGCCGCCATCGGTATAAATTCGCTCGACGCTACTGGCAATAAACCAGGTTCCCAGCGTGGCGAGGAACGGCTTAATCTGACAAACGAGGATCAGGAAGGCATTAAATAAACCAATAATCACCCCGCCAAGCAGCGCGCACAGCACCGCGGCCTGCCACGGCAAGCCCCATGTTTTGAGTGCCACCAGCGCAAATGCCGCGCCGAAATCGACCGCAATCCCGACCGAGAGATCAATCGCGCCAGCACTGACAATCAGCGTCATCGCCAGCGAAACAATCAGCAGAATGGCGCAGCCCTGGAGCAGGTTGCTCCAGTTATCCAGCGTCAGAAAGACCGGGCTGGAATAGCTGAACAGGGAAATAAAACCCAATGCCACGAGGAAAAAACCCAGCCGGGCAAACCAGCTGACCATTTTATTTTTGGAGCTTGCCGGCTGAGCGGCAGATAACGGAGGGACGATGCTCATCAATGGCTCCTTTTCTGCTGAAAGGCCGAAGCAGCCAGCACCACCAAAATTAATCCCCCTTTGATGGTGCCCATCCAGAAGATATTGATACCCAGCAAGCCTAGGCCATTGGATAAGGCATTC
>NZ_JRXE01000012.1:0-22019 GCF_001267535.1 Winslowiella iniecta | reverse complement strand
TCTCCATCAGCAATGGCGTGGCGGTACCGCTGGAGCTGCCGGAACCCTGCGCCAGTAGCGGAAACACCGCCAGCGCGGCGGCGACAGCCGCAATCAGCCAGGCGAGTAGCGTCAGTTTATTAGCGTTTAACCCGGACATGCGCGCCATATCGTGATTGCCGCCGACCGCCTGAATATGCTGACCAAAACGGCAGTGATGCAGTAAATACTGGAACAGCAGAAACACCACCAGCAGATAAATCAGCGGCCAGGGAATACCGGCCAGACTGCCGTCACGAAATGCCACCATCAGCGGATCGCTGACGCTGATCCGTCGTTGTCCGGTCAGCAGATCGGTTAAGCCGGTAAAGGCCACCGAGCTGGAAAGCGTGGCTAACAGCGGCGGCAAACCCGCCACCATCGCCAGCAGCGCGTTGATTCCGCTGCACAGCAGGCACCCCACCACCACTAAGGCGAACAGCAGCGGATAAGGCGTCAGCCATTCGGTCATGCCGAGGCTGAGCAGCGCCACGCCCAGCACCGCAATGGCGGGCAACGAGAGGTCGATACCGCCCGACACCACATCGTCGCCACCGGCAGCAATCACAAACACCAGACCAAAACTTAATATCGCCAGCGGCACGCTTTGCACCACCATCATGCTGATATTTTGCCAGGTGAGAAACCACGGTGACTCAACGCTGAGCCACACCAGCAGCACGAAAAAAAGGAGTATCGGGAACTTTTCAATCAGCGTTGCGCTATGCAGACGCCACCTGCTCTGAATATCACTGCTCATAACTGTTTTTCCTGACCGCCATTGATTGACGCTAACAAGGCGTCCAGCGTGAGACCCTCAGTCGATAAATCGGCCACCAGCCCACCGCGCCACATCACCAGAATGCGGTCGCATAGCCCTAAAAGCTCTGTCGCATCACTGGAAGAGACCAGCACCGAACGCCCCTGGTCGGCCAGCTGGCGGGTACGCTGATAAATATCGCTGCGCGCGCCGATATCCACCCCCAGTGTCGGCTCATCCAGAATAAACAACCGGGCCTGGGTATCCAGCCAGCGCGCGAGGATCACTTTCTGCTGATTACCGCCGCTCATAAAGCGCACCGCCAGTTCAGGACGCCCCGGACGAATGCTTAAACGCTCGATCCATGAGCGAGCTTTTTGCCACACCAGCGAACGCCTTTCCCAGCCCATCCAGGCGGTATCGGACATCGAAGCAAGGTTAATATTATCGGCGGCGGAGAAGTTAAGAATCAGCCCCTGATGACGACGATCGCGCGGCACCAGCGCCATACCGGCGCGAATCGCCTGGCGCGGCGTGCGGATGCGATGCGCCCGGCCATCAAGCAGGATCTTGCCCTTTTTGGCACTTTTCAGGCCATAAAGCAGATCGATCAGCACATCGCGCCCGGCTCCCTGCAATCCGGCTATGCCGACAATCTCACCGCGCTGAATGGTGAAATTGATCTCTTTAAGCTGCTGACCATCTGACAGATTTTGCACGCTGAGTGCCGGGATGTCGCCAGCGCGGGCATCCGCCGTGTGCTGGCGCGAGGTATACAGGCTGTCAATTTCCCGCCCGACCATTAAACGAATCACCGCATCCGTATCCTGCAACAGCGCGCGGTCGGGATAACCCACCACTTCGCCGTTGCGTAATACCGTGGCGCTATCGCAAAGTTCAGCAATTTCATTCAGATAGTGGGAAATATAGAGAATCGCGATGCCCTGCGCTTTCAGCCGGGTAATCGCACTGGAGACCAGCGTGGCTTCAAACTGTTCCAGCGGTGCGGTCGGTTCATCGAACACCACCAAACGCGCGATGCCATCAATCAGCGCGCGGGCGATTTGTACCAGCTTACGTTCCGCCAGACTGAGATCGCGGATCAACCGACGCGGATCGAGATCCAGCTGCCAGCTGTCGCGGAAAAACTGCCGGGTCGCCTGATTCATCCGGCGATGATCGAGCATGCCGCCGCGACGGCGATACTCCTGCCCAAGAAAAACCGACTCAGCCACGGTGAAATGCGGGATCAGGTTCAGTTCCTGATGAATCACCCGGATCCCCTGCGCTTCGATCGCTGCCGGATTTCCCAGCTGCAAACTGACGCCATCAAGCCGCACCGACCCGCTGTCAGCCTGGTAAACCCCCGCCAGAATTTTAATCAGCGTCGATTTACCCGCGCCGTTCTCGCCGATTAAGCCGTGAATCTCACCGGGTTTGATGGTCAGTGTGACGTTATTCAGCGCCGCCACACTGCCAAAGCTTTTACCGATGCGGTCCATAATCAGACCGCCGGAAATCTGCTGCTTATCGTTGCTGCTGTTCACTCGGACAACTCACCATAACCCAGTTGCTTGTACACTTTTTTCGCTTCTTCCGGGCCATTGACCGGAATCACCGGTACAAAGGTCTGAACCGGCAATTTGGCTCCGGCAAAGTAGCGCGCCACGTTTTCTGCGGAAGTCTGACCAATCAGCTTCGGTTGCTGCGCGACGTTTGCCACCAGCGGGCTGCCTTTCTCCGCCATAATTTCCAGCGTTTCCGGGCCAGCATCAATCGCGGTCACTTTCACGTCTTTATCACGACCGGTCTCTTCCAGCGCCTGTACAATGCCAATCGCTGGCTGATCCCAGCAGGCAACATGAATGGCAGCCAGTTTGCCTTTCGGATACTGGCTCAGCAGTTCCAGCGTTTTCTTGCGCGCATCTTCCGGTGAATTGGCAAACTGTTCCGCCAGTTCCGGCTGCACGATATTGATATCGGGATAGTCTTTCAGCACGTACTTCCACTGGTCGTAACGAATACCGCAGATACGTAAGGAATTGGAGAAGGCATTAAATACCGCCACATTGCCCTTGCCGCCGATGGCATCCACCATATAACGGCCAATGGTCGAACCGAGGGTATAGTTATCTGAAGTGGTATTGTTGATGGAATAAGGGGAAACGTGGTCGACGGTAAATACCGGAATATTGGCATCACGCAGCGCCTTAAATTTCGGGTCGACCGCACTGTCACCCAGAATGCTGATGACTGCATCGACTTTACGTGCCAGCAGAATATTGTGGTTATTCGCATGGACCTGGTTATCACGACCACCGTCAACGCCAATCACCTTGCCGCCAAGCTTTTCGACCTCTTCCGTCGCCCCTTTATACGCTTCGCGATCCCAGAAGTGTTGGGTTCCCACCACCGCGATACCAATGGTTTTCCCTTTTAATGAAAGTTCCTCCGCAACAGCCTGGCTGACCGCGAACAGGGAGAACAGGCAGGCAATAGCAGGTAGTAATTTCTTGTTATGTTTCATTACTGAAAATTTTCCTGATGTAGAGCAAAATTGTCTGAGCCTCAGCATGACAACTCCGGTAAACAAGCCCAAATAAATAAAAGTTCTAACTTAGAGAAAAGCGTTATCTTTATACACCCTCGCGATCCAGAATAGAGATTGACAATTAACAAAGAAACCCTTTTTTATTTATTACTTCAGAATTTACTGAAGAATTATAAAGCACAGAGATAACAGAATATTAAGCAAACCCATTTAATTAATCTGAATAATAAAAAATAAAGCAGTATTAAATGCCAGCAAACAGAATAAAAGCCCTATATTCACTCGCCGGGCGGGATTTTCAATCCGGTGCACAATCACCTTATGATGAACGCAATCACTTTCAGGCAGACAATTTAATGAAATCAGAACACCAACTTGCCGTGATGCACTGGGGAACCTATCAGGTCACCACCCGTGAGGGCAACATCGCCGCCGTCGAACCGGTCGCGTGGGATCGCAATCCTTCACGCATCGGCCAGTCACTGACTGACTCGGTCACTGGTGCCAGCCGTATTCGTCGCCCGGCAGTGCGTCAGGGTTATTTGCAACACGGCCCCGCTTCCCGCGAAGGGCGCGGTAAAGAGCCATTTGTTGAAGTCAGCTGGGAAGTGGCGCTGAATCTGGTGGCACGCGAACTGAAGTCGGTGAAAGCCCAGGGCGGTAATGAAGCGATTTTCGGCGGCTCTTATGGCTGGGCCAGCGCCGGGCGTTTTCACCATGCGCAGAGTCAGTTGCACCGCTTTCTGAAGGGATTTGGTGGCTATACCGCCAGCACCAACACCTACAGCAGCGCGGCCGGTGAGCGCGTGCTGCCGCATATTCTCGGGCCACTCAGCCCGCTGCATCACCAGCATACCCACTGGTCGGTACTGGCCGAGTACTGCCAGTGTTTTGTCGCCATCGGCGGTCTGCCGCTGCGCAATGCCCAGGTTAACGGCGGCGCGGCCAATGACCATGCTTTAAAATACTGGCTGGAGAAGCTGCATTCCCGCGGCGTGGAATTTATTAATATCAGCCCGGTAAAAAACGATCTCAGCGCCATCAGTGACGCCAGCTGGCTGGCGATTAAACCCGGCACCGACACCGCCCTGTTGCTGGCGCTCTGTCATACGTTGATCGCCGAAGATCGTTACGATCGGGCGTTTGTTGCCAGCCATACCGTCGGCTTTGAAACCTTTAAATCCTATCTGCTGGGCGAGGTCGACGGCAGCGCCAAAACCGCGCAGTGGGCAGCGGCGATCACCGGGCTGAGCGCACAGCAGATTATCGATCTTGCCCGTACCCTGTCGGGCAAGCGCACGATGATCAATATTTCCTGGTCGATCCAGCGTGCGCGCCAGGGGGAACAGGCTTACTGGGCAACGGTCGCGCTGACTGCGCTGCTCGGCCAGATTGGCACTGCTGGCGGCGGCCTCGCCTTTGGCTATGCCTGCACCAATCTCGCCGGTGCCGACCGCGCCGCCTTCTCCGGCCCGCGCCTGCCCGCCGGTAAAAATCAGGTCAGCACGGTGATTCCGGTCGCGCGGCTGGCGGATATGTTGCTGAATCCCGGCGGTGAATATCAGTTCGATGGTCAGCAGTGCCACTATCCGGATATTCGCCTGGTCTACTGGGCCGGCGGCAATGCTTTTCATCATCATCAGGATATCAACCGCTTGATCGATGCCTGGCGTCGACCGGAAACGGTGGTAGTGCATGAACAGTACTGGACCGCACAGGCGAAACATGCGGATATCGTGCTGCCGGTCACCACCTCGCTGGAGCGTAATGATATTGGCAGCGCCAGCCACGACGGCTTTATGATCGCCATGCGTCAGCATATTCCCCCGGTGGGCGAAGCGCGTGACGACTACGCTATTTTCTGTCAGCTGGCGCAGAAGTTGGGCTTTTACGATAAGTTCAGTGAAGGCCGCAGCCCGGAGCAGTGGCTGGAGCAGATGTACGAAGACGCGCGGCCACGGGCGGCGGCAGAAAATATCGAGCTGCCCGCCTTTGCCGATTTCTGGCAACAGGGCAAGCTGGAGTTCAACCGCCCCGCCACCCCGCAGATTTTTCTGGCGGACTTCCGCGCCGATCCGCAGCGGTTTCCGCTGGCGACCCCGTCGGGAAAAATCGAACTGTTCTCGCAAACCGTTGCCAGCTTTGATTATGCCGAGTGTCCGGGCTATCCGTACTGGGACGCCGGGATCCAGCAGCAGCAGCAATCGCTGGCGCGACAGTGGCCGTTGCACCTGCTATCCAGCCAGCCACGTACTCGTCTGCACAGCCAGTACGACCAGGGCAGCGTCAGCCGCGCCAGCAAAATTCACGGGCGTGAACCGCTGTGGATGCACCCGAATGATGCCGCCAGCAGATCGATTACCGAAGGCAGTATCGTCCGGGTGTTTAATCAGCGCGGGGCGATCCTGGCGGGCGTCCATCTCAGTACGGATATCCTGCCGGGCGTGGTGCAGATGTCCACCGGCGCATGGTATGACCCGCTGGACCCGACGGTACCCGGCTCGCTCGATAAACACGGTAACCCGAATGTCCTGACGGAAGATCGCGGCAGCTCGCGGCTCGGCCAGGGGTGCAGTGCGCAAACCTGCCAGGTTGAGATTGAACGCTGGCAGCAGCCGCTGCCGGAAATCACCGCTTTTAATCCGCCGTTATTCGTCGAGTAACCCTGCTGCGCCGGGCGTCATCCGCATGCCCGGCGTGCCATAAAATCCCCGTCCCGCTTTATGCTTAAAACGCATTAAGGAATGTTTTTTCGTTGTTAGACAGGAAGATAGTCCGACCTTACTCTTCGTCATGTTTTGTCAATCTGGCACTGTTCAATAATGAGGAATCGCTCTTGGCAAGGTTATCACGGTCGGGTCTGTCACCCTTAACACGTTATTCTGCTTCCCTTAAAATTGCGCTGTTTGGCGGCACAATTCTGTTCTCCAGCCTGGCCGTCGCTGACGAAGTATTAAAAGCGGGCATTGTGCCGGCCAGCGATCCCAGCCAGGTTCCCGCCGCCGCAAAGCTGCGAAAGGATACGGTGATTGCCGGAATTTCCGAGCCGCAGGGCATCTTTAACCCCTATTTCTTCGTCAACGGCTGGGATGAGAACGTCACTAATGTGATTTTTTCCCGCCTGATTGACTGGGACAGCCAGGGCAAACTGGTGCCGGGACTGGCCGAAAGCTGGAAAGTCAGCGATGACGGTAAAATCTATACGATAAAATTACGTCCGGGCCTGACCTTTAGCGATGGCTCACCGCTGACCGCCGACGATATCGCCTTCACCCTGAGCGTGCTGTACGATCCGAAATACGACGGCGATACCGATATTACACTGGCACATATTGCCGGCGGCGATGAGTATAAAGCGGGTAAAGCGGACAGTATCAGCGGGCTAAAAGTGCTCGATCCGCTGACTTTACAGGTCACCACCACCCAGCCGGGTGCCACTACGCTGCAAAAAATTGGCGGGCCAGTCCTGTCTAAGGCTTACTACGGTAAAGAGTATCAGCGCGGCAATCTCGACTATCTGCGCACGCTGCACGGCAAACCGCTGGGTAACGGCCCATATATCTATGATAAATACCTGCCCGGCCAGGAGATTCGTTTCCACGCCAACAGCCACTACTGGCGCGGCACGCCGCCGACCGCGCGCTTTATTTATCGCGTGACCAATCCGTCCACCAACTTCCAGCTGTTCCAGACCGGCGATACCGATTACGACGCCTTTACTTCACGCCCGGACGATATTGAACAGTTAAAACTGCTGGGCTTTGCCAATATCAATCTTTACGGCTCCAGCGATTACAGCAAGGTGGAATTCAACCTGCATCGGCCAGCGCTGAAAGATGCGAAGGTTCGCCAGGCACTGATTTATGGCCTCGACCGCCAGAAATTAATTGATGTGGTGTATCAGGGGTACGGTTCCGTGGCCATCGAGCCGATTGCCCCCATTTCCTGGGCTTACAATGCGCAGGATGTGAATCCGTATCAATACGATGCCAACAAAGCGAAACAGCTGCTCGATGAAGCGGGCTGGAAAGTCGCTGCCGATGGCATTCGGGTGAAAGACGGTAAGCGGCTGGAACTGGGGCTGCTGGTCAGCAAAAAAGTGCTGAACGATGCGCTGATCCCGATTGCGAAAGAGAACTACCGCCAGATTGGCGTACTGCTGAAGCCGCAGGTGGTCGATTTCAATGCGCTGATGTCACTGCGTAAAACCGGCAATTACGATCTGGCCTCTTTCAGCACCAGCACGCTGAACGATCCCCACGATGGCGTCTGGGACTTTTACAGCAGCGAAGCGAAGCTACAGGGCTATCACAACGCCGAAGTGGATAAGCTGATTACCGCGGGCAATGCCACGCTGGATATCGAACAGCGCAAGCCGATTTACCACCGCCTGTATCAGGTGCTGGCCGAAGATCCGCCGGTGATTCTGCTGGGCAATCGCCAAATCCTGTCTGCCAGTAGCGCGCGCGTCACCGGTTTCAAACCCGATATCTATAACGGTCTGACCGGTAGCCTGCCAGACGTGAAAGTGGTGAATTAATCCTGTTGATCCCCATTGCCGCGGCGCAGAAAACGCCGCGGCTGTGAGAAAACCATGCGAAATTTTGTACTGCGGCGTTTGCTGCAAACCATTCCGATGCTGTTCCTCGCTTCGCTGCTGATTTTTATGCTGTTTGCTAAAACGCCTGGCGATTTTATTGATGGCAATATCACCCTGACTGCGCAGCGTGCGGCGGAGCTGAAAGCGCTGTATGGCCTCGATCAGCCGTTACTGTCCCGCTATCTGCACTGGCTGGGACAACTGTTGCAGGGCGATCTTGGCTTTTCGCTGCAATACCAAATCCCGGTCAGCCAGCTGTTGAATCAGTATATCTGGAACTCATTTCTGCTGGCGCTGATCGCACTGGTGCTCTACTGGGGCATTGCGCTGGCGGTCGGTGTGATTTCAGCGTTACGCCCAAATTCGTGGTTCGATCACCTGGTCAGCATAGTGATATTTGCGGCGATGTCATTTCCGACCTTTTTCCTCTGCCTGCTACTGATCAAGTGGTTTGCGGTCGATCTGCACTGGCTGCCGGTCGGCGGCATGACCAATACCGGCAGTGATGCCAGCGGCTGGGAATGGGTGATGCAGGTTGCCGCGCATCTGGTATTGCCGGTGCTGGCGCTGGTGATGTTGCAGGCGGGCAGCCTGACGCGCTATTTCCGCGCCAGCATGCTGGACGTGATTAAGATGGATTTTATCCGCACCGCACGCGCCAAAGGGCTGCGCGAGCGCACGGTGATCTTTAAACATGCGCTACGCAACGCGCTGCTGCCGATTATTACCCTGCTGGGCTTTGAGCTGCCGGGACTGTTTTCCGGGGCGCTAATCACCGAGAAAGTGTTTAACTGGCCGGGTGCCGGACATATTCATATCGATTCGCTGGCCGCGCGCGACTATCCGGTGCTGATGGGTTTTACCCTGTTCCTCGCGGTGCTGACCATCCTCGGTAACCTGTTGGCCGACGTGCTGTACGCCTGGGCCGATCCACGTATTCGGGTACGATAATGATGCTGAATTCTCTGTTTTTTACCGCGCGACGCCAGCGCAAAGCCGATATTGCCGTGATGTCGCAGCTGACGCCATCGCCGTGGCAATACGCCTGGCGTTCGCTGCGCAGTAATAAACTGGCGATGCTGTGCTTGCTGATACTAGTGGTGATGAGCCTGTGGTGCATTATCGGCCCGTACTTTTCGCCATGGCAGGATGACGCCACCGATGCGCTGATGATCAATAAAGCGCCGAATGCCGAACACTGGCTGGGCACCGATTTTCTTGGTCGCGATGTCTATACCCGCCTGCTGCTGGCCGGGCGTATTTCACTGATTATCGGGCTGCTGACCATGCTGCTGTCAGTCACGCTCGGCTATCTGATGGGGGCGCTTTCCGGCTATCTCGGTGGCATAACCGATAAGTTAATTATGCGCTTTGCTGATCTGGTCATGACCATTCCCAGCCTGCCGCTGCTGATTGTGATGGGAGCCATGCTGTCGGAACTCGACTTCTCCCCGGATGCGCGCGTCTGGATGGTGATAATTATGCTCAGCCTGCTGGAGTGGCCGAAGCTGGCGCGGCTGGTGCGCGGGCAAATTCTGTCGCTGCGCGAGCGCGATTTTATGCTGGCCACGCAGGTATTGGGGCTGTCGGCACGCCGCCGTCTGTTCGGCCATTTACTGCCGAATACCGTACCGATTCTGGTGGTGATGGCAACCATGGCAGTGGCAAACGCCATTCTCAGCGAATCGGCGCTGAGCTATCTCGGGCTTGGCGTGGTTCCGCCGATGCCATCATGGGGCAATATGATGGATGCCGCCAACAGCCTGATCGACTTCCAGCGCCGCCCATGGTTGTGGATGCCGCCCGGCGTGGCAATTTTTATGACGGTGATCGCCATTAATGTGCTGGGCGATGGTTTGCGCGATGCGCTCGATCCTAAAATGACGCGGAGCAGATAATGAGCCAGCCACTGATCAGTTTTGACCGTCTCTCCCTCTCCTTCGCCAGTGAGCAGGGCCGGGTACGGGCGGTGCAGGATGTCAGCTTTGATGTGATGCCCGGACAAACCGTTGGCATTGTCGGTGAATCCGGCTGTGGAAAAAGCGTTACCGCCATGTCGCTGATGGGGTTGCTTCCGACGCAGACTGCGCGAGTCGACGGCGGCGAAATCCGCTATCAGGGGAAAAACCTGTTGGCACTGCGATCCACGCAACTGGCGGATCTGCGCGGCAATCAGCTGGCGATGATTTTTCAGGAGCCAATGAGCGCGTTAAATCCGGTGCTGACGCTGGGAGAACAGCTGGTCGAACCCTTAATTCGTCATCGCGGTGAATCACCAAAACAGGCCTGGCAGCACGCCACGCAGATGCTGGCAGAAGTGGGTCTGGCACGTGCAGACAGTTTGATGCGCTGTTATCCGCATCAGCTTTCCGGTGGCATGCTGCAACGCGTGATGATCGCTATGGCATTGAGCTGTCAGCCGGCGCTGCTGATTGCCGATGAACCAACCACCGCGCTGGACGTTACGGTGCAGGCGCAGATCCTTCGCCTGCTGCGCGATCGTGCACGCGCCCACGCCATGGCATTAATGCTGATCACCCACGATCTTGGGGTAATCGCCCAGATGGCTGAGCAGGTGGTGGTAATGTATGCCGGGAAGGTTGTGGAAAAAGGCCCGACCGCCGAGGTGCTGCGTCGGCCGCTGCACCCTTATACTCAGGGCTTGATAGCTTCACGCCCGACCGCCGGTGAGCGCCATCGTCGCCTGTATTCGATCCCTGGACAAGTACCGGATCTTGCCGCACTGCCCAACGGATGCGCTTTTTACCCGCGCTGCGCCCGCGCCACCGATACTTGCCGCCAGCGCATTCCGCCACTGACTGGCGATCGCCAGCAGGCCGCCTGCTTTTATGCCGACAGCGCAGCGACAACCGCCTGCAGGGAAACGGAGTTACAGCCATGAAGAGTGATTATGTGGTGCAGGTCGAGGGATTGAAAAAGTATTTCCCGCTGCGCGACGGCCTGTTCGGACAGCAAACCGGCGAGTTACGTGCGGTTGATGATGTGAGTTTCGCCATCCGTAAAGGCACAATTTTTGGTCTGGTGGGTGAATCGGGAAGCGGCAAAACCACCGTTGGCCGCACGCTGCTGGGGTTATACGATAAAACCGCCGGCAGGGTGCTGTTTGAAGGTCAGGATCTGCATCAGCTCAAGCCCGCCGCACTGCAAGCGCTGCGCCCTGAGCTGCAACTGGTGTTTCAGGATCCCTACAGCTCACTCAACCCGCGCATTCGGGTCGGCGACGCGATTGGCGAAGCGATGCTGGCGCATAAGCGCTGTACGCGCGAGGAGCTGCGCGAGAAAGTGCTGGCGGTCATGAAGATTTGCGGACTGGCAGCGCAGCACTATAACCGCTTTCCACATGAATTTTCGGGTGGTCAGCGCCAGCGTATTGGTATTGCCCGTGCGCTGATTCTGCAACCGAAGTTTATTGTCGCCGATGAGCCGATTTCCGCACTGGATGTCTCTATTCAGGCGCAGATTATTAATCTTTTTTCCGACCTGCGCGATGAACACGGCGTCACGTTTTTATTTATCTCGCACGATCTCGGCGTGGTCGAGCATCTGTGTGATGATGTGGCGGTGATGTATCTCGGCCAGCTGGTGGAAACCGCCAGCCGCGATACGCTGTTTCGCCAGCCACTGCATCCTTATACCCAGGCGTTGCTGGCGGCCGTGCCAACGCTGGATCCCGATGCCGAACCGGTGGCGATGATGCAGGGCGATATTCCCGACCCGGCTAATCCGCCTGCCGGCTGTCGCTTTTCCAGCCGCTGCCCGCACGCCATATCGCGTTGTCGCCGCGAAGCGCCCCTGCTGCGCGCAGTCGGCAATGCAGAACATCGCGTCGCCTGCCATCTGGTATAGCGGTAAAGAGGACGCCCTGTGACCAGGGCGCTACTCTATTCACCAATACTAAAGGTTTCCCACAGGCTGATTTTTGCGGCGTTAAAGCTAAAACCGTTATTCACATTGACCTTGTAACATCTCAGGTAAATATCATTGATGCCGAAGGCATACTTCTTGCCTTTAATCGCGATCAGGCTGACTTTATCCGCAATATAGTCACCGAGGTCGAAACGTTTATTCTCTCTTAATACGTGATTCTCAGCGAGGCCAATCCCGTTTTTATAGCAGGTCAATGGGACGCTGATCCCCTCCAGCATCACGGTGAAACCCACTTGTTGATGATCAAACATCGCGATTTTTACCGGCAGCAGCGGATTAGGATAAATCGCCGTCAGGTTTTTATCGATGCTGATACATTTCTGTAAAACCGTGTCATACAGCATCACATAGCCATGCGACGATGTGATAAGTGACTGATTAATGAACGTATCCTTTAACCCATCAATAATGGCTTTATTAATTTTCAGGTTAACCAGATGAGTGATTCTGCGGGCATCAAAAGTCTGACGAACCTCTTTTGCCCACTTCACACCTGAAGGACGCCAGAAGCACAGCGTCGAGATAGATAATACCGGCTGTTCGGCAATTTTCTTGCTGACCTGCGGATGATAGGTCAGCGGTACGCTGCTGTCGGCCGGCGCCTCATAATCAATAACAATTCTGTCGATTTTAGTGTTAACCGGCGACGGAATAAATATTTTCAAAAAACTGCTTAAGTCAATATCACGGTATAAGGAAACTGATGCGGCGGTTTCATTGCCATTCATCAGTTTTAAATGCGACCTGGTGTTTTTCTTATTAATATAAAAACCAATCAGGGTGCTTGGTTCGGCAATATTAATCTGATCATCCTGATTAAGAAAAGCAAAGGTCTCCTGAAATAATGAGTTTTTTATTTCATATTTTTTATCGTCACTATACTCTTCTGAGATATTGCGAATAGTAAAGTTTTCACGGTAATTAACATTATCGCTCATAAAGCCCAGAGAACCCCGGCTTTGCTCATCTTCAAGCACCTGCGCCACAATACCACCGATAAAGTTGGCAATAAACTCGGTCGGATGCGGGTCCATATCATACAGATTATCAATCAGCGAGTTTGAAAATGCGTTAATATTTTCAACGATATGTTTAAAACATAAGAACTGCGCGCCAACCCTTCTGGCCAGAAGCTCACGGGTACGATAAATAATTGTGGTATTATGCAGCGTCGCTAACAGTGGGATCGCAATAATCACCAGTTTTGTCTGGCTGGCAATGGTCGAGAGGAACTCAAAATAGATATCATTGTAAAAATTGTAATTTTTAAACGAGTTAGTTTTTAAGAAGTACTCTTCATCATTCGGTAAGCTGTCAAAAAAAACATAATCGTAAACGGAAAAATCCATATGGGCAAACACCGAAAACTGCAAGCCAGGCGATGCGCCGATAGATAAGTTGGTCACTTCAGAATCAACCAGGCGATCGGACAATCCTTTTACCCAGCCATTGCGACGTACTGAATTCGATGTTCCTAAAATTAAAATTTTCATCAAAGCTCCTGCTTAACTATACCGCTGAGTGTTTATTATTACGATTTATCTCAACCTGCATAAACAACTCTCCCCAACGTTGGGAGAAGTCACTGGCCGTATAATTTTTTGCCAGTTTACCGGCGCTTTTTTGCATCGCCTTCAGACCCTTGCGATCTTTTAATGCGCTAATAACAGACTGAGCAAATTTCTCATCCTGCTTATCTTCGATCAGAAAACCATTAACACCATCAACTATCATCTCCAGCGGGCCGTA
Source organism: Winslowiella iniecta (assembly GCF_001267535.1). Taxonomy (GTDB): domain Bacteria; phylum Pseudomonadota; class Gammaproteobacteria; order Enterobacterales; family Enterobacteriaceae; genus Erwinia; species Erwinia iniecta. The sequence continues at coordinate 8,393 of NZ_JRXE01000012.1, read as the reverse complement.
ATTAATATCGTAGGAGACTACCGGGCACTGATTCGCTAATGCTTCCATAATCACCAGCCCGTAGCCTTCAGAACGGCTGGTAAACAGCATCAGATCGGCCGACTGATAGACTAAATCGACACTTTCGGTGTATTCACAGATCTCGACATTACGTGACAGATCATACTGCTCAATGGCCGCCTGCATTTTTGGCAATTCTGAACCATAACCGTATAACTTCAGCGTGGCTTCCGGGATTGCCTGCACTACCCGCGAGAAGATTTTGATTAACTCCGGCAGCCGCTTAACCGGGTCAAAGCGTCCAACGGAAATGCAGCTAAAGGGTTTCCGCTCGGCATGGTATTTAGGGATTTTTTTATCGTATACATGAGGTATTTCAAAGCTGGCGCTGTTGAACTTAAAGCGATCCTCTGCCTCTTGCCGTTGTTTTTTAGTCAGAAACACCAGCGCGTCCAGCTGCTGGGTATTGTCGAAGTAGTGCTTATAATGACTGTTTACCCGTGAGTTGCTGTCAGCAGGATTAACATAGTGGGCAGCATGAATGGTGCCGATATAGGCATAGTTCTCTTTTTTATGGGCGAACAAGGCTTCACTGAAATAAATTGCGCGATCGATAATAAAATAATAGAGAGTATCCGCGCGACTATAGAAAGTGTCTAATGCATGCAGGAACAACTCTTTTTCTGTTGCCAGAGTGGTTTCGATAAACCCCTGCTGATTAAACAGAATGATACTCTGCAATTCGCTGGACTTCTCATCTACCTTGTAGTTATTGATTAGTTTCAGCTTACCCTCGGAATCATAAAATGATATCGAGGTTATTTTTCCATCGCTGATATTCTGAATGCAGCTTAACGTCTGACTGGCATCATATTTGGCACGCATAATTATTTTATTATCGTTAAAATAATTTATCCAGGCCAGCGAACCATCCTCACGCGTCATTTCATAGCGCTTCTCAAGCTTACCTTTTTTAAAGATAAAGTTGTTATTGGTGTCCTGCACATACCCGTCACTGGCAACCGGGGTATATGGCTGAACGTCTCCACAAGAATTCGCATCACTTATCTGGCTATTTTGCAACAGTGCGTACACATTCTGAAAACGAACCTGTTTACTGAGTACGCCGTTCTCAATCATATTGTTATACACATGGCTTAGCTCTGCATCATATTCCACGGTAAGGATGGTGACGTTATAGTCATGCTGCGCGAGAATATTGGCTCTTTTCAGCATCGCCATCACCAGGCCATTTTTCTTTAACCCCAGTCGAGGGTAAAGCATGATGATCTCTTTTTTCTCGTATGCGTTGCGGTCGCTCATGTTGTCACCCGTCTGTTCTGCATTATCAATTGTGCTATACATCATCATTGATGCCTTCCCTGGCAGCGGTTATTCCTGTTGCTGCAAAAGCATTAACGCTCGCGCAGCGCTTCCTTCACGCGGTTGAAAGGTTTCACCAGATATTCCATGATGGTTTTCTGACCGGTTTTAATATCCACCGTTGCCACCATCCCCGGAACAATTGAGAAGTGATGCCCGGCTTTGTTCTGCAAATAGTCGACATTGGTGCGGATAAACACGCGATAGTAGTAAATCTCGGGTTTAACCTCGTCCTGAATAGTGTCAGGTGAAATCCCCTCCACTACCCCTTCCATCCCGCCATAAATCGCGTAGTCATACGCCGAGATCTTGACCAGCGCGCGCTGCTCAGGATGGATAAAGGCGATATCACGCGGCGAGAGACGCGCTTCAATCAGCAGGCGATCGTCTAATGGCACGATATCCATCAGTTCACCGTTAGGTGGAATCACCCCGCCTATGGTCATCACCTTGATATTTTTCACAATGCCGCGCACCGGTGAACGCACCGTCAGTCGGGTTACGGAGTCGGCACGCCCTTTAATCACCTCGCTCAGCGAGTCAACTTCCGCGTTGCCTTTCGACATCTCTTCACGCGCCTGCACATAATACTGGGAATAGAGATCGGTGAGTTTTAGATCCAGATCGGCTTTTTGCCGCTGCAAACGTAACACCTCAACACTACTGGCCGCCCCGCTTTTCGCCAGCTTCTGGGTAATCACCAGTTCGCGATTAGCCAGATCCAGCGATTCTTTAATCCGTGCCGCCGACTCGGTTAGCTGCTGACGGCGCGTATTGTATAAGCGCGTTTCAGTGGCAATCAGTTCCGGATAAGCATCTAACTCTTTCGGGAAAGTTAACGGCTGATTGTTCACTTCAGCGCGCAGTCGTGCGGTGGCCGCCAGTGAAGCGCGGTAACGGGCCGCGCTCTCGCCGACATTCGACTCGTAACGGGTTGGGTCGAGCCGCGCCACCACTTGTCCGGCCTGCACCAGTGCGCCTTCACGCACGCTCAGTTCGGTCAATACGCCGCCATCCAGCAACTGCACTACCTGCTCACGGGTGCTGGGAATCACCTTACCGCTGCCGGTGGACACCTCATCCAGCACGCCAAACCACGCCCAGATTCCTGCTGATAACAGCAGGAAAAAGGTGATTACAATGATGCGCACCGAGCCGGTATAACTCCTTTTACTGCCCTTCTCGTCGTCCAGATCGTCAAGATTAAACGGAGAAGGCGTGGCGACGGTGGATTCAGCGGGCAGGTTTTTCATCGGACGACTCCTGCTGAGAAATAGAATTACGTGAGTTTTTAATCGCTTTATCTTTCGGCGCGTCCATAACCAACAGCCCCTCTTTTAATACCACCACGCGATCGACCAGTTCGAGTACCGCGGCGCGATGGGTAGCGACAATCAGCGTCCGTCCGGCCAGCCACTGACCCAGACGCTGAATAAACTCACGTTCAGTATGCTCATCCAGCGAAGCCGTCGGCTCGTCCAGCAAGACAATATTGGGATCGCGTAACAGCATGCGCGCCAGCAGTACCGACTGGCGCTGCCCGCCGGACAGACCCATACCGCCTTCCATCACCATATGATCCAGCCCCAGCGGCAAGCGTCGCACGTAGTTGGCCGCACCGCTGACTTCCAGCACTTCAAACAGCGCTTCGTCGTCGATGTTAGGCGCGCCCAGCATCAGGTTTTCGCGCAGGGTGCCGTGAAACAGGCGGGCGTTTTGTGACAGCAGACCGATATTGCGGCGAATATCAGCGGTATCGATATGCGGCAGACTAAGATTATCCAGTCGTACTTCGCCGCTGACCAGCTCCATACCGCCTGCCATCGCTTTCAGCAGGGTGGACTTTCCGGCACCGTTACGCCCCAACAACGCGATACGCTCGCCGGGCTGAACGGTCAGACGACCAATTTTTAACGGCAATACCGTGTCTTCTGAGCGATAGCGGAAACAGGCATCGGTAAACTGATAGTGGCCATGCAGCACCGCGCAGTGGACGCGCGTCTCTTCCCGGCTGTTCTCGGCCGGCAGATTCATAATGCTGTCCAGCCCGGCCTTGGCCGCCTTCACCTGCTGCCAGCGCGCCAGCACACCGCATAACTTAGTCATCGGGGAGATCATGCGCGAGGAAAGCAGTGAGGCGGCAACGATGGCACCGGTCGTAATATCGCCATCAATCACCATTGGCGCACCGATCACCACCACCGTGGCATACACCAGGTTTTGTACCGTCACGCCCCAGTTGATCAGCCCCTGGGTCAAACGACGGGTTTCTACACCGGATTGCGCGGTAATCTGGATATAACTGTTCCATTGTTGCAGAAAGCGATCTTCAGCCTGCATCAGCTTGATATCCTCAAGCCCCTGCACGCTTTCAACCAGTACCGCGTTACGCAACGTGGATTCATGTAATGACTTACGTGCCAGCATGCCGAGCCGTTTCTGCAACAATAAACCCGGTACAATCATAATCACCGCCGCCACCGGCGCGATCCAGGCCAGATGCGGCGAGATAATGGCCAGTACAAACAGGAAAAGGAAAAAGAAAGGCATATCGACAATGGCGGTGACAGTGGTTGAGGTGATCATCTCGCGGATCTGCTCAAGTTCGCGCAGCTGTGAAATAAAGCTGCCGGTCGAGCGCGGGACGGCACTTTCCCGCAGCCGCAGCGCGTGACCAAACACCCGATCAGACACCCGCATATCGGCACGTTTACCCAGTACATCCGTAATATGTGAGCGGCCCAGCCGCAGTAAAAACGAGAACAGTACGGCGATCAATACGCCGCCAAATAACACATACAGCGTGGGATAAGATTGCGCCGGGATCGCCCGGTCATAAACCTGCATCGAAAACAGAATGCCGGACAGCGCCAGGATATTCACCAGCAGCGAAGCCAGCATCACATAGCCGTACGGCTTGATATCGCGCAGCACCAGTTTGCGCAGCCAGTCCGGCTTGTTTTGCTCCAGATAACGATCGACCCGGCTGTCTTTCGCCGCCGCTACTGGCCGGAAAGCCACCACATGACGAATTTGCGGCAACATCTCTTTCAATGACACCGGCGTCAGTTGAGGATCGTTGGCAAAGTTAAGCGTCAGAGTATCTTCACCATCAAACTGGCTAATCACTGCTACCTGACCATCAGACAGTTCTACCGCCAGCGGCAGCCGGAACGCCGACATTTCCCGCGCGGGATCGTCCAGCATACGCGCGGAAAGACCCGCCTGACGTGACAGGTTGATTAATGCTCGCTCCAGCGGCAGCGTATGCTGCCATTCGGTAGCGGCATAGAGCATGCCGGGTGAGCAAGCCAGACGGTAGTGTGTGGCAATCTGAATAATGGCGGCGGTCCAGGATGCTAAAGGCCGTCCCTCGGGAGTATCGGGGGTCTCTGACGGCGTGACCGCCTGAAGTTGGGTCATGGTTGAATCTCCACCGTTTGAATAGTCTGGTTATTTAGCGCAAAGGCTGAACGCATAAAGCCGGTGCTGTACAGGCAGTCAAGCTGCAAGGTGTGCAGCTGACTGATGGTTTGCTGTTCGGTGAAGCGTGCCTGATAGATCTCCTGCTCGGAGTTGAGCACATCCAGCAGCGGGCGGGTGCCCAGTTGCAGATACTGATCCTGGTAAAGCACCCGGGTCCGTTCTGCCAGCTGCTGCTGGCGGTTCTGAATCACCAGCGTTCGCGCCAGACTCATCTCTTCATTTTGCGATTCACTGAGTTTTTGCTGGGCATCCAGCTGGGCATTGCGCACTGCCGCATTGGCAGATTCGAGGGTGTGCGCTGCGGCATTGCGACTGGCCGTCAGACCGCCGCCCTGATACAGCGGCATTTCCACTTTGACCCACGCGCCGTATTGCGTACGATCCAGCACCGCGCTGTTGGAGTAGTTGTTAGTCAGATAATGGGTAACTTCAGGTTCTAATGAGACCGTTGGTGTCATCTGCGCATTGGCGTTATCCAGATTCGCCTGCGCCTGATTAACCTGCGCCCAGGCCGCCAGCACTGAAGGAATCAGTCGATAATCTGGCTGTGCCACCTGGCAGGATTTAGTCAGCGGAACGGGAAAATTATTGCTGACTTCTTTCAGATCGCGCCAGCCAAGGTAGGTAGACAGCGTGGCACGCCAGCGATCGAGATTCGCCTGATATTGCATCAGCGTGGAGCGCGCACCCTCAATACGGGTTTCGGTTTGCACCACATCAGATAACGAACTGGCACCTTCATCATTACGCTGACGCGCCAGCTTGCCGATATTATTCAGTGCTTCCAGCTGCGCTTCAGCAATTTTTACCAGTTGCTGATAGCCCTGCACCTGCACGACTGCCGCCGCAGTATCATGGGCGATGGTATCAATACTCACCAGCACATTGGCCTGCTCTTTCGCGACGCTGGCTTCCGCCGCTCTTACCGAGCTGTCGACTTTACCGAAGTCATACAGCATCTGGGACAATGACAGCACAAATGACGGGTTATAGCCGCTGTTGGTACTGGCATTGGTCATGCCGTTGTTCATGCCGGCGCTTATTTTAGGAAAGTATTTTGAGCGCGCAACATTAACGCCTTCGGCCTGTTCATACAGTTTACCGACCACCTCGGCAATATCGGGATGCCACTGCACCGCGCGATTAACCGCTTGCGTAATATCGAGGGTGGTGGGGGCATTTGACGATTGCTGTGGAGCCACAGCACCGTTTAAAGAGGGTAATTCCTGCTGAGCAACCATTTGCCCGGCACGGATCATATTTGCTGAAACCTCGTTGTCTGGCGCGGCAAACAACGCGGTACTAAAAAAGAGGGCGGTGCAGAATAAAAATGCACACGCCGGGTGGTTAAAACTCACTATTGAGCGTAACAGAGCTAAATTCATTAATCATCCACCGCAGATTAAGACTGTAGATGGCACATCCTTGTGCCGATTTATTCCCTATACGTTCAAAACAACTACCATTAACCGTCCGTGTTAAGGTGCTGCAACAACTCTTCCAGCGATACGTTTACTCCTTCCAGAGTAATCAGCTGAGTACTTTCAAAGTTCGTACCCTGCCCATCGCGGTCAATCGACACGATGGTGTTTTCGCCATCAAACTCGACTGAAACGAAGTTTCCGATGGTTCCGCCCGCTCCATTCAGGCCAATTAACAGGTCGCTGATATCGATCTGATCATCCTGTGCCAGCGAGAAATCAGTCCAGGTATCAGTGCCGTTACCACCCGTCGCATCCGCATTATCCAGCAGGTTATAGACTACGGTGTCGCCACCGGCACCCAGGGTAAAGGTGTCGTCATTCGCCGTGCTGTTAACGGTGTCCGCGTATGCGCTGCCGGTGATCTGCATATTGAGATCGATAGTCAGCGATGCATTGGACGTTGAACCATCCGTTGCCGTCAGGGTGTAATCGAATACCTCCTTCTGCGTCATGGTCGACAGATCAATGTTGGCGTCACGTACATAGCTGTAACTGCCATCAGCGTTGATGGTTAAGGTGCCGTAGAGGCCATCCACCGTCGCGCTGGTTGCATTGCGGTTGTACGGATCAAGCGCGGCACTATCTGTGTCATTGGCATTGCTGATGGAGATCTTAGTACCGACAGAGATCAGGTTATCTGCCACCCCATCCGCACCCGAGCCGTCGAGGATATTGCCCGTAACCGTCGCAGAAGCGCCGGTATGGAACTCTTCCACGTGCGTCTCAGTACCATTGACCGATCCCCGCACCGTCGTCAGACCCAGTACTGAAGAGCTACCGGTAACGCGCAGTGTGTAGTTACCCGCAGTCAGATCCAGACCCGCAACGTTAACCGTTGCAACACCGCCAATGATCGCGCCGGATGCAACAGAACCGGTACGTACTGACGTACCTCCACTGTCGAGAATCGCCCACGTGATATTGGTTCCGGTCAGCGCAACACCCGTGACAGCAAAGCCCAGCGAGATATTGTGCAGAACCGAATCCGCCTCAACCGTGAATCCACCGGTACCCGTAGCAGAGTTAGTGCCCAGTACTGTGGTCCAGCTTGCCGTCGCTATGTTGGCGAAGTTCTCCGCTTCCTGAACAACCGATGCACTGGTTGCCAGATCAACACTGTCATCAACAGCCAGCAGCCCGGCAGGTTGCAGATCAATCGTCAGCGTTGCCGAACTGGTGGAGCCATTTGGTGTAGTCAGTTCATAGGTAAAGGTTTCGTTACCCGTGATGCTGCTGGCATCCAGACCCGCATTCAGCGTATAGGTGTAATTACCCAGCGCATCAATTGTCAGCGTGCCGTACTGACCGGTGATTTCGGTGTTACCACTTTCATTAACTGCGGTGCCATCAACATCACTGACCAGCGTGCCAGCCGGTGCGGTATCGCCACCTGTGCCATCGCCGTCGCCATCAATCACATTGCCCGCCGCAGAATTACCCGTTGTGACGAAGCCATGCGTGGTGTCTTGCAACACATTCAGGGTGAAACCAGTCAACACCGACACGCCATTTGCCACATTCAGCAAGAAGGCATACTCACCTTCCGGCAGAGTCAGCGTCAGTTGACCTGAAGATCCTGCCACCAGACCGACTTGCAGCCAGTTAGGTACACTGTCGACCCGCGTATAGGTGCCGTCATCCGGGTTGAGCTTGTAAATATTCAGGTTATAGGTTGAGAGTAATGACACGCCTAACGACGATGCCTGAATGGTCAGCGTACGAGACGTTCCTTCCTCAACGGTGAAGGTTGACTGTGCGTCAAGTTCGGCCACTGACAGATTCAGCACATTGCCCAGACCCACTGTTGCCAGTGTCGCGCCGCTCTGCGAAGACGGACCGTTATTAATCGATACCTCCTCAGTTTCAACATCCAGAGTGACGTTATCGTCTACGGCGTTAACGCTGTCGCTGTCTGAATCAGAGTCACTGTCGCTGTCCGAGTCGCTGTCGGAGTCAGAATCGCTGTCGCTATCAGAGTCACTGTCGGAATCAGAATCGCTGTCGCTATCAGAATCGCTGTCGGAATCAGAATCGCTGTCG
>NZ_JRXE01000011.1:136238-150297 GCF_001267535.1 Winslowiella iniecta | reverse complement strand
TCATCTCGGCGGCGTCAGTCCGCAGGCCTTTGAACAGGCCTCGTCGTGAGGACAGAATTTGTCTACTGGCGTGGGGTCAGTCCAACGCGGTAACGCAGCGCGGCGGGAAAGCAGCAGGGCAGCAGGTGCAGCAGAATCTGCAAAACATGAATTATGTTGATTACCTTGTGTACCTTCGCCAGCTACAGAAGCAATTTAAGTTTACTGATTCACAGATGACTTTCTTTGCGGAAACCGTCAACGATGGATCGTTAGCGTTAGGTGGTATCGATCAGACAGGTAAAAACCTCGATGAGACGATGATGAGCATTGCCCGATCAGGCCAAAGCCTTACCGATGAACAAAGCAAGAATCTAACTTACCTGGCTAACCTCGGATCAGTCGCACAGTCCGCATCTGAAAACTTGGGGGATTCTTTCAGCAGCGCCTTTGCAGGACGAATGAAGAAGTTAGGGATCGGGGCTGATGAAACCCGCCAGAGCTTTGCAGAACTCAAACCTGTTATGCGTGAACTAGGGCAGACTATAGGCGGAATTACAGCATGGGTGAGTAAGCATCTTGGAATGATACCCGGTACAGCTTCTTATAACCGTGACACCTACAAACAAAGCTATCAATCTGCATTAGATCATAAAGATGATAATCCGTTAGCTCAATGGGCGGCTATGAGGTGGAATTCGACTAGCCAAGCGGGTGAGGCTGGTTGGCGTGACGCTATGGCAGGTAAACCGATGGATTCAAGCTTTATCGGTGCGGATGTTGATACACCCAACAACTTTACTCCGCAGGCAGTCAATCAGAGCAACTACGATAGCCTGATGAATCGTTCTAACCCGTTCAACCTGCAACTACCGCCAATCCAGTTTGAGATTCATAACACAACTGAGATCACACCAAACGAAGAATTGTTCAGAGGCGCTTTCGCTGCACAAAGCAAGGCTGACATTCAAAACTTCCATGATGATCTAACCTTTGACGTCAATAACATGACCTTTAACAATTAATGCAAACACAAGATGTAGTAATTTATCGCTGATAAGATAAGTCTGAACACTACATGATGTGTTTTTTTATTGACCTCTGCTGTGTTGACGAGGTAAGGTTAATCTGAAGTTGATGCATTTGTGATCAGTGCTTATTTAGGCTGAGTTCTATGACTTACCTCTTTTTTGGGAGATTTGTTATGAGCGGTAAAGATTACAATGTTTTCAAAGGCGCTGATGGTGTGTGGCGTGGACAGCGACAAGACGCCACCCGTGCAAGCGTTACAGGCTCTACACAGCAAGAAGTTTTCGAACAAACAAGAGCTTTAGCTCAAAAAGCACGTTCAGAGGTTTCAGTTCACCGTGGCGATAATGGACAGATCCGCGATAAGTTCAGCTACGGGAATGACCCAAGAAGTACAAAAGGGTAGTTTAATTACCTTTGTGAAAGCCGCTCTCATGAGCGGTTTTTTTACGTCTAAAGTTGGGTAACACCTTGTACAACAAAGGAGATTACAAGGTGTTGTACATCCTGTATAATAGGGCACACAGGTCAATCTAACCTATTGATTTTTAAGTAATAACGACGCCTGGGAAGGCGACAGTGAGGCTGCTCTATGAGCGAGAAGTTACAGAAAGTTTTAGCGCGTGCCGGACACGGTTCACGTCGTGAAATCGAAACCATGATCTCTGCGGGACGTGTCAGCGTCGATGGCAAGCTGGCAACACTTGGCGACCGTGTTGAGCTGGATAAAGCCCTGAAAATTCGTATTGACGGTCATGTCGTCTCTATTAATGAGTCGGCGACCGAAGTTTGCCGCGTGCTGGCGTATTACAAGCCGGAAGGTGAGCTTTGCACCCGTAATGATCCGGAAGGGCGTCCAACGGTATTTGACCGCCTGCCAAAACTGCGCGGTGCGCGCTGGATTGCAGTAGGACGTCTTGACGTGAATACCTGTGGTCTGCTGCTGTTTACCACCGACGGTGAACTGGCAAACCGCCTGATGCATCCAAGCCAGGAAGTTGAACGTGAATACGCGGTGCGCGTATTTGGCCAGATTGATGAAGATAAAATTCGTCAGCTGAGCCGTGGCGTGCAACTGGAAGATGGCCCGGCGGCATTTAAAACCATTAAGTTTGCTGGCGGAGAAGGGATTAACCAGTGGTATAACGTCACGTTAACCGAAGGACGTAACCGCGAAGTGCGTCGTCTGTGGGAAGCGGTAGGCGTACAGGTAAGTCGTCTGATCCGCGTGCGTTACGGCGATATTAACCTGCCAAAAGGTTTACCGCGTGGTGGCTGGACCGAGCTGGATCTGGCACCGACCAACTACCTGCGTGAGCTGGTGGGTCTGAAACCAGAAACCGTCAGCAAAGTACCGGTAGAGAAAGATCGTCGTCGCACCAAAGCGAACCAGATTCGTCGTGCGGTGAAGCGTCATACACAGGTGAGTGGCAGTAATAACCGCCGTTCATCAGCGAAAGCGGCGAAGCCTGCGAGCCGTCGTCGTCCATAGGGCGTGATAGTAGCGGGCGGCTTAATGCCGTCCCGTTTCTTGTAGTCGCGGCGTTTTCGCCGCCCGTGCCAGGGGGCTTGCACTCTGCCTGACATCAGCACGGGAGCCGAAAACGGCTCCTCTACAGCTTATTTTTACCAGTCAATTCCCTGCTGCGCCTGAATACCGGCATCAAAGGCATGTTTTACCGGCCGCATTTCGCTAACCATATCCGCCCGTTCAATAATCTCACGATGACAGCCGCGCCCGGTGATAATCACGCTTTGACCGGCAGGCCGCTGTTGCAGCGCTGTCAGTACCTCGTTCAGCGGCAAATAGTCAAAACTGACCATATAAGTCAGCTCATCAAGAATCACTAAATCCAGCGACGGATCCTGCAACATGCGTTTGCCATGCTGCCATACCTGTAAACAGGCGGCGGTGTCGGTCTCGCGGTTTTGTGTATCCCAGGTAAAACCGGTCGCCATCACCTGAAATTCGACGCCATGCGGCTCCAGCAGATTGCGTTCGCCGTTAGGCCACTCGCCTTTAATAAACTGGATAACACCCACCCGTTTCTGATGGCCTACCGCGCGGGTAGCCGTACCAAAGGCTGCGGTAGTTTTCCCTTTGCCGTTACCGGTGAATACCATCAGAATGCCACGCGATTCCGTTGCCGCCGCCACGCGCGCATCGACCTGATCTTTCAGGCGCTGCTGGCGTTGTTTATGGCGATCGTCAGCGGCCATTACTCCGCCGCTCCGGCTTTGCGACCCGGCTGAGCATCATAGGTCATACCGGTTTTGCGACGGCTGTCATCACCCATTAACCACAGGTAAAGCGGCATAATATCCGCTGGTGTTTTGAGTTTGTTGGCATTCTCTTCCGGGAAAGCGCTGGCACGCATTTTGGTGCGGGTGCCGCCGGGATTAATGCAGTTAACGCGTAAATGGCGGCTGTCATATTCATCGGCCAGCACCTGCATCATGCCCTCGGTGGCGAATTTTGATACGGCATAAGCCCCCCAGCCGGAACGACCGGTGCGACCCACGCTGGAACTGGTAAAGACCAGCGATCCGCCAGCGGATTTCAGCAGCAGCGGCAGCAAGGCTTGCGTCAGGAAGAACGTCGCGTCGACATTGACCCGCATCACCTGTTGCCAGACTTCCGGCTTCTGTTCGGTCATTGGCACGATATCGCCCAGCAGCCCGGCATTGTGCAATACACCATCCAGACGCGGATAGTGCTGGCCGATCGCGTCGGCCAGTTGCTGACAGCTTTCCGGCGTGGCGTTATCGAGATCCAGCGTAAACCAGCGCGCCGGATTTTTGCCCAGCGCGGTGATTTCATCGCTGACCGACTGCAACTTCTGTGCATTGCGCCCCAACAGCACCACTTCGGCACCGTAGCGGGCATAGGTCAGAGCAGCTTCACGGCCAATGCCGTCGCTGGCTCCGGTGACCAGAATGATGCGATGGGTAAGCAGATCGAGTTTAGGTTGATAGTGCACAGCGTATTCCTCTGGCGATAATAGTGGTGCGCCGTATTAGGGTATCATCAGGCGGCGCACGCTGAATAAAGTGCTTTATGCCTGAAAAAACCGGTGAGTTCAATGTGCAAAGGGCGCAATTTAGCGGCGCTGCGTGTGAATCAGGCGACGAACTGCAACGAGTCAGCTAAACTACGGGCTGGGCCCTAATGCTATGTAAAATAAGGCGGATTGAGTGGAACTACTCTCTTATTATGGACTTTTCTTAGCCAAAACCGTGACGGTGGTGGTCGCTATCGCGGCAATCGGTATCATTATTGTCAATCTGGCACAGCGTAAGCGCGCGCAAAGTGGTCAGCTGAAAGTGACTCATCTTGGCGAACAGTATCGCGAGATGAAAGAGGACATGACGCTGGCGCAGATGAAACATCACGACCAGAAACTGTGGCATAAAGCACAGAAGAAACAAGAGAAACTGGAAACCAAAGCCGCGAAGCAGCGTGCAAAGCAGGGACTGAAAAGCGAGAGCGGAAAGTCCACGCTCTGGGTGCTGGACTTCAAGGGCAGCATGGATGCCGGAGAAGTGGCGTCGCTGCGTGAAGAGATTTCGGCGGTGATGGCGGTGGCCCGCAGCGGAGATGAAGTCTTACTGCGGCTGGAAAGTCCGGGCGGCGTGGTACACGGCTACGGTCTGGCATCTTCACAGTTGCAACGCTTGCGTCAGCAGGGCATTCGCCTGACGGTGGCGGTGGATAAAGTGGCGGCCAGCGGAGGGTATATGATGGCCTGCGTGGCCGATCGCATCGTCGCCGCGCCGTTTTCCATTATCGGCTCGATTGGGGTGGTTGCCCAGATCCCTAACTTTAATCGTCTGCTGAAGCGCAACGATATTGATGTGGAACTGCACACCGCCGGGGAATACAAACGGACGCTGACGTTGTTTGGCGAGAATACCGAGCAGGGACGTGAGAAATTCCGCGAAGATCTTAATGAAACCCATCTGCTGTTTAAGCAGTTTGTTCATGAGATGCGTCCGACGCTGGATATTGATCGTGTCGCGACCGGTGAGCACTGGTTCGGTCGTCAGGCGCTGGAGAAAGGCTTAATTGACAGCATTGGCACCAGCGACGATCTGATCATCAGCGAGATGGACAAGTTTGAGGTTATGGCCGTGCGCTATGCGCGCCGTAAGCGCATGATGGATCGTTTCACCAGCAGCGCGGCGGCCAGCGCTGAGCGCCTGCTGCTGAAAATCTGGCAGCGTGGTGACAAGCCGTTGCTGTAAGCCCGAAGGCCCGGTTCGCCGGGCCTTATGATTTCAGGTGGTACTGTGACGAGAGTTGCTGGGCGAGATATTTAAACACGTTAAACACCGTGGTGCTTTTACGGGTCGGCAGGCCTTGCTGATCAAGAAAATAATCGCCGCGAAACACCAGAATATCGCCATTCTGTTCAACCCCGGTGGCGTGCAGCCCGCTAAAATAATCCTGATGTTCTGCAATCAACGCATTGGCTTTTTTCAGTAACGCCTCACGTTCTATCGGTTGAGTATTTTCGTACATATTTTGCGCTCCTTTTTACAAATAGCGATTTCCTTCTATATTACTTGCCAGCAAAGCAGAACTGCAAACCTGCGCGGTGATTTTCCCGCTGGCGAGAATCTACTCCCGGCTGGCGGAAAATTGCCGGAGATGCTAATTAAGTTGCGTATCAGATTTTATCAGGTACAGTGTGGGCGTTTCTGGTTCCGAGCGTAAAAAAGGGTTAATCGGTGAACCAGCAGACGCGAGAAAATTGGTAAAAGATGTCGTTAATCAGCAAGTTGGCGTTATGTTAATACGGTTGGCTGCAGGTGGACATAGCAGGGTTGAAAAGGGTTAACCTCGCTGCAATATCATTATCGCGCTGCAGGAAGTTATCGATAAGCGCCGCCACTACATTCGGAAGTTTTCATTAGGTAAAGGTAAATATGGGTAAAGCTCTCGTAATAGTTGAGTCCCCGGCAAAGGCCAAAACAATCAATAAATATCTCGGTAATGACTACGTGGTTAAGTCCAGCGTGGGTCATATACGCGATTTGCCGACCAGTGGTTCAACAGTTAAAAAGAGCGCTGACTCTACAACCAGTAAAGCGGCTCCCAAGAAAAAGGTTAAAAAAGACGAAAAAGCGGCTCTGGTGAGTCGTATGGGCGTCGACCCTTATCATGGTTGGGAAGCCAATTATCAGATTTTGCCCGGCAAAGAGAAAGTGGTCGCCGAGCTGAAATCATTAGCGGAAAATGCTGACCATATCTATCTCGCAACCGACCTTGACCGCGAAGGGGAAGCCATTGCATGGCACCTGCGGGAAGTGATCGGTGGCGATGAATCACGCTACAGCCGCGTGGTATTTAACGAAATTACCAAGAATGCGATTCGCCAGGCGTTTGAGAAGCCAGGTGAACTGAATATCGACCGCGTTAACGCGCAGCAGGCGCGTCGTTTTATGGACCGCGTTGTAGGCTATATGGTTTCTCCACTGTTGTGGAAAAAGATTGCTCGTGGGCTTTCTGCCGGTCGCGTTCAGTCAGTGGCGGTTCGTCTGGTGGTCGAGCGGGAACGCGAGATCAAAGCTTTTGTTCCGGAAGAGTATTGGGAACTGGCTGCCGATCTGACGACGCCAAAAGGCACCGATCTGCCGATGCAGGTCACGCATCAGGGCGATAAACCATTCCGTCCGGTGAACGGCGAACAGACGCAAGCTGCGGTGAGCCTGCTGGAAAAAGCGCGCTATGTGGTGGCCGATCGTGAAGATAAGCCAACCAGCAGCAAACCGGGCGCACCTTATATTACGTCAACGCTGCAACAGGCGGCGAGCACCCGTCTCGGTTTTGGCGTGAAGAAAACCATGATGATGGCGCAGCGTCTGTATGAAGCCGGTCATATCACCTATATGCGTACTGACTCTACTAACCTGAGTCAGGATGCGGTCAGCATGGTGCGCGGTTTTATTGAAAGCAGTTTTGGTGCGAAATATCTGCCGAAGGATGCCAACACTTACGCCAGCAAAGACAATTCTCAGGAAGCGCACGAAGCCATTCGTCCATCTGATGTCAGCGTGCAGGCGGAACATCTGAAAGATATGGAAGCCGATGCGCAGAAACTGTATCAGCTGATCTGGCGTCAGTTTGTCGCCTGTCAGATGATCCCAGCGCAGTACGATTCTACCACGCTGACCGTGACCGCTGCGGATTTCAAACTGAAAGCCAAAGGCCGTACGCTGCGTTTTGATGGCTGGACAAAAGTGATGCCCGCGCTGCGTAAGGGCGATGAAGACCGAACGCTGCCGCCGGTCAATGTCGGTGATGAACTCAGCCTGCAACAACTGCAACCAAGCCAGCACTTCACCAAACCGCCAGCCCGCTTCAGCGAAGCGTCGCTGGTGCGTGAGCTGGAGAAGCGTGGCATTGGCCGTCCGTCTACCTATGCCTCGATTATCTCGACCATTCAGGATCGTGGCTACGTGCGGGTCGAAAGCCGCCGTTTCTATGCAGAAAAAATGGGTGAGATTGTCACTGACCGTTTAGAAGATAATTTCCGTGAGCTGATGAATTACGACTTCACCGCGCATATGGAAAGCAGTCTCGACGAAGTGGCGAATAATCAGGCGCAGTGGAAAGGCGTGCTGGACAAGTTCTTTGGTGAATTTACCCAGCAGCTGGAACAGGCGGAAAAGGATCCTGAAGAGGGGGGCATGCAGCCTAACCAGATGGTGCTGACCTCCATCGACTGCCCAACCTGTAGCCGGGCAATGGGCATCCGTACCGCCAGCACCGGCGTGTTCCTTGGTTGTTCCGGTTATGCTTTACCGCCGAAAGAGCGCTGTAAGCAGACCATTAATCTGATTCCGGAAAATGAAGTATTGAATATTCTGGAAGGGGACGATGCGGAAACCAATGCGCTGCGTGCCCGTCGTCGTTGTCAGAAATGTGGCACGGCGATGGACAGCTATCTGATCGATCCGCAGCGTAAGCTGCACGTCTGTGGTAACAACCCAGGCTGTGATGGTTACGAGATCGAGCAGGGTGAATTCCGCATCAAAGGCTATGACGGTCCGATCGTTGAGTGCGAGAAATGTGGTTCTGAAATGCACCTGAAAATGGGACGTTTCGGTAAATATATGGCCTGTACTAACGACGACTGTAAAAACACCCGTAAGATTCTGCGCAACGGCGATGTGGCACCACCAAAAGAAGATCCGGTGCCATTACCTGAGCTGCCCTGTGAAAAATCGGATGCTTACTTTGTGCTGCGCGATGGCGCTGCCGGTGTTTTCCTGGCGGCTAACACCTTCCCGAAATCGCGGGAAACGCGTGCGCCGTTGGTTGAGGAGCTGAAACGCTTTAAAGACCGACTGCCAGAGAAGTTAAGCTATCTGGCCGATGCGCCGGTGGCGGACGACGACGGCAACAAAACCGTGGTGCGTTTTAGCCGCAAAACGAAGCAGCAATATGTCAGCTCAGAGAAAGAGGGCAAGGCCACCGGTTGGTCAGCTTTCTTTGTCGACGGCAAATGGCAGGTAACGAAGAAGTAATCCTCGTGACGGGCGGCCAGCGCGCCGCCCGTGATTCAAAACCCCCCGCCTTATATCTAAACGCTATACATATTTCTTTAAAATGATATAGTTGTTATAGAAACAGATTTTCTCAATTCTCACTGCATTAAACCGTAAACCTCAGCGATTCCACCGCCTGAACACTCCTGCTGCGGTATTCGCCGGTCATCGGCGTGTTGCTTCAAACCTGGATGGAATCAAAATAATGAAATTGCAGCAGCTGCGTTACATCGTTGAAGTGGTTAACCATAACCTGAACGTTTCTTCAACGGCTGAAGGACTTTATACCTCGCAACCGGGAATCAGTAAGCAAGTCAGAATGTTGGAGGATGAGCTGGGCATTCAGATCTTTGCCCGTAGCGGCAAGCATCTTACCCAGGTTACCCCTGCGGGCGAGGAGATTATCCGCATTGCCCGCGAAGTTTTGTCGAAAGTTGACGCAATAAAATCTGTTGCCGGTGAGCATACCTGGCCGGATAAAGGCTCGCTGTATGTTGCCACCACCCATACGCAGGCGCGTTATGCTTTGCCGGGCGTGATCAAAGGCTTTATTGAACGCTATCCTCGCGTCTCACTGCATATGCATCAGGGGTCGCCGACGCAGATTGCTGAAGCGGTATCGAAGGGCAATGCTGATTTTGCGATTGCCACCGAAGCACTGCATTTGTATGACGATTTGATTATGCTGCCGTGCTATCACTGGAATCGCGCCATTGTTGTGACGCCCGATCATCCTTTAGCCGGGAAAAATAAAGTTTCTATTGAGGAGCTGGCGGAGTATCCGCTGGTCACTTATACCTTCGGCTTTACCGGCCGCTCGGAGCTGGACACCGCATTTAACCGCGCGGGGCTGACGCCACGTATCGTGTTTACCGCCACCGATGCTGATGTGATTAAAACCTATGTGCGTCTGGGCCTTGGCGTTGGCGTGATTGCCAGTATGGCGGTTGATCCGGTCTCCGATCCTGACCTGGTGCGTATTGAGGCGACCGATATCTTTACCTTTAGCACCACGAAAATTGGTTTCCGTCGCAGCACCTTCCTGCGTAGCTATATGTATGACTTTATTCAGCGTTTTGCACCACATCTGACGCGCGATGTGGTGGATGCCGCGGTAGCATTACGTTCTAATGAAGATATCGAGGCGATGTTTAAAGATATTAAGCTGCCTGCTAAATAACCAGTCGGATATTTCATCCCGCTATAATCAGGTCGCGAAAGCGGCCTTTTTTATAACCAACACGCCGACCGCCGCGCTTATGATAAGAATTTGTTGTTCTTTTTACATAAATGAAACATGTATCACATGTTTTTCTATTGTTATTGTCTAAATGCGAAACAGGACACACTTTTCACTGGCAGGCTTTGCGTGTAGACCGGACTATTCTCATACTCCAGTTAATGCCAGAAAACAGAGCGGCTGAACAAAGGTGTTAACCCGAAGTGTTATTACTTAGTCCGCCAATACTGGAACTTTTATAAATTCATTTGAGTTAAAGTGTTATTAATATTTACAACCTGAGTCTGTTTTTAGCAGAGAGTTTTTAAATGTTTTGATAAATCGTACCAATCGCTGCGTGCAGTAAAAACCGCTGGATTTTGCGACGCAATGTGTTTAGGATTCGTCTTAAATTGTTGATTGGTGTTAACAATCGTTCTGTTGAGAGTGATTATCAAAAACTATGGCGACTAAATTAACAGTACAGCCCTTAACGGGGGAGAAAACTGCCAGACATCAGCGTCGCGGCCTTACTCGCCGTGCTTCATGGTTGGCTGTGTTTGCGGCATCAATGCTGTTTTGGGTTGGTGTTGCAGGAATGATTTTGAGCTAGTGAGGTTTTTGTAATGATGGAACAAACGCGCAGCTGTAACGCTCACCAAATGAGCAAGATGAAATCCGGTTACTGCAAAACCCGCAAGCACGCGGATGAGCTGACAATACCGACATCCTGGAATCTGAGTGAACTGCAACGCGACTTTATCGAATCATTGTTCGACAACAACAAAAAATAGCGCACAGTATTTTTTCAGCAACGTTGCTGACGATAACACTATATATGTCTTGCCACTTATTGGGGTCTGTTTTGTTGGCCCGGGCAACTTGATGCTCTGATGGTAAACATCATTTCAAACGGTAAAATCAATTCGACCCGGTTCGATTTGATTTAAGTTGTACGTATGATTGGCCGTTAAGCGGTCTGAGCGAGTGAATAATGAGTATTGCACCTGGGTTATGGATTACGACTTGTGCTTTTTCGCTGGCGGTCTGGGCCAGCGTAGCATGGGTAATAATGCATTAAATATGCATTAATTTTTAAAAAAGCGCCTCAGTAATGAATATTACTGGGGCGTTTTTAGTTTTAAACAGTGTTACTGCTGTTGTCATTTTGTGTTGTTATCAAAACGTTAACTCCGGTTTGTACTATCTTTAACACTAACCTTGTCATCAGCCGGGTTATTGTTGAAAGCAAAATAAAAAGGAGGAGTTATGTCGTTAACTTTACGCGAAATCAGCCAGGACACACTGGAAGTGAATGGTCAGCCCTACCAATTTTTTAGTCTTCCTCTCGCCGCGCAACAGCTCGGTGATATCTCCCGATTACCTAAATCCATGAAAGTTCTGCTGGAAAACATGCTGCGCTGGCAGGATGGCAACTCGGTTACTCACGATGATATTCAGGCGCTGGCGGGCTGGCTAAAAGATGCCCATGCCGACCGCGAAATCGCCTATCGCCCGGCGCGCGTACTGATGCAGGACTTTACCGGCGTGCCGGCAGTGGTCGATCTCGCGGCGATGCGCGAAGCGGTGAAGCGTCTTGGCGGCGATGTGGCGAAAGTGAATCCGTTGTCACCGGTCGATCTGGTGATTGACCACTCGGTGACCGTTGATCACTTTGGTGATGACGATGCATTTGAAGAGAATGTGCGACTGGAGATGGAGCGCAACCATGAGCGCTATGTTTTCCTGCGCTGGGGGCAAAAAGCCTTCAATAAATTCAGCGTCGTGCCACCAGGCACCGGCATCTGCCACCAGGTCAATCTTGAGTATCTGGGCAAAGCTATCTGGCACGAACAGCAAAACGGCCATGAAGTCGCTTATCCTGACACGCTGGTCGGCACCGATTCCCATACCACGATGATCAATGCGCTCGGCGTGCTGGGCTGGGGTGTTGGCGGTATTGAAGCTGAAGCGGCGATGCT
Organism: Winslowiella iniecta; assembly: GCF_001267535.1. Classification (GTDB taxonomy): domain Bacteria; phylum Pseudomonadota; class Gammaproteobacteria; order Enterobacterales; family Enterobacteriaceae; genus Erwinia; species Erwinia iniecta. Next base: position 138,534 of record NZ_JRXE01000011.1, on the reverse strand, counting down.
GGGTCAGCCGGTATCGATGCTGATCCCTGACGTGGTCGGATTTAAACTGAGCGGCAAGCTGCGTGCCGGTATTACCGCCACTGACCTGGTACTGACGGTCACTCAGATGCTGCGTAAGCACGGGGTGGTGGGCAAGTTTGTTGAGTTTTACGGTGACGGTCTGGATGATCTGCCGCTGGCTGACCGCGCCACCATCGCCAATATGGCACCAGAATATGGCGCGACCTGCGGTTTCTTCCCGATTGATGATATTACCCTCGGTTATATGACGCTAACCGGTCGTAGCAGTGAGCAGGTGGCGTTAGTCGAAGCTTATGCCAAACAGCAGGGCATGTGGCGCAATCCTGGTGATGAGCCGGTATTTACCAGTTCGCTGGCGCTGGATATGGCGACGGTAGAAGCCAGCCTGGCAGGGCCGAAACGTCCACAGGATCGGGTGTCGCTCGGCGATGTGCCGCGCGCGTTTCAGCAGAGCAATGAGCTGGAAGTCAATCAGACGCTGAAACCACACAAAGCGGTCAGCTACAACGATCATGGTCAGCAGCGCGAATTGAAAGATGGTGCAGTAGTCATCGCCGCCATCACGTCATGTACCAATACATCGAACCCCAGTGTGCTGATGGCTGCCGGTCTGCTGGCGAAAAAAGCCGTTGAACTGGGGCTTGATCGTCAGCCATGGGTGAAAGCGTCGCTGGCACCGGGTTCGAAAGTGGTCTCAGATTATCTGGCGGTGGCGCGCTTAACGCCGTATCTGGATAAACTCGGTTTTAATCTGGTTGGTTATGGCTGTACCACCTGTATTGGTAACTCAGGGCCGCTGCCGGAAGCGATTGAAGCCGCGATTAAGCAGGGCGATCTGACCGTCGGTGCAGTACTGTCGGGCAACCGTAACTTTGAAGGGCGTATTCACCCTTATGTGAAAACCAACTGGCTGGCGTCACCGCCGCTGGTGGTGGCTTATGCACTGGCCGGTAACATGAATATCAATCTGCAAACTGACCCGCTGGGCCATGATAAAACCGGTAAACCGGTATTTCTGAACGATATCTGGCCAACACCTGAAGAGATTGCCGAAGCGGTGCAGCAAGTATCGACTGATATGTTCAATAAAGAGTATGCCGAAGTGTTTGAAGGCACGCCGGAGTGGCAGCAAATCAAAGTCAGTGAGGCGGCCACTTACGACTGGGATGAGGGATCGACTTATATTCGTCTGTCACCGTTTTTTGATGATATGGGCAAAGAACCTGCGCCAGTCAAAGACATTAAGGGCGCACGTATTCTGGCCATGCTCGGCGATTCGGTGACCACTGACCATATTTCACCGGCTGGCAGTATCAAAGCGGAAAGCCCGGCAGGCCGTTATCTGCTTCAGCATGGCGTCGAGCGCGGTGATTTTAACTCCTATGGTTCACGTCGTGGTAATCATGAGGTGATGATGCGCGGCACCTTTGCCAATATTCGCATCCGCAACGAAATGGTGCCGGGAGTGGAAGGCGGGGTAACGCGTCATATCCCCAGCAACCAGCAGCTGGATATTTATGATGCCGCGATGCAGTATCAGCAGGAAGGGGTGCCATTGGCCATCGTCGCCGGTAAAGAGTACGGTTCCGGTTCCAGCCGTGACTGGGCGGCGAAAGGGCCGCGCCTGCAAGGTGTGCGCGTGGTTATCGCTGAGTCATTTGAACGTATCCACCGTTCGAACCTGATCGGTATGGGGATTTTGCCGCTGGAGTTCCCGCAGGGGGTCACGCGTAAAACCCTGAATCTGACCGGTGACGAGCAGATTGATGTGGAAAACCTGACGCAACTGCAAGCCGGTGGTGAAGTGAAGGTCACGCTGACGCGTGTTGATGGCAGTCAGCAGATTCTGAATACCCGTTGCCGTATTGATACCGGCAATGAGCTGACCTATTACCGTAACGACGGCATTTTGCATTATGTGATTCGTAATATGCTGCGCGAGTAGTTGTTGGTGCCAGCGCATCACACCCAGGTTAAAACAACGCCCGCATGCTGAATGCGGGCGTTTTTTTGGGGCATTCCCTCACGGTCTGGCGGCAGACATAGGGTGATAATTGTGATTTGTTTCCTCCATCCGATGTGCGGTAGAAATGGCGCATACAGTGAGCCACTCAGGTAACAACAGATGGAACCGTCAATTCTGCAATTTAATCATCAGCGACGTGATCCGCTAAGCGCGGTTTATCACCCCGGTAACGGCTATCGCGCGTATGATCCGCGGCTGATGCGCTTTCGCTGCCCGGACAGTTTCAGCCCGTTTGCCGCTGGCGGCATA
>NZ_JRXE01000011.1:134367-136228 GCF_001267535.1 Winslowiella iniecta | reverse complement strand
ATTACCCCGCTATTATCGGAAGCCACGGATGCGTTGCGTCAGCGACTCGGCACTATCCGGCGTATCGGACTAAGTGGTGGCGCAGAAGCTGCCGGTCGCGAGATGGCAGCCGAACGGCAAATTTTGTCGCATGATCAGCGGATGGCAATCATCGACGATCCACAGGAAATGAATCACCAGGTTCATAAGCTTAACCCACACCTGATCTCCTCAAATCATACCCACGGCCGTTTCACCAGCCGTTTGCGTGCAGAGTACCACCCGGACAAATGGATTATCTGGTCAATGCTCAGGAGTCCGGACGCCCGTTTTTATATGAGTGATTTGGTGGAGTATCAATATCAACGTGTCGCCCGTGAGCAGGGCTTTTTCGGGGTGATGCCTGATCGTATTGAGCAACGCATGGTTCTCAATCCGCAAACGAAAATTATTACCGCTAATAAAGAAGGGGATGAACTTAAGCAGGTCTTTCTGACCCAAACACCGAATGGAGAATTGATGCAGCGACTAGGGAATATTTTTGGTTACCGCTTCACTTATATCGAGAAGCGAGGCAATGGTGTGGATTACATCACCCATATTGATAACGGTCTGTAGCCGCGCCAATCAATCAGGATAAGGAGGTCTTGATGAACGATAATCTGCTGGGGTTTAACCGTCAGCGACATGATCCAATAAGCGCGGTTTATCACCCCGGTAACGGCTATCGCGCTTATGATCCGCAACTGATGCGCTTTCGCTGCCCCGACAGTTTCAGCCCGTTTGCCGCTGGCGGCATAAACAGCTACGGCTACTGCGCGGGTGATCCGATCAACCGCGCCGATCCCAGCGGCCATTTTAGCTGGCAAGCCGGGCTGGGTATCGGGATGAGCGTACTGGGTATCTTTGCTGCGCTGTGGACCGGCGGCGCGTCGCTGGCGGTTACCAGTAGTCTCAGTGCCGCGCTGGATAGCGCGGGTGTCATCCCGCTGTTAACCGGTGCGGCAAGCTTGCTGGCGGATACCAGCGGGCTGGGCAGTACGCTGGTGCACAACTCACACCTTTCCTCCGCGCTTGGCTGGATCTCTTTTGCCGCCGGGGTAATCTCGTTGGGAGCCGGAATTACCCCGCTATTATCGGAAGCCACGGATGCGTTGCGTCAGCGGCTCGGCACTATCCGGCGTATCGGACTAAGTGGTGGCGCAAAAGCTGCCGGGCGCGAAATGGCATCCGAACGGCAAATTTTGTCGACTGAACAGCGGATGGCAATTATCAACGATCCGGTGATCATGACACACCACATCGATGAGGATAATCCTCATCTGATGAGCTCCGGCGGTAATATCGATTATCCCGTCACCGAATTTGAGGTGGAGTATCACCCCGATCGCTGGACAATCCGCGATATATTTCGGGTGAAAACGGAACGTTTTTTTGGCAGTGACCTGCTCGCTTATCAGTATCGGCGAATTGGTCAGCAGCAGGGATTTTACGGCATCTTACCCGACGAAATCCGGCAGCTTAATGTCAGGAATCCTCTGACGCTGCGTTTAACCGAGGGGAAAACCGGCGAAGAGTTACGACAGATCTTTCTGACGCAGACCCCGAATGGAAAACTGCTGCAGCGGCTGGGCGACAGGTTAAAATTTACTGTCTCACGCGTTGAGATTCAGCAAGCAGACTATATTTCCTGGATCGATAATGGACTTTAGTCATATACAAGGATGCACTGATGGAACAGCTCATTCTGCGCTTTAATAATCAGCGTCTTGACCCGATAAGTGGTGCTTATCATCCCGGTAACGGCTATCGCGCTTATGATCCGCAACTGATGCGCTTTCGCTGCCCGGACAGCTTCAGCCCGTTTGGCCGTGGCGGGATC
>NZ_JRXE01000011.1:127600-134357 GCF_001267535.1 Winslowiella iniecta | reverse complement strand
CGCGGGTGTCATCCCGCTGTTAACCGGTGCGGCAAGCTTGCTGGCGGATACCAGCGGGCTGGGCAGTACGCTGGTGCACAACTCGCACCTTTCCTCCGCTCTTGGCTGGATCGCTTTTGCCGCCGGGGTAATCTCGTTGGGAGCCGGAATTACCCCGCTATTATCGGAAGCCACGGATGCGTTGCGTCAGCGACTCGGCACTATCCGGCGTATCGGACTAAGTGGTGGCGCAAAAGCTGCCGGGCGCGAAATGGCGGCAGCCATGGGGGAGCGGCAGATACCGTCGTACGAAGAACGTATTGCGGCAGTTACTGGTTCTGACAAGCTGACGCATTATGTCCATGAGGACAATCCGTACCGTATCACCACCCAAAGAGTAAAAGGGCGCATTAAAACGGTGCTGGAGGCGGAGTACCACCCAAATCACTGGATTATCTGGGGAATGCGCAGAAAGCCGCAGGATCCTTTTTTTATCAGTGATTTGATTAGCTGGCAGTATGAACGCATCGCCAGAGAACAAGATTTTTATCGCGTAATACCCGACTGGATAGAGCAGAACATGGTGAGCAATCAACAGACCATCAGCTTAACTGAAGATAAATCAGGTGATGAATTAAGGGATATTTTTTTAACGCAAACCCCTAATGGAAAAGTGGTGCAGCGGCTGGCCGATCTTTATAAGTTCAGCGTAAATTATGTGGAAAGCGGGGGCAGGTACGGCAATTATTATTCATGGATCGATAAAGGTCATTAGCAGATTAAAAGCCGGGTTTCCCCGGCGGTCAGGCTTACTCTTTCGGCAGCAAATGACCCATTTTGGCTGCTTTGGTATCAAGGTAGTGGGCGTTATTAGGATTACGTCCGACGACCAGCGGCACACGCTCCACGATATTGATCCCGGCTTCGCTCAGGATCTCCACTTTACGCGGATTATTGGTGAGCAGGCGCACTTCATTGACGCCAAGTAGTTTAAACATATCAGCGCACAGGGTGAAATCACGCTCATCCGCGGCAAAGCCCAGCTGGTGGTTGGCTTCCACCGTGTCGTAGCCTTTGTCCTGTAGCGCATAGGCGCGGATTTTATTCAGCAGGCCAATGTTGCGGCCTTCCTGACGATGATAGAGCAGTACGCCGCGGCCTTCTTCGGCAATGGTGTTCAGTGCGGTTTCCAGCTGAAAGCCGCAATCACAGCGTAAACTAAACAGCGCGTCGCCGGTCAGACACTCAGAGTGAACACGCGCAAGGACTGGATCATTATTGGCAATATCGCCAAATACCAATGCCAGATGATCGTGCCCGGTTGCCAATTCTTCAAAACCAACCATAAGGAAGTCTCCCCATGGCGTTGGCAGTTTGGCTTCTGCCACCCGTTTAAGCTGCATGTGACTCTCCGCAAACATCGCCTCAGATCCGTCTGTCACTCGCGGATCTGGCAAAATGATTCATAAAAACCTGGCTATTTTGCCATAATTGTCAGGCTCATTCTCTGAATTGCGCTAATTTAAATGCACAAAGGCACGATAAGCAACCTGATAGTTAGCTTGTTAATTTTATGTAAGAAATTATGCTTACTTAGCTTAATGCTTAACAAGGAAGAACCATGTTAGAAATTGCCAGACGTACCGCTATCGGTGCGCTGTTGTTACTGATTATGCCGCTGGCGGTATGGATTTCTGGCTGGCAGTGGCAGCCGGGAGCCAGCGGGTTATGGCTTCGGGCACTGTTCTGGATGACCGAGACCGTTACCAGTCCGTGGGGTATTCTGACCAGCACCATCCTCTGTGGCTGGTTTTTATGGTGCCTGCGTTTTCGCGCCAGGCCAGCGATCTTCCTGTTAGTCATTATGATAGCCGCAATTCTGACAGGGCAGTACACCAAGTCGTTTATTAAACAGCAGGTGCAGGAGCCTCGTCCCTATGTGCTGTGGTTAGAGCAGACCCATGGCGTCAGCGAGCAGGACTTTTATGCACTTAAGCATAAAGAGCGCGGCAAGACGGTGACCGGGCTATTAGAAAATGACACCGAGCTGCCGCCGTGGCTAAAAAAACACTGGGCATTTGAAACCGGCTTTGCTTTTCCTTCCGGGCATACCATGTTTGCCGCCAGCTGGGCGCTACTTGGCGTTGGCTTATTATGGCCGCGTCGACATATCAAAACCGTGGTATTGCTGATGGTGTGGGCCAGCGCCGTGATGGGCAGCCGCATGCTGCTCGGGATGCACTGGCCACGGGATTTGGTGGTGGCAACGCTGATCAGCTGGCTGCTGGTGACGCTGGCGTGCTGGCTGGCGCAGCGCGTGTGTGGGCCGCTGACCATTCCGCCGCAGGAGCAGCGTGAAATAGCGCAGCGTGAAGATGATGCGCCACAGTGATTGAAATTTGCCGTCCGCGCCCCCATAACCAGTTGCATAGGGTGTGGGGCCGGGGGCTTATTCCTGCAGGACCGGATGTTTTAACTGTTTAACATGCAGCATCCGATCGAATTTTTTGGCATAATTCTTTGGTTAACACCAAATTACGGGACGAAATGTGAAATATTTACTGATCTTTTTACTGGTTTTGGTGATTTTCGTCATCTCGGTGACACTGGGTGCGCATAACGATCAGGTGGTATCTTTTAATTATCTGCTGGCTGCGGGGGAGTATCGCATTTCCACGCTGCTGGCCACGCTGTTTGCCGTCGGTTTTTTGCTCGGCTGGGCGATCTGCGGCCTGTTCTGGCTACGCGTTCGCGTTGCGCTGGCAAATTCCCAGCGCAAGCTTAAACGTCTTCAGCAGCAGCTGGGCGAGGCAGACGCCGTGGTGACAACGTCACGCGTTCCTGCCGTCAAGGAATAACCCGCCATGTTGGAATTGCTGTTTCTGTTACTGCCCGTTGCTGCCGCCTATGGTTGGTACATGGGGCGCAGAAGTGCGCAACAGGATAAGCAACAGGAAGCGAGTCGACTGTCTCGCGACTACGTTACCGGCGTTAACTTCCTGCTTTCAAACCAACAGGATAAAGCCGTCGATCTGTTTCTCGATATGTTGAAAGAGGACAGCGGTACGGTGGAAGCCCACCTGACGCTCGGCAACCTGTTTCGTTCTCGCGGCGAAGTTGACCGCGCCATCCGTATTCACCAGTCATTAATGGAGAGCGCCTCACTTACTTACGATCAGCGGCTGTTAGCAATTCAGCAACTTGGCCGTGATTATATGGTGGCGGGGATGTATGACCGGGCAGAAGATATGTTTGGTCAGCTGATTGATGAGACCGACTTCCGTATTGGCGCGCTGCAACAGCTGTTACTGATCCATCAGGCAACCAGCGACTGGCACAAGGCGATTGATGTTGCCGAACGGCTGGTGAAGCTGGGCAAAGATCGTCAGAAGATGGAGATCGCCCACTTCTACTGTGAGCTGGCGCTGCAGGCGATGGCCAGCGATGATCTCGATCGCGCGATGAACCTGCTGAATAAGGCTGAAGCGGCAGATCGCCAGAGCGCCAGGGTGTCGATCATGATGGGTCGCATTCTGATGGCGCAAGGGGAAGATGCCAAAGCGGTTAAGCATCTTCAGCGGGTGATTGAGCAGGACAAAGAGCTGGTCAGCGAAACGCTGGAGATGCTGGAAACCTGTTTCCAGCGCCTGAACCAGCCGCAGGCGTGGGCTGACTACCTGAAACGCTGTGTGGAAGAAAATACCGGCGCAGCGGCTGAACTCTATCTTTCGGAGATTCTGGAACGCCATGAGGGCGCAGAGGTGGCGCAGGTGTATATCAACCGCCAGTTGCAGCGCCATCCAACCATGCGCGTGTTTCACCGTCTGATGGATTTCCACCTGCATGAAGCGGAAGACGGCAGGGCGAAAGAGAGCCTGATGGTGTTGCGGGATATGGTTGGCGAGCAGATCCGTACCAAGCCACGTTATCGCTGCCATAAGTGCGGTTTTACCGCCCATGCGCTCTACTGGCATTGTCCTTCCTGCCGTGCCTGGTCGTCGGTGAAGCCGATTCGAGGGCTGGATGGTCAGTGAACAGAGATTCCCGGTGACGGGAATTTTTTGTTACTGTCTTTAGTTACAACATACTATAAGCTGCATGATATTTGCGGTGCAAAATTTAGCCAAGTAGCAGGTGTTTGGTCGGGCAGGCGGGAGAAGGATTTTGTCATATCTGCGAGAAACTGCCCGCTTGCGCTGTAAACCCGGCCCGGCCACAGGTAGAATGCTTGCCGTTTATCCATTGCGCCATGCTGGTGCTTCACCGTCAGAGGGTTATCTCATGTCATCACCTCAAACCGTAAACGACTCGCCGATTCTGGTGGCGCTGGATTATGCCGATCGCCAGCGCGCAATGGCTTTTGTCGACCGCATCGATCCGCAGTCTTGTCGCCTGAAAATTGGCAAAGAGATGTTTACGCTGTTTGGTCCACAGCTGGTACGCGATTTACAACAGCGCGGCTTTGAAATCTTCCTCGATCTTAAATTCCACGATATTCCAAATACCGCTGCCCATGCCGTGGCGGCTGCCGCCGATCTCGGCGTCTGGATGGTTAACGTCCATGCCAGCGGTGGAAAGCGCATGATGACCGCTGCGCGAGAAGCGCTGCTGCCATTTGGTAAGGATGCCCCTTTGCTGATTGCGGTAACCGTGCTGACCAGCATGGAAGCGGGCGACCTGCGCGATATCGGTATCGATCTCTCGCCGGCTGAGCATGCCGAACGCCTGGCGCGCCTGACACGTGACTGTGGCCTGGATGGCGTCGTGTGTTCCGCCCATGAAGCAGAGCGTTTTAAAACTGCCATCGGTCAGGATTTCAAACTGGTCACGCCGGGAATTCGTCCGGCAGGCAGCGCCGCAGGCGATCAGCGTCGCATTATGACGCCGGTGGAAGCGCAGCAGGCGGGCGTTGACTATATGGTGATCGGCCGTCCGATTACGCAGTCTGACGATCCGGCGCAAACCCTGCAGAATATTCTGGCGTCGCTGAAGGAGGCATCATGAACGACGACAACAGTCGTTTAGTCTACTCTACCGATAGCGGACGTATTGAGCAGCCTAAAGAGAAAGCGGTGCGTCCGAAGGGGGACGGTGTGGTGCGTATTCAGCGTCAGACCAGCGGACGCAAGGGCAAAGGCGTTTGCCTGATTACCGGTATCGAGCTGGATGATGCTGAGCTGACCAAGCTGGCAGCCGAGCTGAAGAAGAAATGTGGCTGCGGCGGTGCCTTAAAAGAGGGCGTGATCGAGATTCAGGGCGATAAGCGCGATTTGATTAAGAGCTTACTGGAAGCGAAGGGCATGAAAGTTAAGCTGGCTGGCGGTTAATTCATTTGTCCCGGAAAAATCCCGAAAGAAAAGGCCGCGAATTTCGCGGCCTTTTTTATCATCAGATGCGCTGCGTTAAGCCAGAACAGTTTCTTATAATGGTTAGTTGAAATTACTTGCCGACCTGATGGCCAATGATACCGCCGACCGCAGCGCCACCAATGGTGCCTAAACCGCTGCCATTGGTGAGAATAGAACCACCGATGGCACCGGCACCGGCACCAATGGCGGTGTTACGATCGCGCTTAGACCAGTTTGAACAGCCACTTAAAGAAAGAACTAATGTGGCAGCCAGCATCGCGGCGGTAAAACGTTTAGCATTAATTGACATCATGACTTCTCCTTAGTTGTTTCTCACAGAGAATACCCCTCAAGTATAGTTGGAGTTCTCTGCATTTAGGTCCACGGACTGCTTATTTACGAACGTTTTACTTCCATTTCCCTGCTAAAAGCGTGAAAACGTCGTCTCCTTCTTCCCTAAAGTTCCAGTCTTACAGCACTCCAGTGCTTTATGGGTAAGAGATTTCTGGTGTTCTTTTTGCAGCAGTGGAGAGCAATTGCGGTTGGATATAGAAAGTGTGCTAACTATCACCCTATAAGCTATTGCATATCAATATTGTATCCAGATGCAAATCTTCTGGCAGGGTAAAAATTCTCAATTTTCATCAGAAAGTTTTGTGAACAGCCACTTTCTGCCGTTGATACAGCAATCCGCTCCATAGCCAGTCGGACAGGTCACACTGAAAATAGTGCTAAAGCCGTCAATGGAGATCTCTGCAATGCTGGAACAACTGAAACAACAGGTGCTGGAAGCCAATCTGGCATTGCCACGCTACGGGCTGGTGACTTTCACCTGGGGTAACGTCAGCGCCATAGATCGCAGTCGCGGGCTGGTGGTGATTAAGCCGTCAGGCGTCAGCTATGAGGTGATGACCGCCGAAGATATGGTGATAGTCGAACTGGAAAGCGGCAAAGTCGTGGAAGGCAGTAAGCGCCCCTCCTCGGATACGGATACCCATCGCGCGCTGTATCTTGCCTGGCCGGAAATTGGTGGCATCGTTCATACCCATTCGCGCCATGCGACCATCTGGGCGCAGGCTGGCAGGGATATCCCGGCGTGGGGAACCACCCATGCCGATGATTTTTATGGTGATATCCCCTGTACCCGTAAAATGCTGCAAGGCGAGATCGTCGAACGTTATGAATGGGAAACCGGACAGGTGATTATTGAAACGCTGCGCCAGCGTAATATCAGTCCGCTGGAAATCCCGGCGGTGCTGGTCAATTCACATGGGCCGTTTGCCTGGGGAAAAACGGCCGCCGATGCGGTGCACAGCGCGGTGGTGCTGGAAGAAGTCGCCTATATGGGAATTTTCAGCCAACAACTGACGCCTGAATTACCGCAAATGCAGCAGGCATTACTGGATAAACATTATTTGCGTAAGCATGGC
>NZ_JRXE01000011.1:28784-127519 GCF_001267535.1 Winslowiella iniecta | reverse complement strand
ATTTTTCCTTAAACGATCAGCAATAGCCGAAACCCCGCCTCTGTTATTTAACCCCACCTGCGCACGAATTAAACGATATTTTCCGCTCTTAAACTAAAGCCATGCTTATATTTTTCCGGATACCCAACCTGCGAGAGAAAAAACTTATTTTTATGTTAAAAATCAGTCTTTAATTTAGCGCTGACTGACTCTGGATTACGCTGGAGAGGCGTAGAACGCATCTAATAATCCGAGGATCAAACAATGTCAGTAATTAATCAAGCTACCTGCAGGCTGTTCACCGAAGCCGGTCACACCACTCAGCTTGCCGCCTATTATGAGGAAGAGCGGCGCACGCTATGGATGTTACTCAAGGCAGAACCACGACCATGTTTCAACCATCTGTTGATTGAAGAGATTATGAATCTGAGTTATGCCGCGCAGAAGTCCGGTTTAGCCATTGATTTTTGGGTTACCGGTTCGCTGGTGCCGTCGATGTTTAATACCGGCGGCGACTTACGTTTCTTTGTCGAATCGATTAAAAACGGACGTCGTGAGACGCTGCGTGCGTATGCGCGTGCCTGCGTTGACTGCATCCATGCGGCAGCCAAAGGCTTCGGTACCGGTGCGGTCAGCATTGCGATGATTGAGGGCAGTGCGCTCGGTGGCGGCTTTGAAGCCGCACTGGCGCACCACTTTATTCTGGCGCAAAACAATGCGCGGATGGGGTTTCCGGAAATCGCGTTTAATCTGTTTCCGGGAATGGGCGGTTATTCTCTGGTGGCGCGTCGCGCCGGAATGCGGCTGGCCGAGGAGCTGATTTGTGAAGGGGAGTCGCATACTGCCGAATGGTTTGAACAGCGCGGGCTGACCGACCGCCTGTTTCAACCGGGCGAAGCGTATCGCTGCACCCGCACCTTTATCGATAGCTTAAAACCGAAGCTTAATGGCGTGAGGGCGATGCTGAAAGCGCGTCAGCGTGTGTTACAGCTGACGCGGGCCGAACTGATGGATATCACCGAGGATTGGGTCGATTTTGCCTTTACGCTGGAGCCGAAAGACCTGGCTTATATGGAACGGCTGGTGCAGTTGCAAAATCGTCACAGTGCGCAACTGCGTAAGGCCGGATAACTATTTTTTAGCGCTATAATGTCTAAGCCAGTGCCCGAGTTGGTCGGCGGGCATTGGTTTGGCATAATAGAATCCCTGACGCGAATCGACCCCGCTGGCAATCACAAATTGCTCTTCGGCCTCGGTTTCAATACCTTCGGCAATCACCCGCAATTCCAGCGCTTTCGCCACCGCCACAATTGCGCGTACCAGTGACTGCGACACCGGCTGGCTGTCGACCCCGCGAACAAAACTTTGATCGAGTTTGATGGCGTTTACCGGTATCCGCGCCAGCTGAGACAGTGAAGAATAGCCGGTACCAAAATCATCCAGATGCACCTCTGCTCCCAGTTGCTGAAACTGTTTCATCAGTGACAGTGCCTGTTCTTCATTATCAATCAGACAGCTCTCGGTAAGTTCAATATCAATCGGGCAACCCTCAATCCCGGCCTGTTGCAGCGCCTGTTTCAGATCGCTGTAGATGCCTTGATCGATTAATTGTCGGGCCGAGACATTGACCGCCACCCGCAGCGTAATCCCTTGCTCGCGCCAGGCAATAATCTGCGCCAGCACCGATAACATCACCCAGCGCCCGAGCGGGACTATCAGTCCCGACTCTTCAGCGTAAGCGATAAAGTCTTTCGGCGGAATCAGCCCGCGCTCGGTTGATTGCCAGCGCACCAGCGCTTCTACTGCGGTTACGTGTCCCTCGACGTCAACCTGCGGTTGGTAATGGATAACCAAATTCTGATTTTCCAGCGCTTTGCGCAGGTTAGTATCCAGCCATAAATATTCAAATACTCGCTGATTCATTTCGGCAGAAAAAACGCAGAACTTGCCGCGGCCGCTCTCTTTCGCGTTGTACATAGCGGTATCGGCATTACGAATCAGGCTTTCACGATCGTCGCCGTGCAGCAGAGCGAGGGCAATGCCAATCGAGCAGCCGGTATAGACTTCAATCAGGCCAATGCGGAATGGCTGTTTCAGGCGTTCCAGAATGCGTGATGACATGGCTTCCAGCACGGCCTGGCTGCTGTCTTCTGCCAGAATAACAAACTCATCGCCACCCAGCCGGGCCAGCGTCTGGTCTGGTTCAAGGCAGCTGAGGATTGCCAGCGACACCGCCTCTAACAACTGATCGCCAAACATATGGCCGTAAGCATCGTTAACCTTTTTGAAATTATCAAGGTCGAGATACACCACGCCAGGCTGACGGTCACCGCGCTGCTCCAGCGTCTGGCTAATCAGTTGATTAATGGCGTTACGGTTTGGCAGGCCGGTAATGGTATCGGTATTGGCCAGCAGTTGCAGGCGTTCCTGCGCGCGTCGCTCCTCGGTGATATCGGTGCCCGAGCAAATCAGAAAAATTTCGTTCTTGCCGCTGCCGCTGTGGACAAACTTATTGCGGAACAGAAACAGGCGCTGGCCTTTTTGGGTTTTGATCCAGCGTTCTACTTCGTAAGAACTGCCGTCACGGAAAAAACCGCTGATATTGCGGCGCGAAGCGGCGGCTTCCTGTTTGGTCATAAACAGTTGAAACACATTGCGGCCAATCACTTCCTGCTCTTTCAGCCCGGTGTACTCTTCACTCAGCCGGTTAAAACGCTGGATATTGCCTTGCTGATCGAGAATCACAATCACCGAATTGGCTTCAGATACCACCTGTTCAGCAAACGACAAGCCGAGCGTCAGGTCACGCGCGACCGATGAGGTATCGCCCCAGGCCGATGCGGTTCCTGCCCAGGTTGACTGGTTGATCTTGCGTCCCACCAGATGCATCGCCACCAGCGTGCCATGCAAAGCAATACTGAGGTTAATGCTGGAGGTGATCACTGTCATCGCGCGAATCAGGCTGGCCTGTGCCGGAAGAAGCGCGACGGCCATATTAATATCGGCATGCTCATTTTCGGCAAAGTTCAGCGCATCGCTGTCTGAAGTGAGATGCCAATGAGGGCTGCTGCTACCAAACAGCGTGTACAGCAATATTTGCCCTTGTTCATCGGTCATGGAAACTTCCTCCGGGGAGTGCCCTGCAGGCAGTATCTCATTATTTTAGCAACACTATTGTGCGGCATGTACCGGCATCAGCCACAAACTGAAGTTATTTTTATCAGACGATCTCTCTTGCGCTGAAAATATGCAGGAAAAGTGATGAACACGCTAAATAACAGGTTGCTATTTAAGGGCGGATTTTGAAAATCACGCGGCTGGACGATTAGCCAGCAACGACTACGCTTTTTGCTGCAATACTTAGCGGGTTGCGCCTGGCGACTGATTAACAGAACGCTTGTCGCTGACAAGGATGTAACTACTTAACATGGAAGATAATTGTGACGCTGACCATCTCTCAATCGGCGCGGATTGCGCCGCTGGCCGCCACGCCATCTGTGGTTTCTGGCTTCCGCCCAATGCTCACCAGCTTACTGAAAGCGATCTCCAATTGCTCCTCAGAACTGTTTAGCCCGCTGCCGGCGCACGATTTTCCGCGCGCCCTGGCCGAGGCAGGGCAATTGTTGGCTTTACCCGAACAGACAACCGGCGAATTTATTACGGGTATCAGAAATCGCTTAAAACTGCCGCAAGCATTGGCCCTGATGCAGGCCGAAGCAGACAGTGAATCGTTTGAAAGCCTGTATCGCTGGTTACCCGCTATACCCCAGCCGCTGCTCAGTGTCGATCGGCAACGCCAGCTGATCGGCCTGGCGCTGGGAGTGCCGCCAGATCGGTTCGAACGGGAGAATCTCATTGCCAGGCTGGAACGGTCGTTACCGGCGCTGAATAACCTGCTGGTCGATGAAATCAATAGGGCGACGGCGGAGAGCAGAGCTGGCACCGCCGGAAAAATGCTGCCTGAGTTATTACGGCTAAAAGTTGTCAATGAAACGCTGCAAGGTTTCCATCCTTTATTACCGACGATAGTCTGGGCGGTACAGCTATTGTGGCAAATCCGTCAGCAGGGCATGGTAAAGGCGCTGGATGGAGAATTAAAAATGCATTTACACCAGTGGCTCACGGCGCTGGACGGTAGGCGGGCCAGCCCGGAAACCGCCAGCTTGCCGCTGTCGGACAAAAGTCTCTGGCACTGTATCGATCGCTGGGTAGAACAGCGGCTAAACGATCTGCGCGGTAGTGACGGTGCGCAACCGCTAGTGGAAGCGGCCCGCAGTGCGACAGTGGCACACCCTGAAGTTCGCCCCTCATCCGTCGGTGTGTTACTGCCCTTAACCGCCAGGCCGGCATTTAGTCTCTCTGCCGAAGGCTGGCGCCACAACAGTGTGCTGAACAGCCCGGCCGAACAAAGCGCCAGTCTGTTGATGAAAGTCCGCACCTGTTACGAGCTGCTGAAGCGGGAGATGCAGCCGGCTAATTTTGCCGTCGCCTGTGCTGTGCGCAGTGAGAACAGCACCATGGTACAACCCGACTTTCGTGCGGTGCAGTTTAGTCGCTCGCTGGTGAGGGATCCCGTGGGCGAACTGCATTCACGTCTGCAAATTGAAAGCGGGGAGTTGCCGTTTTCTCTTTCCGGCGCGGCGATTTCGGGCGAGCAGAGGCGGCCGCTGGCGACGGATCCGCTCGCCGAAGCCGGTGACAGGTTGATGTCATTCCCGGACAGTGAAATGAGTTTGCCGGAGCAAGAACGGCAGCGGCTGGTGTTTTCGGTGCTGAACCGCAGCCTCGATCTGCTGAGTTCCCCACTGCGCTTTAGCGGGCAACCGCTGAAAGTGGAGCCGGTCGCTGTGGCACCATTAAACAATTCCAGGACCGGGGAAAAGCCTTATGATTCGCTGTTAATGCGTCCTGGAGAAATGCAGGTGGAGATGCCACTCAGCCGGGGATTATTTAATCATTTACTCCACAGAGGCATTCAGCAGAGAGAATCGGTGTATCCCTCCTCCGCAGAGCCGGTTTCTGCATGGCCATTTGCTGGGGTACAAGGCAGTCCGGTTAAGCCTTCATCAGCAATCTTACTTCCGCAACAGGGGGTAGCCGGCGCAGTTCCACTTGAGGCATTTATTGACTCAATGCATTTCAAATACCCGCAGCAACTGGACCAATCTCCAAAAGTAACGATGTCGATAAATCAGACAGCAGACGTCATGGATAAAGAGATGACATTAGAAGCCGCGCTGAGTCTGATGCAGGAAACGGAAAGTGGCATGAAGTTATCGCTGAATCCAAATCCTGAATGGAGTCACTCCTTCAATATTGATGTGAGAGATTTTATTTTAGGAAAGTTTGTCAATAATTTCGATATGAATAAACCAATGGAGTGGGATAGCCCGGATAATAAGCAGGCAGCCTGGTTAATAGGAAAAGGTCTGGCAAATAAGGGAATTGAGCAAGTTGTCGATATTATCAATAAGATGACCTCGCCAGTCTGGGATGTCAATGAGTGGATAAAAACGAAAATTAATTTCGTGCTGCAGCAGCATGGTGTTGATACCCATAAATTTAATGAGAATACTACCGTGTTAGCGGGGGTATTACTGCCATCCAATCACGGTGTCTACCATATGCCTATGCTGCATCCAGGGTTTGATGGTAGCTGGCAGCAGGTGGGGAAATATACGCTGCGAGATATTTTCACCCGCGAGTATTTACGCAAAGATCACCAGTTTAATCAAGGAAGCCTGGTGTTAAAGTTTCCGGTTGAAATAAGCCAGGCATTGCAGAATGAAATTAAGACATCAAACTTACAATCAGATTATATCAATGAACTTGGTCAAACTCTCTCTGAAGGTGATGTGAAAGTTGGTATGCTGATGCTATTCAGAACCGTACTGGAGAAAACAGTTGATAATTTTTTAAAATCTAATTCTGTTAAAAATGTCCCGATAAATGTCGATACTCTGAGGGCATCAGCTGCACGGGGGGATTTTTATCAGCTGGAGTGGAATGGCTGCAAGATGCACAATCTGGTATTTATTCCTGCAGAAAATGAAAGTCAGGGCATTATTGTATCGATATGGGATGATAAAGGTTGGGTAGTTTCAATAGACCCCCTGAGTACCATCTCATTTTATGGTGATGGCGAGGCAAAGAAGATGCTGGAAGTTATCAATAAAAGTATCTCAATTGCTATACGGGTTAACTCAAATGCTGCCAATATTATTGATAATCAGCTTGAAATAAATCCATCCGGAAAGTATGTCGTTGAGTTTCAAGGGAAGGTCTTTATTAAGAAGTACTGGGAGATGCCTGTTGCAGAAAGATCAATAATGAGGCTGAAGAAAAGCGAATGGATAGAAAAGGATTTGTTAACTAATTTTGTGGCGGTGCTTAAAGCAGATATGAATTATCTGGTCAAGTCACCGGGGGAATATGCACGTGACACGGCGATAGAGGTGCTCAATACCATCGGTACTCTTATCGGCCTGTTTTCCATTCCCGTAGCCATTACCACTTCGACCGGTACTGGTTATATGGCGACTAAACTGTTCACTTCGGTTACCAGCTGGAAGAGCAGTTTAGCAGCGGCGTCGACGTTCTCTATATTTCCTGGTCTGGTGAAAGCTAAAACGGCTGATCGGCCAGATGATGTGGCAAAAGCCTATACTGATGTTTTATTAAGCCTGATGGGAGAAGGCGCTGGCCAGTTGATGAGTGAATATGGCCTCAGGCTGTTCATTGGCCTCTTCAGACAGGGTAACAAATTCGTGAAAATTACGTTAAACCAGCTGCCGGGTGCCGTGGTTTCTCGCATATTGCATCATAAGAATAGTTTCTTTTCACACTACAGAAATGACATATTACATATTCCAGAATTATTGTCTGCCAGTCCGAGAGTCGGTGAGCAGTATAATTTACCCTTTATTGATATCAAAGCACCCGCACCGGTAAGAGAAGTTGCGGGCGAACTTAACAATTTCACTAATTTTCTCAAGGCGCAGGCCGCGAAGATGCCTAATATAATGGATTTATTTAACGACCCTGCCAAAATGCCGGAAATCGTCTACCTTTACTTTCAAAACAAAGGTTTTCAGGTGTTATTTGGTGGTGTGGCGCGCTGGAGCAGTCTTATTGATCCCAGTCCGGTAGTTCACTATATTGTACGGCTCAAGTCGGCAACCCCTGATATTAGCTCGGGCTTCTCAGAAACCGAAGATATTATTATTGATTTTAGCCGTGGGCGAGTTGCTCAGCACGAGGCGAAAGGTGAAGTGCTCAGTGGCGAAGAAAAATGGCTGAATACCTTTGAAAATTTGCCGCATAATAAAGATAAGGCTATTAGTGTTGAATGGTTTGATAATCCCCAGCTAGCGATTGATAAATATAAAAAAATGGCAAAAAGTAACCGAATGAATATTGTCCACTTTACTGAAGTCATGGAAGTCAGGCCGGAGTGGTATACCTATGCGCTGAAGCGTAGAGCGTTGCTCGATATTGAGACCCAGCAAGCAGTCATGCTGGAGGAAATTTATAAAATAGAAAATGAAATAGCGTTGCCTGATTTAAATGATTTACGCCGGGATACGTTAAGTCTGAAGCTTGGCGTGCTTTTCACGCAAGGCACGCTGCCAGCATTTGATGCATTGAGTAAAAAAGTAAATATTTTATTAACTAAACCGATCGGTAAACAGGTTGTGGCTTTACCAGAAGGGAATTATTTGTTGATCAGTACTGAATTGCGTGGTTTGAGTAGTGATAACCATGGCAATGTCACCATGATCAATTTTTCTGAACCGGCTTCACTATTACTGAGTGACCAGACTTATGCCTATCCACCTGGCGAAATCGTTGAAGCGGGGCAGGCGGCCGCCAACAGTAGTTTATATGCATCCCGAATCGATGAACTGATAATGTATCAGGAACCTGATACGCAGATCTCCTTGCCGAAAAAGCGTTATGCCGGGTTGAAAAAAAGCTCTGAATGGCTCGGGCAGCGCAGTAATGACTTTCGCGTTCCGCTGATTATCGCCGTCAATCAGCCGTTAAACGGTGGGGCGGAAGCAGGAAAGTCTCATTCGGTCAGTAACACCATTTCTGCTGAGGATATTGGGTTTGTGATGGCACCGGATAATTTAAACAGTGCGATAGCGGATATTTTGCTGACGCTACGAAAAACGCCGATACCGGTCAGATCCTTATTAATTGAAGATTCAGTATCATTACAGAAAACCCTAAAACTGGCAGACAGCTATGCTTTCTTTCCCGGGGATGACAGTGCTCTGCAGGCGTTTAAGGGGTATGAGCAGCAACCCTGGATGCCGATTATCAACCTACAGGCCAGTTGCCAGTTTATCCCTGAGGCTACGGCGCAATTATTGCGGCAACAGACCCGACGCGATAACTACCGCGATTTTATCGGTGATGAATTCAAGCCGGTGACCAGCCTCAACGATATTCTTGACGCGGAAGCCGGGGCGCGTATCGCTATTTTTGCTCTCGGGGTTGGGCCGGGCAAACCACCGATGTCACATGCCATGATGATGGTAAGTGATGGGGCGGCCATCGGTGCAAATAATCAGGTTATTGGTGGGCAGGAGAGCTGGGAAAAAATCTGGCTGGGTACGCTTAACTGGATTCAGGATGAAAAACTGGGTTTTGTGCTGGACGTCAACGGGCAAAAACTTAGCCTTGCCATTCAGCAATCACCGAGTCAGTTAACCCCAACTGAGCCTGAAAGCAAACCCGTCATTAACCTGAATACCCAGCGAGCGCTGGAACTTGCCCAGTATTATACCTCACGGCCAACGATCCGACAGGAGAAAAACAGCGGAACGGACGAGTTATCATGGGTGTCGATTATCAGGTTGTACGAGCAGGTTGGTGCGATTAACCCGTCAAGATTGCGGGAGCTATTGGATAATACTCGCCCCGACGAATATCAGGCATTTCTTGGTCATGCGCCGCAGATGGCAAGAAGTTTACAGGAATTAGTCAATGCTCCTGCCGGTTCCCTGCTGGTATTGACCGAAAAGCCGCCAGGTCGCGCAGACGGTAAGCATGAAATGGTTCATGCCATGATGATCAGCAGTGACGGCAAAGCGCTTGGCAACAATAACCAAATCATCGGGCAGCAACCGGGCTGGCAGACGGTTAACCTGACTTCGCTGGAATATGACGCGGATACCCGCTTTGGGCTGGTGCTGTTGGTGGGGGAGCGACGATTCAACGGCATTATTTGTCCGCCTGCCGGAGTGATTTAGACAGAGATAAAGCCCCCTCTGGCAGAGGGGGCTGACAATTAGCAAGGGCACTTACCCAGTTTTCCGCCTTTGCTGGGGAAACGCGCTTCCAGGCAATAACGGTGAAAGTCGCGTTCACTCATGGGAGACGACAGTGGATGATGTGCCTGCATATGGCGCAGATAATTTTGATAATCCTGTACGCCGACCATTAAACGAAAGCTTTGTGCCAGTCGTTTGAAAATCAGCCGCAGCGTTAATCGCTGCGGTGAATCTTCTGCCACATGTAACGGATGGCAACAAATGAGCCGGGGAACGCCGCTTAGCGCCCGGCGTGCATGGATAGCATCAGACACGATGTCCCTCCTTACGCAGTGAAATCTCCGCTTCGTGGGTGGTCGGTACGCTGCTGTTCAGCGCCCGGCGAATCACAAAGAAAGCAGAAACCAGCATGGTGACGGCCACCAGCATAAAGAAGGCACACAACACGGCGTTAATCTGATTGCTCAGCACGATGGTCTGCATATCCGCCACGGTTTTGGCTGGCGCAATCATCACGCCATCCTCAATGCCTTTGGAGAATTTCTTCGCCTGTGCGAGGAAACCAATACTGGGTTTTTCATGGAAAATTTTCTGCCAGCCAGCGGTCATCGAGGTGATAAACAGCCAGATGGTCGGCAGAATGGTTACCCAGGCGTAGCGCTGTTTCTTCATTTTAAACAGAACGACCGTGCCGAGGATCAGCGCCATTGACGCCAGCATCTGGTTACCGATACCAAACAGCGGCCACAGGGTGTTGATACCGCCGAGTGGGTCGACCACGCCCTGATAGACAAAGAAACCCCAGCCCGCCACCGCCACGGTGGTTCCTGAGAGGTTGCCCAGCCACGAACGGTTATTCGCCAGTGACGGCACGACGGTACCGACCAAATCCTGCACCATAAAACGACAGGCGCGGGTACCGGCATCGACCGCCGTCAGGATAAACAGCGCTTCAAACAGAATGGCAAAGTGATACCAGAAGGCCATCATCGCGCGGCTGTTAAATACCTCGGTAATGATATGTGCCATACCGACAGCAAAGGTCGGAGCCCCCCCGGCGCGCGACAGAACGCTGCTTTCGCCGACGTCGCGGGCAATGCCGCTCAACATTTCCGGCGTGACCACAAAGCCCCAGCTGTTGATCACCTGCGAGGCACTTTCCACTGTGGTACCGATCAGTGCTGCCGGTGAGTTCATCGCGAAGTAGACGCCCGGATCGATAACGGATGCGCAAATCAGCGCCATAATGGCGACAAACGACTCCATCAGCATCGCGCCATAACCGATAAAGCGGATATGGCTTTCACGTTCCACCAGTTTCGGTGTGGTGCCGCTGGAGACCAGCGCGTGGAAACCGGAGATCGCGCCACAGGCAATGGTAATAAACAGGAACGGGAACAGCGCGCCGGAGAACACCGGGCCGCTGCCGTCGATAAAGCGCGAGACCGCAGGCATCTTCATTTCCGGCATGGCAAACACAATGCCGACGGCCAGGCCGACAATGACGCCAATTTTAAGGAATGTCGACAGATAGTCACGCGGAGCCAGCAGCAGCCACACCGGTAATACCGAGGCGATAAAACCGTAGATCACCAATACCCAAGTGAGTGACGTGCCTTTCAGGGTAAAGAACGGCCCCCAGTAAGGATGCTGTGCGATATCACCGCCGTAGATAATCGCCGCCATCATCAGCACGAAACCGATAATCGACACTTCAGCAATTTTACCGGGCCGCAGGAAGCGCATATAAACGCCCATAAACAGTGCGATGGGAATGGTTGCCGCAATGGTAAACAGCCCCCACGGACTGTCGGCCAGCGCTTTTACCACCACCAGCGCCAGCGCCGAGAGGATAATAATCATCACGCCGAGCGCGCCGAGCATGGTGATGACCCCGGCAAACGCCCCCAGTTCCTGCTTCGCCATTTCCCCCAGCGAACGGCCGTCACGACGGGTAGAGATAAACAGGATCAGGAAATCCTGTACCGCGCCCGCCAGCATTACGCCGACCAGAATCCAGATGGTGCCCGGCAGGAAACCCATTTGTGCGGCGAGGATCGGCCCGACCAGCGGACCGGCGCCGGCGATGGCGGCAAAGTGATGGCCAAACAGCACCCATTTATTGGTCGGCACATAATCCAGCCCGTCATTTAAGCGTTCGGCAGGGGTGCGGCGACGATCGTCAAGCTCGAAAATATTACGGGCAATAAACAGACTGTAAAAGCGGTAGGCAATGCTGTAACAGGCAACGGCGGCGATTACCAGCCAGACGGCATTTACATGCTCGCCGCGGCTGATAGCCAGCATGCCAAAAGCAAAGGCACCAATTAACGCCACCACTAACCAGATAACTCCGGTTTTGACTTTTTTCATTACACAACTCCTTGTTGAGTCCAGAGGGAAAGGATCAGGCTAAGCAACAAGTTAAAAGTAATGTAATGATTTGTTAATGAAAGTGAATCGGGGTAAAAGTGTGAGCTGAAGCGAAAGTAATTATTCAGGCGGGAAGATGTAGGGGAGCCGTTTTCGGCTCCCGTACTGATGGCATACGGGGGGTTAACCCTCGGCGCGGGCGGCAAGAACGCCGCCCCTAAGGGATAAACCTTACGCCACCCTTATAATGAAAACGACGGCTTAAGCTGCCGGACGGGCGACAACGCTGCGTGTTTCCATGCGAACTTCGGCGATGGTGACATCAATCACATCCGTCACGCGATAAACCACTTCGCCCTTAATCTGCACGGTACCGCTTTCCTGGCTACACACCATTTCGTCACGTACCGCATGCAGGAACGGTGCAGGAATAAAGGCAACTGCGCCGATATCCAGCAGACGTACGCGCATACCGCCGCGCGAGATATCAATAATCTCGGCGCTGAAACGGGTGTCGGTGCCAGCCGATTTCTCAAGGTAACGCGAGTAGAGCCAGTCACCGACATCACGTTCGGCCATGCGGTTCTGACGACGACGTTCACCCATTTTCACCGTCACATCATCAACCGGGCGCGCAATCTCTTCGCCCTTGATAATCGCTTTCAGCAGGCGATGGTTGATCATATCGCCGAACTTACGGATCGGTGAGGTCCAGGTGGCATAAGCTTCCAGACCAAGGCCAAAGTGCGGACCTGGCTCGGTGCTGATCTCAGCAAACGACTGGAAACGACGGATACGGCTGTCGAGGAACTGAGTCGGATGCGAATCCAGCTCACGGCGCAGCGCACGGAAACCTTCCAGCGTGATAATCGCGGCCGGATCAACGGTAACGCCATTAGCCGCCAGAATAGCCGCTGCCTGTTCAGCATTGGTGCTGTCAAAACCGAGGTGGACGTTATACACGCCAAAGCCCAGTTTCTCACGCAGTACCACGGCAGCACAGATATTGGCGGTGATCATCGCTTCTTCGACAATGCGGTTAGCAATGCGGCGTGGTTCGGCGATGATATCGAGAACTTCGCCTTTTTCACCCAGCAGGAAGCGGTAGTCAGGACGGTCTTTAAAGACCAGCGCATGATTCTGACGCCATTCGCCACGTGCCAGGCACAGACGGTGCAACAGACGGATCTGATTGGCAATCGCCTCAGATTCAGGCTGCCATTCACCGCTATTCTCCAGCCAGTCAGAAACGTTGTCGTAAACCAGTTTGGCTTTCGACTCAATCCAGGCGGCAAAGAAGTGAATGTCATCAGACAGAGTACCGTCTGCGGCAACGGTGACGCGGCAAGCCAGCACCGGACGACGTTCGTTCGGGCGCAGCGAACAGATATCATCCGACAGCTGACGCGGCAGCATCGGGATATTGAAGCCCGGCAGATAGTTGGTGAATGCACGTTCCGCGGCGATGGCATCCAGCTTGCTGCCCGGTTGCACATACGCGGTGGGATCGGCAATGGCGATGGTCAGGCGCAATGCGCCATCGGCTGCTTCTTCGACATACAGCGCATCGTCCATATCTTCGGTGCTGGCGCTGTCGATAGTGACAAACTCCAGCGCGGTCAGATCGTCGCGCTCCAGCTGCTCGTCGAGCATCTCGGTCGGTGCCGCGACATCCGGCGCTTCACGCTCAAGGTTGTGGCGCGACAGTGTTACCCACCACGGAGCCAGATGGTCATCAGCGGTGGTGATAAAATGGGTCAGCTCAGCGTAAAAGCTGCGGTCGCCTTTCAGCGGATGGCGACGCATTTCAGCTACCGCCCAGTCACCGGCCTGGAAATCGTGCTGCACATGACGATCCGGGCGACACGGGATAGCGTCTTTTAACAGTGGATGATCGGGAACAATCGATAAGCGATCGTCTTTTCTTTGCACGCGTCCAACGAAGCGCGTCAGGAAAGGCTCTACCAGTTTTTCCGGCTCGGCAATTTCACGATCCTTGTCAGTCTGCACCACAGCGATGATACGGTCACCGTGCATCACTTTCTTCATCTGCGGTGGCGGAATGAAGTAGCTTTTCTGTGCATCGACTTCTAAAAAGCCGAATCCTTTTTCAGTGCCTTTAACCACACCCTCAACACGCGGCGTCTGGGAGTGGAGCTTCTCTTTAAGCTGCGCGAGCAGCGGGTTATCCTGGAACATAATAAGTTATTTTCGTGGCCTAAGAGCGGCTGACAGTTTTACGCGATTAACCGTCTGCGGGCAAGGGTCAATTGAGCTTTTCAGAGCAGGTCAGGCAAGCCTGACCTGCTGCTGTGGCCGCCAGAATGCGGGTCAGGCGATACGTTGACTGGCAACGACCGGTGACAGCGATATTTTCACCGGCACGGATTTTGAGGTCGGTGTACCGCTGCCATCGCCAAAGCTGGAGAGCGGAACCAGCGGGTTCGTTTCCGGATAATAAGCCGCCAGGTTACCGCGTGGAATGGCGTAAGGCACCAGTTTGAAACCGCTTACTTTACGGATGATACCGTCGTTCCACAGCGTTTCAATATCGACATTTTCACCTGCCTGCAGGCCCAGTTCCGCCATATCATCCGGGTGGATAAACAGCACTTCACGCTGGCCATACACACCCCGATAGCGGTCATCGAGGCCGTAAATGGTGGTGTTGTACTGGTCATGGGAACGCAGGGTTTGCAGGGTAAACGGCACCTTAGTGTCGCCCAGCTGCGGGAACAGCGAGTCGGGCAGGGCTGCGGCACTAAACTGGGCTTTATTATTCAGGGTATTAAAGCGCAGTTCGGCAGCGGCGTTACCCAGCCAGAAGCCACCCGGCAGTTCACACTGCTGGTTGAAATCTTTAAAGCCTGGAATGGTGGCGGCGATATGATCGCGAATCAGGTCATAATTACCTGCCAGCGCCAGCCAGTCGAGTTTTTCACTGCCCAGTACTGCATTGGCGATACCGGCGACAATCCAGGTCTCAGATCGCTGAGTATCGGCAATCGGTTTACCGACGCCTTCCGAGGCGTGAACCATGCTGAAAGAGTCTTCAACGGTAATAAACTGCGGGCCGCTGGCCTGAATATCCTGCTCGGTGCGGCCGAGGGTCGGCAGAATCAATGCATCCTGTTTGCCCGGAACCAGGTGGCTGCGGTTGAGCTTGGTACTGATCTGCACCGTCAGCTCACAACGGCTGAGAGCTTCTTCGGTGCGCGGGCTGTCAGGTGCCGCCGCAGCGAGGTTACCGCCGAGGGCGATCAGCACTTTAATTTCATCGCGCAGCATCGCTTCCAGCGCTTCAACGGTGTTGTGACCAATATTGCGCGGGGGTTCGAAACCAAAATGGTTTGCCATGCTGTCGAGGAACGCCTTGGTCGGTTTCTCATCGATACCCATGGTGCGGTTACCCTGCACGTTACTGTGGCCACGCACCGGACACAGGCCCGCGCCTGGTTTACCCAGCTGACCAAACAGCAGTTGCAGGTTAACGATTTCACGCACGGTATCAACCGAGTGTTTATGCTGGGTGATACCCATCGCCCAGGTGCAAATAACGCGCTCTGCGCTCTGATAGATCGCCGCCGCCTCACGAATCTGCTGCTCAGTCAGACCGGACTGCTGTTCAATCTGCGCCCATTCAGTAGCGGCAACCTGTGCCAGATACGCGTCAACACCTTCGGTATTGGCCTGGATAAAGGCTTCATCAAACAGACCTTTTTCACCGGCAGCGATGCGCGCCTGGTGGGTTTCGCTTAACACCTTCACCATACCACGCACCGCCGCCATATCGCCGCCAAGGTTTGGCTGGTAATAGGTAGAACTGATGGTGCCCGCTTTCGAGGTCACCACTTCCAGCGGTTTTTGCGGATCGGCAAAACGCTCCAGCCCACGCTCACGCAGGGTGTTAAAGGTGACAATTTTAGCGCCGTGATCGGCAGCGTGACGCAGGCTGTGCAGCATGCGTGGGTGGTTGGTGCCCGGATTCTGACCAAAAACAAAAATCGCGTTGGCCTGGTCGAAATCGTCCAGACGGATAGTGCCTTTACCCACGCCGATACTGCGCTTCAGGCCGGTACCGCTGGCTTCGTGGCACATATTGGAGCAGTCAGGGAAGTTATTGGTGCCGAACATGCGGCCAAACAGCTGATACAACCACGAGGCTTCGTTGCTGGCACGACCGGAGGTATACAGTTCCAGCTGATCAGGGTTGTCCATTGCCTGCAAATGGCGGGCGATTAACGCAAAGGCGTCATCCCAGCCGATCGGTTCATAGTGATCGGTGGCGCGGTTATAGCGCAACGGTTGAGTCAGGCGACCCTGGTATTCCAGGAAATAATCGCTTTGCTGGTAGAGCGCAGACACACTGTGCGCGGCGAAGAATTCGGCATCAACGAAACGGCGCGTCGCTTCCCAGGTCACCGCTTTGGCACCGTTTTCGCAAAAACTGAAGGTGCTTTTATTGTCATCGCCCCAGGCGCAGCCCGGACAGTCAAAGCCTTTCGCTTTGTTCATGCGCATCAGGTTGCGCATATTTTTCAGTACTTGTTTGCTGTCGAAAACGAAACGGGTGGTCGCTTCCAGTGAACCCCAGCCGCCAGCCGCGGCACGATAGGGCTTAATCTCTGATTTAAATTTCATAATGAATGCAGGCTTTTATGTTTATGAGTTGTTAGAAAAGTATTGCTTCTTATGGCGGGAAAGTTTGCGACTCACTCTGATTTTTGTCTAATTGATTGACTTAATGGTGCGATAGCTGCGGTTTATCGCGCAGCGGCAAAAACTGTGATACTGGTCAAATTTTACTGGCGATTAAATCATCAATTCAGCGTGTTTATTAATTTGTTGGCTAATAATGAATCTTTAACAGGCTAACACAGGGGCGGATTATGAAAGATTTTGGCAGTAAAGTTCACGCCTTCGGGAAAGCGCTGATGATGCCGATTTCGGTAATTGCCGCCGCCGGGATATTTTTAGGCGTGGCCGCCGCGATGCAAAATCCGGCGATTACCGGCGAAGCCTTTGCCCAACTGAAAACACCGCAGTTGATTATCGGATTTATTCGTCAGATTGCGGCGGCGCTGTTTGCTAATTTGCCGCTGTTTTTTGCTGTCGCCAGCGCTATCGGGCTGGCAAAGGCGGAGAAACCGACCGCCGCGTTTGCTGCGGTGATTGGCTTTATCGCCATGCATGTCGGCGTCAGTGCGACGCTGGCAGCGAAAGGGTTGACGGCGGCGACCACCACCGCTGACGCGTTGCAGAAAGCCGGTATGGATCAGACCACGGCGATGATGACGTCTGCCGAATATATCCCGATGCTCGGCATTTTTACTTACAATATGAGCGTACTCGGCGGGGTGATTGCCGGTCTGATCACCGTGGCGCTGCATAACCGTTTCTATACTCAGCAACTGCCGACGGCGATCAGCTTCTTTGGCGGGCGACGTTTTGTGCCGATCGTCACGGTAGTGGTCTTGCCGCTGGTCGGTGTGCTGCTGGCAACCCTCTGGCCAACCATTGGCGCGGGCATCGCCTGGGTCGGCGAACTGATTGGCAAAAGCGGCCAGTACGGTGCGTTTCTGTATGGCACCTTTGAGCGCATTCTGATCCCCACCGGGCTGCACCATATACTTAATGAAACCGTGCGCTTTACGCCGATTGGCGGCATTGCCACCGTTGATAACCAGAGTATTGTCGGCGCGCTGAATATCTTTAATGCGGCGCTGACGCATCCCGGATCGATTCCTGATGATATCGTGCGCAGCGCCACGCGCTTTCTCGCGCAGGGTAAAATACCGGTAATGATGTTTGGTTTACCGGCGGCCGCGTTGGCGATTTACCACTGCGCGCGGCCGGAGCATAAACAGCGGGTGAAAGCGCTGGTGCTGGCGGGTGCGCTGACCTCATTTACCACCGGCATTACCGAGCCGCTGGAGTTCTGCTTTATCTTTGTCTCACCGCTGCTGTATATCCTCCATGCGTTGCTGAGCGGGCTGTCATTTATGCTGATGTCGGTGATGCAGCTGATGATTGGCAATGTGCAGGGTGGGGCGATCGACCTGGTGGTGTTTGGTATTCTTGGCGGCAGTAAAACCCAGTGGTGGTGGAGTATCGCGCTGGGCGCGGTGTATGCACCACTCTATTATTACAGCTTCCGCTTTATTATCCGACGCATGCAGGTGGAAACGCCGGGGCGTGAATCTGCAGAGGTTGACACGGCTGCACCGGTGGCCGCCGATGAGCGCACGAAAGTGATCATCAGCGGGCTGGGCGGCGAGAGCAATATAGAGGATGTCGATTGCTGCTTTACCCGTTTGCGAGTGCGGGTGAAAGATATGAAAGAAGTGGTCGATCAGACGCTGATGACCACCGGTGCCAACGGCGTTAACCGGGTTAACGAGCATGATGTGCAGGTGATTTATGGCCCGCAGGTGGAAAAAATTGCCAATGAGGTGAAAACGGCGCTGGGAATTAGCTAAAGCGCCGTCCGGCAGCGGCTCATGCCTCAGTCAGACCGATAAAGCCCATAAATGATAACGACATCAGTCCGGCGGTGATCAGGGAAATCGGTGAGCCTTTAAACGGCAGCGGAACCTTAGCCAGATCCAGTCTTTCGCGCATGGCAGCAAACAGCACCATCACCACCGAGAAGCCAACCGCGGCACTGAAACCATAGAATGCGGCTTCGAAAAAACCATGGCTGCGATTCGTACTTAACAGCGGGACCGCCAGCACGGCACAGTTGGTGGTAATTAACGGCAGGAAGATGCCCAGTAAACGGTACAGCGACGGACTGGTTTTACGGATCACCATTTCGGTGAACTGCACCACGACCGCGCTGGCGGTGATATACACCAGAATGCGCAGATAGCCCATATCCAGCGGAGCCAGGATCAGATGATTGGCAACCCACGCCAGTACTGCCACTAAGGTCAGGACAAAGGTGGTTGCCAGCCCCATGCCGATGGCCATCTCAATTTTCTTCGAGGACCCCATAAACGGGCAGAGGCCGAGGAACTGCACCAGCACAAAATTGTTAACTAAAACGGTTCCAACAAACAGTAATAAGTAATCTGACATCCCGCTTTCCAGGTAAATGAAAATAATTATCTCTTACAATAATATCGTTCTCAACCTGGTGCGCACGCACGGTGCAATTCAGCCAGCGCAATAAGCGCTATTCGCAGCTGGCTGAACCTGGAGGCTTATTTTTGTTCAGGCCACGCCACCGGCGGGATGGCATTAAGGGTAGCTTTGGCAAATAACGCGCCCTGGAAATGAAAGATTCCGGCGGCTTCCAGCCACATCCACTCTTCGGCCTTCTCGACGCCAGCAGCAATTACCGCGATCTCAAGTGCCGAACAGCATTTGACGATGGCCTGCACAATTGCCTGTTTTGGGCCACTTTTATGCACATCACGAATGATGTTACGGTCAATTTTAATTCTGTCAGGCTGGAATCGCGCCAGTAATGAAAGTCCGGCAAACCCGGCACCAAAATCATTAATGGCGAAGCTGATTCCTGCGGCTTTTAACTGCTTAATCGCGGCCTGAAACTCGTCAAGGCGGGAGATAACTTCATTTTCCGTAACTTCCACCACGATCTGTTCAGGCACCAGCTGGTTGGCGTTTATCTCGCGCAGCAGGAAATCCACTGCTTCAGGAATGACTACCAGCGACATCGGTAACAGGTTGACGGACAGAGTTTGCTGGTGGATACCCAGCTGTTTTGCCATAGCAAAAGCCTGTTTCTTCGATTCAAGGTCGGCGCGGTAAATATCTTCCCGCGCTAACTGCGAGAAATAGTGCTGCGACGAACCGCCGTCCGCACTGCGAATCAGCGCCTCAAGCGAAACAATGCTTCGACCAAAGGGGTCGATAACCGGCTGAAAGGCAAAATGGTACGGCCCGAAAGCGGGGAGGGAACACTCTGCTGTGGTTGCCGTTTCGTCGACCACAAAATCCCAGTAGTCAGCCGGCGGGATTTCAAAATAGTTTTCCCGTTCTCTGGCCTCGACAAAAGTACGCAGAAACTGCAACGCCCGATCATCATAGGTCAACTGATATTTTGTGGTTCCTTTATCAAGCACCGCCTGCAAAACCGTCGCCTGACCATATTCGCGCAGGTCAAAGAGTTCCATTCCGGCGTTACCGAAGCGGCGTGACGGTGCATAATCGCGCAGCAGCTCGACCACATTATGGTGGCGGGCATCGCGGCAGATACGCTGATAAATGGTATTAACCGCATCCTCAGGGCCTTCAAGCAGCTGAAAGAAATGGGTGCCGTTAAACAGCAAAATACCCGTGACATCAAACGCATTGTTAACTTTGTTTGCTTTATCTGCCAGCTCTGCCAGAGTAATTTCTGCAACATCATCAGAAAGGTGGCTGCGATAGAGGATTGTTGACAACATAGAGTGTTCCAGAATTTTCGCACTTGAGCCGCATACCTTACCAGAATCCAGGGCGATGTTGTCGAGAACTCTCGCAGAAATGGCGTAAAAGTGACTGAATTTGTGACGAAAAACAGGCATCTGACGCGCCGGCTGGCTGCGCTGTAAAAAATAGCGTGGCGCAATCGGTTGCCAGTTTACCGCGTCAAAGAAACGTGGGACATTTGCCGGAATGCCACTCTGACACTGTGATGCCCGCTGAGAATACGCGGTCAGCTTAATGTTTAGCTTCAGCTAAATTTAATGTAAATAATTGAAATATAAGAATAATGGATATAAAGCAACTTATTTATCTGTGCAATCTCGAACGTGAGCGTCATTTTGGTCGTGCGGCGGAGGCCAGTTTTGTCAGCCAGCCAACGCTGTCGATGCGGCTGAAAAATCTTGAGCGCGAACTGGGACTGTCACTGATCAATCGCAGCAATAACTTCGCCGGTTTTACCGCTGAAGGCGAGCGCGTGCTGGCGTGGGCGCGGGAAATTGTCTCTGTTTACCAGGGATTGAAGCTGGAAGTCGAATCACTTAAGCATGGCGTTACCGGTACGCTGCGGATTGGCGTGGTACCGCAGTGCAGCATCTCGTTGCCGCTGATGCTGAAAGCGATCAGCGACCGTTATCCGCAGCTGGATTATCGGGTGGCGGTGCTGAGCGCCGATCAACTGCTGGATGCGTTAAACAGTCATACGGTGGATGTCGGTATTGGGTTCTTTGAACTGGCCACGCTGCGCGAGCTGCATTTTCAGGCGGAACCGCTGGCGGACAACGGCGTTGAATTGCTGTACCACCCGCAACATTTTCCACAGCTTGACGACAGTGAGCCGCTGACGCTCAGCCAGATTGCGGCACTGCCGCTGTGTCTGGCGGAGCCAACCCGTTATTTTCGTCGCTACATTGACGGCCATTTCCGCGAAGCAGGCTTGCCGCTACGGGTGATTATGGAAACCACGTCGGTGTTCCAGCTGTTACAGGCAGTGCAGGTCGGTCTGGGTTGCCTGATTACGCCCGGCGGTCATTTACTACCGGCGATGACGCCGGAACTGAAAAGTCGTCAGTTGTTAATCGCGCCGATGACGCGTCACGCGGCAGTGGTGATCGCCGAGCCGGGACGCGCTACGCCGCTGGCTCAGCACTTTTTTGACGAGGTTCGTCGCTGGTTAAGTGAAGAGTCGCTCAGCCGCCCAGCGTCTGCATCAGGCGGTTATTCCAGTTAGCCAGCGCCACACTCTGAATCAGCTTAAACAGCGCGGTGGTTGAGAAACCGTTTGCCACTAACGGTTGTAAATGCGCCGCGCTGAAGCGCTCCGGTGAGCGGGTGAGCTGGGCTGCCGCCTGCATGACCGCCTGCGCGGCGGGTTGCGTCTTACTTGCCGTCAGCGCGTCATCAATACCCTGAATTAACGCTTCCCGCCACTCTCCCTGATAGCGATAAAAGCAGCTGTTGCTGCCATTAATTCGCGCACTGACCGCGCTGGCCAGCGCATCATGCTCGCTCTGTTGCTCCTGCTGCGCGTTGAGCAGCTGCGCCCAGCCGTACAGCGCTTTAGCGTCGTGCGCTAACAGCCAGGCACTGTGCTGCAATGTCTGCTGCGGCTGACAAAAGGTCAGCGCTTCCAGCTGTTCAGCACTGGCGTAGCGCAGCTCAACCGACGGCAGTTGCGGTTGCCACTCAGTTTGCTGGCTGAAGCGGGTGCTGTCGGCATCCGGCGGGGTGGTGATGCCCGGAATCCAGCGCACCGGCAGCGCCATCATTGCCTGAATCCCGGCGACCACGCGTGCCTGATAACTGACGTAACCAATCAGCTGACTGAAGGTAATAATATCCGGTTCGGTCAGGCCGACCTCTTCCAGCCGGCGCAGCGCGGCGCGGTCAATCAGCGTCGGCTGGCTGGCCAGCTGGCGTGAATATTGGGTGATTTGCGTCAGACGATTATTACTTTCCCGCGAAGAGTCTGGCCCTGGCAGCGGATTCAGTCGTGCAGCATAGTGATTACACAGGCGCTGAAGGCCGGTCACTTGCGCGACGGTCAGCGCGGTACAGAGGCGGTCATACAGGGTTAATGTATGGGTCAGCGAAGTATTCAGCGCCTCCGGTAGCAGGATCACACTAATATGACGTGCGGCCTGTAACGCGTCATGCTGGCAGTTTAATGTCGACAGCAACGTAGCGCTCGCTTGTTGCGTCAGACCCAGCAGGAAACGATCTTCCACTTCCGCGGCTTCAGGCACCAGCGGAGACTCCTGCTCAGCACCCACACTGGATTGCGTTTCGTGATACCAGTGATTGTTGCCGGAATAACGGCGTTGCTCCATGGTCATTCCTTTTCAAGTTAACTGACCCGGACGTTCGACTGGTTAAGGGAGAGAAAAATGCGGTTACGTCGGGCCTGGATGGCATAACTATCCTGGCGTAAGCCGCGGAATGCACAAAAGATTGTTGGGTGATAATTAATATCAGAAAGGTATAACAGAAAGGGAGCGGGACGATTGACGGGAACAGCAGGGCGAGGCAAGCCTCGCCCGTCGAACTTATTTCAGTTCCAGCTCGTTCATGGCAGCGATGCTGAAGCCGCCGTCAACGTGCAGAACTTCACCGGTCACACCGGCAGAGAGATCGGAGCACAGGAAGGCCGCAGAGTTACCCACGTCTTCAGTGGTCACAGTGCGACGAATCGGGGTGACCGCTTCGCAGTGGGACAGCATTTTACGGAAATCTTTGATGCCGGATGCGGCCAGCGTACGGATTGGACCGGCAGAGATGGCGTTCACACGGACGCTGTCCGGGCCCATCGCGTTCGCCATATAGCGCACGTTCGCTTCCAGAGACGCTTTAGCCAGACCCATCACGTTGTAGTTAGGGATTGCGCGCTCGGCACCCAGGTAAGACAGGGTCAGCAGGGCGGCGTTCGGGTTCAGCATCGCGCGGCACTCTTTGGCCATTGCCACGAAGCTGTATGCGCTGATGTCGTGCGCGATTTTAAAGCCTTCGCGGGTCACAGCGTTAACATAGTCGCCATCCAGCTGGTCAGCAGGCGCGAAGCCGATGGAGTGAACGAATCCATCAAATTTTGGCCAGGTTTTTGCCAGTTCAGTAAACAGCGCTTTGATGCTCTCATCTTCAGCAACGTCACAAGGCAGAACGATGTCAGAGCCCAGATCTTTAGCAAACTCCTCCACACGACCTTTCAATTTGTCGTTTTGGTAGGTGAAAGCCAGTTCAGCGCCCTGTTTGTGCATCGCTTGCGCAATACCGTATGCGATAGAGAGTTTACTGGCAACGCCAGTAATCAGAATGCGCTTACCGGAAAGAAAACCCATAGCTGTAATCCTTATGGTCATTGTTGTTGGCGGCCGCTTTGGACAATAAATGAGCGACCGACGTGAATCGACCCGGCATTCTAGCACGAGTCTTTACACTAGCGTAGAGTCGCATGCCTGTGGCCCGTCAAGTTCTGTGGCTTAGCGATCGCGTCGCCAGGCATCGGCGGTTAATGCTTCGCCGAAATGACTGGTAATCAGTCGTTTGGTCAAATCATTCAGCGGACAGGCCAGCACCTCGGCGGTGCTGCCGCGCTCTACCACTTCACCCTGATGCATTACCATCACCTGATCGCTGATATGTTTCATCATGCCGAGGTGCTGGGTCACATAAATATAAGAGATACCGTGTTTCTCCTGCAGTTCAAGCATCAGGTTAATCAGCTGTGAGCGCATCGACATATCCAGCGACGCCAGCGCTTCATCGGCGACAATCACTTTCGGTTGCAGGATCAGCGCGCGTGCCAGACCGATACGCTGCTTCTGACCGGGAGCCAGCATATGCGGATAGTAAGCTGCATGATCGCGCAGCAAGCCAACCTGACGCAGCGTGGCAATAATGCGCTTTTCACGCGCGGCGGCGTCAAGATCGGTGTTCAGTCGTAGCGGAAAATCCAGCATCTGACCAATGCGCTTACGCGGGTTCAGTGACGTGGAGGGATCCTGAAAAATCATGCGGATGCGCTGGCTGCGATAGCCATAATCACCATACTGCAATGGATGATCGTCAATCAGCATCTCACCGGCGGTGGGCGCGATCATGCCGCTGAGCATCTTAGCCAGCGTCGATTTTCCCGAACCATTCTCGCCAATAATCGCCAGCGTCTGCTTTTCGCGCAGGGTGAAGCTGACATCTTTCACCGCCTCAACGTGCTGACGGCGAAACAATCCGGTGCGATAGCGGTAGGTTTTACTCAGGTTACGCACTTCAAGCAGCGTCTCGACCATCACTGCCCCTCCATATTGAGCGGGAAATGACAGGCATACAGATGCGATCGGGTGCCGGTCAGACGCGGCGTATCAATGCACTTTTTCTGCGCATACGGGCAGCGCGGCCCAAGTCGGCAGCCGACCGGCAGATGCTCCAGCGACGGAATGGCACCGGGCAAGGTATTCAGACGGCTTTTATGCGGCAGTGCGCGACCAAAATCGGGCATCGCGCGAATTAACGCCTGAGTATAAGGATGATGTGGAGAAGAGATCAGATCCTCACTTTGGGCAGTTTCCACCGTCTGACCGCAGTACATCACATTAATTCGGTCAGCCCAGTGGCTCATCATTTGCAGGTCATGACTGATCAGCAGAATGGTGGTGTTATTGTTCTGATTCAGTCGCGACAGCAGGCGGAAGATTTGCGCCTGGGTGGTCGGCTCCATGGCGTTGGTCGGTTCATCTGCGATCAACAGGCGCGGCTGATTAGCCAGCGCAATGGCGATCATCACCTTCTGACACTCGCCATCGGTCAGCTCATAGGGGAAGCTGCGCATAATATCGCGGTGATCTTTGATGCCGACGCGGTGCAGCAGCTCAATGGCGCGGCGGTGACGCCAGCGAAAACGCTGATACCAGCGACCTTTATAGGTCCAGCCCGGAATCGCCTGCATAATTTGCCGGCCAATACTTTCCGACGGGTCGAGACAGGATTGCGGTTCCTGAAAAATCATCGACACGTTATGGCCGACGATACGGCGGCGCTCGCGTGGCGAAAGTTGCAGCAGATCGACATCATCAAAACGCATACGGTCGGCGGTGACGCGCCAGTTGTCTTTAGTGACGCCACAAATCGCTTTTGCAATCAGGCTTTTACCCGAGCCTGACTCGCCAACCAGCCCACGAACTTCACCGGCGCTCATGGTAATACTGACGCGATCGACCGCTTTAACCGGGCCATCGGCGGTCATAAATTCAATTGTCAGATTGCGAATATCGAGTAACGGCATTATTCCACTCCCGCTTCAATGGCGCGGCGGATACCGTCGCCCAGCAGGTTAATGATCAATACGCTAATCATAATTGCCGCACCCGGCAGCATTACGGTCCACGGGGCAACATAGATCAGCTCCAGCGAGTCACCCAGCATCGCGCCCCATTCCGGCGAGGGCAACTGTGCGCCGAGGTCGAGGAAACCGAGCGCTGCGATATCCAGTATCGCCATCGACAGTGCGCGGGTAAATTCGGTAACCAGAATCGATAAAATATTGGGCAGAATCGCGTGGCGCAGAATATTGAAACTGCTGGCACCATCAAGGCGCGCCGCAATCACGTAATCTTTTTCCAGCTCGTCATGGACCGCGCTGTAAATGGCGCGAACCAGACGCGGCAACACCGCCAGCCAGACTGCCAGCAGGGCATGTTCCAGCCGTGGCCCTAAAAATGCCACCACCACAATCGCCAGTAACAGGGAGGGAATTGACAGCAGGGTGTCGAGCACGTGGTTCATTACCGCTGAGCGCAGTCCGTGGGTTAATCCGGCCAGCACCCCAAGCACCATGGCGCACAGTGCGGCAAACACCGTGACCAGTATGGCGGAACCGACGGTCGGCGCGGCACCGCTTAACAGGCGGCTTAATACATCACGCCCTAAATCATCGGTACCAAGAAAGAAGGAGACATCGCCATAACGCGACCATGACGGCGGCAGTAACTGATAGCCAAGAAACTGTTGATCGAGACCGTAAGGTGCCAGCAGTCCGCCCAATACACACAGCAGCAGCAGGGCGATAAAGCCATAAAAGCCGATCATCGCGGTGGTATCGCGATAGAACAGCCGCCAGGTATGGCGGAATGGGCTTGGCAGACGCTTCTCTGCGTAAATATTATCGGATGGCATAGGCTGTCACTGGATAACCATTTAAGATGGTTGAGTTCTCTTCAACTATTTTATTCATATCAATGCCTTGAGTTTAAACTGCTTTTTATCACGCTTAAGGGTGGCTTAGTATGAATAGCATTAATTTGTCGCTTTTGTGTACACATTGCTTACAGATACCAAACTCAGTACAGGCGATTATCCTTCTATATCACTGTCACAAGCAAGGGAACGCAGGCAGCAATTTCACGCATGGATTACAGAAGGTTACGATTCGTGCCGTCAGTTTCTGAAATTTCTTGTGAACCTGCTTCCATTTTTCATCAGTTTCACCCGTGGTTTCTTTTACATAACGTTTGAAAATCCCTGGCGTAATCAGAAAGAGGGTTTCTTCAACTTTCGGGTTATCACTGGCACTTCAGGTTGTACAAAAAAAATGCCTCAGCATTTTCTACCTTTCGGTAAGCCAGGGCATTTTCAATAACGCAGTGATAATGCAGAATTATTACCAGTTCTGACGGGTAGGAGAAATGATCAGATCGTTTACTGTGACGTTATCCGGCTGGTTCAGCGCATAAATCACGGCATTGGCCACATCTTCTGAACTGATGGCAATCTTGTTCAGTTCCTGAGCAGCCTTGCGACCTTCAGGATCGCTGACTTTATCCGCCCAGCCGGTATTGATTACGCCCGGACTCACGGTATTGGCGCGGATGCCATGATTGACGCCAAGATCCTTACGCATGGATTCAGTCATCGCCTGAACAAAGAACTTGGTGGCGCTGTAGACACCCGCAGCGGCGTCAACCTGGTGGCCGGCTACGGAGGCCATATTCAGGATGTGGCCTGACTTCTGCTTTATCATCTGCGGCAGCACGGCGGCAATCCCGTTCAGGTAACCCTTGATATTGACGTCAACCATCTTGTTCCAGTCATCAATGGCCACGTCTTCCCAGTA
The DNA here is from genome assembly GCF_001267535.1 of Winslowiella iniecta. GTDB lineage: Bacteria > Pseudomonadota > Gammaproteobacteria > Enterobacterales > Enterobacteriaceae > Erwinia > Erwinia iniecta. The sequence continues at coordinate 100,351 of NZ_JRXE01000011.1, read as the reverse complement.
TGAGAACAGCATCAGACCGGCGTTGTTCACCAGAATATCAACCGAGCCATAGGTTTTCACCGCAAAGTCAGCAACGGATTTCATTGAATCCAGCTCCGCCACGCTGGCAGCATAGCCAGAAATATTATGCCCAGCCTGCTTCAGGGGCTCCACGAACGCATTAAGACGTTCGATATTTTGCGCGACCGCGACCACATTAACGTTTTTATCGAGCAGTGCTTTTACCGTGGCGGCACCAATACCTGAGGAAGCTCCTGTCACAACGGCGGTTTTGTTCTGAATGTGATTCATGTTGTATTTCTGTTTGGGCATTTTAGCTGACGCACATGTCAGCTGCGGAAGTCATGCGAATAAAAGGAAAACTTTTCCTTTATTACCCGTGGGTTAAATATCCGGCGACTGCCAGTTCGTGTCGTCTTTCACCGGAGGCAGGTAGGAAAGACGCTGCATATTCTGGTTCCACAGATTATCCGGAATGCGGTAACGGTCTTCCTTATGCGGATTGATAGCCGTCACAATCCGGTCTTCCTGACCTGACGTGATCAGGCTGATAAGATCCGGGTTCATCATTACGGTTTTACCCAGAGCAATAAATTCTGCCCACCCCGTCATGTAGGCTTCGAGGATCTGGTCTGCAGTAAAGAGGTTACCGACGCCAATCAGCGGCAGTTTGCCGTTAATACGTTGGTGCAAAAGCTGCATACGGGTCAGTGAGGTATCTGCACCGCGACGAGCATTCTTGTAGAAGTCCCACAGCGAAACGTGCAGATACTGCAGGGGTTTCTGTACCAGTGCATCAATCAGGGCAAAAGTGTCTTTCATCGTCAGACCATGCGCACCCGGTTCTTCCGGAGAGAAACGATAACCGACGATAAATTTTTCGCTGGCATACTTTTGCTTCACTTCCATGACTGCATCAACAATAGCTAGCGGGAACCGTAGACGCTGCTCAATGGTGCCGCCCCATTCATCGGTACGACGGTTGCTTTCTCCTGATACAAACTGCTGGATCAGATAGTTATTGGCTCCGTGTATCTCAACGCCATCAAACCCTGCCTGAATGGCCAAATGCGCCGCATTAGCAAATGCTGCAATCAGATCGTGAATTTCCTGGCCGGTGAGAGCCCGGGCTCCCGATTGCTCATCTGCGGAAGGAGCCACCCTATCCCGGCCGTTTAACAGTTCAGGGATGCTAAGGTGACCACCGTGGTGGATCTGAAGAATGGCCGTGGCGCTCTGTTTTTTAGCAATTCGCACGACTTCACGCAGGCTGGGTAAGTCTTTCTCACCAATAGCTTCTGGCTGGCCGACAAACGCCTTACCTTCCGGGGAAACCAGAGTTGCAGCAGCGATAAAAAGGCCAAATCCGTCAAAGCGATTGGTCAGAAAGTTACGCTCTTCATCACTGATGCTGCCGTCTTCGTGGGAGGCAAAATGTGTCATTGGCGCAACGGTAAAACGGTTTTTAATGATGACGCCATTATTAAGCGCATAGGGTTCAAATAAAGGTGCAAATTTCGGGTTCATTCTGTTTCCTGTGTCATATTCTTGATGCTATATTTATGTAGTAGTCACTAAATATATACTGATATTTATAGCGACCACTAAATAAAAAGGCAAGCATATTTTTTGCTTTCCCTGACCATCGCTGCTGATTCAGGAGGTAGTGTTGTCGCTATTGCGGGTTATCCTGGACTGCGACGGCTTGACGCCCGGGAGTCGGGAAAGGACGCTGAAAATGAGGCGCTGCTGTGTCAGATGATCCGGAGCGGTTATAACGCGCTGCGTGCCTTCTCCTCGCTGAAGGAGGGGACTGAGTGGGCGGGGTTAACACGGCCCATCGACGACACATGAGCTCAAAATCTTGTATAGTGAGTCATCATTTTTACTTTTTCATCAGGCAGGAATATGACAGATTTGACGCACAGTACTCCCTCACGAAGAGGGCGTCCCCGTAATTTTGACCGGGACAAGGCTCTGGTTCGCGCACTGGGTGTTTTCTGGCGCTGCGGATACGAACCCGCCTCTGTCGGTGAACTTTGCCGGGTGATGGATATCAATCCGCCCAGCTTGTACGCGGCCTTTGGCAGCAAGGCGGAGCTTTTTCTGGAGGCGGTGGACTACTACGAAAGAACGTTCTGGGATGAGCCATGGGAAAGAATGCGTCAGGAAGAAAACGTGTATGACGCTATCCATAACTTTTTTGCAGCAGCCGCCGTGATTCTCACCAGTCAGGAGGCACCCTGTGGCTGCCTGGTCGTTCTGGCGGCCATCAACGTTTCACCGGATTCAAAAGATGTCTACGATGCGGTTAAGGCATTGCGAGAGGAAGGCAGGATTTACTTCAGGGAACGCTTGCAGGCGGGTAAGCAGACCGGTCATTTGCCGGCTGATACCGATGTGGATGGCCTTGCCCTGACGTTGAATACGCTGCTGGAAGGCATGTCGATACCCGCTCAGGATGGTATCTCGCAGGCTGAACTAAAGCGCATCGCAGCCCAGGCCGTTCGGCTCCTGCCGCAATTATAAGACACCCGGCACTTTGATCCCGCCCGGGCTGGGCGGGGTAATCATGGCATTTCCTGACCACCAATAGTCATTCCCTCACCGGTGGCATAAAACTGTCCTCCGGCAATGTAGTGCAGGCTTCGCCAGGCTGGATCAGCGGAATCAAACTTCCAGCGGCCGTTGCTGAAGATTCGCGAATCTGCCCAGGCTCCCGTGATTTCTCCGATAAACAGATCATAAGTGCTTTGATTATGCGGCTCCGGGATAACCTTGCAGGCGAGCCATCCGGCACAGCCTTCAATAAAAGGCATATCCGTACCGGGCATTTTAAACACCCGGATGGCAGGATGCGTCATTTTTTCCGGATCGGTGTGGAGGCTGTGGGTTCCTGCATGGTGTGTCAACGCTATCTGTGCAACAGTCGGAACCTGAATAACAAATTGTCCGCTTTTTTCAATAAGCTCGCGCGTACGAGCCATCTTGTCCAGCACCACGGTCAGCTTTGGCGGGGCATAATCCAGGGCGCAAACCCATGATGCCGCCATCACATTATCCACACCCTCATGCCGGGCCGATACCAGCGTCGTGGGGCCGTGGTTTATCAGACGAAAAGCCTTTGATAAATCAACTGGGGTAATAGTTGCCGTTGCCATAGTTCATTTCTTTTCAAAGTTAACATCAGCCAGAGAACTCAGAGCATCTGCTCCGACTGCACCACATTCTTACCCGGAACAGGATCCAGCGCGGCATCAAGCATGGCCCGGGCGATGTTTTCCGCCGCAACGGGATGGCTGATGACGGAACAATAAAAAGCGATGCCTGTCGCTCCTGAGTCGAGGCTGGAGGGCAGGCATCAGGGGATGAGATCCCGACGGTCAGTTAATCAGGGGGCAACGTGGGTATGATAGATTTTGCTGATCACCGTCCATTTGCCATCGACCTTGAGCAGATTGAAAAAGTCGGTAAAGCAGAAACCAGAGATATCGTTAGTATCAATACGCGCGCTGGCAGCGGTACCCACAATATCGATGTTTACGATAACGCCCTGTGCTTTCGGCGATGGGCGGAAGGCTGAGTCAATGGTGTCAAATAATCCCTGGATAGGCCCGCCGGTCAGTTTGTCGTCACCGTCAACGCCGTAAATGGTTGCTTCCTTGCTGAAAGCCGGTTTCATGATACTGCTGTCAGCTTGTTTGCCACCTTCATTGTACTGATTCAGTACCTTAACGATCTCGTTGTATTCCTTTACATACACTGGCTTGGTCATGCTTAAATCCTCGCATCTGAATGATGATTTACGGGTTACTTTCTGATTAAGGGCCCTGTCAGTCCGGCAAATGAAGTTGCCACCGAACCGGTCAGCGAACCGTACAAATACCCTGCCAACATCGCCAGCGGTGAAGCCGGAAACAACAACAACGTGGCAAGGATAAAAACACCGGCAAACAAAGCCGGCCCGAGTGACCCCATCGCCTGTAGCCAGGCGATCAGTTCCTCTGAGATTGTTGGATCCATTCAGTTCCTGTCCTGCCGTGAATCATTTATCGTGGCCATGTCAACCGTCAGCAGTGAAGATAAATATGTAGTGATCACTATTTAATTGCAATTTATAGTGGTCACTAAGGAATGTGTCAACATAAAATTGGATATGTCCTGACGCCGCTGTCTCCCGGGAGGGCGTTCAGCGGTGTGCGATAGGGACGGTTTATCAGGTGGGAGAGTGATGGCTTAACGTTGCGGAGGTTTCCATCCTCCGGTGAATGCGCTGACAATTTCACCCGCAAGATGCCGAGTCAGCATTAGAGTTAATGCTACGCTATTCCCAAAAGATAAAAGCCATTCATACAAAACTTGTCGAATGCCTCAGGGCGTGAAGCGGACGTTTTGTTTACAGTACACAGATTATTAAAGCGCCTGAATTAAACGTGAAAATTTACAACGGCTTGACCGGCTTTATTTAAAGAAAGATTGAGTCAGCACGCCATAATCCATGCCATGAAATAAGCGCAACCAAAAAGCCGCGCTTAAAATTGATAGTGCTTTAACGTGTTTCCATGCTAATCAAAACATATTAAATAGTTGCCATATCAATCACGAAACGATATTTAACATCACTTTTTTTCATGCGTTCAAACGCGACTTCAATCTCGGCCATCTGAATCATTTCAATATCAGAAGTAATGCCTTTTTCCGCACAGAAGTCGAGCATCTCCTGCGTTTCGGCGATGCCTCCAATCAGGGATCCACCCAGTGAACGGCGCTGGAAAACCAGATTACCGACGGAAGGTGATGGATGGGGACTGTCAGGAATACCGACCATCGTCATCGCGCCATCTCTTTTCAGCAACGTCATGAAGGCATCAAGGTTATGAGGAGCCGCGACCGTATTCAGGATAAAGTCGAAAGACTTATTGTGAGCGTCCATCTCGTCAGGATGACGGGAAATAACCACTTCATCAGCGCCCAGGTCTTTTGCTGCCTGAACTTTGGATTCCGAGGTGGTGAAAGCAACCACATGTGCGCCCAGAGCTTTTGCCAGCTTAATCCCCATGTGACCCAGTCCGCCGATACCAACGATACCCACTTTTTTACCGGGGCCCACGTTCCAGTGACGTAGCGGAGACCAGGTAGTAACACCGGCACAAAGTAGGGGCGCGACGGCTGCAAGCTGGTTTTCAGTATGAGAGATCTTCAGTACGAAATGCTCATCAACGGTGATAGCTGCTGCATAGCCACCGTAGGTGTTTTCGCCGGTGCCATCAAGCCAACCGTTGTAAGTTTGCTGCCAGCCGTGAGGGCCTTCGCAGTATTGCTCAAGGCCATCTTCACACGAATCGCAATGGCGGCAGCTGCCAACCATACAGCCGACACCAACGATATCACCGACTTTATGTTCAGATACGCCTTCGCCGACCGCTTTTACACGACCAACAATTTCATGTCCGGGCACAATTGGAAAACGAATGCCCGGCCATTCACCACGAGCGGCGTGTAAGTCTGAGTGGCAGACACCACAGAACAGAATTTCTATCGCAACATCGCTTTTTCCAACCTCTTTTGCAGGGATTGAAAAAGGACGTAAAGGCGCATCATGTGACTGCGCCGCATAAGCTTTAATAACGTTCATATTTTTCCAGTAATTCCGGTAAATTAAATTGCCAATAAAGAAATGAGCAGCTTTATTTAACTCAATATTCAGGCAGAATAGTTCATTTCAAATGTCCATTGGTCCGCTGGCTGACTATGAAGCTGCCAGAACAGTTCACCCACATCCCTGGCTTCTTTCGAGTCCGCAGTGACTGATGCTGATACCGTTACAGTGGCAATGTGCACGTTGTCTTTTTTCAGCGGTTCAAACAGTCCCATAACCAGTGAGCGAATACCGGCCTTACCGATGCTTAAAGATATAAACTCCGGATGGGGAGCCAGAGCAAATCCACCGCCAGTTAAGAGGATTGTGCCGTTTTTACGCGTGCTCATCTCAGCCGCTGCCATTTTTGTTGCAGCGAGCGCTCCGCCAATATTTACCGCTAAATCTTCGTTGAAACTTTTCGCCGGTTGAGAGTCAATCGTGTCCTGACGCATGGCGGCAGCGTTGTAATGAATGACGTCAATGTCGCCAAACTGTTGCTGCACTTCTGACATCAGGTCAGCAATACTTTCTGCGCTGCTTGCATCGACACGACGACACTCAACGCTGAAGCCTTGATCTTTGAGCTTACGCGACAGTTCTTCACTCTTTTCAGCGTTACGGGCGCTCAGAATGATACGGAAACCTTCACGGGCGAAGCGTGCGGCAGTTTCATAACCCATGCCGGGGCCGGTACCGATACTCAGGAAATTTTTCATTTTTGGTTCCTCTGATATTTTTGACACTGAAATTTTAATTAGTGCACTATGGGAAAACAATTAACCGAAAAAGCAATTCAGAGATGCGAAATATGCACGAATCAATTGGCAGGATGAGTTTCGATGATTTATCCGCGTTTATTGCTGTTGCCGAGACCGGCAGCTTCAGAAATGCGGCGCTGCGGATTGGACGTGATGCGACAATTCTTTCACGCAGAGTCAGCCATCTTGAGAGCCAGCTGGGTGTTCAGCTGCTTTCCAGAACAACGCGACGTGTTTCATTAACTGAAGTCGGTGTGATTTATTCACGCAGGGTGAGGGCTTTACTTGATGAACTGGACAGTGCCAGCAGAGAAGCAAGCAACTTTGCTGCCAGTGCTCAGGGATTGCTGCGGATATCTGTACCGATTGCTTTTGGTCGCCTTTGGGTTGCTCCTTTGCTGCCGTCTATCATGGCCGCATACCCACAAATGCGTTTTGACGCGAGATATATCGATCGATTTGTCGATGTTGTGGCAGAAGGTTTCGATATGGCTATTCGCGTGGGAAAACTAAGTGACAGTACGCTACGGGCGCGAAAGATAGCCTCTTTCAAAAATATCCTCGTGGCTTCTCCGAACTATCTCGCCACGCACGGCACACCCGAAACGCCAGCTGACCTTGAAGGGCACGCCTGTCTGGCTTTCGTGCGAACCTACTCGTCTTCTGACTGGATCTTAAAAAAGGAAAAGGAGAAAGCGACGGTCACTCCTCAGGGACAGTTAGCCGCTGACAACTCAGAGTCATTGCTGATCGCAGCCATCCATTCTGCCGGCATCGCGTTATTACCTGACTGGCTTGTCAGCTCTGCCATCAAAGACGGTAAGCTGGAGGTCGTGATGAAGGAATGGCAGGGGGCTGACGAGGGTGAAGTTTATGCGGTGATGCCACCGGGACAGCTTACCCCCACCAAAACCCGTGTATTCGTTGATGAAATAACCACGGCTATCCAAAATGGCTGGGGCTAATCCGGGGGGCTACAGGATGTGGCCACGCCGATCACGCCTGGCCAGCATGATGATTTATTGCGAAATGTGCCTTACCTGATCATCCAGATTGTCCAGCGGGCGGTGAATGAGCCCGACGTCACGATACATCATCGCGGATATCAGCAGGGTCTGACATCAGCGACTGACTCATATTTTCCAAACCAAAAAAATGAAAACTCACTGTTGTTCATCATCGGGGCGAATTGAGCACCTGCCTTACAGCTGAGCGGAAGCGGCAATATAAAGCTCCCTATGACACTGCCTTTAACCTCAGTAACCAGTAACCGTCTTTTACCGTCAACCATTTTAGTTGCGTTAAAATCACTCCTGTTGTGGTACTTACGCAAGATGTAAGACGTGGCGTCTGAAATGGCGTGCTTGCGACAGAGCTCACGGGCAGTAGTATCACCATGCTGATAATGACGCTGTGCAGCAAAAAGACGATTTCAGCGGCGGGCCGCATTAATCTGGTCAGCTAAGATGTATTGGTATGATTACTACGGAATTGCTCCAGCCATTACAGCGCCTGGCGACCATCAGGCTGGGGCATTATACGTCGACGTTAACGGAGAAAATTATGAGGGAGAATTGAGAAAAATAAATTTCAGGGAAAAAATGAATTATCTCCCGGCGCGTTTTTTATATATTTTTGACCCTCAAACCCCTTATCATCTTTGCGGTAAACATTAATAACCATTCTCCAGTTTCTGTGACGAATTGCTTTTCTGACTAGTCAGATATCCGCTGTTCCAGCGCTTCTTTATACTTCACTCCAGGTTACGGCATCGCGCCGCATCGTCAATTTTCATCACTCAATTACTGAGATTTGTCGGCTATGAAAAATATCCAATGGTTCGGTGGCATCGTAATGGTATTTGCAGCAGCATTGGCGCTGTTTTTTTCCTTTCATTCTGTCGGCAATAGCGCAAGTCATGCTGAGCCGGTCGTTGTGGTGAAAGAGGGGACAGTGTTATTTTCCCAATATTCCAGTCTGTAGCGAAGTTAAAGCTACTGCCTTATCAGATGATGTAACACGCGACGAAATAAGCCTACAGGTTCTCTCATCTCCCGAACGGCAGATGAATGCCATCTCGGGAGATAATGGTCAGAATGGTTAACGGTTAACTGGATTAATGCATTTACCGCTCAATATCTTCAAAACCTAAAATCAGGGTCACCATACAGGAGGTTACAATCGTTGCCACCACGCCTGAGATTATCGCCAGAAGGGTGTCCTGGAAGACCGGAATCGACAGTAAATTTGAATAACCCATCATAAACGCTTTGGCACCCATTAATCCGGCAACTAACCCTCCGACGGCACCGCCTGCCATCACGCCATACACCGGTCGTTTCAGGCGCATGGTGATCCCGTAGATGGCCGGCTCAGTCACACCGGCGAAAATACAGCCAATACCACAGCTGAAAGCTTCTGAGCGTAAATCACGATATTGGGTACGCATTGCCACACCAAAACAGGCACCCCCTTCAGCCATATTGTGCAGGATTAAGGCCGGGCGGAAGAAGCTGTCGTATCCCGATGAAGAGAGGCTTTGCAACATAATCGGGCTGAACAGATGATGTATACCGGCAATAATTAAAAATGGCATTGCCCCGGTCAGTACAGCCAGCGCGAAAGGACCAATCGTACTGTGAATCATCACTAAAAATGCGACAATATAGTTCCCAAGCCAGGTACCGAGCGGGCCCAGAACGACAAAGCCCAGCGTGCCTGTTAACGCAACGGTAAATGCACCCACAAATACCGCTTTGAAAATGCCGGGAATAATTTTATTGAAGAACACTTCCAGTTTTGCCGCGACCAGGGCGATTAATAATGCGGGCAATAAAGTACTGGCATAATTATCCAGCAGTACCGGCAGGCCAAACAGGGTGGTTGGGTGACCGCTGGCCACCCGCTCAATAAAGCCGGGATAAATCAGCGCAGCAGCGGAGACCATGGCAAAAATTGGCGTGCTGCCCAACTTTTTCGCAGCGCCATAGGCCACATAAATGGGCATAAAATAGAAGGCGCACTGCGAGAGGAAGAACAGCATGGTGTAGGTTGAGCTCTGCTTAAACGTCGGCCATATCAGCGTCGCCAGCAGTAATCCCACCATTATCATACCGCCAGCGATAAAGCCCGGTACCGCCGGGGTGACTGCGCTGGCGATAAAACCGATGGCATCGTTAAGCATGCCCATGATGCTGAATTTCTTTGCCGGTTCTTCCTCATCTGCTGTCGGCATGTCACTGACGCCGCCGCTGTTACGCTGGTGCGCTTTTTCCACTTCTGAATAGATGGGCAGCAGCGTTTTCCCCAGTACAATTTGCAGCTGTCCCGTGGCATCCACCACTCCCAGCACGCCTTCCACCGCGCGCAAGGTTGGTTCATCGACTTTGCTCTTGTTTTTAATCACAAAACGCAGGCGTGTCATGCAGTGGGTGACAGAGGTGATATTGTCGTTGCCGCCGGCGGCGGCAACGATCTGATCGGCGATGTTCTTATAATTCATTATTATTATCCTTTATTATAATTCTGCGCCGTTGGTGGCAATAACCCGGCGATACCACTCAAAAGAATCTTTTTTGATGCGCTGAAGCGTTCCCTGTCCGGCATTGTCTTTATCTACATAAATAAACCCGTAACGTTTTTTCATTTCGCCGGTTCCGGCACTGACGATATCTATCGGCCCCCAATAGGCATATCCCATCACCTCCACACCGTCACGAATCGCTTCTTTAAGACATTGCAGATGCGCACGCAGATAGTCGACCCGGTAAGGGTCGTGGATTTTGCCATCTTCAACCTTATCTGCTGCACCAAGACCGTTTTCTACCGGGAAAAGGGGAACCTGATAACGATCCCAAAGCTCGTTCAGGGTATACCGGAATCCCAGCGGGTCGATTTGCCATCCCCAGTCAGAGGTTTTCAGCCAGGGATTCGGCGTGCCAATATCGCCACCGGTGTCGCCGAAGAAAGGCTGGCCGGCTTCGTGAGTGGTGGTTTTGTAATAGCTGAATGCCAGAAAATCGTTGGTGTACTGCTTAATCAGCGGCAGATCACCCTCAGCCATCTCAATATGGCAGTGATTGTCATGCCACTGGCGATAAATATAGCCGGGATAGTAACCGCGCAGCATCACATCAGCAAAATAGAGCGAACGACGACGCAGATCCTGGGTTTCAAACACCGCGACGGGATCACAGTTGTTGGGATAGACGTTACTGGATGCCAGCATGCAGCCAATTTTTGCGTCCGGGATGATTTCACGACACAGCTGCACCGCTTTCGCATTCGCCACAAACATATGGTGATTGGCCTGATAGACCACCTGTGCACGATTGGTCTCATCTTCACGAAAGAGAATCCCGGCGACATAATCCGGATTTCTTCGCATATTGTTAATTTCATTGAATGTGATCCACAGCTTTACCTTTTCACGATAGCGGGTAAAAACCACTTCACAATAACGGGTGTAAAACTCAATTAACTTGCGATTCCGCCAGCTACCGTACTTTTCCACCAGTCCCATCGGCGTTTCATAATGGGAGAGGGTAATCAGCGGCTGAATACCATTTTTCAGTAATTCATCGAACAGATCGTCGTAAAATTGCAGCCCGGCTTCATTCGGCTGTTGTTCATCGCCCTGCGGGAAAATGCGTGTCCAGTTAATTGAGGTGCGGAAGACTTTAAACCCCATTTCGCGGAAAAGCTGAATGTCACTTTTATAGCGCCGATAAAAGTCGATGGCATTTTCCAGTGCATAGTAACGGCCCGGCTGCGGATGACCGCGGTACTGATGATGAATGCCGTCAGGGAAGCAGCTGGCGAGATCGAGACCTTTACCCTCTGCCAGCCATGAGCCTTCACATTGATTCGCCGCGACCGCGCCACCCCATAAAAAATCTTCCGGAAAATGACCCTGATAACCCCGGTTAAAACGTTCATTGTCGAACTTCATCATATCTCTCCTGATAGTGTGATAAGCGAGATATAACCCAGTAAAGATATGTCATAAAATGATATATACCGATATGAAAAATCATGATCATAGATATTAAGGTGGGACAGCATGAGGCTGGAGCAGGTAGAAACGTTTCTTGCAGTGGTTGAGTATCAGAGTATTTCACTGGCGGCGCAGAAGCTCTATCTCGGCCAAAGTACCGTCAGTCACAGGTTGCAACTGCTGGAGCAGGAGCTGGAAAATCGTCTGTTCCTGCGCCAGCGTGGATTGAGACATATTTCTCTGACCGCATACGGTCAGGCGTTTTTACCGATCGCGCATCGCTGGCTTGCGCTGTGGCGCGATACGCAACGGCTAAAGGAAAAAGCTGATTATCATGTTTTAACCGTTGGCAGCGTCGATATTATTAATAACTCTACCTTTGTGCCGTTTTACCAACAGCTGCTGGTCAATTCTCCCCATCTACGTCTTGATATTCGTACTCATCATTCCGGAGAGATTTACAGCCTGCTTGAGAACCGCACCATTGATATCGGTTTTGTGTTTGGCATAAAGCGTTACCCGGATATCTCCTCAACACCGGTATTCAGTGAGGAGATGTATTTGTTGTGTCATGCTGACAGTGATTTTCATGACGGAATGTCACCGGAACAGCTGTCGCCTGCGCAGGAGATTTTTATACGTTGGGGAGCCGACTTTGAGATCTGGCACGATCGTTACTGGGCTAATCAACGACCACTGATGCGCGTGAATACCGGATCGATGCTCGAACATTATCTGAATGTGCCGGGGCGCTGGAGCATTGTTCCCATGAGTTGTATCCGCTTGCTGCGGCATAAGCAGAATCTGGCCTGGTATACACTTCAGTCTCCGCCACCGCCTTTCGTCTGCTATCAGGTGACACACCGTTACCCGAAACCCAACTATGCGGCGATGATTAACGCTTTCTCGCAGGAAGTGACGCGATTTGCGCAAGGGTTGCACTGATGTGCGGGGCGGTAATTATACACTATAAACCGCTGCGCTCAGCGTTGACGCGACTCAAATTCATTATGGTTAACAAAGCCATCCGGAGAACGAAAATGCATAAGGACTCTTAAGATGAGCATCAGCCACTTCGATTTAAATACCCTGCGTATCTTTATCATTGCCGCTGAATGCGGAAGCCTGACCCGGGCCGCCGCCGCCGCCAATATCACCTTATCTGCTGTCAGTAAGCGGATTGCTGAACTGGAGAGAAACCTTAATTGCCCGCTTTTTATTCGCCTGCCTCGCGGGCTTGAGCTGACCACCGCGGGCCACGGCCTGCTGCGTCATGCGCGTAAAGTGCTCGATAACGTCAATACCATGGCAAGTGAATTGGGTGACTATGCAAAAGGGGCGCTGGGCCACGTCCGCTTAGCTGCCAATGTTTCTGCCGTCACGCAGTTCTTGCCGGAGGAGCTGGCGCACTTTTTACAGTTAAATCCGCGCCTGCGAATCTGTCTTGAAGAAGCGCTCAGTGAAGCGATTATTGAGTCAGTGGATACCGGAAGAGTGGATATCGGGATTTTTGCCGATAACGTCGATGCCACTGCGCTTACCACCTTTGCCTGGCGAACAGACCAGTTGGTGCTGTTAGTGCCACTTGGGCATCCCGTGGCGGAGAGGGACAATATCGATTTTGCCGACACGCTGGTTTGGGATTACGTTGCGCTTAATCACGGAAGTTCCCTGCTGAGGCGTATCACGGATGCTGCATTAAGCGCAGGCCGGGTGCTGAAAATCAATATACAGGTCACCAGCTTTGATGCGGTGTGCAGGATGATTCAGGCAGGATTAGGTATTGGCATCCTGCCATTAAAAGCGATAACGCCGGCATTACTAGGTTCATCGTTAAAAGCCATACCGCTTAACGACAACTGGGCTTTAAGAACGCTTCGCCTCGGCATTCATGCAAAAAATCCTCTCCAGCCAGAAGCCCAAAAGTTACTGGATTATTTGATGAATGCCTCAGTTTTCACCACGAGGCCGTCGGGTGAACTTTCCTGAATTTTTACACCTGACAGTCAGGGTTTTATGTAACTGACTAATTTAAAATAATTATTACCCATAACTCTTTCGTGAGTGTGAGAGCGACTTTCCCAAATGGAAAGGGTTAGTGAGAAAAATGAAATTCTCATTATCCCGGTTCAGCGTAATGCTTCCTGTAACAGAAATGTGAAAGGAGGAGTTATGCCACTACCACTTGAAGGGTTGCGTGTGATTGAGATGGGGCAACTGATTGCCGGTCCGATGGCGGGAAGAATGCTGGCGGAGTTTGGTGCCGACGTGATTAAAATCGAGCCTCCTGGTAAGGGCGATCCCTTACGTAAATGGCGGATGCTGCATGATGATAACTCTGTCTGGTGGGCCGCACAGTCGCGCAACAAACGTTCGGTTACTCTCGACCTGCGCGATGAAGAGGGCCAGCAGATTGCGCTGTCGCTGCTAAAAAGTGCGGACGTGTTAATTGAAAATTTCCGGCCGGGTACGCTGGAGAAATGGGGAATGGGCTGGGAAACCCTGCATCAGCTTAACCCCGGACTGATTGTGCTCAGCGTGTCAGGTTACGGTCAGAGCGGTCCGTATCGCGATCGTCCCGGTTTTGGCGTTATTGGTGAAGCGATGGGCGGACTGCGCCATCTTTCGGGTGAACCCGGCAGAACGCCGGTACGCACTGGCATCTCAATCGGAGACTCGCTGTCGGCGCTACACGGCGTGATCGGCGTACTGCTGGCGCTGCGTCATAAAGAGTCAGGAGGTCAGGGTCAGCAGGTTGATGTTGCGCTGTATGAATCGGTGTTCAATATGATGGAGAGTCTGATCCCTGAGTATTCCGTCTTCGACCATATCCGTCAGCCAGCGGGCAGCAGCCTGCCCGGCATCGCCCCGACTAATGCTTATCGTTGCAAGGATGGTAAATACGCGCTGATTGCCGGTAACGGCGACTCTATTTTTCAGCGGCTGATGCAAATTATCGATCGCCCGGATCTGGCGGCCAATCCTGAACTGGAACATAACGATGGCCGCGTGCGTCAGGTGGCGCTGCTGGATGCCGCAATTGGTGAGTGGGCGGCGCAACGCAATCTGCAACAAGTGCTGGCGGCCTTAACCGAAGCCGGGATACCCGCCGGCAAAATTTATGATGCCGCCGATATCGCCCATGATCCCCACTATAAAGCACGTGACATGCTGTTAAGCGAGCAGTTGCCGGACGGAACCGCGGTGACGCTGCCTGGCATAGTGCCAAAGTTGTTGTTAACGCCGGGACAAATACGCCGCAGGGCACCGCTGCTCGGTGAACACACGGCAGAAATATTAACTGAGATGGGCTTTGATCCGATTGCACAGCAGGGGTTAAAAACCAGGGGGGTGGTGTGATGCAGCAGCGTAACCCGGGCGGCGATCGCCAGATTTTTATACAGGAGGTTTGTCCGCGCGATGGCCTGCAAAATGAAGCGGTGTTTGTCAGCACTGAGGATAAAATTGCCCTGATTAACCAGCTGAGCGCCTGCGGCTTCGCCAAAATTGAAGTGACCTCCTTCACTTCGCCGAAAGCGATCCCGGCACTGAAAGATGCTGAAGAGGTGATGAAAAATATTCGCCGCAATCCGGCAGTGGAATACAGCGTACTGGTGCCAAACCTGCGTGGAGCGGAACGCGCAATGGCCTGTCTTATCGACGAAGCCAATCTGGTGATGTCTGCCAGCGCCAGTCACAACTTCACCAATCTGCGGATGAGCCGTGAAGCATCGGTTGAGCAGCTCAGTCTGGTGATTAACGCATTAAAAGGCAGTTCTGCGGCGATTAATCTCTCACTGTCGGCGGCTTTTGGCTGTCCGTTCGAAGGCGACGTGGCGGAGGCGACGGTGTTGCGCCTGATCGAGCACTTTGCGCTACGGGAGGTGCGCGGTATCACCCTGTGCGATACCACCGGTATGGCCTATCCTTCTCAGGTTGCCAGCCTATGCCGCCAGGTTAAACAGCAGTTTCCGCAGCTGGAAATCACGCTGCATTTTCACGATACGCGTGGTATGGCACTGGCTAACACGTTGGCGGCGCTGGGTGAAGGTATTAACCGTTTTGATGCCGCCACCGGTGGGTTGGGCGGCTGCCCCTATGCCCCTGGTGCCAGCGGTAACGTCTGCACGGAAGATATGGTTCATATGCTGACGCTGATGGGCTACCAGACCGGCGTAAATCTCGAATCCCTGTTGGAGATTTCACGCGATCTTCCGCGTTTAATTGGCCACAACGTCCCAGGCTCCCTGGCTCGCGCCGGTATGCGCAGCGATTTACACCCGATGCCGGCATCACTGGAACAACAATTTAAGGGCTGCGTGCCCGCCGGAGTACAATTATGATTGACCATCTTGACCACCTGGTGCTGACCACTCGCGATATCAACGGATGTATCGATTTTTATACCCGAGTACTGGGTATGGAACTGGTTAAATTTGGCAATAACCGTGTGGCTTTTTTGTTCGGTCAGCAGAAAATAAATGTCCATGAATATGGAAAAGAAATTGAGCCCAAAGCGCATTTACCGGTACCGGGTTCACTCGATCTCTGTTTTATCGCCAGTCAACCGCTGGCAGATATTGCCGCACATCTGCAAAGCATGAAGGTCACGATTGTTGACGGCCCGGTCTCCCGCACCGGTGCCCGCGGTGCGATAACCTCTTATTATTTGCGCGATCCCGATCTGAACCTGATTGAAATTTCGCGCTATGACAATCAATAATGACAGGAGGGAAGAATGAAAATCGTTACCCTGGATGCGGATACCTTACCTGTTGAATTACAAAAACCAGACTTTTGCGATCGCTGGGTATATCGCAAAAGTACGGATGAGCGGGAATTACTGGCGGTACTCGATAATGCCGAAGTGGTTATTACCAACAAAGTGCCGTTACGCGCCGAAATATTAAAACAGCTGCCTGCGCTGCGTTTTATCTGCGTGGCGGCGACGGGCTTTGACTGTGTGGATATTGATTACTGTCGGCAGCGCGGCATTGCTGTCAGCAATGTTCCGGGATATTCATCACGCAGCGTCTCCGAAGGGGTCATTGCCTCAATTTTTGCCCTGCGGCGTAACCTGCTGCAATATGCCAGCGCTTCCAGCCGTGAATGGCTGCATTCAGACCATTTTTGCCTGCATAAAGCGCCGATTAACGATATTCAGGATGCGACGCTGGGGATCATTGGCCGTGGTGAAATCGGTGGGGCGGTGGCGCGCCTGGCCAGAGGTGTGGGAATGAAGGTGCTGTTTGCCGAGCATAAAGGGCAGCAAAACGTGCGGTCTGGTTATCAGGCTTTTGATGAAGTCGTCAGAGAAAGCGATATATTAACCCTGCACTGTCCGTTAAGCCCGGAAACCCGCCAGCTGATTGACCATAGCGTATTAGCCATGATGAAAAGCTCCTCCCTGTTAATTAATACCGCCCGTGGCGGCCTGATTGATGAGGATGCTTTGGCTGATGCGCTGATGCGCGGGAAAATTTCCGGAGCCGCACTGGATGTGCTAACGCAGGAGCCGCCGCATCCACACAACCCGTTATTAACCCTCAAACATCCTAATCTGCTTATTACACCGCATATTGCCTGGGCCAGCCAGACTGGCGTCAGCAACCTGATAAAAGGCATTCATTATAATCTGGCCGGCTATTTTTGCGGCGCAGTAAAAAATAGCGTTATTTAATAAAGGGCGCGCGATGACGCGCCTGAATAAATCTTACCTACAAATCGGTTCATTACCCGAGGATTACTTATGTCTCAGAACATCGCTGCCTCGAATACCCGTACATCCAGAAAATGGTATAAGCATCTTTATATTCAGGTGATTATCGCCATTATACTCGGCGTCATTGTCGGACACTATTTTCCCGGTGTTGGCGAGAATTTTAAACCGTTTGGCGACACCTTTATTAAATTAATCCGTCTGTTAATCGCGCCCATTATTTTCTGTACCATTGTCAGTGGCATTGCCAGTATGAAAAGCCTGAAAAGCGTAGGTCAGGTTGGCTGGAAGTCACTGGTCTATTTTGAAGTGCTGACCACGGTAGCGCTGGTGATTGGCTTGCTGGCCGTTAATCTGATGGCACCAGGTAAGGGGATGCATATCGACCCGGCATCACTGGATGGTGGGGCGGTTGCCGGATATACCGAGGCTGCGGAGCAGCAAAGCATCAGCGGATTTCTGACCCATATCATTCCTGAGACGGTATTTGGGGCCTTTGCCGAGGGGAATATCCTGCAAGTGCTGTTTATCTCGATCCTGTTTGCTTTTGGCCTGCAACTATTGGGCGATTCAGGTAAGCCGTTGCTGGCAACCATCGACCTGATTGCAAAAACGTTCTTTAAGATGCTGAAGATAGTGATGTATGTGGCACCGCTGGGGGCGTTTGGCGCGATGGCGTTCACCATCGCCAAATATGGCGTCGCGTCGCTGTCCGCCTACGGGGCGCTGCTGATTTGCTACTATATTACCGGCTTTTTCTTTGTGTTTGTCGTACTGAATATCGTTGCCCGAATGACGGGCTTTAGTTTATGGCGTTTTCTGCGCTATATCCGCGAAGAGCTGGCATTGGTACTCGGCACCTCTTCATCTGAGTCAGCCTTGCCGCGCTTAATGACTAAACTGGAAACATTGGGCTGTGATAAACCCGTGGTCGGTCTGGTGGTACCTTCTGGTTACTGTTTCAATCTGGATGGCAGCTGCATCAATATGACCGTACTGGTGGTATTTATCGCCCAGGCGCTGGATATTGATCTGAGCTGGCAGCATCAGCTTTCGCTACTGGTGATTTTGCTGCTGACGTCAAAAGGCGCAGCCAGCGTGAGCGGGGGGGCATTTATCACGCTTGCCGCGACGCTGGGCTCAATGAACAGCGTACCGGCTGCCGGGCTGGTGATTGTGCTGGGAGTCTATCGGTTTATCTCCGAAGGTGGCGCGCTGATCAATGTGATTGGTAATGGCGTGGCAACGCTGTTTATTTCGCGCTGGAATGGTTCGCTAAATATGGCGCAGCTTCAGCAGGAGCTGGATCGCGGCGTAAAGAAAAAGTCACTGGTGGACAATGACATGCTGGCGAAGGCAGACAGTAAGACGGAGGACATCAGGGTGCATCGAACTTGACGATATTCGTGCCGGGTTAACCTCGGCCAGCAAAGGGTAGACCGACAAAACCCGCGATTTAAGTTCGTCTGACGGTTGAGGTCGCACATCCATTTCAACGCCCGGCGCAGAATCGTGGTCCGGGCTTTTGCCATGGAACAGGCTTATTTCTGCAATATGCTTAACGGTGGATATTTATTCCGTAACGAGATATTTATATCATTAGAAATATTCTTTACTGATATGCTACCTTGCGCAGAATAGAGCGCATCAGCGTGATGTGGCTGCCGGCCAGGGAGAGTAAATTTGCTGACCTTAAAACAGATCCAGGCATTTTATTGGGTGTCGAAACTCGGAACCTTAAGTAAAGCGGCAGATAAACTGCATATCACGCAGTCTGCTGCGACCAAGCGATTAAAAGAGGTGGAAACACTCGCCAGATTACCGCTGTTTGAAGCCGAAGGTCGCAAAAATCGATTGACGCCGAAGGGGAAGGAGTTGGTCAAGAATTGCGAGGAACTGCTTTCGTTAATTGATGAACTTGAGATGCTGAAGGGGTCGGCAAAACTCCCGGTAAAAACCTTGCATGTTGGCTTAACTGAGTTGACGACGTTAACCTGGTTTCCTGACTTTATTAAATTGCTTAAAGAGAGTTATCCGTCAATTACTGTCCGGCCAGATGTGAATTCTTCGATATCGCTGTTTAACAAACTTGCGGCCGGTCGACTTGATTTTGCTTTCCTGCCCGATATGCACCCTGACGCCGAAATGGCAAAAATTCCAATAGGTTCTGTTCCTTTTGGCTGGTTCGCCGCGCCGGGAATCTTTGCCGCTGACCAGGTTCACGATCTTAAAACCCTGGCAGATATGACGGTTATTGAACAGAATGCCAACTCCATTATAACTGAACTCTGTGCTCAGTTATGGGAAAACGCCGGAAAGCAACCCGTCAGAATTTATGGTGGCAATAACGTTAATGCCCTGGCAGGCTTGATCTCAGCGGGTATCGGCATCAGTTGCCTCCCGATCGCCATGCTGCAACCCGAGATAAAGAGTAAAAAAATACAGCACCTTAAAACTGAACCCGCCGCGCCAGGGGTGACTTATCACTGTTTCTTTAACCGCCATTTGCATTCTGCTCTGGGCTATACCATTTCAGAGATCGCCAGGTCGGCATATAACGCAAACCGTCTCTGACTCCTCCCGCAAGGCCTAAGCCTGATGACCCTGAGGCAGGCTAAAAGCAGCCACGAATGTGATCCATAGCTAACTTCTGCAATCTCCTGACAGACATAATTTAACCTCTTGTTTAAAAACATAATATTTAAAGCTGGTTAAATTTTATGTCAAAAAATGCTGCGTCTTTGTGACCTGAATCCCACTCTTGCCGTTCATGCTTTTTAAGTATCTTTATGATAAATATAGATATTTTGTAATATACCATTTAGGAATACTTTTTTTGCAGTTTAAATCACTTTTATCACCCCCTGTGGACTGGGTAACTTGGTGTTGAAGGAAATGAATATCCCGGACCTTTTGAAAAATACTGTGCTGCGACCTTTCATTTTTAACCGCAGTGTCAGTTTTTTGCCCCCGAAAAGGAGTGAAGAAACCACCGCGCTGGCCTGTAAATAAACACAAGAAGCATACCATTTGATTTTTGCTGAGGTTTTACATGAAAAAGATGAAAGTGACATTGGTCTGGCAAATTCTGATAGGATTTGCACTGGGTATTCTGATTGGTGCCTATCTCTATCATTACCCCGAGCATCGTGACGGCATCATTAAAAATATTCTTCAGCCAGCCGGTGATATATTCCTTAAAATGATGAAAATGATCGTTATTCCGGTGGTTTTTTGTTGCATGGTTCTCGGCATTGCCGGGCAGGGTAACAAAAAGTCGGTAGGACGAGTAGGTCTGAAAACGATGATCTATTTCTTCTGTATCACCACGACAGCGATTATTTTTGGCCTGCTGGTGGGCAATATCTTTAAACCTGGTGCGGGGGCGGATTTAACGTTATTACGTGCGGGAGCCGTGCATCTTCAGACCTCAGCGGTAGAGAGTCATGGGCTGGCCAGTATTATCACCAATATTATTCCTGAAAATATTATTGAGGCGATGGCTCAGGGTAAAATATTATCGGTACTGTTTTTTGCTGTGCTGTTTGGTATGGCACTTAACGTGATGGACGAGCGAAAAAAACAACCGGTCATTGACTTAATTTCCGGTATCGTCGATGCCATGTTTAAATTAACCAACTTCATTATGGCGTACTCTCCAATCGGAGTCTGTGCGATGATCGCGGTGACAATCTCAACATTTGGCTTCTCTTCGCTGCTGCCGCTGGCAAAATTAGTGTTGGTCGGTTACGGCGCGATTCTTTTCTTTGCCATCGTCGTACTGGGTACCATTGCCCGCTTTTTTGGTATTAATATCTTCAGTCTGGCGAAGTATATAAAAGATGAACTTATTCTGACCTATTCCAGCGCGGCATCTGCTGCGGTGATCCCCCGTATAATCCAGAAAGTTGAAGAATTGGGTGCACCAAAATCGATCGCTGGTTTTGTCGTTCCAATTGGTTACTCATTTAATCTTGACGGCACTTCCATCTTTTTAGGTATTGCGACCCTGTTTATTACTCAGCTCTACGGTATTGATTTATCTATTTCGGAGCAGGTGATGCTGGTGGTCACCATGGTGGTGACCACCAAAGGCGCTGCCGGTGTCCCGGGGTTTATGTTTGTTATTCTCTCTGCAACATTGTCCAGTGCCGGGCTGCCGCTGGAAGGCATCGCCTTTATTGCCGGCATCTACCGAATTATTGATATGTGCAACTCCACAATGAATGTTTTTGGCAATGCACTGGCCCCGCTTGTTATCGCCAAGTGGGAGCAGAAAAGCCGCAGAACGGAAAACCTCACCGAACTCGCCTGAATTTAATGCCAGCCTGTGCAACGCGACAGGCTGGTGACTTTTATCCGTTAAAACTTAAATCTCAGAGAAATCCGTTATGAAATATCTGCATGATAAAACGCTGGGTATTAAACTTCCTGCGCCTGATTTTGACGTTGAAACGCCATGTTTTGTGATTATTGAAAATGCAGTTGAACATAACCTGGTTAAAACCGCTGCACTGGCAGGCGGTATTCACCGCCTGGTGCCACATGTTAAAACCCACCGTTCACCCTGGATCACGCAGTTTTTAGTTGCGAAGGGCGTGACTGCGTTTAAAGCAGCGACTCCGCGTGAAGTTGAAATGGTCCTGGAAAGCGGTGCACCGGAGGTGATCTGGGCTTATCCAACCACCAACACCGCAGCCATTTCACGTGTCATCAAGGCTGCAATTGCTTATCCAAAGGCGCAAGTAACCGGATTAGTTGACAGTGATAAAAGTCTGGAAATCTGGCTGAAGTTGCTCAGTGAGCAGCCCGGGCTGACGATTACTCTGCGTGTTGACCTTGATCCTGGCCTCGGCAGAACCGGAATGCCGATTACGGATGTCGCGCTTGAACTGGCAGAACGTGTGCAGGCACAGGGTAAATTTGCCGGCTGGCATATTTATGATGGTCATCTGAAGGATCTGGATGTTGCTACCCGCGAGCAGCAGTTCTTAAATCTGAAGCGTGAGGTGGATGCGCTGTTTGCCCGTGCCAGTCAGCATGGAATGAGTCTGGATGTGATTGGCGGCGGAAGCTACACCTATCCCTTCTGGGCGCGGCACACCCAAGCGCGAGTGTCGCCCGGCAGCTGGACATTCTCCAGCTGCCAGCATCATACTGACCTTAAGGATCAGGAATGGCAGGTTGGCGCTTACGTGCTGTCAACCGCGCTTTCAACCCGTGCCGGCACCGTTACCCTCGATGCCGGCTCCAAAGCTATCGCGCCTGACATTCCAATGACGAAGAGATTTACCGGAGCAGATCTGATTCTGGATGTGAAAGAAGAGCACTCAGTGATCATTGATGCCGATGTGAAGCCTGGCGACCAGCTGGCATTAGTGCCTCGTCATGCTTGTACCACCACCTATCTCTACCGACGTGCGTTGGTGTTGGGTAAAGATGGCGAGTGGAGTTATCGTGACCAGTTAGGCTGTGAACGATAGCGACTGATTTATTATTTCCGTATAAAAAAGCGCCACTCTCTTGCCAACGGAGAGCGGCGTTTTTGTTTTCATGGCCATCACGGGATGCTTTTGATTAATTCAGCCTGCAAATAAGCTCTGTCCACCGGACAGAGCTTATTGTGTATTAACACTAATTGCTCAGCTGACTTAAATAAATTACAACGTCGTCGAAAAAATTAAACGCGATTATGGCTGTTGCAGATTAATCAAGAGCTGGCATACCCGCCTGCCGCAGCGCATCGTTTAACCACGGCGAAATCAGTAAGCCTGCTTCGATTTCGCGAATACGTTGCTCTTCAGCCTCGACTTTTTGCTGAGCCGCGGCGAGAACGTTTTCGACTTCCGCCAGCGGAATGACCACCACCCCGTCAATATCGCCAACCACCAGATCGCCGGGGTTAACCGCAATGCCGCCAACCGAGACCGGAATACTCAGTCTGCCCGCCAGGCCTTTGGTTGGCCCACAAGGATTGGTGCCTGCGGCAAACACCGGAAAATTGCCCGATGCCAGTGACGCGGTATCCCGTGATGCAGCATCAACCACAAACCCACCGAGCTTTGCCGCCTCAGCCTGAGTCACCATCAAATCACCAAATAAGGCACAGGTGGCATCGGCTTTGCCATCCACCACAATAATATCGCCGGGTTTAGCGATAGCTAATGCGACATGAAACATTAAGTTGTCGCCGGGCCGAACTTCAACGGTAAACGCCGGACCGCAAATGCTCATTTCCGAATGCAGCGCCTGAATGCGGGAGTTCATCGTTCCGCGACGCCCGGCGACATCACTGAGAATTGCCACCTGATATTTTCGCGCACGTGCGATTTGTTCGTCGCTGACGCGTGGGAATTCTGCCATAGATTGATAGGTCATATGCTGTCCTGCATCATTCTGTTGATGACGGCGTGAATTATCGATCTGCGTCGATAGCCAGGTTGAAAGGATGATGAAGTAAAGCGGCGAAGCCCTTGCCGCTTTACATCTGCGTCACAGTAAATCCGCGGACCATGCAGTGATTTCAATCTCCACATCAACATCTTGCGAAAGTTTAGCTTCAACGGTGCTGCGGACCGGCAGTGCGTCTTTAAAGTAACTGGCATACACTTCATTAAAGGGTTTCATTAATGAGATATCAGACAGCCAGCAGGTGGCACGCACCACGTGCGCCAGCGTCAGGCCATGTTCAGCCAGACTCGCTTCGATCGCATCAAGCACATTTTTAGTTTGCTGCTGAATATCACCACGCAGTGGGCTCAGATCGCTATTTTTCGGTGTCTGGCCCGACAGAAAGACAAAACCACCGGCGCGGACGGATTTCGACAGTGGCGCAGTCAGAGGGGAAGGGTAGCGTACAGGCAAGGTCATTTTAATTTATCCTTTCGTTATTTTGCACTCTGTAAGCAGCCTGCTGTCAATTGCAGCAGGCTGGCCGGTCAACCGCTATTTTTCGCAACATAATGGTATTCCGTAAAGGGAGATTTTCGGCCATATTAGTATTCCAAAATGAGATGCTTTCACCACTTATTAGATTTCTGTTTTAAGTAATAATTGGTATGGTTAGGGTTTTCGCGAGAATAAGAGAGAGACCCGATGACCACATTCCGTGAACTGGAAGCCTTTGTTGCCGTAGTGGATATGGGGTCGTTTAAAGGTGCGGCCCGGGCGCTAAACACTTCGCAATCGGCCATCTCCCGGCTGATTCGCGAGCTTGAAGCCGGATTTGATCTACCGCTGTTTGACCGTGAAAAGCGTTCTTCGCAAATCACCATGACGGGTGTTGAAGTTTTACACATTGCTCGTGAGATTCTGCGTGAGCGGAATCGTCTGGCCGAGCGTTTCGTCGACAAAAGTTTAGTGGCTCCGCTGCTGCGGCTGGGGGTCAATCAACTGGCAAGTCTGTCCTGGTTACCTCACTGTGTCAGACAACTTAAAAAAAAGTATCCGGATATGCAGCTTGAAATTGAATCAGGCACATCTGCCGAACTCTACTCTCAGATTCGTTCAGGTAAGCTGGATATTGTTGTTGTCAATGAGGCGATCCGTAGCCAGGACATGGTCAGAATACCGGCAGGCGAGGTCGAGATCGGATGGTATTGCAAGCCGGAGCGTGCGCTCGCTGAGAGTACCTCCCTCAGGAATCTGGAACAGAACACGCTGCTGCTGCAACCCCTGGCGGGTTGCGCCGGCAGCGTGATTGGTGCCTGGTTATCGGCAAGATCGATCAAAATCCGTGATGCAATCCAGTGCAATAGTTGGTCATCGCTTATCACGATGGCAAACCAGGGAACAGGAGTGGCATCTGTTCCAACGGTTTTAGCGCAAGCGTCCCTCCGGCGGGGTGAGCTTAAACCGTGCTATATAGATAGCGCGCCGGTCAAACTTAACTATGTGGTATTGGTAAAAATAGATGAAATATCCCCGTTTCATCGTGCGGTGATCGCCACGATAAAAAAGAGTCATAGCGATTATTTTTGCGCAGCAACGCACCAGCATACCCTGACAGATTAATCACCGGTATTCGCGCATTCTGCTGCCGTATTAATGCTGAATGATACTATTTTGGAATGATTTTACGCGCATTTATATCTCTTTAATGACCGTCCAGGCCTGTGTAACGTATCAATACTTAATGATACCCAAAGGCGGGATTACGGATGAGCGATATTGAGGTTATTTCAGAAGTCGTGGTTATCGGTGCCGGCATCATCGGTTTGTCGACCGCACTGCAACTCCATTTAAAAGGGCATAAGGTGACGCTTGTGGATGGCGATAAGCCGATGCAGGGGTGCTCTGCCGGTAATGCCGGTTTTCTTTCGCAGGCCAATATCTTCCCGCCCGCCACGTCCGATATTATTCTTAAACTTCCTAAACTGCTGTTTTCCAAAGAGGGGCCGCTGCTTATTGCGCCTGGATATCTGCCTAAGATGATTCCCTGGACGATTAAAGCTGCCGCGACTCTGAATAAGCAACGTTTTCAGGATATCGTTAATGCCTTTTCGAGTTTGATCACCCGTTCGCAGTCTTCCCTTCACTCGCTGGCAAGTCAGGCTGGTGCGCAAGATTACCTTTCAACCGAAGGCGGCCTGGTCTGTTTTCTGACCCGTGAATCTTTGGAGGCGAAGAAAAAAAATATTCCCCAGTGGCAAGCGCAGGGAATCGATGTCGAGGTGTTTAACCGCAGTCAGACCCGGGAGCTGGAACCTGGTATCACGGAGAATATCGTCGGTTCTCTGTTTTTTAAAAACTCTGGCAGGTGTAATAACCCGCAAGGATTGGGTCTGCGTTATTTTGCCTGGTTGACACAACAGGGCGTCACATTTGTTGAGGAAAAGGTGCTGGACGTCAATCAAACGGATAATGGAGGCTGGAGAATAACCACGACTAACTCGTCGCTTAATGCCAGCAAAGTGATTTTTTGCGCGGGTTTCTACTCAGCCTCCTTGTTAAAAAAATTCGGTTATAAAGCCTTAGTTGCCAGTGAGCGCGGATATCATTTGATGTTGGCGAACGCCGGGATTTCCCTCACTCGACCGGTAGTCTTTGGTGAACCCTACTTTGCTGCCACGCCAATGGAGCACGGCCTCAGGCTGGCCGGCACCGCAGAATTTTGCCAGCCGAACCGCACGCCCAGTATGTCACGCGCTTTTATGCTTCGCGATTTGGCCAAACGTTATCTTCCCGCACTCAGGGCGGAACATGCCGAGCCGTGGATGGGTATTCGTCCCACCATGCCTGATGGTTTACCGGCTATAGGCGCAGTAAAAGATCAGCCGGGCCTGTATTATGCTTACGGTCACGGGCATAACGGATTAATGACATCCGCGATTACCGCCGAATGTATTACTGCGCTGGTTGATAATAAAACGCCGCCGGTGGATATTACCCCTTTCGCCCTGGAGCGTTTTGCGTAAAAATTTGCAGCAGGCCACTGCGTCATTGCCTCTGTTCTGCAACTTCTTTCGCATTTACCCGATTCAGGTGGATGTTTAATCAGTCAGGTAGTCACTCCGTCAATGATAGTGATCATGGCATCGGCAACATGTTCTCGCTGTTTTTTTGCTGTTTGATACTCGTCGGAGTGATAACAATTTACTGCTGTAGCATAATCGCTGAATTCAATAACCACATGTTTGATATACGCATCACCTTCAAGTGATACGGCTTTTTCACCGCGCGCTAAAAATCTGGCATTGAACTTTTTAAATGCCAGTGGCGCGAGCGTCATATAATTCTTATATTGTTCGGCGTCCTTCACCGTGACGTGTGCAATCCAGTAAGCTGACATAATTACTCCTGTTCAGAAAGAATAGATTTTGCAAGATTGGCTGCTTCGGTTAAATGCTGTTTAACCGCTTCTCTGGCATGCTCAGGGTTATTTTGTTCAATGGCTTCATAGATTCGCGTCATGCGCTCTAAACCTGCCACCTGACGTTCGGGGCTGCGCAGCGTCAGAGCACGTAAACGGCTGATGCGGCTGTTAAGTCGCTGGACGATTTCCCAGGCAATAGTGTGCCTGGCGATAGCAAAAAGCGTTTCGTAAAAGGCCTGAGACGCTTCAACACGTTCTATATCATCTTGATCGCGTGAGGCTTTGGCGATGCGCATAAGTTTTTGTTGCAGCGCTTTTTTATCTTTGCTGGTGGCTGCAATCGCGCAATCTTTTGCCGCTTCCTGCTCCAGTAACATGCGGATATCATAGATCTGTTCTGCAACCTGCCAGGTCAATATGGCAACAATCGGGCCTTTCTTCGGCAGATTCTCAATTAATCCTTCCGCTTCAAGATAGCGAATAACTTCTCGTACTACTGTTCTGCTGACGCCTAATTCGTCGCAAAGACTACGTTCCACTAAGCGATCGCCGGCCTGAAAATAGCCGGAGATGATGGCTTGCCGTATTTTTGCCAATGCCAACTCGCGTAATGTCACCGGGGCGTTTTCAATTTTTAGTGAGTGGCTAGCAACCATATTGTTCTCTGCGTTGAAATAAAAATTCAGGATCGAGGAAATACAAATTCCATCATCCTTTTTACTATTAGCATCTTTTACGCCGGTTTAGCAATCTCGGCTAAAAAAACCATCCTGCGATACTCTCAGGCATCCCCGCCGATCAAAGTCAGAAACCGGAGTCTGCTCACACTTCCATGCTATGCAGGCCACTCACTATCCGGATGCCATCAGCGTCGTAATCGCGATAACGATAACTGTCTGAAAAAACTCGGTTATTAAACTTTCATGGCATAATTTTTGTTCAATATTTTTGACCTCTGTCACATTCATATCCTGGTTGCCCGGCCAGTCAGATTTGCCAGTGAATGAGTCAATAAACCTGCTGATTCCACTGGGTTTCCGGTCTCAAATCAGGGGATCTGAAAGCTTCCTGAAAGAACACCGTATGATGGTATACCAACTTTTGACAGGCAATAAATCACGGTGTTATATCGATCCTCGTCAGCGTGTTTAACAAACTTTTAACCTGAATGAGGTCCTGAAATGCATCCCGATATTCGTAAAACTTTCGTCACCACTGAGACCATTTACTCTGACGGTGGCAAAACGGCAACCACGCCGCTGGTGATGATTGCGGCGGCAGCCGTAGTGAAAAATCCCTGGGCGGGCGAAGGCTTCGTCGAAGATTTACAGCCAAAAATCCGCGAGATGGCACCGGTACTGGGTGAGCTGCTGACCCGCCTGATTGTGACTGAAGCAGGCGGCGGCGAGCGTGTTCAGGCGTATGGCAAAAGTGCGGTGGTAGGGCTCAACGGTGAGCTGGAACACGCTTCCGCGCTGATTCATACGCTGCACTTCGGTAATCACTACCGTTCTGCGGTTAAAGGCAAAACCTATCTGGCGTTCAACAATACGCGCGGCCCGGCAAATACGCCGATTCTGGTGCCAATGATGGGTACCAATGATGAAGGCACGCGCGAGCACTACCTCACCATGCAGTTCAATATCAACGACGCACCGTTCAGCGACGAAATTGTTATCGCGCTTGGCGCGGCCTTGGGCGGTCGTCCGCATCATCGGATCGGCAACCGATATCTTGACCTGAAAGAGTTAGGCCATGACCAGAAAAACCCAGCATCTGTCTGATCTGAATCTTCAGGTGAGCTACCTGGAGGCGGGAAAGGGGACGCCACTGGTTCTGATTCACGGTGTTGGCATGAACGCAGATGCCTGGTTTCCTCAAATGGATTCACTGAGTCGGTATTTCCGCGTTATTGCCGTCGATATGCCGGGGCACGGTGACAGTGAAGGATTTCGTCACGCGGCGACGCTGAAAGATTACGTGCAGTGGCTGGCCTGTTTTTGGCGGACGCAACCGGAAAGTCGTTTTGCCGTCGCCGGGCATTCGATGGGAGCACTGATCACCGCGGGTATTGCCATTGATTATCCTGAGCTGATTAGCCACGCGATTGTGATGAGTGGGGTGTTTAAACGCAGCGATGCAGCACGTGACGCCGTTGCGAAACGTGCAGAAGAGCTGGCCAGCGGCAATGTCCGCCTTGATGCGCCACTGGATCGCTGGTTTAGCGCCTCAGCGGATGAGCAACCGCTGCGCCGCAAAGTGGGCGACTGGTTGCAACAGGTTGATTTAGAGGGCTATTCGCGGGCTTATCAGGCCTTTGCCGCGGGTGACCGCATCTACTCAGACCGCTGGAATGAAATGCGCTGTCCGGTGCTGGCGATCACCGGCGAGCTGGATGCCAATTCCAGCCCGGAAATGACGCGACAAATGGCGAGTGCTGCACCTTACGGTCAGGCCGTCGTGGTCGCCAATGCAAAGCATATGTTGAGCCTGACCGATGCTGCGCGGGTGAATGAAGAGATCTTAATGTTCCTCAGCCCGGTGTCAGCGGATGTTACACAACACGAGCCTGTACAGGAGTGATTTATGGACGCAGATAAACGCAGACAGTTACGCGACGCCTTTGGTGCCTTTATGACCGGGGTAACGGTAGTGACCACTAACGATCGGCACGGTAATCCGATTGGATTCACGGCCAACTCTTTCTCATCCGTCTCGCTCGATCCGGCGCTGCTGCTGGTTAGCATCGATAAGCGTTCGGCTAATTTCGACAACTTCACCGGCTGCAAACATTTCGCTATCAATATTCTCGCGGAGCAGCAGAAAGAGACGTCGAATATTTTTGCCCAGAAAATTGAAGACCGCTTCGCGTTAATCAACTGGCGCAAAGCAGCGTCGGGCGTTCCGCTAATCGATGACAGCTCCGCGTGGTTTGACTGCGCCATGCATCAGGTTATTGATGCCGGGGATCATGCGATTCTTATCGGCCAGGTCGGGGAGTTTGAATCGTGCGGAACGGCGGGACTGGGTTACTACCGCGGTGCCTATTTCACACCATATCAGAATGCCGAGTCGTTGATCAGCAGCCCGAATGTGGTGGTCAGCGCGCTGATAGAGTTTGATGGCCAGGCATTGATGGTTAACAAAGACGGTGGTTACAGTTTGCCGTCGCGTCACGTCAGTAAAAGCAGCGTCAGTGAGACGCTCGCGCTGTTGATTAACGACCTCCATATTGCAGCCAGCCCTGGATTTGTCTATTCGATCTATGAAGATCGTCACAAGAATCAGCAGCATATTGTGTTTCTGTGCGCACAGCCGACCGGCAGCGATTTGTCACCACCGCCGGTGCATCAGGCGCAATGGTACAACCTCAACAATCTCTCCGAACTGCCGATTGCTGACTCCGCACTTAAATCGCTGATGAATCGCTTCGTTCGCGAGAACGCGGTGGGAAATTACGCTCTCTATTACGGCGATGATTGTCAGGGCTCAATCAAACATTTCGCACTGCAAGCCAGCGAGGAGGCAATATGAAACTGTCACTGTTCCTGCATATGGAAAGGGTCTCTGCCGATGATTCGCAGGAGAAACTTTACGAAGAGATGATGACGCTGTGCGAAATCGCCGATAAAGGTGGCCTGCACACCATCTGGACCGGTGAACATCACGGTATGAACTTCACCATTGCGCCGAATCCCTTTATCAATCTGGTCGATATCGCCAACCGTACTCAGCACGTTCGTCTGGGTACCGGCACCATTATCGCCCCCTTTACCCATCCGGTTCGCCTCGCGGGTGAAGCCGCGATGACCGACCTGGTGACAAAAGGGCGGCTGGAGCTGGGCATCGCTCGCGGTGCTTACTCCTATGAGTATGAGCGGCTGATGCCGGGCATGACCGCGTGGGAAGCGGGTCAGCGTATGCGTGAACTGATTCCGGCGGTACAGGCATTATGGCAAGGGGATTATGCACATCAGGGGGAGTTCTGGTCATTTCCGTCAACCACCTCAGCGCCGCAGCCAAAACAGCCGCCGCCGATTTGGGTTGCCGCGCGCGATCCGAACAGCCATGAGTTTGCGGTGAAAAATGGCTGCAACGTGCAGGTGACGCCGTTGCATCAGGGTGAAGAAGAGATTACCCGGCTGATAAGTTGCTTCAAGGCCGCCTGTCAGGAATATTCGCCCGAGAAGCCTCTGAAAATTATGCTGTTGCAGCATGGGTATATCGCAGAGAACGAAGCCGACGCTCAGCTGGCAGCGGAACAACTTAACCGCTTCTATAACTATTTTGGTGCCTGGTTCAAAAATGAGCGTCCGGTGGAGCAGGGCTTAATCAAGCCACTCAGCGAGGAAGAGATTGCCAATAACAGCTATTACACCGTGGAAGGGATGCGGAATAACCTGACGATTGGCAATGTCGATCAGGTCGTGGCACGACTGAAGAACTATGAAGCGATGGGCTATGACGAGTACGCGTTATGGATAGACAGTGGCATGACCTTTGAGCGCAAAAAAGCCTCGCTGGAACGCTTTATCCAACACGTTGTCCCGGAATTTCACTAAGTGGAGGCGTAATGGAAACCTTTAAACTCTATATAGATGGCAAATTCGAAACTGGCGCGGGGCAGTTTACTTCGCTGAATCCGGCTACCGCTGAGCCCTGGGCTGAGATCGCCGAAGCACGCACCGCCGAGGTCAACCGGGCTGTGGAAGCCGCGGCGCGCGCATTTGAATCCGATACCTGGCGTTCGATGACTGCGGGTGCGCGCGGCAAATTACTGCTGCGCCTGGCGGATTTGATTGAGACACATGCGGGGCGGCTGGCGCGTCTTGAAACGCTGGATACCGGAAAAATCATCCGTGAAACTGAGGCGCAGATCGCCTATGTTGCCGAATATTATCGGTTCTATGCCGGACTGGCCGATAAAATGGAGGGCGCAACGCTCAGCATTGATAAAGCCGATATGGAAACCTGGATCAAACGCGAGCCCATTGGCGTGGTCGCAGCGGTTATCCCCTGGAACAGCCAGCTGTTTCTCTCTGCGGTGAAAATTGGCCCGGCCATCGCGGCAGGTTGCACGCTGGTGGTAAAAGCGGCAGAAACTGCGCCGACACCGTTACTGGCGTTGGCGGAATTGATCCACGAAGCGGGTTTCCCGCCCGGCGTCTGCAATATCATTACCGGTTTCGCGGAACAGTGCGGCACGGTGTTGACTGCGCATCCGCAGGTCGATCATATCGCCTTTACCGGTGGTGCAGAAACCGCCCGACATATTATCCGTAATAGTGCAGAAAATCTGGCCAGCACCTCGCTTGAACTGGGTGGAAAATCGCCATTTATCGTGTTCGCGGATGCCGATCTTGAGAGTGCCACCAATGCGCAAGTCGCGGCGATTTTTTCTGCCTCAGGCCAGAGCTGCGTGGCAGGATCGCGACTGCTGGTGGATGCGCAGATCAAAGATGCCTTTATTGAAAAGCTGATCGGTAAGGTCAGCAGCATTGTCATTGGTTGCCCGCAGCAGCCGGAAACGCAGTTTGGCCCGCTGTGCACCGAACGGCAGAAGCACAATATTGAACAGATTGTCAGCCGCAGTATTGAGCAGGGTGCGCGCCTGGTAACCGGGCATCAGCACATTGATCAACCGGGATTCTATTATCCGCCTACTATTCTGGATTGCAGTGCGGTTCCCCACGCCGAAAGTGTGACGCAGGAGTTGTTTGGGCCGGTTCTTTCGGTATTAACCTTCAATGATGAAGCAGAAGCGATCCGTTTAGCCAACGATACCGAATACGGTCTGGCGGCGGGGGTATTTACTCAGAACCTGACGCGCGCCCACCGCGTCACCCGCAAACTGCGCAGCGGCGTGGTGTGGCTGAACACCTGGCGCGTGGTCTCTCCGCTGGCCCCGTTTGGCGGCTACGGTAAATCCGGTTTTGGCCGCGAAGGGGGGATTGATGCCGCACTGGAATATACCACCACCAAAACGGTGTGGCTGCGCACCTGTGATGAACCTATTGATGATCCTTTTATCATGCGTTAATGCAAAATAAAGTTGATCGCCTGCCGGTAATAAGCGAAACGGGCAAGCCGGTAGCATCACATTATGCACCAGGAGTTGTACCGCCAGTCCTTGTTATGAGATGACGAAATTAATTTCGTCGGGATGGCTATGCGTTTTTTTTTGCAAGGAAGCTATTGGACAGTCAGTTTAAACATCATTTCATAACGGGAGAGTAAGGTGAATACTCAAACACTGCAAAATAATCTTATTGAGAATAAGTCAGTGGATTATGTGCCGGATTCTGAGCGCCACGGTAAATCGCATAGCCTGTTTACATTATGGTTTTGTACTAATATTGCACCGCTGGCGATTGTCACTGGAGCCATCGCCACAGAAACTTTTCATCTTAATGTTATTTCGGCATTAACCGCTATTATTGCGGGCCATCTGTTTGGCGGAATATTTCTGGCACTCACTTCCGCTCAGGGGCCGAAAGTCGGCATTCCCCAGATGGTGCAAAGCCGGGCGCAGTTTGGTCGCTATGGTTCATTGCTGGTTATCAGCTTTACCACGGTTATCTATTTAGGTTTCTTTATTTCGAATATATCGCTGTCGGGAAAAGTCATCAATAATGTCATACCCGTCGTTCCGGTTTATGCCGCAACCATTATCGGTGCGATAGCAGCGACTTTTATCGGTATGGTGGGTTACCATTTTATCCATAAAATTAATAAAGTCGGTGCCTGGGTGATGGGCGCAGCCTTGATCACCGGTTTAGTATTGATGCTGATACAGCCATTACCCGGCGATTTCTGGCAGCGTGGCAGCTTTAGTGCCGCCGGCTGGTTCGGCACCTTCTGTATCGGCGCGGTGTGGCAAATCAGTTTCTCGCCTTACACCTCCGATTACTCGCGCTACTTGCCTGCGGACGTCGGTATTGCCCGTCCGTTCTTCGCGACTTATCTGGGGGCCTGCGGCGGCACCATCCTGGCATTTGTGTTTGGTATGATGGCGGTCAGCATTGCTCCTGCCAGCGACGCCATGATGTCGGTTCGTCACGCAACGGGCTGGCTCGGGCCGATTTTGATGGTGTTTTTTCTGGTCAATATTATATGCCACAACTCGATGAATTTGTACGGTGTGGTGCTGTCGCTGATTACGGCAATGCAAACTTTCCGTCCCGGCTGGACACCAGGTGCTTCGGTTCGGATAGTATTTTCCACGTTGATTTTAGTGGGAGGCGTTATAGTCGCATTAGCAGCATCTGAAAATTTTATCTCCTTCTTTATTAATTTAATTCTGGCGTTAATCTCCGTACTTATTCCATGGATTGTAATAAATTTGATCGATTTTTATTACATTAATCAACAGCATTATGATATTCCTTCAATCTTTAGCGCTGATGGTGGGCAATACGGATTATTGAATGGCCGGGCGCTGATGGTCTATTTCGTCGGCATTATTGTGCAGATTCCTTTTGTTGAAAATGCGTTTTTCTCGGGGCCCTATGCGAAGCTCATTCCTGGAGTGGATATCTCCTGGATTATAAGCCTGATAGTAACCTGCATTGCTTATCCACTTTTACACAGCAGACAACGCTGTTTCTACCGGAAGAATTTGCAAAGCAAGGCTTAGGCCTGCTCCCTACGCGCTGGCGTGCTCCAGAAACAGAGCGCGCCAGGCGTAAGGATATAGCGTGCCGGCACATCCCGGCTCACCAAACATCTGCTACCCATGCAATAGCTGAAACAGATGGCGTAGCGATTATTTTAACTACTGCGGGATGCCTGTTGTCAGGCGGACTTTACCTCTGTAGCTATGTTTTTAACGTAATTAAAAACCACTATTCCCATTAAGAGACAGACAGCAACAAACGTCAGCAGCCATCTTGCTGATGCCACCCCAAGAAAGTGTTCTGAAATCACAAACCCCATCATAATCGGGCCGACGGCCTGACACAGAGAATAAACCGTGGTGATTTTAGCAGCCAAATCCTCCTCTGACTGCCCCTCGACGATTGAATCAATAAACTCTGAACGCAGGCCAATACGCACTAAATTAAGAAACAGCCCCAGAAAGAAGCAGGATACGACGTTAACTGATTTTATTTCAATGATGCAAAAAATCGTATCACTAATAACCAAAAGTAATGCGGCGAGGGCATAATTCCATTTTTTGGTTGCTAAAATGGCGGATAAAAAAGCGCCAAAGCACGCTGCTCCGCTCGCAATACCGAACTGTTCACTGCCCCAGTGGTTTAAACTCTGATAGATAACCGGCGTGAGTAAATTGAATGATGAAATATGGAGGCCGATAAGGCCGATTAAAACAATCAGCAGTTTCTGTGAAGTGAACAGAGCAGGGGTTGTAGTGGTAATGGCTACGTTAGCCGCAACAGGATGTGCAGATTTTGGCGAGGAAGAGATCTCCTTAAGACAAAAAAAGCCGATAAAACTTATTAAAATATCATAAAGGCTAATAGTCAGCACTATGCTATGGAAGCTGTATCTGTCTAATAACAACCCACTTATCAATGCTCCAACAAAAGCACCAGTCTGAATGACGGTCTGTAATAATCGGGAGGCATTAAGTGATGATACTGCGCCAGATTTGACCAGCTTAATATTTCCGGCTTCAAAGGTGCTTAATGTCGATAAGGTTAAAACACCATAAAGGATAATAATTATTGAGGTTTCAATATATTTATCCGAGAGGTTTAACATGGAAACCAAAGCGATGAAAAGATAGGAGCACAGGCGAAGGATAAATAATTTTCGGAAATTTAAATGTAAGAGATTTATTCCGTGAAAAAAACGCCTGATGACAAAGGGTATGAGGACACTGACTGAGAGGACGATACCTAAGAAGTAAGGTGCTTTCGTTACTTTATAAGTGTTCCAGATCAGTCCTACCAGTAAAACCATATCACTAAAATAAAGCAGTGCTAACATCCCGTAAAACTTGATGAAGTCTCTGATTTTATAATCAATTATACCCATGAGCTGTACTCGCATCCCTTAAACATTGGCGCAAAAAATTATAAAGTAAAATTAATCTCAAAGGAAATTTAACGGGTCTGAATAAACATGCGTAATCATCCATGCCGGGAATTAAAGAAAGTGAAATTCACCATTTATAGAAATAAAAACAGCAAATTTCACTGGAAAGGCGAATTATCCATCCCCAATAATAGGGTGTAAAATTCTGAAAAACTTACGTCTGGCTTAAGCTTTTAGCCAGGCCTGACACCGTTCGGCTCCGCAGCACCCGGACCATATTCACGGGTTTTCCCAGTTGCCGTTGACATTCATTAGCAATTTTAAGCGCATCGATTGATTGACCGCCAATGGCGATAAGATCATCATCCAGGCTGATGTTCTCATTGTTTAATACCTGTTTCCAGATAGATAAAATGCGGGTCTGAAGAGTAAAAGTGTCTGGAGCTTTCATGATTTTCCTCTTGATAACGACGCTAATTCCGCCATCGGCTATGTTAGCTGGACAATACGTGGTCGGTGTTCCATAAAGGATTCACTGACATATCTGACAGATATAAAATAAAATCACTCATAAGAGCATTGGCTTGCTGAAAACTTATATATCCGCTGAGGCTTTCCATCCTGAAAAGATTTCCATCTGTGCTGTTGCTGCCAGCCACATAGACATTAAGGGGATAGTGGAAGCGGTCATGCCAGTATTCACTGATAAGTTCCATGCCTGATTGCGTGCCAAAATCGAATTTGTTGTGAAAATTCACAAAATTGAATGTCACACAGGGCTTAACATAACTTTTATGAAAAGCTATCGGGAACACACCAAATTGTTCGCAGGCCAAAAGATCGTCATGCACACTTTTCAGTAACGCCATGGAGGATAACTGTCTGAAACGGACAGGAAGCATGTTCCAGTACAGTCCCAAAGAGTGTAACGGATCGCTTAGATTATCTTTCCGTCCATTGCTGACGACGCCAATAAATCCATCGTAATTGCATTGTGCTTTTAACAAAACTGAGTTGAGTGCAAAAAGCATCAGAGATTTCAATGTAACGTTATGATGACGAGCTATTTTTTCCAGTCTTGCCATAAGTGTTCTGTCAACGAAACGATCAATCGCTGGGTTCGCCAGGCCATCACAGGATGAAGAAGCATTGCTTTGATCATCGTGATTTATTTTTTTAAAAGGTAACCAGTAGTGTTTGTGTGCTCTGTCTGCTGCATTGTTTTTCTCAACAGATAAATATTCCAGAAAGCCATTAGGGCGGATATCTGGCTGGATATCTTCTCCCTCTCTGATGGCGCGATAAAGGTCAAATAATTCCGTCAGTAAAACCTGGTTTCCCCATCCATCAGCGATGCCATGATGGGTTGATATTAATAATTCAAAGCAGTTAACTGAAATCTGAAACCAGTTACATCTGAACAGTGCCTTCGTGGGTAAGTTGAAGGTGAAAGGCATCTCAAGATCTTGTTCCCTGATTGCCGAGATTTTATTGTCAATTTCCGAAGAGTTAAGTCTGGTTAAATCATGAAATTTAAAGTCTACAGGCATTTCATCAGCAAACATTTGACTCCAGCCATTATTATCATCATATAAAGCGACAGTCCTTAACACCGGATGAGCTTCCATCATCATCTTAATCGCTTTTAACATCGCCTGAGGCTGCGGGTTTTTATCCGTGATACGATAGGCTTGCTGCACATGATAAGCGCCTGAACAGCGGGCAGAAACCTTATTATAATTTTCAAACATCACCTGCTGCATACCAGACATCGGGTAGATGCCGTCTTGTTGTACTAATGGTCTCCCTGCCACATTCACCGGTTCGGTGACGGCATTCTGATTTAAGGACGTGTCAATATCCTCAACCCCTGCGTTCATCGCAAGTTCTGCAATGGTCTGGTGGTTAAGTAAATCAATCACGTTAAGTGTTATGTTATTTTTTCGGCATTGCTGGGAAAACATCACGGCAAGCAGGGAGTCGCCACCCAGAGCAAAAAAGTTATCATGAATGCCAACATCCGTTCGCCCCAGAATGTTGCACCAGATACTGTGCAGTTTAGCTTCCAGTAAGGTATTGGCTTTAACCGGCAGCAAATCTGTCGGGCTGGTGCAGGAGGAATTTTCCGGCAAAGCATAAGTATTCACTTTTCCGTTTGTTGTCAGAGGAATACTGTCAATTATGATGATTTCTTGCGGAATCATATAAGAGGGCAAAGACGCGGCTAACTGCGATTTGATCAGTAAAGGATTGCAATGCATTTTCGAAGAAAGACTGACCCATGCCTTAAGTTTATCCTTTCCATGCGCGTCCGGGCGCGCCAATACCACAGCTTCTGACACATCAGGCAGCTTTATCAGAGCGTTCTCAATCTCACCCAGTTCTATGCGATGTCCACGGATTTTGACCTGCTTATCAGCCCGGCCATAGTATTCAAGCTCGCCATCAAAACGTCGTTTAGCTAAATCACCGGTTTTATAGAATCTTTTCTTTCTACCCTTCAGAGTAAGATGAATAAATCGCTCACTGTTCAGACTGTCACGATTATGATAGCCAATCGCCAGGCCGGCACCTGATATATACATTTCGCCAACCATCCCTGTTGGTACTGGTCTGCCTAAGGAATCCAGCAGTGCAATATCGAGGTCAGGGATAGCATCCCCGATATAACTCCCGGTATTATTAATAATATCAGCTAAGGAAATTTTTCTGTAAGTGACATGTACCGTTGTTTCGGTAATGCCATACATATTAACGAGGTCAGGACTGCTATCACCATACTTGGATACCCAGCCGCTGAGGGAGGCAAAATTTAATGCTTCACCACCAAACACCACATATCGTAAATTCTGTAACCGATCATTTTCTTCAAAATTCGTCATTTCAACCAGACTTAGCGGGTTAAAAGCTGATGGGGTCTGATTTAAAACCGTCACCTTTTTCTCTTTGAGTAAATTACGAAAGTCTTCCGGGCTGCGTGAAATGTCATAGGGAACGACAACTAACTTGCCACCATGCAGTAATGCGCCAAAAATCTCCCAGACTGAGAAATCAAAAGAATAAGAGTGAAATAATGTCCACACGTCATGTTGATCGAACGAGAACCATTGATGTGTATTCTCAAATAAGCGCATCACATTGGTATGAGAAATTAATACTCCCTTTGGATTGCCAGTAGAGCCCGAGGTGTAAATACAGTAGGCAAGCGATGAGCCATCATTGATTACTTCACCTAATGTTCTGATTTTCCTCTCGTTTGTACAGTTTGAAACATCAACTAAGCGAACATTTTTCCCGGATAACAATGGCGCGGTGTCAACATCCGTAACCACTATCCTGCATTCAGTGTCCTGCAAGATATAATCGATGCGGGAAATGGGGTAAGTTGGATCCAGCGGCAAGTAGCCACATCCTGTTTTCAGAATGGCGATAATTCCGATGATCAGATATTCATTTCGCTTTAAAGACAGGCCAATAAGTTCACCGGGTTTGGCTCCCTGCTTCAGAAGCTCTCTGCTGAGACTGTTAGCTTTGTCGTTTAGCTGAGCATAGGTGAGACACTCTTGTTCACATTCAACGGCAATGCGCTCAGGATAATTCGCGACTACGGTCTCAAACCAGCAATTCAGCGAGTGATAGCGTGATTTCCCGGCAGAAGAGACTTTTTTTGCATGCTGCGGCTCAGCATCTGCCAGGGCAGGGGCATTGAGTGGCTGATGGGCATCAGCAGCAAAACTGGCCAGGAGCTGAAGATAATGACGCCATAAAACCTCAATTTCCTTGCTCTCAAAAAGCTGATCTGAGTATTCAATGATGCCTTGCGTACCATTACTGTCAGTGTCAATCA
This sequence comes from Winslowiella iniecta, assembly GCF_001267535.1. GTDB lineage: Bacteria > Pseudomonadota > Gammaproteobacteria > Enterobacterales > Enterobacteriaceae > Erwinia > Erwinia iniecta. Next base: position 60,576 of record NZ_JRXE01000011.1, on the reverse strand, counting down.
TCACGCTTAAGTCGAGTTTGACATCGGTTGCCGGCATTAAGAACTGGCAAGTGCTCACACCAGGCAAATTAAGGCCATACCCACGACGATCCTGCTGTGCAAAAAGAACCTGCCAGAGGGGGTTACAGGATGCGCTACGAGGTATATTTAAATCATTGATGACGGTTTCAAGTTGAACATTGTCATACTCATATCCCGCAAGCAGAGTGTCGTAATTTCGGCTGAGTAATGTTGAGAAGCGATCGTCCGGGTTAAATTCGGCTTTCAGCACCAGTGTATTGGTAAACAGCCCGCCGATCATTTCACTGCCCGGCATGGCACGATTAGCCGATGGGTAGCCAATACAAAATTGCGTCTGATTTGAATAACGCTGAAGCAACAGGGAAAAAACCGTCAGATAGAAACACCAGTCCGTAACATGATGCTGAACGGATGAATGTTTCACTGACTGACAAATTTTCTCGGGTATAGGTAAAGTCATTGATGAACCAGCAGATTGAAAACTCCCCCCTCTTTTTTTGTTCATCGGTAGCTCAAGAATCGGTGAGACATCACTGAGATAGTTGCACCAGTATTCATGGCTATGTTGACGAGCGAGCTTTTGTTCTGCGCTTTGCTGCCAGGACAGGTAATTTATGTAACTTGCTGCGGTTTGATCATTGCTGGGTTTGGTATGGTGACAATATTTACTGTAGTTAGCGTTTAAATCATTATAAAAAAGTTGTGCCGACCAGCCATCAATAGCGATATGATGGAAACAGAGCGCGACGATAATGTGGTGCTGTGCATAGCGTGCAATAATCATCCTGAGCGGAATTTCGTTATACAGGTCAAAAGGCGTGTTGCATTTTTCATACACGAAATTTTTGGCTTCATCACAGGAAGAAAAACCTTCAGCCTGAGTAATATACTTTGTGCCTTCTACAATATCTGGTGCAGAACACTGCCAGGTCTTATCATCCTTTTCTTTAAAGATAACTGAAAGCGCGGGGGTGTTGCTAATGGTGTGCTTTAAAGCAGAAATTAATGCTGCCACATTAATTTCACCCGAGCATATAAATCCCTCGGAGATATTATACGCTGTCTGGTTGGGCTGCTGAATAAACTGAAACCATATTTTTTTCTGTTCCGATGATAATTCACAGGCATCATCAGAGTGGTAAAGTTCTTTGCTCACAGGTGAACTCCGTTAAAAAACAACAGGGAGCACGACAATCTGATTAGGATTGCATTGCCATTATGTTATTTGCGAAATGCAGAATGATTTTTTCTGGTAACCTAAATTAAAATCCTGGATTTATACTATAAAAGCGACTGACTCAGTGTCTTCCACGTTATTACTTATCTGACGATGATGGTTTAAAACTGACTCCAGGAAATGCATGAAATCTTGCCATAACGTGGTAATAGTTTTATCAGAGAAGTTTTTTGATGAAAATTCGATAAACACCGCAGGTTGAATGGAGTGCAGATCAAGCATGACCAACAGATCCGTTTTGGTATAGCCTGTATGAACGGGTAATTGTTCAATGTTGGTATTTTTGAGGGCCAGTCCATGGTTAACCCTGCCAATTTGCCCAAAGACTACTTTAAATAAGCCAAAAGGTCTCATTGCGTCATCTGCACCCGCTTCCCTGACGATATCTGCCATGCAGCATAAGTCGTGTTCGCTGTTATCAAGCAGCGACTCATATGCCTTAAGGGCCATCTCCTTCAACGAGCTTTCAGCGCCGAATGTAAATCTTACGGGCAGTAAGCGTGTAAACAATCCCAGAATTTCATCTGATTCAGGCATGTTTCTGTTCGAGCTCGGATAGGACAGGCAGAAATCGTTCTGCCGCGTGCAACGCTGTAAGAAAGCAGCGAATAATGTCATGTAAAGACTATAAGGTGTTACTGCATAATGTTTAGCTAATGCGCAGACCTGACTATGAGTGTTTTCAGCGATGGTTTTTATGGCTACGCCGCCTGAAAATGGAGCGTTGTCTGATAAGTCTTTATAGGCTGAAAGCTCTAAATGGCTATCAACTCCCCGAAGGTAATTTAACCAATATAACTTATTGGTTTTGGCTTTCTCCTGCTGCTGCTGTTCTTTTTGCCATAGTGAAAAACGCAGATAACTGGCGGCGTTGTCAGCAATAACGATCTGTTGGTTATCAGACAATAAATTATAATATGAACTCAGCTCTTCAAAGAACAGTGATGCAGACCAGCAATCGCAAACAATCTGATGCACCGTGATGTTAACCAGAAACTCGCTGTTGGCCATTGGGACAATATCGGCACGGATGGGTGAAGCGAGGTTTAGTCGGAAGGGGACGACACTACGCATTTTAATAATGTCATGGGCCTCCTTAAGGTCTTCTGCTTGCTCAAATAAATAGACAAAATCAGAAATTTTATCTTCGGTTTCTGACGGCCCATATTGCATGGCATGCTCGGTATCTCCACCGAAGCGTGAGGATAAGCCTCCGTGACGAGATATGACAACTCTTAATGCTTGCACAAAATAATCACATTCGAATCCTGATTTAACATGAAACAGATAATTCGCATTAAACAACGGAAGTCCTGGGTTATCAATATGCAGTTGCCAAATATTCATTTGTTCATAGGTCAGGGCAGATGTAATTTCATTGCAGTTATTCATGGCGAGACTTATCCTCTCAGAATTATAATGAGTGTTAGTTTGCTGATTAATTTAATAAAAGCCCTCTCCAGTAACTGGAGAGGGGGGCGAGCTTTTTAACTACATGTCTTTGCTAACATGATATTTAAGTTCTGAATGGCAGCGCGCGACGCGCCTTTGCCCAGGTTATCGAACACCGCAGCTAAAAGAATTTGACCGGAATCTTCATTGGCAAAGACGTAGATATCCAGATTGTTTGTTCCATTCAAATATTCTGGGTCCAGCTGGGTGATCGTTGCCGCCTGCTCAACGGGAACGACATTGATATATTCAGAATCAGAATAATAAACAGACAGACATTCATGAATCTGTTTGACGCTGACTCCAGGCTTCAGAAGTCTTAAATGTAATGGGACATACAGAACGATCCCTTGCCGGTATTTTCCATAGGACGGCGTGAACAGCGGTGGATAAGTTAACAGTGCCTGTTTCTGCATCTCAGGAACATGCTTATGCTTCAGACTTAAACCATAGCCACGGAAAGGGGCGTCAGTCGCCTGAGGATGCTGTGGATCTTCATAGGCTTCAATCAACGAACGTCCGGAACCGGAATAACCCGATATGGCATGGACATTAACAGGGTAATCACGCGGAACTAAACCCGCCTCAGTCAGAGGACGCAGCAGAGTAATAGCCCCTGTAGGATAACAGCCAGGGTTAGTCACTCTTTTGGCCTCAGCAATCAACTGTACCTGACCCGGAGTCAGTTCCGGCAGACCGTAAACCCAGCCGGTGGTGGAACGATGAGCCGAGCTTGCATCGAGAATACGCACCCGAGGATTTTCAACAAATGATACTGCTTCGCGTGCTGCATCATCAGGCAGGCACAGAATCGCAATGTCACATTCGTTTAGTGCCTGGCTACGTTTCTGTGGATCTTTTCGATCTGAACGCGCCAGCTCGATTAACGCTATATCATCACGACCATTGATTTGAGAATGTATCTGCAAACCTGTCGTTCCCGCTTCACCGTCTATAAAAATGCGTGGTTTCATAATGTTAGTGCCAATGTAATAGTGAGATTCAGTTCCGCACGTCGCTTCTTATCCGGTTGCCTGAAGCTTCATGACGGATTTAAGCCCGTTAACGCCCTCATTGACATACGTTTGTTCAAATCGCCCAGCCATGTAGTCGATCTGATGCACATAAGGGACCGGCTTAAAAAACATATCACGATCAAGCAGTTTCGCTAATGTAAATGTTGACGTTAGTGTTGTTGCCAGCAGGCACGAAGAACTTAAAGAGGCGACTTTACGGCTTTCAAAATCCAGTCGCGGTGAGTCCAGGTAGCTACTGTGTAAGCGCAAGGGATCCAGACCGATACCAAAATTGATCAGCTTCTGTGTTTCATCCATATCGGATGACAGAGCGAAATACTCTTCAAAAGACATCGATTGCGGATCGAAGAAATGCAAGGTTCCGCCAAACCCGATCGGGCATGAGATCACTGCCGGAATGCCCAGCTCCCTGGCACGGCGATACATGACGATTCGTGGCTCAATCACGAAGTAGTCAAGTGCATCACACAGCACATCAACACCCGCAAGAAACTGGTCTACATTGTCAGGGTTAACATCTTCGAACTGAGAAATCCTTAATGCCGGATTGATGGACAGCAAACGTTCCCTGAGGACATCGGCCTTTTTTAGTCCGACAGTATGAATACTTGAGCCAAACTGTCGGTTGAAATTCTCCGGGCCAAAGGTGTCAAAGTCTGCGATGTGCACGCCACCGACACCCATTCTTACCAGCGTTTCAGCATGGGTGTAGCCAACACCTCCGCAGCCAGGAACGGCGATAGTTTTATCCGCCAGTAAGGCAAGTTCTTCTTCACTCACAATTCCCAGCATACGACTGTAAATGACATCTCTGGAATAGTTATGTTCCATTGTAAATTCCTCATCAATTCTGTAATACGTAATGAAAACCTACGATATTAAATTGGTGCTTTGACCAGTAGTGCTGTGCCTGTAAGTTGCCAGTGAAGGTATCCAGGCAAATATGACTGCACAGATTCTGGTCAGCAATTTCTTTTATCTTCTGCATTAACAGTGCACCTACACCTGTTTCGCGGAAAGCGTCATTAACCACAAAGTGATCAACGTATAAATACTTTCCGCAATAAAGTCGGGTGTTTAGCCAGTAACCAGATATACCGACAAGGCTGTCTTTATCAAATATCCCCAGGCAAGCCCAGTTAAGATTTTTTATCTCTTCAAGTCGAGACTTAATCGTCTCAGTCGGCAGATTCGGATAAAGTTGTACTAATAATGGGATGATAATAAATATTTCATTTTCATCGATTATTCTTGAAGTCAGTTGTCTGGTGGTTAAGTCTGGTTGTATTGCAACCTGAATAGTCACAATTCACGTCCTTTATAAGTTAGTAGAACTCGATGACCAGCACATCTCTGTAGCCTTCTTTAAATCCTTCATTTACAGTAATTGCACTGGTATCATGAATGACAGTGTCATCACGGAAAATTAACACATCAGATGGATTTTCCAGCGTTCCGGTAAACACTTCTTTTTGATATAAGATGTCAGTCAGTGTGGTTGAGCCGCCAGAAACATTTAAACGGTTTGCCATAAATAAACAGCTAAATTTAACACCGTCACGATGTTTTCCTTCGGGCACTGGCTGACCAGAAAAATCTTTGGTAGCAATGATGCGGTTAAAATAAGCATTAATTTTCCAGGTCTGGATATCTTCCAGCTCTCCATAAGCAGTAGCCAGCTTAAGAAGAATTTCTCTTACCACCCGATTATTCACAATGGCATCTGTTAACGGTGCAAAATGCCGTTCGATGCCACCATTCAGTGGGTTAAAGTACAGCGGCTGCGTATAGGGGGTTTGGGGCTGCTGTTCCAGACGATTTCCATCAGCAAACCATTTGAACCGGCCAAAACGACGCTGGCGATAAATACCTCCATCCATCATATATTTGTCTAATTCAAGCTCTTCAAAAAATGCCTGAAACGCTTTCCAGTCCGGATGCGCGAGGAAATCAATACCTAAAACCTCAGATGCGCTACCCGCAATAAAACGTTGACTTTCAAGGTTGTAAATGGCTGCTACAGACTGTTTTTCCAGTGTGGTACTGCTCATTTTAATATTCCTTTTCTTTTTGTGAGATAATTTTATCCATTTCAGCTTCAACGCTATGGTAATAATCCACAGCAACGTTATATCGGACAAGGCAACCGATGCATAACTCCGGGATGATTTCCGGGTTATCTTTAGCCAGCGTCATTAAAACCCTTTCGATAAGTTGCTTGCCGTGATTCGCATCGACCTGAATATGCATATCATGGTAATAGATGACATCCTCAGGCATTCCTAACCGGCGCATTGCGTGCACGGTTTTGGCAAATCGATATGGCGCGGTATGCTCGAGGATGGCCAGTGTCCCCAGCAATCGTGGGTGGTATTTTCTGCGCAAAGCATACATCAACAACAGGTTGCCATTTTTTAGTGCTGCGGCAGGGACCTGAATTTTTTCTGACGTTAGACCTGCAATCTTCCGCAACTTTTCTGCCGAGGCGGTAAACAAAACCGTGTGCATCTCCTCTAAGCTGCCCATCCCCATTTCATCCCAATAATTCTCGGCGAGAGCAAGTTTCATATCGCCGGTCATACCCAGTTGAGCAAGAGAAATCACATCGTCAAAGCGTCCATCGACCTCATTTTCCATCGCAATATAAAACGATAACTCTTCGAGAGTTGAACGCTCAGCCAGGCGAGTAAAAAAGGGGGCCACAATTTTTCTGTGCGCCCTGTGCAGTTTGTTGTACCACCGCTGGAAATCTTCCGCATTTGTAGGATACTCTTGCTCTCCCAGTCTGGAGGCTTCATAAGCATTCCATCTGTCCTCGATTTCTTCGATGAAAAAATACTCACTCAAACCTGGACTTTCCCTGTAGTTGGCCGGTTGCCCGATTTCCCGCAGGTAAAAAGAATTCAGGGTTTTTTGTTCCTCAAGCGTGGTATCGAAAACGTCAATCCCTGTGGCAAGCTGTTGTCTGGCATTCATATTCTCACTCCTTTTTTGGTACAAAATCTTTGAGATCATCTTTACTTTTCCACTCGGGTTCCGGTGGGTTATATCCATAATCTGGGTTATAAGCCGAGCTTTGCTTTACTTCCAGTTGCGGGACATATCTCGGGCAGTTAGGGAAAATATCTCTGACTTCCACAATAACCGCTAATTTTGCCCCAGGTAATTTGATTAAAATATCCGGATCTTCACTTACAGCGGCCTGCCCATTGATTCTTAACTTTCTTCGTCCACCTTCATACTCAAGAAATAACATTCCTATATTAGGATTAGAGGATATGTTGCCTAAGCTTCTGTACATGCCATTTCCGTCATAATCAGGAAAGATTAATGTGGATGAATTTACTATTTTTACAAATCCTGGATTTCCTCCTTTTACGGAGCAATCCGGGTAACCATCCGGAGATGACGTGGCTAAAAAAAACATGGGCGATTTTTGAATTATTTCTCGGTCTGAATCGAGAAGCTGATTATGTCTTCTGGTTTTTTCCAGTTGGTCAGCTAATCCTCTGCTGTTAAATTTATCCTGAAAGTAACGGGCTTCTTGCAGGTAGAATTCATTGTTCATTACTTTCTTTCCGTAACATTGCTTTCAGAATCCCCATATAGAAGGCGCGATAGGTTGGGCTGTAATGTTCATACTTGCCGCTAATTTTGGCATGTAAATCGTGCAGGCGATCTATCGGCAGGCCGGGCATCATATGATGCTCCACATGAAAGTTATTGCCATTAGTAAACCATGTCATGAATGCGTTGCTTTTAATCGTTCGTGTATTTGAATATTGATGTGTGCTTTCGGTATTACATTGATAATGTTCGGGCATTTCAATCAGTGCATGTACAGGCGATGCAATTATCATAAAGGGGATCAGCCAAAATGTAGCAATAATCTCCCATCCATACAGGTATGACAGTAGAGTCAGAATTGTAATCACCAAAATCATCACCAGATAGTCTCTGCGAATCTGTCTGGATACTTTCGGCGTGGTGTCCTCATAATCCTGAAAGGTGAGGGCGATAAAGGCCTTTTTAATAAACGCATAATATTGAGGAATCATAAAGAGACGAGAAAACAAAGCCCAGATCGTCATGAAACTCAGCGTTCCGTACTGGTCTCCGTAATCAAAGTACTCTTTGTTTTGTGGCGTCCCTAAAAACTTATGATGATTCAGGTGACTATATTTATAATCAGCATAGGAGACAAGCATTGGCAAACCCAATATAATACCAATTAGTTCGTTGCCTTTTCTGTTCTTTATTCCCTGTGCGTGCAAAACTTGATGTTGTAATTCAACGCCATGTGCAAACATGGCACCCATTAAAAATACACCAGCAGACTTAACCCATAATGAATCATTCATGGCGAAATATATCCCTGTTCCAATAACTGAGATATAGATAAAGAATTTCAGCATAAACGTGACATCGCTTGATCTGCTGGGCAGACTCGTGAGACTAATTTTCTCGACGGTAAAATCTACATTACTCAAAGTTATCTCCTTATTTTTCTGAATGACTTAAATTGTATGTTGAATAAACGGGTAAAAATGCCTGTGAGTGTCAGACGTATTTTTCGCCATTGGTGCTTTTTGCGATATAGCAGAACTTTTTAATTACATGATTCAATTGGTATTTTCACTTCCTCAGGTGCTATGCATCCCTGAATTTTTCTCAGATTAATACACTGCCTGGTTTGTTCTGAGCATATGCTTCTTCTGACGCAGAGCGCTCCTTGTTTGTTGCCTTTTAAAGGCAATTTTCATCTTGATGGTAATTTTTCTCATTAGTGGCGCAGCAAAAAGTGATCATTTATGCACTAATAATGGTTAATAATTCACTTTTTCGTTGATTTAAATCTTAAACAAATTAAGACCTCGAACCAAAACCACGATTAACTCGTTGATATTTAAGTATTAACTTGCATTGTTGAGATTTAAGTCTCGTGATTCACGCTATTTGCAGGATAAAACAACAAACAAACATTAAATCTTATGAAATGGTTTTGTTTGTTGTGTGGAGTTTTATGTTGTGAAATTGTCTTTTTATGGACTATTAGTCCAGAGATTGGCTGCTGAAAAAGAGTTTTTTATTTCAGGATATCAATGGGCAGTATAATCGATCGATTTCAGGGTAATAATTAACCCATGTAATGATAATGGTTATCAATATCATCTTTCGGTGTTTTTCGTGCTATAACTCTAAAAATAATCCTGAATCACACTTTTCTTTTTGACTTCCTTATTTTTTACCGGCTGTACTCAGTCCATTTTTTACTTTTGTGCTAATACACAAAATTTCAGCAATCTGTTTCATAAGCAAATTTCTTTATAATCTTAATTTTGGTAATTAAACTAATGTCATTCAGCGACAACTCCCGGCCCGCTGCTCTGCAACCGACGAAATTGGCGTTTGAATCTACGGAATGTCATCGATATCCGCTGGGTATACTTTTAATAGCGCGAAATACCGGTGAGTGTGTGAGAGAATCGGCTTGAGCGAAGAAAATTTGGCTGAGTCAACTTATCGCGCACGAATGCGAAGTAATCGCGCGGCAAGGTGAAAATTGGACCACGTATCAATATCGTGAATGGTGCCCGCATCATTGAGGGATAACGCCATCACTTTTCCTTCCCGCCGTGAATCCCGCACGATGTGCTTTGCCCCCGTATCACCTGAGAGGGCAATCAGCGACGGCAGATATTCCCGTGAGAATCCCACCGGATGCCCCCGGCGCTGTTGATAATGCGGCACCACAACCGGTTTTACCCTTAATCCCTCGGCGACGTGTAGCAGCGAAGCCGGTTGGATTAAGGGTAAGTCAGCAGGCAGAATAAGCCAGCCCGAGACCTCTGACGTGGCCTTGACGCCCGGCACAATAGACTCACCCATTCCGCCAGTACCGCCCTCCGGCCTGACAAGGTGCCAGCCAAGACCGGCGGCTTTTACCACCTGAATGATATGCCACAATACAGGTTGGTTATTGAGCAGCGTATCAAGTTTGTGCGTCGTTGCGCCGGACGCGAGGAATCTTTCTCCGCGTCCGGCGGCAAGAATAATGACGACAGGCGAGGGCATTATTTTCCCCCTGTGCCGGAGCGGCACGCCGCGACATCAGCTAATACTGAAAGCGCCAGCGAGTGCGCGTCGCGCGCTTTAGGGAATATGCCTATTGGCGCGTTGATTCGGTCTGTTTCTGCGCGACTCCAGCCAGGTTCGCTTAGCTTTTGGACGCGCTGACAATGAGTTCGGTGGCTACCGAGCGCGCCGATGTAAAACGGCCGCGCTGCGCGCAATTTATGAATGCTCAGAGCAATGCCACCTCCACAGGGAAGGGTGATATCAAAATAAGGTGAGCCGTCCCCGTATATCACCGTGCGGTCTGTACCGGAAAAAATCACCTGCATGGCTTCGTGAGCAGCGGTGGCCTCCACGCAGCCGCCGGAGACAAATCCACAATATAAGCCATCTTCGCGAACCGCCATTTGCGCCCCCGGCGGGCCGCCGCGAATCGCCACCAGCGTAACAAGGGCCGCAGCCATGCCAGCGGTTAGCGCTTCTGCGGCGAAGCGGAGAATCGTCTCGCTGTCATCGGCCAGAAATGCCTGCCTGAACTTTAAACAAAAATAGGCGCTATCAGTAAATTCGCACTGATAGGTTATATCTGTAATGCTCATATTATTATTTCTTAGCAGATCAGCCGATTGCCCTATTTTTTGCACCAGATAATCTTAAACGTTGATATGCATTATTTTTTAAAGGTGCGGGAGAAGTGGTTGGGTGAAAGCCTGCAATGTGGCGTGGTCTCATGGAGAGTAATACTGAATGATTTTTCGTTTTCTATATGCACAACGAAGTTAATGATATTGTCAAAAGCGTTATTTTTTTCATGGGATTGAAATGAACCCCTCCGCCTGCAGGAACCACATAATTTCATGTTCAAGATAAATGTGTGGTCTGATGTAAATCCCTGCATTCAGGACGCCTTCGCGCGCCCGCAGCATATGATCCACGCCGGGGGTTGTTTCAATTCTTTCGAAAAAGTGTTCTGTATTCCACATAAGGCGCAAATTAGTTATAAAAAGAGGCTTGTATAGCTATCTGTAACCTTTTTCAGAGATGAAAATTAATGCTGTGGGATATCTTGTGGGAGGAATTGCTATTATGACTCAGTATTTGGGGGATCAGGCAATCGAAGGTGTTATCGATAAACGCCTTGAGCCTAATTTTGATGATATGTTGTCAATCTAAACTGACTATGCGGTTACAGAGTTTAGTCGCTCTTTCCATCACAAATAAATCAATAACATCAGAAGGAGCAATTGGTTTCCATAACAATGCAGGATTGAATGGTTATGGGCTTAATTTATTGATTTTCAGTGAAAATGTCCTGTTCCGCACCATTGTATTTGGGGCTTCAGCCCCAAACACATTTAATCTTTTTCCTGCCCATTCCGTCTACTTCTGAAAACTTCCCATTCTGTATGTGCCCAGGCGATCACCATCATTACGCAAAACCAAAATCGTACAGGTGCCAGCTCCAATGAGGTATATCCGGAAATGATTGAACAAGCAGAGAGAACGCCAGCAAATCTTACAAAGTTTTTGCCAATTCCATTCAACATCATTTTCTCCACATGAAGAATGAGACAAAAGTATACACCTGAAGTGGGATAAATCCTATTGACTGATCATTGATGGGCTAATCACGCACGGGCTGGATGATTGATGATTTGTTAGTGCAGCTAAGAGCTATGGCTACCCAAGAGTGACTGTACAAGCCGCGTCTGTGATCAAAGCATTTGTACGAACCGGCACTACCAGCGATGCAGGAATGGTAATCGGTAGACGTTGCAAAGTGAAAGCAGCCTTTAAAACACAACCATATTATGTATATAAATGAGTGTTAAAAAGGCTATTTCCAGCGTTCTATAGTACTAAATACGGGGCGTGAGTTGTTTTGACATTTGTCCTATCGCAGTGCATACCACTCCTTATGCTTCAGCGGATTGGTCATGGCACCTAAAATATCGGACAGCACGTTGACCGTAATCACCATGCCACCCACCACCATAACCCCGGCGGAAATGGCCGCGTAATCCTGCTGACGAATAGCATTAATCAGCCAGCGACCTAATCCCGGCCAGCTGAACACCACTTCGGTGATCATCGCCAGCGTCAGCATCGTGGCGAATTGCAAGCCCAGGCGCGGGATCACCGGCGGCAGGGCGTTATGCAGCACATGGCGGCGAATCACGGTAAAACGCGATAAGCCACGGGTTGCCGCCGCTTTGATATAGTTTTTGTCGATCACATCGCTGGTGCTGATGCGCAGCAGACGAATCACCTCGGTGGTTGGGGCGACCGCCAGCGCGGTGACCGGCAATATCATATGGATGAAAGCGCTGAACAGCATTTCATCACGCCACGGCGAGTCGCTAAGCCAGGCATCAATTAACGCAAAACCGGTGACAGTTTTCACCTGATACAGTAAGTCAAACCGCCCCGAAACCGGCAACCAGCCGAGGTTGAGCGAAAAGAACAACGTCAGCAGCAGCGCCAGCCAGAATACCGGCATCGAAAAACCCAGTAACGCCAGCGCGCTGATAAGTTTATCCGGCCATTTATTGCGCATCACGCCAGCCATAATCCCCAGCGGAATACCCACCAGCAGCGCCAGACTGAATGCCATCAGACAGAGTTCCAGCGTGGCGGGAAATACTTCACGAAGTTGCTGATTGATTGACTGGCCGTTGATACTGGAAACGCCGAAATCCAGTTGCAGGATGCCTTTAAACCAGAACAGCCAGGCGTCCAGCAACGATGCCCCCTGCAAAGGGGCATTGGGCGTGAAATAGCTCAGGCTGAAGCCGACCAGTGTCAGCATAAACAGCGTGGTGAGTAACAGCACCAGACGGCGCAGCGTATAGATAATCATCGCTTCAGATCCTTCACTTCGTCACGATGTACACCGGCAAAAGAGGCATTGCCAAACGGGCTTAGCACCAACCCTTTGATATCATGGCGATAGGCTTGCAACCGCAACGAAGAAGCCAGTGGCAAGACCGGCAGCTCCTGCGCCAGAATATTCTGCGCCTCATCATAGCGGTCAATACGCGCCGCCAGCTGTTGCGACAACAGCGCTTTATGCAGCACTTCATCAAACGCCGGATTGCACCAGTGGGCAAAGTTGGTCTGCGAATTAATCGCGGCGCAGCTTAACAGCGGACGGAAGAAGCTGTCCGGATCGTTACTGTCGGTCGCCCAGCCGGTCAGCGTCAGGTCATGATTCATTTCCATCAGACGCGCCTCCTGGAAGCGGCCTTCAACCTGCACAATGGTGACGCGAACGCCCACTTGTGCCATATCCGCCTGGATCAGCTCGGCGGTTTTCAGCGGGCTGGGATTCCACGACTGGGAAGCAGACGGCACCCACAGCTTCAGATGCAGATTTTCCAGCCCGAGCCGTTTCAGCTCATCGCGCGCCTTTTGCGGATTATATTCCGTGATGCGCGCATCATTATCATAAGCCCAGGAGGCGCGCGGCAAAATCGAGGCGGCGGTTTCAGCAGTGCCATAGTAAATCGACTCCATCAGTCGCTCGTTATTAATCGCCAGCGCCAGCGCCTGACGCACCTCTGCACGGTCCAGCGGCGCTTTGCGGGTGTTAAATGCCAGATAGGCGATATTCATGCCCGGGCGTAAGGTAAGACGCAAACGCGGGTCGTCGCGCAGAATCGATAACTGACTGGCCGCCGGATAGGCCAGCACGTCACATTCCCCGGTCAGCAATTTCGACAATCGACCCATGCCACCGGCACCCATATCGACCACCACCTGCGGCATGCGCGGCACGCCTTTCCAGTACTCAGGATTACGCGCCAGACGAATAAATTGCCCGGTACGGTACTCGTTGAGCATAAACGGCCCGGTGCCGACCGGCTGGCGATCCATTAATTCCTGACGATTAATTTTACCCAGATTATCGGCATATTCCGCTGAGAGTACCGGGGCATAGTGGGTGGCCAGATGCCAGAGAAAAGAGGCGTCCGGGCTGTTCAGGCGGATTTCCACCGTATCGTTATCGAGTTTTTTAACGCTCTGAACCGCATCGGAGAATTGCAGACTGTCAAAGTAAGGATAGTTACCGCCGCCCACATTATGCCAGGGATGCTTTCGGTCGAACATACGCGCAAAGCTGAACACCACATCATCGGCATTCATCATACGCGTCGGTTTGAACCAGCCTGTGGTTTGAAAGGGCACGTTATGACGTAAATGAAAACGGTACGTGGCACCGTTATCCAGGACTTCCCAACTGGCTGCCAGCTCCGGAATCAGTCGATAGGTATAAGGGTCAACATCCAGCAGGCGATCATAGAGTTGCGCTGCCAGCGTATCGACCGCCAGCCCGCTACTGGCCAGTTGCGGATTAAAGGTGTTCATCACGCCGCTGACGCAATAGACAAAGCCGCTCTGGCGAATATCGCCGGGCGTTGCCGACCAGGCAGCGGTGCTTAACACGCTGAGTCCGAGAAGCAGGGTGGAGAATATTTTTGGCATCGGGTTTTTTGGGTTCACGGGCAATGTGCAGAGTGTATCGCACTCTGGGCGTTGCCCCAAAGTTTGACTGGGTAACTGGCTCTTTTCCAGGCGATTTTATTTTTTATTACGCCTGTCGGAAAGGCTGCGCTGATGATAATACGCACAACAATGCTATGGTAATGAGAAAAATTCTCAACAAAGTGCTTTACAGATGATAGTGAGAATGATTACTATTCATCTGCACTTCAACGGTGGCTCTACCGAAGAAGAGCACGACATTGCTCACATTGCTTCCAGTATTTTATGCCCGCCTTGCGCGGGCTTTTTTTTTGCTCTTAAGGCTGTTGTTAACCCGGAATGGGCTGTTAGCTGACGTGCATGAAGGGTGAGTTACTGAATCAGCATACTTTGGCTTTCGGTCATTATATAAAACACTCTAATGTTATTTTATTGTTGGCTTTAATTATTGTTTGGGCGTAACTTTATGTTTTTAATGGTGTAATTTAACGGGTGAGTAGGGGGATAGATTTTTAAGACAAATCCTAACTGGAAAATCATCAATTTTGCTAATACGATTTCTCGATAAATCTTTTGAGAGAATTATCATGATTGTGACTGTTCAACTATTGCGAGCAATCGCAGCGATAATGGTAGTGATGTATCATATCTCGATTAAAGGTGAACAGTACTTTAATCATGCGCTTAGCTGGTTTGATATCGGTCAGTACGGCGTGGACCTTTTTTTTATTATCTCTGGTTTTATCATGTGCTATACCACCGCACGCCGGAGTGTATCTTTCAGCGGCTTTATGCGTGACAGAATCAAAAGGATTATTCCTCTTTACTGGATAATGTCTACGGTCGCGTTGGGTGTATATTTGATTGCGCCATCAATGGTCAATTCATCCGGCGGCGAAACCAGCATATTCTCGTCATATACCCTGATTCCTCTGGGTGACAAATTGTTAGTGCAAAATGGCTGGACTCTAAGTTTTGAGTTCATCTTTTATCTGATT
Source organism: Winslowiella iniecta (assembly GCF_001267535.1). GTDB lineage: Bacteria > Pseudomonadota > Gammaproteobacteria > Enterobacterales > Enterobacteriaceae > Erwinia > Erwinia iniecta. The sequence goes on along the minus strand of NZ_JRXE01000011.1, from coordinate 45,271 downwards.
TTTGCGAGTTGCTTAGGCATTGCATTCAAAAAGAACAGCGCGATTCTTTGTACCATTATCATTACTGCATTATGTTTGACAGGGCACTACTTCCCACCAGAAAATCACACGCTGCGTTTTTTAACTAATGTTTTATTGCTGGAGTTTGTACTGGGTATCGCAGCATTTTATCTTTTAACCAATAAAAATCCGCCATTAACCCTTGCAATACCAATTTTGATTGTCGGTATTGCGCTTCTGGCTATACAAAACCAGTATGGTGCCTGGCATGGGTTTGCCGGACGTTTGATTGGCGGTGGTATACCTATGTTTATGGTATTCGTTGGCTTAGTTGGGATGGAGCGTTATATAGCATCAGCTAACTTTATCTTTAAAAGAGAACTCCTGCTCTCAGGTGATGCTTCCTACTCTATTTACTTAATTCATGCCTTTACTCTCTCTGCCTGTGCCATTATTTTGCGCAAATTGCACCTGGAACAAATTAGTATCTTATTTAGTCTATTCTTACTTATGAGTTCAATAGTAGCGGGCATAATGGCTTTCTTGTTTGTCGAGCGTCCTGTCAACAATTACTTTAAACGTCGTAAAATACACAGGTTAAATATTGACAGTAGTGCGCCCTCAAAAAGCTAAGCAACATCTAATCCGTGGCTTAGCTTTCTTCCTCCCCATCCACCCGCACTCCATGTTTTTTCAACATGGCGCGTAGCTGGTGGTAGGTCACGCCAAGTAACTCTGCGGCGCGACGTTGATTAAAGCGCGCCTGATGCAGGCTCTTTTCCAGTAACGCTTTTTCCTGCTGGTTTTGCCACTGGCGCAGATCAAGCGGCAGATCGGGAAAAGGGGAGTGATCGGTTTTGGCAGCTTCTGGCGCTGTCGAACGGCTGAACGGGTTAATAATAATCGCATCCAGCTGTTCATCGATGGCGCTGTGGCGATAGACCGAGCGCTCCACCACGTTTTTCAGCTCACGCACATTGCCCGGCCAGTGATAATCCAGCAGCACACGCTGTGCCGAGGGTGAAAAGCCCGGAAACAGCGGTAGGCCCAGTTCGCGGCACATCTGAATGGCGAAATGGTCGGCCATCACCAGAATATCGCTGCGACGCTCGCGCAGCGGCGGCAGCTGTACCACATCAAATGCCAGCCGGTCCAGCAGATCGGCGCGGAATTTACCCGCCAGCGCCAGCGCCGGTAAATCATCATTGGTCGCACACACCAGCCGCACGCTGACCTGTAGCGGCTGACTGCCGCCGACGCGTTCCAGCTGGCCATACTCAATCACCCTGAGCAATTTTTCCTGTACCAGCATCGGTGCCGTAGCCAGCTCGTCGAGAAAAAGCGTGCCGCCATCAGCGCGCTCAAAGCGGCCGAGGTGGCGCTTTTGTGCGCCGGTGAACGCGCCAGCCTCATGACCAAACAGCTCGGAATCGAGCAGGTTTTCGTTTAGCGCCGCACAGTTAAGCGAGATAAATGGCCCCTGCCAGCGGTCGGAAAGATAATGCAGGCGGCTGGCAATCAGCTCTTTACCGGTACCGCGCTCGCCAATAACCAGAACCGGTTTGTTTAGCGGAGCCAGCCGGGAAACCTGTTCCAGCACTTCAAGAAAGTTATTCGACTCGCCCAGCAGATTTTCAATATGTTCGCTCATGATGAATTTCACCAGGTGTTAGTGATTAAAACCACATTACGCGCCGCACCCGGCAAAGTAAAGTGAGTGAATCATTAAAAATCAACAACATAAAAGTTGGCACGCATCTTGAATTAATTAACAGCAGCTGTGCAGAGCATGGCGTAACACAGACAATATTAATGAGGATTTTGATTATGGGTATTTTTTCTCGTTTTGCCGACATCGTGAACGCCAATATCAATTCTTTGCTGGAGAAAGCGGAAGATCCACAGAAGCTGGTGCGCCTGATGATTCAGGAAATGGAAGACACACTGGTTGAAGTGCGTTCTACCTCTGCCCGTGCGCTGGCTGAGAAGAAGCAGCTGATTCGCCGTATTGAGCAGGCTGAGACGCAGCAGAGTGAGTGGCAGGAGAAGGCCGAACTGGCGCTGCGTAAAGATAAAGACGATCTGGCGCGTGCAGCACTGATTGAAAAACAGAAACTGACCGATCTGATCGCTACCCTGACGCAGGAAGTGACGCAGGTTGAAGAGACGCTGGATCGTATGAAAGGCGAAATTGGTGAGCTGGAGAAGAAACTGAGCGAGACTCGCGCTCGTCAGCAGGCGCTGACCTTACGTCATCAGGCGGCTTCTTCATCACGTGATGTGCGCCGTCAGCTCGACAGCGGAAAAATCGATGAAGCGATGGCACGTTTTGAATCCTTTGAACGTCGTATTGACCATATGGAAGCGGAAGCTGAGAGCGTCAGCTTTGGCAAAAAGAAAACGCTGGATCAGGAATTTGCTGAACTGAAAGCCAATGATGAAATCAGTGAGCAACTGAATGCGTTAAAAGCCAAAATGAACCGTAGCGAGTAACTTCGCCCGCGGGCAGCCGCTGCGCTGTCCGCCCGGTCATCACCGTCCCGCTTGACGGCCAGATAACATCAAGGAGAGTGAATGAGCGCGTTATTTCTTGCCATACCGCTGACAATTTTTGTGCTGTTTGTCGCACCTATTTGGTTATGGCTGCACTACAGCAATCGTCAGAACAGCGGCGCTGAGCTATCACAAAATGAGATGCAGCGTCTGCAGCAGTTAACCCAGGATGCCAAAAGGATGCGCGAGCGTATTCAGGCGCTGGAAGAGATTCTTGATGCTGAGCATCCGCACTGGAGGCAGCCATGACAGGATCATTCGTCAGAGGCAATAAACTGTGGCGCATTCCGCAGCAAGGAAAGATTAAAGGCGTATGCGCCGGTCTTGCCCAGTATCTCAATATTCCGGTGCGATTAGTGCGGATTATTGCGGTGCTGTCGCTGTTTTTCGGCCTGTTTATGTTTACCGTCATCGCCTACTTTATTCTCGGCTGGGTGCTCGATCCGATGCCGTATGGCGCAGATAGCGAACAACAGCCGGTCACGGCACATCAACTGCTTAACGACCTCAGCAGTGAGTTACAGGCGGGTGAAGCACAGTTACGCGATGTTGAACGTTATGTGACTTCAGAAACCTTTAGCGTGCGTAGCCGCTTCAGCCAGCTGTGATTTCTGCTAACGCGGGCTGCTGTCTGGCCCGACATTTTTTTACCGGGAGAATCCCTGATGCGCAACTGGCAACAGACTGCACGCCGTAACGCCGCGCCCGCGTTGAAATCGGCTGGCAAATTTATCATTATTAATGCACTGAACTATGGCCCGGCAGGCGTTGCGGGCTGGGCGGTGAAATCGGTCGCCCGTCGGCCGTTAAAAATTCTGCTGGCACTGGCGCTGGAGCCGTTGTTAAAGCGGGTGCTACGCGGTGTCACTGCCCGCTGGAACAAAAGCTGATTCAAACAGCCGCCCCTCGTCATGCTATTCTATTATCAGGAGGCTATGATGTCTGCGACAATCCGCTTTGCCACCACTGATGACGTCGATCAGATCACCCAACTACTGGTCGCCAACTCTGCCGCAAAAGGCGGGGCGCTTTATGGCAGCTATTCGACAGCAAAGGTCAGCGGCTGGCTGCAACGCACCTCACCCACCGTAGTGGCGATCGTTGAAGGTCAGGTGGTGGCGGTACTGTTCAGTGCCAGTCGGGACGCGGTCTCCGCCGCGCCTGTGCGCGCGATGTTACAGGCTTATCCGGGCCAGCCTGATGCCTGGATTTATGGCCCGGTTTGCATTGATGCCAGCCAGCGCGGCAAGCAGCTGCTCTCTGCGCTGGTAAAAGAACTCAAGACCGCCATGAATGGACGCGAGGGTTTACTGTTTATCAATGAAAACAATCCGCGATCTATTCGTGCCCATCAACGACTGGGCATGCCGGTTGTCGCCGAATTTACGCTGGAACAGCAGCGTTTTGTGGTGATGACGGCCTGAAAAGCCCCTTGAATCGGCAAATAATCACTCTGTTAAGGCGTCAACTTTCCCAATGAAACGACTGCAAAATGAATTGATGTCGCTGGTGAATCGTGGTGTGGATCGCCATTTGCGTCTTGCCGTCACCGGCCTCAGCCGTAGTGGTAAAACGGCTTTCATTACTTCGATGGTTAACCAGTTACTGAATGTGCACGCCGGAGCACGGCTGCCGATGTTTTCAGCGGTGCGTGAAGAGCGGCTGTTGGGCGTGAAGCGGGTGCCGCAACGCGATATGGGCATTCAGCGTTTTACTTACGATGAAGGTTTATCGCAGCTGTACGCCACGCCGCCCGCCTGGCCCACGCCAACCCGCGGCGTCAGCGAGATGCGACTGGCGCTGCGTTATCGATCGCGCGATTCGCTGCTGCGTCACTTTAAAGAGACCTCAACGCTTTATCTCGAAATCGTCGATTATCCGGGCGAATGGTTACTCGATCTGCCAATGCTGGCGCAGGATTATCTGAGCTGGTCGCGTCAGATGACTGGCTTGTTACAGGGCGATCGTGCCGAATGGGCGAAGCCGTGGCGTGAGCTGTGCGCCGGACTGGATCCGCTGGCTCCCGCCGATGAAAACCGTCTGGCAGAAATTGCGCAGGCGTGGACCGACTATCTGCTGCACTGCAAACAGCAAGGGCTGCACTTTATTCAGCCGGGGCGTTTTGTCTTGCCCGGCGATATGGCCGGTGCGCCCGCACTGCAGTTTTTCCCGTGGCCGGATGTGGATGCTGCCGGTGAATCAAAGTTAGCGCAGGCCGATAAACACAGCAATATTGGTACGTTGCGCGCACGCTTTAATTATTACTGCAATCATGTGGTAAAAGACTTCTATAAAAACTATTTCCTGCGTTTTGACCGCCAGATTGTGTTGGTCGACTGCCTGCAACCGCTGAACAGCGGTCCACAAGCCTTTAACGATATGCGCCTGGCGCTAACCCAACTGATGCAGAGTTTCCATTACGGCCAGCGCACGCTGTTTCGCCGCATGTTTTCACCGGTGATTGATAAACTGCTGTTTGCCGCCACCAAATCGGATCATGTTACTGCCGATCAGCACGCTAACCTGGTGTCACTGTTACAGCAGCTGGTGCAGGATGCATGGCAAAATGCCGCCTTTGAAGGCATCAGTATGGATTGTGTCGGGCTGGCTTCGGTGCAGGCCACGCAGAGTGGCCTGGTCGATCATAACGGCGAGAAAATCCCGGCGCTGCGCGGTCATCGCTTGCAGGATGATGCCGCGTTAACCTTTTATCCAGGTGAAGTGCCGCCACGCCTGCCGGGACACAATTTCTGGCAGCAGCAGGGTTTTCACTTTGAACAGTTCCGGCCGCAAAATCTTGATGTCGATCGGCCACTGCCGCATATCCGTATGGATGCGGCACTGGAATTTTTACTGGGAGATAAACTGCGATGAACGCACCGCTTAAGCCGCGCATTGATTTCGCTAAACCGCTGGAAGCGGAACCGGCGCCGCTGATTAAACCGGCGGTGGCGTTTGAACCGCAGGAGGATGCACAATTTATTGCCTTGCCGGATGATCAGGCCGGGCCGCTGGAAGAGAGCGCCGGTGAACGGGCGGTGGAAGCCGCGCTAAGGCCGAAGCGCAGCCTGTGGCGCAAAATGGTGACCGCCGGACTGGGCCTGTTTGGCGTCAGCGTGGTGGCGCAGGGCGTGCAGTGGATCCATAACGCCTGGCTGGCTCAGGACTGGGCGGCGCTCGGCGGCGGTGTGGCCGCTGGGCTGATCGTTGTGGCCGGTGTGGGTTCGCTGGCGACCGAATGGCGACGACTGTACAAATTGCGCCAGCGCGCGGAAGAGCGCGACATTGGTCGGGAACTGCTAAACAGTCACGGCATGGGCAAGGGTCGCGCGTTTTGCGAAAAGCTGGCGCGTCAGGCGGGTCTGGATCAGGGGCACCCGGCACTTCAGCGCTGGCAGGCCTCGTTGCATGAAACTCATAATGACCGTGAGATCGTTGCGTTGTATGCGCAGCTGGTGCAACCGGTACTGGATCGTCAGGCACGCCGCGAAATCAGCCGTTCCGCCGCAGAATCAACGCTGATGATTGCGGTCAGCCCACTGGCGCTGGTGGATATGGCATTTATCGCCTGGCGTAACTTGCGGCTGGTAAACCGCATTGCCGCGCTGTATGGCATTGAGCTTGGCTACTTTAGCCGTATCCGTCTGTTTCGTCTGGTATTGCTGAATATTGCGTTTGCCGGTGCCTCCGAACTGGTGCGGGAAGTAGGCATGGACTGGGTGTCACAGGATATTGCCGCACGCCTTTCGGCTCGCGCCGCGCAAGGTATCGGCGCCGGTTTACTGACTGCGCGGCTGGGCATTAAAGCGATGGAGCTCTGCCGCCCGCTGCCGTGGCTGGAGGAAGATAAACCGCGCCTGGGCGATTTCCGCCGTGAGCTGATTAGTCAGCTGAAAGAGTCGCTGCAAAACAGCACCAACAAATCAGAGAAGTAGACCGCTAGTGGCGAACAGTTCGCCACTATTCACTAATTGATGCTCGGTTTTTGCTATATCCCGCTAAAAAAATCCATTCAGGCATGATTATCGATACCTTTTCAGCTACTCTCTTTTGGCCGGATGTCACAAGCTGTCAACTTTTCATGACAGAACGCTTCTGACCTGACACATCCTGGCGTATTATTTCAGTAACCGCTTTTTTTCTATTTTGAACAAGGCCAACCCAATGCGTTTGGAAGTCTTTTGCCAGGACCGAATTGGTCTGACTCGTGAACTGCTTGATTTACTGGTCGAACGCAGCATCGATCTTCGCGGTATCGAAATCGCCGCTATCGGCCGTATCTATCTCAACTTCTCCTCCATTGCCTTTGAGCAATTCAGTAATCTGATGGCGGAGATTCGTCGCATCCCCGGCGTCACCGACGTTCGTACCGTGGCCTTTATGCCGTCTGAACGCGAACATCGCGCCCTGAGTGCGCTGCTGGTGGCTCTGCCGGAGCCGGTTTTCTCCGTCGACCTGAAAAGTAAGGTCGAACTGGCGAATCCGGCGGCGCAGGCGCTGTTTGAACTCGATGAACAGAAAATGCGTAATCACAACGTCAGCGCATTAATTTCCGGGTTTAATTTTAGCCGCTGGCTGGAGAGTGAGCGCGTTGAGGCGCACGCCCAGCACGTGGTCATTCAGGGGCGCGATTTTCTGATGGAAGCGCGGCCAATCTATACCGCCGGTGATGACGAGGCGCAAACCAGTCTGGTGGGCGCGGTAATCATGCTGAAATCGACGGCACGGATGGGGCAACAGTTGCAGAATCTGGCGGTCAATGATGATTCTGAATTTGACCATATCGTGGCGGTCAACCCGAAAATGCGTCAGGTGGTGGAGCAGGCTCGCAAGCTGGCGATGCTTGATGCGCCGCTGCTGATTGTCGGCGATACCGGCACCGGTAAGGATATGCTGGCGCGCGCCTGCCATCTGCGCAGTACACGCGGTAAAAAACCTTTCCTGGCGTTGAACTGCGCATCACTGCCGGATGATGTGGCAGAAAGTGAACTGTTCGGCCATGCAGCCGGAGCCTATCCCAATGCGCTGGAAGGTAAAAAAGGCTTCTTCGAACAGGCTAACGGCGGCTCGGTGCTGCTGGATGAAATTGGTGAAATGTCACCGCGTATGCAGACTAAGCTGTTGCGCTTCCTGAATGACGGTACTTTCCGCCGGGTAGGGGAAGAGCATGAAGTGCATGTGGATGTGCGGGTCATTTGCGCGACGCAGAAGAATCTGACCGAAATGGTGAATCGCGGCGAGTTCCGTGAAGATCTGTTCTACCGGCTGAATGTACTGACCATTAATCTGCCGCCATTGCGCGATCGTCCACAGGATATTCTGCCGTTGACCGAACTGTTTGTTGCACGTTTTGCCGACGAACAGGGTATGGCGCGGCCACGGCTGTCGCCACAGCTGAATGCGTTCTTAACCCGCTACAACTGGCCGGGCAATGTGCGTCAGCTGAAAAATTCGCTGTATCGTGCGCTGACCCAGCTGGAAGGCTATGAGCTACGTCCACAGGATATTGTGCTGCCGGAGTTTGCCATGGACGTTTTGCCAGGGGATGATGCGATTGAAGGCTCGCTGGATGAGATCACCAGCCGCTTTGAACGTTCGGTGCTGACGCGCCTGTATCTCTCCTATCCGAGCACGCGCAAACTGGCTAAGCGCCTTGGGGTTTCCCATACCGCAATCGCCAATAAACTGCGCGAATATGGCCTGGGGCAGAAGAAAGAGTCGTAATCCAGACCCTGGCGGTATTCCGGGAAATGTAGAGGAGCCGTTTTCGGCTCCCGTCCTGATGGCATGCGGGTGCAGATGTTCAGCACGGGCGGCGAGAACGTCGCCCCTACGAGAAAACGGATGCCAGCTCTCGATACGGGCGGCAAAAACGCCGGCGTACCCTTATTTCGATTATTTCAGTGCCGCCAGAGCCGCATCATAATTCGGTTCAGTGGTGATTTCTTTGACCAGCTCGCTATACAGCACCTGATCTTTATCGTCCAGTACCACCACCGCGCGGGCCGTCAGACCCTGTAGTGGACCGTCAACAATTTCCACACCGTAATTCTGTTTAAACTCGCCACCGCGCAGCGTTGACAGCGTCACCACGTTGGTCAGGCCGTCAGAGCCGCAGAAGCGCGACTGCGCAAACGGCAGATCGGCGGAGATACACAGCACCACGGTGTTATCCAGCTCGCCCGCCAGCTGATTAAATTTGCGTACCGATGCCGCGCAAACGCCGGTATCAATGCTCGGGAAGATGTTCAGTACTTTGCGCTTGCCCGCGTAATCGGCCAGTGAAGCGTCAGAAAGATTTTTCGCGACCAGGGTGAACGGCTGAGCTGCCTGACCAGGCGTTGGGATCTGACCAGCAACTGCGACCGGGTTGCCCTGAAAATGAACTGTCTGAGACATATTGATTCCTTTTGACATGTGTTTGACTGGTCGGCCAGTGTAGGACATCTGGCTGAATAAACAGAGAGAAATTATTCAGGCAACAGATGACATATCGGTGACACCGGCTGAACCCTAAGACTGGCACAGGTGTAAATTTTTGCCTGAGCGAATAGCGGTGAAGTGCGCGATGCGCTACAACCTGAGTATTACCTGGAAAAAGGAAGCGTGGATGAGAGCGGTAAAAGTTTATCCGGAAGCCTGGCCGCTGCACTCGCCCTTTGTGATTGCGCGTGGTGCGCGTAGCGAAGCGGGCGTGGTGGTGGTTGAGCTGGAACAAGAAGGCATCAAAGGCGTCGGAGAATGTACTCCTTATCCGCGCTACGGTGAAAGCGAAGCCTCAGTACTGGCGCAAATCAGCGCGCTGTTACCGCAGCTTGAGCGGGGCATAACGCGCGCGGAGTTACAAACCCTGTTGCCCGCTGGGGCGGCGCGCAATGCCATCGACAGCGCGATGTGGGACTGGCAGGCGCGGCGTGACGGCCAGTCGTTGTGGCAACTGACCGCCACCATGATGCCTGATGAGGTGATGATGGCGCAGACCGTCAGCATTGACGGCCCGGAAGCCATGGCCGCCAGCGCGCTGGCGCTGTGGGAAAATGGTGCGCGGCTGCTGAAAATCAAACTTGACGATCATCTGCTGACTGAACGACTGATGGCGATTCGCAGCGCGGTACCGCAAGCGTTACTGATCGTTGATGCCAACGAGTCCTGGAAAAGTGAAGGGCTGGCGGCGCGCTGCCAGTTACTGGCCGATATTGGTGTGGCGATGCTGGAGCAACCGCTTCCCGCGCACGATGATGCGGCACTGGAGAACTTTATCCATCCGTTACCAATTTGTGCCGACGAAAGTTGCCATACCCGCGACAGCCTGAGTGCGCTGGTTAATCGTTATGAGATGGTTAATATTAAGCTGGATAAAACCGGTGGCCTGACCGAAGCGCTGGCGCTGGCGGCGGAAGCCAGCGCGGCGGGCTTTACTATTATGCTCGGCTGTATGCTTTGTACCTCAAGAGCCATCAACGCGGCGTTACCGCTGGCACCGCTGGCGCGCTTTGTCGATCTCGACGGGCCGACCTGGCTGGCGGCAGATGTTGAACCGGCTTTGCGCTTTTCCAGCGGCCGTATTGACCTTACGGCTGCCAGCTAAGCAGATCGATCATCGCCTGTAAATATTTCTCGGTCGATTCATCGGCGGAAACCGGCGGCAGTTCAGCCGTGATGCACGCCAGGCTGAGGTCGGCGCACCAGCTACCGAACGAGCCGGGCGTGGCGTAACCGACGCTGGTCACCAGCGGCAGCGCCATTTTTTTCGCCAGCCAGTGCCCCAGCGCGCTGCTGTGCGGATCTTCAATGCAGGCTAAGGGTTCGTGGAACGTCACAATCCACTGCGGCTGCAAATGATGAATTAACTGACACAGCGCCGCGGTTTCCGGCTCGGAGGCCGGTTTATCGCCGGTGGACAGCCGCACATCACGGTGATCGGCTGCGCTGTTCCAGCGGTAGACCGTCTCGCCGGGCTGCCAGTTGGCGGCCGGGAAATTACGGTTCAGGTCAACGCCACGGGAATTGGCGCGCAGGCCAAGCTGACAGCCATCGGGATTGACCGCCAGCACCACATGGTGCCGACGATGCGGCTCCTGTAACGTGCGCATGGCGCAGGAGAGCGTCACCACCGCTGCGGTTTCATCGCCGTGAGTGCCTGCCAGAATCAGCCCGCTGTCATCATCGGCAGCCGGTGCCGGGAACCATAACAGCGGTGCGCCCAGCACCGAGCTGCCATAAATTTTCATTTCGGCATCCAGCGTGCCGCGTTGCGCTCGCGGGTGTAACAAGGACATGGTGTCGCTCCTGTGAAGGTGATCTCAATAAAGCTAGCGTAAAATGGCGGCAGAGAAAATAGCTATTTATCGATCAACAATTTGCGCTAAAGTGCCAGTCAGAATCTTCGGCCGCGAATCACTCTTTCAACTTTTACTGTGACTGGTTAAGGGTACGTTATGATCAAACCGTTCCGCTTTACTTTGGGCGCGCTGCTGATCGCCAGCGCATGTTCTTCGGCACTGGCTGCCACGGTTCCGCCCGGCACGCAACTGGCAAAAAAACAGGAAATCGTCCGTCATATTAAGGATGAACCTGCTTCGCTCGATCCGGTAAAAGCGGTCGGGTTGCCGGAAATTCAGGTGATTCGCGATCTGTTTGAAGGGCTGACCAATCAGGATGCTCAGGGCAAAATCGTGCCGGGCGTCGCGAAGAGCTGGCAAAGCAACGATAACAAAACCTGGACCTTTACCCTGCGCAAAGATGCGCGCTGGTCCAATGGTGACCCTGTCACGGCCCACGATTTTGTATACAGCTGGCGTCGGCTGGTCGATCCCGCGAATACCTCTTCTTTTGCCTGGTTTGCTGAACTGGCGGGGATCCAGAATGCGGGCGCTATCAGTAAAGGAGAGATGGCAGCGGATAAGCTCGGCGTCACCGCGCTGGATGATTATCGTTTGCAGGTCACGCTGGATAAACCGGTGCCTTACTTTGTCAGTCTGACCGCCAATTTCAGTCTCTATCCGACACCGCAAAAGGTGATTGAAAAGCTCGGCAATGACTGGACTAAAGTGGGCAACCTGGTCGGCAACGGCGCTTACAAACTGCAGCAGCGGGTGGTTAACGAAAAAATTGTGCTGGTGCGCAACGATAACTACTGGGATAACGCCCACTCGGTGCTGACCAAAGTGACTTTTGTGCCGATTAACGAAGAGTCCAGCGCCACCAAACGTTACCGCGCCGGGGATATTGATATCACCGAGTCCTTCCCGAAAAACCTCTATCAGCTGCTGAAAAAACAGATACCTAATGAGGTATATACCCCCGATCAGCTGGGTACCTATTATTACGCGTTTAATACTGAGAAAGGGCCAACCGCCGACGTGCGGGTGCGAAAAGCCTTATCCTGGAGCATTGATCGCCAGATTATCGCCGAAAAAGTGTTGGGCACCGGTGAAAAACCGGCCTGGCATTTTACGCCGGACGTGACTGCTGGTTTCAAACCGAAAGCCAGCATTCTGCAACAGCACTCACAGGAAGAGCTGAATGCGCAGGCCAAAGCGTTACTGGCTTCGGCCGGTTACGGTCCGGCAAAACCGCTGAATCTGACCTTGTTGTATAACACCTCAGAGAATCACCAGAAAATTGCCATTGCGGTGGCGTCGATGTGGAAGAAGAATCTCGGCGTAAACGTGAAGCTGCAAAATCAGGAGTGGAAGACCTATATCGATAGCCGTAACACCGGTAATTTCGATGTTATCCGCGCTTCGTGGGTCGGGGATTATAATGAGCCTTCCAGCTTCCTGAGTCTGCTGACTTCCAGCCATAGCGGTAATATTGCGCGCTTTAAGGATGCCAGTTACGACAGCGTGCTGGAAAAAGCCAGCAATGAAAATAACGATGCGGCGCGTAATGATGATTACAATCAGGCCGAGCAGATCCTGGCCGATCAGGCACCGATTGCGCCGATTTATCAGTACACCAATGGCCGCCTGATTAAGCCGTATGTAAAAGGATATCCGATTACCAATCCGGAAGATGTTGCCTACAGCCGCGAGATGTATATTTTACCGCACTGATCATCACCTCGCGACAGCAAAAGCATCATGATTTTCGTGATGCTTTTTTATTTGTCTGCGTTGCTGAGATGGATATCTTTTGCATGTGGGATGCCGTCAGCTGGCGCGGGATTGGCTTCCTGTGCCAATACACTTATGGTGGCGAACTCCGCTTAATATTGCCGCACAGGGTGATGAAACCAGACGCCTGGCCCGTATCATGTTACCGCAAGCGGGTGATGACGGGTTTACCGTGACACAAACTTTTGTCGAGGGTAGCAGTCAGACCTGCAACTAACGGCGAGAGAGTGGCCTTTCGACGAGCTGGCAATTCGCGAGCCAGTTCACAGTTCCATCGGAAGGGACTTGAGGCCACAACAGAATGAATTAAGGTGATGGACTGGATTGTTACTGCCATTGTGCAGGCAAAACCTGACTGACTGGAGAGTACTACCTCTCTGGCGGTCAGGTTTTTTTGTTTTCAGGCCGGGAAATGATAATAGCAAAAATACTCAATAATAATGTGGTCATCGTGCATGACGAACAGGGCCATGAGCAGGTGGTGATGGGGCGGGGTCTGGCATTTAAAAAACGCGCCGGCGATGCGCTGGACAGTAGCTTAATCGAAAAGATTTTTGCTCTGCAAAGCCACGAACTGACCGGCAGGTTAAGCGAACTGTTGTCTGAAATTCCGTTGGAAGTGGTGATTGCCAGTGAATGTATTATCGCGCTGGCGAAAGAGCGCCTGAATACCCGTCTGCATGACAGTGTGGCGATTGCGCTGACCGATCATATCAACTTTGCCCTCGAGCGCCAGCGGCAGAATTTGCCGATGCGCAATGTGTTGCAGTGGGAAATACGAAGCCTTTATCCGCGTGAGTACGCACTTGGGCTGGAGGCGCTGGCAATAATTGAAAAGCGTTTATCGGTGACACTGCCGGAAGACGAGGCCGGTTTTATCGCGTTGCATCTGGTCAATGCCCAGCTTAACAGCGAAATGCCGGAAGTGATGCATATCACCCATTTTATGCAGGAAGTTCTGCATATCGTTAAATACCAGTTGCAACTGGACTATCAGACCGATTCGCTTAGCTATAACCGCTTTGTTACCCACCTGAAATTTTTCTCGCAGCGAATGCTGGGTAAACGTGGCGTCTACAGTGAAGATGAATCACTGCATGATGTGGTGCGCGACCGTTATCCGCAGTCATATCAGTGCGTGCAGAAGATTGACCGACATGTGATGAAAAAATATGCCTATGCGCTGGGCAGCGAAGAGCGGATGTTTCTGACTATCCATATTGAGCGGGTAAGAAAGGAGACGCTGGCGATTAAAGAAAGTGATAACGAAGCCTGAATAACAGGCTGCCGTCGGCCGACGGCAGCTCTGACCGCTTACTGACCGTAAGCCAGTTGCAGTTTGGCAAAGAAATCTTCCAGCACGAAATGAGCATCAATGCTCTGATAAACCCGCACTTTACGCGGCTGGGTGCCTTTACCGTAAGTCAGATCTTCATTAACCGTCGGCGCGCTGATTTCCTGATAATGGTATTGATGGTCATCCAGCAGCAAGCCCACCGCCGGGTTATCGCCCAGCACCCAGACTTCACTTTTCGGCCACGGGATATCTTTAATGGTTGCGGATGCCCGGCGATTAAAATCGATCATCTGCTGCCATAAATAGTGACCGGTTTCGCCCTGCGGCTTCACCTTAACGGCAAGTTCTGCCAGCGATACCCGCATCGACATATACACATTGTGTGGCACCTGCCAGAGTGGCACCGCAGACTGAAACAGAACATTGCCTGCCTGCGGGTCGTTAAACAGATTATACTCCCAGCCGCCTTGTGGATAAGGATTCCCCCCAATCCAGACCACCGTCAGCTTATCAGCAATATCCGGAGCGGCTTGTAACGCCAGTGCAATATCGGTGGCGGGGCCCAGAATCAGCACATACAGCGGACGTTTATCATCACGCTGCGCCTCAGTAATAATCGCTTTAGCGCCTTCACTTAACGGCTGGTCGGCTGCTCCCAGCGGTTGCCGCGCACCGCGATAGAGCGGTGTCGGGCTGTCGCCCATCACCTTTTTCAGCCGCGCTAACTCCTTGTAGCTCTCCTCCATGGTCGGCAGTGTATTTCCGAGCATCGCCGCGGTACGGCTGTAATGGCTGGCGATCAGCCCACGCACCTCAAAGGTGGGGGTTAACAGTGCATGCGCGATGGCAAAATCGTCATCCGCTTCATTTTTCGCATCACTGCTGATCATCACCCGCAGCTGTTTAGCATGATCGGGGGTGAACGGCAGCGCTTTGCCCGGCGTGGCAATCGCAAAATGGCTGACCAGCAGCAGGGCACTGGTCAGATAAATCAGAGGTTTAAACATTTCACTTCCCTTATATCAGCCGGACACCCGGCTCCCGGCCAGTCTGAACGCCGGAAGACGGGTGAGCCGAGGAGATTACTTCAGCGAAGCACCGCGGCTGCTGATCACTTGCTGGTACCAGAAGAAACTCTTCTTGCGGGTGCGAACCAGCGTGCCGTTGCCGTTATCATCGCGGTCGACATGAATAAAGCCGTAGCGTTTGGAGAACTCGGCTTTCGAGGCGCTGACCAGGTCGATTGGCCCCCAGCAGGTATAGCCCCAGACGTCGACGCCGTCTTCAATCGCCTCACGCACCTGCACCAGGTGATCGTTAAGATAGGCGATGCGGTAATCATCGTTAATCGATCCATCCGCTTCGACGCGGTCGCGCGCGCCGAGGCCGTTCTCGACGATAAACAGCGGTTTCTGATAGCGCTCCCACAGCACATTCAGCAGGTAGCGCAGGCCTTCAGGGTCAATCTGCCAGCCCCATTCTGAACTGGCGAGGTGCGGGTTCGGCACCATATCAAGGATGTTACCGCGTGATTTCTGATTCAGCTCTTCATCGGTGGTGACGCAGCCGGTCATATAGTAGCTGAAGGAGATAAAATCGACGGTGTGTTGCAGGTCGCGTTTGTCCTGCTCCTCAATGGTAATGCTGATGCCGTGCTGCTTAAAGAAGCGGTTCATATAGCCTGGGTAATAGCCGCGTACCTGCACATCGCCAAAGAACAGCCAGTCATGGTTCTGTTGCAGGCTCTCCATTACGTCAGCCGGGCGGCAAGTTAACGGATAGAGCATCGCGCCGAGCAGCATATTACCGACTTTTCCGTCCGGCACGATCTCATGGCAGGCTTTAACCGCGCGCGCACTGGCGACCAGCTGATGATGAATCGCCTGATAAATCGCCTGTTTGTCGCTCTCTTCCGGCAGGCCGACGCCGGTAAATGGCGCATGCAGCGACATATTGATCTCATTAAACGTCAGCCAGTGCTTCACTTTGTCTTTATAGCGGGTAAATACCGTGCGGGCATAATTCTCAAAGAAATCGATGGTTTTACGGTTGCCCCAGCCGCCATGGTTCTTCACCAGACCAAATGGCATTTCATAGTGGGAGAGGGTCACCAGCGGCGTAATATTGTATTTCGCCATCTCATCAAACAGGCGGTCGTAAAATGCCAGCCCGGCTTCATTCGGCTGAGTTTCGTCGCCCTGCGGGAAAATTCGCGTCCAGGCAATGGAGGTGCGCAGCACGGTAAACCCCATTTCCGCGAACAGTTTGATATCTTCCGGATAGCGGTGATAGAAATCAATCGCCACATCCTTGATGCCACAGTCACCGGCCTGACGCTCGACGCGTTCTCCAAAAATGCCATGTGGCTGCAAATCGGAGGTCGACACGCCTTTGCCGTCTTCCTGCCATGCGCCTTCAACCTGATTGGCGGCTACAGCGCCACCCCAAAGAAAATGTTGTGGGAAAGCTGTGGTCATGGTGAGTTCTCCTGAGTTATTTAATCAGAGTCAGCAGCGGCG
>NZ_JRXE01000011.1:0-28747 GCF_001267535.1 Winslowiella iniecta | reverse complement strand
CGACTTTTACGCAGTCGTCCTGCTTTACGTGGGCGGTGAAGTACTGGCCGTCGAGTTTGACGGTATCAATACCCACGTGAATCAGCACTTCCGCACCGTTTTCATCGGCGAGACCAATGGCATGTTTGGTGCGAAACAGCGAAGAGACGGTGCCGTTGACCGGCGAAACCACCCGGCCGTGGGTCGGTTTAATGGCGATACCTTTGCCCAGCAGCCCGCTGGCAAAAGTTTCGTCGTTGACCTGTTCGAGCGGCAGTAACTGACCGGCAATCGGGTTGCGGATGGTGATTTTCGCTAACAGATCGGGTGCGACCGTGGCCTGAGGTGCCGCTTCCGTGGCCGCCGGTACAGCGCTGGCGGCTGGCGATGTGTTGTCTGGGGTGAAAAAGTAGGTGGCGAGGGCGGCAAAGCCAAAAGCGACAACTGCACCGACAATCGCGGCGGCGACCGTGGCGTCAAAACCGCTTTTCGGTACCACCTGGGCAAAGGTGAACAGGCTGGGTAAACCAAAGGAGAAGGTAGTGGTATGCCAGAAGCCGAGAATTGCCGCGCCGATTGCGCCACCGATACAGCCGAAGACAAACGGGCGGCGTTTCGGCAGGGTGACACCATATACCGCCGGTTCGGTGATGCCGAACAGGCTGGCACTGAATGCTGAGGCGGCGATGCCTTTCATTCGGGTATCACGGGTCTGCAACAGTACACCAAGGGTGGCACCGGCCTGGCCCATAATCGCCGGAAGCAGCAGCGGTAACAGCGTGTCCTGGCCGGTAAGACTGAGATTGTTCAGCATAATCGGCACCAGCCCCCAGTGCAGACCGAAAATCACGCACACCTGCCACAGCGCACCGGCCAGTGCACCGGCAATCGTTGAGTTAAGCTGATAAGCGAACAAATAGCCATCCGCCAGCAGCTGACTTAACCAGGTTGCCAGCGGACCAATCACCATAAACGTCAGTGGCACCACCAGCGCCAGGCAGATAAGTGGCGTGGTAAAGTTGCGGATCGCGGCAGGCAGACGGGTGTGGATAGCGCGTTCCAGCAGACAGGAGAGCCAGCTGGCAAAGATAATCGGTATCACCGACGAGCTGTAGTTAATCAGCAACATCGGTATACCAAAGAAATACAGCGGCGCGTTACCGCCTTGTTCCGCCTGAAAAGCCTCCAGCATCACCGGATGCACCAGCGCGGCGCCGATAGTCATACAGATAAACGGGTTGCCGCCGAATTTTTTCCCGGCGCTGTAGCCGAGTGCGATCGGTAAAAAGTAAAACAGCGCATCACTGGCGGCAAACAGCGTCTTGTAACTGCCGCTGGTGTCGCTGAGCACACCTGCCGCGAGGCCAACCGCCAGTAACCCTTTCAGGATGCCGGAGGCGGCCATTACGCCGATAAAGGGCGTAAAAATACCGGAAACAATGTCGATAAAGCGGGCAAATAGCGACTCTTTATCCGCTGAAGGGGAGTCCTGCTGTTCACCCATGCCGCTTGTTGCCAGCAGCGCCTGATAAACCTCCGACACATGGTTGCCAATCACCACCTGATACTGGCCACCACTTTCCACGACCATAATCACGTCGGGATTATTCTTCAGTCCGGCGCTGTCCGCTTTGCTGTGATCCTTCAGTTTAAAACGCAGGCGGGTGGCGCAGTGGATAACCGATCTGATGTTATCTTTACCACCGACGCCCGCGAGAATCGACTCCGATAATTCCTTGTATTTCATTTTGTTAGCTCCCGAACAAGCCTGATGTTTTCGCCGTTACTGAATTCAGACCAAAAAAAAACCTAAACCGTTTGTCTCTGCGCCAGTACGGGCGGAAACAAGCGGTTTAGGTTTTGCCTGAGAATTCAGTAACAATCCTGTGTGTTGCGCTGAGTGTTCCTCAGCCTCAGGCAGCAGGCAAGCTATTTACGCCGTGGAAAGTGAAATTCGTGAACTTGATCTAACTTTCCCCAGCCTGATGACGTGCTTTGTAACGCTTAACCCGGCATGGAGGATTGCATCTGCCAGGCAGCACGCTAGACTGTATCATATTGATTATGCTGAAACTGAGGCTCTACGTGGACGTCATTCAAGGCAAAGCACTACAGGTTTCCGATGCGATTATCTCCTGCCAGCTTGACGGTAAAGGCGGGCTGATCCCGATTAATGACAGCGAGGTGATTGATTGCGATCGTCCTTGCTGGCTGCACCTGAACTATACCCATAGCGAAAGCGCCGACTGGCTGATGTCAACGCCGCTGATCCCGGATACCGTGCGCGCTGCACTCTCGGGAGACAGTATGCGTCCGCGGGTCAGCCGGTTGGGCGACGGCTTTATGATCACCTTACGCAGCGTGAATCTGAACACCGAGTCGCGCCCCGATCAGCTGGTAGCGATCCGGGTGTTTATCAACGATAAGCTGATTGTCTCCACGCGCCGCCGCAAGGTTTTCGCCATCGATGAAGTGCTGACCGATCTGCAAAACGGCAACGGCCCGGTAGATGGCGGCAGCTGGCTGGTGGATGTCTGTGATGCGTTAACCGATCATGCCAGCGAGTTTATCGAAGAGCTGCATGACAAAATTATCGAACTGGAAGATGCGCTGCTTGACCAGCGAGTGCCGCCACGTGGCGAACTGGCGCTGATTCGTAAACAGATTATTGTGATGCGCCGCTATATGGCACCACAGCGTGATGTTTATGCCCGACTGGCCAGCGAGCGTCTGGGATGGATGGACGATGACGAACGTCGCCGGATGCAGGAAATCGCAGATCGGCTGGGCAGGGGGCTGGACGATCTGGACGCCAGCGTGGCCCGTACCGCGGTACTGGCGGATGAAATCACCACGGTAATGGCGGATGCGATGAATCGTCGCACTTATACCATGTCGCTGTTGGCAATGGTCTTTCTGCCAACCACTTTCCTGACCGGACTGTTTGGCGTCAACCTCGGTGGTATTCCGGGTGGCGACTGGCATTTTGGTTTCAGCGTTTTTTGCCTGATGTTAGTGGTGCTGGTTCTCGGCGTTGCCTGGTGGTTAAAACGGCGTAAATGGCTGTGAAACTCAGCAATAAATTGAAAAAGGGCGGCTAAAGCTGATCGATATCAATAAATTCAACGCGCCTTAGCGGCACACTCTCTCCTGCAGGTGAATGCAACGTCAAGCGATGGGCGTTGCGCTCCATATTGTCTTACTTCCTTTTTCGAATTGATGCATAGCACAATTTAATTCGTACGACGCCGGCTGATTGCCGGCTTTTTTTTTACCTGTTTGCCAGCATGGCGGTTACTTTCTATGCTTAAACTTCATGCATAACAAAGGAGCAACGCATGTCCACCACTGATTATGCTGAGCGTCCGCACGCTTCCGACCCGGTTCCCACCGATCCGTTGCCGATTCCCGAACCGATTCCGCGACCACAACCGATTCCCGATCCGCCACCCGGCGAGCCGGACCCGCATCCGATTATCGATCCGCCGCCGCACGTATAAAAAAGGGCGGCAGAATCTGCCGCCCTTCATCATTACGCTGCGCTTATTTAATTTCTAAAACGTCGAGGCGCTGCATCGGCTGCTGCTCGTCGTCGTCTTCTGGCTGCCAGCCGACCGGTTGCGTGGGCACGGTCTCGCGGTCAAATGCCAGATCGCCCCCGTCAACCACTTCGCTACCGTGCTGAATGCCTTTAAAATCAAACAGTGCATGGTCGGCCATATGCGACGGCACCACGTTCTGCATGGCGCTGAACATGGTTTCAATGCGTCCGGGATAACGCTTATCCCAGTCGCGCAGCATATCGGCAATCACCTGACGTTGCAGGTTTGGCTGCGAACCGCACAGGTTGCAGGGAATGATGGGATACTCACGCGCGATAGCAAAACGCTCAATATCTTTTTCACGGCAGTAGGCCAGCGGACGAATCACGATATGTTTGCCATCATCGCTCATCAGTTTAGGTGGCATACCCTTCATCTTGCCGCCGTAGAACATGTTCAGGAACAGCGTTTGCAGGATATCGTCACGATGGTGTCCGAGCGCGATTTTGGTCGCTCCCAGCTCGCTGGCGGTGCGGTAAAGAATGCCGCGACGCAGGCGGGAACAGAGTGAGCAAGTGGTTTTACCCTCCGGGATCTTATCTTTGACGATGGAGTAGGTATCTTCATTAACAATCTGATACTCGACGCCCAGCGTTTCCAGATATTGCGGCAGGATATGCGCCGGGAATCCTGGCTGTTTCTGGTCAAGATTGACCGCCACCAGTGAAAAAGAGATTGGCGCGCTTTTCTGCAAGCTGCTCAGCATCTCCAGCATGGTGTAGCTATCTTTCCCGCCGGAGAGACAGACCATAATGCGATCGCCATCTTCAATCATATTGTAATCGGCAATCGCTTCGCCGACGTTACGGCGCAGGCGTTTTTGTAACTTATTCAGGTTGTACTGCTCTTTTTTGGTATTTTCTTGAGTTTGTTGCATTTTATTCGGGCTCTGACTCTAAAGGGGCACCAGAAGGGCATGGCGGGTTACAGTGCGTGTTTCGCGTTCAGCAGTCTTATCTGCTCATTCTTCATTTCTTCAATCCGCGCACTGTGATTTCACACACCCTCTGCCATTCTCATGCCCCATCTGTTTAGCAATAATGACGGGTTTGCACCAGCTGTAAATATCCAGCATGCATAAGTGTGGCGTGTATGGTACGGATTCCAACGACGAATGCCAGCGCGATTTCGCAGGCTGGAAAGGTTTTCAGGCATTTTGGTTTCGCTGGTGCCGCTAATTGATGCAGCCCGGATACCCTTAACACGGGAGCCGAAAACGGCTCACACACTTCTGCGATACAGCCGGGCCTTTTCTGCTAAACTACGCGCCATTAACCCGCCCGATTTCTGCAGAGAGTTTTCCGTGACCGCTTTTTCAACCCTGACGCAATTACCCGCCAGCCAGCTGACCAATCTTGAAGAGATGGGCTATCTGGCTATGACGCCCATTCAGGCGGCAGCACTGCCAGACATTCTTGCCGGCCGCGATGTGCGTGCGCAAGCGAAAACCGGCAGTGGTAAAACTGCTGCTTTCGGTCTTGGCGTGCTACAGCGTATCGATCCAACGCAGTATACCACCCAGTCGCTGGTGCTTTGCCCGACGCGCGAACTGGCGGATCAGGTGACCAAAGAGCTGCGTCGTCTGGCGCGTTTTACCCAGAATATTAAAATTCTGACGCTGTGTGGCGGCCAGCCGATCGGTGTGCAGCGTGACTCGCTGCAACATGCTCCCCATATCGTGGTGGGCACGCCAGGCCGTATTCTTGACCACCTTAAGCGCGAAACGCTGAATATTGGCAGTATCGCCACGCTGGTGCTGGATGAAGCCGACCGGATGCTGGAGATGGGCTTCCGTGATGATATCGATGCGATTATTGGCTACAGCACGCCGTCGCGTCAGACGCTGCTGTTTTCTGCCACATGGCCACAGGGTATCGCGCAGATCAGCAACCGCATTCAGCGCGATCCGCTGACAGTGGAAACCGATGATGTTTCTGAACTTCCGGCGATTGAGCAAAGCTTCTGGGAAGGCAGCAACCGCGACAAGCTGCCGATGCTGATGGGATTGCTCAGTGAGCAACAGCCAAAATCCTGCGTGGTGTTCTGTAATACCAAGCGCGAATGCGACGATATCGCGCAGGCGCTGGAAGGCAGCCAGATCAGCGCCATGGCGCTGCACGGTGATTTAGAGCAGCGCGATCGCGATCAGGTGCTGATTCGTTTTGCCAACGGCAGCTGCCGGGTACTGGTCGCCACCGATGTGGCGGCACGCGGTCTGGATATTAAAGATCTGGCGATGGTGGTGAACTATCAACTCTCGTTCGATCCGGAAGTGCATGTGCACCGCATTGGCCGTACCGCGCGTGCTGGTCAGCAGGGAAAAGCAGTGAGTTTTGTTGCACCGGATGAGATGGTGCGCGCCCATGCGCTGGAAGATTACCTGCAGATGAAGCTTAACTGGCAGTCCGGCAGCGCGCTGAAATCGGTGGCGGTTAAACCGCTGGAGGCCGAGATGGCGACGCTGTGTATTGATGGTGGACGCAAAGCGAAGATTCGTCCGGGCGATATTCTTGGCGCACTGACCGGTGATGCCGGACTGAAGTCCGAGCTGATCGGCAAAATCGATATCACGCCGACCCATGCGTATGTGGCAATTCGCCATGATGCCGCACGTCAGGCAATGAAACAGCTGCAGCAGGGCAAAATCAAAGGCAAAACCTGCCGCGCGCGCTTGCTGAAGTAAGTCAGGGTCCGCCAAGGCCGCAGTCAGCGTGCTTTGGCGGTAACCGGCAATCAGTTTTTAATGATTTCCGGCGGGGATTTCAGCAGGTTTTCACAGCCAGCCAGCAGTTTTTTAAAATGAGGCTGTTCGCTATGTTCGGCGATGGCGGCTTCATCCTGCCACGTTTCATGGAACAGAAACACATTGCCATCTTCCACGCTGCGATAGAGATCGTAATGCACACATCCGGCCTCAGCGCGGCTCGGTGCAATACAGGCGCTTAATACTTTTTTCAGCTCATCGGCTTTACCCGGTTGTGCAACGAATTTAGCCACAATCATCAGGCTGTTATTACTCATCTCTGTTCTCCTGTTTTGTTGTTATCGGAGCGACATGCATGTCGCCCTCAGGGTTACGACTCTGCTTTTTCCTCTTTACCGGCCAACCGTGCCAGCATTTGATAGCGACGTTGCAGATCCTCACTGGCATCATGCCACAGCTGGCGCGCAACTTCAGGTTGTTGCGTGTAAAGACGGCGGAAGCGCTGTTCATTCATCAACGCCTCTTCCAGTTCGCTGGTAGGGGGACGTGAGTCCAGTGCCAGCGGCAGCTTGCCTTGTGCAGTGCGGCGCGGGTCAAATCGATACAGTGGCCAGAAGCCGCTGGACGTCAGCAGTCGCATCTGGTCGTGGCTGCTGGCTAAATCATAACCGTGATCTTCACAGGGGCTGTAGGCAATAATCAGCGATGGGCCGGGATAAGCCCCGGCTTCCTGGATGGCTTTCACCGTCTGATTCAGCTGTGCGCCGAGCGAAATCTGCGCCACATACACATGGCCATACATCATCATACTGACGCCAAGATCTTTGCGCGCCTTACGCTTGCCATGTTCACCGAATTTGGTCACCGCGCCCATTGGCGTAGCTTTGGATGCCTGACCGCCGGTATTGGAATAACCCTGGGTGTCCAGCACCAGAATATTGACGTTTTCCGTCAGGCTCAGTACATGGTCAAGGCCACCAAACCCAATATCATACGCCCAGCCGTCGCCGCCAATCAGCCAGATGGATTTCTCGACCATCGCATCAGCCGCACTGATTAACTGGCGGGCATCACTTTCATCGATAGGCTGCAAGGCGGCGCGCAGGGCAGATATTTGCTCCCGACGCTGAGGGATTGTGACGTTGTCACTTAAAAGCTGATTCACCAGTTCGGCTGGCAGCCGATCGCGGTAGTGTTCCAGCAGTCGAATAACGCGCTGGCGATGCTGGTCGACGGTTAAGCGGAAACCCAGGCCGAACTCGGCATTATCCTCGAACAGCGAGTTCGCCCATGCCGGTCCGCGTCCTTCGGCATTGGTGGTATAAGGCGTCGACGGCAGATTGCCGCCATAAATCGATGAGCAACCCGTCGCGTTAGCGATTAGCAGGCGGTCACCATACAACTGTGTCAGCAATTTAATATACGGTGTTTCTCCGCAGCCTGAACAGGCGCCAGAATATTCAAACAGCGGCGAAATCAGCTGCGAAGTGCGAATATCGATACGCTCCAGCTGAGCCGGGTCGATTTCCGGCAGCTTGAGGAAAAAGTCATAATTCTGTTTTTCCTCTTCCACGTGTTCAAGGCGCGACATCATATTAATCGCCTTGACCGACGGATTCTGGCGGTCTTTCGCCGGGCAGACCTCGACGCAGAGATGACAGCCGGTGCAATCTTCCGGCGCGACCTGCAAGACATACTTCTGGCCGCGCATATCACGTGCTTTTACCTCCATCGACTGGAGCTGTTCAGGTGCGGAGTCCAGCGCCTCTGGTGCCACCACCTTGGCGCGAATTGCCGAGTGCGGGCAGGCGGCAACGCAATGGTTACACTGGGTGCACAGCTCCGGTTTCCAGATCGGTACGGCTTCGGCGATATTGCGCTTTTCCCACCGGGTGGTTCCGGTTGGCCAGCTGCCATCCGGCGGCAGGGCGGAAACCGGCAGCGCATCACCCAGTCCGGCCAGCATGGCGGCGGTGACGGTTTTCACAAAATCGGGTGCGGCATCGGAGACGACCGGCGGACGCAGCGGACTGTTGCCGTCGACCGGCTGTAACGGCACATGTTGCAGCGCCTGCTGTGCCACCGCCAGCGCCTGCCAGTTCCGTTCAACCAGCTGCTGGCCTTTACTGCTGTAGCTGCGGGCGACGGCATTTTGCAGTTCGATGAGCGCACTGTCGCCCGGTAAAATTTGACTTAGCTGGAAGAAGGCCATTTGCATCACGGTATTAATACGTGCACCCAGCTGGCAGTCGCGGGCAATTTTCGCCGCGTTAATCACATAAAAATGCGCCTGTTTCTCGTTAAGCAGCGCCTGAACCTCTTGCGGCAAGCGTGACCAGACTTCATCGGCGCTGTACGGCGTGTTCAGCAGGAAAGTGCCGCCCGGCTTCAGTCGTTCAACCATCTGATACTTATCAATAAACTGCAACTGATGGCAACCAATAAAGTCAGCTTTATCAACCAGGTAGGCAGAGTGAATCGGTCGTTCGCTAACGCGCAGATGAGAAACGGTCAATCCGCCCGCTTTTTTCGAGTCGTAGACAAAATAGCCCTGCACATTGAATGGCGTACTGTTGCCGATAATTTTGATATTGTTTTTTGTCGCTGAAACAGTGCCGTCGCTGCCAAGGCCATAAAACAGCGCTTCAAGTCTGGCATGATTTGGCAGGCTATTTTCCGGCAGCGGCAATGAAAGGTGGGTGACATCGTCGTAAATGCCCACGGTAAAACGTGGCGGAGGATTATCCGCCGCCAGCGCGTGATAAATCGCCAGCACGCAGGACGGGCCAAACTCTTTCGATGATAAACCGTAACGTCCGCCGGATACCCGCGGCATCTGCTGACGCTCGCCACGGCTGAACGCTTCCGCAATTGATGTCATCACATCGAGATACAGCGGTTCTGCCAGCGCGCCCGGCTCTTTGGTGCGGTCCAGCACCGCAATATGTTTAGCGCTCTGCGGAATCGCCTGCAACAGATGGCGGGGAGAAAACGGGCGATACAGCCGCACTTTGACCACGCCAACGCGTTCGCCGCGTGGCAGCAGCGCGTCAATCACCTCTTCGCAGGTGCCCGCCGCCGAACCCATCACCACGATAACCCGTTCGGCCTGCGGGTGGCCGTAATATTCAAATGGCTGATACTGACGACCCGTTGCGGCGGCGAAATCATTCATCGCCTGCTCAACATGGCCGCAGGTGGCGTTATACCAGGGATTGGTGGCTTCGCGTGACTGAAAGTAAGTATCCGGGTTGGCGGAAGTGCCGCGAATGATCGGATGATCCGGTGACAGCGCGCGCTGACGATGGGCATCGATAGCATTTTGCGGCATCAGGCGTTGCAGCGTGGTGTCGGAAATCGGCGCAATTTTGTTGATTTCATGTGAGGTGCGGAAGCCGTCAAAAAAGTGGATAAACGGAACCCGGCTGTTCAGTGACGCTATTTGCGCAATCAGCGCGAAATCCTGCGCTTCCTGTACGCTGCTGGCGCACAGCAGGGCGCAACCGGTCTGGCGCACCGCCATCACATCGGAGTGATCGCCAAAAATAGATAGCGCGTGAGTAGCGACAGTGCGGGCCGCGACGTGCAGCACAAAGGGCGTCAGCTGACCGGCCAGTTTGTACAGCGTCGGGATCATCAGCAGCAAACCCTGTGATGAAGTAAACGAAGTGGAAAGGGCGCCGGTTTGCAGCGCACCATGTACCGTGGCGATAGCGCCGGCTTCCGACTGCATCTCCACCACCCGCGGGATATCGCCCCAGATATTTTTGCGGCCATCCCCGGACCAGGCATCGGCTAACTCTGCCATCGTCGAACTGGGCGTAATCGGATAGATAGCGATCACTTCGCTGGTGCGAAAAGCGACTGAGGCCACGGCTCCGTTACCGTCGATAGTTATCATAGTTGACCCTTAGCTTGAGCGTTTCTGCCACACAAAGAGAGTGGTTATCCATTCAGTCTAGCAAAGGGGAAGGCGGTGAATTTTTACTTTTGTGTGCTCTGCCTGAGCAGAGCACCGCCAGGCAAACCGGGTTACTTTCTCGTCACTTTCACCCGATCAGGTTGCAAAAGCATCAGAAATTATACGCGAGGGCAGCACCATAAAAGTTCTGTCCGCTATTTTGTTCTGATAAACCGGCATTAGAGAAATGACGGATATAAGCTTCGACCGCAACCGGGCCAAAATTATAGCCTAAGGCCGCTTTTTCCCCGAAGGTGAAAGCGGTGCCGATTCTGTTAGTGGCTTTGGTTTTCATATAAGCCCCCAGACCCAGCGAGGTATAAAAGCCGCCGAAATAAATCACGGCAATATCCTGTGAAAAACCGGCATAGCCCAGATTATATTGCTTCATGTCGGTGGTTTTAGGATAACCAGGCGAACCCACGCGGTCATTATCACTGCCATTCTTCCCTCTGAAAGCACCCACTTCAAAATTAAACCGTCCCTGAAGGAAGTTAAAATAATGAGTTGGTATTCCATATGATAAGCTTGCTATATAAAGGTTTTCTGTTTTTGGATCTTTAATATCATTACGGATGCTTTGCCCGGCGCTAATAAGTAACTGATTTTCATTGTCACCGAACATGACGTTAGCCGCTGCGGCGGGTAAGGCGCTTGACAACATACCGCACAGCAAACTGCTGGCAATAATGGCATTCCTTTTGATTTTCATTATTCAATTCCTTCTGGTTATATTATTAAAATTAACGAAAGACGCTTAATTCGGCTAGCTTGTCATTATCAATAATGAATGCAAGCCCCGTGCATCTTTTGCCATAAAAAGATGGCGTAATCAACTATTAATTAAGGTGGGGTTTTAACGAAGGAAAAGGATAAGCAGAAGTTGATAAGAATTTAATCATCATGATTTTCCTGTCGATTTATCTATTTCATCTCAGAGGTGAGGATTTTATTAAATATAGTTCTCATAACATTGCTAATCACGCTGAATTAATCACGCCTAAAATACTTCATAGCGGTTCCACGCCTTTTTCTCCGGTAGTCTGTCTGACAAAGAACGGGTTAAAAAGTGCGTAACGACATCTCGTGTGGCATTCTGCGCCGCGACATCAGGCTTCGCAGGTAAGTTACTGATATGTCAGATTATCGATTTCCTTGATGGGCATCCATGATGAAACATCATGACAATCAAGAATCCTGCTATTGCTATTTCGCCAATTTTATTTAGTTGAAAATTGATCTCAGGCCTCGACCTGCGATTAATCGTGACATATGCTGACTACGCTTTTTCCCATGACATCTTCCCGGAGCCCGACATATGAAAGCAGCGACTTTTCTGCTTGCCGGCGCTGTGTTGCTGTTATCAGCATGCAGCAGCAACGTCGACAACGAACCGCCGCAGCAGGCAACTGCCGCCCACGTACCAGCCAGAGTGACGATGTCCGATTTAGCGGCAACGAATTGCGCCAGTGCCGGTGGCACGCTGGCGTTGTCTCGGCAGTTAGATGGATCATCAGTAGGGATGTGTCAGCTCGCCAATGGGCGTCGCTGTGAGGAGAGTGCGTTACTGAGTGGCAGCTGCGCACGCTTCTGAGAGGTGGATAACGGGTCACCGTGAGTGACCCGAAAGAACTACGCGGTCAGCTCGTTGGCGCAGGCTTCGCCTTGTTCCAGCTGACGTAAATTCGCCAGCGTCGTTTCGGAAATGCTGGTCAGCGCTTCGGCGGTCAGAAACGCCTGATGGCCGGTAAACAGCACATTGTGACAGGCCGACAGACGACGGAACACATCATCCTGAATCACGTCATTAGATTTATCTTCAAAGAACAGATCGCGTTCATTTTCATACACGTCCATTCCCAGCGAGCCAATTTTTTGCTGTTTTAGCCCATCAATCGCCGCCTGCGAATCGATTAATCCACCGCGGCTGGTATTAATGATCATCACCCCATCTTTCATCTGGCTAAACGCGCTGGCATCGAGTAAATGATGATTTTCCGGCGTCAGCGGGCAGTGCAGGCTAATCACATCCGACTGCCCGAACAGCGTTTTGATATCAACATACTCAACGCCTAACTCCAGAGCCTGCGGGCTGGGATAAGGATCAAACGCCAGCAGACGCATGCCGAATCCTTTCAGAATACGCAGCGCGGCAATACCAATTTTACCGGTGCCGACCACGCCGGCGGTGCGGCCGTGCATATTGAAACCAATCAGGCCTTCCAGTGAGAAATTGGCGTCGCGGGTGCGTTGATATGCGCGATGAATGCGGCGGTTAAGCGTCATCATCATACCGATAGCGTGTTCCGCCACCGCTTCCGGTGAGTAGGCCGGCACGCGCACCACGCGGATACCAAGCTGTTTCGCCGCATCAAGGTCGACATTATTAAACCCGGCGCAGCGCAGCGCGACAAATTTAACGCCCAGCTCAGCCAGCTCTTCCAGCACCACGCGTCCGCCGTCATCATTGACGAAGATACAGACGCCTTCACAGCCGACGGCCGTTTTTGCCGTCTGCTCATTTAACAGGAAGTCAAAAAACTCCAGCTCAAAACCGTAGCTTTCATTGACGTGCTCAAGGTATTTCCGGTCATATTGCTTGGTGCTGTACACCGCAAGTTTCATCATTCCTCTCCTGCTTCAAGGCAATTAAGCTGATTCTCTGTTCATCTTAACAACTATTCTCATGGCGCTGTAAAAATCTCGTCGGCGGGTTGCCATTTCGCAGTGAGGAATTATTTGATTTAAAGATAAAAACTTCACCGATATGCCGTTACGTGCCATCATTTAAGACAATAACTTCACGGACAGAACGGATATTCAGTGCCATGACTCGGGGCTTTTACATTTTTTGTGCTGCGGTGCTGGCTTTAGTTCTGCTGTTAACCGGGATGATGCTGACCGTCACCCAATGGCTGCCGCGGCTGGCCGGGATCTGGTTGCCGCAAGATACCACTATTGCGCTGGACGGCAGCCCGCGCTGGCGCAACGGCGGCCTGTGGTTGCCTGGCGTGCAGTATTACGCCGGTGATTGCCAGCTGACGGCGCTGACCCATGTGGCGCTGAGTTATAAAGCACAACGCTGGCAGGCCGCAGCAGATAACGTCAGTTTAAATACCGCCTGCCTGAGCAAATTGCCGCCGGATGAAAATCGTGATGCGCCACGTTCACTGGCCGACTGGCAGGCAATGCTGCCGGATGCCGATGTCACCATCACTCAACTCTCCATTGCCCCTTATCAGGATTACGCCGGTAAACTTCAGCTCTCTTCCCGTGGAGGAAATCAGCAGCTGGACTATCAGGGCGATAACCTGCGTCTCAGTGCGCATTTACAAGGGCAACAGCTCGCTATCCGCCAGATTAAGATCCATCATTCGGCGCTGGCGCAGCCGGTTGAGCTGTCGGGACAGTTAACCTTACCCACTTTTCCTGACGGTTTACCGCGTGCTGGCCAGCTGCATGGCGATCTCAACTTACAGGGATTACCACAGCCGCTGAATCTGCAACTTAACTGGCAGCAACAGCAGGGTGAACTGCTGGTGAAGCAACAGGGCGACAATGAACCGCTAGTGAGATTGCCGTGGTCAGTATCAGCGCAGCAGATTGCGATTACCCAGGGTAAATGGCGCTGGCCGTATGCCATGCAGCCGGTTTCTGGCGGCGTGTCGCTGACGCTAAGTCAGTGGCAGCAGGGGCTGGCGGCCACGGAAATTACCGCGCGGCTTAACGTATTGACCGAAGGACGTGGCGGTAAAGGCAATGTGGTGCTGAGTGTCGGGCCTGGCCATCTGGATATGCTTAACAGCCAGCTTCCTTTCCAGCTTACTGGTGCCAGCAAACTGGCAAATTTGCAGTTCTATACCAGTATGCCGGGGATGATCAACGGTTCACTGCTGGATCCGCAAGTCACCCTCCAGCCTGGCGCGCTGCTGCGGATGCGTGGCCGCTTGTTATCGACGCTGGAAGTTGATGAAGCGCGCTGGCCGCTGGCGGGGGTGAAAATCTCTTCAGCCGGTATTGATGGCCGTTTACAGGCGATTCTGAAAGCCCATGATCCGAGTATGGGGCGCTTTATGCTGCACCTTGATGGCCGTGCCGCCGATTTCTGGCCGGACAAAGGGCGCTGGAGCTGGCGTTACTGGGCGACGGGTTATATGGCGCCGCTCTCTGCCAGGTGGGATGTAGCCGGCACCGGCAGCTGGCAGGACACCACCATCGAACTGAATACGCTGTCGACCGGCTTTGATCGCCTGAGCTATGGCATGGTCAGTATGCGAACCCCGCGGCTGACGCTGACGTCACCGCTGCGCTGGCAACGTGCAGCGGATAAAGCGGCCTTCAACGGCGAATTGCAGCTGGCGGCGCGTGAAACCCGCTTCAGTTCCGGCGGTTTCCTGCCGCCTTCAACTTTGAAGCTGGCGGTAACCGGACGCGACCCGGCCAACTTTTTATTCAGTGGCGCACTGAACGCCGAAGCGATAGGCCCGGTAAGGGTCAATGGCCGCTGGGATGGTGAACGGCTGCGTGGCCAGGCCTGGTGGCCGCAACAGTCGCTGACGGTGTTTCAGCCGTTGCTGAGTAACGATCTGAAGCTGAAAATTCAGTCCGGCACGCTGAAAGCGCAGGTGGCATTCTCGGCTGCTACCGATCAAGGCTTTGAAGCGGGCGGCCACTGGGTGGTTAACCAGGGCAGCGTGCGGCTGCCGGACAACGAGATCAATGGTATCGATTTTTCGCTGCCGTTCCGGCTGCAAGCACATCAGTGGCATTTTGGTGCGCGCGGCCCGGTATCGCTGCGGATTAAAGAGATCAAAAACCAATTTGCTATGCACAATGTTACCGCCGATTTACAGGGCACTTACCCGTGGAGCGAGCAGCAGCCACTGACGCTGAGCAATGTCAGTGTCGATGTGCTTGGCGGCCAGCTGAGTATGGCGCAGCTGGCGCTGCCGCAGCATCAGGCGGCGACGGTGCGCTTGCAGAATCTTGAGCTAAGCGAACTGGTCACGGCAATTAAACCGAAGCAGATTGCCATGTCGGGACGGATTAACGGCGCGTTGCCGTTGTGGCTAAATCATTCGCAGTGGTTAATACAGGATGGCTGGATCGCCAACAGTGGCAATCTGACGTTGCGACTGGATAAACAGATGGCGGATGCCATCGCCAGCAATAATATTGCTGCCGGTGCGGCGATTGACTGGTTACGTTATATGGAAATTTCGCGCTCGTGGGCGACCCTTAACCTCGACAATTTAGGCGAGCTGACCATGCGGGCGCAGGTCGATGGCAGCAGCCGTTTTCGCGATAAAAATCAGCGGGTGGCGTTAAATTACACCCAGCGTGAAAATCTTTTTCAGCTCTGGCGCAGCCTGCGCTTTGGCGATAACTTGCAATCCTGGGTAGAAGAGCATGCTACCTTGCCGTCGCAGAAGGAAAAAAAACCTCATGACACTGACAACTAAACTGCTGGGGCTGTTACCGATCTGGGGGCTGCTGGCGGGTTGCGTACCGCGCATTGAAGTGGCCGCACCTAAAGAGCCGATCACCATCAATATGAATGTGAAAATTGAACATGAAATTCATATTAAGGTGGATAAGGATGTGGAAGCGTTGCTGAAAAATCA
Source organism: Winslowiella iniecta (assembly GCF_001267535.1). Lineage (GTDB taxonomy): Bacteria > Pseudomonadota > Gammaproteobacteria > Enterobacterales > Enterobacteriaceae > Erwinia > Erwinia iniecta. The sequence goes on along the minus strand of NZ_JRXE01000011.1, from coordinate 12,877 downwards.
GAGCGATCTGTTCTGATAAGGAGCCGGAAATGAGAAAGTTACTCTGGCTGGTGCTGGCTGGCATGCTGTTCTCGCCGTCGGCATGGGCGCTTTCCCTGGATGAAGCGCGACAACAGGGGCGAGTAGGTGAAACCCTGAGCGGCTATATCGCACCTGTTCAGCAGGACAGCACCACACTGGCGCTGGTGGCGCGGATTAATCAGGGCCGTGAGCAGCAGTATCAGCAACTGGCGCAGCGAAACGGGATGTCTACCGCGCAAGTGGCGCGTATTGCCGGGGAAAAACTGGTCCAGCGCGCGGAAGCCGGGGAATATGTGCGCGGCATTAACGGGCTATGGTTGCAGAAAAAGTAAACACTTATCGGCTGGAAGTATGATTCGCCTGACAGATAAACTCAAGATTAAAGCGACAGGACTGTAACTCTCTTGCCCGGAAAACAATGCCAGTCACAATGTGACTGGCATAACCCAGGGGAGCCGTTTTCGGCTACCGTCCTGAGGGGAAGCAGGGGGCTAACCCCGGCACGAGCGGCGAGAACGCCGCCCCTAAAGTGAGCAATTAAGCCGTAGCCAGCTGCTTGATCGCGTCTTTCGCATCGGTGGTCGCTTTGGTGGCGACTTCCGGACCGTAAGCAATACCTTCAGCAAAGACAAAGTTTACGTCGCTGATGCCGATAAAACCGAGGAACAGTTTAACGTATGGGGTCAGCAGGTCAGCAGGGGTATCTTTGTGGATGCCGCCGCGGCTGGAGATGATCACCGCACGCTTGTTTTTCACCAGACCTTCCGGGCCTGCTTCGGTATAACGGAAAGTCACACCGGCACGGGCAATCAGGTCAAAATAGTTTTTCAGCTGGGTTGGGATGTTGAAATTGTACATCGGTGCCGCAATAACAATGGTGTCGTGTGCTTGCAGTTCAGCAATCAGCTCATCAGACAGCGACAGCGCTTCTTGCTGACGTGGCGTCAGTGGCGCTTCGGAAGGACGCAGTGCGCCGACCAGCTCACCGTCCAGTACCGGAATCGGGTTAGCGGCTAAATCACGTACGGTCACGTCATCACCTGCGGTTTTCGCTTGCTCAACGTAGAAGTCAGCCAGCTGGCCTGATTGTGAGTAACCGGCGAGAATACTGGATTTAAGAACTAATACTTTGCTCATGATCTTTTCCTGTTTGTTAATGCGGAAGGCTGTCCGCTCAATGGTTTACACTTTAGGGGCATTTATCATCGAGTGATAGCGCAATATTTCGAGAGCTATGTTCGAAATTATTGAACAAGCATACCTAGAGATGGCGCTCACACTTATTACGCTGTGCTAAACTGCGCGCCAACGACTGAAGAATTTTATTAACGCCAGCAGGGCGACGACACTTCCTCTGATAATTAACCGTCGCTGCGCCAAACGGGTACTGAACCAACATGTCTGAAAATACCAACAACTCGCCGCTGACGGCACTCTATCCTCGTCTGGACGCACTGATGCTGCGCGATCGTCAGAGCTTGCAGCGCCGGATGCAAGGCGCGAAGAAAGTGAAAAGCCCGGCGGCCCAGCAGGGCATTGCCGCTGAGCTGAGTCAGGAGATTGCCGACGCCGAGCAGCGCGTGGCGCAGCGTCTGGCGGCAACACCGAAAATGACCTTTCCGGAAAATCTGCCGGTCAGCCAGAAAAAACAGGCGATAGCGGAAGCGATTCGCGATCATCAGGTCGTTATTGTTGCCGGTGAGACCGGCTCAGGCAAAACCACCCAGCTGCCGAAAATTTGTATGGAGCTGGGTCGCGGCATTAAAGGGCTGATTGGTCATACTCAGCCGCGCCGCCTGGCGGCACGTACCGTGGCGAACCGTATTGCCGAAGAGCTGGAGACCACGCTCGGTGGCTGTGTCGGTTATAAAGTTCGTTTTAACGATCAGGTTGGTGACACCACGCAGGTGAAGCTGATGACCGACGGTATTCTGCTGGCCGAGATTCAGCAGGACCGCCTGCTGATGCAGTACGACACCATCATTATCGATGAAGCGCATGAACGCAGTCTGAATATCGATTTTCTGCTGGGCTACCTGCGCGAACTGCTGCCGCGTCGCCCGGATCTGAAAATCATTATTACCTCCGCGACCATCGATCCTGAGCGTTTTTCCCGTCATTTTAACCATGCGCCGATCATTGAAGTCTCCGGCCGGACTTATCCGGTTGAGGTGCGCTATCGCCCGGTTTCCGAGGATATTGATGACAGCGATCGCGATCAGCTACAGGCGATTTTCGATGCGGTTGATGAGCTGGGCCAGGAAAGTCGCGGCGATATTCTGATCTTTATGAGCGGCGAGCGGGAGATCCGTGACACCGCCGATGCGCTAATCAAGCGCGACTTACCGCATACCGAAGTGCTGCCGCTGTATGCCCGCCTGTCGAACGCCGAGCAGAACCGGGTCTTTCAGTCGCACAGCGGTCGCCGCATCGTGCTGGCGACCAACGTCGCGGAAACCTCGCTGACGGTACCGGGGATAAAATACGTTATCGACCCCGGTACGGCGCGTATTAGTCGCTACAGTTACCGCACCAAGGTGCAGCGTCTGCCGATTGAGCCGATTTCTCAGGCTTCGGCAAATCAGCGTAAAGGGCGCTGCGGACGCGTGTCGGAAGGTATCTGTATTCGCCTGTATGCCGAAGAGGATTTCAACAATCGCCCGGAGTTTACCGATCCGGAGATTCTGCGCACTAACCTCGCGTCAGTTATTTTGCAGATGACCGCGCTGGGGCTCGGCGATATCAGCGCCTTTCCGTTTGTGGAAGCGCCGGATAAACGCAATATTCAGGATGGCGTGCGCCTGCTGGAAGAGCTGGGCGCGATTACCCAGGAAGAGGGGCAGCGCTATAAACTGACCGCTTCCGGTCGTCAGCTGGCACAGTTACCAGTTGACCCACGTCTGGCGCGGATGGTGCTGGCGGCACAGCAGTATGGCTGTGTGCGCGAAGTGATGATTATTACCGCCGCGCTGTCGATTCAGGATCCGCGCGAACGCCCGGTGGATAAACAGCAGGCTTCAGATGAAAAGCACCGGCGCTTTGCGGATAAAGACTCCGATTTTATGGCGTTTGTGAATCTGTGGGACTACCTGAAAGAGCAGCAGAAAACGCTGTCATCCAGCCAGTTCCGTCGCCAGTGTAAAACCGATTATCTTAACTATCTGCGGGTACGTGAGTGGCAGGATATTTATACCCAGCTGCGGCAGGTCGTGCGTGAACAGGGGCTACCGGTTAACACTGCGCCAGCCGAGTTCCGCGAAATTCACCTCGCGTTATTGAATGGTTTACTGTCGCATATCGGTCAGAAAGATGCAGATAAACAGGAGTTTACCGGCGCTCGCAATGCTCGTTTTGCTGTCTTCCCCGGTTCCGGCCTGTTTAAGAAGCCGCCGAAATGGACCATGGTCGCCGAGCTGGTGGAAACCAGCCGTCTGTGGGGGCGGATCGCGGCGCGCATTGAGCCGGAATGGATTGAGCCGATTGCCCAGCATCTGCTGAAACGCAGTTACAGTGAGCCGCACTGGGAGAAAGCCCAGGGCGCGGTGATGGCGACGGAAAAGGTCACCCTGTATGGCCTGCCGATTGTTGCGGCGCGTAAAGTGAATTACAGCAAAATCGATCCGGCGCTGTCACGCGAGCTGTTTATTCGTCATGCGCTGGTGGAAGGCGACTGGCAGACGCGTCACGCGTTTTTCAAAGCTAACCTGAAATTGCGCACTGAAATTGAGGAACTGGAGCATAAATCGCGCCGTCGCGACATTCTGGTGGATGATGAAACGCTGTTCGCTTTTTATGATCAGCGCATCGGTCATGAGGTGGTGTCCGCACGACATTTTGACAGCTGGTGGAAAAATGTCAGTAAACAGACGCCGGAACTGCTGAATTTTGCCAAAGAGATGCTGATAAAAGAGGGGGCGGGGAATGTCAGCAAGCTGGATTATCCGAACTTCTGGCATCAGGGCAATCTGAAGTTACCGCTTAGCTATCAGTTTGAACCCGGCACCGATGCCGATGGTGTCACGGTACATATTCCGTTGCCATTGCTGAATCAGGTGGAGGAAGCCGGTTTTGAGTGGCAGATCCCCGGCGTGCGCCGCGAATTAATTATCGCGCTGATTAAATCACTGCCGAAACCGCTGCGCCGTAATTTCGTGCCGGCACCAAACTATGCTGAAGCTTTCCTCGGGCGTGCCACGCCGCTGGAAACGCCGTTGCTGGAAGCGCTGGAGCGCGAATTCCGCCGTATGTCCGGCGTTACCCTTGAGCGTGATGCCTGGCAGTGGGATCAGGTGCCCGATCATCTGAAAATGACCTTCCGCGTGGTGGATGAAAATAACCACAAGCTGAAAGAAGGCAAAGATCTGAGCGCATTGCGTGCCGGGTTAAAAGATAAGGTGCAGGAAACCCTGTCGCTGGTGGCCGATGATGGGCTGGAGCAGAGCGGGCTGCATCTGTGGAGTTTCGGCGATCTGCCAGACCACTTTGAGCAGAAGCGCGGTAACTACAGCGTAAAAGCCTGGCCAGCGCTGGTCGATGAAAAGGACAGCGTGGCGATTCGTCTGTTCGACAGTCAGCACGAACAGCAGAAGATGATGTGGCGCGGTCAGCGACGGTTACTGCTGCTGAATATCCCGTCGCCAATTAAATATCTGCATGAAAAATTGCCGAATAAGGCCAAGCTCGGTTTGTACTTTAATCCTTACGGTAAAGTGCTGGATTTAATTGATGACTGTATTGCCTGCGGCGTGGATAAATTGATTGCTGAGTCTGGCGGTCCGGGCTGGCTGGAAGCCGACTTTACCCGCCTGCATGAAAAAGTGCGTGCGGAGCTGAATGAGACGGTGGTGGAGATCGCAAAACTGGTCGAGCAGATTCTGACCTCGGTGTTCGCGATCAATAAACGCCTGAAAGGCCGCGTGGATATGACCATGGCGCTGGGACTGTCGGATATTAAAGCGCAAATGGGCGGGCTGGTGTATCGCGGCTTTGTGACGCAAAACGGCTGGAAACGCCTGCCGGATACATTGCGTTATCTGCATGCGATTGAGCGTCGTCTGGAAAAATTACCGGTCGATCCGCACAGCGATCGCGCACGGATGCTGAAAGTTGAGCAGGTGCAACAGGCGTGGAGTCGCTGGTTTAACAAGCTGCCGCCGACGCGTCAGGATGATGAGGACGTGCAGGATATCCGCTGGATGATTGAGGAGCTGCGCGTCAGCTACTTTGCTCAGCAACTGGGGACGCCGTATCCCATTTCCGATAAGCGTATTTTGCAGGCGATGGAGCAGCTCACAGCTTAACGCGTGACAGTCAGGGCGGCATTGATGCTGCCCTGACTATTTTACAGCGCTAACGCTTCCAGCTGATCGCGAAATGCGGTCACGGCAATCGCGCGGTTATCCGCCCGGTAACGATCTTTCGCCGCCGGAGCGGAGCTTTGCACCGCAATTAACTGCCAGCCATCATCGACTTTCAACAGCAGTGGGGAGCCGCTGTCGCCCGGCAGCGTATCGCACTGATGGGATAGTACCGAGCGCTGCGCCCAGCCGGTGACCAGACAGTCGCGATGCGAATAGAGTGTTTCCAGATGATCTTCCGGGTAACCGGCCTGTGTCACCTTACGCTCCGCCGCTTTCAGCGCGGCGGTCAGCTCACTGCGTGACCCGGCAAACAGCGGAACCGGCGTAATGCCCGCCGGGGGATTACGCAACACAATCAGGCCGTAATCATAGGGTGCCGCAGCAGCAGGCACGATCCAGCCGTCACCCTCCGCCTTCAGTTTTTTTCCCAATGCCGGATCGACCCGCGCTTCAATATCGTGAATCTCATAGCGCCAGCCTCCGGCATTGGCAATAAAACGCAGCGCCACCGGTGTATCCAGCTTGCCCGGCGGGGTCAGCAGACAGTGACCGGCGGTCAGCGCCAGATGAGCAGAAATCAGGGTCGCGCTGCACAGGTTACCGCTGGCGGTTTCCAGTTGGCCAATAGCTTCCCACGGCACGCTGGCGGTGTCGTCCACCGCCTGGCGATCGTCTTTTCCAAAAAACAGGGTTTGGGTGTCGTCTTCGCTGAGCGAATCTTCATCAGCATGGGAATAAAATGCCAGCGACAGCAATCCCATTAATACCACGGCCGTTATGCGCATATCACTCTCAGGAAGGGTGAGAACTGTTTAAATAGTCATTATCACGCGTGAAGAGTTAACTATAGACGGTGAGCAGCAAAAAAGGGAGTTTAATTCGTAATATCAGCACGCTACAGCATTTAAAGCCAGAAGCTGACGGTAATGATACCGCAGAGGATCATCGTAATGAGGATAATTTCGAATAAATAGCGACGCACCATTTCCGCTACTCCAGGAAAGAAACACCCGGAGTAGCCGGGTGTTTAGCAAAGTCAGACCGGCTGTCGCAGGTTAACCCGCGACATCATTATGCTGCAGGTGCAGCAGCGGTTTTCTTAGCGACTTTTTTGTGATGTTTTTTGGCTGCCTGCGCTTTCTGCGCAACTGGTTTGGTGGCTTTTTTATGGTGCTTATGAGCCGCCTGCGCTTTCTGTGCTACTGGCTTAGTGGCTTTTTTATGATGTTTTTTAGCGGCCTGCGCTTTTTGTGCAACTGGTTTGGTGGCTTTTTTATGATGCTTTTTAGCTGCTTGCGCTTTCTGAACCGCAGCTTTGTGCTGTTTTTTATGATGCACAGTTTTGTGAGCAGTGGTAGCGGTATGCGTGGTAACCGGAGCCGCGGTGGTTTCAGCAGCGAAAGCAACGGAAGACAGACCCATAGCAGCGGCGACAACCAGAGAAACTAACTTTTTCATTATCCAACCCTCGAATGTTTTTCATCTATTAGCCCACTGCGGGGCCGGTGAAAGCACTATAGGGAATTGGCAGGGGAGTTTCCGTGAGTGATTGGTATCGGCGTGTAACCGAATGTACAACGGCTGTCGCGGTCGTAGGGGAGCCGTTTTCGGCTCCCCTCCTGATGGCGTAAGAGGTTTCCCGGAAAATCAGTTATTCAGATAGCGATTTTCCAGATGCTGACGGAAATATGCCGGATTAAGATCTTCGCCGGTAGCATTCGTCATCAGCTGACGGGTGCTGAAACGGCTGCCGTGCTGCCAGATATTCTGCTGTAGCCAGTCAAAGATCGGCTGCAAATCCCCTTCGCGAATCTGTGTTTCCACTTGCGGCAGGGCGCGTTTTAGCGCCTGGAATAGCTGTGCGGCATACATTGCGCCGAGGGTGTAAGTCGGGAAGTAACCGAAGGCACCGTCGGTCCAGTGAATATCCTGCATGCAGCCATCACGATAATTACCGTGCGTATCAACGCCAAGGTAAGCCTGCATTTTTTCCTGCCAGATGGCCGGAATATCGTCGACTTCAATCTCGCCACTTATCAGCGCGCGTTCAATCTCATAGCGCAGGATCACGTGAGCCGGATAGCTCACCTCATCGGCATCAACGCGGATAAAGCCAGCTTTGACCCGTTGATTAAGACGGACGAAATTATCCGCCTGCAACGCGCTCTGATCGCCCATATGCGTGGCGACCTGCGGCAGAATCAGTTGCAGGAAATCGGCGCTGCGTGCCAGCTGCATTTCGAAGAACAGGCTTTGCGATTCGTGAATGGCAGTGGAGCGGGCATGGGAAACCGGCTGTCCAGGCCACTGTTTCGGCAGATTTTGCTCATAACGCGCATGGCCGGTTTCGTGGATTACCCCCATCATGGCGCTGAGAAACTCATTTTCATTGTAACGCGTGGTGATGCGCACATCTTCCGGCACGCCGCCACAAAACGGGTGCGCACTGACGTCGAGACGACCGGCATTAAAATCAAAGCCCAGTTGTTGCATCACGCTAAGGCCGAGCTGACGCTGAGATTCGATGGCGAACGGCCCGACCGGGCGATCGACTTTTTCCTGCGACTGTTTGTCGACAATGCGTTGCAGCAGCTGCGGCAGCCACTGTTTCAGGTCGCCAAAGGTTTTATCCAGCTTCGCGCTGGTCATGCCCGGCTCAAACACATCAAGCAGCGCATCATAGCGCGAGCAGCCGTTGGCCTGGGCACGGATTTCAGCCTCTTCACGACTTAGTTTGACCACTTCTTTTAAGTTACTGGCGAAGCCCTGCCAGTCATTGGCCGGACGCTGCTGACGCCAGGCGTGCTCGCAACGTGAACCCGCAATCGACTTGGCTTCCACCAGCGACGCAGGTAGCAGGGCAGCCTGCTGCCAGGCACGGCGCATTTCGAACAGGTTAGCGCGCTCAACATCATTCAGCGACTCCTGTTCCGCGCGATCCAGCCAGCCGCCAACCTGCTTGTCGGTTAAGATTTCATGCTGCAAAACGCTTAGCTCCGCCAGCGCTTCGCCACGTGCGCGGCTGCCGCCTGCCGGCATCATGGTTTGCATATCCCAGCCAGCAATGGCTGAGAGATGGCCGAAACGCGACAGGCGCTGGAAGGTTTGAGTCAGATGCTGATATGCAGATGTCACGTGATGTCTCCTTGAGCACGAAAAAGGCCGGTAGCCCGACCTGAAAGTAGATTAGGCGATCGCTGTTGTCGGCAAGGGTAAATCAACCGGCCAGCAAAAGCGAACGCAGGCACCGCCAAGCGGGCTGCTGTCGATAATCACATGGCCGCCCAGTGCCTGGGCAACCGAATGCACGATCGCCAGCCCTAAGCCGCAGCCGCCGGTAGCGCGATCGCGACTGGGATCGAGACGCACAAACGGCTCAAACACCCGCTGGCGTTCGGCAAGCGGGATGCCGGGGCCATCATCTTCCACCTGTAAACAGGCGATATTACCGTCAAACCACAAACCCACCCGCAGTTGCCGATCGGCATAGCGCAGCGCGTTATTGACCAGATTATCCAGCACCCGCTCCATCAGCCGGGTATCGGCAATGCCAATATTGTCACGCTGTGGCGTATCAAGGCTGATCAGGTGTTCAGGATGGAGGATACGGATATCGTCCAGTCTTTCCTGCAACCAGCCGGCAAGATCGAGCCGTTGCAGATTCAGGCCAACTTCCGGGCGGTCGAGTCGTGCATAGGTCAGCAGCTCTTCAATCAGGGCTTCCAGCTGGCCAATATCGCGATTCAGGGCGGCGGACTCCGCTGCGGTCAGGTTATCACTCATCTCCAGCCGGTAGCGCAGGCGCACCAGCGGCGTGCGCAGCTCGTGGGCGATACCGTCGATCAGCTGTTTCTTGCTGGCGACCAGCGTATTAATGTTATCCGCCATCTGATTAAAGGCGACGCCAAGGCGAATCAGGCTGGACGCATTGTCGAAATGGATGCGCTCATCAAGATGGCCCTGACCAAAACGCTGCGCCGCCGACTCCAGTTTCAGCATATCTTTCCAGTGCGGGCGCATCCAGATAAAGACCGGAAACGCCAGCGACAGGCCGATAAACGCTAACAGCGCAATATCCAGCAGCCGCATCTGATGCAGGAAGAACAGGTAGGGAATCGGGCCGACCACCAGCACATAGTGGCTACGCGGAATATGCTGCAAAAAGCTGTAGTCATCGTCCAGTGTGACGATTTCACCAGCACGTAAGCGACGCATATCCGGCGCGTCGAGCTTAATTTTGTTCAGCGGTTTGATATGCATCTTAAATGACAGATTCAGATCGAGATTATTGATGGTCTTATTCCAGTCGCGCGGCGGGATCCCGCGCAACTCGCTGCTGATCAGATACAGCGAACTTTTCATCATGTCGTCCATCGACTGACGGCCGGAGCGCTCTGCGGTGAATTTGTACACCAGACCTACCAGCAACGCCATCACCAGAAAGCAGACAAACAGCAGCAGGTAAAACTGGATAAAGAGCTTTCTCATGCGTTGATATTTTCCCAGGCATGGGGGGCAAACAGATAGCCTTTATTACGGATAGTTTTAATCCGGTAAGGCTCGGTGGCACTGTCATTTAATTTTTTACGCAAGCGCGAGACAGCAACATCGATACTGCGATCCATTCCGTCATAACTGACGCCGCGCAGGGTTTTCAGCAGTGCGTCACGATTGAGGGTCTGCCCGGCATGGGTCGCCAGCTCCCACAGCAGATCAAAATCGGCGGTGGACAGCGCGATATTTTCATCAGACAGCGCCACCTGGCGATTAATGGGATCGATAAACAGCGTGCCAAAACGCAGCGCTTTATGGCCCGACTGTGCCGGAGCAATCTCTTCGCTGCTGTTGCCGTTGCCTGCCTGTCGCAGATGGAGCCGCAGTCGTGCCAGCAGCACCGCAGGCGGCGTAGTTTTCAGGATATAGTCATTGGCTCCCATCTCCAGCGACAGGATATGGTTCATATCACTGTCCAGTGAGGTGAGCAGCACGATCGGCCCGGACCAGCTGGCGCGCAGGTCGCGGCACAGCGTCATACCATCTTTGCCGGGCAGCATAATATCCAGCATCACCAGAGCGGGCTGGATGGCGCTGATAACGGCTTCGGCACGATCGCCGCGACTTTCTACGATCACATCAATACCATGGCGGCCGAGATATGCGGCGATTAATTCACCAACGTCCTGATCATCTTCAACAAATACTATTTTGCTCATAATGCTGTACGTCTGTTTGCGGAGGAGAGCAGCATATCCTTTCTTTCGGAGAACAACTATGAACCCTGGCTAAATAACTCAAGATGTATAGTACTGCCCCCCTAAAATATGCCATTATATTCACAGGGTTTTTTTAGGGTATTTTTTCCATCGGGAGGAGAGTGAGGGTGTCTGAGAAAGAGCTGGCGTCAGCCGGGTACAGTGACCGCATCTGCTTCAATTATATGGATTTTCTTTCTGCTTCATGCAAAAAACGCTGGAGCTTTGTCGATGCAATTTACGGCGTGCTGCCCATCTTTGGTATGGTGACGCGCAATCCCGACAATCACCAGCCCGCCTCGTCCGAAAGACTCAAAGAATTAGCGTTGCAAATCATTTCAACACAGGTCAGCGATGAAATTAACATCGCCCGACTGATTACGCTGGCTGAACAGCAGCAGATTAATCAGCTGGATATCCTGTTGCCTTACACACTTTCGGCACAGCAGCTGGAAGCCATTCAGCTGGAATATCGCAAACCGCTGAATCTTATTCAGCATAACGACCGTCTGAGCATCCATTTTCTGCCCACCGCGCATTAAATCAGTGTGAACCTTCAGACTTCCGCCTGAAGGTTCAGACAGCGCGCTATTTTACCAGCACCCACAGCGCCGGTACGGCGGCCACCATCAGCATAACAATCGAGCTGCACTCCATGCGGCTTAAGCGTTGTGCTGCGCGTCCGCCGCGACGGGCGAATAAAAACAGCAGCAGGCCTGGCGCATACAGCACCACCGAGAGCAATAAGTGCAGCGGGCCGGAAGCGTACAGTAACCATAAGCCGTAGGCGCAGGCACCCAGCGCCACCAGCGTAATGCCGGGTTTATTCAGCTTGCGCGATACCTGGTACAGATACGCACCGACCAGAAAATAGGGCACCAGGATCATCTCAGAAGCGATGGTCAGCAGGGTGTTGTAATCGGAATGCGTCAGCCAGATCAGAATCAGGCACAGCTGGACGCTGCCGTTGGTCAGCCACAGCGAAGCCGATGGTGCACTGCGGTCATTCTGCTTACTGAGCGATCGCGGGAAAGCCCCCTGTTGCGCGGCGATAAACGGCACTTCAGCCGCCATAATCGTCCAGCTGAGATAAGCACCGCAGACCGAAACAATCAGGCCGACAGCAATCACCACATCGCCCCATGAACCGATCAGGCGCGTCATCAGCCCGGCCATTGAAGGGTTGCGCATCTCTGCCAGCTCGGCGCGCGGCACAATACCCAGCGACAGCAACGTCACCAGCAGATAGACGCACAGCGCGGCAATCACCGCCAGCAGCGTGGCGCGACCGACATCTTTCTTCTGCCGCGCACGAGCCGACACCACCACCGCGCCTTCCACACCAATAAACACCCACAGGGTGATCAGCATGGTCTGTTTCACCTGTTCCCAGACCGGTTTGCCCAATGCCACGCCGGTGAAATCAAATTTAAAGCGGTCGAGGTTAAACGCAGCAATCGCCAGCAGCACAAACAGTCCCAGCGGCAGCAGTTTTCCGAGGGTGGCCACCAGGTTGATACTGGCGGCGGTCTGCACGCCGCGCAACACCAGCCAGTGCACCAGCCACAGCAGAATCGACGCGCCTAAAATTGCCTGCCAGGTGTTACCGTCGCCAAACACCACATGGCCGGGCGAATCGGTGAAGAAACTCAGCGCCGAGAAAACAATCACCAGATAAGAGACGTTGGCAATCACCGCGCACAGCCAGTAGCCCCAGGCGGAGCAGAAGCCGACCAGATCGCCGAATCCGGCGCGTGCGTAAGTAAAGATACCGCCATCCAGCTCCGGCTTTAGCCGCGTCAGTAATAACATCGCCAGCGCGAGAAAAATAATTCCGGTGCCGGTAATCAGCCAGCCAATCAGCAGCGCCGCTGGGCTGGCAACCGCCGCCATATTTTGCGGCAGACTAAAGACGCCCGCACCCAGCATCGAGCTAAGCACCAGAGCGGTGAGGGCGGTGAGACCTAATTTTTTATCCAAGAATATGTCCTGACTACAGCATAAATAACTAATGGACAAGCTAACGAACGAATTTCACACAATGAAAGGCGAATATTTTCGACCGAAACCCCTAAAACTGGCGGCCGATTTTACGGAGAGGGAAAGCGGAGTGCAATGACTGACTATGCAAAAACTGCTACAGATTATTCAGAAAAGAAGTTCCCGCAGGGTCTGGGCTACAACCCGACCGGCATGGTGGCGGCACTGACTTACTGGTCAGCCAAAGCGATTCGTGAACAGTAT
>NZ_JRXE01000010.1:115184-151327 GCF_001267535.1 Winslowiella iniecta | reverse complement strand
GGCGGTTATTGCGGCTGTTATGCGGTGCCAGTTCAGCCGGTAGCGGCGGCAGTTCGTCATCAACATGACCAATCCAGCAGCTGCGCCCGCCGGTCAGCCAGTCGGCAGCAGGCCGCATGCCAGGCGCATAACCACGCACCAGGTTAGCGGCAATATCATCCAGCGAGTTACCCAGCGCGTTCAGCATGCCCACGGCGGAGAAGTAGATCATGAGGCATCCAGTTGTTGAATAAGGATCTGATAACCAAACGCAAATTGCTGCACGCTAATCGGCTGACGCTGCTCGCCGCGCATCAGGTAACGGATCTCGGTAATCAGCTTGCCGTTGGCATCACGCAGCTGGCGGCGGTCGTCAATATCACGCAGCGTCCAGCCTGCCGGTAGCTGCTTTTGCCACGCCGTCAGCGGCCAGTGGCTGAGCATAATATCCGCCAGAACCTGGCTGGCGGGCGGCATTTCCGGCAGCGCGATCGATTGTTCAGTCTCAATGCCTTTGCTGTCATAACTGACGCGGAACAAACGAATGCCAAGGGATGACAGCCCGACCAGCGTCAGCTGCTGCGGATCAGCACTCAGCATCACCAGCAGTGACTGCTGTTTGCTTTTAAAGTGACCGGTTAACAATTGCTGCTGGTTAAACGGCGGTTCTATGCCTGGCGCGGGTAGCGTCACTTTTACCCCGGGTTTCAACCACGCCTGCGGGCGCGTCGGGTCACTGTGACTGGCGCAGCCGCTGAGCAGCAAGGCGGCCAGCATCGCCATCCACGCTAATTTCATCGTTTTTTCCTTCTGGATTCGGGTAACGCCAGCGGTGCCAATAAAAAGGCGGTAAAAATACCGCTGCATAACACAATGCCAAAGCTGCTGATAGCCTGCGTCTGGCTGAATACCAGCATCCCCAGCGTCAGTAACGTCGTGCTCATCGCCAGCGATACCGCCAGCAGCGAGGTGATCGGCGTACCACGCGGATTACTGAAAAACAGCGTGTAGTTGATGCCAATTCCCAGCACCAGTACCAGAGCCAGCAGTGAAAACAGATTTAGCGAATGACCGCTGAATGCCAGCGCCGCCAGCCCGCCCCCGAGAGATAATACTGAAGGCAGCACGCTGACCAGACCGCGCCGGATACCCAGCCGCAGCATATAGCTGAGGGCGATAAACGCCAGCGCCGCCAGTAACAGCCAGCCGAGCATCACGCGGTAAAAACTGAACAACTGGTCAAAGGTACTTTTGCGATCGATCCACGCCACGCCCGGCAGCGCCTGCGCCAGCTCTGCCAGTTGCGCACTGTTCTGCACGCCGCTGACCGGCACCAGCGCGCCACTGCGGCCATTTGGCAGACTCAGCCATAACAGCCGCCAGCCTTCACTGTTCGGGCTACGCTGCCACGCTTCTGGCGTCACCGTCATTGCGCGCAGGTCAGGTTCGGCGATCTCAACACCCGCCTGCCGGAGCTGCGCCATCACCGTGGGTGCAGCCTGTTTCAGCAGCGCTACATCACGTTGCTGCTGCGCCTGCGAGGCCAGCGGCAGCAGACGCCAGGAGGTCAGCGACCGCTGCTGCTGTGCATGTTGCAGTTGCGGAGCCAGGGCTTCCAGCCGTTGCAGCGTCTGTTCCGCGCTGTTACCCCACACCATAAACCAGGTCTGATCGGCGCTTTGCCCGGTGAGCTGCGTCAGTTGCGCATCCTGCTGCAACAGCTGCGGCGGCAGCGCCTGCAACTGCGAAATATCGTCATCTACCTTCAGCATCGCCAGGCCGGAGACAGAAATCAGCGCCACCAGCAGCGGTAAGCCGAATTTCAGCCAGCGCTGACGCCGCCAGGCCGCCAGCCAGCGCGCCATCAGCAACATCGCCGGTACCGGACGCACCGGCAAACCGCGCACCAGCCACGGATACCAGCAGACCACCGTCAGACAAGAGGCGGTCAGGCCACTGGCGGCAAATACCGCCAGCTGGCGCAGTCCAGGGAAGGGCGCGAATAACATCATCAGATAAGCGATGGCGGCGGTGGCCAGCGCCAGCAGCAGCGCGGGCATCACTTTTTGCAAGCTCTGCTGCGCGCTGACATCGGCACCGTGCACCATGCGTTCGGTCAGGTAATAGAGGGTATAGTCCGCCGAGATGCCGACAATACTGATGCTCATTACCAGCGTCATCAGATGCAGCTCGCCGAAGCACAACAAGGTGATGGTGGTACCGGCCAGCGCGCCAATCGAGACCGACAGCGCACATAACAGCAACGGACGCGGCGAACGAAACACCGAAAATACCAGCAGCAGTACGCCGATTACCGTCGCTACGCCCAGCGTCGCGACATCATGGCGCGCCTGCTGACTGGCAAAATCGCTGTATAACACCGTGCCGCGTGTCAGCAGCCGGGTGTCGGGATACTGTTGTTGCAGGCGGGAGGCCAGGGAGTGTAACTGCTGCACCACCGCATGACTCTGCTGCATATCAAACGAATTGCTCGCCAGTTCACCATGGATAAAATACCACTGACGCCCCTGTTTATCGTGCGCCATCAGCCAGCCATCGCGCAGCGTCAGCTGGCTGGCATTCTGCTGCATCGCCAGTTGAGCGCCGCGCACCAGCAGTAACGGATCGTTCGCCAGCTCCTTGCCGCTGACCCCGGCAAACGCCGAATAGAGCTGCGCCAGAATCCAGTCTGCCTGCGCGCCGCCGCCGTCCGCCAGCCGCTGGCGGGTCGCCGGATCAATCAGACCATTACGCTGCTGCCAGGCAAACTGCCCCCACTGCTGCTGCTGTTGCGCATCCACCGGCCCTTTAACATTTTTTAGCGCCGGCATCGCCTGTAGCGCATGCAGAAAGTCGTCAGCCACCGCCGTATCGCCCTGCTCGCCGGGGCTAATCAGCCAGACCATTTGCCGGTCGAGCCGCTGCATAAATCCCTGTTGTAAATCGTCCGGGATCGCGCCCATCGCCTGTTTGGGTAACAGCGCCAGCACGCTACTGTTGATCGTCGCGCGCGGCAGCAGCAACGCCAGCGTCGCCAGCAGCAGCAGGCAGACGGCGAGCCAGCCGGCCGCCGCAATGCGCAGACGCTCAGAAAACAAAGCGTTGTTTTTCATCTTCGCTTAATGTCCGTGGCGTCAGCTGCTGATTGGTGAAGTGGATATCAGTCACATCGCCCTGTTTATCATTCAGCTCAATAGCATCCAGCTGGCTTTTCCCTTGCAGGGTAATGTTATTAAATAACTTATCCAGCGGAGCGCTTTTTGGCGTCAGGATAATCCGCCAGCGGTCATTCGCCAGCGCGCTAAAATCGATGGCAAAATTTTGCTCCAGCACCGCGCGATCGGCCTGAAACAGTGCGCGCAGCAGATGGTTAAACTGGAACATCTGCGGATTGCTGTCGGCAGTGATAATCTGCGGCGGCTGGCCGTTCATTACCTGCACCATACGCTGCTCATCCAGCACCAGGGTTAACGGAAATGGCTTCGCCTGCTGCCACCACAATCCTTTATCCTGCGCAATTAACAGTTTACCGCTGGATTTCAGCGGCTGCGCCATCCCTTTAATCTCGCGCTGCTGGGTAAAATCGGCGCGCACCACCGGCTGACTGGCAAAGCGCTGTTGCAGTTGATCCAGCGTTACCGCCTGCACATTCAGGCTAAACAGCGCCAGCGCACAGAGAAATCGTTTTCTCATGGCGTCACCCCGAGGCGCTCAAACAGTACCGCAGGCGAAACAAAACTCATCTCCTGCGACGCAATCCCGACCGCCACCTGAATGGTATAACCGGTAGTGGTGCGTTTACCGCTGGCAACATCAAAGATCTGATAAGCGATACGCAGACGATTTTCATACTCTTCGATGGTGGCCTGCACCCGAATACGCTGTTCAAAGCTGAGCGTGCCGCGATATTTCACCCGCGTATCCACCACCGGCCAGAGATAGCCGGATGCTTTCATTTGACGGTAGCCGTAATTAAATTTCGCCAGCAGCGCTTCACGCGCCACCTCAAAATAGCGGAAATAGTTGCCGTGCCACACCACGCCCATCGCATCCACATCGTGGAACGGCACGGTCAGCTCCAGCTCGACAGAAAATCGTGCATCGTTATTCACGCTCACTCCTTGTTCTCCGGTTGCGTGTCAGGCAGCGTCCAGAAATCGAAAAAATTAAACCAGTCGAGCGGCGAAATCAGCGCATAATGCGCCAGCCGACCGGCATAGCGATCCACCGCCTGCTGCAACGCCTGCTGACGGCTGGCGCGCGGCAATAACAGCGGATCGGCAAACGGTTCGCAGTAAATCCGCAGTTTGCCGCGTTGCTTAAGCGCAAACATCAGCAAAACCGGACAACGCAACGCGGCGGCAAGGATAAACGGCCCTTGCGGAAACGGTGCCGGGCGGCCAAGAAATTCACTCCATATCACGCGACGGGAGCCGCCGCGCTGACGGTTAATCGCCGTGCGATCGCCGACAATCGCCACCCATTCACCGGCATCAAGCTTCTGCTGCAACAGGATGGCGGTTTCCGGGCCAATATCGCTGACCGGCAGCAGATTCACCCCTGATAAGGGCGCAATTTCTTCCTGTATCTGACGAAAACGCGGCGCGTTATCGGTAAAGACCAGCGCATTAATTACCAGTCCGCTGACCTGCTGTGCCATTGCGCGACAGGCTTCGATATCACCGAGATGTGACGCGAGAATCAGCCGTCCACCGGGCGCAGCGCCGGTGATCGCCGCTTCGGCTCCCGGCGCAAAATCGATATCTTTTCCCCAGCGCAGATCGCCGCGCCAGCTGGCAATTTTATCCAGCATCGCTTCGCCAAAACGCAGGAAATGAAAATAGCTGCCGAGTGGCGCAGGTAACGGCACCTGCTGCTGCCGGGCATAACCGGCAATCTGTTTTAACCACTGCTGCGAAGCCTGGCGCTGGCTGCGGCCGGTCAGCCAGTAGACGGCAATCACCGGCCAGAGCAACAGTGTAAACACCCCACGGCCAAACCAACGGTAGACCGCCAGCATAAAACGCATTCCGTGCAGCCCTTTACGTTCACTGATGCCTGACCAGTGCTGCTGCCGACGTTTACGCGCCAGCAGTGACGGAATACGCGGTAACATGCCGAAAAACAGTCGGGTATGCATCGATGAAATCCGCAAATTATCGCGCAGCGCGTCGAAGTGCGACAGGCCATCCGGCGGATAGGTAACCCGCGTGCGAATAAAACGGCTGGGGGTGCCGGCCCAATAGAGCCGCACCATGATTTCGGTGTCGAAATCCATGCGTTTGCCGAGGGAACCCTGCCGCAGCAGCGTCATCGTCGCGGCCAGCGGGTAGACGCGAAAACCGCACATGCTGTCTTTCAACGACAGCGAAAGCGTTTCAATCCACACCCAGACATGGGTGGCGTAACGGCCGTACAGGCGGGATTTGGGTATCGAATCATCATAGACTGGCTGGCCGGAAATCAGCGCCTCAGGCCAGGCCGCCGCCTCTGCAAGCATCCGCGGGCAGTCCTCAATCTGGTGCTGGCCATCCGCATCAATCTGTAAGGCATGGCTGTAACCTCGTGCCGCAGCCGCTTCGAGGCCATATTTAACCGCCGCCCCTTTGCCACTGTTTTGCGCCAGCCGCAGCAGCGTGACACCGTCACAAACCAACGCTTCCAGCTGTTGTTGCGTGGCAGCATCGCTGCCATCATCGACAATCAGCAGCGGTAAATTGAAAGAAGCCAGACGTGCCAGCACCGCCGCCATCGTCGCGCCGTGGTTATAGCAGGGGATCACCACACAGGGCTTAAATTCCGCGCTCAGCACAGGCGAATTTTCCCGCTGCTGGTCACCGACTCTTCACCGTTCAGGACCCGCAGATAGCGGAAGCTAAGCTGATTTTTCGCTTCATGCCACTCCAGTTGCAGCTTCAGCAAGCTGCCCGGCAATACCGGCTGCTGGAATTTAATATTCTCCACCGCCGAGAACTGTTTACCGGCGGCCAGACAGCCGATGCCGTAGTGCATCACCCAGTCCAGTTGCGCCACGCCCGGCAGCAACGGTTGCTGCGGAAAATGGCCGCGGAACCAGAACAGATCGGCATCAATACGCAGTACCACCTCCAGTTGTGTGGCGTGTTGGCTGCGTGACAGTTCAACGGGCAACACTAAACAGCTCCTCTATTTGCGGCCAGGCAGGTTTGCTCTGACTGTTTTGCGGGATCACATTGACCACCCGCCAGAAACGCGGTATGGCCACCGGTTCCAGCCAGCGCTGCAACTCCCGCTTCCATTGTAGTTTTAACTGCGCCAGCCGGTTGGCACTGTGCTGTTCGTCAAGCACCAGCACCACGCCAATCCCGTGACGGCCGTAGCGGGTCACCGGCAGCGCCACCGCATCGGTGATGCCAGCAATCGCCAGCAGACGCCGTTCAATTTCACTCAGTGAAATACGTTTATCTTCAATTTTCACCACCCGGTCGTGACGGCCACACAGCTGGAATTTGCCGCTCTCGGCAAATTCCAGCTTATCATCCAGCGGCAAGCCGTCGGATTGCGCAATCAGCGCCGATTGTACCTGCCAGCGCCTTTGTCGATCGCAACTGAATTCAACACCGGCAAACGGCTGCCATAAGCGGCTGGCTTCTGCATGTGAACGCCACGCCAGCACACCGGTTTCCGTGCTGCCGTAAATTTCATCGACCGGCAGCCGACACCAGCTGGCAACCGCAGCAGCAGCCTGATCCGTCAGCATGCCACCGGCAGAGACGATCAGGCGGCAGCAAGGCGCAGTCAGGGAGAGATCGAGGCGGCGTAAAAATGCCGGGCTGCTGATAAAAGCCCACGGACGATCGGCAGGCAGCGCGCTCAGTTGCTCGCTGTACAACAGCTGATAACGGGCAAAGGGCAATCCGAGCGCCATCGGCAGCATAATGCGAAATGTCAGGCCGTACAGATGCTGATGGCTGACCGACGCCACCACACAACAATCCCGTAAACGTTCTCCCCACAGCGCAGCCAGCCACTGCGCTTCAAGATCAAGACCGGCTACCGGCTTTACCACCTGGCGCGGCTCACCGGTCGAACCGGAGGTAAACAGCACCACCTGCGCATCCGGTGCGATAGCCGGCAGTTCAGCGCCGACAGAGTGCGTCACCGCGTCCGGCGTTAATTGCGGGCAGAACGGCGCTAACTCAATGTCCGTCAGCAGAGCATCAAAAGTGGCCGACTGCTCCTGCAATAACGACGGGCGACTGTGGCCGGGGATAATCGCGGTCTTTCCGGCATGCAGCGCCGCCAGTAAGCCAACGGTAAACTGATAGCTGTCGTCAAAACAGAGCGCCCAGCGCTGCTCTGGCCGTACAAGCAGCACGGCACATAAGCGCTGAACCTGCTGACGCAGCCGATGCAGCGTCAGCGGCTCTCCATGATGCCAGCAGACCAGATAATCCGGGCGTGACGGGCTGAGCCAGTCGCTGATAGCCAGCGCTCGGGTCATCATCCGACTCGCCTTAGTCTACGCTGACGCAGCAGCCATTCGCTCGCCATCAGGGTGCCCATCAGCAGATAGCTGATGAAGCCATTCCATAGCGTCCACGCGTGCAGATTTCCGGACAGACAGGTAAACGTGGCAACGCTGCCATTAAAGATAAAAAACAGACACCAGATTTGCGTCACCCGGCGCGTCCAGCGCACCGCCTGCGGCGGCAACTGCGGCTCACGCAGCCGAGCCAGACGCTCCACCAGCGGCATCGCACTGAACAGCGATCCGCCAAACAACAGCAGCATCACCAGGTTAACCGCCACCGGATACCACAGCAGCAACTGATGCGCGCGCAGCAGAAAACTGGCGAGACACAATACCGCCCCGGCCAGGGCCAGCAGCTGGCCGCAACGGGCAAACGCCCCACTGCTGCTCCGAATTCCCTGCCAGCGCAGCAGAAACAGCAGCGCCAGTAGCGGTAGCAGCCCGTGCAGTTGCGGATGACTTACCGCCAGCCAGACCAGAAATGGCCAGGCGAAAGTGATCACCCACGGCAGAAGACGCAGCAGTAAGGGCATCAATCAGCCGTTGATGCGTCTTCGCGGATCAACTGGTCAACCGCGTCGACCACATCCTGTACGGTGCGCACGGTTTTAAAGGTTTCTGGCTTAATCTTACGGCCGATGCGTTTTTGCAGATGCACCACCATATCGACGGCATCAATACTGTCGAGTTCCAGATCTTCGTACAGACGCGACGTCGGCTGGATAGCTTCAGCATCCACTTCAAACAGGGTTTCCAGCAGCCCGCTGACTTCCTGATAGATTTCTTGCTTATTCATAGGTCACTCGTTTCGGTAAATGATCAGGCGCGCGGTGCGCTACGTTGGGCAGTAATAAACGCGGCCAGCGAAGCAACCGAATAGAAATGCTGACGCATCTCTTCACTTTCGGCAGAAAGTACCACTCCGTAGCGATTTTTCACCGCCAGACCTAACTCGAGTGCATCGATAGAGTCGAGACCCAGCCCGTCACCAAACAACGGTGCTTCGCTATCGATCTCATCACTGCTGATATCTTCAAGATTCAGCGTATCGATAATCATTTGTTTAATTTCAAGGTTTAATGGGTTCATGCCCGGTTTCCAAATGTTCTGGTGTTAATACTTGCTGCAAATGGCGCGTCAGACGACGTGCTGCCAGCGGCGATGCCGCGTCGTCCTGCGCCATAAATTGTAAGCTGTCGATGCGCTGTTTGACGCTGACAGTAAATACCGGTTTTACCGGCGGAATCTGATACCAGCGGCTCTGCTTATCCAGCATCCGTTGGGTGCAGGTAATATGCACGACGCGCAGTTCACAGCCACAGCGCACCGCAATATTTGCCGCGCCGCGCTGAAGTTCTAATGGCTCGCCGTAACGAGTGCGCGTTCCTTCCGGAAAGATCAGCAGTGTATCGCCGCGCTGTAGACGCTGACGGCTTTCCGGCAACAACGTTTCTGCCTGACTGTTAATCAGGTAATCCGCCGCACGAATCACGCCGCGAAAGAAGATATTATGTTGCA
The DNA here is from genome assembly GCF_001267535.1 of Winslowiella iniecta. GTDB lineage: Bacteria > Pseudomonadota > Gammaproteobacteria > Enterobacterales > Enterobacteriaceae > Erwinia > Erwinia iniecta. Next base: position 142,317 of record NZ_JRXE01000010.1, on the reverse strand, counting down.
GATCGGCCTTAACCAGGCAGTCCACATCCGGCATCACCGAGGCGATCAGGACATAATCGATCAGTGAAGGATGGTTTGCGACCACCAGACAACCGCGATCGGCCCTCAAGGTTTCGGCACCGTCAATCTGATAGTCGTAAACGCCCATTGCCCGGCAAAAGCGCAGGAAGCAGCGAAAACTAAATGAGATGCTTTTACGTGCCAGCTGACGACGGCGATGCCGGTCGCGCTGAAACAGCAGCAGCAGATTAAACCACACCAGTGACAGCAGCAGTCCGCCGACGCTGAACAGGGTAAAACTGCAGGCGGTCATCAACAATCGCCAGCCGTAGTTCAGGCGCGAGCCGCCGCGACTGCGCGCGGAATCAGACATCATCGCACTCCCAGCACCAGTTAAGTTGCGCACCGTGAATAATAAACTGACGGCGCGCGGCCAGACGCGCATGGAGAAACTGCAAACTTTGCGGCCACGCGCTACTGGCTGACTCATTCACGGCAGCCGTGCTGCAACGCAGCTGCTCGCCGGTTGCCAGCAGCAGCGCAACGGCATACGGCCAGCGCGGCGCATCGGCGGCCAACCACGGTTGGTAGCATTCCGGCACGCTGCCATCGAAATCGACCAGCAACACCTGCTGATAACCTGCACTGTGCAGCGCAGCCACTTCCACCAGCCCCTGCTGGAAGGAGTCGACACCGGCAGCCAGCGAGGTGGCGACAATCGGCGCGCCGGCGGCAATGGTCAGGCTGCCCACCGCCGCATTATGCACCGACATGGCAAAATCCGTCGGCGATACACTCTGCTGTTCCGCCAGCGTGGTGAGAATGCGTAAATTGCGCTCCAGTTCACCGTGGCGGCTGGTAAAAACAATCGCATCAACCTGCTGACGCCGAATCAGTGTCAGTCCACAATCGACGGCGAGTCGGCTGCCGCTACTCAGGCGGCGGGCGGTCATCATCGGTAACTGACGACATTTTGCCAGCGGCAGTGTGGCATCAATGACCGCCTCGTGCTGCGCCCAGTGGTGCCAGTCAGCTGGCTCAGACAGCCCTGGTGCGCTGGCTTGCCAGTCGATGAGATTGAAATGCAGATTCATACCGTTATTCTTCTTCAGACGTCATTCATTGCCGCGAGCCCCAGCATGACGCCAGGAAGCAACTAATACGATCGGATTCCACCGTATTTGCCAGAAATTTGCTGTCAGCAACTGACCCGGTTAATCAGCCATTTTCGGCTGACAAAGTAAAAACTTTAGCCGATATTAACCATCGAATAAAAAACCGTGGTTAAACAGCGATTATTTATGCGCCTGAGCGAAGAGCCGCCGCTGACCAATGAGTTTTGCCAACCTGGGTAACTGATATTGTAATGGGTTACGGTGCGGAAAAGCGCGCGCATAATAGCACCAAAGGTTAAGAAAGGTGAAGCGCGGGATCACAGGCGTGATCTGTCGGCATAAAAGCAACGTTACGCCGACAGATTAATGTTATTTAACTGACGTCACGAGTCTGGCAATTTAACCTGCGATGGCTAATTGTTGCACCTGCTGCCATACACCGTCATCGACCGGGATGCCGTGGCGTAAATTGTCTTCGCGCGTGCTGCGCTGACGCTGTCCCGGCCAGGTTACCGCCGAAATCCCTTCCGCCGGTTGAGAACTGTTTACATAATCGCCAATACTTTGCGCCATGCGTTCAGTGAAATCTCCCCCGCCCAGCTGCTCAGGATCAAAGACCATAAAGATCTGGCTGGCGCCGGTACCGCTGCCGCGCCCCAACCGATCGATTTGCGGTGTGGCATAGCCTGCCGACAATAACGCCGCCATGGCATCCAGCAAAATGGCGAATCCCGAGCCCTTCCAGTAGCCCGCCGGTAAAATACGCATTGAGGCTTCTATCGGGCCGGGCTCACAGGTCAGATTGCCCTGCTGATCATAACCGCCGGGATAGGGCAGACTCTCGCCTTTCAGGCGGGTGACCTGCAACTTGCCATACGAGTATTGTGACATCGCCATATCCAGCACCAGCGGGCCGGGTTTACCCGGTACAGCCATCACAAATGGGTTATTGCCGACACGGGTATCTTTGCCACCCCATGCTGGCATACAGGATTCAGTATTGGTCCAGCAAATCGCGGCCATTCCCTGCTCTGCCGCGCGCCAGCCGTAGCTGCCACCGCGCATCCAGTGGCTGCTGTTGCGCATCGCTACCAGTCCGATACCGTGCTGTTTCGCCAGTTCCATCGCACGCTCTATGGCCAGCAGCGCATTGGTGATCCCCGGCCCCTGATGACCATCCCAAATCTCCATCACTGACAACGCTTTAATCTTTTCTGGCCGCGCATCAGCCCGAACCCAGCCTTTATGCAAATATTCGACAAAGCGCGGCACGCGGTTCAGCCCGTGTGAATAGATCCCATCGCAACTGGATTCGGTATGGATTTGCGCGCAGATCGCCGCCTGCTCTGCCGCCAACCCCGCATTCAGCAGTGCGCGCTCTACGGTGGATTTCATCTCTTCAAAGGCTATTCGCATCATGTTTTATCTCTCTTTGCATCTCTGGGGCGCGGCGCATCGGGTCGATGCTGCGCATGATTGGGTTGTTTCCCCATAACTGAGGATAAGGCCAGCCGGTCAGTTTTTCGGCCACCGCTCTGGCTTCTGCCGAGACCTCAGATGCCGCACCACCCTGTTTGCGACGCTGGATCTCCTCAATTAACAGCGCGTGGTTATGGCGATTCAGACTGAATTTCAGTGAGCTGAACAGCCCGACAGCGAGGAACACTACCGCGCCGATGCCAAACACCAGCGCAATGCCGTGAATCGCTTCGGGGGGTTGCTGTGCCGCGCCCTTACCGGCAAAACCATAAGCCTGAAGTACCATGCCGACGATAAACAGCGCCACCGCCTGTACCGCTTTGCGGACAAAGGTCATCACCCCGGCAAAGATCCCTTCACGGCGTTCGCCGGTCAGCATTTCATCGACATCAGGGATAAAGCTGTAGATATTCCAGCAAACATACTGAGTACCGGAACGCCCCATCCCCATAATCAGCGCCGCCAGCCACATCAGCCATAGCGTGGAGGGCAGTTCAAAGGCATAGATGCTGATAAACAGCGCCACGCTGCTCAGCATAAATAGCTGCGCCAGTTTATAAGCCGCGCCATTGCCAATGCGAATGCACAGCGGTATCCATGCGGCGATACAGAAAAATTGCACTATCGACATAAATGTCATGCCGTTGGCGGCATCGACGGTGCTGTGGCCCAGCACAAAAATAATGTAGTACGCCAGTACCGCACCCAGCACGTCGAGTGCCACATAAGCACCGAGATACATGCCGACATGCTGGCGGAAGGTCCGCACTTTGAAGGTCGACAGCAGCGAACGAAACAGCGCGCTCATATCCCGGCGGAATTCAACTTTTTGCGGTTTGCACTCCAGCTGGATAGGCCGCTCCCAGGTAAACAGGTAGAGGCAAACAATCACAATGGCGAACAGCGTGGCGAAAATAATCCCCATATAAAGGAAGGAGGCGGAGGAGTCCTCGCCAAGTACGGCAATAATCGCTCCCGGAAGCCAGGCGGCGAGAATACCGGCTCCCATGGAGAAGAACATCCGCACGCCGGTGAGCTTAGAACGCACGCGGAAGTCGTGGGTCATCTCCGCCGCCAGCGTTTCGTAAGGCACAATTACCAGCGTATACGCGGCATAAAACAGGATGTAAGTCGCGAGATAATAGCCAAAACCCATATCGCTGACCCACATCACGACATAGCTGATAAACACCAGCGGCGCACCGAGCAAAAAGAAAAAGCCACGACGGCCAAAGCGCTGACCAAGAGCTGTGCGATAAAAGTTATCGGTGACATATCCCATTAGTGGATCGAAAAACGCATCCAGCAGGCGGGCAATAGCAATGACAGCACCGGCCTCCGCCGGACTTAACCCGCCGTAGGTGGTATAGAAGAACATCAGCCAGAGACCCAGCACGGCAAAACTGCCGCCACCGAAAACGTCCCCGCCGCCATACGCCAGCATATTTTTCAGCCCGATAGGCTTTTCCTGCGCACGATTGATCATAACAACCTCGTTGTGCCACCGCGCTTTCGGCGGCGTTATTATGGGTACAGGAAAGTTAGCCATTGGTTTACTACCATACAAGTAATCTTGAATGCTTTATCGGTAGCGATCACATTTTGAGCAGTCGTTTACTTAAAAACTGTGACAGGGACAGGTTTGGCAGAGGAAAAAAGAGGAGAGCCGGCGGCGAAAACGCCGCCGGGCGTGATTATGGCACAGGCTTCCAGCCGCCGCCCAATGCGCGGTAAAGATCGATCTGCGCCAGCAGCAGCGTATTTTTTAACTGCACCACACTGAGCTGGGTGCTGAACAGCGTGCGCTGGGCGTCCAGTTCATCCAGGTAAGAGGCATAGCCATTCTGATAGCGATTGCGGGCAATGCGCAGCGCTTCACTGACGATCGCCTGCTGTTTCTCCAGTTCACTCAGCTGTTCGCCGGTGCGCTGGATTGCATCGATATCGTTATTCACCTCGCTAAAGGCATTGCGCACCACTTTCTCATAGTTGTACAGCGCCTGATTACGGGAGGCCATCGACACATCCACCTGCGCGGTTAAGGCTTCGCGATTCAGCAGCGGTGCCAGCACGCTGCCCCCCACGCTCCACAGGCGGAACGGATTATCCACCAGTTGATGCAGTACCGAACTTTGCAGCGTACCGGAAGCGGTCAGATTCAGTGACGGCAGCAGATTAGCCTGCGAGGATTGTAGCGTCTTATCCGCCGCCAGCAGCAGGCGCTCAGCCTGTACAATATCCGGCCGCCGCTGTAATAGCTCTGAAGGCAGCAACGTTGGCAGTTGCTGCGGTTTAATCTGGTTAAAGTGCGGTGTACGGGCGATCTGACGCGGATTCATTCCGACCAGAATACTCAGCGCGTTCTCCTGCTCGGTAATCTGATGCTGCAATTGCGGTATCTGCGCTTTGGCGGTCTGATACTCCGACGCCGCCTGCACCCACTCCAGCCGTGAGGTATAACCGGTTTCAAACTGCCGTTTCGCCAGATTTAATGAATTTTCACGCGAAGCCAGCGTCGCCTCGGTGACGCGCAGTTGCTCATCCAGTGCGCAAAGCGTCAGATAGCCGGACGCCACCGAGCTGGCCACCGTCAGTTCCGCTGCTGAGGCGGCTGCCTGCTGCGCGGCCAGTGAATATTGTGCGGCATCAATGCTGCTGCTGCGCGCCCCCCAGATATCGACATCGTAGTTCGCCTGCAACAATCCCTGGAACACTGTGTGATCGCCCGGTAAACCGGTTGCCGCTGAAAGCGTGCGCGCGCGCGTGGCGCTGACGCCAGCATCCAGCGTCGGCAAGTTATCGCCCTGTGCGGCGCGCAGTTGGGCACGATACTGATCGACCCGTGAACGCGCGGTAAGAATATCCGGGTTATTACGCAGCGACTGCTCCACCAGACGATTCATATTGCTGTCGCCAAACGCCTGCCACCAGCTGGCTTCCGGCGTGGCGGCCGGGCCGACCTGGTTACGCCATTCGGCCGGAATCAGCAATGATGCCGGCGCTTTTTCCACCTCAGTGGAACAGGCTGCCAGCGCCAGCGGTATCAGCAGCGCCAGCATACGCGGTTGCCAGCGCATTATGGATTCTCCTGAGCAGCATCAGTATTGATGGTCAGTTGCACCGACATGCCCGGACGCAGCCGCGCATGATTTTCACTGGTGATTTTAATCCGCACCGGAATGCGCTGGGCAATTTTGACAAAGTTACCGGTGGCGTTATCCGGCGAAATGGCACTGAACTCGGAACCGGCCGCCGGTGAGATATACTCCACTTCACCGCTAAAGCGTTCGCCATCCAGCGCATCAACACGGAAAGTGACCGGCAAGCCCGGTTTAACCCGCGCCATCTGCGTCTCTTTCATATTGGCAATCACCCACAGTTGTGCGGGCACCAGGGATGTCAGGCGCGTACCGGCGGTGACATAAGCCCCCTGCCGCACCGCGATCTGTCCAAGCTGCCCGTCGCGTGGCGCAATAATGCGCGTATTATCGAGATCGATTTGCGCCAGTTCCAGCGCCGCTTGCGCATTAGCCACATCGGCTTCCAGTGAGGCGCGATTGACAATCACCGTCTGCAAGTCCTGCCGTGACACATCAAGGGTCGCTTTCGCCTGCTGCACATCGGCGGCGGTCTGGCTGTTACTGGCGCGCGACGCATCGCGCTCACGCACCGATAACGAACCGTCTGATACCAGGTTCTCCACCCGCTTCAGATCCAGCCCGCTTTTTACTGCCTGCGCTTTTGCATTGGTCAGCGCCGCCTGATTGCGCGCAATCACCGCTTCGGCGCTACGACGCTGCTGAATATTGTTCGCCAGTGCGGCTTTTTTCATATCCAGCTGCGCCTGCGCCTGATGAACGCGCTGACGGTAGATGCGGTCATCAATGGTCATCAGCACCTCACCTTGCCTGACCGGCTGGAAATCCAGCACCTTCACTGAGGTGACATAGCCATTAACCTGCGGACTGATAAAGGTGATCTGGCCACGGACATAGGCATTTTCGGTACTCTGCGCGCTGCTGGTAAAAGGCCACAGCTGCCAGGCGTACAAAATCACCAGTACCCCAACAATTGCAATGCCGCTGCCGACAGCAATCGACAAAATACGCAACTTGTTGTTTCTCTCGCGTTCAGAGGCTTGCGCCTGTTCCTGTTGACTCATTTTTAATCCCTGCCAGATTCAGTTATTGCTGGTGTTTGTTGTGCTGCCTGCCGATCACGTTTCGCCTGGCGCCAGTTAAGGTAGCGCAAACGGCTCAAGCGCCACAGCACCCACATCAGGGTGCACAGCGCCATCCCCGCAGTCAGTAAATAGGTATCGTTCCAGGCCAGCACATTGGCCTGCAAGGTGGCCACGGTTTGTAGCTGCACCACGCCCTCGGCATTACGCAGAATGCCGTCGCCAATCAGGCTGTTATACAGCGCGCTATACTGGCTGAGCCGCTCGGTGACATTAGGATCAAGCAGCGACAGCTGGTCACCCAGCAGGCTGGAGTGGTATTTCTCTCGCCAGGTCTGGAAAGTGCCAAGGATCGCCGAGCCAATCAGCCCGCCAAGATTTTGGCTCATACCAAACAGCACCACAAAACTGACCAGGTTTTTCGGTTGCGTCACCACGCCGCCGATACCCAGCAGCATCGCCGGGGCGAGGAAAAAGGCGCTACTGAAACCGAGTAAAAACTGGCTGAAATACATATTATCCGGGCGCGTCAGCGGGTTGGACTGCGCATCCATCAGCGAAGCCACCATCATAATCAACAGTGAAATCACAATTGGCCAGCTCAGGTGGGTGGGTTTAATCGTCAATGCACTGGCAATAATGCCAATGATAACCCCGGCGATAATCGCCAGCGCCAGGCCACGCATCTGATCGTTTTGCAGGCCAATCTGCTGCAAAAATCCAATCGCGCCGGTATTCTGTTCGGCCAGCACCACGCGCATCATAATCATCACAATGCCCAGCCGCACAATGGCTCCGCTGCCCAGCCAGCGGGTATTGATTAACGGATTGGTGCGGTTATGCTCCACCACCACCGCAGCAACAATCAGTACCAGCGCCAACGCCAGGCAGATCCCCAGCCACGGCGTGGTAAACCACCATTCAATGCGCCCCAGCGACAACACGCCGCACAGCAGCGCCATACCCGGAGCCAGCAGCACAAAGGTGAGAAAGTCGGTTTTTTCAAACACCTTATTGCGATCGCCAGGCGGCAGTTTCAGCAGCAAAACACAGCCAAGCGCAATCATTGCCAGCCCCAGCTCAAACAGATACAGCCCGCGCCATTCTTCCAGCTGTAATAACTCGGTGGAAAACAGCCGCGCCAGCGGAATAGCCAGCTGTGAGGCGCAGATACCGATGGTCAGCGCTTTCAGACGATGCTTCGCCGGCCATGCCTGAATCTGGTAATAAATACCCAGTGAACTGAGCGCCGCCCCCACCATGCCATGCGCGGCACGCACGATAATTGCCGAGCTCAGATCGTTGGCAAACAGATGGAAAAACGCCACCAGCACATACAGCACCAGAAAGGCTTCGGTAAAAATACGCAGGCCAAACTGCTGGCGAAATTTCACCAGCAGTAAGTTAATCGAGATATTGCCCATCACATAGACTGCCGGTAGCCAGGCAATCTCATTGGAATACGCGCCAAAAGTGCCCTGTAAATTGGTCAGATTGGCGGTCACCAGCGCGTTACTCAGCGCACCGGTAATGGAAATCAGCAGGCCAATCAGGCCGAAGGCAATACGTTTATGACCGGGGTGGATCGGCGTCGACGGCGATCCCGGCAGCATCGGTTTTTCATGTGGCTGCCAGTCGCGCGGCGCATAAGGGCTATTTTTCGCCACGTCAGTTCGCTCCGGTTGCCGTCAGTAATTGCTGTAACACTTTCTCGGTCACCGCCAGATCCTGTTCATCGATATTGGCTAACAGTTCATTGCGTAGCGCATCGGCTTCGATTTTCACGCGACGAAACACCTCGCTGCCCTGCTCGGTCACCAGCAGCAGCCGCTTACGTCGGTCCTCTTCTGGCTGAACGCGCTGCACCAGATTTTTTCTGACCAGCCGATCGATTAATGGCACCACGCTGGCTTCTTCCAGCCCCAGAACCTGTGCCAGGGCTTTTTGCGTCATGGGTTCATTTTTGCTGGCGATAGTGGCCACCGCTAACCAGCTATTCATACTCAGGCCATTGCCTTTTAAACGCCGGTCGATCGCCAGCCGCCACGCATGGGCGGTAAGGTGAAGCAAACGGGAGAAGTTGCGTTGCTGGGTATCCAACATATAGATGCCTGATGGTTAGATATCTAACTAAATTATAGCCGTCATTATACGCAAGCAAAAAACCCGTTGTGAAGATCACAGCCGGCGGTGATTGTGCACAACGTGGCATATTTCAGGCGGGCAAAAGAAGTTTAGCAGCGAAAGCTAAAACACGGCTTCGCTGCCCTCTTCACTTAGCGGACAGGTGGCTGCGGTGCGAAAACCTTTACCGCCTGCGGGCGAATGGAAAAGTGCGCGGGGGTGGTGCCGACAATTTCGCCATCTGCATTAATCTCATGCGGACGACGGGTGGTGAGGGTTAACACAGTCGCCGGGAAAGCACGCACTTTACGCCATTTTCCCTGCGTACCCCGTCGCAGATAAGGTGCCAGCGCCAGCATCTCCCACCAGTGATTCAGCTCCAGACTGTAAACATCCAGCTGGCCGTCGTCGGGCGCGGCGCTCTGCTCCACCGTCATGCCACCGCCATAGTAGCGGCCGTTACCGACCGAAATTTGCAGGGTTTTCACCTTTTCCTGCTGACCATGGTGATCAATATATACGGTAAACGGACGACTCTGACGGAACAGTTTTAGCGCGGCAAACGCATAACCCAGTACGCCCCAACGCCGTTTCGACGCTGCCGTCAGATTTTTCGCCAGCGAGGCAGAGAAACCGATGCTGGCAACATTAAAAAAAGGCCGCTCGTTGACCATGCCAACATCCAGCTGGCGCAGATTTCCGGCGGCGATTATCGCCACGGCACGGCTCAGATCCTTTGGGATCGCCAGCGTGCGCGCCAGATCGTTCGCAGTTCCCAGCGGCAGAATCCCCAGCGGCAAACCGGTGGCGATTAATGCATTGGCCGCAGCGTTTAGTGAGCCATCACCGCCACCGACAATGATCAGGTCAACATGCCCGGCGCTGGCATAAATCGCCTCGCTTAAGGTTAACGACGGATCGGGATGAACAATCTCAATATCATGCTGGCGCAGAGCGGCCATCGCCATATCGGCAGAGCGTGCGCCATTGCGTGACTGACGGTTAATGAAAAGTAGCGCTCGACGCGACATGTTACTTGCCCTTCGGTTAACAGAAGCGCAATTAGACCCGCCAGCCCCGACGCGCTCAAGCGGGCTTTAATTGCATTACATTGGCTGACATTTCATTACGTTACCTTGAAGATGATGTGTCGTGGCGACAGCACTTGCCAGCCAGCCTGCAACGGTTAGTATTGTCAAATCGAATATCAGTCTATTTAACAGTGAAAAAATGAATCGCTATCCGATGTTCAGTCCGCAGCAGTTACTGAGTTTTGTTGCCGTTTGTGAAAGCGGCAGCTTTACCCGCGCCGCCGAGCGGGTGTTTCTCTCGCAGTCGACGGTCAGTCAGCAGGTGCGCCGACTGGAGGAGATGTTGGGCAAAGCGCTGCTGGAGCGCTCGTCACATCAGGTGTTGCTGACCGAGGAAGGCGAAAAACTGCTGGGCTATGCACGGCGAATTATTGCGCTAAATGGTGAAGCGCATGATGCGCTGACCGATCTGTGGCGCGACGGCGTGGTACGGCTCGGCATGCCGGAAGATTTTGCGGCGCCCACCACTGCGCTACTGGCCGAGTTCAGCCGCACACATCCGCAGCTGCGGCTGGATGTCTCCAGTGGATTAAGTAATGAGCTGCGCAGCGCCTGGCATCGGGAAGAGCTGGATATCATTCTGATTAAACAAGCCAGAGGCGAGAAACCGAAAGCGGCACGCAGTGAACCGCTGTTATGGCTGGACAGCGCCGAATGGCCCACTTTTGAGCAGTCGCCGGTGCCGCTGGTACTGTTTCCACAAAACGGTTTATATCGTGATGAGCTGTGTCAGGCGATGGATGCGCTGGGCCGCCGCTGGCGCATCAGTTACAGCAGCGCCAGCCTCGCGGCACTGGTTGCCGCCAGCGCTGCCGGTCTTGGCGTCACCTTACTGCCCGCCAGCTGCCGTTTGCCGCAGCACCGAATTCTGGGCGTAGAAAGCACCCTGCCGCCGGTTGATAATTTTGAGCTGGCGCTGTTTTATCGCGATAACGCCTCTGCGGCGCAGCTGGAGCTGGCAGAAAAACTGCGGCAATTTTGCCAGCTGACTTAGCAGTGCATTTTCCACTGATAACCAGTGGAAAATATCACAGCCAGCGGTCGCCGATTCTTTTAGGGTGATAAGGCTATGCAAACCCTTTCCATTCGCCTGATTAAGGAAATCGATGTGCAAAACCCGCAACAACCGAGTCGCAGAAACTTTCTCTCACAAAGTGCCAGAGTTACCGCTGGCGGCGTGTTACTGGCATCCGGCATGGCGGGAGCCGCGCCCGCTCCGGCAAACAATGTAACTTGTACTGATGATCCGCGCCGGGTAACGCAGTTTGACGCCAGCCACTATCTGCTGCGCAATGTGCGACTGGAAGAGGGTTTCGAACGCGAGGGGGAGATGATTATCGGCACCCGCACCGGGCTGTGGACGCTGGAGATCAACCACGGCAAGATTGTCGCACTTCAGCCCGCTAACTCTGCAACTGACAGCCAACTGCCAGCCTATGATGCCGGTGGCTTGTTACTGTTACCCGCTACCCGCGATATGCATATCCATCTTGATAAGACCTTTTACGGCGGCCCGTGGCAGGCACCGCGACCGCGTAAAGGCAAAACGATTATGGATATGATTGCACGCGAACAGCAATTAATCCCGCAGTTGCTGCCCACCTCGGTGGCGCGCGCTGAAGCGATCATCGACTTGCTACATGCCAAAGGCACTACGGTGGCTCGCAGCCATTGTAATATCGATCCGGTTAGCGGACTGAAAAGTCTCGAACATCTGCAAATTGCGCTGGAAAAACATCGTAATGACTTCAGTTGTGAAATTGTCGCTTTCCCACAGCATGGTTTACTGCACTCACAGGTCGACGGTCTGATGCGTGAAGCGATGCAGATGGGCGTGCAGTTTGTGGGCGGCCTCGATCCAACCAATGTTGATGGTGCGATGGAAAAATCGCTCGACGCGATGTTCCGCATTGCGCTCGACACCAATACCGGCGTGGATATTCATCTGCATGAAACCAGCCCGGCTGGCGTAGCGGCCGTCAAATATATGATCAAAACCGTTAAAGAAAACCCGCAGCTGAAAGGTAAAGTCACGCTCAGTCACGGCTTTGCGCTGGCCACACTCAGTGGCGATGAGCTGGATACCGTGATTCGTGGCATGGCTGAGCAGCAGTTTAGCGTCGCGTCGACCATTCCGTTGGGGAAGCTGACCATGCCGCTGCCGCAATTGAGTGCGCAAGGCGTGAACGTCATGACCGGCACTGACAGCGTTGTCGATCACTGGTCGCCGTTTGGCAGCGGCAGCATGCTGGAAAAAGCCAGCCTGTATGCGCAGCTGTACGGTAATTCTGACGAATTTGGCCTGACGCGTTCACTGGCGATCGCCACCGGCGACGTGCTGCCACTGGATAACAACGGCAAGCGTCAGTGGCCTGCGGTGAATGATGACGCTGAGATGATTCTGGTTGATGCCAGCTGCTCTGCCGAAGCGGTGGCGCGCGTTTCAGACGTAAAAGCCACATTCCATCAGGGCCGGTTAGTGTTTGGCGGTGTGACTCAGGCTTAACCCTTTCCGGCACGCTACACACCTAATCTCGCTGGCGTAGCGTGCCGGTCAATGTATCGCCGCCGGAAGATTTTCAAAGAACCTGGCTGACAGTATAGTATCCAGCCTGGTGAAAATCATCCGGGAATATAAAGTCGGGCTAATAGTATTTAATGATAATTAATAATTGTTATATTTAATCAGCTCCAAATTATATTATGACCACCTCCCCCGCCATTTAAGCTTTCGTTATCCTGAGCATCACACCGTTTCTGATAAACCCTGGTCTTAATTTTTGACTCATATTTCCGGAACCAGACCACTAAATTAATCCATTCCATGACCAGCCGGGCAATTCCTGTAGCACAAAAATAACCAACTTACATTTCAGTTGATTATATCCTGCCACTGTGTTTTTATTTCTGCACATTTTATGGCTCCCATTCCTTGTTATCGCAACAATTAAGCACCTGTATTCGTGAGCACTCCCCGGCTAATGGATTGGTTTGCTGTGCCAGCATATTTCTTACAGGAATAAAGTATGAGTAACATCATTTATAAAAGCGATATGCTGCAACCGCATACGCCCTCACTGACCGGTCATTTACCCGATAAAGATGATGATCTCGATTTAATTAGCTTTCTCACTATTATTTTGCAACGTAAAACCACGATTATCGTCACCACGTTGCTGGCAGTGGTGCTGGGTGTTGGCTGTAGTTTGCTGTTGACCCCACGCTGGACCAGTCACGCCATTATTGTGGCGCCCTCACCAAAAGAGTTACGCAGTATGGATAAAACCATCACGCAGTTAGCCGTATTGGGGATTTCTGCCGATATCACTCCCGACTCTTTGCTCTCCGATTTTATGCGTAACTTTGACTCACGCGACCTGCGTGAGAAGTACCTGGTCAATACTCATTACTTTACACAACTGGTGAAAGAACAACAGGGTTCACCACAGGAAACCAGCCGTCTGATTGACACTATTCTTGATGGCAATATTGCTTCCCACAGTTCCGGCCAGGATAAAGCCGAAGATAAAAAAGAGTATCGCTATTATAAGGTTAGCTATACTGCGGAAAACGCTACGGCGGCACGTGATTTGCTGGAAGGTTATATCAGCTATGTTACGCAAGTCGTCGAGGATGAGCTGCATCAGAAAATCAATTATCAGGTCGACCTGCTGAAAGGCAAAGCACAAGGCGAATATGAGCTGGAACTGGCACGGGCAGAAAATGCCCATCAGGTTAAGCTGCAGCGTCTGAACTATGCCTTATCGATTGCCAACTCCGCTGGCCTGAAACACCCGTCCTGGAGCAATGGCAGCAGCATTAAGGACGACCCGGATTACTCTGTGACTCTCGGGGCAAATGGCCTCCTGCGTAAACTGGAAATTGAACGCTCACTACAGGATGTTGCGCAGCTCAATCCGGATCTGCTTAATCGCCGTCTGTATATTGGTCAGCTTAATGCACTGAAAATCAATGAGATGGAAATTCTTCCGTTCAAATATATGCGTCAGCCTTATGAGCCGCTGAAACAGGATAAATCGCAGCGCAAGCTGCTGATTATCTTGTTCGCGTTGGCCGGAATACTGGGTAGTAGCGGATATGTGCTGATCAATACAAAAATCAGGCAGCGTGCAGAACTACAGCTTCCCGGCGCAGGTTAATGCCAGTTGGAATAACCTCTCAGCCGCTCACGCTTCTGCTTCTGCTTCACGGGCGGCAGCTTCGCCGCCCGAACTGATGATTCACACCCTTCATCGGCACTGCACGCAGTGTCAATGCACCGGACAAGGCCAACGATGAGTCATACCCAAAGCCTGTAGCAGTATGAAAACCAACATCGCCGCAAAAAACAGTGAAGTCAGCGCCGCCAGTGCGCCCGTTACGATTTTTACGATAGCTGAATACGTCATAGTGCGTCCCCACTAAATTTCAGTCAGAAATGACCTCGCCAGTAAACCTTAGCCAGCCCGCTTTGCGCCGTAAGGTTCCATACCAGCCGGTTTTAACATATAAGCAACATTAATAAGTATTGCTTAAGTGTATAAGGTAGATCATCATCATAAAAAGTAGGGGATTGAACGCAATATGATCTGTAAATTTTTGTAAGTAATAAATTTAACTTAATGAAAAATATGACTTTTAATTCTGATTTAAAACTTTTAATTACAGCAGAAATCTATTACTCAGCAGAGGAGCAGCGTTTAATCTTATCGCTACAATTTATCAAGGATGTAATGGAAGGGCATTAAACGCGGGATTTCAGGCAGAAAAAAACCGCCTTTCGGCGGTTACGACATTACTACATATTGCTTTGATTTATTCTTTCTAATCTTCACTGTTCAGTCAGGCTGACATTTTACTCATTTTTTTGTCATCTTAACGGAACCGATTAGCGTTCTGGCCGTTATTTCACTGCGGCATTTACACGCAAACTTTCCAGAAACAATGGCGATAATCCTATCATTCCGGTCGTTTTTTTTCAATAACTTTAGTAAGGGAATCAGCCAGTCTGACGCGTGCTCATCCGGGAAAAAGTGCTGGCGCAGGCCGCAGAGCAGGCTTACTGGGTGGCAGCAGCGCATATTGCCTTCCCGGGGCTCGGGCATGGGAAGAAAGAGGCTGAAGGCTATCGCCGGGTCGCGTCGAATGATACCCCGCAACTGGCACATTGATTTATCAGCGTGCACCCGCCCGGTGCACGCTAAGTATTATTGGGATTGCGGCTGACTCCCCTGTCTGAACTCCGTTTTCAGCAGCCCAAATACCCAGTCATCCTGCCAACGGCCATGCAGGAAATAACTCTGCCGCAGTGTACCTTCCTGCACAAAGCCCGCTTTTTCCAGCAGCGCTTTTGAGGCCAGATTTCCGGCCGTTACCGTCGCGGTTAATTTGCGAAAGTTTGATAGCGAAAATGCCCCTTCACACAGCGCGCGCAGCGACTCGATGCCGTAACCTTTGCCCTGAAAGGCGCTCGCCAGCAGAAAGCCGACTTCTGCCACGCCCGCGCCGCGATCGATAAAACCCGTCACCCCCACCGGGGTATCATCCTCTTTTTTACGCATCACCAGGCACAGCCAGTGCGTGCTACCTGGCGTCCAGCGTGGCAAACGGATCTCAAATGACTGGCGGCGTATTTCATCCTCATTACGGGGATCAGACACATAACGCATCACCTGTGGATCAAGGTTGAGTGCGCAAAAAAACGGCCAGTCCTGTAGGCTGAGGGGATGATAGTGCAGTCGGGAAGAGTGAATTTGCATGGCGATTCTTTTTATTTAACATTCTGATTTATGACATAAAGTTAACATCAAAATTATTACGCGAAAAGTGCCGTGGCTTTGGTGACAACTCATGACCGGTTGCCGTGATACAGCAGTTTATGTGCTATACTGCCCATCCCGGAAATTTTGCAGATGAAATCAGAAGACACGCTTGACTGGTATCCAGCCCAGCTCCCACCGGTAAAAATCATTCTTGGCAACGCCATTCTTGAGATTTGCAAACTTGGCCGTCCGATCAATACCCGCACGCTGCTGGAGTATCTGCAAGTCGCCCAGAATAACCAAAAGCGCCGCGACGACAAAATTGCCATGCAGACGGCGATTGATGTGC
The DNA here is from genome assembly GCF_001267535.1 of Winslowiella iniecta. Lineage (GTDB taxonomy): Bacteria > Pseudomonadota > Gammaproteobacteria > Enterobacterales > Enterobacteriaceae > Erwinia > Erwinia iniecta. The sequence goes on along the minus strand of NZ_JRXE01000010.1, from coordinate 126,217 downwards.
TCCGAGACAATCAGCGTATCAATGGTCGGTTGTAAAGTGTTCTGCCGTAACGCCTTAATCCGCCAGCCAACACCCCTGATAGCTTATTAACATTTTCTGACATGTAAAACTATGATTCATAACAACAGGTTATAATTAGATCCGCCAGCCGCGCTTGCGCTCCTCATGCTGACTGCCAGGGTTAATACAGTGTTTTAACCTACAAAAGCAGCGAACAAGGAGTCATAAATGGCACGTTTTCAGCAAAAAGTCGTGGTTGTCACAGGTGCCGGTTCAGGTATTGGTGCCGCTACAGCGAAACGCTTTGCCAGTGAGGGCGCGGCGGTGGTGTTAGTCGGCCGCACCCAGCAGAAACTGGAAAAAACCCTGGCGACACTGCCCCCCGGCAATCATCTGGTTGCCCCCTGTGATGTGGGCGAGGCAGACCAGGTTGAAACCCTGTCACGCAGCGTGCTGGAAAAATATGGTCAGGTTGACGTCCTGGTTAATAATGCCGGGGTGATTGTTCAGGGGCGCATCCATGAAGTGGCGCTCGACGACTGGAAACAGTTGATGAAAGTGGATCTGGACGGCGTTTTCCACTGCATTCACTACTTTATGCCCGCACTGTTAAGCAGCAAAGGTAATGTGGTGAATATCTCCTCCGTCTCAGGTTTAGGCGGCGACTGGGGAATGAGCGTCTACAATGCCGCTAAAGGTGCAGTCACCAACTTTACCCGCGCGCTGGCGATGGACTACGGCACCGATGGCGTGCGCGTCAATGCCGTCTGCCCCGGTTTCACCCTTACTGAGCTGACGGAAGAAGTGGAAAGTAATCAGCAATTACTGAATAAGTTTTACGAACGTATTCCGCTGGCTCGCGCCGGTAAACCTGAAGATATCGCCGCGGCGGTGACCTTTATCGCCAGCGATGACGCGCGTTATATTACCGGGGTTAATTTGCCGGTTGATGGCGGACTGACAGCATCCAACGGCCAGCCTAAGCAGGCATAATCGCGTAAACGCCAGGCGGCACAAGGTGTCGTCTGCTGTTTTCACCCTGCCCCTGCTTGCGCCGTTTTTTCTGGCTGGAATGAAAATAAATTACGCAAGTGCTTGACGCTGATGCGTCATATACAATAAAAAAAGAAACTGTCAGGGGAGTCTCGCCGAAGAGACTGAGAGGCTAATAGCGATTTATCGCGGTTTAGCGACCCTTCGAACCTGACCCAGTTGATACTGGCGTAGGAAGACCTGTCTCTTGCTCTCCGTTCTCAAGAGATACCGATCGCGCAGGCGTGCATTCAACTGTTCGCGATCTTCTCCCTTCTCTGTGTCACGGGTCTCATAAGTTATCTGAGAGGCCGAAATGCACCTTTGTTATCCCCTCCCTCGCGCCGATGCCGGAGCTCAGTTATGAGCCACTGGTCGGTCATTGGTAGCGGAGTCTCCGGGCTATGTATCGCGACGATGCTGGCAAAACACGGGGAAAAACTTGAAGTCATCACCGCCGAACATCATTGCCCCGCCTCGCACTGGGCTGGCGGCATGCTGGCTCCTTACTGCGAAGGCGAAAGTGCACCTGAACAGGTGGTGAATTGGGGCCAGCGCTCGGCTGACTGGTGGCAGCAACACGTCAGTGGCGTCGAGCGCCAGGGAACTCTGGTGGTGGCTCCGCCGCGCGACAGCATGGAACTCACCCGTTTCGCCAGCATGACCCGCGCACATCAGTGGGTTTCCCCTGGCGATATTGAGGACAGATTATCCGGCAGATTTTCCCGCGGTCTCTGGTTTCCCTCTGAAGCCCATCTTGATCCGCGCCATGCGCTCAAGGAACTGCGCGACAAGTTATTACAGTCGGGCATCCGTTTTCACAGCGGCAAACCGACCGGTAAAGTGATCGACTGCCGTGGCATGCAGGCGATTGACGCGCTGCCGGATCTCCGAGCAGTACGTGGCGAAATGCTGATATTACACAGCCCTGAAATTCACTTCTCCCGCCCGATCCGATTATTGCATCCTCGCTTCCCCTGTTACCTGGTTCCCCGTACCGAGGGACGCTTTATGCTGGGCGCAACCATGGTTGAGAGCAATGACAGCGGGCCGATTACCGCCCGCGCCACGATGGAACTGCTCAGCGCGGCATATGCGATCGATCCCGCTTTCGCCGAAGCCAAAATTGTCGAAACCGGCAGCGGTTTACGCCCATCGTGGCGCAATAATTTACCGGAAATCCGCTATCGGGACGGTGTTTTCTATCTTAATGGCATGTTCCGACACGGGTTTTTACTGGCACCGATTATGGCGGAAAAACTGATACAGCAACTGGCACAGGAGACACAGCATTGAAAATTGAATTAAATGGTCAGGTCATTAATACCGAAGCCAGCACGCTGGCAGAATTACTGCACCTGCAACAAATTGATATCAGCTGCGTGGCCTGTGCCTTAAACGGACATTTTATTCCGCGCGGCCAGTATGCCACCCAACCGATTGAAGCGGGTTGTCAGCTGGAAGTGCTGGCACCGATGCAGGGAGGTTAAGATGATGCTGTATGATTTTCAGCCGCAGTCACCGTTTTTATTAGGTACCGCCGGTTATCCGTCACCTGAAATACTCCAGCAGGCTATCGAAGCCTCCGGCACCGAAATTATCACCGTCAGCTTACGTCGTGAGGGGGCAACCGGCGGCGCTTTCCGCGATCTGCTGACGCAACTGGATAAGCGCATTCTGCCGAATACGGCCGGTTGTCACTCGGTAAAAGAGGCGGTTACCACCGCACATATGGCGCGTGAGCTGTTTAATACCCGTTGGATAAAACTGGAAGTGATTGGTCATGCCGATACGTTGCAACCGGATCCTTTTGCACTGGTTGAAGCCGCCACGATTTTATGTGCTGAGGGCTTCGAGGTTTTCCCCTATACCACCGAGGATCTGATTATCGGCGAAAAACTGCTTGAGGCTGGCTGCCAGTTACTGATGCCCTGGGGTGCGCCGATTGGTTCGGGACAGGGTCTGCGTAACCCGGAAGGCTTGCGCACCATGCGTGCCTGGTTTAACGATATTCCACTGATTATTGATGCCGGAATAGGTGCACCAAGCCAGGCGGCGCAGGCAATGGAGATGGGATTTGACGGCATTCTGCTGAATACCGCCGTTGCCAAAGCTCGCGATCCGGTACGGATGGCCGCGGCGTTTCAGGATGCGATTCGTGCAGGGCAGCAGGCGTGGCAAGCCGGACTGATGGAGAAGCGTGATATGGCGGTGGCGTCCACCCCGATCTTTGGTCTGGCGGAGTTTAACTGAGATGAAAAAATCAGTCAGCAGGTGCAGCCTGTGAGCCGGTATCAACGGCAGACCATGCTGCCCGAAGTGGGTCCGCAGGGCGAACAACGCCTGGCACAGGCGCGGGTGCTGGTGGTCGGTGCGGGAGGTCTTGGCTCGGTGATTCTGCCGCTGCTGGCCGGTGCCGGTGTCGGCTATCTGCGTATCTATGATGCGGATAAGGTTGAACTGCATAACCTGCACCGCCAGACGCTGTTTAGCATGAACGATCTGCATTTGCCGAAGGTGGTCTGTGCCAGTCGCGCACTCAGCAAGCTGAATCCAGAGTGCCAGGTTGAGGCCGTATCACAACGGCTTTGCGGCAGCAATCTGGCAGACGCGCTGGCCGATATCGATTTGGTGATCGACGCAGCGGATAATTTTGCCGTGACTTATCAGTTATCCGATGCCTGTTATCCCCTCAGCTTGCCGCTGATCAGCGCGTCTGCACTCGGGCGGCAAGGCTATCTGGGCGGATTTTGCGCCACGGCACCAAGTTATCGGGCAGTGTTTCCCAGCCTGCCGAAAGCCGCGGCGAATTGTAATACTGCGGGGGTAATGGGGCCGGCCGTCTCAACCCTCGGTGCTATGCAGGCGCAGATGGCGCTAAGCGTGTTGCTGGAACTGTCACCGTCCCCCTTGGGATGCGTGGTGAATTGTGATTTTGTGCGCTGGCATTTCAGCCAGTTTCGCTTTGATGGCGCGCCCGAACCCAGCGAACCCGTGGTGCCGTTTATCGATAGCGGCATGTTAGATGCCAGAGACTGTATTGTGGAATTACGCAGTGACGAAGAAGCGCCGCTCAGCGTCGCCGCCAGTGTTATTCGGCTGCTGCCCCGGCAAATGGCTGACTGGCAGCCCCCTGCCGATCGCCGGATTGTACTGGTATGCGCCAGCGGGATACGCGCCGCGCGCGCCGCCAGCGAGCTGGAGCAGCGCGGTTACCGACAACTGGCTATTTTGCCCGCCGATCACTCCCAGGGCTAAGCCTGCGCAGGGAATTACCCTGCGCGGGATAACTGGCGGCGCACGGCAATTTGCTCGGCCTGCTGCAACAACTCCTGCAGGTCATCTTCATCGATATCGAGCAATTGCCCCTTCATCAGCGCTTCATGCAGATCATGACGGGTAATCGGCACATCCATGGCAACCGGCTGCGGTTTGGCTTCTGTCGCTGCCAGCGGATGCGGGTAGCGACGGCCTGCGAGGTTATTAAATACGATCGCCAGCAGCGCCAATGACACCGAGTTAAGCAATACCGGGGTGAAGGCAAAAAGATAGCCGGCCTGGTGGGTGGTAGCTCCGCCCAGTATCACGGTTAATGCTACCGCGCCGCCCGGCGGATGCAGACAGCGCAGCTGGAACATCAACGCAATGGCCAGGCAGGCGGCAACGCCACAGGCAACCGCCGGATTGCTGATCCACATACTGACGGTGACACCGGTCAGCGCAGAGATAAAATTGCCGCCAACTACCGACCACGGCTGTGCCAGTGGGCTGTTCGGTACGCCAAACAACAACACCGCAGAGGCGCCCATCGGTGCCACAAACCAGAGATTGACCTCTCCCAGCAACCAGTGGCTAAACAAGCTGGTGATGGCCAGGCCTATTCCCGCCCCCAGACTGGCCAGCAGTATCTGTTTGCGCGCCACGGCCAGCGGATGCGGCCACAGCCGCCCTAAAAAGAGGGTTAATTTTTCCTTCCGGCTGGAGGGGGGTTGTTGTTTCATTACTTATGTCGCTCAGTCATAACAAAATCTTATCGCAGAAGGCGAGGATTTTCCCTGATTGACGGCGCGGTAACAACCTGAATAAATTTGTGGTTAATACGCTTTACCGTGGGATAACACCGGCTGGCCTGATTTAACCTGCGGCTGACTGACCTTTTCAAGCAACAATCCGGCAGCCGGAGAGAGCATGCCAGCACGATAGCAGTATGCCAGTTCAAAACTCGCCTCCGCCGACGCCAGCGGGAAATAGCGGATTTTATCACTGCGAAAGCGCGACATACTGGCTGGCACAATGGAAACGCCAGTGCCAATCGCCACCAGCGACAGTACCGCATGCATACCGTGTGCTTCCTGAACGGTCTGCGGGACAAATCCGGCATCGGTGCAGAGTTTAACCACCCGATGATAAAACCCTCGCCCCTCGCGCGCTGGCCACAGCACAAAATCTTCATCTTTCAGCTCAGCCAGCGTGAGCGCAGGGTGCGCCGCCAGGGGATGGCCTCTGGCAATGGCGATCGCCAGTCGATCGCTATCGAAAGGCAGCAGTCGAAAATCCTCAGCCTCGCTGATCGGCGGAATGACCAGCGCGATATCCAGACTGCCGTTGCGGATGAGAGAGATCTGTTGTGAAGAGGTGCTTTCAATCAGTTCCAGCCTAATTTGCGGAAATTGCTGGCGAAACTGTCGGATAAATTCAGGAAAACGGCCATACAGCGCACTGCCAACATAACCCAGACGCAGATGTCCGGCATGGCCGTTCGCCGTGTCACGCGTCAGCTGTATCGCCTGATCAAACTGCTGGAGGACTCTTTTCGCTTCCAGCAGCAAAACCTTGCCAGCGGCGGTCAGCCCGGCGGTGCGATTCTCCCGCAGGATCAGCGGCGCACCGATCTCTTCTTCCAGCTTGCGGATCGCGGCGGTCAGCGGAGGCTGTGACATATTGAGACGTTTAGCCGCGCGATGAAAATGCAGTTCTTCGGCCACAGCAACAAACTGGCGTAGCTGACGTAAATCAGGCATGGTGCGGCGTCTCCGTTATCAGGGCCAGGGCAAAGCCAGCAGGCTGCCGGACAGAGGGCAGGCGGCCAGGCTGCTCTCGCTCAGCCCGAGAGTGGCTGATGTGACGAAAAGTGTATCGTAATCCGCAGAGAATGCGCAGCTTGTTGGCCGGGGAACCGGCAGAGCATATCTTTTCGCTATCCGACCATCGGGGGTAATTCGCAGTATTGCCGCGCCGTCAAACAATACCGATAGCAGACAGCTGGATGGCTCAACCAGCAGGCCATCCGGTTTACCTTCCGCAGGATTAACAGAAAAAACATTACGCTTTGACGCGGCACGACCGGTTGCGGGATCAAAGTCGTAGGCATAAATCGTGCCGCCATGGGATTCCGTGACATACAGGCTGCGCCCATCAAGGCTCCAGTCAAGACCGTTAATCAGGGTAAAATCCCCGTCGATATCATGCCAGCTGCCATCCGCATCATAACGAAATAGCTGGCCGCTGCCCGGAGTCAGCCTTTCATCAATCAGCCCGATCCACAGACGCCCTGCCACATCAAAACGCGCATCGTTGAGTCGGTATCCCTCCCTGGCGGCGGGGCATACCGTAAGCCGCTCCAGGCGATCGTGATTATTCAGCAGCCAGATTTCGCATCCAATCCCGGTCAACAACCTGCCGTTGGTATCTTCTGCAACAAAGCCAATCGGTGAAGGCACATCAATACAGCGGTAGCTATGGCTGACCGGATGCAGAAAGTGCAGTTTTCCACCGTACGTATCCACCCAGATAATGGCATCTCTGGCACGGCTGTATAACGGACTTTCGCCTAAAATGCTGCGAACCGCTGGTATCATCCTCGTTTTTCAGCCACTTGTGGAGCGATGATGTGCCAGGCGGCAGCCACCTCTTCTGCGGTAGTAGCGCGCGGGGCATTGAGATCAAACGGATAGTTTACCCCGCGCGTCTCGCTGGCTCTGGTTGCATGAAACTGACCGTTACTGGCGCGCAGAATCCAGCCACTTTCCCGACACTGTTCTGAAGCCAGAAACAGCACGCCGGGCACCACATCCTGCGGACGAAGATCTTCCGGCTCAGCCGTGATCCCCCACATGCGGGTTTTCGCTACCGGGGAAATGGCATTGACCACGATACCGTGCGGCTGGCCTTCCAGGCCGAGCACATTGACGATGCCGGTCACCGCCATTTTGGCTGCGGCATAGCTGCATAACCCGACCTGCGCATATTGTGGATAGATCGCCCGGTCGGAAGTGGTAAGAATAATTCGCCCGCCACGGGATTCGCGCATCAGAGGCCACGCCGCCTGCGACAGCCATAAGCCCGCTTTAACGGTAATCGCCATCATCCGGTCAAAGGTCTCTTCTCGCAGCTGTTCAATCGGCTCATAACCTACCCAACCGGCATTATGAATCAAGATATCCAGCCGCCCCTGCTGATTGCTGATATCTGCCAGTAATTTCTGACAACCTTCAATGCGGGTGATAGTGTCGTTTCGCGCATATACCGTGGCACCACTGGACGTTACGCTGTTAGCCGCGCGTTGTGCGATGCCAGAGTCCTCTCCCTCGCCCGTCGCGGAGGTGCCGGAATCGTGAAGATAAACCGTGGCGCCAGCGTTTGCCAGCGCCCGGGCATAAGCCAGCCCCAGTCCTCGCCCTGCGCCGGTTATCAAAGCCACTTTATCTGTAAATTGAATCATCAGTTCTCCTCAGTCACTGTTCTCTTCAGTGTGATGAATGGCACTGAGCAGATAAAATACTTTCTTCACCCTGCCACGATACCTTTTAACTATCACACTGCCGTGAGACGTGTGAGGGGCATCACAATGCATCAATGTTAACGTTAACAAACGTGATTAACATCACGTAATGGCTATATGATGACTTTAAAAAAAATAAAGTTAACGTTAACAATGCAGATAACATCGTAGATAAGCGGAATAAAACGCATCATGAATACCAGTAAACGTCGTCACTACACCTTGCTTAGCGGTCTGCTATTTTGTTTTTTTTATACCTGGTCCTCGGCGTTCTCACTGATTTCTTTATGGCTGAGCCAGAAAGTGGGCCTACGCGGTAGCGAAACCGGACTGATCTTTTCTGCCACCGCGTTGACAGCGCTCTGCGCCCAACCGCTTTACGGCTTTATTCAGGACAAACTCGGGTTGCGGAAAAACCTGCTGTGGATGATTGGCGGGTTGCTGCTGATCAGCGGACCGTTCTTTATTTTTGTCTTTGCGCCGCTGCTGCAAATCAATATCCTGCTCGGTGCGCTGGCCGGCGGCCTGTATGTCGGCGCAACCTTCTTTGCCGGTATTGGCGCACTGGAGTCGTATACCGAACGCGTCAGCCGCATTCTCGGTTTTGAGTTCGGTAAAGCGCGGATGTGGGGTTCGCTCGGCTGGGCAGCCGCCACCTTCTGCGCCGGCTTTCTGTTTAATATCGATCCCAACCTCAACTTCTGGATGGCGTCCTCAGCGGCGGTGGTTTTCCTGCTGTTATTAGCCTGCCTGCGCGAAGTGAAAACCGATGCGCTAAGCCAGCTTGAATATGGTAAACCCGACAGCCTGACGCTGGCTGACGTCGCTGCCCTGCTCCGCTTACCTCGTTTCTGGGCGCTGATCGTCTTTGTCTCTGGCGTCAGTGTTTACAACGTCTACGACCAACAATTCCCGGTCTACTTCGCGTCGCTGTTTTCTGATGTGAAAAATGGTAATGAGATGTACGGCTTCCTCAACTCATTCCAGGTGTTCCTTGAGGCCGGTGGAATGTTCCTCGCGCCACTGGTGGTTAACCGTATCGGTGCCAAAAATGGCCTGCTGCTGAGTGGGCTGATTATGGCACTACGCGTAATTGGGTCGGGACTGGCGGCCGATGCGGTGACCATTTCCCTGATGAAACTGCTGCATGCGGTCGAACTGCCGATTCTGCTGATCGCCATGTTTAAATATATCACTACCCGCTTCGACGCACGGCTTTCCGCCACACTTTACCTGGTCGGTTTCCAGTTTGTCACCCAGGTGTGCGCCAGCGTGCTCTCACCTCTGGCCGGACACGGTTATGACCTGATCGGTTTTGCCGACACCTATATGATTATGGGTTTGCTGGTACTGGTCCTGACCCTGATCTCCTGCTTCCTGTTGCTGGGTGAAAAACCCAGCACGCCCCCTTCTCTGCAACTGAATCAAAGTGAGTCTTTATGAAACAGCGACTGGAACGCGCCGAAGATGCGCTGCGCACCGCGGTAAAGCAGCGTGATGCTGCTTTTTATCCGCACTTCCATCTGGCTCCCCCGGCGGGATGGATGAACGATCCTAACGGCTTAATTTATCACCAGGGACGCTATCATGCGTTTTATCAGCATCATCCGTTTAGCGAAAACTGGGGGCCGATGCACTGGGGGCACGCCACCAGCCCTGATATGGTGCACTGGCAGCATCAACCAATTGCACTGGCACCCGGCGAAGAATACGATCGCGACGGCTGTTTCTCCGGCAGCGCGGTGGACGACAATGGTGTTCTCAGCCTGATTTATACCGGCCACGTCTGGCTGAAAGGTGAAGGCAATGACAGTGCGATTCGCGAAGTCCAGTGCCTCGCGACCAGTGATGATGGCATTCACTTTACCAAACAGGGCGTGGTGCTGACGCCACCGCCGGGCATTATGCATTTCCGCGACCCGAAGGTGTGGCGCGAGGGTGACAGCTGGTGGATGGTCATTGGCGCACGCGACGCTGACGACCGTGGTCAGGTGCTGCTTTATCGGGGCAGCAGCCTGCGCGACTGGCAGCTGGATCGCGTGCTGGCGCAGGCCGTTGAGCACAGTGGCTATATGTGGGAGTGCCCGGACTTTTTTGCCCTTGGCGAGGAACATCTGCTGATTTGTTCTCCACAGGGTATCCGGGCGCGCGGCTATGATTATCGCAATCTGTTTCAGAGCGGTTATCTGCGCGGTGAGTGGCAGCCGGGAGACGATTTTGTTATCAGCCATGCGTTTAGCGAGCTGGATCACGGGCATGACTTCTATGCGCCACAGTCATTTCTCGCCGCAGATGGACGCCGGATCATTATCGCGTGGATGGATATGTGGGAGTCCGTGATGCCGTCAAAAGCCGGTGGCTGGGCGGGCTGTATGACACTTCCGCGTGAGCTGCGGCTGCAAAACGATCGGTTGCGCATCACGCCTGTGGCCGAGCTGACCACGCTGCGTCGCACGCATCAGAGCATCGCCGCCAGCCAGATACATAACCGCAGCGAACCGTTGATCGCGGATGCCGGGGCGCTTGAAATCATTACCCGGTGGGATCTTAGTGCTTCTTCTGCCGAGAGCTTTGGCCTGAAACTCGGTGACGGCCTGAAAATCGCCGTCGATAGCCAGGCGCAGCGGCTGACGCTGCAACGCCACTATCCGCAGCACGGCATTCAGGGTTATCGCAGCGTCCCTTTGCCAACGCATGGTACGCTGGAGCTGCGGATATTTATCGACAGCTCATCAGTGGAAGTATTTGTGAATCAGGGGGAAGCGACGCTCAGCAGCCGCATCTGGCCTGAGCCTGAACAACGCCCGCTGGCGCTGTTTGCTGAAAATGGTCAGGCCGCATTGCTGAGTGGCGACCACTGGACGCTGGCCGCTCACTGAGAGTGATAAATCAGCCGCGCCCTTTTACGACTGAGGTGTCTCGGCGGCTGATGCTTGCTCTGAGGTTTTTGCGGTTTCCGGTGGCTGGCTGCTCGCTGAAGATTCAGAGGTTGCAGTGGTCTGCGTGGTTTCTGTCGCCTGGGCCGGTTCAGCTGCCGGTGCGGTTTCTGCTGCCGCAGCGGCCTCTGTTGCTTGCGCCGTCTCTGCTGCTGTAGCGGTTTCTGCTGGCTGTGCCGCTTCCATGACCTGCGCTATTTCCGGCTTCTGCACGGTATCTGATGTCTGAGCAGGCTCAGATTTCTCAGCAGTCGGTGCAGGCTCTGATGGAGTAACGGTTGCGG
>NZ_JRXE01000010.1:19301-115122 GCF_001267535.1 Winslowiella iniecta | reverse complement strand
CCGATTAGCGAACGGGCATAACCGCCGACCTGATGTGCCCCCGCCGGAACACGCAGCGACATGCTTTCACCCACCGGCAGAGCACCCGCCTCGCTACCGTCGACGGTGACGAAAACCGTCGCGCCATCGGCCGTACGCGCCGGAAGATGCGTCACGCTGAGCTGCGTCGAACCGCTGCTAAAATCCGCCACCGTTTCATCAACGGAGTGTTTAGCGCATCCGCTAAGTGCTACAGCCGCCACCATTGCGGCGAGGGTATAACGGTTAATCATCGTGCTTTGACTTCCTGAGAGGCTTTTTGTGATCTTGCGCAACAATATAGCCGAGATCGCAATTGAGATGAATGTGCAAGACGGTAATCTCGGAGAATTCTGCTGCCCGGCTGCGGTGGATTGCACAGCAAGCGAGCAGCAGCACAGATAATCAGGCAACTTTACGCACGCTTGCCCGGTGCAGCGTCACGGCAATGGCGGATACCGCCACCAGAATAAGCACAATGCCCAACGCAATCATTGCCAGGAAGCCAAACCCTCTGAACAGCAGGAATCCGGCAATACAGCCCGATAGAAATGAGAAAATGGTGGTCAGATGGGTATAAAGCTGTTTCTGGTGGAAGCGCCTGTCAGCATAGGCCGCATGAGTCACAATGGCGGAAATAAATGAACCTAACGCAATACCTGCATCGGTCAGCGTCCCGGTAACATGCGTTGATCTCACGCGTCCGTTTGAAAGCTGGGTCGAGGTTGAGTTATGTACTCCCATCAGAAACCCGAGCAACACCAGAATTTCACCGTTGTTTTTTTGCGAGTAAAAGATGGCCTCAAAAATTGAGGTTGCCGTTAATGCCAGCCCTTCTGCCAGCAGAACAAGGCAGTAAATAGTCCGGAGATTTTTCTTCAGACCGCCAATGACGATAAACCGTGCAGTGGTTGCTCCCACGATAAATGCGCCGATCAATACGGCCAGAAAAAGCAGATCATGAAAGTCTGAGCCGGAGACTTCCGTCGAGATTTGTGAGGTATTCCCCGTCATATGGGACGGAAAAAAACCAAACGCACCAAAGGCCATCGCATTAAGCACGCCCGCCGTGGTCGCCAGTACCAACGCCAGCGAACGGTCTTCAGTATGTGACCTTGCTTTCTTCTTTTTAATCAGCAAATGATTCACCATTGTGGTTACGGGAAGGAAAACAGCCTGTATTCAGCATAGTGCTGTATAAAAAAAGCGTAAGCAGAATTACCTGAAACAGACCCGGCAACATATTGATATCCAGTCTATTTATTAACTTTTCTTGGGTTTTCTTTTCTACTGTAAATAATCCTTTAATGAATGTTTCATCCATTGGCATAGTTCCACGCCGGCGCGTTTATTGCGTCAGATAAGCTTTTTTGGGCTTTCTCATCTACCTTTAAAATAGTTAACCGGAGGAGTGGTTATGAGGAATTCATTACTGCTATTTGCCCTGCTGCCAGCAGATTCTGTGGCAAAAGCAGTTAACGCGCGGGATCGGCTATTTTATTCTTCCCAGGGAACAATCGATGAAAGAATTTGATTATCAGCAGGATTTTAAAAACATCAATTTTCGTCAGCATCCTGAACGCTATCAGGTTGGCCGTGGCGAGCAAGGGGTGTTGATGGTTGAACCGTATAAAAGTGAAATTCTGCCACACTGGCGGTTTAAAACCCCGGCGATCGCTGAAATCTCCGCCAAAAAAATCCTCGCACTGTACGAGAATTACCGGGCAGCCGATGATTTTGTTGGCATGGATATGGCGCGCAAATTTATTCAGATGGGCTATACCCGCGCCCGGCGTTACGCCAACCATCAGGGCGGGAGAAAATATGATACTGAAGGTCAGATACTGCCTTATCAGCTTAATCAGGAAAAAGCCGACGCGGCAGCCATTTTTAAGGCCGAGTGGGATAAAATCCGTGAAGATAAGGATTATCTGGCACGCAAAAAAAACCATCAGACGAAATATGGCTGAAGGTCGCTCCATCCCGTTTCCGTTGTTCCCTCGCTTGCCACCTCCTTGACTGTCGCAGCCCTCCGCATTAACCCGGCGATAAAAATCGCTTATCGCTGGCAACCTCATTAGCGATAAATGCGACATAGATCACATTTAGGTTGAATTTTGTTTAAGCGGAACTAGAATTTCCCGCTTTCTTTTTCACCACCTGAGCTGATTGTCTATGTCTGATATCAACGCCGTTTCACGTAAAACCGCCTGGACACGCGTACTGACTCTCGCCGTGGCCGCGTTTATTTTCAATACCACCGAATACATCCCGGTTGGGCTGCTCTCGGACATTGGCGGCAGCTTTGGGATGGCGTCAGCACAAACGGGCATTATGCTGACCGTCTATGCGTGGATTGTGGCGCTGATGTCGCTGCCGCTGATGTTGATGACCAGCAATATCAATCGCCGCACGCTGCTGATTACGGTGTTCGGTTTATTTGTGTGCAGTCATTTGCTCTCATTTTTCGCCTGGAGTTTCGATATCCTGCTCATCAGTCGCGCCGGTGTCGCCCTCGCGCACGCGTTATTCTGGTCGATTACCGCCTCGCTAGCGGTACGGCTGGCGCCAGCAGGTAAACGCGCTCAGGCTCTGGGTCTGATTGCATCCGCAACCGCGCTGGCATCAGTGCTGGGCTTACCGCTGGGCAGAATGATCGGTCAGGGATTTGGCTGGCGCGTGACGTTTTTGGTGATCGCCGCCATCGCGTTTTTGCTGTTGTGGCTGATAGTCAAAGTGATGCCGAAACTGTCTTCAGAAGACGCTGGCTCAGTAAGAAGTCTTAACGAGCTGTTCCGCCGCCCCGCGCTGCTCGGGCTGTATATTCTGGCGGCCACCGTGGTGACCGCCCACTTCACCGCGTTCACTTACATTGAGCCTTTTGTCGAAAAGGTCGCGGGATTCAGCCAGCATTTTGCCACCCTGCTGTTATTAGTTCTGGGTGCTGCGGGCATCGTGGGGAGCTTTATTTTCAGCAAATTTGGCGAAGCCAACCTGAACCTGATGCTGAGTGGTTCAATCGCGCTGTTATTAACCTGTCTGATGCTGCTGTCTGGCGCTGCGGTCAGTGAGCTGTGGATGATTGCGCTCTGCTTATTGTGGGGAGTTGCCTTTATGATCATTGGTATGAGCATGCAGATGAAAGTCCTGACGCTGGCACCCGATGCCACTGATGTGGCGATGGCGATGTTTTCAGGCATCTTCAATATCGGTATTGGCGCAGGCGCACTGCTGGGGAATAAAGTCAGCACTGACATATCCATGGCTTCGGTAGGCTATGTCGGTGCGATACCGGCATTAATGGCACTGGTGGTGGCTTTCCTGATGTTCCGCAAACGGGCCAGTCATACCCGTCAGGATCAGCAGCCTTTAGTCACCGAGATCAAATAACGTCTGGTGCGGCGGTTTGTCGGCAATCGCCATCATCCCCCCCTCATGCGGACCCGAGCGCTTTGCCAGCGCGGTGAATATCCGGCCAGAAATCCCTCTCACTGCAGTGACGGATTTCTGCCGTGAACATTCGCTATCAGTGGCGACTGGCGCAGCCACATTTGGACATTTCGCCCTGCACTTCCTTTCCCAGATGCGAGTGCCTGATTTGGAGTTCGCCCTGCTGCCATGCACCGCTATGATCCGTGCCGCAGTTAAGCAGGCGGTTTAGCGCCTCGGTAATTTGCACATCACAGCGCTGCGTCCAGCTGGTCAGGTGCCAGGTTGATGAACGCGCTTCATCGACGTCATCAAAACCCACCACTGCGATATGCGCGCCCTGGCCAAAATCACGGACTGCCTGTAGCGCACCAAAGGCCAGCTGATCATTTTCGCAAAATAGCGCGTTGATGCGTTCTGATGCCCGCGCCTGTTTCAGGTAGGCCATCATCGCCTGATAAGCCTGCTCGCGATGATCACTGCCCGCCACCAGCAGCTTATCCAGGGATTTATTCGCCGCCGCTAAACTGGCGGTATACCCCGCCATCCGCTGCCGGTCTGGTGCAGTGATATCCTGCCCTTTCATATAGCCAAAGCGCTGAAATCCCTGCGCCAGCAGTAGATGACCGATTTCCACACCCGCCGCGTAGTCATTAGCACAGACCACCTGCGCATCGGCATTGTCAGTGCTACAAAGATAAAGGGTCGGAACCGAGGGTAACAGTTCGGCGGCGATATTCAGCTCTTCACTGAACAGCGTGGCGAGAAAGACCAGCCCGTCAACCTGTAACCTTCCCGCCTTTTGCAGGAGTGACGTAAAACTTTCCCGCGAGTCAACATTCAGCAGCAGCGTATTACAACCGCGCGCATTAAGTTGCCGGGTTAACTCATTTAGCATCTTCACGGTATAAGGATTCGTGAAGTGATCGCTAACCACGCCGATAATTTGGCTGTTACCTTGCTTTAGTGGCATCTTTTCCCCAATCATTATGGCTCACCCAACCGCTCAACATTAATCACGGTACTCTCCCCTTTTCCCTGCACCCGTCCGCTAATCCGGACTAACTCATCGGCTTCAAACTCTTTTCCTTTCCACACTTTCTGCGGAACCTTGATCTCAATGGTGTCGGTTTTATCACGAAACAGATAACTTTCACCCTGCTTATGTTGGATGATATTCCCTTCCAGCGTGACCCAGGCATCCTGGTTAAGGTCGCGAACCTTATTAATGGTGTTTTCTCTGGTATCTTCCGTTCCTTTGTATCCGGCGTCCTGTTGGTGCGGAGGTGGCGCCGTTTCTCCCGCTTTAAATCCTCCCTCCTCAGCATGGGTACTGAAACTGAAAACCGTTAACAGAGCGATTATTGGGGTAATTTTCATCATGACGCCTTTATATTCTCAGATTAACTTTAGTCACAGCTGAGCAGACGTAATCCGATCCTCAGCTCTGGGGATGACATCATTGCGTCACCCTACTGCTTTTCTAAGCATAGCAATCGCAAGAGAAAGACAGCAGATGAAGATCTCTGTCGGATGAGAAGTGCACTTTTTACAGCAGCGGTAATGTTTAGATCTTTCTGCAATGCAACGACAACGTCGGCGAATAGCCAGTGAAATCCTTCAGCATTTGCCCGAGGTAAGCCTTATTGCTGACCTCGACCAGCAATGGCGTTAAAGGGCGGCTTAACAAATGCGCCATCGAATCCCTCCATTTAACGGTATGAGTTAAATGCAGTGACAAATTTTCTTTAATAGTTGCAGGAATGAGCTCTGGCGCACCAGTAACATTCATCAGCACATCGTGCTGAGGGCGTTTGATCTCCACCGTCGCGAGAAAATCCCGCATCCGTTGGACTCCCTCCTGCATCAGTCGGGTATGCCAGGCACCACTCACCGCGAGCTTTGCATTGTCGTATCCACTCAAGGTCAGTATACGGGAAAATTCATTGAGAGAATCGGCAGTGCCACCGATAACCTGCTGTCGGTGGCTGTTATCGCAGCTGATATCCAGCCCGGCGCCGGAACGCGCAATCAGGTCAGTCATCGTCTGATAATCGACACCCTTCACTGCACGCATCGCACCTTTACTGGCCTGACTCAACTCATGCATCAGCTGAGAACGAAAGTGGATCATGCTAAACAGATCTTCAAGGGTCACGGCATTTGCCGCGTACAATGCCGCATATTCGCCGACGCTATGGCCGCATAAACCCACCACATTCTCAACCGCCAGTTTTTCACGACACAAAGTATAAAGCGTGACGTTAATCGCAGTGACCGCTACCTGCTGACAAGTGGTTTGTATGAGTTTATTCATTGGACCTTTTAAGCAAAGGCGTCGAATATCGGTTTGCGAAATATCGCTGGCGCAATCCCAAATCTGACGGGTCGAATCATTTATACCCCAGAGATCTGAGCCCATACCGATAAGCGGGTTACCCTGACCGGCAAACAGATAAACGACGGGCCGTGATTGATTATTCTCCATAGCCAAAACCTTAGTAATGATCATTAAAACCTGAATAACCTCCGAAGGTTTCGCCTGAAGGGACGACTCCGGAATCCTTGTGGTCAAAAGCGGCATAAATGCCGCTGTAACGTCCTGTTGTGAGTCCCCTGCCAGCAAAATTACATCTTTGCGGTAGCGGCTTTATCCAGATAGAACTTAATCAAGGCTGGCACCCTTGGTGTACCACTGGGGACACCCGTGTTGATCATATGTTGCACCGTTTGAGTCGTCAGCGGGCTGATAATATCAGGGTAATGTTTAGCTGCCAGCGCACTACCAATCGATACACCGTCGATAATCAAATTCTTCAACGCACCTCGCCACGCCTTTTCCATCAGGTCGTGTTCATCCTTCGGCCAGTCGGCATTGTTCACCTTGGCCAGGCCAGTCATCACGCTGGCAGTAAAACGCATCAGTGCTTTTTTCGCCAATGTTGACGCACCAGGAGGGATTGGAAAAAAGGTAATAGCGGCTTGCACCAATGACCCCGTCACATCGATGATTAAAGCTTTCATTCTTTCATCCTTGGTTCTTAACATCGTATCCCGGTCATTTTCCGCTTGTGCGGCACTGACATTAAATGAAAAATGCTCATCGCGGGTTACCGTATCAAAAGGCGAACGGATAATACTGCCGGCATGAAACGCCGAACCTTTGAATCTGGTATTTTTTACATCTGAATTTTCCATCTCGGCCTGTGTATAGGCTTTCAGGTGGCTTGTGATAAATTTCTGCATCTCTGCGTTGGTTCTTCCCGCTTCAGAGTCATCGATCATGACTGACGAACCAAAGTCATCCCAGGCCAGGATTTTATTTTTATACCGGAAGCAGACAGTATTGGCTAAGGGTTCGCCATTAAATGTTAAGCCAAACGCGTCCATCGCCCCTTCACAGAAGAGATTGAGTAACAGTTTAAAATCTTTCTTCTCCTCTGCTGTAAGTTTCACACTATATTTTGACAGTTTGGTATAGATATCTTCTGCCACCGCAACATGCGCAACGTTCTGGTACTTTTTCACTGAATCTTTGAATTCAGCATTATTTTTTAACTTCGCCAAATCGTCCGTGTGTTTTTTTGCAATGATATCGGGAAGCGCCGGGCCATGGGTTCCCGCCGCTCTCGCTTTGTTTTGAGTATTACTATACTGTTGATTATTTCCATTCGGGAAAAGTGCATCGCGGAACGCTAATTTTGGCACCCCACTTCCTCTCGCCGCCAGCGGCTTGTGCTGTTCGTGCCCCTCCCAGACGATGTCATAATCGTTCATATTGATCTTACCGGTCGCGATGTCCATGATGGGCACTCGTCTTTCCGGATGCACGCTTCTTCCTGTTGGCCTAATCGAAACTTCATCATTAGGTGATGTTATATAACCCCGACTTTGCGGATATTTATCAATAATGTCCTGGATGTATTGGTAAATATAGGTTTTGAAGCTTAACTCACTACAAAATCTGTTTACCAGGCCATTTTTTACCTGGCCACTTAAAACATTTCCTGCCTCAACCACTTGTTGCTTACTGAAATTGACCTTGGCCGTGCCTTTATTCTCGACTGACACTCCACGCTTCCTGGCCAGAAGCAGGTCCAATTGCATTCTTTCATCTCTGTATTCACGAAAATCCTGATAAAACCAGCCGTTTGAAACATTGCCTGCTGTGAGGCTGGATGTCGTGCCTTTGATATTATGGCTGTCCTCTACTGAAATATTTCTGGTTGTATTATCAGACTGAAGTATCTGTTTAATGATTTCTTCATCTTTAGCTGAATGGCGTATTCTCCCGCGATGCCCCGCGCTCTCCTCTAACTGGCCGGGGAAAAACATAGAGAGATCGCTTCGCGTTAATCGGGTAGTCTCACTTTTCACGCTGTCGAGATCACGTCGATTTCTGATTTTGGCTTCACTATGACTGGTGGTCTCATTCGCTGATGTGACCGGCACCGGTTCACTGCGTTTCTCTCTGACCGGTCGGTTTAATAATGTCGCGATGGTCAGACCTGATACCGCTCCGGCACCCGTGGCTAACAGCACGCAAAACAGCTTTTTCCATTGCATGCTGTCACCGACAATCGATTCCGTCGTCGGGGCGTAGACACCGGCGTCCGGCGCGTTGATGGTCACGATCATCGGTTCATGATCGCCTTCGGTTTTTAATGCCTCCGGCACCCTGCGGTTAATCACCATCGGGCGGGCAGCATCACCCTTACTCAGCAGACTGTCACCCGCCAGCCAGAGCATTGACACCAGCCCACCCACGGCGGCTCCCGCTGCAGCACCGGCGGCCAGTTGCCCCCTCCCAGGAGCAGATTCGACAACAAAGTAGCCCTGCGCCTTTTCTTCCGGTGTCAGCTCGATTTCTTTGGTGAAAAGATTAACAAAAGCATCTTTAGCCCAGTCAATGAAGTTAACCAGATTTTCCGATGCAAATTTCCTCATCAGGGTATTCAGCTCGGCTGCTGCGCTTTGCAGTTCAGGCTTATCGCTGGTCGCCAGCCGGGCGATGGCCTGCCCAAGGAAAATTTGCAGTGAGCGGATATCCGTCAGCTTTGGCTCCATCGGCAGCGTGCTCAGGGTCTTTTCCAGCGCCCCAAGCTGTTCCAGTATGATCGCTGAGGACGGAACACCTTCCGCTACCAGGGTATTTCGTAACGTCAGTTGCAGCTTCTCATGGATGGCACGAAGCGATATGGCATCCGCTTGCGGCTGCTGCAAAACAGTTTTCAGGTGATTCTGCACCGAATCCAGTTCATCCTGAAGCCGGTCAAGCGCCTCACCTTTCAGCGATCGGGTTAGTACATTACGTAGCGCGTCTAACTCGGCCTGCATCCCCTTTTTCCAGCTGGGTTCATCCCCGAGCTTTCTTTGCAGTTCGACCAGCTTTGTCTGCAATTCGCCCAGCGCTTTAAGCCTGCCTTCCTGCGTTTCCGCAGAAGGTTTGCTCAGGCTGTTGCGGTTAATCGCCTCCTGCAATGACCTCTGCGCTTTCAGCGCGTCGCGTATGCCAACCAGCTCCTGATGGTTCAGCGCGGTCAGTTCCTCCCACGCACGTTTCAACGCTGGCAGGTATGGCACGGTTTCCGCAGCCAGTCGCAGGCCGGGTGATTCGCCAGCCCAGATTTTTAGCGTTTCGCTTAGCGGCTCGAGGTTTCTCCTTGCCCGAATCGGGTCATCATCACGGATTGCCGCGATGATTTCGCCGACCACCATGGGCTCCAGTACCGCGTGCTGAATAAACTTATCCTTCACCGTAAGTTTCTCTGGATCTGCTTCGGCATAGGCTTTTAGCCACTCTCCCCCGGTGGCCGTGACAGGAACCTGAACGTGTCTGCTGGTAAAGCAAAAAACCGCCAGCGCCTGGATTTTGTCCAGCGACAGGTTGGCGTAATCCTTCCGGTTATCAATAAAATCCTGCTTCAGGAAATCACTGAATGCACTGTACAACATGCCAGGCTGTGTCACGCCAACCGCATAAGCACTGTTGGAAAACTGAATCGTTTTCTGCATCACCAGTGCTAATGGTTTTACCGCGTCGCCCAGCACGCCGAAAACCGTGCGGAAAGCCGCCGAAGCCGCTTTCTGCAACGTTTTCTGCACATCAATCATCGAGAACGCTTTGCCCATTTTGGCGAGCGTGCCCTTACTGGTGTAAAGCTCACCGATATCGGATAAACGGGCATTATCTGTCAATAATTCGCCGACCGCTCCCAGTTGGGGCTTCAGCGCAATATTCGCCCCGGCGATCTCCAGCTGGCTCATCATCGCCATAATATTTTCAGCATCGGAGCCATTATTCTTAAAGGAGGTAAGCGCCTGAGCGTACCGCAGCAGATGATTTCGCAAAAATGCGCGTTCAGCCGGGTCAAGACCGAAAGTCTCATGCAGCAGGGCATCATCTGCCTTTTCGAGGGTTTTCATCATCTCCGGATGGATTAACACCGCTTTTAACCACTGAATATGAGCGACGACGTCGGCTGCCCCTTTCGCCTGTAGTGCTTCGCTACCGCTGACCTTCACTTCCGGGTGATCAGGAAGTCCTTCCAGCTGCAATTTACCGTCCTGAATACTTTGGGCTATTTTTTCCGTGATTCTTATCGGCAGCGCCATCTGTTCTGGCGCGACCTTTTCCGTCAGATTGATAAAGAATTCATTAACCGTGATATTGCTTTTTTCCCATTGCTGCCAGGAATCATGCACATTCAGAAAAAATGTCACCGCCTTGCCGACAGCACCCAGCCCAATGCTATTGTGTATTTCCTCCACAGGCTTTCTCAGCTCTGAAAGATTACTTTTCTCATTATTCTTCAGTGAGACACTTTTCTGCAGGATATCCAGCACCAGACACAGCCTATCCACTACGTGGAACTGCATGGAATCGGATCTTTTTTTCAGGCTGGCGCGCGCGTTATTAAATTCATAGGTCAAAGCCTTCAACTTCTCGCCAAG
Source organism: Winslowiella iniecta (assembly GCF_001267535.1). Lineage (GTDB taxonomy): Bacteria > Pseudomonadota > Gammaproteobacteria > Enterobacterales > Enterobacteriaceae > Erwinia > Erwinia iniecta. Next base: position 104,721 of record NZ_JRXE01000010.1, on the reverse strand, counting down.
ACTTTTATCTTCACCAGAGAGCGCCTTCTTCACACCTTTAATCAGATCGATTAGCGGAACAACATCCACCAGCTTATCCAGCCCGGTCAATTTACTGGTCGTTTCCAGCAGGATATCGACGGCCATTTTACGTCCCCAGTCTGACATCACCTTTTTCACCGACAGAGGATCGGGCGCGGACGTGATGGCGTCCGTAAAAGAAGAGAGGGTTGACGGCGCAACCGCTTCAGCGGCCTTCACACCGAAATTGAAGATATTACTCCAGGTGAGTTCGTACTGCGTTTCCGTCGGCGGATATTCGCCCTCAAAAAAATCGTTAAGCGTGAGATTGTCAGTACTTTCTGGCAGCGGCTGTTTGAGGCGCAATCCGCTGCCGGCGACCAGCTCTTCTTTAAATCCCGGTAGCTCAGTTAATAACGTCAGAATATTTTGACCAATTTCTTGATTTTGCGACCAGTTAATTCCGGCTTCAGTCATTTTTTCAAGTAGCTGCGGTAAGGTATCGGGAGTGATTTTTTCAGGGGCTGGCTGGGTGGCGGGTAATAAATTCAACGGACCTAAACGTCCCGAAAGAATTGACTGCACCATAATATTTGACCTTAAAATAATCGAATAATTACCCTCAGTTAATACCGATTAACCTCATCCGTTCTTTCGTATTTAGAACAATACTGTCAGTTTTTGACAAATCGTTTTTTCGTCCCGTCAATGACCGGCATTAACCGCTAGCCGCTTCTCATGCCGATGAAATCATGCTGTCATCTGCAAGATTCATCCGTTCTCAGAACCTTATGTGCCCACACTCCCAGAGTTGTTATTGTGATTTTCTCACTCAGTAGATCTCTGCGCTTAATTCACACTCCAGGATTTTCACGAGGAGTTAACGATGAGCAGTTATTTATTGAGGTTTAACGGTGAGCGCTTCGACCCCGTCAGTGAAACTTACCACCTGGGTAAGGGCTATCGGGTGTATAACCCGGAGTTAATGCGTTTTTCCTGCCCGGACAGCTGGAGTCCGTTTGGCCGGGGCGGGATCAATCCTTATGCGTACTGTCATAACGACCCGATCAACCTGTCTGACCCATCCGGGCATTTTAGCTGGCAGGCCGGGCTGGGGATCGGGATCGGGCTGCTGGGCCTGCTGACAGCGGCCTTTACCGCCGGGGCCTCGCTCGTCGTCGCGGGAAGCCTCAGTGCCGCACTGGGCGCGTCATCGGCGATAACACTGGCTACCGGCGCAGCAGGCCTGCTGGCGGATGTTACCGGATTAGTCAGCACGGCGATTCAGCAATGCGACCCGAAAGCGGCTGCACGATTCGGGTGGGTATCCTTTGCAGCAGGATTAGTGTCATTTGGTTTGGGGCTGGCAGCAGGCGGCTACCGACTATTAAATAAAACCGCGTTAGAAAGTGGCTATGAAGTTCTGGTGGCAGACCCCGCTCCCCGCCCTGAACTTCCCGTTGCGCAGCCTCTTTCCGACCTTGAAAAGGTATCGAATAACCCGATAATTATGCCCAATATAATGCGCCATCTTAACGGGCTTGAAGTCGACAAGTTACGGGCGACATCCACCACCCTGCGCACTAATCTAGAGCAACATCTGAAAAAACTGGAAAGATTTACGGTGCCCATGGGGGCGGGGCAAGAAGTTAACCTCACCGAGGCTCTCGAAGAGCCTAATATTGTCGATTCTGATATCACCACCCTCAGAGATATCTGGCGGGGAAATTTCACGTTTACTCCTCCCTCACAGCTCAGCCTGCATCGGATAAATCCTGCCAGCATTAGATATATGCTGCACGACGCAGGAAAATATCGCCTGTCATTTCAGGATTTTATTAAAGCCGAGGAGATTGATAATGCCTTTATCAAGGAGATAAACAACAGAAACCAGATATTTAAGGCGTGGCAAACACTGTTTCATACGTTTCACCCTGATGAATTTTCGCAAATATAACCTGTGGGGGGAAGAAACCCTCCCAACTTTTAATTATCAATCACTGCCAGCAGTTATCCGCAAAATGCATCAGCACTCTGAGGATATTAGCATTGCCAATACCAGGGCTATTTTTATGATTTACTCACTCAGTAGATCAAACCTCATGATTTTTACAAGGAGTTAATGATGAGTCGTTGTTTATTGAAATTTAATAGTGAGCGCCTCGACCCCGTTGGTAACCATTACCACCTGGGTAAGGGCTATCGGGTGTATAACCCGGAGTTAATGCGTTTTTCCTGCCCGGACAGCTGGAGTCCGTTTGGCCGCGGTGGGATTAATCCTTATGCATACTGTCATGCCGACCCGATCAACCAGTCTGACCCATCCGGCCATTTTAGCTGGCAGGCCGGGCTGGGGATCGGGCTGGGGATGCTGGGTCTGCTGACGGCGGCCTTTACCGCCGGGGCCTCGCTCGCCGTCGCGGGAAGCCTCAGTGCCGCACTGGGCGCGTCATCGGCGATAACACTGGCTACCGGTGCAGCGGGCCTGGTGGCGGATGTTACCGGGCTGGTCAGCAATGCCATGGATCATAGCAATCCGAAAGCGGCTTCGCTGCTCGGATGGATCTCATTTGCGGCAGGAATACTGTCATTCGGTACAGGTCTGGCAGCGGGCGGCTACCGACTGTTAAATAAGACTGCGGTGGCGGGTGACTATGAAGTTCTGACGGAAGCAGAACATGCCTCTCTCCCTGAGCTAAACGCTGCGCAACCTCTTTCCGACATTGAAAAAGTATCGGGTAACCCGGTAATTATGCCCAGAATCTTGCGCCACCTCAGCGGGCTTGACGTAGATAGATTACGCGCGACATCCACCACCATGCTGACTAATGTAGAGAAATATTTGAAAGACCTGGAAAGCCTTACGGTGCCAATGGCGGCTGGGCAAGAGATCAAACTCACCGAGGCACTTAGAGAGCCGCGCATTCAGGAATCTCATATTGAAGCACTCAGAGATATCTGGCGCGGTAAATCTACGTTGACTCCTCCCTCACGGCTTAGCCTGAGTCAGTTTAATCCTGCCAAACCCAGGTATTTGCTGGGAGCTCAAAGAGAATTTATATTTTATCACGAGGTCATTCCAGTCCGAGCGAAAGACAATTCCTTTCTCCATGAACTCGAAAACAGAAACCAGATATTTAAGATATGGCAAGCACTGTTCCGTGACTTTCATCCTGATGACTTCGCTAACGTCTAATCTCCAGTAGCGAAGAGATTCACGTCGGGTTGATTTTATAACCGCTGTGGCACGGGCACGGCATTACCTGTCGCGCCCATAGCACACCGGTTTAATGGAATACCCTGGGCGGCGAAGTCCTGCGCCAGTGATGACAAACTTCTCTGGTCTTTATCTCAGTTGAACCTGCCGCCATGACGATGCCATAATACAATTTAAATAATGCTCTGAAGCGAGGAGAAGCTGCTGCTATGAAACATATTGTTGAAGGATTTTTAAACTTCCAGAAAGAGATTTTCCCCGACCAAAAAGAGCTGTTTCGCAGCCTGGCTTCCAGCCAAAATCCCAAGGCTTTATTTATCTCCTGCTCAGACAGCCGTCTGGTGCCGGAACTGGTTACCCAGCAGGATCCGGGGCAGCTGTTTGTGATTCGAAATGCAGGCAATATCGTGCCCTCTTTCGGCCCGGAACCAGGCGGTGTATCTGCGACTATCGAATATGCTGTGGTTGCCTTAGGCGTAACTGATATCGTTATTTGCGGTCACTCTAACTGTGGCGCGATGAAAGCGATCGCTTCCTGCCAGTGCCTTGATCCCATGCCAGCGGTGGCCCACTGGCTGCGCTATTCCGATGCCGCTAAGGCTGTAGTGGAGAAGAAAAGTTACGCCACTGAGGACGAAAAAGTTAACGCGATGGTGCAGGAGAATGTCATTGCACAGTTAAACAATATCAAAACCCATCCGTCTGTCGCCGTCGGACTGCGTAACAACGCCCTGCGTCTGCATGGCTGGGTATACGATATTGAAAGCGGCGTAATCCGTGCTCTGGATAAAAGCACCAAACAGTTTGTCACCCTGTCCGATAATCCGGACGTCTGCTTCGAATAAAATCTCCTGGGGCTGGGATGCCCCTGATAGTTCCCTTACGTCAGTTTATCTGCCTTGCCCGACGGCTGCGCGACAGCGATTCCTGTGCGAAATGGGCCTCTCCGCGCACCGAGAAACCCTGATTTATTTATTCAGGTAGTTCGCTATCTTTAATATCCGCTATCGGGCCAAGCAGGCTGCTGTCGAATGGATTCAGGGGTTGCCCGTCCTTTACGCGTTTTGGCCAGTTATGATTCGCCAGCGCACCACGTCCCAGCGCAATAAAATCAGCCCCGAGAGCGATCATGTCCTGCGCCCGCTGGGGTTCATGCAGACTGCCGTTAGCCATAATGGGCAGATCAGGTGCATATTTACGCGCCAGCGCAACCAGTGAAAGGCTGTTGCCGGAAAATGCTGGCTGCCAGGCTTCAAACTCAGTCAGGTGCAAATAATCAATGCCTGATTCCGCCAGCAGCGTAAAGACCACACGCGCATCCTGTTCGCCATTTGCCCATTTGTGGAAGAAATCATTAACTTTACCCTGAGAAATACGGATACCGACCGGCACTTCAGCCCCGACGCGCGCGCGGACTGCCTTAATTACCGCCAGACTTAATGTCAGGCGACCGGCAATATCGCCACCCCATTTATCGCTGCGCAGATTGGTGTAATCAGTGAAGAACTGGTCCAGAAGATAACCATTGGCACCATGGATCTCCACGCCATCAAATCCGGCTTCGATTACCGCACGGGACGCAGCATCAGCAAAGCTGTCGATAATATTTTCGATTTCATGATTATTAAGCTCTCGAGGTAACGGATACTGTCCTTCACCACGGTAAAACGTCATTTGCTGGCCTTTCGGACGAACAGCCGAGGGCGCAACGGTGCCCTCAAGATAGTTATTCCCCTGCGACAGCGCACCAGAGTGCTGGATTTGCGCGAAGATATGGCCGCCCTGCGCATGAACGGCATCCGTAATCTTACGCCAGGCTGAAGTCTGTTCGGTATTGATCATTCCGGCCTGAAACGCATAGCTTTGCGACCACGCACTATCGATATAAATGCCTTCAGTGACCACCAGGGCAAAACCGCCACGTGCAAAATCTGCGTAATACGCTTGCATGCGCTCACCGGGAATACCCTTTTCAGAGGCGGATACCCGGGTCATGGGTGCGACAGCCAGACGGTTACTGAGCAGCAGATTACCCACTCGGCCTGAACTGAACAGGGATGATGAACTCATTTAACGCCACCTTATTGAGGATTAAAAACCGCAGGCAATATAATCTCTGTGGCGGCTGGCTTAAACAGGGCAAAATGATAAGCTGGTATAACAAAAATCGTTATAATGACACGCAGTCTCAGGTGTTATTGGTCGCAATACTGCCCGCCTGACTTCAGTTTACTGAGCAAAAAACCTGACTATGAATCTTCATGACGTTCGCCTTTTTCTGACGATTACCGAAACCAGCAGCCTGACACAGGCGGCACGACGACTGGACATTTCCCCCATGGCGGTTTCGCGACGGCTGGCGGCGCTGGAAAAGATGCTGGGCGCACGATTGCTGCAACGTACAACGCGATCGGTTTCCCTGACCCAGGAAGGCAGCGAATTTTTACCCTATGCCCGTGCGTTGATCGAAGCAGAGGCCGGAGCCAAAGCGCTGTTCTCTGCGGAAACGAAAGGCGCTGTCGGCTTATTACGGGTGACAGCACCTTCGGGGTTTGGACGGCGGAATATTCTGCCGCTGGTTCCGGGCCTGCTTTCCGCAAACCCGGAATTGCGTATTGATGTTCAGTTGACTGAAGATATTGTGGATATTGTTGGCCGGGGTATTGATGTCGCCGTCCGTATTGCTCCCCTGAAAGATTCCAGCCTTATTGCGCGAAAAATTATCGATAACCCGCGGGTCGTCTGCGCATCACCGGCCTATCTGCATCAATATGGCATTCCGAAAAACTTAAATGATTTAACTACCCACCACTGCCTGCGGCTGACCAATGTGCTGCAATGGACCTTCGAGGCTGAAGGGCAAAGTACCAGCATTAGCGTGGAGGGGCGTTTCAGCTCCAGTAATGTGGAAGGCGTCAGGGAGCTTTGCGTTCAGGGGCTGGGCATTGCGCAGCTGACCCTGTGGGATGTCAAAAAGGAGCTTAATGAAGGCTCACTGGTTGCCATTGAGTTGCAGGATGTGACGCAACAGAATCTGTCGGTCTGGGCTTTGCTGCCCACTACCCGCCATCTGCCGCTGCGGGTAAGTCTGTTTATTGAGGCGTTAAAACGCTCACTGAAATAAAAAAAAGCGGCGGGCGATATTACATCATCCGAAATATCCGCTTATTTCATCACTTCAATCTTTGATCACTCGCTGGCGGTGACAGTCTGCCGGCGCCAGTTTCTGCCCCTGAACTGAACGGACTTCCAGTGGCAGGATTGACTGTTCAGACTGGTTATCCACAAGTACCGAATGCACCTCTCCTTTTTCGAACATATAGCGCTCTCCCCACTGCCGCATGGCTATCACAATGGGAAACACAGAACGCCCCATTTCCGTAAGAACATACTCGTGATAAGCGCTGCCGTCAGCAACCGGACTGACCTCAAACACGCCAATATCGACCAGCAGTTTCAGACGTGACGCCAGAATATTTTTGGCAAGGCCCAGATTTTTTTGAAACTCACTGAAGCGGCGAACATCGTCAAACGCCTCGCGAATAATCATCAGGCACCAGCGCTCGCCAATCGTCTCTACAGTCCTGGCGACCGGACATTCGCTGTTTCTCAGTGATTCCTGCTTAGCCATCTGAATCCTCTTTCTGTCTGCGCGTTCACTGCTTATCAGCATAATGAAAATCAAAAGCAGTTGCAAAAAAAAACCACCACTGATAAATAAGCAAAGTGGTTTCAAAAAGAAACCGAATCAAAACCAGGAAAAATGATGCATCCAAAACTGAGTTTGAAGGAAAAATCTGCGGCAACCGGCGGCATAACAGAAACCGGCGAAACAGTGCATGAGCCTGCATCGACTGACCCGCGATTATCCCCCCGCCTGATACTGTTGTTGTCTGTGACCTGTGCCCTCAGCGTTGCCAATGTCTATCTGGCTCAGCCGCTGCTCAAATCGATGGCCAGCAGCCTGCATGTCCAGCCTGGTGTTACCGGAATGGTCGTGACGGCGACGCAAATTGGCTATGCGGCAGGACTGCTTTTTCTGGTTCCACTGGGCGATCTGTGCAATCGAAAACATCTGATTATTACTCAGATATTGCTCTCGGCAGCAGCTTTAATCGTAGCGGGTTGCTCACAGCACTGGGGCACCCTGCTCAGCACAATGGTGTTGGTCGGACTGATGGCGGTAGTTGTTCAGGTGGTGGTGGCTTATGCCGCGACGCTGGCAGCACCTCAGCAGCGTGGTAAAACGATTGGCACCATAACCAGTGGCGTGGTAATCGGGATCCTTCTGGGGCGTTTTTTATCCGGTGTGATAGCCGATGTTGCGGGGTGGCGCGCGGTCTATCTCAGCTCTGCCTGTCTGATGCTGATGATGGCTGGCGTGCTGTGGAAAGCGATCCCGTCCACGCAGCAGCCACCGCTGAAAGCGTCTTACCGGACACTGATCAGGTCCGTATTCGGGCTTTTTCTCACGGAACCGATGCTAAGGAAAAGAGGAGTCCTTGCCCTGCTGATTTTTGCTGACTTTAGCATGTTGTGGACAGCCATGGTATTGCCGCTCAGCGCGCAGTCGCTCTCGCATACCCAGACAGGATTGTTTGGCCTGGCCGGTATTGCTGGCGCACTGGCGGCGGCAAAAGCCGGACGGTGGGCCGATCGCGGTTGGGGTCAACGCACAACAGGGTTTTCACTGGCATTACTGACCCTGTCCTGGCTCCCCATCGCCTGCGCCGAAACCTCTCTGCTATTGCTGATCGTCGGGGTTATCACTCTGGACTTCGCCGTGCAGGCGGTACATGTAACCAATCAGAGCCTTATCTTTGCCGCCAGGTCGGATGCACAAAGTCGTCTCGCCGGGGCTTATATGTTTTTTTATTCGGTCGGGAGCGCACTGGGAGCCATTGCGGCCACCCAGCTCTATGCTGTTTGGGGCTGGCAGGCAGTATGCCTGTCAGGTGCAGCAGTCAGCGCGGCGGCATTTATTTTTTGGTCAGGGTCACAAAAATAATGAAAATACATCATCTGCTACTCGCCATTCTTATTACCGCAATATGGGGCATCAATTTTTCCGTGATCAAACTGGGGCTGACCACGATTGATCCGTTTATTTTGGCCGGAATACGTTTCACTTTATGCGCATTACCCGCCCTCTTTTTTATTCCCAAACCCGATGTCAGCTGGCGTTATATCATCAGTTACGGACTGGTTTTTGGTATCGGTTTATGGGGACTGGTTAACCTCGGGATTAAAACCGGGCTTTCTGCCGGTATCGCGTCATTGCTGCTACAATTCAGCGCCTTTTTCACCATTTTATCAGGCAGCCGCATCTTCAGGGAAAAGCTGACTCAATATCAGATAGCCGGTATCGTTATTGCCTCAGCAGGACTCCTGAGCATTGTCTTTATCACCGACGGGTCTGTCACCCTTTCCGGTATGGCGCTGGTATTAGTCGGCGCGATAGCCTGGAGTATTGCCAATATCATCAATAAAAAAAGCGCAACCCGGCAGATCTTTGCCTTTCTGGTCTGGTCGAGTGCTTTCGCTCCTGTTCCGCTATTTCTGCTCGACTACCTGGTCAATGGCACCAGTGGATATACCTCATTATTCACTCAAGTGGATTCGCGCGCGTTGCTGTCAATCCTGTTCCAGGTTTACCCGAATACGCTTTTCGGTTACTGGGTATGGAATTCGTTGCTGAAACAATACCCGGTATCCACCGTTGCCCCGCTATCGTTACTGGTGCCGGTATTTGGTATTCTCGGCTCAGTGGCCATTTTCGGTGAAAGCCTGTCACCGGTTAAAATCCTTGCCGTGTTACTTATCGTAACGGGCCTGGCGGTCGGTTTATACGGTCGGCGTATCCGGGATGTTCTGTTTACGCGCAGCCATAATCTCCAGCGCTGATATCCGTGATGCTTTCAACGCTTAGCCACTAATATATCAATGGTGACAGTAAACATGGAAAGAATGCCAACAAGGAGGGAATATGTTCAGATTTCGCTGTTCCAGTATTCTGGTTCTGTTTTCAATGCTTTTTCTGGCAGCCTGTACGCCAAAACAACCACCGTCAACACGTGTCATTATTGACAACTGCCTGGTGGGATGTCCGCTTGGCGGAAGCAATCAGACCCTTACCCGCGAGGCTTATAGCTTAAATAATAATGGCAATACCTACTTTGCAAACTGGGTCGCCTATAAAATAACTAAAACCAGCCAGGCCAGTAATCGTCCCAGAAATTGGAAGCAGGATCCGGCTCTGCCTGCAACCGATACTCTGGCGCCTGCGGCCTGGACCGGAGCCAATGCAGCATTAGCGATCGATCGGGGGCATCAGGCACCGCTGGTCGCATTGGGCGGGACAGTGGACTGGGAGTCACTGAATTATCTTTCTAATATTACGCCACAAAAGTCTGCCCTGAATCAGGGAGCATGGGCACGGTTAGAGGATAAAGAGAGACAGCTTGCGAATCGTGAAGATATTTCGGCAGTTTATACCGTCACCGGGCCGCTATTTGAGAGGGATTTGGGGGGGCTTCCTGCGATGCCAAATGCCAGACTTCCCAGCGGCTACTGGAAAGTAATTTTCATTGGTGCGGGGCCTGATTCCGGGAAATACTCAGCTTTTATCATGGACCAAAACTTACCCCGATCGGCTAACTTCTGCGATTATCAGGTGACCGTTGACAGCATTGAAAGAAAAACCAATTATTTTTTGAGGATCTGGCCAGCCTTACCGACAGAAATATCCCGCAGGATAAAATCACAGCCCGGCACCCTGGCGAAAGATGAGATGGGATGCCGATAAAAATGTAATCGACAGGTTAAGATTCAATGCCCTAACGCCACCGATAAATTCGGTGGCATTAAATTGCCACTGAATCCAACGCACTGTTTTTAATCGTTATTAACCCCACTCCACCATTTCACTTTCTCCCCCCCTCGTATGACTTATGAATGCTATTCATAGTGCTTATCCGATTATCAATGATTATCGTTTTGCCCAATATCGCTAACATACGTCTATCTCCCGATATCCAGATGGATAAACATGACTGACACGCAGACGCGATCCCGGACAGTGGCCGGAAAATTGACTGGCTTCACATTCGTCATCATTCTTAGTGCATTAATGGCTGTGACTTCCTTATCAACCGATATTTACTTGCCGGCCATGCCCTTAATGGCGAGAGATTTGCAGGGTGATGCGGAACTGACGGTGACCGGATTTTTAATCGGTTTTTGCATTGCTCAATTAATCTGGGGACCGATTAGCGATCACTTTGGTCGCCGCTTACCGCTGTTTATTGGAATGGCATTGTTCATTATCGGTTCCGTCGGTTGCGCCCTCTCAACCGATATGGCGCAAATCGTTTTCTGGCGGGTGTTTCAGGCTCTGGGAGCCTGCACCGGGCCGATGCTGGCGCGAGCCATGATCCGCGATCTGTTTAGCCGCACACGTGCCGCGCAAATGCTGTCAACGCTGATGATCATTATGGCTATTGCACCCATTGCCGGGCCGCTGCTCGGCGGACAAATAATTAAAATCACCTCATGGCATGCGATCTTCTGGTTACTGGCGATAATCGGCGCCCTAATGCTGGCAGCATCAGCCTGGCTACCCGAAACATTAGCCGAAGAAAAGCGGGTTAAAGCCTCCTTATCCAGCGCCTTTCGCAACTATTTCGCGTTACTGACTAACACGAGCTATATGCGCTTCACGTTATGCCTGATGTTCTACTATGTCGCGGCCTATGCGTTTATTACCGGCTCCCCTTTTGTCTACATCACTTACTTTGGCATCGATCCACAACATTTCGGTTGGCTGTTTGCGCTGAATATCGTCGGTCTGGTGGCCGTCAGCATGGTGAACCGGCGTCTGGTACATCGCTATCCCCTTGAAGTATTGCTGAAGTTCGCGGTAGTCGTCGCCACGCTCGCGGCAGTTGTGCTTGCGGTTGCTACCGGTATGGGCATCGGCGGAATTAGCCTGATCGTGGTGGCGGTGTTTGTCTTCTTTTCAATGAATGGAATTATTGCCGCAACATCGACAGCCGCCGCGCTGGATGCGGTACCGAAGGTTGCCGGTTCTGCTGCGGCACTGATGGGGTCACTGCAATACGGCAGCGGCATTATCTCTTCCTTGCTACTGGCACTGCTCAGCGATGGCACCCCCTGGACAATGGGCTGGATCATCGCGCTGTTTACCGCAGCCAGTGCCGTAATGGCACTGACCACACGTGTCACCAAAACGCTGAGTTAGAGATTTTTATCAAAGAAGGTATCCAGTTTGCTCACCGCCTGATCAACATAGCGAGGCACCCAGTAAGTGTCGATATGCGTCGCGCCATCGATCAGGACCAGCTCTTTATTGCGGGTACCGCTGGCCTTTTTAAAAGCACTCTCGGTCATATAGCGCGAGTCGGCTTGGGTACCGGCCATCATCAGCAGCGGCTGATTAATCAGATCCATATTGCTTTGCGCGTCAAAGCGCATCAAATCAAGCAGGCTACTGGTGGTATAGCGGAACGTCGAGTTCGGATGCGCATGGGTTTTCCAGTAGTACTCGTAACCCTGGCGATACAGGTCAAACGGCAGTTTGGCGATTTGTTCATCCGTCAGGTTGGCGTCCCCGGAATAGCTTACCTCACCGGTGGTGACTTCTTTTATACGCGCATCGGTTGCCTGTTTCAGGCGCGCCTCGATGGTGGAGAGCTGGGAATCCAGGTAACCGTTACGGCGCACCAGGCCGGAGTCGAACATGCTGAGTGTCGCCAGCGCTTTAAATCGCTTATCGGTCTGAGCCGCTTTCAGCGAATAACCGCCGCCGCCGCAGATACCCAGCAGGCCAATACGTGCGGCATCAACGCCGGGGTACTGACTGAGGTAATCCGCCATCCCGTGAATATCTTCAATGCGGTTTGCCGGTTTATCAACACTGCGCGGCATACCGCCACTGGCTCCCTGATAAGCCGCATCGGCGGTGATGGTGATGTAGCCATGTTCTGCCAGACGCTGAGCATACAATCCGGCGACCTGCTCTTTTACGCCGCCGTTAGGATGAGCCACCACCACCGCAGGATATTTTTTGGCAGCGTCGTAATTGGCAGGCGTGTAGACATTCGCGGCAATCTGGATGCCGTGGAGATCATATTTCACCGGATGAATATTAACCTTGCCGTTAACGTTCTCGGTGAGGGCACCGTCATAGACCAGAGTAAAAGGGATTTTGTTTGTAGTCAGCAGCATGCACTGAAGTAATACCGGCCATTGCCGTAAGCAACATGGCATTTAAGAGAGTGAATTTCATGGTATCTCCCGATTGAGTGACGGACTGATTAACAGGCTCGCGACAGCGAATATTCAGGGTCAGATTAGGGAAATGAGACTGTCAGCATCATGACAGCTGAATAACATGTTTGTCAGAAAACGCCGGCCGACGAGCACTGGGTTTTCTGACAATGCTGTCAGGTTACTGTCAGCTTGATGTTGGCAAGCAAGGACTAAGATGTGCTCAGGTCAATCTGCTTGATGTTCAATCTGCTGAATGAGGAATCTTTAATGACACGTAAAAATGAACGCATATCTTATGAAAATAACCCCGTGATGCCGCAACGACGTAAGTTACTGATTGCAGGCGCAGGTGTCGCAGCAGCATCATTCCTGTCACAGGCTTCTGCCGACGAAAAGACCACAACGAATCTGCCCTCTCACGGAGGAGCAGAAAATCTGGACAGCCAACATTCTGCTGCACCGGGCAAACGCAGGCTGGGTGGACTTGAGGTGTCGGCCATCGGACTGGGTGTCCAGAATATGAGCCGTAAATACGACACCAGTGTCCCCTGGCGTCCGGAAATGGTGAACATCATCCGCAGAGCTTACGATCAAGGTGTGACCTTTTTTGATGCCGCAGAAGCCTATGGCCCGCTTGAAGTGGAAAAAATCCTCGGTGAAGGCGTGGCACCTTTTCGCGACAAGATTGTTATTGCCACAAAATTTGGCTGGAACATCGATCAGCAAACCGGTAAGCGTCTTCCGGGGCTGAATAGTCGCCCTGAGCATATCAGGCAAGTCGTTGAAGGCATGCTTAAACGGCTGCGTACCGATCGCATCGATTTGCTGTATCAACACCGTGTCGATCCTCAGGTTCCCATTGAAGATGTAGCAGGTGTGATAAAAGACCTGATGGATCAGGGCAAAGTCCTGCACTGGGGGCTATCAGAAATGGGGATCAATACCCTGAAACGGGCCCATGCAGCGCTTCCGGTTACCGCCGTGCAAAGCGAATACTCAATGCTATGGCGGGGACCGGAAAAGAATGTGCTGCCGACATGCGAAGCACTCGGCATCGGCTTCGTACCATGGAGTCCGCTGGGCGTGCAGTTTCTGACCGGCTGGATTGACGCGAATACCCGATTTGCCTCTGGCGATATTCGCGCCACCGAATCCCGTTTCGCACCTGAAAATCTGGCGCATAACTTACAGCTTGTTGAATTGCTGACCCGTTGGGCCAAAAGGAAAAATGCCGCTCCGGGTCAGATTGCGTTGGCATGGCTGCTGGCTCGTAAAGCGTGGATTGTTCCCATCCCCGGCACCACGAACAGGGATCATATGCTACAGAACACGTCGGCGGCAGGTCTTCATCTGACCTCATCCGAGATGACCGAACTCAGCACGTCGCTGGATGCCATTACCATCATGGGGCAGAGGTTACCGGATGCTGTGCAGGTCTATTCAGATGTCGAAGCCCCCTTAAAGAGTGAATAAGGAAGTAGGGTTATGCGCCTGCTGTTAGTTGAAGACGAAGAAAAAACATCAACCTATCTTAGCCGTGCGCTGGGAGAATCTGGCTTTACGGTTGATGTCTCCGCTGAGGGGACGGAGGGCCTGCATTATGCGCTGGAATTCGACTACGACGCGATCATCCTCGATGTCATGCTTCCGGGAATGGACGGTTATCGGGTACTGGAAGGTATTCGCGCCAGTAAGCAAACGCCGGTGCTGATGCTTGCTGCCAGGGGTTCGGTGGATGAGCGCGTTAAAGGCCTGCGGCTTGGCGCGGATGATTATCTCCCCAAACCCTTTTCACTGATTGAGCTGGTGGCGCGCATTCAGGCGCTGGTGCGTCGCCGCGCAACCGATGGCGCAGATATCACCCAACTGCAAATTTACGATTTGCAGCTGGACCTGCTGGCACGCCGGGTGTTTCGCGCCGGAACCCGGCTGGAACTCACGGCGAAAGAGTTTGCTTTACTGAGTCTGCTGGCTCGTCACCAGGGTGAAATCCTGTCAAAGATGATGATTGCCGAACAGGTCTGGGATATGAATTTCGACAGTGACGCCAATGTGGTTGAAGTCGCGATTAAACGTCTGCGCGCCAAGGTGGATGCACCGTTCGCGGTCAGATTGCTGCATACCGTGCGCGGTATGGGTTATGTCCTTGAAGTCAGACCCGGGGCGCAGCATTAAATGGCGGAGAAAGGCATGTTCAGACGCTCCCTCTCGTTACATCTGGCGCTGATGTTTGCTTTATCCGCCCTACTGATTGTTTCAGCAATCGGCATTCTGCTGCGCAGTTCGCTGCATGATTCATTGCAAAAGCAGATGCATAACGAGCTGCTGTTTCGCGAGTCACTGATGAGTCCGTGGATTACAGCGCGAAACTCGGCTGAGGAGTGGCCAACGCTGGCGAATAAATTTACCGTTCTTGCCAGCTCAGAGGGTGAACGCGTTCGCTACTGGATAGTCAGCGACAACCCCCGTTTTAGCGTAGGCGGTACGCCGCCGGTGGGGATTCACTGGTCTGCGCTGAAAGAAGGCTTTAATAAGATGCCCGGTGCGTCAGAAGGTACCTGCTCACTTTTCCTGCTGGTGAAAACCATTCCGGCCAATGGCACAAGACCGGCGCTGCGCTATGTCGTGGCCATCGACTCAACGCCGTATATGGGCACGCTGGAAGCGTTCACTCGTACATTACTGATCATTACCGCGTCAGGCGTGCTTATTGTTGCTCTACTGGGGTATGCCGTCTCAAGAATCGGCTTACGTCCGGTTGGCGCACTCAGCAATCAGGCGCGGCAACTGGTTCCGGGAGATCATCGTCAGCGCCTCGATACCGACGCAATGCCTGAAGAGCTTCAGCAACTGGCCTTATCTTTTAACGGCGTGCTGGAGCGCCAGGAAGTTGCATGGCGACAGCTTGAAAGCTTTAACGCCGATGTGGCCCATGAACTACGCACTCCGCTGACCAACCTGACAGGCCAGACACAACTGGGTCTGTCACGCCGACGATCACACGCGGAGCTTGAAGAGTTACTGGGTTCAAATCTGGAGGAACTGGAGCGGATGACCTCAATCGTTAACGATATGCTGTTCCTGTCACATGCTCACGCCGGTGAACATGCTTCCCAGCTGACACGCGTCTCACTGCGCGAAGAAACCCTGAAAACAGCGGAATATGTTGAGCCATCATTCGCTGAAAAGCAGCTTTGTCTGGATGTTGAAGGCGATGTGGTTGCCGGGATTGATCGGCGCTTATTTCACCGCTCGCTGGCCAACCTGCTGGAAAACAGCGCAAGGCACGCGCCGCCTCATAGCACCGTTACCGTGCGGTTAAGCGAAAGTGAAAGTCACGCCTGTGTTGCGGTTTCTAATTCTGGCGATGCTATCACGGCTGCGCAGTTACCGCGCCTGTTTGAGCGGTTTTATCGGGTGGACTCTTCACGCGCTAAAAGCGATACCCATCACGGTCTTGGGCTGTCGATCGTGCGTGCTGTAGCGATTATGCATCGGGGAGAAGTCTTTGCGCGCAGCGAAAGCGGTATCAATACTTTTGGACTGACGTTCGCGCTGTCGCCTGATACGCAATTATCCCGCTACAAGGATTCACTTGCGGCGGCAAATGCCGGGATAACGTTATCCGCCGCAACTGACAAAATTGTCAGACGGTCGTCAGCCTGACGACAGGCGTCTTCCGCCAGAATCATTGCAAAGCAGCATCCACTTTATCGACCAACAGGACGCATTGCATGACCGGAAAAATAAGTTATCTCGGGCTGTTACTGCCACTTATCACCTTTTCCTCCTTTGCGCAGCAGCAAAATGCTGCCGTGCAGATTGCTGCTGCCGGCAGCCAGAACCCGGTTTACGGCGCGGCGGAGAATTTTACCGGGCGCGTCCGGGTTGATCCGTTATTCCAGGCCGATCAAGAAATCAAGGTTTCCGCGGCATATGGCACGTTTGAACCCGGCGCTCGCTCCGCGTGGCATACACATCCGGCGGGTCAGCGGCTGATTGTGACGTCGGGAGTCGGTGTGACTCAACAGGAGGGTCAGCCGGCGCAGCGCCGTCCTATCTTGTGCGCCAGGGTGTGCCACTGACGCCTGACGATCTTATCCATCATAAAGCGGTGAATTTTTTCAGTGAACACAGTCGTGAAGTAATGGAGTGGCATTTCGTTATCAACGGAGAAATTGTGTCTCGCCGCCCCGGCAGCAGCATGCTGGTCAATAACTCGGACGCATTGATCTCCTGTGGCCTGGCGGGTCTGGGTATGCTTCATGCTTTGCGCTTCGCACTGGAACCGCATCTGCAATCAGGAAGACTGACAGAGGTGCTGGCCGAATACACGGCGGTAACCAAACCGGTCTCGGTGCTGTATCCTGACCGGCGCAATCTTGTGCCTAAAGTCAGGGTGTTTACAGACTGGTTTTCTGCGCTGTTTGCAAGGCAGGAATCCCTGTAACTTCGCTTTCCCGTCTCAGATTTCTGGGGCATTCCCATAACTGAAAATGCCCCCATGCTGACGCAGACCCGTTTTCGAACTCAGGAAAGCGTTGTTATTAATAACTTCGCGGTTGCTGCAGAAGACGCCGGATTTTGTCCGGTAATCAGCAGACCGTCCTGAACCACAAATGAACCCCAGTCTTCTCCCCGGGTATAATTGCCTCCCAGGCGTTTCAGCTCATCTTCCACCAGGAAAGGCACAATATTCGTCAGCTGGACGCCCTCTTCCTCAGTGTTAGCAAAGCCGGTGACTGTTTTCCCTTCGACCAGCGGTGCACCCTCTGGCGTTTTAACGTGACGCAATACACCCGGCGCATGGCACACCAGTGCCACCGGCTTATCTGCACCAATAAACGCTTCAATCAGACTGACGGAGTGATTGTCTTCAGCCAGATCCCATAACGGGCCATGACCACCAGGATAAAAGACGGTATCGAAATCGTCCGGGTTAATACTGTCCAGACGATATGTGGCAGCCAGTTGCGCTGTCGCGTCTTTATCTGCCTCAAAACGGCGGGTCTGCTCAGTCTGAAACATCGGCTCGTTACTTTTCGGATCCAGCGGTGGCTGACCACCAGCCGGTGAGGCCAGCACAATCTCAGCCCCTGCTTCTTTAAAGGCATAATAAGGTGCGGCCAGTTCTTCCAGCCAGAAACCAGTTTTACGGCCGGTATCGCCCAGTTTGTCGTGTGAGGTCAAAACGATTAATACTTTCATGTTAATTCTCCGTCGGGTTAGTTAAAAATAGTAGACCAGTCGTCTTATAATAAAGTCTGAAAAAACACCTCCGGGAGGTGTTATCTCGCTGCTTTCTTCTGCTCAGTCAGGCTGATTCAACAAAAATTTAGTCGTCTGCATCGCCATCGCAAAAGGTTGCTGATTACGCATAATCTTGACCATGATGCTGGCACCCAGCCATAGTGGGTATAAGCTTTGAGCCAGCTCAATCGCGTTGGCCGTTACTTTTAGCGATCCGTCACGCATGCCCTCATTGATAACCTGCGAGAGCCTGTCCGTGATACCAGTAGTTCCGCGCTTCAGCGCAGCTCGCATAACTTCAGACAAGTCGGCAACTTCAGCGCCCAGTTTTACTGCCAGACATTTTCCCTGACAATCGTCAAAAGACTGATTTTCCTGCCACCGCTGAAAATACTCCATCAGGCGCTGTTGCGGCGACAGTGCGGTGTTTGAAAACAGCGCATCCATTTCAGCCAGATAATCCTCAAAATAGTTATCGAGGAGCGCTGCGCCAAAAGCATCTTTTGAGCTGAAATAATTATAAAAAGAACCTTTTGGCACTGAGGCTTCTTTAAGAATCTCATTCAGCCCGACGGCGGAAAAACCTTTCGCGGCCATAATAAGATGGCCCACATCCAGGATTCTTTGCCGCGTGTCAGCGTTCTTAGGTGACAGTTTCTTGTTCATGTCGGATACCCTACAGCCAATTAGACCAGTCGTCTACTTTTTTTTTGCGTACATATGAAATTGTTTTTGAAAACGGGCAGCGCACCAATAAAGAGCCCATATTCAGCATCTGACGGTTTAGCTATCCTTTGCTGAGTCCCGAATACGTTAACGTTTGACTGAACAGGCGTTCGTCATCCGGTTCTTTGCCGCCATGTGGCTCAATAAGCACAATCCCAAGCTGATCAGCTTCACTTTCAATCACCTCGATAACGGTTTCCGATTCCAGCAATATTTCTGATTCAATCTCAACTTCAAGATGTTCTGGTCTCACCCGGTCGCCAAAAAGCATTAACGCCGTATCACCATGCTGTTTAGAAGACCATTGCAGACCGTGTGCATCCGGGTAAGCCTGATAGATCGCCACAGAATATTCCCGCGTAAAAACATACTGATCGGCCGGGGAATCGAGCAGTTGATGCCTTTTCACGCCCATTTTGCGTAATGTCCTGGGATTCAGATCGGCAAGATTGAGATTGATGGCAGGTTTCATCACAGAATGCACCATCCCTTCCAGCTTGCTCAAATCAAAAGGCTCACCGGCAGAATCCGCAGGCAGGTCATGAAAAAGCGTTTCCATCACCGCCACCCCGGTATTTGCGCCGCCGTAAAGAGTAGGTACACCGTTACTCATGGGACTAAAACGTGCATCACCTTTGCCGGGATTAAACTGTATCGCCTTATAATGGACTGAATGTATCCGATAGATCGGCTTACCCACACTCCATGTTGCGAAGTTCACCTCCAGTTCCGCCTTGGGTATCGGTACCTGGCGAAAAACGACATCCTTGTCATCCGGATCAGCCATGTTTACCACCGTCCATTTCTGCTTGTGCGGCCAACATCACCTGGTCTGGCATCGTCGTCAGCACATCTTTAGGCTTTCTCCCGCCTAACCAGCTGTTCTGTGAACCAAACCAGATAGCCAGCCCCCACGGCGTTTTTTTATCGCCGAACAGGGCAATAACCTGTTTGACTACCGGGATCGGCCGATAGCCTTCATCCAGGGCATATTCCGGGTACTTATCTTTACCATTTAGCTGTAGCGCGAAAATGCTGCGGGCAGATTTCCAGCGGTTGGGACCCGCGCTGGGATTGGTATTTTTAAAACTCGCTTTTTCTGACAACTCACGCGCCGTAAGCCATACCGATTCAGAGAGGATGCGGGCATTAAGCTGTTCACGACGTTGAGAGTGACGCTCTGATCGCGCCGCTTTTTCCGCTAATTTTTCGGTTTTTCCGCTAATACCCTCGGCTGCGCGACTGATTTTAGTCGGCTTTGACTCCGGCAAGTTAAGAGACGCCAGCACGGCATTAACAGCAGCACTCATCGCAACCTGCATTGTCTTGTTAAAAACGTCGCGATTTTTCTGCACGCTACCCAGATCAATCACCAGATAGTCAGAGTCAGGACGCGTGTCTAAGTTGTGCAGCTCATCACCACTGAGGGTCTTCACATCGTAAGAAATCGGCTCACGCAGTGCGGCGCTTGTTTTAGCAGCCATTATTCACCTCGTCGCATTAGCGGATATATAGGTTATATTCATTATATTCCAAATCAAAAGCATCGTCACCCATAACGGACAAAGCGTAACCCGTTTTACCGGTTCGATAAACTTTCTGAATGTGAATGATGAGGATCATTATCACCGCCGGACATTCGACCTGCGTTTGCCGAACGCGGTCTTCATTCCGGGGATGGACACACCTCGTTTAGTTTTCACAACCCCAAATGTTCACTATCTGGTTTATCTGAAATTATCGTTATAAACTAAAACATATAGCGCTACGGGCGCTCATTCTCCTTTATTCGTCATTCCGGAAACACAATGCCAATCAAGTCGATTAGCCTGGTGAAATGCAGTCTCACCAGCGCGATGTTGTTATCAGCTTTTCCGCTGTATGCAGCCACAGAACAACCGTCACTCACCGTGACCGCCGCCGCCAACCAGACCCCCTCTTCGATTGATAAAAAAGCCACGCTCGGCAGCCTCGGCGCGCAAGAGATTCGTAACACACCCTGGTCAGTACAAACCGTGTCGCCGCAGCTGATCAAACGTCAGCAGTTAAAAAGCGTGAGCGATCTTTATCGCTATATGCCATCAGTACAGGGCGACGGCGCGCGACCGCAAACGCGCGGCATGCAGGGCAGCGTGGTGCAGAACAGTATGATTGATGGCCTGAATGTGGTCTCAACGACCGATTACGCTGCCGAACAATTTGAGGGTATAGAAGTAGTTAATGGCCTTGCGGGATCGCTGTATGGTCCGGCCAATCCTGCCGGATTATTCAATTTCGTCAGTAAGCGTGCCAGCGATATCCCACAGCACAGTCTTACCTTTGCCGCCGGCACCGGCCCCAGCCACCAGCTGGCGGGGGATGTCAGCGGACCGCTGGATAGCAATGACCGGCTGCGCTATCGCCTGAATATGCTGGATGATGAAGGTAATGGCTATGTCTCCGGTAGCACCCGGCGTCGTCAGTTGTTCAGCCTGGCGCTTGACGCCAACCTGACAGACCGGACAGTGCTGGAAACCAATTTCAGTTATTACCACTATTACGAAAAAGGCTTGCCGGGTAAATTCGCGCTGGCTAACGGTCTGTCATTCCCGTCTGCGCCGAATCCTGAAACGGCGCATCTGGGCCAGTCCTATGCGGGCAATGATAACCATACGCTGACGGCGGGCGTGCATTTCAGGCATGACTTTGACGGCAACTGGCAGGGTGAAGTCGGCGTCCTGCGGCAAATTGCCGATCGTGAATCCACAGCGGTGACCCATACCTTTACGGATAATAAAGGCAGCTACACCACCACCACCTCATCGGCCACCGCCAGCCGTTTCACCATCAATAGCTATATGGCCAATCTCAATGGCGAAGTGGCTAGCGGTGGAATTCACCATCAAATCGCCACTGGGTTACGGGGTTTTGTCTGGAAAAATTACAATCCACGCAACGGCGGTACTTTCACATTGGGCAGCGCCTCGCTGGATAATCCCCAGGCCTTTGCTGAACCTGATTATCCGGATTTTACCCGGCGTTATCATTCAGCCACCGCGACGCAGCATGCATTTCTGCTCAGCGATAATCTGCAATTCTCGCCAGAGTGGAGCCTGTTATTGGCAGGCAGTGAAAACCTGCTTAGCTCTGCCAGCTACAATAAAAGCGGTGGCCAGAGCAGCCACTCTTCTGACAGCGGCCTGAGCAGTTCAGCCAGTCTGATGTACAAACCCGTCGATCCGCTGACGTTATACGTGTCATACGCCGACAGTTTGCAGCAGGGGGATACCGCGCCCGCCACCGCCAATAATGCGGGCAATATTCTGGCGCCGTATCGCAGCCGTCAGGTGGAAGTGGGCAGCAAATTAGCCGTCAACAAGCTGCTGCTCACCGCCGCGCTGTTTCAGATTAAACGTCCTTTTGCCTATACCCATGCCAATGGCGATTACGCGCAAGACGGCGAGCAGCGCAACCGTGGTCTGGAATTGATGGCCGATGGCGATGCGACCGAACGCTTGCACGTGTATGGCGGCATGACATGGCTCGATCCACGCCTGCTGAATAGCGCCAGCCAACAGACGGAAGATAAGCAGATTGTCGGCCTGCCGCGCTTCACCGCCAGCCTGTTTGCCGCCTGGGATCTACCAATGCTGAGTGGTAGCGATATTCACGGCGGTATTCACTATGTGGGACGACGCACGACGGATAATCAAAACGACGCCTGGGTCGGCAGTTACACAACGCTGGATGCCGGTGCGGCCTATAAAACCCGGTTGTTTAACACCACAACCACCTTCCGCCTGGATATCACCAATCTGACCAATCGCCACTACTGGACCAATATCGTGCCCGGCGGCCTGAATGGCTATAGCGGCGTGGGTTATGCCAGCGCGCAGCTGGGCGAACCGCGTATGGCGCAGGTGTCGATGCAACTCAATTTCTGAATCGCAGAACAGGTTGCACCCGCTCATTAGCGCAGGTGCTTACTGATAACTGCGGCGATGAAAACATTTGCCCGTCTGGATTGACCTCAATACCAACGGGCAGAGTTTTTACAGCGGTTTTGGCCGGGTGCAGACAGTCAGATCCAGATGCAACGCGCGCGCAAATGCCAGCCGTTGCTTCTGCCCGCCCGATAATAAGGTATCGCCCTGCGGCGTCAGGATGCTTAACGCAGCGATTTTCGTGATATCGCCTGAGAGGCTTTCACACTATCAGGCTTACTGAACAGAATGACCAGAATATCCGGCACGCCATACCCCGTTAGCGAGCAGTACCCACCCTCAACCTCCAGTGTGACAAATATCTCATTTCTGCCATGCTTACTCTATGTTAATGAAATCAGAGTAATAAATAAGTCTGGCGGAGAAATGGCCCTGACGCCGACATCCCCATCCGCAATGGAGTGAACCATGCAGCGAAGAGAATTTATCAGCGGCAGTCTGGCCGCTTTATGCCTCACACATCCGGTGTTTTCATTTGCGCAATCGACTATGCAACCCACTCTGCAATCTGTTATCACCTCGCCGTGGCTGGTTAACGGTGTTGCCGTCTCCGCCCAGGGTTCGTACTTTGTTAACCTGCCACGCTTTACTGGACACTTCGATTCACCAGCGCTAGCCCGCTTAACGGAGCAAGGTCTGGTGGCGTTTCCCGGCAATCACTGGAATAACTGGCAAGCGGGTGATGACGGTATAAATACCCTGGTGAACGTCAACGCCTGCCACATTTTCGACAACAATTTGCTGTGGGTCGTCGATCAGGGTGCCCCTCAGGGGGATAAACCGGGAGCGGGGGCAGCTAAACTGGTGGCGTTCGACATCCGGTCGGGTGAGGTGAAAAAGTTGATCCGCTTTGATGAAAAATCGCTTCCGGAAGGTGGCGCACCCAATGATCTGCGGATTCATGGCGATCTGATCTACATCACCGACTCCGGCCTTGGTGGCATCATCATTTATGATTTGAAAACCGGTAAGACTATCCGAAGAGTGGCGTCATCCCTGTTATTGCGTAAACCCGATAATTTGGTGCAAAAAGGGTTTAAGGGACGGGTATTGATGGATGCTGAGGGAAAAAAACCGGCCGTGCACAGTGACGTAATTGAAGTCACTGCCGATGGCGTCTGGTTGTATTACGCAACGCCAGCCGGTCCACTTTACCGTATTCGTACCAGGTATTTGTGCGACCAGTCAATGGATGACAATGCGCTGGAAAAGCGGATTGAGAAAGTGGCAGATATCCCGTCAATCGGCGGTTCGGCGATTGACGCAGAGGGCAATATTTACTTGTCGAATGTCGAGAAACGCTCAATTGATCGTCTTAAACCCGATGGTTCGAGGGAAACACTGATTCAGGACGAGCGGCTGGTGACGCCGGATGCGTTAGTGATATCGCAGGGATGGATATATATCCCTGCTCCGCAGATTGAATACCTCAGTCCGCACAATCAGGGCGAAGACAACACGCATGCCCCCTGGTCGGTTTATCGCTTCCGTTTGCCGGACGAGGTAAAACCGGCTTGAGGACGAACAGAAGACGGCAGCGGATCTGATAGTTTTGCGCTGCCATGCCTGAGTATGCTTATTAAATATTCAGGATGCCGTTCGTTTTTCGGCGGCATTTTACCAGAGCAATCCGGCCAACTGCTTAGCAGCCTGTTTCTGCCTGCAAGATAAGGTTCCATCGACCTGAGCAAATAATCTACTCAGTGCTTTACCTGATAGCACGCCCGGCTGTCTGCATCACAAGACTAAAACCGCTGACACCTGATATTTAAGTATCAGTGGATAATTTTCCCTCAGCGGAATCAGCCTGACGTCGTCAGTCAGGTATCTGTAGTGAATTTTACTTCAAAGATGTTAGACCAGTTTTTGCCTGTGACATAAAGCTTATCGTTAACATCATCATAAGCGATACCATTAAGCGTATTGGTATTCTTGTCAAAATGATCGAGGTTGAACTGAATACCCGCCATATCAATCCATTTAACGACCTTACCGTCTTCAGGGTTGATCACTAAGATAATATCCGTATACCAGACATTGGCGTATATCAAACCCTTTATCCATTGAAGCTCATTAATCTTGGCTATTTTTTTGCCATTGAAAGTGACATGGATAGTTTTTATAACCGAAAAATCAACCGGATCGCGAAAGGTGATTTCGTCACTACCATCACTCATTACAAGGTTTTTACCATCGGTCGTTAAACCCCACCCCTCTCCCTCATAGCTGAATGTATTCAGAGTATTCAGATTGGTGGGATCCAGTACCATCACTTTTTGTTCTTTAAAAGTGAGCGCATAGTACTTTCCATCAACCTTGGTTAATCCTTCACCCCACAGATCTTCAGGCAAATCCTTAGACCTTACCAACTTGCCACTTGATGCTTCGAGAATGTTGATTCTGGATTTTTTATATAACCCGGTGGACTCAATAATGTGTTCACCATCGATAATTAACCCCTGCGTGAATGAGGATTTATCATGTGGTATCACACGAACAATCGTAAACGACTCTTTCTGTGGCACATTATCAATATTAACGTCTTTGATTGCTGCTTCTATTTGGTAATAAGTCTTAGAGGTGATTTTCCTGACAGAATCTTCCAGATCCTGAGCATTATCACTGACAGCAACCACATTGAGAATACTGTCCGAACTGAACTGAGCAGGTGAGACTTTATCACCTATGGATTTTCGCTTTAAGACTTTATATGCGTTCTCTTCAAGAAAGTCCTCATTCAGTAAGTTAGTTATAACACCTTGCTGCTGACTCATCATTAAGATAATAGAGGAGTGTCTGTCCTCCACGACTGGAAGAGTAACCGGAATATTTAATTGAAGCTGGACATTAATCTCATGAAGATGAATCCCCCAAGTTTCATATATCGCCTCAGAAATACCTCCTCCTGCTGGCCGCATTGCAATTTCACAAAATATGACATTGTCACCATCTGAAAAAAATTCAAAGTGGAAAACACCTTTGTCAGTCTCAAAATGATTTAAAACTTCACGTAATACTTGTTTAGCTTTCTCATGTAATGCCGAAGCTTGATTGGTGACAGATGAGACTAACCACTGACTACTGCTGAAGTTCACTAAGGGTTGATGATATCTGCCAAGAGTAGAAAACAGAATTTCTCCGCCGGATACCACTGCATCCAGGTGATACATCTCTGAGTCAATAAACTCTTCCGCGATAAATTGACCAAGAAAATCACTCTGTTCTGACAGAAATTGATTCAGCTCGGGAGCGGTTGATACGATGGTGATACCTTTGGAAGAGTAACCATCCTTCGGCTTAATAATGATTTTTCCAAAGGTCGCCAGCATATCAGTTAACGTGTTTATCTCTGATGCGGGCGAGTATTGCGGTAGCCTTATTGTCGTAGAAGTTAATCGTTGTTTCATTAAAATTTTATTTCGATATAACTTTGACTGTTCAACCTGCAACCCATTGAGGTGAAGAGCTTGCCTGGCATAGGCCGCCGGTGACAAATCTTCTTCGCCAGTAGAAACAATGTCTGTAATATTGTAACGGCAACTAATAGATTTTAATAACGCCGTGAGGTAGTCCTCTGAATTTACAATATCGATAAGGTGGAGTTCTTCGAAATGTGTGTTATGGGGTATAACAGAGCATTTTACAGAAAAAATATAAATGATATTTTTCCCTTTCAGGGAGCCAATCAACTCCCCATCTTTGAGTAAAGAGGTATAGTCATTTCTGGATACCACGATTATTACATCTTTCAATTTTACCTCCGGGCAAACCCTAAGTTACATTCTTATCCATTCAGCGACATCGAAGTCAGCACCAATGAAAAACTCACGAGAAAGATTAATCCCGAGTGCTATTTACTATTAACAAAATTGGTGAACGCTGCATATTGCTCTCTGGCAGGTGTGGTCGGTCTGCCCAGATCATCCCTGCTGCCAATTTTGCAGCCGATTATGAACAATGTAGACTGTTGAGTGTGGAAGAAATTTGTTGTCTCTCTGCATAATTCGTCTTTTTCAGTGATATAGGCAAACTTAGCATAACCAAAACTTCTGGCCAGCGAAGCGGCATCGAGTTCATCGAATGAGGTACTTTGCCCGCCAACAGACTCGTGAGCACAATTATTTAAGATAATATGTAAAAAATTTTTCTGGGAAGCGGCATGCTGCATTGAAGCTAAATGCATCAGCGCTGCGCCATCGCCGTCAAAACACACAACAGATCTTTCAGGTTTGTAACGAGCAATTTCAGCTGCAATGCTCGACGCGTGGCCCATACCGCCGACACATAAAAAATCAGTGTGATGAGGCATATTCAGGGATTGTCTCAATTCAAATATTTCTCTCCCTGTTTTCCCTGTGGTTGCCACAGAAATGCAGTCATCAGGTAACAAGGTTAATACATTTTTTATAGCTTCTTCCCGATTCATTTTGAATCGATTTTTAGGCGAACTTGAGTTGTGAGCAGAAAATGTATCTTTGCGCACTACTAAAAAAACAGGCTCCTGCTTCTGCCTGGCGAGAGCAACACTTTCACAAACAATTGTTTTATAACAACTATCTTTATCCACAACGAAATAGTTATATCCCATAGAATGAATAAGATCGATGGTGACACGACCCTGTTTTCGATGTTGTGGCTCATCAGCAATTTGGTCCTGACCAACAATTTCTCCTCGCCACCCGACAATAATTAGCATTGGCACGCCATAGACCTGAGGGTCTGCTAAAGAAAGCAGAGGGTTTACCGCGTTCCCCAGACCCGAATTTTGCATGTAGACAACCGGAAGTTGCCTTGTGGCAGAAAAATAACCAATTGCCCTGGAGACGGCAATACCTTCATTAGGAGTAATACTGTGGTTACTGACCAGAACTGAATCATTTATTGCATCCCCTAAGCTTTTTAACAATGAATCGGGAACACCATAATAGGTATCAATATTATTTTCTTTGAGTTCTTTTAAAAATTCGATTGGGGATATCATGATTCACTCGTTTGGTTATACTTCATTGCTTTTACGTTCTTGATGCAATGCCTCGAATTTTTTTCGCGTCATGGTAAAATTTGACCACTGTTCATTGCTGTTAAATGATTTGTTTTGCGCGATATCACGAATAACTTCTTGATATAAATCAATACTATATTTAAAAGAATCGAGAGTTAGCGCGTCAGGAAGATTATTATTTAAGATCGGGAAACGGTTAACTTTTAGGATTTTACCGGTATCCACTTTTTCTTCCATTACATGTGCAGTCACGCCAAACTCATTTTTTTTATCCCAGCATGCCCGGTAAGCACCTTTAACACCAGGATATTCTGGTGGGGAAGGATGGAAGTTCACACACAGATAACGAACACTGTCGAGAAGATATTGAGGAACAATAAGTGGACAACAAAAACTGAATAAATAATCAACTTCTCCTGATAAAAGGGTATCTTCTAACTCTTGCGTAACCTCTTTATTATCCCAACCATGTGTTGAAAATAATTTCACATCAAAGAAGTCGTTGGTAATTGAATAAATAGCATTGGCCTGCTCTTCTCTGGCTGTGGTTATCAAAACGCAAGTTTTCATTTTGTGATATCCTTAATAATTGAAGCGACTTTTCGATGTATCTTGCCATTAGTAAAATAGTTAACGCCGTCATTTGGTCGATCATGATGTGAAGAAAAGCTATAGCTGCCCCCCGCCTCCGTCAGGATAAGTGTTGCGGCAGCGATATCCCACCAATTATCCTGACAGGAGACGATCCCATCAATTCTTCCATCACATAACATAGCGAAACTATAAACATCCAAAAATCCAGGATCATGTAATGAATGAGCATGGATATTGTCGTAACACATCTGTTGGTCTATCTCCAGAAAATATTTTCTGGCTGACGTAGTAATATAAGACTCTTTGATGTCTGATATTGTGCTTACTTTTATCCTTTCTCCATTTTTAAATGCCCCTCCCTGATAGATAGCGGACCAGACATCACCGGTGGATGGGACGGCTATTGCAGCAACGACGACTTTAGACTGGTACTCTAAAGCAATTGAAATTCCCCAGGTGGGAATGCCCCTGATAAATTTCCTGGTGCCATCAATGGGATCGATAACCCAGTTAAAATCCGATAATTCAGTAGCACCTAACTCTTCGCCTTGAACGCTATCGGTCGCAAAATCGCGCTGCAATAGCGTGCGAAATTGGCGTTCAGTATTAATATCGATTATCGATACCGGGCTTGAATCCGCTTTTAAGACTATTTCCATCGGATAAACCGCTTGCTGCTTTTGATAGCCAGCCAATTGTTCAATCACATCCAGGCAAAAACGATATCTTCTGGATATTTCATCCAGGATGGTCGCCAGGTGAGTTTCCAATTTACACACCACCGCACAAGTCTGTAAAACTTCCAGTAACGAATGACGCTTCGTCACTGAGTAGCCAAAGAATTGCATTTGCAACCTCTTCAGGTCTCCCCCCTCTTTTCATCGGGAAGTTCTTTGCAATGCGGTCAACTCTTAAAGCTTCGCCTCCATCAGCATGGATATCGGTGTAAATGCCTCCCGGACGGACGCAGTTGACCCGGATACCGTCAGCAGCGACCTCTTTAGACAGTCCTGTGGTAAAGGTGTCAACAGCGCCTTTCGAGGCTGCATAATCAATATATTCAAAAGGAGAGCCGCTTCTCGATGCGCCGGATGAAACATTAACAATTGAACCGCCAGCGCCTCCTCTGGAAAGCGACATACGTTTTATCGCTTCACGTGAGCAATAAAAATGGCTCATGACATTCGTCAACAGTACCTGTTGGAATCGTTCTCCATCCATCTCAATCATGGGCATTTTCTGCTTTAAGATCCCAACATTATTGACCAGGTGGGTAATGACGCCCAGCTGGGTATCGATATCATCAAAGACCTGTTTAACCTGTTGCTCATTTGATACATCCGCCTGCAAGGCGATACATTTTCCACCCTGTTTCAAAATCTCATCACGGACGCTAAATGCAGATTTCTCATCGTTTAAATAATTTATACATACCGAATAACCTTGCTTTGCCGCCAGTAACGCAGTAGCCGCTCCAATACCCCGACCAGAGCCTGTCACTAATAATACTTTATTGTTCATAATTATCCTGATGAGTGTTATTTTTTAAGAGGAACAGTCTAAAATAGCCAAATGCTGAAAAATAAGAAAACACTATAGCTATTAGCATATAGCTGTAAAGATACCAGTTGCCAACAGAAACAGACTCATCTACTGCTGGGTAGATCAGCACGGGTAACAATGCTGTCAGAATCAAAATCATATGCTGTTTATTCGTTATTTCATACCACAGCTTTAATGTCAAAAAGTATATAAATATCAGAGAGATAAATAAATACTGACTTGCACTTTCACCCGTAAATATGATGTAAAGAAATGCCATAGGAATGCCTATCAATTCACACTTTACAACAGCAATGGATGATGTCGACACATGCATTCCAGTCTCTGCCAGGTAAGCTTTAATATATACAACGAAAACTTCCCTAATCAACATTAAGGCGATAAAAAAGCCAGGGAGAATCCCTTCACTTTGTAAAATAAAAGCAAGGAGAAAATAAGTTATTACATCGACGGCCGCATCAAAGTAGTGCCCTGACAGAGACATCAAAGAATACTTTCTGGCAACAATGCCATCAATGTTATCCAGTATAAAGATCGCGGCAAAGATGACACATATTATTGTTTTCTGGAGGAAAGATAATGAAAAACTTTGCCAAATCACGAAGAGTATTATCGTTAGTACGAAACGTAACAAAGTAATTTGGTTCGGAGTCAACAGGGGCGCTTTGACCTGATTATATTCAACGCTCATTCATTTCAGCCTTTGCTTAAACCAAAGTTAGTCTGCGTGGACAGGTGCTTAGCTCTTTCAAGGTCCTGTAAATTATCCACCTCTACCCACTCAAAATCAAAGGTTTCGTGATAACTGAAAGTCACTTCAGGTAAAATATCATTTATCGCGTTATAAAACTTAATAATTCCATCAAAGCTGAAATCTTGCAGTCTCTTTAAAAGTAACTTACGCGCCGTATTGCTTATTTTTATCGCACAGACAAATTCACCAATTGAATTTTCAATTGAGGAATCAGTATGAAAGCCATGTTCCTTAACATCGATTGATAATGCTTTTGTTTCCGGGTCAATGCGGACAACAGTATCAACACATTGACTCTTGGGCCTTTTATCGATAATCAAGCAGATATCTGCCGTTGAGGTTTTCAGCTTCGAGAGTATTTCAGAATGTAAGACCATATCGCCTTCGATATAGATGATATCATCTTCAATAGCGTTCAGGCCAAGGTAAACGCTCCAGTCGATGTTTTTAGACCGATAGGAGTCATTGTGGATTAACCGGATATTATGCGAGTCAGCGTATTGTTGACATTTATCTGCTACTGACTCAGCACAATGCCCGACAACAATATTAATATCATTTAGCCCTGCGCGCTCCAGGGTGCGTAACTGATAGTCCAGTATTGTATGCTCATCATTAATTTTCAGTAATGACTTGTGTACGTTATTCGTCAAGGTTCCTAACCGGCTGCCAACGCCTGCGGCGAGCAATAATGTTTTCAAAGTTCTTTCCTCAGTCATTCAATTGGAGTTATTAATCAAGCTTTTAGAGCGTTTTTGCATATGCTTCAGGTACATGTTGTTAAGGAAGTTGTAGAACTTTGGCATTGGTCGTTTAAAGTCAACAATTAAGATCACTCTGCGTTCGGAGGCATTATTGTAGACTTCGTGGTCAAAAACGTCATCCAGGACAATGCTCTTACCGGTTTGCCAGGTATGGTATTGGTCTTTTACGCGAATATAAGGTGGGTTAACCTCAGGAACTTCAATTCCTAAATGGTATCTTAATATTCCGGCATAGGGGCCTTCATGTGCTGCCAGGCATACACCAGGTTCTAATACCGCAATTGAAATGGAAAGAATGTTGTCTTGATCTTTAGTCAAGTTATAGATATTGGGACACAGACTCTTGCCAAGTTCATTGTATTCATTAAGCAACTTAACATAGAATAACTTCCAGTCTTTTGACACCTCAGCCGCTCTTTTTTTATCGATATCTTCATAACGAGTCAATTTCCTACGTTGTAAAAGTTCGATAATTTCAGACTGAATCAATGCGAAATTTCTGTCCAGTGTTTCACTGAACGGCAGAACATCGAGGGGATTCATAAATGGCGCGCGTTCTTCTCCTCCAGAAAACGCGATAAATTTTTTATTCAAGGTATCCCGAAAAAGATTCATTTCAATGTTTTCTGAATTATTTGACATTAATTAGTTGTCCTTGATTTAAAATGAAGAAGGATTTTTCAACGCATCATGCTTGAACAAAATAGGGAATTCTCAATCTGGTTTGTGACAAACCAGATGACCCGCCGGGTTTTCACAATCAGGTCGTTCCTGAGAGTTAACTCGGACTCGAAATTTCAATCGCTCAGACATAAAGGGATTTACACTTCGCTAAAGCTGTATACACATCTGTAATTTCATTCTGATTAACATACCCCATATGGGCAATACGGATAATCGATTCAGTCAGATTACCGTTTCCGATACCTACCGTGATTGAGAAGTTGTTCAGCAACTGCTGTGCTAACTCTGTCGCCCGAAACTTATTGTTGAGTTCTATCGCAGTAATAGTATTGGATCGATAGCCTTCTTTCGCAAACAGCTTAAAACCATTTAACTCAGCGAGCAGACGTGAGTGATTAGCAATGTTGTTATGATGATAAAAGACATTCTCAAAACCCTGTTGCCTCATTAATCCCAATGCATTTTCCAGTCCCCAAAATGCATGTAAAGAAGGCGTGGTTAGTGTTTGAAAATCGCCAGCTAAGGATTGTGCTTTTGCGTAATTAAATGCCACGCTGCCATAGTTACTCATTACTTTCGATTCTTCAATGGCTCTCTCACTGGCAAGAATAATCGACATCCCAGGAGGTGACATCAACCCTTTTTGAGTGACACCGATCAGTATATCCATTCCAAGGCTATCAAAAGGCAGATTAACGCAGCCCATACTGCTGATACTATCAACAACAATGTAGGCATCACTGTAAGATTTTATGGCAGAAATAATCTCAGATAAAGGATTTACAACGCCTGTTGAACTCTCACTATGGGTTAAAAAAATCGCTTTGAACGTATGCTGCTTTAGTATATCGACCAGATATTGGATATCGATTCCACAGCCATCAGGCGATCTGAGCAGCACTGCGTTCTTATTCAGCTTTCTCTCAACCATTTGATGAAAGAGGTCGCCATAAAAACCGCAGGACAATGTTAGCGCCCGGTCATTTGGCGCAAGCAAATTATTAACTGCTGACTCCATTGCCGCAGTACCAGAACTGGTGAACAACAAAGGCAGTGAGTTTGTTTCCAGAAGCTCTTGCAGTCCACACTGAACATTGGCAAATGTTTTTTTAAAACTTTCGCTTCTGTGGCTCATCATTTGCTGATGGATGTACTCCAATGATGATGGAGGCAGTGGCGTGGGACCTGTAATACGGCTGTTAATCATGTCAGAATGAAACATCAACATCCCTTAATCACACATTCAATTTCATGCAATAATGTATCGACATCTGATTGATTGATATCACCTGCCGTACCAATGCGAAAACAGCCTTTCTGCTTAGACGCGTATACCACAATATTGCGTTTTGCTAAGGCGGTTGAAAGACTAATATAGTCTACACCCGGCGGCAGTGAATAAGTATTTATTATCGGAGCCCTGAGCCTGGCTTTTATTACAGGAAAAATATCATGCTTCTTTAACTTCAGCTCCAGGTACTCACGTAAATTCTGGTATCTCTGATAGCGATATTCACGCCCTCCCTCCTGAACATATTCTTGCAAGGCTTGTCTCAGGCCTAAAAGAATTTGTACAGGTGGTGAAAACCTCCATTCACCATTTGCCATAAAAGCTTTTGACTGAGCTTTAAGGTCGAACGAAAGCGTTCTCTTTTTGCGTTCAATCATAAGCTCATTATGTTTTACTAACACAAAAGAAACGCCTGTTAAGCCTTGAATGCACTTATTGGCAGAGGAAGCAATTGCCACTAAATTGGGAAAGGTGGTACACACCGGCAGTAGCCCAAAAGAGCTGACGCAATCGACCAGTACCTTGAGATTGAATTCAAAGGCAACTTCCATGATCGCATCATAAGGATTAACCACACCTAATGCGGTTTCATAATGAACAAAGAGTAAGTGAGAAAACGGTTCGGACGTGTTACCAAGAAATTCTTTTAGTTTCTCCGGGCAAATGCCTTCGCTCTCATCAAACTCTTCCAGATGGTGTGGAATGCCATAAATGCTACATATATCTGCCATCCGTGTAGAATAATCACCGGAGATAAGGATTAAAACATGATCATTTTCACTAATTAAAGACGAAAGCATGGCCTCGACAGAAAATGTTCCACTTCCCTGCATTAACACCGTGGAATAGTCTGAGGAAAGTTCCGAAATAGAATGTAATAAGTCAATGATCTCATTCGTGACTTCACGCATAGCGAACGTTCTTGAGCCTATATCTCTCATTGCTGCCGCTTTCACTGTGGCACTGGTATTTAATGGGCCAGGTGTGAACAACAATTGATTATCAACAGTTTCAAGTGGCATCTTTCTTATACACCTCGATCCGTTGGTGTTGACAGGTGGAACTTTGGATTGTCAAAGGCGTTCCTTTTGACACGATAATAATGCGCGTAGTGATCTCCTGAACTTTCTGGTGCGAAAGTGAAAAAATAGGCTCTGCGGGATCCATCACTTGCATTCACACTCGAGCGGTGCGGCACAAACGAATCAAACAGAACGATGTCATTGACAGCGGGAAGTATTCTTTCCCATTCAAATTTATCAGCAATTTCGGGCAGGACGTCACCTGAATCGGGATTTCTCTTAAAAATCGATTTTCCCAGATAGTCACTGTCTAATGCACCCAGGTTATCACTGATTGACTTCCAGTTTTTTGCCATTTCCAGACAACCATTACTTATTGAAGGTTGGTCCAAAAAAATTGCAATAGTTAAGTGATAGTCAGGGATAAAGTCGCTATAGGCTGGGTAATCCTGATGGCAGCCAAATGCACCTCCACCCGGTCTCTTAACATTACACTTGTCTTTAAACAGTTTAAATCTGCTACCTGTTATTTCTGACAGGATCTCCTGAAAGTAAGGGATCACGGAATCTCTTATCTCTTCGGAATGATTCGAAATGTATTCAAACCGACAAATCTTGTCGCTGTCACCGTTTTCAGGCACAACAATTAACTTTTCGCCACCCGCTTTATAATATTCAGATAAAGATTGATCTGATTGAGATACTCGAGACAGAATCTCGAGTGATTCTTTCATAAGCAATGCGTAGCTATCTGACAATATTTGCCAGGTTTTATGGTTCATCGCCTGAGGTAAGATACAAAATCCGCGTTCCTGAATGCTCTTATGTGCGATTGCCTGGGATTCAGATGTTAACATGTCGCCAACCTTTGCATTGCGAGGTCAAATTCATCCCTTGGTGTGCATAGAACCAGTCGAATATAGTTAGCCGAATCTTCACCATAGACATTTCCTGGTACGGTTGCGACCCCTTTCTCCAGTAGTAAGTAATTTGCTACAGCTTCGCCTTTTGATTCAAACTGCTCTTTATATTTTTGCGGGATTCGTTTGTAAAGCTTTGATATTTCTGGGAATAAGAACATTGCACCTAATGGAGAACGACGCCAGTCAAATCCTGATTCTTCTGTTAATGTCGTCAGGGCAATATTAGCGCGGTCACTTATCTCCTGGCAGTTGTCTTGTAACCATTGGCGGCTGTCAGATTTAAGCACCGCGATAGCCGTTTTTTCGTTTAGGATACCCACACCAAGATACATGTAATCATGGAGTTTAGCCGCCTGATCAATCAACTCTGCCGGGGCAACCATCCAGCCAATTCGCAGACCCGGCAAACCAAATTTCTTTGAGAAGCTATTGATTAAGATGGTCTTATCTTTGAGCTTGCTGTTTGCAATCGCAGGCAGGTGCTTACGTTCGAATGCCATCGAATCATAGACTTCGTCATGAAGTACCCACGTTTGATTCTTTTCCGCAAACTCAGCCACCGCCTTCCAGTCCTGCTCACTCAGTACATAACCACTCGGGTTCTCAGGGGAGTTAACAATCATTAAGTTCACATCAGAGTATTGGTCTGGATGATTTTTTAAAGCACCCTGGTATTCATGGGAACCTGGTACACGACTTAAAGGCTGAACAACGCGTTCCAACACGGTGATGTTGCGCGAATACAGCATATATGATGGATCACTCACCAGAACCTTATCATTTGCCGAAGTCGTACATAAAACACTCAAGGTTATGGCCTCAACTCCGCCATGAGTCACTAAAACCTCAGTGTCAGGGCAAACTGTTATGCCGTAATTATCCGAGTACCAACGACTAATTTCTTGACGAAGTTCCAGTGATCCACGAGGGTCTTCATAACGCTTTAGGGTTTCAATGTATGAATCATAGTTAAGGTTTTTTTCGATTTCAGACTTAGCAGATTCTGGCGGTCCGAAATAGGGTTCACCAAAACTCATGGCGCAAACATCACCGATTTCCTTCGCTTTTTTTGAAATTGACTTTGATGCATATTCTGCTAAATCTGTAATTTTTTTGTTTAACATTATTATTTCACTCTTAAATGGTTCCAGGAATAAAGGCTAAGGCCTCTTTCACCGAGATACAGTCTTGTTCAATAGGGCTGGAACAACCTTCGCTTAAGATAGTTTTAGCCACATTTTCCATTGAGCTAATCGCTGAACGCATCATGTGATTGGCGTAAATAATGATATTAAATCCCATTTCCTTCAGTTCCTGGTAGTGAAGGTGGGAATAGCTCGTCGGAACGCAGACTAAAGGAACATTCGCATGCATGGCTCGAAACCTTAAAGCAAACTCTCTTATTTCGTTGCCGCTACTCTTACGACTGTGAATCAGCACAGCGTCCGCGCCAGCCTCTACATAGGCATCGGCACGCATCAGAGCATCTTCCAGGCCTTTGTCTAATATGAGGCTTTCTATTCTGGCGGCGATCATAAACTCTTGGGTGATTTGACTTTTTTTGGCCATTTTAATTTTGTGACAGAAGGATTCGATATCATCCTGAGTTTGTTCAACGTCATTACCCAGTAATGAGTTCTTCTTAAGGCCAGTTTTATCTTCAATAACGATCATTGACACGCCGGCACGCTCCAGCGCTTTAACATCATAAATAAGATGTTCAATCTTGCCGCCTGTATCGGCGTCATAGATCATAGGTTTGGTTGTCACATCGAAAATATTATGGATGTTCTTTAACCTAAAGTTTGCATCTAACTTCTCGATATCGGGCTTTGCCTGAAGCAAAGAATCAGTGAGCGAACTTGACCAGAATCCATCGAATTCCAGATAATCATCATCAACGGCCACGCGTGTTTTCTCAACAATCATTGCCGATATAGGGCTGTGTGATTCGATTATTCGAATACACTGTTTTGATTGTAAAACTTGCTTCAAACTTTTTCGTCTTTCACAGTTTGTAATCGATGTCAGTCCTTGCAGATACTCTTTACCATGCACTTCAGTTAATTCTTTCAAGTGACTACTCCTTGAATGCTGAGATTTCTGATAGACAGCAAAATCCAGTGGCATTAATAGAAATACCAGGACCGTTTTATTGTTATTATTCGAGAGGGTAAAAATAAAACACAAAAGTAACATGATCGCAACAATTTATTTTATTTTTTTAACATTGCTCGCAGTTTGGCGGTTTTGCCTATGTTTTCATTGAAGTTTTATGTTATCTGTTTGTTACACGGTTGACAGTTGTAAAAGATGACTATACGGTGAAAATAATGAAGAACCTGAGAGCCTTATTATGAAAAACATAATTATTGTTGGTGGACAGGATGAAATATTTGAGGATATAGATTTAGAAGGATTTAATGTCGTTTCAATTCAGTTACAGCACAAAATAGGACCGAGTGTCACTAACAAATGCGCA
Organism: Winslowiella iniecta; assembly: GCF_001267535.1. Taxonomy (GTDB): domain Bacteria; phylum Pseudomonadota; class Gammaproteobacteria; order Enterobacterales; family Enterobacteriaceae; genus Erwinia; species Erwinia iniecta. The sequence goes on along the minus strand of NZ_JRXE01000010.1, from coordinate 67,175 downwards.
CGGGTGATTCCTGTTTTGGATTTCACCGTCGAAGAAATTGAGCGCGCCACCTTGCTGGCAATGCAGGAACATCCTGTCTCAGCCATGTTTGGATTTGCAGAATTTACTATCCTGCCCACCGTTGAAGTTGCGGAAAAACTTGAAATACCGGGCATGGACAAAAGAATTTCAATGCTGTGTCGTATCAAACCGAATTTAAGAAAACACCTGGAGTTAACCGATTTTCACGTCCCATATTTAGATTGTCACTCTGTTGCTCAGGCAGAAGAATTTGCCACCAGATTTGGCTACCCGGTAGTTGTAAAAGAGACCATGGGTGCCGGGAGTGCTAATGTGACGGTATGCAACAATAGGGAGCAGTTAAAAACAGCGACACAGAAACTGCTTGATCACTTTGATCGTGCACTTTTAGAGGTCTATTGTGGAGGTAAGGAATTCAGTGTAGAGACACTTTCTCTCAATGGCTGCCACTATGTTCTTGGCATTACAGAAAAATTCCTTATACCAAACACCGTTATTGAAGATTCCCATATTTTTCCCGCTCCTGTTGACGAGCGTACAAAAGAACGGGTCGACAAAGCCACAGTGCAGCTGCTCAATGTTTTAGATCATACCCATGGACCAATGCATATCGAATTCAAGGTGGATGGCGATAAGGTCAGGTTAATTGAAGTCAATAACCGGGGCGGCGGTGATTTCATATGGGAAATGGTTTTCAAGTCCACGGGCGTGAATTTAATCGAAAAAACGATTCATAGTTACTTCGACAAAGAGATGAGATTGGAAGATTATCAGCCTGAGCACTCATTAGCCTATATCTCACTGTATAGTGAAACAGACCCGTCTGCTTTAATACCCCGGCTTGAAGAGTTTGCTCGGGTGCTTCGTTTCCATTATGAGCATACCGAATATAGTCATGAAATCAAATGTTCCACCGATCGTCCAGGTTTCTGCTTGTTAAGCCGTAGTTTAACCAGTGGCCATATTAAAGATGATATGGACAAAATAAAATCCATTATTAATAACAAGAATTATGAGCAAACGGCTTAATAATGCTTATTATAATTGATAAGTTTAGATCACTGCCAAATGCCGTTAAGGGTATTTTATTTTTTATACTCTTAACACGAATGACGTATTTTATGGTTTGGCCATTTATCGCTATAATTCTTTCATCCGAGTACAATCTGTCACCCGTTGAAGTTGGGTTAATGATGACTGCGAGCGCCTACATCTCATTCATGGTAGGTGTATATGGCGGGGTGTTATCGGATATTTATGAGCGCCGAATAGTTATTGTGATCGGCTGTTTGATTGCTGTTTCTGCCTATGCAACATTAGGTTTTGCTTCTGACCCTGTAACTTTTTCGCTAGGGTTAGTTCTTGTTGGTATTTCCTATTCATTTATTGATGCACCCAGCAAAGCGATTGGTAGCGATCTGTTAGAAGGGACAGATTTACGGGAGTTTTCCCTCCAGGCCAGGTACTTTTTTGTCAATATTGCTGCCGTTTCTGGACCCCTGATTGGCTTAATGGCTGGATTAAATGCTCAAAAATTCACCTTCTACGTCACCGCGATATCCTATATCCCATTTGCGATATATGCAGTGAAACACCTCAAAACAGAGGTTCATATTAGTTTATGTAGAAAAATTAACATCGGAATCAATCAAAGATTGAAATTAGTGATAACTAACACACCATTTCTTATTTCCCTGCTTGCGGGATTTTTAGCCTTTTTGTTATTTTCACAAATTGAAACGACACTACCGCAATATTTACACCTGACAAATTCAGAAACCGCTATTAAGCTCATTACTATTTTATTTTCAACAAATGCGATTGTCGTGATTGCGGTACAACCCTTCGCAGTTCACTATCTTGAACGGTTCTCGACATCGTTTAAAATATCCCTTGGTGCATCGTTATTTTGCCTGGCTTACGCAATGATGTACGCTGTTAATTCAGATTCGACAGTAAGCTGGGTGTTGATTGCTATTTTGTATAGTATATCTGAAGCCATCTTGATGCCAAATGTCAGTATTCAGCTGGATAAACTCTCGTCAAAGGAGAACAGAGGTACTTTTCTGGGTGTCGCTTCTATGGTCGTCCTGGGAATATATACCGGCCCCTTAGTTGGCGGCATTCTATTAGAGTCTTTCGGAAAGGAATTTTTTCTCATTTTATCTTTAGCGTGTATCTCGGTCGTTGCTGTTCAATCTATTTTAAATAATTCGTTGACTAATAAAGGCAGTCTGGAGAACTAACTTATGTCCAAGTTTACCTTGCAACAATTAAACTGCATCAAACCATATCTGCCTGCCAGCCAAGAAATATGGTCTACCCCCAATGAGGTTGCAAGCTTAAAATTAGACTGGAATGAATCTTCGCGAGAACCTTCGCCAATGGTTCAAAAAGCATTAATGGAATTTATTCAGTCGGATCGTTTACGTTACTATCCGAATGTTCGCAATGAAGAACTGATACAACTATTAGCAGATTACACTCAGTGTTCGCCAGACACACTTAACTACTTTTCCGGTTCGGATGCTTTGCATGAATGTATTATTCGAGCTTTTGTTGAGAAAGGCGACACCGTCTCGATTTTTGGGCCAACTTATGACAACTTCAGACTTATCAGTGAAGTGTCTGGGGCAAAAATCAAGAAAATCGACTTTAAAGATATGTTCGGAATTAGTGGGAAAGCCCCATCGCTAAGCAACTCTAAATTAGCTTATATATGCAACCCAAATAATCCAACCGGGGAATTTATTCCATCTCAGCACTTACTGCAGCTCATTTCAGAAAGTCCTGATACTTTATTTGTGGTTGATGAGGCATACGTAGAATTCTGTCCAGAACTTACCATTTCAGAACATGTTAATCACTACGATAACCTGATTGTTTGCCGCACACTTTCTAAAGCATTTGGACTGGCATCAATTCGATTCGGTTATAGCATATGCCACCCGGACTTAAATGAGTCGTTATCACTCGTCCGCAACACGAAAAGCGTTTCGATGTTCGCACAAGTATCCGCTATCGCAGCCTTAAAAGATGTAGGGTATATGCTTAACTACGTCACTGAAGTTAATAGCATACGAGAGAAAACCCTGGATCTGTTATCAACTGTCTATAACCACCAGCTCAAAATTTATAATGGAAAAGGGAATTTTTTACTGATCGAATTTCCATCAATATCGGAAAAGGAAAGACTGGTTACGATATTAAAACAAAATAATATCTACGTGAGAACATTTGATCAATCTTCACCCTTCGTGCGCTGCATCAGATTGTCACTGATGAGTTTTGATTCATTCGAATACTTCCGGGAAGTCGTATATTCTGACCTTAAGTTAGACTCTCTGGAGTTGACTGCTGAAAGACACGGCTGTCCATAGCCCTGACTGAGTTTTGGTGACTGGTCACCTGTGGAGGGACAAAGCCGATATCTGACTCATCTAACCCTTTCCGGTTGTGTTGAGAAGGTTCCGGTAATTTTCCCACGGATGATCTGGTAAAATGCCAACTGACTACAGACCTTAACCCTCGGGACTATTTATGAACAATGAAATACCGCTTAAATATTATGACATCGTGGATGAGTATTCGACGGAAGCCGCAGTACCGGTGAGTGAGTCACAACGTGACTCCCTGGCGCACTATTTCCAGCTGCTGATCACCCGACTGATGTATAACGAAGAAATCAGTGAGGACGCGCAGAAAGAGATCGCCAGAGAAGCCGGTATCGACGAGCTGCGTATTGATGAGATAGCGACGTTCCTGAATCAATGGGGCAACGAGTAGCTTCCCCATTGATTAACACACCACGATGTCAGTTATCCCTTTATAGGGCTAAAAGTGGACGTTGCTAAGTTTGCCGTCTGATTTAGCTGGCGCGAATTTTCCGGCTGAACTGATGTTATGAACCGGCGAGCTGTCGATCCTAATCTTCAGGTAATTTTTAATATTCTGATGCGGGAAAAGTACGTTCGTCAGGTCATGGTTTTGCTCCATGTTAGCCCCCTCACAACGGCTGGATCCATCCCTTCGGAGAACATCAACCGGACAACTTCCAGCGCTTTCTGTCACCGACGGTGCGAAAGTGATCCACCCTAACGGTTGAAAACTGATTCAGGGGTAATCTGCTCTCCTGAACAAGGAGAGCCTATGATCACTTTTGAGAGTCGTAGGGAAAAAACCGTTTCCACCGGAACAGTCTCCAGCCCAATTATCAAGCGTGCACCTACGCAGATGTCCCCAGCGATAAAAACGCGTCGGCAAACGGCGAAAAGGTTTCTTTACGCGGTTGATAAACACGAATACGACCAATCTGCGCGTGATACCGCTCCTGCCGCTCCATAAGGGATTTGCAAGCGCCGTTCGTTACCAGCGGCATTAAGGACTGAAATATCTGAGTCAATTGAAGTCTGCACTCGGCAGGGAGACTACTACAGCCCTGTTGCGGAAGCGGACGCTCATATCCACACCTACTCACTACTTTGGCATTTATGTATCTGATTTTTAGCATTCTAAACGGCCTATTTATTGTGTTGATTCCCCCGCCTTATTTATTTTTTTCATAATCGCCTTTATCGTTGCTGAACTTAAAAACAACTGAGATTCGAAGGCGGTCACCTGTGTTGAAAAAAAGTGGAATGTTAACGGTTGGCTGTATGCTTGCATTCAGTTCGGATGCCATCTCAACGCAGCTGATACCCGCTAAGGGCTTTATACTGTCAGGCGTCATACTGGAGGAAGGGAACTTTAAAGAAAGGAAAGGATTCAGGGTATCGATGCCCGCCAGACAATGGCAAGATCCTGACAAGGAGACGCTGACTGATCGTAATTACATGGCCTGGTTACCGGTCAACTTCCATAACGGCATTATTGAGGTCGATATCGCCAGTACGCTGGCGACAGGTGCGCCGGGCTACGCAAGGGGTTTTGCGGGCATCTCATTTCGCATTCAGTCAGAGGGTAGCTTTGAAAATATTTATCTTCGCCCAACCAACAGCCAGTCACACGACCAGGTACGGCGTAATCATAGCGTTCAGTATTTCTCTTATCCGGACTTTCGTTTCGACAGACTTCGTAAAGAGGCTCCCGAGCGCTATGAAACCTATGCTGAGGTTAAGCTTGATGAATGGACTCACGTTAAAATCGTGGTAGCTGATCAACGTGCAACGCTGTATTTGAATAACAACCCAACGCCGGCCTTCATGGTTAACGATCTCAAACTTGGCAGCACAGCACAGGGCGGCGTGGGCATCTGGATTGAGTCAGGAACCATTGCATGGTTCAGAGATTTGCAGGTATCGACAGAGAGCCAGCAGTAACAACTCGACTCATTATGGGCGCCGATTAATTAAACTGCTGATTATTTTATTGTTGACGTTGCAATCGTTGATTAATAAACACCACATCATCCCAGTCAATAACCGGCTGCATTTTACTTTCTCCAGAGATATGCATCTCTTGTGGCAACGCGGGATCATATTTTTGCCACAACAGGTGTTCAGGCGGTATATATTCTGGATTAGGATTGCCATATTTAATGAAGTTAATCCACGCTGCCTGCATCTCGCTGGCAACTTTTTTTGCTTCATCATTCCATGCTTCAGAATCGATAAGATTATTGAAAATAAACTTCAGCTCAGAGCCATGAATCACGCCCAGTCCCGTCGGGGCGATATCCGGGTCGATATAGTCAAAATGATAAATATAGACATCGCGATGACGTGCTAACGCCCTGGCATACAGATAAAGACCGCTGCGCAATAATCCCAGGGTGATGAGCTGATTCATGCGTTCGGCTGCGCTGTAATCCTTGTTAACCGGAAAACGCTGCAAAATCTCATCGGCAGTAGAACCGAAGGCACTTTTAATTAATGAGACGTAGTGCTGTTCAGTTGCATCTGACGGGACGAAAAGGCTGCCTTCATCCGTATTAAATCCCGCCAGCAATCTGACTGGGTTAATCTCACCTTTTTTAAGCGTATCGACAGGGTCTGGATGATAAACATGCCCATCTGGCACTGGCCAGAAACCCGCTATCTGCGGCGGCTGCAGCGTGACTTCAGAGGTGACGGCCAATAATCTGTCAACGGGCATCACTCTCAATGCGGCCAGTCCTGACGCGTTATCTTCCAGATTCAGCTGAGCAAAAAAACGCGATGCTGCGATTTTAGCCTGGTCGAGTGAAAGCACATTTTCAGGTGCGACCGCGGTGGCATTAGGCAGGCTACCACTTTGCATAATAGCCTGTTCAAATAAGCCTTTCGCAAGGGGCGACATGATCAGCGTGCTCACCGCACAGGAGCCCGCGGACTCTCCGCCGACCGTGACGCGGGAAGGGTCACCACCAAATGCCCGAATGTTTTCCTGGACCCATTTGAGTGCCTCAATAATATCCAGAAGCCCCCAGTTTCCCGTGGTGCCATGCTGCTGGTACGCAGCTGATGAGGGCAAAAAGCCCAACGTCCCCAGACGATAGTTCAGGGTGACAACAACAATCCCCTGTTGCGCCAGGTGTTTTCCTTCGTAAAGCGGCTGGGAGCCACTTCCTGACATATAGCCGCCACCATGAATGAAGACGTAAACTGGCAATGCCGCTGTGCTGCGGGCTTCAGGACTCCAGATATTCAGATAAAGGCAGTCTTCGGAGAAGTTACCATCGCCGCCTTGATGGCTCATTGGCCCAAACTGAGTCGCATCCCTGACGCCTTCCCAGGGTTTCATTCTGGCCGGAGGAGCAAAACGACGCGCTCCTGTAGGAGGTTGCGCATAAGGAATGCCGCGATAAATAGACACGCCTTCGTGCTGGCTGCCACGAAGCTTTCCGCCAGGTGAGTCGATTTCGTGTGGAACTTCTTCTGGCCATTGCGGCGCACTGACCGGCGTCAGAAAATCCGACAACCAGCGGTTAAGGCCCGTTCGCTTATTCTCTTCCATAGTATTAACCTCAATATTCATGAAGACAGCCCAATCATCCTGGATTGCCGCGTTAATAAGTGACACCTTAGATTCGGAACAAAACGAAATAAATGACAAATTCAAACATGCTTTATATATGATTTGTTTTTAATGGGAAGTGACTGTTGAACCTGAGGGCTTCCTTTTCACGGATCCGAATAGTGGCTGGAAATCCCCTGCTTTCTGGATGATTGGTTTGATCGTTAGGGTACTGACAGGCGACGGTAAGTTTGCCTTCAAACCTAAGCCAGTAACAAAATAAGCTTCATGAAAGGGTGAACAAGTTGTTCGCCATTCAACCTTTATCATCCTCGCATCACGCCAGTTTCCCTCCCGTCTGATTTGATCCTGCGTGTGCGTTGTTTTGCACTTCGACTTTGCGCTAAAGTAACCCTCTGATTTTTATCCAGGCGCCCACGATGCCAACCGTGATTTCTACCGAATCTTTCAGCAGCATCGTCCATTTTGTGACGGCCGCAAATTCAAGTAGCTTTACCGAAGCCGCTGAACTGCTGGGCGTGTCGAAATCGGCAATAGGCAAAAGTATTCAGCGACTTGAGCATAATCTCGGCATCCCACTCTTTCATCGCACCACGCGTAAAATCAGCCTGACCACCGAAGGCGAAGCGTATCTGGCAAGCTGCCAGAGTGCGCTGGAAACGCTACAAATGGCAGAGATGGCGCTGCGTTCAAAGCTTACGGAACCCACTGGCACCGTGAGAATTGACCTGCCAGCGGCTTTTGGCCGCTCGGTGATGATGCCGGTGCTGATGGACATGACAAAACGCTATCCGCATCTGAAGCTGACCATCACCTTTAACGACCGCATCATTGACCCGCTGGATATTGGTTTCGATCTCGCCATCCGCTTTGGTCCGGTGAAAGACACAACCGATCTCATCGCGCGCAAGCTGAACGATCAGCATCTGATTATCTGCGCGTCTCCCGACTATCTTACCGCTTACGGCACACCTGAAACGTTGGCCGATCTTGCGCATCACCATTGTCTTATGGCCTGGCGCGGCGGAGCACCGCTTAGCTGGCTTATCCGTGACGAGAACGGGAAAGACATCAGACTTAAACTCGCGCCTTTTCATCAAATCAGTGATGGTGATGTGATGATCGATGCCTGTATTGCCGGAGCCGGTTTAATTCAGTTTCCCGCAGCGTTATTGCGGCCACATATACAGAGCGGCAAATTAGTGCCGCTGCTTGCTGGCTGCAATCCTGCGCCCACCGAGCTCAATGTGATATGGCCCCGCGCTCGTCATTTGCTGCCAGGCGTACGTTTCATCATTGATGAGTTGATTGAGTTAGCCGCACAAAAAGCATTCGAATGATTGTAGACATCAGTTCTACACTCTGTCCTCTTTTAGCCTGTTTATCTACTTAAGTTCCCCGCGTAGGATTTCTTCAACGTCAGGTTACCTGACAATTTATCAACTTATGAAGGGGTTCTACCGTGCCAGTAGTTAATATCCAGATGTTCGACGGTCGTGATGATGCTAAACCTGCTATCGCTAAAGCGGTGACTGAAGCTATCGCAACTCATGCCAACGTTGCTCCACAGTATGTCTATGTCATTTTCAACGATGTAACCACCGACAACTGGGCAATTTCAGGTGAGATTTTTGCTGAGACGCTGAAAAAGTCGAGCTGACATTCAGCGACTTTAGTCATACCCGCCGTTATGCCTCCACGCATAACGGCATATTCCACTTTCGGGAAATCTCCCCCCTCTCTTCTTTGCACGTTCGCCTGCTCCCACACTTCTGGAGAATACGATGAAAAATGAAATCACCTGTGTGTTTAACCTGGCCGTCAGTGACGGACAATTCCCTGCGTTTAAAGAATTAGTTGCACGCGTGGTAGAAGCCACGAGTAAAGAAGCTGGCACGCTGAGCTATATCTATAGTGTCAGCGACGATCAGAAAACGGCACATATCGTTGAGCGTTATCGTCAGGAAGATTTGGTGAGCCATGTTGATCACACATTCGCACCTTTCGCCGAAACGTTTCTCTCTTTAGTCACCATCACCGGCCTGACGGTTTACGGCGAACCTGATGATGAAATTCGCAAGCGATTAGATCCGTTTGGTGCCGTGTATATGAAACCTTTTGATGGATTTACACGTTGATTTTTGGCTTACAGACTACGAATGACGCTATTATGAAACTTTATGTTTACGATCACTGCCCGTTCTGCGTACGTTCACGCATGATCTTTGGTTTGAAAGATGTTGCGTGTGAAATCATTACTCTGCCAAATAATGATGAAGAAACGCCAACGCGCCTAATCGGCAAAAAAATGCTTCCTGTCCTGGTCACTGAAAGCAATGAAGCGATTGGTGAGAGTATGGATATCGTCATATACATTGATGAGGCCTACGGTGCGTCTGTCCTCACAGTGCCTGACAATTCAGCCATCGAAGCCTGGATGGAAGAAGCGATAAAACTGATTTATCCGCTGGCGATCCCACGCTGGGCAAGCTCGGACTTTGAAGAGTTCCGTCAGGATGTGGCGAGACAATATTTCGTTAACAAGAAAGAAGCCGTTTTTGGCTCATTTTCGTGCTTGCTGGAACACACCGAAATCATGGTTACTGAGATAAATGAAAAACTCGCGGTTCTTGAGTTGTTGTTCTCGCAGCAAGAGCGAGATACCGGGCATTTCTCGCTAACGGATATCCGACTTTTCCCACTGCTGCGCTCGTTATCCATCGTTAAAGGGGTTCATTGGCCGTCACGAGTCAATGCATGGCGAAGAGAGATGGCCGTAAGATCCCAGGTTAATCTCAATGATGACATCGCTATCTGAGTCAGCGCATACGGGCGGCGGATATTCAGAGTCGCCCGGAACCAAAGTGGTCAGATGCAAAATCAAGGAAGCTGCGTACTTTAGGCGTCAGGCGACGATCGGGTGCATGGAGAATATGCAAGGGACGCGTAGGAATTTTAAAATCGCCCAATACCTGAACCAAACTGCCTTCCTCAATCAATGGCATGACCAGTTCAGCAGGTTGTAGCGCGACGCCCTGTCCGGCGCGCGCTGCATTAATGAGTGCTTCTCCGCTGTCCAGCATTAAACGGCCCTCAACGGCGACTCGTAACCTCCCCTCGGTGCTTTCAAACTCCCAGTGTGTTCTCAATGAGGTATGGCTGAAAATCAGGCACTCGTGCTGGCTGAGATTGCTGGGATGAACCAATGGCGGCGCCTCATTCAGGTAAGCTTGTGAAGCACAAGCAACCAGCTGATAAGGGTGTAACGCCCGGGCGACCAAACCACTGTCAGGTAAATGTCCAACCCGAAAAACGATGTCAAATCCTTCATCAATCAGATCAACCATCCTGTTTGCCAGCATCAGTTCAACGGTAACGTCAGGGTTCTGCTTCAGGTAAACCGGCAATAACGGTGCCAGCGCATGTACGCCGAATGTAACCGGGGCATTAATACGGATGCGGCCACGTGGTGTCGCCCGCGTCTCAGCAGCAAAGGATTCAGCTGCTTCGAGCTCTGCAAGAATAATTTTTGCCCGCTCATAGAAGTCTCGGCCGGCTTCAGTCACGCTATGTTGACGAGTGGTACGGTTTATCAGGCGAACGCCCAGATGTTGTTCGAGAAAGGAAACGTTTTTTCCAACCAGCTGTGGAGACATATCCAGAGCTTCAGCGGCGGCGGTAAATGAGCCCAGCTCCACGGAGCGCGTGAAAACCGTCATACTGGTAAGACGATCCATTATAAACATCCTGTTGTAGATGAGCCAATTAGTGATATTTATGATGTCATCTATTGGTAACGCGTACAACGTCAAGCAGACGCTTAATGTCTCCTTTAAAAAATGAGAGTGTAAAAATGATAAACATTGAATTTTCCCTATTGCGTGAAAGCACACAATTTGTCTGGACAGAGTCGGGAAAGAGAATCGATATAGCGAAAGGACTGGATTACATTCTGTCAGGAATAAACGCGGAGACATCCCTAACCGCGTGGCATCTGGAAATGATGATTTATCGCACCGAGGAGATTATTGAAGCCGATTCGACAATCAGACCGATCCACGGTGAGGCAATGAGCCGAGATCCCTTGTTGAAGAGCGTAGTGGATAACTACCTTGCAGGTGCATCGTTAGCCACGCCTGAGCACATTGAAGAGGCTTTCAATAAACTGGCAGATAATATTTCCTGTCATCCACTCTCCTTGTCGGATGAGGCGCTAGAGGTTCTTGCAGGATTCGTGTTTATCCGGGAGATAACGCACCACCTCGGAATTACGGCTATCCATTCCGCATGACTTTCAGGCATAAAAAAGCCGGTTACTGCAAACCGGCAAGGCACCAGGCAATCATATGGCGTCAACGCCAGTTCAGTTATTCGTGCATCAGGTCAAATACATCATTGATGTCATCAAGTGGCATTGTGTGAGTTCCCCATGGCTTCAGCTCAATATCACCCTTCATAGCCTCTTCAACCCTTCCCGGCAGCTGACTGCGGCCATTAATGCCACCGAATGCTGCGCCTTTCCACTGACGTCCAGTGACCAGCGGGAATAGCCGCTCCGTCGGGTTGAACTTCCTGGGCGTGATTTTTTGGCGAGAGTTCAGTCGCAACCTGCCGTATCAGCGGCATTTGCCTGAACATCATGCGTTCCAGCGCATCACCAATATTCTTCAGAAGATGCCAGCGGTCGTCGACCTGCTTTGCCTGGGGAGCCCCCTCGTGTGCCGCTGTCGCATAGATGCCACCGCCATCACGTGACACAACCTGTATCTTCGGATACTGCCTGAACCAGACCATAAGCGTGCGCTGTTGGCGACCGGAAAGCAGTACCAGAGGACGGAGGGTATCGACAACGTGACGGCTCGGGTCTTTATGCCATAGGTTTTGCTGCCCGAGCCCCGGCTTCACCTCCGGCGATTAACCCCAACTGCAGCTGAAGTTCCTGCAAAAAAATGAGATGACTGCTGTCGCGAACCGGTAAACGGTGCCCGTAATTCGGCAAAAGGTAAAATTATCCGAAGTGATGCCATGTTAGTTATCCTTAACTCAAAACAACTTAGATCTCTGTTAGCCCATAAGTTTCATCTAATTTTTACCACCCAAGTTGCGGAAGACCCACTTTTGCACCGTTGGTGACAGCATTCCGCATTCTTCGAAAGAAATATAGTCATCAGTTTGTCTGCATGCCCTGAGTCACCTGACAGAGTAATTTTCAGAATATGAATGGCGATATTTCGCTTAAAGCTGCCTGTTACCCCCTGCCGGCTCAAAAAGCAGTCTTAGCGAGGGATATTTTCTGTTTTATAAGCGGCCCCATTATGCAGTTATCATCAGATTGCTTTTCGTAATAAGAAGAAGGTGATAAAAAACAAAAAAAACAATCAGTTACTCGAATAAAAAACGGTTTTTTATAATTGCATTTCATACAATCTAAATGCAATAATGTTGTTTAATTTTCTACTTCTTCCTGCAAAATTTTGGGGCTTTCTTCATGAAAATAAGCGCTCTTACGGAAAGGCTTTCTCAAAAAATAATCACGATGATCGACAGTGGAGTGCTTGTGCCTGGCGCGCATCTCAGCGTCCCGAAACTTGCAGAAACCTTTGACGTTTCGCGTTCACCCGTGCGTGAGGCCCTGGTTTACCTTGAACACAAAGGCATCCTTGAGCAGCAGCATAACCGTGGTTTTTTTATTAAGCAGGATTACGCTCCTCAACTACCGAGTACCAATAAAAGCGAAGTGGATAACGATATTCCTGAATACTATCAATTAGCGGAAGACTGGCTACAGGATAAAATCGAATCTGAAGTAAACGAACTTTATCTGCTTAAGCGTTACAACCTTTCTAAAACACAGCTCACGACCATTCTCGCACGCGGTATCAGTGAGGGATGGGTTGAACGCAAGCAGGGTTATGGCTGGCGATTTCTGCCGGTTGCCAAGACCAAAGCCGCGCTTGAGCATATCTTCAGCTTCCGCATGGTTATTGAACCAATGGCAATTTTGGAATCCACCTTCAAAGCCCCGCAGAGCAAAATCGATGAGATTAAGCGCGAGCTGGAGATGCTTTTAGAGAGTGGCATTCAGCGTTTATCGCCAACTCAGCTCCAGTTAGCCGGTTACCGCTTTCATGAGACTGTCATCAGTTTTTCAAACAACCCGTTTTTTGAGATATCCCTGCGCAACGTCAACCGCATGCGTCGTTTAATGGATTACCGCATTATGGATGACCGCAGCCGCTACTACGCTGAAGTTAAAGATCATATGCACTTGCTGTCCTTAATTGAGGCCGGGCAACTGATCGAAGCGTCTTATATGATGAAGCAGCATCTCGCTGTCGCGCTAGATAACAAAAAACAACGTAGTATCGGAGTATAAAAAAATGGCCCAAATGGGCCATTTTTTCATCTGCGCCTTTAACCGCCAGGCGAGTAAAGTGGATAAAGACCTAATAGCAAACCCGATGCCAGGAAAATCATGCAGAGCAGGAAAGCCCATTTGAAAGTGTATTTCTGATGGTCACTGAATTCCACTCCGGCCAATCCCACCAACAGATAGGTTGAAGCTACTAACGGACTCAGTAAGTGGATTGGCTGCCCAACCAACGATGCACGGCCAATTTCGGCCGGGTCAATGCCATACACTTTCGCTGCTTCTGCCAGTACCGGCAATACACCGTAATAGAAGGCATCATTCGACATAAAGAAGGTGCCGGGCAAGCTGATCAGTGCCGTAATTGGTGCCAGATAAGGGCCCCATGAATCGGGTAACACATCCAGCAGAGATGCCGACATTGCGGTGACCATTCCAGTACCCGAGAGGATACCGGCAAAAATACCCGCAGCCAGGAAGATTGATGTCTGGTTCAGCGCGGCAGGGGCATGTGCTGCGATACGCTGACGCTGGGCATCAATATGCGGATAGTTGATCAGCAACGCCAGTGCAAATGCCACCATGAACAGCACCGACAGTGGCAGCAACTCCATCACCAGCGATCCCATGAGCAGCAATGTCAGACCCGCGTTAAGCCAGAACAGTTTTGGACGACGCAGCTCTTCATTAACTTCATTGATGGCCGGAAGATAGCTTTCTGCATCATCTTCAGTGACGAACCCGTAGCCATTGGTATTAATACTCAGCTTGCCTAAACGACGGCGTTCACGAATACCGATATACCATGACAGCACCAGTACTCCGACAAAACCACAAACCATAGTTGGAATCAACGGAATAAACAGATCGCTGGATTCGACTTTCAGGGATGCCGCAACGCGAGCCAGTGGACCGCCCCATGGCAGCAAGTTGGTAATACTCCCGGACAGGAAGACCACGCAGGTCAGCGCCAGCGGGTCCAGACGAATACGTTTGAACAACGGCAGCATCGCCGTTACGCAGATCATATAGGTCGTTGAACCGTCACCATCAAGTGACACCATCGCCGCCAGAATCGCGCTGCACATAACCGCTTTAACCGGATCACCATTAATAATCCGTAAAAAAAAGCGAATAATCGGATCAAATAAACCGGTATCAAACATGGTACTGAAGTAGAGAATGGCAAAAATAACCATGATGGCAGTTGGAGCGACTTTTTTAAGCCCCTCAATCATCATCTCGCCCATCTCTCCGCCGAATCCGGCAATCAGAGCAAATATTATTGGAATAATGATCAGTGCGACGAGTGCAGAAAGTTTTTTGGTCATGATTAGGATCATAAAGACCACAATCATGCCATATCCCAGAAGCGAGAGCATAAGAGCCTCCAACGCATATTATTGCTAATATGCGCGATAATTAATTTGACGGAAATTTTGAGCAGGACGTTCTGTTAATTTATTAGCCCATATGCAGGCCGCCGTTAACAGAGAAATCAGCACCCGTGGCAAATCCTGATTCGTCAGATGCCAGCCATGAGCATATAGAGGCTATTTCCTGCGGAGAGCCCAGGCGACGCACTGGAATTTCCTGAACAATCTTATCAATAACCTGCACCGGCGTGACTGTTTTCAGTTTTGACGTAGCCAGATAGCCCGGCGATACCGTGTTTACTGTTACTCCGCGTGCCGAAACTTCGCGTGCCAGGGCGCGAGTAAAACCCCGCACGGCAGATTTTGCCGTAGAGTAGTTAACCTGACCTGTTTGACCAATTTGCGCGTTGACTGAAGAAATATTGATAATACGTCCCCATCCACGCGACATCATGCCATCAACAACTTGTTTAGTGACGTTGAATAATGAGTTCATATTGGTGTTAATAACGGCCTGCCACTCCTGTGGCTGCATATCACGAAATAATACATTCCGTGCCGTACCCGCATTATTAACCAGCACGTCTATCTCACCGATTTCAGCTTTTATTTTGGCAAACGCTTTAACCGTTGATTCCCAATCAGCCACGTTTCCTTCTGATGCGATAAAATCAAATCCCATCTTTTTATTGTCATCAAGCCAGGCGGTTTTACGTTGAGAATTGGGGCCGCATCCTGCAATCACTTTAAAACCATCCTTTGCCAGTCGACGGCAAATAGCGGTTCCGAGGCTTCCCATCCCGGATGTAACATACGCAATACGTTGGGTCATAACCCTTCTCCCAGATGCATTTATGTAACAGTTTTCACGACTTGTTAACAGTAAGCTATCTGCGGTTTTTTTTAGCAATCGCGAGCCGTTGAAATTGTGACCACGATCGTCAATTTTCTGCATTTAAAATCATTCAAATGCAATGATTCATATTGGCAGTGCAATTTTAAACAGCCTGAGATCACGTATTGTCAGCCATAAAACCCCCGCCATAGTTATAATCAACGTTTAAAAACCACAAAATCGTGACATCAATCACAAGTCAGTTTATGCACTTATGATTAAATAAATGCATATAGATTTATCAGGGGTTGTAAATGAATAAGTTTGCCTATGTGGGTTGCCGTACGTCTGAGTGGCGTGGAGCACGTGGAAAGGGAATTGAAGTCTTCCGCATTGATGAGTCAGGTAACTGGCATCACGTCCAACGTGTAACCTCTGTTCAGGAGAATCCTTCCTGGCTCACTCTGGATGAAAAACGAAACCGGCTGTATGTGCTGCACGGAGATGGCACTCAGGTGGCCATTTTTGCGCGCGATCCTATCTCTGGCATGCTGACTCTGTTATCTGAACAAACCACTGGCCCACAGAATCCACATCCCGATCTTGATCCACTGCGACGCAATAATCCGGTGCATGCCGCACTCTCACCCGATGGGCGCCATCTGCTGATTGCTAATCATGAAAGCGGCAACGTGGCAGCATTAGCGTTCGCTGACGATGACGCGCTACTGCCTCCCCACCATTTGGCAATGGTGGAAGGCCACGCTAATGAGGATAACGCTGCGGCCAGCTTGTCACGTCCGCATGAAATTATTTTTGCTCCCGGTAGCGATTACTACGCTCTGCCCATCCAGGGCCGACAGGCCGGGAACGGCATTGATATGGTGCGTATTTATCACTGGCGTGATGGACAGTCATTACTTAATGATGAAGTGCTGTTGCCAGCCGGAAGCTGGCCGCGTCATGTCGACTTCCATCCTCAGGGGAAGTGGCTTTATGGCCTGAGTGAGCTCGGAAGTACGATCACCGTTTACGATTTTGAACAAGAGACGGGAAACATTGCGCTCAAGCAGACGTTGAGCAGCCTACCGGAAGGATTTGAAGCACGTAACGATGCCAGTGAAATCGAAGTGCATCCGTCCGGGCGTTTCTTATATGCCGCCAATCGTGGTCATAACAGTATTGCGGTATTGCGCATAAATCCCCTTGATGGCTGCTTAACGCCTGTTGGATGGGTCTTTTGTGGTGGTAAGACCCCGCGTTTTACAACGATCTCTGCAGATGGATTGTATTTTTACAGCGCTAATGAGGACTCTGACGCTATTCGCATTTTCAGCATTAATCAGGACTCAGGCATGCTTAAAGACACGGGTAAAGAGGTAATTACTGCCAGCCCAACCTGCATTGTGTTTTCCGGGTAACTCAGCGCTTGAGGCCAGCATTGATGAGACTGGCCTCAAGCAACGGCCCCTCTTCGGCACCCATTGCACGTTTCATCGGCGTGACATTTTCGATAAACGCTTTCACCGAGGGTGAAGATAAGGCATAACGCTTTACGCCAACGTATAACTCACGTTTCGCCCATGGCTCGACGAGTGGAATACAGCGCACTGCATCATGATTAGCCACCTGAGCGATTTCATTAACTGGCAAGATGGCTATTCCCAACTGTTGAGCCACCAGTTCGGTCATGGAGACAAAACTGCTGACCCGTAATCCTGTCTGCAGCGTTTTACCCAGCTTTCTCGCTTCACGCTCCAGAATATGGCTCACTGCGCTTTCCCGATGTGGCCCAATCATTTTCTCATCGACACAATCCATTAATTGCAAGGTCGCGCGCTCCGCCAAAGGATGCCCCTGCCACACCAGAACGGACAACTGGTCTTGCTGCCATGGCCAGACTTCAATTCCGGAAGCGGGTGTCCAACTGGAAAAGAAACCGACATCTGCGTCCCCCTGTAGCAAGCCCTGCACGACGCCAATGCCCGTATGTTCTTCAATATCGATATCTGTCTGCGGGTAATGGGCAAGGAACTGACTGATGGCACGCGGCAGATAATGCATCAACGCCGCAGAGATGGTAAAAATGCGAATGTGGCCGCGTACGCCAGCCACGTAATCACTGAGTTCCTCTTCCATTTGGTCGAGATTGCGGAACACCTGGCGCGCGTGAAACAGCAGCGAGTGACCCGCAGGCGTCAACTCGATGCCGCGCGGCAGGCGTAGCATCAGTGGCGTGCCAATTTGCTGTTCAAGTTCTGTTATGCGTTTACTCACGGCTGAGACGGCCAGATGCTTACGGCGTGCGGCACGCGTAAGATTCTGCTCCTCAGCAACAGCGACAAACAGCGAAAGTGAGACCAGATCGTAGCGCATGAACTTCCCTACTCTGTAAGTGTTTGCTGAATAACAAAGGGCAAAATACCGCCATAGCGCAGATAGCGCAGTTCTTGCTGGGAGTCTATCACTGCCTCAAGATTCAGTGCAGCAATCTGCCGGCCCCCACGGCGGATGTAGAGCACCAGCGGCGTCGCTCCCGGCGCGATCATTTCCAGGCCAGTAATATCCAGGACCTCTGTTCCATCCATCTCAGGTAATTTGTCCGCTTCATCGGCAATGAAATGCAGCGGAAGAATGCCCATTCCGATCAAATTCGTGCGGTGGATACGTTCGAAACTATTGGCAATGACGGCTTTAACCCCCATCAATGCCTGCGCTTTAGCAGCCCAGTCACGGCTCGATCCCGCGCCATAGCGCTCGCCCGCCAGCACTACCAGCGGCGTGTCTGTCGCATGCCATGTTTGCGCAGCCTCAAAAGCCGGAAGAATTTGCTGATGAGACGCATCCCAGGCATAACCGCCGCCTCCGCGTTTATCTGCCGGTAACAAACGGTTAGATAGCGCTTTATTGGTAAAAGCACCGCGTACCATCACCTCATGATTACTGCGTCGCGTAGAGTAAAGATTCAGGTCCTGCGGATCTTCATGATGTTCCAGCAACCATTGACCGGCAAGGCTGCCTGCGGAAATCGCACCTGCAGGCGAAATATGATCGGTGGTGACGTCATCGCCAAACCAGAGGAACGCGCGAGCATTGTTAAGCGAAAGCGGTTCGTCAGGGTCACGAGGTAAACGTTCCAGATAGCCCGGCCGACGCAGATAGGTTGAGGTCGACTCCCATGGATAATGTACGCTACCCGGTGCTTCAATTTGCTGCCAGTGCGGGGTTCCCTGCCAGATAAGATTGCGACGCTGGAGGTAATGTTCACGCTTCATCACCCTTGTTACCCACCGTTCAACTTCTTCACGCGCGGGCATTAAATCGCGCATTAAAACCGGCTGATGATGCTCATCGTAGCCAAGCGGGTCGTTCAACATGTCATGCTGCATATTTCCGGCGATAGCCCAGGCAATCACCAATGCTGGCGAGGTGAGATAACCATGGCCGAGGCTGGGATTAACGCGCCGGGGAAAGTTACGGTTCCCCGAAAGCACACACACCGCCTGAAGGCCATCACTCACCAGATTTTCCATTGCCGGTTGTAATGCGCCCGAACTGCCAATGCAGGTCATACAGCCATAACCCGCCACATCGAACCCCACCTTTTCTAACTCGCTAAGCAGGCCAGATTCGCCAAGATAATCGGTAACCGCCCGAGAGCCGGGTGAAAAGGAGGTTTTAACCCACGGCTTCGGTTGCAGTCCGTACTTTGCCGCATTCCTGGCAAATAATGCCGCCTGAATCACCAGGCAGGGATTGGCGGTTGTGGTGCAACTGGTGATGGCTGCGATAGCAACGGCACCTTGTTGAATTGGTTGCGGGTAATCATCATGCTGCCATTGCAAAGCGCGCTCGCTGACTTTCAACGTCTCCATAAAACTTTTCGGTGAATCACTAAGCGGAATTTGTTGATGAGGATTATAAGGCCCCGCCACGCTGGGTTCGATGCTGCCTAAATCCAGCTCAATGCGTTGTGTGAAGTCTGGCTGACGATCCTCCGGATGACGCCAGAGGTGCTGATGTTGCATATAACTGCGAATAATTTCCTGTTTCTCTTCACTGCGGCCCGTCATGTTGACGTACTCTGCGCTCCGCTGGTCAAACGGGAAAAACACCACCGTGGCACCGTATTCCGGGGCCATATTGGCAATGGTGGCACGCGATTCGAGCGGCATGCTGTGGAGTGCTGGACCGGTAAACTCAACAAATTTGCCGACCACGCCGCTTTCACGCAACAGGCGCGTGATGTGCAGAGCCAGATCGCTGTCGCTAACATCTGGCGGCAGCTCACCGGAAACGCAAATCCCCACCACGTCCGGGAAGCGCAGCGTGACCGGTTCTCCAACCAGCGCGGCCTGCCCTTCCAGGCCGCCCACGCCCCAACCCAATACGCCAAGTGCATTAATCATCGGCGTATGGCTGTCGGTTGCAATCATGCAATCGGCATGCAACAACGGTATGGCTTCACGTTCATCCACCGTGACCACTTCAGCAATCGTTTCGAGGTTCATTAAATGAATAATGCCGGTGCCGGGGGGAATGACGCGAAAGTTATCCAGGCTTTTTTCTGCCCAGCGAATAAAGCGATAGCGTTCAGCGTTACGGCGAAAATCAAACTTGAGGTTATCTTCCAGCGCATCAGCATTGGCATAACTTTCAACGATGACCGAATGATCGATGGTTAGCACGGCAGGAATGTGTGGATTGATAGCGCGCGGATCGCCGCCTAACTCAGCAGTAAGATCGCGCATGGCAGCAAAGTCAGCTAATGCCGGTAAACAAGTGGTGTCATGGAACATGAGGCGGTCAGGATAAAACTCAACTTCACCAGGGGAGGAATTCGCAGACAGATAGTTGAGAAATTCAGGCAGCGTTTGCGGTGAGCAACGCGCAACGTTCTCCAGCAGAATGCGGATGCTGTAAGGCAATGCCTGTAGCTGCACCAGCGGTACGATGTTGGTGAGATCAATAAAATGATACAGGCGGTCATTAATAACCAGCGATGAGCGTTCCAGCGTTAAGGGCGATGTCATAAAAACCTTCCGTTACGGCAATCTAATTATGTTCGTCGTTGGATAACGTCTCATGCCATCAAATGAATGAAAATTGAACATTCACTAATTCAGCGTTCTCCAAATGAGAACGCTTAATTGAGTTTAAGCCTCTGCAAGATTTCGGTTAATTATCTCGCTTATAGCGCCATTTTCCTGCCACTTATTCAAATAGTGGCTGATTTCACTATAGAGTTTGTCATGTTTATGCGGCAGACAAATGGCCTGAAAAATCTGACCGAAATTATCGGGCAGAACGCGAAAACCGCTATTGCTGCTGGCTGCACGTTCTAAAGGTTGACGGATCCCAGCCACCATATCGCCTTCTCCATCGAGAAACGCATCAATCGCGGCCTGTGATGATGTGAGTCGATTCAGTTCGGCCTGTTTTAATTCGCGGCTGAGAAACAGATCGTAGGCTGCTCCTTTGCCGACATTGATGACCACGTCCGATTTATCCATCTCGGCCACGCTTTGCCAGTTGCTGCCCTCTCGAACCATCACGGTGCCTTCGATGGTGATATAAGACTGGGTAAACCGCAGCACCTCTTCACGCTTCGGGTCTATCGCCAAAAAGGCGACATCCCAGCGATCGTGAGTGGCATCATCCACCACTTTTCCTGCTGTGGGATACGTAATAAATTGCGCGACTCTTCCCTGTTCAGCCGCAATTTTTTGGGCGATCTCGACAGTAATACCGCCGGGCTGCCCATCGGGCAGCGTTTTGGCCAATACGGCGTTACCTAAATTGATAGCAAAGCGTAGTGGGATTGCGTTATCGGTGGCTGACATGCGGCTCTCCAGAAAAATCATCATCGTGATCCTGTTTCGGCGTTTCAAAATTCAGACGTTGAATTTTTCCGGCCACAAACAGATAACAGCACAGATTGAGGAAAGCGCAGACGCCGACAAAAATCAAAGCGCCATTGAATGAACCGGTATCTTTTATGATGTAGGCAATAATGATTGGCGTAAAAATTCCCGAGATATTGCCAATCATATTGAACAATCCGCCGCTCAGGCCGACCGCCTCTTTCGGTGAGAAGTCAGACACTACGCACCACCCCATCGCACCAAATCCTTTGCCAAAGAAGGCCAGCGACATGATAGCCACCACAACCCATGCGGAATCGACGTAATTACAGATAACCATACTCACGGCTAACAGCATGCCGATAACGATCGGCGTTTTACGTGCGGCTGACAGGCTAAAACCGCGCGCCAGCATGTAATCGGATAGCACGCCGCCCAGCAACGCGCCGGCACATCCACATAAAGCCGGCAGTGATGCGATAAATCCCGCCTTGAGGATGGTCATACCACGGTCATGCACCAGATAAACCGGGAACCACGTCAGGAAAAAGTAGGAAAGCACGGTAAAGAAGAACTGCCCCATGTACACGCCCAGCGCCAGTCGGCTGGTCAGTAATTTACGGGTATAACCTTTGCCGACATTCTCGCCTTTTTTGCTGGCTTTCATGTTGGTCAGACCGCCGCCGGACTGGATATATTCAAGCTCAGCATCGTTAACCAGCGGGTGAACTTTAGGCGTATCGGTGAGTACCCGCGTCATCAACAGCGAGACCAGAATACCGACTGCGCCCATAAACCAGAACACCGACTCCCAACCAAACGAATAGGAGAACCAGCCCATCAACGGTAAGAAGACCACTAATGCAAAATACTGTGCTGCAGTAGTGAATCCGGAAGCTTTACCACGCTCTTTCGCCGGGAACCATGCCGCAAGGAATCGAGAGTTGGCCGGTAGCGTTGGTGCTTCAATCAACCCCATCATAAAGATGAAGCCGAACATCAGTACGCGTGTCACCCACATATTATCGAAAGAGGTGCTGAAACCCACCAAAAAGACGAACAGTGACCAGGTGAAAACCCCGGTTACCAGCACTTTTTTGGAGCCGTAGCGATCCAGTAACCAACCCCCCGGATATTGCCCCAGAACATAGGCCCAGGTGAAGGTTGAGATCAGATAACCGAGCGCCACAATATCCAGCCCGGCAGATTTCACCATATCCGTACCGGCAATTGAGAAGGTTGCTCTATCACCATGATTTAATGCAATACTGAGGAATACCATCAGCAAAATCATATAACGATAATGCGTAGGTCTGTTCTTTTTAGCAGTGGAGTTCAGAGTAATCATAATTTTCGGCCTTGTCTGGCATACGATTAATTAAATCGGTAAAGTTCAGCCGGGTTTTCCACAAATAATTTGTGTCTAACCTGATCGTTATGCGCCCAGTGGTATATTTTCGATAGTATCAATGCATCATCTGGCATATTTTTATTGGCACTTATTAAATTGGGATGTGGCCAGTCACTTCCCCATAAAACACGTTCAGTCGCATCGCGAAGAAAACCGGTAACCAGAGCAGCCATATCAGACACATCATCACGTTGTGACTGATGATAAAGCGCGGAGAGCTTTACCCAGCATTGGCCCTTATCAATCAGCTCCCAAGCCAGCTTCCAAACTGGATGGGCCATCGGCTCAGGCTGCGGTAAACGAAAGTAGTGGTCGATGACCAGATTTCCCGGTACCTGAAGTAGCGTTGATCGCAGCTGCCACAACTGATCGGCAGTGGCGTGGACCTGCACATGCCAGCCACGTTCCGCCACGCGTTGCGCTACGGGGAGCAGCATTTCAGGTGTCGTTGCATTCCCTGCACCAAGATTGAAACGAACGCCAGTAACGCCAGCCAGTTGCAGCGCATCCAGTTCGGCATCACTGACAGCGTCGTTCACCACGGCTTCGCCACGTGCATGGGTGCCAAAAGCGCGTAGTGCATCTGTCAGACAACGGTTATCCGTTCCATAAGATGAGGGCTGCACCAGAATATGACGAGAGTGTCCCAACCATTTTTTAAACTGGTTGTAATCGTTGACGGTCGCGTCAGGTAAATTACGCGTATCATCCGCTGCATAGGGATAACGCCGGTCAAAAATATGGTGATGACAGTCACAGCTATTTTCAGGCAATACGATCTCAGGCGAGTGTGAAATATGGCTATATTTCACATCCACCAAAATATCTCGGCTTTCCACGTTGATGCCTTTTTTAATGAAATCGACTGAATTAATTAATGTGCCATTATTATTTTCAGTTTTGAAACGGCTGCATGTGGACTGCTCAATACCGGACAGTTCACTGCTGACTGAACCTGCTCCCAGGCAATGGCCATCGAGAAGTGCGCAAGGAGGATGGCATCAGCCTCATTATGTTCACGAGCAGCCTGAACAATGAGCTGGTTGTGGCGCTCGGCATCACCTTGCTCGAGAGCATCACGCGCTCCTTCAACCAGCATGCTGGTTAACGTGGCCTCACGATAACCCTCGCGTACCAGTTCATTAAATTCCGCTTCCATCCCGGCGACGGCGGGAGCAAACGTTGCCAGCATGACGATATTTTTACCCTTTGCTAAAGCCGCTTCAAACATGGCTTCGTTTGGCTTAAGTACCGGCATGGTATTTTTCGCTGCGCTGGCGTCAATCGCTTCACCAAATGCAGAGCAGGTAAACAACACTGCACCAGCATCAATGTTGGCAGCATAGTTCACCAGTGAGTCGATCCGCTGAAACAGACGATCGGTCAACACCGTCACCTTACGGCGATCCACACTTAACGCATCATCCAGCAAGTTACTGATTTCAGCTTCTGGCCACTGATCGGCAAAAGCCTTATTTATGGGCTCAACCGCCAGTGGCGTCGCGTGGATTAAAACAATACGTTGATTCATCTTCGGCTCCATGAAAGCAGGCTGCCGCTAAGTGCGGCAACCTCATGACGTTTAATCAGGCGCGAATAGAAGCAGCCACTTTGTCAGCAAAGGCTTTAGTACCACATTTGCCACCCAGGTCCGGCGTGCGGGTTTCTGGGTTTTCCAGCACTTCATCAACGGCACGGCTGATCTCTTCCGCCGCTTTCAGGAATTTTGGCTGGTTGTGTTTCTCTGCATACCATTGCAGCATCATGGCAACCGACAGAATCATCGACACCGGGTTCGCCTTGTCCTGATTCTGAATATCCGGAGCTGATCCATGCTGAGCCTGCGCGCAGCAATGGGTATCACTGGCCATAATTGAACCTGCCAGGCCAAGGCTGCCTGACAATTCACTTGCCAGGTCGCTGATGATGTCACCATAGAAGTTTGTGGCAACCAGCACGTCGAAACGCTCCGGGTTACGCACCAGGTGTGCGGTTGACGCATCAACTAACAGATCGTCCAGCTCAACTTCAGGGAACTCTTTTGCCACGTGACGCACGGCTTCAAGGAACAGGCCATCAGTCATATGGAAGCTGTTAGCTTTATGAATTGCGGTCACTTTTTTGCGACGCTGCATCGCCAGCTCGAAGGCTTTGCGTGCAATGCGCTCAGAGCAATGACGGGTAATTTTACGGGTAGACAGCGCCATATCCGGGCCTGGCATCACTTCACCCCAGCCGCGAGTCATATTGCGGTCTGGATAGAAGCCTTCCGTCGCTTCACGCATGATCACCAGATCCATGGATTTGCCTTCTTTCATATTAGACGTCAGGAAAGGACGAGTGCGCGCCGGACGGACGTTAGCATAGAGATCCAGACCAATACGGAAGCCAGCAGAAACGTTACGGCCGCCTTTTTCCGGTGCTGGATAATCCGCGTGGGACTGGGTACCCAGAATAATGCCGTCATACGTTTTGGCGCGGTCAAGTGATTCCTGGCGCAGCGTAGTGCCGTGTAACTCCAGGCTTTTAAAACCTACGTCTTCGTAGTCGAACTCAAAGTTCAGGCTATACGCTTTATCCAGTGACTCCAGCACAGTTACCGCAGCAGAAGTGATCTCAGGGCCGATACCGTCACAAGGCAGAACCAAAATACGCATAAATACTCCAGATGGTTGGTCAGTTTTCGATTGCATTTTTATACCAATAAATGCACCGAAGGCAAGGTGATTGAGATCACATTTCTGATACAAAAAAAACACATTACAACATTCCTCCATCTTTTCAGTAAGTTATGGCGAAGCCCTGCGAGCTTAAGGATTATTACCCGCTGTAACAGGCTCTTCAATGATTTCGCTAACACCCATTTGTTAACCACAACCCCTTATTTTGTGATCTGAAACACAAATTAACACCAGGCATGATTGCACTTGTATTTACATAAAAGCAATATAAGCTCAATTTGTTACCGCTTTAGAGGAACACATATGATTAAGTTGGGCGTCATCGCGGATGACTTTACGGGTGCCACCGACATTGCAAGTTTCATGGTGAATGCTGGCTGGAAAGTGGTGCTGTTCAATGGCGTTCCTGCTGAGGCTTTTGATCAGGAAGGCATCGATGCGGTGGTTATCGCCCTTAAAAGCCGTTCGATTCTGACCAAGGCGGCGGTGGAACAGTCATTGTCTGCATCAAACTGGCTCAAGTCACAGGGCTGTAAGCGTCAGCTATTCAAATATTGCTCAACCTTTGACTCAACGAAGGAGGGCAATATTGGTCCGGTTACCGATGCCCTGATGGAGAATCTGGGTGCGCCTGTCACTTTGATTTGCCCGGCAGTGCCCGACAATGGACGTACCATTTTGCAGGGTCATCTGTTTGTAAAAGGCCAGTTACTGAATCAAAGCGGGATGGAGCATCATCCAGTCACGCCGATGAAAGAGTCTTCACTGAAAAAATTGATGGAGGCGCAATCCACCGGCCGCTGCGAAGTCATCGATCTCGACACCATTAAAAATCATGTAGAAGACATTCCTGATGCCTTAGCCAAACTGGCAGAGGAAAAGATCAAATATGTTATCTGTGACGTACTGGATAACAATGATCTGTTAACCGTTGCGCGTGAAACCGCAGATTATGCCCTCATCACCGGCGCCGCAGGTATTGGTTATGCCATTGCGGCACTGGATACGATGCATAAATCCGCTGATAAGCCTGCGTTTGCTATCAGCAAAGAAGGTGCAAGCATTGTCCTGTCAGGTA
This sequence comes from Winslowiella iniecta, assembly GCF_001267535.1. GTDB lineage: Bacteria > Pseudomonadota > Gammaproteobacteria > Enterobacterales > Enterobacteriaceae > Erwinia > Erwinia iniecta. The sequence goes on along the minus strand of NZ_JRXE01000010.1, from coordinate 40,585 downwards.
GTTGCTCTTCCATGACTAATCAGCAGGTGAACTTTTATCAGCAGCGCGCCTCCTCACTGGCACTGGATGTGGAAAAAATCCTTCACGAACCAACGTACCTGCAGACGGTGACGGGCTGGGTGGTTACCCATACGAATGACGCGTTGGCTCCCATGGTCTATGCCACGCAACCGCCTCAGATTATCGAAATTATTCAGAAGAATTACGGTGCGGAATTTGTCAGTGAGAAGATCGAAAGCTTCTTCGCCACGCTTGCCCACAATTTAAGTAAGGAAGGTTTCAACAAATTTATCGTGGCTGGCGGTGAAACGTCGGGTGCGGTATCACAGGGGCTCAATATTAAAGGCATGGTGATCGGCGATGCTGTCGCGCCTGGTGTGCCGTGGACACAGGTATTGGATGAAGAAAAGTGGGTAATCCTCAAGTCAGGCAACTTTGGTAACAGGGAATTCTTCTTAAAAGCGCAGGAGAGTGTGAAATGAGCGAAGTCCAATATCGTCAGGATTTAGTGCGCTACGCACGCTCCCTGTTCGAACGTGGTTACAGCAGCGGTGGTGCTGGAAATATCAGCCTGAAACTGCCTGATGGTCATATCCTCGCCACGCCGACGAACTCCAGTTTTGGCGACCTGGATGCTGATGAATTGAGTAAAGTCACGATGACCGGTGAGCTGGTTTCGGGTCACAAGGCGTCTAAAGAGGTGCTGATGCATCTGGCAATGTATCGTCAGCGTCCTGCTTGTGGTGGCATCGTACATTTGCACTCCCCCTGGCTGACAGCATTATCCTGCTTGCCCGATCTTGATTATGAAAATGCACTGCCGGCCATAACGCCTTACTACGTGATGCGAGTGGGTAAACTGCCGGTGGTGCCTTATATTCGCCCGGGCTCGCCTGAAATTGCTGTGCATGTTGAAAGGCTGTCTAAGGAACATAACTCAATTCTTCTTGCCAACCATGGTCCAATAATTTCGGGTAAAAATATCCGTGAAGCGGTCTTTAACGCAGAAGAGTTAGAGGAAACCGCAAAACTTTATTTCGTACTCAAACCCTATGGCATGAAAACATTAACTAATGAAAATATCGATGAGCTCAATACGCTTTTCAATATGAAATAAATATTGCCATGGTACAGCTGTGCAGATTTATCTGCGCAGCGTTTTCTTACATCTTCTATTCTGAAAATTATAAGGATAAGTCATGTCTTTGATGCTTATCACCGGGATTGTCATGTTTGTTATTCTGACATGGTGCTTATTGAAAAATAAGTTTCCTCCCAGTGTGCTGTTTATTATCTTACCTACGGTAGCCGCTTTAGTCTGTGGATTTGGCTTTAAAGAGCTGGGCGAATATGTCGCTTCAGGCCTGAAATCGGTAGTTGGCACCGCTACGCTGGTCGCGTTCAGCGCCATGTTCTTTACCCTGATGAAAGAAGCCGGTGTGTTTGACGTTATTGTGCGTTTCATCCTGCGTTTCGTCACACAATCGACTTTTTCTGTTCTGCTTGCGACATTGGTCATAGCCTCAGTCTGTAGCCTCGATGGCAATGCGTATGCAACCCTGCTGGTAACCGTCCCGGCATTGTTACCCCTTTATGAAAAGATGAACATCAGCCGTAAAACGTTGCTGATGCTGGTTACCGTTGGAGTCGGCGTAACGGGTATTACCCCATGGGGAGGTTCACTCAACCGAGCCATTGCGGTGACACATCTCGATATTCTTGACGTCTATTACAAACTCATTCCTTTGCAGGTTGTGCTGTTTGTACTCGGCGTTATTCTCTGCTGGTACATGGCCAGAGTAGAAAATAAAAAGGGTTCTGGCATTAGTAAAGAAGCTTTCCTGGTGATGCGTGAAGAGATGCTTACCAGCAGAGGTGACCATAATCCATGGCTGTTACGCGTCAACTTTGTGCTGGTGATTGCAACCATTGTTATTCTGGTTTCTGGATTAGTCGCGGGTAACTTCCTGTTTATGATCGCATTCTCGCTGGCAGTCATAATCAATTATCCGGACGCCAAAAAAGCACAACAGAAAATTAAAGATTATGCGTTAACCATCTTCCCTGTCATCGTGATCTTCTTAACCATTGGCGTATTTGTTGGCATATTGCAAAATACTGGCATTATTGAAGTATTAGTGAATGAACTCGCTGCGGTTCTTCCTTCCAGTTTAGGACCTTACCTTTATATTATTCTGGCTGCCTTCAGTGTACCGATTGTTATTTTGATTGGTTCCGATGCCTTCTATTTTGCACTTCTTCCTCTCGCCGTAGGCCTTGGGCAAAGCTTTGACGTTTCCCCACTGCACGTCACCATCGCTATGCTCATTACCGAACAAATAGGCTTGCTGCTCAGTCCGGTTATACCGGCAACGCATCTGGGATTAGGGCTACTTAATCTTCAGGTTGGTGAGCATATTCGTCACTCCATGGTGAAAATCTGGATCATGAGTGTCTGTGCTCTGTTGGCCGCTGTCGTTCTTGGCATTATTCCTGTCTGATGAGGAGCGATATGATTCCCGCTGAGCGTCATCAACGGATACTCGAGGTGGTATCCATCAAACATTTTGTCAGCCTGCGGGAGCTGTCAGATATGCTGGATGTCACGGTGATGACTATACGGCGGGATATTGAACAGCTTAGCGCGCGGGGAGTAATTATGTCCACGCGTGGTGGCGTGAAATCACGTGAAACCCCGCTACGTTTGCCCGTTGAGCGCCCCGGGGCTCATTCTCTAATCCCTGCTGCGCTACGTTATTTGGGTGATAGCAAAGTGGTTTATCTTGATGGCGGAAAGTTGACGTTTGAGCTGGCCACGTTTTTTCCTTACCGCGATGAAATGACCATTGTCACCAATGATTTTGCCATTGCGCAGCATGTTATGACTCACTCCACCGCTGCACTGTTTTTTATCGGTGGCAAACTCAGCCGTCATGACAATACTTTTCATCAACGCGTTGCGCTTGAGGCCTTGCAAAGTCTCAATTTTGAAAAGGCGTTTATTGCACCGGAATCATGGAGTGATAAAGGCATCTTCCATCATGATGAATACAGAGCGGCTTACTATGGTGCAATCATCAACGCATCGCGAAAATGTATCATGCTGGCAGATAACAACAATTACGGCAGCAACGCGCTGTATAAGATGTTCTCACTGACCGATATGGACAGGGTCATTACCGACCTGCCTTCGTCCGAAGTGATTTTGAGCAGGCGAATGGATCCGCTAAAGCTGCATCCCGTTGCAAAAAAATAGCATTGGGCATGCTTAAAACAACGGATAACCAACCAGCTACAGCGGTAACGGACGATCCTGAATGACGGTTTTCATCACCAGGGTCGACGTTAGCCTTTGTACGCCGGGCATAGCGGAAAGCTTCTCATCATATAACTGCTGAAAAGCGGGCAAATCACGCGTTGTGATATGCAGAAGATAATCAGGATCGCCAAATAAGCGTTGTGCCAGCGTAATTTGCGGAAGTTCTTTCACCGCCTCTTCAAACGCATTGACGGCCTTACGGTCGCCATCACGCAACGTCACGAATACAATCGCCGAGAAGTTATACCCCAGGAAGGCCGGATTCAGTTGAGCACGATACCCCTGAATGACGCCACTCAGCTCCAGTGCTTTTACCCTGCGGTGGCAAGGTGACAGGCTTAATCCAACCCGCTCCGCCAGCTCAGTGACGGATAAACGGCCATCAGCTTGCAGTTCAGCAAGAATATTGCGGTCAATGCGGTCCATTGGCAAGATTATTCCCTTATCAGCGACACTTCGCATAGATATTAAAAGCACATTCTAACCAGCTGAGGATATTCTTTCTACCTGGTAATGCTGTGCGATTCCGCCCAGCATCTGGAGATAGATTCTGTTTATTTCGTTAATCAGGTAGAAAATCGTGTGTAATATAATTCCTTTAAGTCATCCCGAAGACGCTGTGCTCAGCATGCCTTATACATCGAGTGGGGTATCACTATGGCGCTGAGTTTTTTTGCTGCTTTTTGGTCCGTTTCAGTGCTGTTTGTCATTACCCCTGGGGCAGACTGGGCCTATGCCATCTCCGCAGGAATTCGCGGGGGCCGGGTCATTCCCGCAGTCTTCGGATTGCTCTCTGGCCACTTGATTGCAACGTTAATTGTTGCCGCAGGTGTAGGAGCCGTGGTCGCGGACCTGCCTACGCTCATGAAAGGATTAACCGTAGCCGGCGCCTGCTATTTAATCTGGCTGGGAATAGGCATGTTGCGTCACCCTGCCATTCCCACTGCCGGTGAAAGACAGGTCGAAGGTAATGCATTGCGTTGGGCTGTAAAAGGGCTTTGCATTAGTGGGCTTAATCCGAAGGTATTTCTGCTGTTTTTGGCGTTGTTGCCACAATTCACCGATCCGCATGGTACATGGCCGCTCGCCTTTCAAATGGCGGCATTGGGTATGGTGCATGTTGTAAGCTGTGCAGTGGTTTATCTGATAGTAGGATTCGGATCGAAAGCAGTTTTACAAACCCGGCCAACGGCTGCACGCCGCGTCAGCCAAATTTCCGGCGCTCTGATGATCATCATCGCAGCGCTATTACTGACAGAATCCTTTAGATGAGACATTGAGATGCCAGAGATCACGCTGACCCACCTGCAGAAGATGAAGAAAAACGGCGAAAAAATTGCCATGTTGACCTGCTACGATGCGACTTTTGCCCACGAGTCCAGCCAGGCTGGCGTCGATATGCTGCTTATCGGCGATACGCTCGGTATGATTCTGCAGGGCCACGACAGTACCCTTCCGGTCACCATTGAGGACATGGTTTATCACACTGCCAGCGTAAAGCGCGGTAACACCGGCAGCTTTATCATCGCCGACCTTTCCTTTATGACCTACGCCACACCAGATCAGGCTTTGCAAAGTTCAGGCCGTCTGATGCAGGCGGGCGCTCAGATGGTGAAACTTGAGGGGGGAGAATGGTTGTGTGAATCCGTGCGTCAGTTAACCCGCAATGGCATTCCTGTCTGCGCGCATATTGGTTTGACGCCGCAATCGGTCAATGTGTTTGGCGGGTTTAAAGTTCAGGGTCGTGGACCAGAACAGGCCAAAAGGCTTATCGATGCAGCAATAAAGCTGGAAGCCGCCGGTGCGGCAATGATTCTGGTTGAAGCCGTTCCTTCCTCAGTGGGCAAAGCGTTGAGCGAGGCGGTTTCCGTCCCGGTAATCGGTATTGGTGCTGGCGTAGATACTGACGGACAGGTACTGGTTCTGCATGACATGCTGGGGCTGAGCATCACAGGCCGCGCACCTAAATTCGTCCGTAACTTTATGTCGGGTAAGGACAGTATTCAGAGTGCAATACAGAGCTATGTTGCGGCAGTTAAAGCGGAAACTTTTCCATCTGCTGAACATTGCTATGCTGAATGATTGTTTAAAATGCGGGAGTAGAAAGCACCGGTGTACCGTCTGGGGTTAATGATGTGCGAACTTCTGATTTAAAATAACCTCACTTAGCTTAACAACATCAAACATTTCACCCACTCAATGAGCGGGTGAAATGTTTGTGTATTTGCCCCTAACTTAAACCATTATTCAGCGGGCTTCATCTGTATAAAACCCAAGTTCAAATCCTACATACTGCCAGTCACCTGAAGATTGATATTATACGCGGCAAGCACTTTTTTCGCTCCTGATGGCTCATCTGACGCTCAATGGCATCCCTGGACCACAGACCAGACTCTACCAGCGCGCTGCAGGTCATGGTTTGGTTTTAGCAGGAGCGACTACGCCTTTAAGATCCGAAGCAGGGTTACAGGTAATTATGCCATTCTGTACGGCATAGCGCAGGATTGCCGCCGTGCGCGGCTGAAGCCGTCGTGCGACATCAATTTTACCTGCATTTTCGACCGCTTTAATTGGCCCAATGAGGTCGGGCACCGTCAGGCTTCTGATATCGCGCTCACCGATGGGCGGGAAAGGTATAATTCAAAATAGCGCGACTCTTTTAGTATGCTCTTCCGTCCAGGTTCGGTTAGTGGCAAGCCACTGGAGTGCCACTGAGGCGTAAGTATCTACCGGCATACCGCCACGTTTCTCTTCTTTACGCTTCTCACCCGGACCGTACCGGCAGTGAGCACGCTCCGGGCCTCATCCCGTAGTCTCCTGGCATCAGCCAGTGTGATGAAAGGATAAGCACCGAATGAAAGCTTTTTCTCTTTCCCTTTATAACGATATTTTAAGTACCACAATTTTGACCCGTGCGGATTTATCAGCAGGTAAAAACCATGTGCGTCACTTAACTTCCGGGCTTTGATACCAGGCTTTGCATTAAGATAGTGCGATCGGTTAAAGGCATTTGGGGGCCTCACAAAAAATCGAACTGGCATAGGCCCCCAGTTTGGCCCCCAAATGGCACGGCTGTCTACGGTATAATCCGTCACAATACGCACTCATTGAGTTTTGTTGACTGGCGGCTTACAAAGGAATATTTACAGGAAAGACAGGCGGTTACGGGGCTATACTGCGGGATACGGACGAAAAAAAAGTCACCCGGAGGTGACTTTTTTCTGAAGCAATGGTGCCCGGGGCGGGACTTGAACCCGCACAGCCATAAGCCGAGGGATTTTAAATCCCTTGTGTCTACCGATTTCACCACCCGGGCAAGGTGTAAATTGGAGGCGCGTCCCGGAGTCGAACCGAGGTAGGCGGATTTGCAATCCGCTGCATGGCCACTCTGCCAACGCGCCTTAATTCTTGCTTAGCCTTTGCAGGCTGTTACCAGATAAGGTCTGATAACGTAAATTTGGAGCGGGAAACGAGACTCGAACTCGCGACCCCGACCTTGGCAAGGTCGTGCTCTACCAACTGAGCTATTCCCGCAATCATCAGCGCCTAACCGAACTTGCTGATTTACTTTATCTTCTGGCGCCTTAGCTGCCGTTCGATGCGTTGCATTCTACTGACCTGTAGAAATGAGTCAATAAAATTATCCTCACTTCGTGTCTGTTTGCTGCTTTTTAAATCGTATCGATCAACGTTCAAACAAATCGCCGCGTGCTGCGCTTAAATACTGGAACATTGACCAGAATGTCAGCACCGCCGCAATGTACAGCGCAGCGACCCCTACCCCTTCAACCATGCTGTCCGGACGCCATAGCAGCGCGAAGAGTGCCAGCATCTGGGCAGTCGTTTTGACTTTGCCAATCCAGGATACCGCCACGCTACTGCGTTTACCGATTTCCGCCATCCACTCGCGTAGTGCCGAGATAATGATTTCGCGAGCAATCATGGTTGCTGCCGGTAATGTGATCCACCAGGAGTGGAAATGTTCGGCAACCAGCACCAATGCCATCGCCACCATCACTTTATCAGCAACAGGATCGAGGAAGGCACCAAATCGCGTGGTCTGCTTCCAGCGTCGGGCGAGGAAACCGTCAAACCAGTCGGTTACCGCGGCGACGATGAAAATCAGCGCACAAGCCAGGGGAGCCCATTGAAATGGCAGATAAAATGCCAGCACAAAGAACGGGATAAGAATGACACGAAACAGGGTGAGCCACGTCGGAATATTAAATTGCATATGCTACGGTAACTGTCTGGCCGGAGTAGGATTTACCGTATGTTCCTACATTGCACCCCGGTATTCAATGCTAGTGTTTCAGCGAATAGAATATTTTTTCTGCGAGAGCATGTGAAATGCCCGGTACTTTGGCGATTTCTTCCACGGTTGCGGCCATCAGAGGTTGCAGCCCTCCCATGTACTTAAGTAGCTGCTGGCGCCGCTTCGGCCCGATTCCTTCAATTAATTCCAGCGCGCTGGTGTTCTTTACTTTGGCCCGTTTATTACGATGGCCTGTAATTGCATGATTGTGAGAGTCGTCACGAATATGTTGAATCACATGTAACGCCGGCGAGTCCGGTGGCAGAGAAAAACCTTCGCCTTCTGGTTCAAAAAACAGCGTTTCCAGCCCCGCCTTACGATCGGTCCCTTTCGCGACGCCTAACAGGATTGGACGGTTTTTATCCCACGGCACATCCAGCTCGGCAAACACGCTTTTCGCCTGCGATAACTGGCCTTTGCCGCCGTCGATTAATATCACATCCGGGATTTTGTTCTCTTCCAGCGCCTTACCATAACGACGGCGCAGTACCTGGTTCATCGCCGCATAGTCATCGCCAGGAGTGATGCCGCTGATGTTATAGCGTCGATATTCCGCACGCAGTGGACCGTTGCTGTCAAAAACGACGCAGGAAGCGATAGTCTGCTCACCCATGGTGTGACTGATATCAAAACACTCCATGCGTTTGATTTCCGGCAGTTTCAGCAGCTCAGCCAGTGCCGACAGACGCTGATGGATAGTAGAGTGCTGCGCCAGTTTCGTTACCAGCGCCGTCGCGGCATTGGTGCGTGCCAGTTTCAGGTAACGCGCGCGGTCGCCACGGGGTTTACTCTGAATATTGACGCGACGCCCCGCCAGTTCGGTTAACGAGTCCGCCAGCAGCTGGCGTTCAGGTAACGCGAAGTCGAGTAAAATCTCCGATGGCAGGCTGCGTGCTTCACTGCCCTGCAGATAAAACTGTCCGACAAAGGTTTGTACCACTTCCGCCAGCGCTGTACCGCCCGGCACTTTCGGGAAATAGCTGCGGCTGCCCAGTACTTTGCCCTGGCGGATAAACAGCACATGCAGGCAGGCCATACCGGAATCAAAAGAGACACCAATAACATCCAGATCGTCACCCTGATTCGAAACAAACTGCTTCTCAGTGACACGACGCACCGCCTGAATCTGATCGCGCAGACGCGCCGCTTCTTCAAACTTCAGCGCAACGCTGGCCTGTTCCATGCGGCTGACCAGCTGATTGAGGACCTGGTCATCTTTACCGGCGAGAAACAGCCGCACATAATCAATCTGTTGCGCATACTCTTCTTCGCTGACCAGCCCGGCGACGCACGGCCCCAGACAGCGGCCAATCTGGTATTGCAGGCAGGGACGCGAGCGGTTGCGATAGACGCTATTTTCACACTGCCGTACAGGAAAGACTTTTTGCAGCAGCGCCAGCGTCTCACGGACCGCATAGCCATTCGGGAAAGGACCAAAATACTCCCCTTTGGCGTGTTTCGCCCCACGGTGTGACGCCAGACGCGGATGAGTATCTGAGCTGAGGAAAATATAGGGATAGGATTTATCATCACGCAGCAGCACGTTATAGCGCGGCTGATACAGCTTGATGTAGTTATGTTCCAGCAGTAACGCTTCGGTTTCAGTATGGGTGACGGTGACATCGATATGCTGGATATTACTGACCAGCACTTCGGTTTTGCGGCTGCCGACATTACTACGGAAATAGCTGGATAAACGCTTTTTCAGATCTTTCGCTTTACCCACATAGATAACCGTACCACCAGCATCGTACATCCGGTAGACGCCCGGCTGGCTGGTTACGGTTTTCAGGAAAGAGGGTGCATCAAACGCTTCACTACTCACTGCTAATCAACGACTCCGCATTAAACATGCCGTGACGAATGGCTAAATGCGTTAACTCTACGTCGCCGCTGATATTCAGCTTACTGAACATGCGATAACGATAGCTGTTAACCGTCTTCGGGCTGAGGCTGAGTTGCTCCGAAATTTCGGTCACCTTCTGCCCTTTGGTAATCATCAGCATAATCTGTAATTCGCGCTCCGACAAACAGCTGAACGGTGATTCTGCTTTTTGCGGTTCAATCTGGCTGAGCGCCATTTGCTGCGCGATATCGGAAGCGATGTAGCGCTGGCCCGAGTTAACCGAACGAATCGCACTGATCACTTCCTGCGGCGCCGCGCCTTTGCTGAGATAGCCAGCGGCGCCCGCCTGCATCACTTTAGCCGGCAACGGATTTTCCGTGTGGATGGTGAGCATGATAATTTTAATATCAGGATTAAAACGCACGATTTTACGCGTGGCTTCCAGCCCGCCGATACCCGGCATGTTCATATCCATTAACACGACATCAACGTTGTTTGCACGACACCACTTGACCGCATCCTCGCCGCAGTTTGCTTCCCCGGCAACCAGAATGCCTTTGATATCTTCCAGTATGCGACGAATCCCTGCGCGTACCAGTTCGTGGTCATCTACAAGAAGAACGCTGATCAAAAGAGATCTCTCCAGAAAAGTCGAAGGTGGAATAAAGTAAACAGGCAAATTTAGCCGCTAATGTTACTCTTTTTTCGTTCAGGAATGAACATAAATCATATGGCGGCGGCGGCGGCGTGATGCCCGTTACATAGAGAAATAATTGACATCAAATAGTTATATTTTTTTAAGGCTACGCGCGTTCAATTATGCATAAGGCTAATTTTATTTACTGGTAAATGGCCTGAATAAAATGACAAAACATTGAAAATCAATATCTTAAATTAGTAAACAGAGTTACCACTGATTACCTCGGGAATAATACTTTGTCTGCTATACAATTTACTCTTCAGCAGTGGATTTCCTGCTACATGATGATCTTTTAGGGATCTGGCTGGCACGTTCGCCGCTACGGTTCATCGCGCAGCCATTAGCGACCTGATGAGTTGTGATATACTTCTGGCACTTTTTATTCACATAGCGCAAGCGGTATGTGCAGAATTGATCTTATTTTAGGAGACAACAATGAGTCAGATTGACTTTACTACCTCTGAAGAAACGCAGGCGCTGGCCAATGAAGTGGCCTGTCTTAAAGCGATGGTCACGCTGATGCTGAAAGGCATGGGCCAGGCAGACGCCGGTAAAGTGATTATCAATATGGAGCGGTTTATCGCACAGCTGGAAGATCAACCGCAGGCGGACGTGTTCAGCAATACCATCAAACAGATTAAGTTCGCTTACCGTCAGTAAACGTATTTAGCTGCAAGCCCATTGATTTCCGCCTGAATTAGCCCGACGTAACATTTTAGGGCCAACAGTACGAAACAATGGGCTTAGTTATCAAAGCACGACAGGCTGCTGATAATAAGGTGGATCAAACAGGCGTGATTAGCGGCCATCCCAGCTAACTGAGATCGCCAGCGAAGGTAACACCTCTTCCGGGCTGTAATGGCGCGATCCCTGATACTTATCCGCCAGCACCGGTTGCTTCACCGCCAGCTTTACCGCGAACAGATTGTCTTCCGAATGGATCAGTCCGGGCATTAACGGTTCAAAAACGATCTGGTGGTGTTCAAACATTTTCTCCATCATCGGCGTTGCAGCACTTGCCACATACTGAATGCCAGCCTCTGCCGCAATCTGCAATGCATGCCAGAGAATCTTCAGCGGCAGCTCGCTGTCAATGTCCAGACGGGCAGAAAATCGCGACATTTCCCAAATAGTATGGCGGTCAACCGGCATCGCAACACCCGGCGAATGTTGAGTTTCTGGCCACTTCATCAGGCGCGCGCAGCCACAAATTCCATGCTTTGCGCTCCAGGCAATCAGCCAGGTTACATCTGAACGGTCAAAACGGTCGTACTCCTGGCCCGGCGTGGTCAGCCGCGAAGGAATCGACCAGCCTTCACCCCGGGCAAATACGTTGTAACGGTAACTGCCCAATTCCGCCAACAATGAGGATGGCATATCTCTAAGTTGGGTCTGAATAATCTTCATCATTGTCACCTGTCGCATTCCCTGTTAATCACCGCGCCATCGCGGTCTGAGCAGGTTTGTTACCCTGGGCGCAGGGTAGACAACCGATTAATGAGATGGAACTACCAATTCTGGTAGTTGCATTAATTTCACAATAAGCCGACTGCCGCGGCGTAGCATGCAATTTGCGTTTTGTTCGCCGTGTTAAATCGTTTTTGCATATTTTTCTGGTGAAAATTAACCGTATGTTCTGAGATAGATAAAATCAGCGATATCTCCGCCGCCGTTTTTCCTTCCGCGGTCCATTTCACTATTTCCAGCTCGCGCTGGCTGAAACCAATATCGATCACCGAGACGGAGGGATCGTTAAGTCGTTGCAGCGTCGCCAGATATACTTCAGCCAGATATTGCAGTTTCATTTCAAACACCAGGCTGGCTTCCAGGTTTTTTATCCCACTGCGCGATGACAACGACAGGATGCCGGTCACCCGTTTAGCCCCCATTACCGAACAGGAATAACCGGATACCAGGCCGGAATCCTGCGCATCACTCCACAGTTTTTCACTGCCGGTAAACAGCTCATCACGCCATTGCAAAATTTGTCCCGGTGACTGGCGCATGGCGACAATTGGGTCAATATCAAAATAATTTTCTTTTTGATAGTGCTGTAGCCAGAACGCCGGATAGGTGGTGAAAAAATAGATTTTAGGCCGGGTAAAGGGCACCGGATGTCGAATCAGCAGCGTGAAGTAGTCATAGCCCAGGCACTCGATCTGCTGCTGAGCAAAGTTGATTAGCTGGCCTGTTTCAGTGGCAGACTGGAAAAGAGCAAACAGCTCTTTGCGCCAGCTGAAATAGTTTTCAGATATCATTAAAGCCTCATCCGATGCGATCTTAATTCGCGCCGCGTTTATAATTGTGATTGCAAATGCAATAGAGAAAATAAAGGTATTCCGGCAATTTCATTTATTGCACGCGCCGTGCAACTCTATGCCGCAATGGTAAACAACCATTATCAATGCACGTTGTGTCACTAATTAGAGCGTCTGGTCGGACATCAGAAAAAAAGAGTGCAGCTGTTGTTGCTATTGCGCCACAACGAGTGGCGGGCAATTGTTTCCTTTAATCTGCATCTTTTTAGAATAGGATTTTTCCGAACATTATTCAATATTTTTGATCTCAAGACTGGCCCGTGATTTCACCGCACAGCACTTAAGTTAAATTTATTCGTGCACTTATTTAAAAAAATCTTAAATAACATAACGATAACCAATTCACTGCCTGTCTGAAGGGCTGATTACCCCGCCCGTTTTTGCCATCACTTAACCGAAATCAGCCATTTTATAAGGCGGGTATGCCTGACGAAGCCCTGTTTAACTTATTCTTTTTTATTATTAACACCTGCTTTTTGGGCATATCAACATTAGCGGCACAAGCCAAATCCGCGCATCCCCAGGTGAAAATGGTTGGCGTGAGCGGCGTTATAATCCGGCCCCAGCGAGTTGCCAAAATAGTCGCAGCTTTGCTGAAAAGCCTGATGCAGCCAGGCCGCCTTCTCTTCCGGCTGCTGCCAGTGGCGTAACACACTTATTCTCTGCCCATTTTTCAGCTGAAAACCGGCAATATCCCAGGCATCGGCGGTCGCATGTTCGCTTAAACGCCCCTCGGCGCGATGATAAATATTACGACAGGCATAGCTTCCCAGATGATCGATACGCGCCAGTGGCGACGTCATGCCCGGCACGCCGCTGCCGTTTTTGACGCGCTGTACAAACATTACGCTGCTTACCGCCATCGGGCAACTGGCGAGAAAACTGCTGCTCAGTGTCACCGCACCAAAACGTTGTAGCCGCAACGGATTGTCCAGCGGACAATTCCCCGCCATTTTCCCTGGACGGCTAAAGGTTACCAGCCCGGCTGCACGCGCACGCTCCATCACCGCCAGACAGGCCTGTGGATCACCGTCCAGCTGACGCAGTTTATAGCGGGTAATAAAACTGGCGGGATCGGTGACTGACAGCGGCGTGAAGGGATTATATTCAGCAGGCAGATGTTGTTTAATCCATGGCATCGCCAGCCATGCCGCCAGAATAATAACGATGACCGTTAACAGAAATTTCACGGATGACTATTTCCTTACGCACAACTGTCGTCAGTTTTATGTTAAGCATATCTGTAACAGTAGTCTCAGTCAGGCCTGTCGGAGAGAAATGGCGACTCTTTATACCGAACTTTACCTGACTGTTGCTGCTAAAAAGCACATTTCTGCGACGCTATTAACGGTGTAATCCCCTTCCGCCAGTGATTATCACGATATCCCTCACGTATGTTAAAAAACAATTACCCGCTAACGGTCCAATTACACTATCTTATGCCAACTTACCTGGGGAGACCTCAGATTAAATAACAGCCAACAGAGCTGACACACCATCACAGACAGGAACAGAACCGTTATGGTTGATCAATCAAAAGAGACAGTGCCGGCAACTGATGCGCCGGACAAACTCCAGCGTAACCTTCACAATCGTCATATCCAGCTAATCGCCATCGGTGGTGCCATCGGTACCGGCTTGTTTATGGGCTCAGGAAAAACCATCAGCCTCGCCGGTCCTTCGATCATTTTCGTCTATATGATCATCGGTTTTATGCTGTTTTTCGTGATGCGCGCTATGGGTGAGCTGTTGCTCTCCAATCTTGAATATAAATCTTTCAGCGATTTCGCTGCCGATCTGCTTGGCCCATGGGCAGGCTATTTTACCGGCTGGACCTACTGGTTCTGCTGGGTTGTCACCGGAATTGCCGATGTGGTGGCCATCAGTTCCTATTTCCAGCTGTGGTTCCCCGGTTTCTCCGTCTGGATGAGTGCGCTGCTTTGCGTCGCCGTGTTCCTCGCACTGAATATCGCCACGGTGAAAATGTTCGGTGAGATGGAGTTCTGGTTTGCAATCATCAAAATTGTCGCCATCGTCGCGCTGATTGTTACCGGCATCGTGCTGGTTGCCATTCACTACCCTTCTGCCAGCGGTAGCCACGCGGCGTTATCCAATATCTGGGATCATGGCGGGATGTTCCCGAAAGGGCTAAGCGGCTTCTTTGCCGGCTTCCAGATTGCGGTATTCGCCTTTGTCGGCATCGAGCTGGTCGGTACCGCTGCGGCTGAAACGCATAATCCGAAAACCGTGTTGCCGCGGGCGATTAACGCCATCCCGATCCGTATTATCTTCTTCTATGTGCTGGCGCTGATGGTGATTATGGCGGTGACGCCGTGGAACCAGGTCGTGGCGGATCGCAGCCCGTTTGTGGAAATGTTTGTGCTGATTGGCCTGCCAGCCGCGGCCAGTATCGTTAACTTTGTGGTGCTGACCTCTGCGGCGTCCTCGGCAAACAGCGGGATCTTCTCCACCAGCCGTATGTTGTACGGCCTGGCAGAACAGGGCGTGGCGCACCGTGCTTTTGGTCGTCTGTCACGGCGTGCGGTACCGACTAACGGTCTGTTCTTCTCCTGCCTGTGCCTGCTGGGCGGCGTGGCGTTGATTTACCTGATTCCGAATGTGATGACGGTGTTCACTATGGTCACCACGGTTTCGGCGATTCTGTTTATGTTCGTCTGGACCATTATTCTCTGCTCGTATCTGGCGTACCGTAAAAAGCGCCCACACCAGCATGCCGAGTCAGTGTATAAAATGCCGTTGGGCAAAATTATGTGCTGGGTATGTATGGCGTTTTTCGCGTTTGTGGTGGTATTGCTGACGTTGCAGGAAGATACCCGTCAGGCGCTGATGGTCACCCCCATCTGGTTCCTGATTCTGGCGATTGGCTGGTTTATGCGGAAAAGAAAACAGGCGTAATAGTCACAACGGGAGCCGAAAACGGCTCCCCGGCATCCAGAGGCGGCATTCTCGCCGCCTCTGCCGATAACCGCTCCGCTACAATCTTTCCCACAACTCACGAAACGAACCGGATACGGATGGCCGCGGCATTGGCTGGCGCGTCGGACGAAAATCTGCCGGTTGCCCTTCCCCCTGCGGCCCAAGATTAAAGGTAAAGGTGTAATCCGGCTCTTCTCCCATGCGTAGATCGGTGATCATCAGCTGACCCTGCTGTTCGCGCATGGCAAAGAAGCCGTGGCTGAACCAGGCGACGCGCTCCACGTACCAGTCACCTTTATACTGCTGATACAACCCCGCACCGCGATCGTAATGGCTGAACGTCAACGGCCGCTGCGGTGACAGCAACGAATAGTAGCTTTCGGCATAGCCCTGTGGCGTCATCACCAGTGCCCGCCACACCAGTGTATTAAAGGCGGTTGGCGTCACCAGTAACTGCTGTGCCGGTATATGCTGCCGGGCCATGTCGGCTTTAATCTGCCCGGTGGCATAGCTTTGCGCCAGCATACTCCAGCCCAGATACAGCGTACTGAGCGTCAGGCCGAGAGTATTCCACCACAGGCCACGCTTATCGCGCAGGCAGAGCGCAACCAGCAAGCAAATCAGTAACGGTAAGGTATACAGCGGGTCGATAATATAAATACTGCTGACCGCGAAAGGGAAGTCGGTCAGCGGCAGCCCCAATTGGGTGCCGTATACCGTCATCAGGTCGAGCAGTGGATGAGTAATCAATGCCAGCCAGACCGCCACCCACCAGCGCACCCATTGATGTTTCTGCCGCACGACCCCGGCAATCAGCCACGCCAGCAACGGCGACGCCAGCGTCAGCCATATCAGCGCATGGCTTTCAGTGCGGTGTAACGTCATATTGCGGATAGCGTCGCCGTGATCGACAAACACATCCAAATCCGGCAGCGTGCCGCAAACCGCACCGACCAGCGCGGCCTGCCACAAAGGCGCTTTGCGCCCCATGGCTGCCACGCTGACTGAAGCACCCAGAACTAATTGTGATACCGAATCCATACTTGTTCCCTGATGAATACACTCGTTTAAGCCTGGCTTATGCTGCCCTAATCAGTGTAAAGATTTTACAGGTCGTGGAGAGAAACCGTTTTAGCGCACGCGAATCCCTTCAATCACCATGCGCTGCACATTCTCCACCGTCTGCTGAAAGAAGCGCTCATCACTGAGCGTTTGCCCGGTAATGGCATGCACCTGAGTGGCAAAGTCGGCGTAATGCTGGGTAGTGGCCCACAGCATAAAAATCAGATGATGTGGCTCGACCGGTGCTAAGCGGCCCTGATCGATCCAGCCTTCAATCACCGCCGATTTCTCCTCCACCAGCGCTTTCAGCATGCCATCCAGCTCACCTTTCAGCAGCGGCGCGCCCTGCAACATCTCCAGGCAAAACAGCCGTGAGGCCTGGGGATGATCGCGGGAAACTTCCAGCTTCATGCGGATATATTCGCTTATCGCCTCCAGCGGCTGTAAATCGTCACGCAGCGCACGCAGCGGAGCCAGCCAGACATCGAGAATATTTTTCAGTACCGCGATGTACAGCTCTTCTTTCGACGGGAAATAGTAGAGCAGGTTGGTTTTCGACACGTCCGCCCGCTCCGCCACTTTATCCAGACTGGTGCCATGAATACCGAATTGTGAAAAGAATTCCAGGGCGGCAGTCAGGATCGCCTCACGTTTCGCGGCAACCGCGCGCGCGCGGCGTGTCGGGGCTTTTTCTGCAGACTTCACGGTTATTCCTTCTCCAGTGATTGCGGCACACACCAGCCAGGCTCCGGGAGATACCTCCTTCGGGGGATGCACCCTGATGGCACATCGCTGCCTGCTTTTTGTGCACGTATTTTTACCAGATGGTCTGTTTCAGACCATTCGCTCAACATTGCGCACAGGTATTTTACATAACCTTATGTTTATCAACATCTTTAATTTTCTGGCACAGCCTTTGCAAATTACATTGTGAGCGCCGCCTCAAGGGAATTGCAGGATGCACCGCAGCGCGTGAACCACATCCATCGCTAAACAGAGGGTTTCACATGAAAATTGGTGTCTTTATCCCTATCGGTAACAACGGCTGGCTGATCTCCACCAACGCGCCACAATATCTGCCAACCTTTGAGCTGAACAAAGCCATTGTACAAAAAGCCGAGCACTATCATTTTGATTTTGCGCTCTCGATGATCAAGCTGCGCGGCTTTGGTGGTAAAACCGAGTTTTGGGATCATAACCTCGAATCTTTTACCCTGATGGCCGGTCTCGCTGCCGTCACCTCACGTATTCAAATCTACGCTACCGCCGCCACGCTGACCTTGCCGCCGGCTATTGTGGCACGCATGGCGTCGACGATCGATTCGATTTCTAACGGCCGCTTCGGCGTTAATCTGGTGACCGGCTGGCAAAAGCCGGAATACGAGCAGATGGGGATCTGGCCTGGCGATGACTATTTTTCACGCCGTTATGACTACCTGACTGAGTATGTGCAGGTGCTGCGCGACCTGTGGGGCAACGGCAAATCCGATTTAAAAGGCGACTTCTTTACCATGAATGATTGTCGCCTCAGCCCGCAGCCACAGCAACCGATCAAAGTGATCTGCGCCGGTCAGAGTGACGCCGGTATGGCCTTTTCGGCGCAACACGCTGATTACAACTTCTGTTTCGGCAAAGGCGTCAACACCCCCACCGCTTTTGCGCCAACTGCCTCACGCATGAAAGCGGCAGCGGCAACCACCGGTCGGGATGTCGGCTCCTATGTGTTGTTTATGATTATCGCCGATGAAACAGACGAAGCCGCACGCGCCAAATGGGAGCATTACAAAGCCGGAGCCGATGAAGAAGCCCTGGCCTGGCTGACCACGCAAAGTCAGCAGGATAAACGCTCCGGCAGCGACACCAATGTGCGCCAGATGGCCGATCCCACCTCTGCCGTCAATATCAATATGGGCACGCTGGTTGGCTCTTACAGCAATGTGGCGAGGATGCTGGATGAGGTTGCCACCGTGGACGGCACGCAGGGCGTGCTGCTGACCTTTGATGATTTCCTGCAAGGTATTGAAGCCTTTGGCGAGCGCATCCAGCCGCTGATGCAAAGCCGTATCGATCTGATTGACGCTGCACAAGAGGTGGCCTGATGAATAACCGAGATACCGTCGTTTGCGCTGGCGCAGCGACTGAACACGCCCTAACCCTGCCTGCGCGCCCGGAAGCCATCTGTTTTCCGCCGCAGCAAACAGCATTAATCGTGGTGGATATGCAGAATGCCTATGCCACTGAAGGTGGCTACCTCGATCTCGCCGGGTTTGATGTTTCTGCCACCAAACCGGTGATTGAAAATATTCACCTTGCGGTCAGCGCAGCCCGCGCGGCGGGGATCCAGATAATCTGGTTTCAGAACGGCTGGGACGATCGCTACGTCGAGGCCGGTGGCGCGGGCTCACCTAACTTTCACAAATCGAATGCGCTGAAAACCATGCGTCAGCGCCCTGAGTTACAGGGCAAGCTGCTGGCAAAAGGCGGCTGGGACTACGACCTGGTCGATGAACTGCAACCGCAGCCAGGCGATATCGTGCTGCCGAAACCGCGCTACAGTGGCTTTTTCAATACGCCCCTCGACAGCATGTTGCGCAGCCGTGGCATCCGCCATCTGATTTTTACCGGTATCGCCACCAATGTCTGTGTCGAATCCACCCTGCGCGACGGCTTTTTCCTTGAATATTTCGGCGTGGTGCTGGAAGACGCCACTTACCAGGCCGGGCCAGCCTTCGCCCAGCAGGCGGCGATTTTCAATATCGAAACCTTTTTCGGCTGGGTTTCCGATGTGGAAAGCTTCTGCCATACGTTGCAATCCGCCGCCACGCCGCTGAAGCGTTCGGCCTAACCCGGTTCAGGAGCAGTTGTCATGCCAAAAACAGTCATCACCCCGCCGGGCAGCGGTATTCCGCTGGCACCCTTCTCGCCCGGTACGCTGGCCGACGGTATTGTCTATGTCTCCGGCACCTTGCCGTTTGATAAGCAGAACAATGTGGTTCATATCGGCGATGCGGCGGCACAAACCCGGCATGTGCTGGAGACCATTAAAAGCGTGATTGAAACCGCCGGTGGCACGCTGGATGACGTGACGTTTAATTCTATTTTCATCACCGACTGGAGCAATTACGCGGCGGTGAATCAGGTGTACGCCGAATACTTCCCCGGCGATAAACCGGCGCGCTACTGCATTCAGTGCGGGCTGGTCAAGCCGGACGCGCTGATTGAAATCGCCAGCATCGCGCATCTCGCTCAGTAAAGGAGTCAGCCTGTGTATCTTGAACTTTCAGGTCTGCAACATCCGCAGGCTCCTGTTTTGGTGCTGTCAGCCGGCCTTGGCGGCCTTGGCAGCTTCTGGTTGCCGCAGCTGAGTGCATTGCGCGAACAGTATCGTGTGGTGGTTTATGACCAGCGCGGCACCGGCCGCAATGCCGATTCGCTGCCTGATGGCTACAGCATGCAGGAGATGGCGGCCGAGCTGGCGGATGCGCTGGCACAGCATCAAATTCTGCAATTTACTGTTATCGGTCATGCGCTGGGCGGGATGATCGGTCTACAAATGGCGCTGGATTACCCGGATCGCGTCTCGCGAGTGGTGGTGGTCAATGGTTGGCTGAGTCTGGATGCCCATACCCGGCGCTGTTTTCAGGTGCGTCAGGATCTGCTGCTGAATGTCGGCGTCGAGGCGTTTGTCCGTGCGCAGCCGCTGTTTCTCTATCCTGCCGACTGGCTGTCAGAAAATCAGGCGCGGATTGAAGCGGAAGATTCACTGCATGTGGCGCATTTCCAGGGCACCGAAAACCTGCTGCGCCGGTTACACGCGCTGATGAATACGAATTTTACCCAGCGTACTCAACAGATCGCCCAGCCGGTGCTGCTGGTATGCAGTCAGGACGATCTGCTGGTGCCGTGGACTTGCTCCGAAACGCTGTCTCACGCTCTGCCCGCCGCCACGCTGAAAAAAATGCGCTGGGGTGGACACGCAATGAGCGTCACGGACAGCACCACCTTTAATACCTTACTGCTGGACTGGCTGAACGACACCCCGCCAGCCAGTGTGACATCACCTGTAATGGAGCCATCATGGCAGAACCTTTAACTCGCGAAGCACTCGCCACCCTGTTTACCGCGGCGCGTACCCACAATGGCTGGCAGGACAAGCCGGTGACTGATGCACAGTTACAAGAGGTCTACCAATTGCTGCGTATGGGGCCGACTTCGGCCAACTGTAGCCCGGCGCGATTCTTTTTTGTGCGCAGCGCCGCAGGCAAAGAGAAGCTGAAACCTTCGCTCTCCAGCGGCAATCTGGAAAAAACCCTCAGCGCGCCGGTGACCGCCATCGTCGCCTGGGACCCCAGGTTTTACGATGCGCTGCCAACCCTGTTCCCGCATGGCGATGCACGCTCATGGTTTACCTCCAGTGCGGAACTGGCGGAAGAGACCGCCTTTCGTAACAGCTCGCTACAGGCCGCGTATCTGATCGCCGCCTGCCGCGCACTGGGACTCGATACCGGGCCGATGTCAGGTTTTGACCGCGCCAGCGTCGATCACGCCTTCTTTGCTGAGAACGGCTGGAAAAGTAACTTACTGATTAATATCGGCTATGGCGACAGCAGTAAAGTTTATGCCCGCCTGCCGCGCCTTGATTTTAACCATGCCTGCCTGCTCGGATAAGGAGTTAATTATGTCGCTGCATACTCTGCCACTGACGCCCATCAGTGTGGAAAAACAGGAATTTCGCCATGCCATGTCGCGCCTGGGTGCGGCGGTCAACATCATTACCACCGATGGGC
>NZ_JRXE01000010.1:5066-19266 GCF_001267535.1 Winslowiella iniecta | reverse complement strand
ACCGTTCGGCATCGGTCTATCCGGCGTTTATGCAAAACCAGATGCTGTGCGTCAACACGCTGGCGGCCGGTCATGAGACGCTTTCCGGCCTGTTTGGCGGCAAAACGCCGATGGCGCAGCGCTTTATCGCCGCGGAGTGGTCAACGCTGGTGACCGGCGCGCCGATTCTGGCCGGTGCCGTTGCGTCGTTTGACTGCAAAGTTACGCAGGTGGTCAGCGTCGGCACGCATGACATTCTGTTCTGTGAAGCGCAGGCACTGGTGTGTAACGACAATACTCATGGCCTGATCTATTTCGATCGTGGATATCATCACCTGATGCGGCAGGAAGCCAGTTAACGCCGTCACCCGACGGTCACTGCTTTAGTTCATCCTGGGAGAAAACGATGAGAAGTTCCTGGTTTCCGCAATGGCGTAAAAAATCGGCAAACGCTGATAATGGTCTGGTGGCTCCGGATGAAACCCTGCCCGCCGGTCAGACGATGGTGATGGGCCTGCAACATGCGGTGGCGATGTTTGGTGCAACGGTATTAATGCCGCTGCTGATGGGGCTGGACCCGAACCTGTCGATTTTGATGTCCGGCGTCGGCACCCTGCTGTTCTTTCTGATCACCGGTGGCCGGGTGCCGAGTTATCTCGGCTCCAGTGCGGCTTTTGTCGGCGTAGTGATTGCAGTCACCGGCTACAGTGGCCAGGGGCTGAATCCGGCGCTGAGCGTGGCGCTTGGCGGCATCATCGCCTGTGGCTTTCTGTATACAGTCATCGGGCTGGTGGTGATGAAAGCCGGTACGCGCTGGATTGAGCGCCTGATGCCGCCGGTGGTGACCGGCGCGGTAGTCATGGCGATTGGCCTGAACCTGGCACCGATTGCGGTCCGTGGCGTCTCCGCATCGATGTTTGATAGCTGGATGGCGGTGATGACGATACTGTGCATCGGGAGCGTGGCGGTATTTACCCGCGGCATGGTGCAGCGCTTACTGATCCTGGTGGGCCTGATTCTGGCATGGGCGATCTATGCGCTGTTAACCAATGTGCTGGGGCTTGGCAAACCGGTGGACTTCAGCCTGCTGGCTAATGCGCCCTGGTTTGGCCTGCCGCAAACCACCGCACCGAGTTTCAGCATGCAGGCAATGGTGATGATTGCGCCAGTGGCGGTCATTCTGGTGGCGGAGAATCTTGGGCACCTTAAAGCGGTGGCCGGGATGACCGGGCGCAGTCTCGACCCTTATATGGGGCGCGCTTTTGTCGGCGATGGTGTAGCCACCATGTTGTCCGGTTCGGTGGGCGGCAGCGGCGTGACCACCTATGCCGAAAATATCGGCGTGATGGCGGTCACCAAAGTCTACTCGACACTGGTGTTTGTCGCGGCGGCGGTGATTGCGATGTTGCTTGGCTTCTCACCGAAATTTGGTGCGCTGATCCACACCATTCCGGCGGCGGTGATTGGCGGAGCGTCGATTGTGGTATTTGGCCTGATTGCCGTGGCGGGCGCACGGATCTGGCTACAGAATAATGTCGATCTGAGCCAGAACGGCAACCTGATTATGGTCGCCGTGACGCTGGTACTGGGTGCCGGGGATTTTGCGCTGAATATCGCCGGCTTTACGCTGGGCGGCATCGGCACCGCCACTTTTGGCGCCATTATCCTTAATGCCCTTCTCAGCCATCGCCGCGCGAAGGCGCTAACCGACAATCAGGTCGCCCCGCAGGAAAGTTAAGCGTTTTCGCTTAACGGCTCAGGCGAAGCTGACGACTTCGCCTTTTTCTTACGCTTCAGCTTAAGCTCACTGATGATGACGCCCAGCACAATCAGTGCGCCACCCAGCAGCGCAATACCCGGCAGACGCTCACCGGCAATACGTCCGACAATTCCCGCCCACACCGGCTCACCGGCATAGATGACTGTCGCCCGCGTAGGCGAAACGCTGCGCTGCGCCCAGTTCATGGTCACCTGAATCACCGCACTGGCGATCCCCAGTCCAACGGCGCTGTAGAGCAGATAAGGGGAAAAGGCCGGAACCGACTCGCCATTCGGCAGCATAAAGATAAACGCACAGGCTGACGCGACCGCCAGCTGCACAATGGTCACGCGTCGGACGTCAACCTTACCGGCACAGGCGCTAATCAGAATGATCTCCGCAGCAATTGCCAGTGTGCTGAGCAGCGTGGCGATTTCACCGGCGCTGAACGCCAGACTATCCCCTTCCGGCCCGGCCAACAATAACAGCCCGGTAAACGCCAGCACTACGCCAACCCATGACATCAGACCCGGCATTCTGCCGAGGAACAGCCATTGCAGCAGCGGAACTAACGGCACATACATCGCGGTAATAAAAGCGGATTTACTGCTGGAGATGGTCTGCATTCCCCAGGTTTGCAGGCCATAACCGCAGGCAATCGCAATGCCGATCCAGGCTCCGGCCTTAAACTCCTGCCAGCGTAAGCCGCGCAGGATTTTCCATGAAACCAGCGCCAGCAGTAGCGCGGCAGTGGCAAAGCGCAGGCCGACAAAGAAAAACGGCCCACTGACGTTCATCGCATGATGTACCACGAGGAAGGTGCCGCCCCACAACATGGTGATCAGCATCAACACCGCTTCCTGAATTTTTATACTGAATTTATAGCGCGAGAGAAACGACGACATAGCCGGGTCCGGATAAAAAATGGGCCGTTAGTGTGCGATGCGCGGACAGAGAGGTCAATGGAAAGTACGGGGATAAAGTAAACCGCCGGGCAATGCCCGGCGGCTGGGGGAGGAACCTTACTCGACAGTCAGCGAATTGCTACTTTTTACCGCTGCTGCGGCCCCCTTTTTCGCCTGCTTTGGAAGCCCGCTGCGGATCATTCTTAAAATTACCTCCGCTGCTTTTACCTCCTTTACGGCCAGCTTCTGATGCTCTTTCACGGTCTTCAGCGAAATTACCAGAGCCTCCACGATGTTCTGCCATTTCTTACCTCCGAATAGTTGAGACATCATCTTGCTAACACCCTGCTGCCGGATGCAGCGGGGGGTGGCAGAACCGGATAAAATGGCTTCCGGTTCATGCTTGCCACACTCTCCAGTTTAGACAAATCACCCTGTGTTACTGCGGCTGTTTATATTTGGAAACAAACAATCTTCTGAAAAATACCGCTTAGACGGCAGAGTTCACTTAAGCCCCTCTAAGGGTTATTGAAATTACTGACGGCAAAAAGATGTCATTTCTTTACTGGTTATTTGCTGCGCGGTTGGCACGGCAAGCTGCTTTTTCTCTTCTATACTGGATCCACGCAACATTTTTCCACCACGGAGTAAATTAATGGCGAAGATATTAGTGCTTTACTATTCCATGTATGGACATATCGAAACCATGGCGAATGCGGTGGCAGAAGGTGCCCGTCAAGTCAGTGGTGCCGAGGTAACGGTCAAGCGCGTGCCAGAAACCATGGACGCCGAACGTTTCGCTCAGGTTGGCGGTAAAACCCAGCAGGCTGCTGCGGAAGCCACACCCGAAGAACTGTCACACTATGATGCAATTATCTTCGGTACGCCTACCCGCTTCGGCAATATGGCCGGTCAAATGCGCACCTTCCTCGATCGCACCGGCGGGCTGTGGGCCTCGGGCGCACTGTACGGCAAACTGGCAAGCGTCTTCGCTTCCACCGGCACTGGCGGCGGCCAGGAACAGACCATCACCTCGACCTGGACCACGCTGGCGCATCACGGCATGGTGATCGTCCCTATCGGCTACGGTACTAAAGAACTGTTTGATATCAGCCAGGTACGCGGCGGCACGCCTTACGGCGCAACCACCATTGCTGGCGGAGATGGCTCGCGCCAGCCCAGCGAAGAAGAACTGGTTATCGCCCGCTATCAGGGTGAATACGTTGCCGGACTGGCGACCAAACTTAACGGATAACTACTGTTTCAGGAGGCAAACATGGCAACGCAACAATCTAAAGCACATCGTGTCGGAGAGTGGGCCAGCCTGCGTCGTACTTCACCGGAGATCGCCGAAGCGATTTTCGAAGTGGCCGAATATGACGAGAAACTTGCTGAGCAAATCTGGGAGCAACAAGGCAGTGATGAGGTGTTAGCGCGCGCCTTCAGTAAAACTACCGAGGATGAACTGACGTGGGACAACAAAGTTGTCGAACGAAAAAACGTCTGAGATTAAAAACATTCGGACGGAATATCACCGTCCGAATGCCCCTTTTCCAGCTTAATTTTGCTGAAAACAACCATGGAGAGAATCATGTCCTCATATCAGACCATTAACCCGGCAAACAATAAACTGATTAAATCATGGCCGGAACATAGTCCGCAACAGGTTGAACAGGCGCTGGATACCGCAGCCAAACTGTATAAATCCGACTGGTGTAAAGGTGATATTCAGCCGCGTCTGCAAGTGCTGAAAAAACTGGCTGAGATCATCGACAGCCGCGTCGATGAACTGGCAAAAATTGCCAGCGTCGAGATGGGTAAACTGATTAGCCAGAGCCGTGGCGAAGTGCAGCTGTGCGCGCAAATCGCCCGCTACTACGCCGAGAATGCCGAGCGTTTTCTGCAACCCACCCGCTATCCAACTGAGCTGGGTGAGGCCTGGGTGGAAAATCACCCGATTGGCGTACTGATGGCGGTAGAGCCATGGAACTTCCCTTACTATCAGCTGATGCGCGTGCTGGCACCCAATCTGGCAGCCGGTAACCCGGTGCTGGCGAAACATGCCGGTATCGTGCCGCACTGTGCCAGCGTTTTCGAGCAGCTGGTGCGTGAAGCCGGTGCACCTGAAGGCGCGTGGACCAATATGTTTATCTCCAACGATCAGGTTGCCGACCTGATCGCCGATGACCGTATTCAGGGAGCGGCGCTGACCGGTTCAGAAAAAGCCGGTAGCATCGTCGCCTCGCAGGCGGCGAAATACCTGAAAAAGTCCACGCTGGAACTGGGTGGCAACGATGTGTTTGTGGTGCTGGATGATTGCGATCTTGACGCAGCGGTTAAGCAAGGTGCTCAGGCACGTCTGAATAACGCCGGTCAGGTGTGTACTGCGGCTAAACGATTTATTGTTCATCAAAAAGTGGCCGGGCAATTCCTTGAGAAATTCACTGCGGCCTTTAAAGCGGTGAAGATTGGCGACCCACTGGATGAAAGCACTACCCTTGGTCCGCTTTCGTCAGCCGGTGCGCGCGACAATCTGGTAAAACAGGTGAACGCGGCGGTAGATAACGGTGCCAAACTGCATTATGGCGGTAAAGCGGTGGAAGGCGAAGGTTGCTTCTATCAACCGACCATTCTGACTGATATCGCCCGCAGCAACCCGGCTTATTTTGAAGAGTTCTTCGGCCCGGTGGCGCAGGTTTACGTGGTGCAAGATGATGATGAAGTGGTGAAACTGGCCAATGATTCGCACTACGGTCTGGGCGGTTCGGTGTTTACCCGCAATATTGAACGCGGTAAAAAGCTGGCTTCGCGTATTGAAACCGGCATGGTCTATATCAATTCACTGACCGATACTGCTGCGGAACTACCTTTTGGTGGGGTTAAACGTTCCGGTTATGGCCGCGAGCTGTCCGATCTGGGTATTAAAGAGTTTGTTAACCAGAAACTGGTAGTGGTCGCGAAGTCGTAATCTCCCTCCGCAGCGATGTGACACAGGGGCGGCGTTCTCGCCGCCCGTGCCAAAGATTCGCCACCTGCAAACCATTAAAAAGGGAGCCGAAAACGGCTCCCCCTAGCTATTGCAGTTAAAATTCAGATTTTACTGTGCTTTTGGCGCCTCGCCAGCCGCTTTCTCTTCCTGCTGTTCAGGCTGTGGCTTAGCCGCTTTCTCAGCGGCAGCCTGTGCTGCGGCCTCTTTGCTGGCAGCCTCTTTCTCCGCGGCAGCTTTCGCCTTTGCCGCTTTCTCGGCCGCCATCTTATCTGCAGCCGCTTTTTCAGCAGCGGCTTTCTCAGCTGCGGCTTTATCTGCAGCCGCTTTTTCAGCAGCGGCTTTCTCAGCTGCGGCTTTATCAGCATCCGCTTTCGCCGTATCAGCCGCCGGCTGTTCAGCTGGTTTTGCCGCTGCTGCAGGCGTTGCCTGCTGCATTGCCGTGCCCTGCACTGCGGTGTTCAGAACCTGAGTAAACTGCTCCCATGAACAGAAACCGTTGGCATCAGTTTCACAGCCTTTCATCTGTAACGTGACGCGCTGCGGCGGATTTTTCAGCGTCAGCGGTTCAGCGTTACGTAACTGATCGGCACTCTGGTAAATGTACTCAACTTTCACCAGGTCTTTATCGTTTTTGCTGTCGTGCCAGCGCTCAAACACAATCTTGCCACCAATTGGCGTGCGCTCATTCTGGCCAGGTAACTCGTAAGGTTTAAAGTCCAGCGCGGTCAGCAGCGAGGCGATATTGGAGTCGTGCCCCACCATCAGCGTCACTTTTGGCGCGGTCGCTTTGTCCTGGTCGATTAACTGGCTACGGATATAATCCACCAGCGGTGCAGCGACATTACGCGCCACTTCCGGTGAGGTAAACAGCGCGTCCTGATAACCGTTTTTAATGGCGGACAGCTCTTTCCACTGTTCTGCCGTTTTGATCTGACCCCAGGCGACCTGATCCAGCGGCAAGCCTTCGTAATATTGCAGAGTAAATGCATCGACCAGCGAATTACCGACTTTTAATGGGCCTGATACACCAGGTTCTTCGCCATTGTTGGCCTTGAATTTGTTCTGATTGTCACTGCTCA
The DNA here is from genome assembly GCF_001267535.1 of Winslowiella iniecta. Classification (GTDB taxonomy): domain Bacteria; phylum Pseudomonadota; class Gammaproteobacteria; order Enterobacterales; family Enterobacteriaceae; genus Erwinia; species Erwinia iniecta. Next base: position 12,555 of record NZ_JRXE01000010.1, on the reverse strand, counting down.
GCGAACACTGCTTTTTACCGTTACACACCGGCGCATTTTTGTAATCGATAATTTTTTCCAGCCGCTGGAATGCAGGCTTCAGGCTCAACTTTTCACCCGCTGCGTTCATCGCGGTCAGCGCTTGCTTGTTAAACTCTTCGCTGCCGTTGGTGATCACCGGATTAAAGATAGGGTCCATGCTGCCCATTTCATCCTGGTGAGTCACAGCAATATCACAACCCGGGAATGCACCATTGATAAAGAACTGCGCGGTCGCCACCGTGCGTTGCAGGCTGTTGGCATAGGCAAATACATCATCAGAGGAAGGACACTCGCCGCTCTTCACCAGACCCTGCTGCGCCAGCCATTCACGGGTGTAGTGACCCATATAGACTTCAAGGACGCCACCTTTGGTGGTGAGCTGTCCGCCCGGGACATCCCACTGCGGCCAGGCTTTTTTGGTTGATTGCTCTAAAACACTGCCATTATCCGCCAGCGGGGCACGCAGGTTATGGCGACTCATCATCAATACTTGTTGTAACTGCAGGTCGCCTTCCGCTGCCTGTGCAGAAAATCCAAACGGAAGTGCGGCCAGAACAGATAACGCGCAGAGAGTGTATTTTTTGATCATTGTGCTTATTCCATTGATTCAGGTGGTAAACATCCTGGCTATCCAACACGCTGCCAACCGTAAGGCAGCAAAAACATCGGACATCATAACCTGCCCTGCTCCGAAAAGCCCCGGACGTTTGCGGTAGCGTACAGTGTTAGCAATATAGCAGACTCTGCCGCCTGCGGTTTAGTGCCAATAGCAGACTGAAAAGCAACAGGATGTTTTCAGAATTGATAACGTAACGCTGGCATCCCTTGCCAGCGTACAGAACGTCGTTAATTCTGACTCAGCCGTTGGGCAATCAGGCGTAGTTCATCGGCAATCTGATTAAGATCCTGCTGCTGCCCGGCTTGCGGGCCGGTTGAGTGGCGGACAATCAGTTTTGCCGGTAAAATCGACGATGAACGCTGCACTTCACTGTCGCTGGCGCTAAGAATGCGGCGTACCGCTTCCTTGCCCTGTAAATCGAGATCCAGCGAAACTGTGGTCAGCGACGGCCAGAAAAAAGAGCTTTCATAGGTATCGTCATAGCCAATCACCGATTTATCGCCCGGAATGCTGAGCTGGTTCTGATGAAAGGCACTCAGTACGCCCAGCGCCATCTGATCGTTACCGACCAGCACGGCGGAAAAATGTGGCGTTTCGCGCAGCATCTGTAATGCACCGGCATAGCCGCTCTGCGCATCCCAGTTACCGTGCAGGGTGATCGCCGGATTCAGGCCGTAGCCGTGCAACGTCTCCTGCCAGCTTTTCAGCCGCAAATTGGCCGAAACCGAATTTTTCGGTCCGGCCAGCAAGGCGATATCTCGATGCCCCATTTCATACAGGTATTTTACACTGGCGCGAGTGCCGTCGGCCGGATTAAACGAAACGTTAAACACTGAGCTGTAGGGGTCGACATCGAGGAACAGGCAGATGATATCGTCATTGTCAGCCGCCAGTTTCTCCGCCTCGGCAGTCTCCAGCGGCACATTGATAATCACCTTATCCACCAGCTGCGATTTCAGTTCGTTGATAGAATCCTGGATACCCTGGTTGACGTTCTCATCCACCATGGAAATCAGCACCTGATACTGCTCATTATTAGCGTAACGTTTCACCGCAGCCGCAATTTGCGACGGGGCATGCAACGCCAGCGAAATGGTCACCAGCCCTACCGTTCTGCCTGGTTTACCCACCAGCTGTTGTGCCAGCCGGTTAGGTACATATCTCAGTAACTCAATCGATTGTTCAACTTTGCGGCGCGTGGCTTCCGATACGTTTGCAGATTTATTCAGCACTCTGGAAACGGTCTGATAAGACACACCAGCATGGCGGGCAACATCCTCTAATGTCGTGCTTTTCGACTTCATCTTCCGATTCCCTGCAGTTTTTCTGTCGTAATTGTATCAGGCCGATCCCGGTCAACATAGTTACCGTTATCCCGATCTGATGCATTTTAATAAAAGGCATTCGTTCACAATTCAGTTTCAAGTGATCCAGCTCACCTGCACTGTCAAAAATGGCTGATTTATTTGCAGTAAATCACATTATCTTCATAAACAAATTGTGGGTTTTTACAATTAGTCATCTTATAGCAGCACAATTGTGAACGTAATACAAAAAACAAAAAAAGAGGCACTCATGAAATGCAGGTTACATACCGTCGCCGCCGCGTTAGCGCTGGCCTTAAGTTCCGGATCGGCTGTTGCAATCGATAAGATCGATTTCCATGGCTATCTGCGCTCGGGCGTCGGGGTATCAAGTGACGGTGGCCCGGAAGAGTATCAAAAGAACAAAGTCGGCCGTCTGGGCAATGAATCCGATACTTACGGCGAACTTGAGCTGGGTGCGGAAGTCTATAAAAAGAATGATGTCAGCTTTTATCTCGATACCATGGTCAGCATGGTCTCCAACGGCTCGAATGACAGTGAATCGACACTGGACGACGATGCAGAATTTGGTTTGCGTCAGCTGAATCTGCAAATAAAAGGGCTGATCCCCGGCGATCCGAATGCGGTGATCTGGGGCGGTAAACGCTACTATCAACGCCACGATCTGCATATTATTGATACCAAATACTGGAATGTTTCCGGTGCTGGTGCCGGTATTGAAAACTACACGCTGGGTCCGGGGGCGCTCTCTGTGGCATGGATTCGCGGTGACGGCAATGATGTCGATTATCGGGTTGATAATGACAATGACCTGAATATTAACTATATCGATGTGCGTTATGCCGGACTGAAACCCTGGGCCGGAGCCTGGACCGAGTTTGGTATTGATTATGCCATGCCAAATCCTACGAAAAAGCAGAAAGAGTACGGCGGGCTGTACGATGCCGAAAATGGCGTGATGCTGACCGGTGAAATCAGCCAGGATATGCTTGGCGGCTATAATAAAACCGTGCTGCAATACGCGAATAAAGGTCTGGCGCAGAATATGATTTCACAGGGCGGCGGATGGTATGACGTCTGGCATAATACCGAGGACGCCACCGGTTATCGTGTGATTAACACCGGGCTGATTCCGATTACCGATAAGTTCTCGCTGAATCATGTGCTGACCTGGGGTTCCGCCGACAAGATCAGTGATGATATTGATCAAAGCCGCCTGCTGTCGCTGGTGGGACGTGCGCAGTATCAGTTTACCGAGTATGTGCGCGGTATTGGCGAAGTCGGTGCCTTCAGGCAAAAAGATGACAACCGCGATGGCAGCCACTACAAGCAGGGCGGAGAAAAATATACTCTGGCGCTGGGCTTAGCCGACGGTCCAGATTTTATGTCCCGCCCGGAATTACGCGTATTTGCCTCGTATTTAAATGACTCCGAAGACGGTAGATCCTTTAAAGATGGCACGGCAAATAACACCTGGAACTTTGGTGTGCAGGTTGAAGCCTGGTGGTAATGCATTACGCTTAATATTGCATCATTACTTTCTCTTTTGTTGTCACTGATTAATGCGTTTAATCTGAGTATTTGGCTGAATAATGTTTAACTAAAATGGATAACCCCCTGACGGTGGTTATCCATTTTTATTATTCTTCATTGCGTGAAAAACGGTCCTCAAGTAATTGCCGCAGGTTATCAGATTGCTTACCAAATATTGCATGCACTTCCTGACCAATAATAATGACACCTAATGCGCCGCTACGCTGTAACCCGGCGGAATCAACCTGAGATAAATCCTTTACCGTGACGCGCAGACGGGTAATACAGGCATCGACTTTAGTGATATTCTCGCGTCCGCCAAAATCCTGCATCAGATCCTGTAAATAATTGCTGTCAACGTTTTCCTGCTGCGGAGTGGTTTTAGGCTGAGAGAAATAATGAAGAAATGACTTTAAGCTGACCATGGCTGATTCCTTATCATAATGAAGCAATAAAAAACGCCCGCTGATCAGAGCGGGCGCGGTGGGAATATCACTGACTAAAGGCGGCGCATGATCACCCGGCTTCCCCAGGGTTGCAGAGTGAGATCTCCCTGCACCTCAGTCGCATCCGTCATATCCTGATAAATCTCAGGCAAAGTGAGAGTCTGCGGCTGATTACTGTAGTTTTGCAGCACAATAAATGCCTGTTCACCATCCGTGCGGCGGTGCGCAGTAACGCCCGCCGGGAAGTGAGTCTCAATGGCGCGCGGCAGTTGCAGTTCTGCTGCCAGCGCGGCAAAGAAATCACGCTGGAAAGCCAGATCGTTACGCGACGCGATATACCACGCCTTACCGCTGCCGAACGAATTCATCGTCACCGCAGGCATGCCAGCGTAGAAATCACTGCCGTAAGTGGCCAGCACTTCTGCACCTTCGGGATGAATCAGCTCGCATAAATGGCGCGCCTGATAAGGCCCTTGCAGGCCCAGCGCATTGCCACTGCTGCCCTGTACGCTATTGAATTCGTCATCGGTCAGGCAATCAATCTCTTCTGCCCGGATACCCATCAGCGAACGCAGCGGCCCCGGGAATCCGCCGAGGTGACACAGGTCGGACTGATTGACGATACCGCTCCAGTAAGTGGTGACGAACTGACCGCCTGAGCGGACAAACGCCTCGACTTTTTCGGCAAAACCGTCGCGCACCATATACAGCATCGGCGCAATCACCAGCTGATAGCCGGAGAGATCACAGTCGGCATTAATAATATCGACGGCAATGCCCTGCTCCCAGAATGGGCGGTAGTGCTCGTTAACGGTTTTTTCGTACTCCATTCCGGTGTTACGCGGGCCTTGCGCATCATCCATCGCCCAGCGACTTTCCCAGTCAAAAATTATGGCAACCCGAGCTTCTACGCGGCTGCCGGCAACCGCCGACATCGTGCCGAGAATGCGTCCCAGCTCGCTGACTTCACGACCCACGCGAGTATCAAGAGAGCCATAGTGGTCGATAACTGCGCCATGAAACTTCTCCACCGAACCACGACTTTTGCGCCACTGGAAATACTGCACCGAGTCCGCCCCGTGCGCCACCGCCTGCAATGAAGAGAGGATATGCATACCCGGCTTCTTTAGTTTGCTGGTGGGCTGCCAGTTAGTCACACTTGGCGTCGACTCCATCAGTACAAACGGCTGACCCTGTTTCAGGCTGCGCATCAGATCGTGGAACATGGCGGTGTAACAGGCCAGCGTGGTTTCATCTTGCTGGTTATGCCACATCGGATAGCTGTCCCAGGAGATGAAATCAATCACCTGCGACAACTGCCAGTAATCGTAGTCGTAGAAATATTCCATAAAATTGGTGGTGGCTGGCAGCTCAGGATTGGCGGCTTTCAGCGGCACAATCTCCTGGCGGCAGAAATCGGTGACCTGCGAGGTATTAAAGCGCCGCCAGTCAAGATTCAGCCCATGGATTGACACTTCGCCCTGCGGTGCCGGCGATTCAATCTGCGACCAGTCGGAATACGTGTGGCTCCAGAAGGTACTCCACCAGGCCTCGTTCAGCGCCTCCAGTGTGCCATAACGCTGCTGTAACCAGCCGCGGAAATTCTGCTGGCAGCTGTCACAATGGCACTCGCCACCGTATTCATTGGAAATATGCCAGCCAATCACTGCCGGATGTTGTGCGTAACGCGCAGCCAGTTGCTGATTTATCTCACCGACTTTCTGGCGGTAAACTGCCGAAGAGAGGCAGTGATTATGCCGCCCGCCGTGTAGCGCTTTCACCCGATCGCGCCCCACGCGCAGCACTTCCGGATATTTTTGTGACATCCACGCCGGTCGTGCACCACTTGGCGTGGCCAGAAAAACGTGAATACCCTGCTGATGTAATTTATCCAGTATCTCGTCCAGCCAGGCGAAATTATATTCGCCCTCTTTCGGCTCCAGTACCGCCCAGCTAAATATTCCCACAGACATGACATTACAGTTTGCCTGCTTCATCATAGTAATATCGTCTTCAACCACCCCGGAATAATTAAACCATTGCTCCGGATTATAGTCGGCACCGTGCAACAGGCCATTCACCCTTGCACTTAAAGGAGGAAACTTATTCATGAATTTTCCTTGGAAAAATATAATGGCGTTCAGAACAAGTCTGATGCTAAGCCGCGTTAATTAAATACTTTCACTGAAGGCAGCACTTTTCCCTGACAATCAAACAGCGCCTGGTTCTCCCTCGCATTACCTTCCTTCCATTCGTCATTGATATATTTCATTCCGGCTTTGTTTGCCCAGCCAGCCCCCGGCACGGCGATCCAGGTCGGTTCCCAATAAAAAATACCTTTGCCGCGTTGATTCGGCACATCAATAATGCTTTGCATCAGCTGATGAATAAAATCTGCCTGCCCCTGCACGGTGGCCGGATATCCGCCTGCCTCGGCTTCTTTAGCATTAAAACTGTTTTCTGCATCGTCACAGTTTTCCAGGCTATAACCATAGGCCGCTTCAACCACAATGACATCTTTGTTATAGCGCTTACTGATATCATCCATATTAAATTTCAGCGCGCTGATCGGGCCGTCCCAGTAAGTGTAAAGAGACAGGCCAATAATATCGAACGGCACCTTGCGTTGGGTTATTTCATCAAACCACCAGCGGAAGGTGTCATTTTTGGTGCCTTCCGCCAGATGCAGCATGATTTTCACCTGCTCAGGCGAATCCAGATTCTCCCACAGGCCATTAATCGCCGCGGTCAGCAGACCGGCCAGCCGGTCAAACTCGCCGCCATTCTGGCCCCAGCTCTTGCCTTCCGGCCACAGAATGCCGCCATTGATCTCGTTGCCGATTTGCACCATATCCGGCAGTACGCCCTGCTGCTTAAAGGTGGCGACAGTGTCGCGGGTATAGTCATGAATCCGGGTTTTCAGCTGATCATAATCCAGCGGCTGCCAGGCTTTTGGCTTGTACTGCTTGCCGGGATCGGTCCAGAAGTCGCTGTAATGAAAATCGAGCAGTAGCTTCATCCCTTGCGCCTTAACTCGTTTAGCCAGCGCCAGCGTGGTGGCCAGGTTGTTATTACCGCCGCCGTAGCCATTGCCCGCGCTGTCTTGCGGATCGACCCACAGACGTAAGCGAACATAATTGACGCCGTTATGTTTCAGGATAGTCAGCGCATCCTGCGGCTGGTTATTTTCATCATAGAATTTACCTCCGTGTTTCTCCACCTCTGCCAGGGTAGAAATATCTACCCCTTTAATAAAATCAGCCGGTGGATTAACCAGCGGTTTAATAATTACCGGCTCGCTGGCAAACAGTGAGGTCGAGAGTAAACCGGCCAGACAGAGGCTGATTAAACTGGGCTTTAATGTCATCTTATTATCCTTTGGTACTTCCCGAAGTAAGGCCAGAAACAAAGTACTTTTGCAGCGCCAGATAAAGAATGGCAACCGGTACGGCAATCAATACTGCTCCGGCGGCATAGGTGGTGTAGCTGGCGCCCATTTTCTGCGACACCAGGTTATACAGCCCGATTGGCAGGGTATATTTATC
>NZ_JRXE01000010.1:0-5044 GCF_001267535.1 Winslowiella iniecta | reverse complement strand
GGATAAAATAAAATCACCCAGTGGCCCGGTAAATGAAAACAGTGCTACTACCGCCACAATCGGTTTCGATAACGGCATAATAATTTCGATAAAGATGCGGAAATTACTCGCTCCGTCCATTCTGGCTGACTCATCGAGATCTTTAGGAATCGCATCCAGATACCCTTTCATTAAATAGGTATTCATCGGGATCATACCGGCAACATAGATCAGCACCAGCGCCAGGTGGCTGTTGATCAGCCCCAGCAGCTGCGACAACACAAAGATGGCAATCAGTGCCGAGAACTGCGGAATCATCTGTAATAACAGAAACAGCATCAGACCATTCTGCCGACCTTTAAAGCGAAAACGCGAGAAAGCGTAGGCGGTAAAACTGACGCTGATTAAGGTCAGCACCATGGTCAGGAAACTTATTTTCATCGAGTTCCAGTACCAGGTCATATAGTTTACTTCGCCATTAAACAGGCTGGCGTAGTGCTGGAATGACAGGTTTTGCGGAATTATCGAGCTGCTTAGCAGACTGTTACCGGCATTAAGCGACGCGCCAATCGTCCACACCAGCGGATAAATAATAATGGTGGAGACCAGTAAGATAACCATCCACGACAGTGATAAACGCATCCACTTCTCTTTTCTGATACTCGTTGACTTAGCCATAATGTTATCCTTATGCCATATCATCATTTTTAAATGATTTAGTGGCGCGGAACTGCCATAACGCCAGGCCAACCACAAATATCGACAGTAAAATGGTAATGGTTGCCGCTATCGCATATTGCGAAGAGGACATGGTCAATTTATAGATCCACGACACCAGAATATCCGTACCGCCCGCATTGGAACCCGCTACCGCTGGCCCGCCGTTATTAAACAGATAGATAATATTGAAGTTATTAAAGTTAAAGGTGTATTGCGTGATAATAATCGGCGCAATGGAATAGAGAACCAGCGGTAATGTGATGGTTTTTAATTTGGTCCAGGTTCCGGCACCGTCCATGGTCGCGGCTTCATACAGATCATCAGGAATGGCCTGTAAGACACCGGTGGTCATGGCGAAGACAAACGGAAAGCCCAGCCAGGTTTGCATCAGAATCAAGGCGGTTTTCGTCCAGAATGGATCGGTCATCCATGCTTTTGGCGCAATACCAAAGAAGTCGAGTATCGCGTTATTAATCACGCCAAAAGTGTCATTAAACATGCCGGCAAATACCAGAATGGTAACAAAACCCGGCACCGCCCAGGGCAGAATAAAAATGGTGCGAATCAATGGCTTGAAGCGCAGATCTTTCTGATTCACCAGAATCGCCAGCATGACGCCCACGCTGCACTGCAAGGTGGTCGCCAGTAGTGTCCAGATTACCGTCCACTGCAATACATCAAGAAAGGTCGAGCGCCAGATAGAAAGGGTGAAAATATTGATAAAGTTCTTAAAACCTACCCAGTCCACCAGTTTCGCTGGCGGCGTGTGATACAGGTTATAGTTGGTAAAGGCGATGGAAAAACCGAACAGGATCGGGAAAATCACCACAAATACCAGCAGGATAAATCCAGGGGTAATCATCAGATACGGAAAACCTTCGCTTAACAGCATCTGATACTGCTTACGCACGCTGTTCAGCGCATGCCCTTCATCGCGCTTTTTGCCGTTGATCCATGCATCGCGTAACGACAAGGCGTAAATCGCCACGCCAAAAGCGATAATTAACAGGCTGATGATGCCTTCTGCCAGCAGAAAGATCGAGTTATCACGCGGCACTTCCTCGCCGAGGGTAACCAGCCCCCACAGCCCCTCGCCGAGAAAATCGTGAAACACGCCGATAAAACTGCTGAGCAAAACCAGAAAGATAAGCCCCTTCGCCCACTGTCGGTTATAAAACTGACCAAAGCCAGGGATCAGGGCGCACAATACGGCCGCAAACGCATGGCGACTGCGCCCCTTATCGGCGGTTAAATTTTCGCTGGGACTGATAATCACATACTGCTCCTTCGTCTAACGGGAGGCGAGCTCCCGTCCGCATGGCATCGGTCAAAATTACTGGTTGCTGGCCTGCATCGCTTCGATCTGCATCTGAATCTGTTTCACCGCATCATCCAGTGCTGCTTTCGGCTGCTGCTTGCCGGTGACACTCAGTTCCAGCGCGGCATTCGCCGGGCCCCACACTTCCTGCATTTCCGGTACGCCCGGCATTGCGGTGGCAAGGCTGGACTGAATCGCTACCGCGCTGGCTTTGTCGTCATTCTTAATCAGCGGATCGTCAATCATTGCGCGCAATGCCGGGATCTCTTTTGTCGCCTGATAGCGCGCTTTCACGTACTCCGGCTGATTAATAAATTCGATAAATTTCTGCGCCAGTGCTTTATCCTTGCTCCAGGTCGAGACCACGTAACCTTTCACTCCAAGGAATGAGTTCATGCTTTTGCCATTGGCCAGCTTTGGCAACGGCGCAACGCCATAATTAATTCCGGCGTCAGCATAGGGCTGGAATGCCCACGGGCCGTTAATCACTGCTGCGGCTTTTTTCTCGGTGAATAAAGAGTCAATCGCATTCAGGCCGCTGTCACCAATAATTCCTGCCGGAAATAAACCGTCGGCATAGAATTTTTTCAGATAGCTAACTGCCTCAACGCTGCCTGCGGTATTCAGGCCGATATCCTGCGTATTCAGGCCACCTTTCGCATCTTTGCCAAAGATATAACCGCCCATTGAGGAGATAACGCCCCAGCTGTAATAAATCTGGTCAAACTTGGCCAGCAGGCCATATTTATTTTCTGCCCGTTGCGTTTTCGAGAAAGCAAAATAGTCATCCAGATTAGCCAGCGGCTGTGGCAGCAGATCTTTGTTGTAGATCAGTACCAGGGTTTCCACCGCTTTTGGCAAACCGTACAGCGTATTGTCCATCGTGAAAGCATTAATTGATGAGGCGGTAAACGCCTTCTGTTCAGCCTGATCAATCGTCAGTGGCGATAACAGCCCCTGCACTACCGCCGCGCCCAACTGATCGTTGGGGATCACCAGCACATCCGGGCCGATTCCCGCCGGGCCATCAAGGCGCAGTTTCTCAATCTGCTGCGCATACGGCATTTCTTGCAGATTAACTTTGACGTGATTCTGCTTTTCGAAATCAGCCACCGCCTGTTTGATACCTGATGATTTTTTAATGTCTTCCCAGACGGTAATCTGCTGTTCTGCGGCACTGGCGATAAAGCTGGCAAACTGGCTGGCGAAAAGGGTAGTCAGTACCAGCGCGGTTATCTTATTGGTTTTCATTATCTGCCTCATGTGAAGGTATTACATTTTTAGCTATTCAGATGTCAACGGCTGTTCGAAGCTTAATTCCGGCTTTCAATGCCTGTCGCACGACTGATAAGTGACCCGGCAATACAAGATTTTGTTATACGCTACCCTTACCACCCTGTTTGTTCTATACAATTATCACCATTGTGTGATCCTTATTGCAGAAATGGAAAGCAGCGATAGGGCAAGAAATTCAGCGCAGTTATAGTCTTCACAGGCTTTTCAGCCAGTCCGGCTCGCTCAGTGATTATTTGTCATACGTAATACAAAAACCGTATCAACAACCCACTACTGGCGACAGATTGCTGATGAATAACTTTCTGAGGATTGAAGTATGTCGAGTATCAGATTACGGAATGTGACCAAGCGTTTTGGCAAAGCAGTGACGCTGCAAAATATCAATCTTGATATTGAAAGCGGTGAGTTTGCCGTATTTGTTGGCCCTTCTGGCTGTGGAAAATCGACCCTGCTGCGCATGATTGCTGGCCTGGAAGAGATCAGTGACGGGAATGTGCTGATTGGTGATGAGCGAATGAATGATGTCGCGCCGGCACATCGCGGCGTGGCGATGGTATTTCAGTCCTATGCGCTTTATCCGCATATGACGGTAGCGGAAAATATGGGTTATGGCCTGAAAGTGAACCGCATGCCGAAAGAACAAATTCGCCATCAGGTGGAAATGGTGGCGAAAACGCTACAGCTTTCGCATTTACTCGACAGAAAACCGAAGCAGCTCTCCGGCGGACAGCGTCAGCGCACCGCAATTGGTCGCGCCATCGTGCGTAATCCGAAGGTATTTATGTTTGACGAGCCACTCTCCAACCTCGACGCAGAGCTGCGCGTTGATATGCGACTGCATATTGCCAAACTGCATCAGGAGCTGAAAACCACCATGGTGTATGTTACCCACGACCAGGTGGAAGCGATGACGCTGGCCGACAAAATCGTGGTGATGAATTACGGCAAGGTAGAACAGATGGGGTCACCGATGGCGCTGTATTACAACCCGGTTAATAAATTTGTCGCTGGCTTTATCGGCTCGCCGAAAATGAACTTTTTACCGGCTACCGTAGTAAGCTGGCAACCGCAGACCCTGACCGTCGCCATTGATCAACAGACCACGCTGGCACTGGCGATTAACTGCCGCGAAGTACTGCCAGGCGCAGCAGTGACGCTGGGGATCCGCCCGGAACATTTAACCACCACCAGCGACTCACCGCTGCGGCTGGATTTCCATTGTGAAGTCGTGGAACGGCTGGGAAATAACACCTATCTGTTCGGGCAATGTTACGGGCATGATGGTTTTAAAATGCTGCTGCCCGGTGATGTGCATTTTCGTCCGTATCAGAAGTTACAACCCGGTTTCAATGCCAGCCAGTGCCTGGTGTTTGATGCCGAAGGTGAACGCATCAGTGCCGACTTAGTGGTGCCACAGCATTAATCGCTGAGCAGGATCCTGTAGCAACGGACACTCAATATTCAGGGGCAAGCCTGGGCTACAGGATTTTACATGGATATGACAGAAAGATGTCAAAGCAACTACTGGCCATTAAGACTGTGAGCGACGTGGGGATTTGACAGATGATATATAACAAAGGAAGCAGACAGAGATAATCAGGGAGAGAATTGAACAGGACTGTTCGAAGATAAAACCGAGTGAGAATAAAGATGGCGGAGGAGGAGAGATTCGAACTCTCGAACGGTTTCCCGTCGCCGGTTTTCAAGACCGGTGCCTTCAGCCACTCGGCC
>NZ_JRXE01000009.1:83103-151803 GCF_001267535.1 Winslowiella iniecta | reverse complement strand
GTATCACCTGATTTCACTTCAGACGCGGCATTCAGGTTGATGTTGTTGGTATTAATAGTGGTCATGATTTTACTTTCCCTTTAGGTGTTTTAAATGTTTGCCAGACTCTGCCCGGCAATGTTCTGTGTTGATGTGGCTATGATAAGCATCCGGGAAAAATAGAATTCCAGATCTCTGCAAAACATTCTGTTTTTAAACACCTACGTTCAAATCGTTATTGATAGTTAAATGTCAGGTAAACACCTGATGTCTTTTTTTTTGCTTATAAAGGAAGATCTCCCGGTAATTGCAGTATTAATGGGGGAAAGATGTCGGCACTCAGATTTATTATTAGCAGAAGCAGCTTGACGTTATCACTGCATGGAGAGCGCTATGTTGTACCGGCAAACAGCCTTGCAGTAACCAGCGTAAACATGCAGATTGTCAGTGACATGCTACAAACCAAGCCTACTATTCTGGATTTTTCTGCCGCCGCGTTGCAGCAGCTTTATCCGGATGTACTGGAGCTACTTGAAACTGATAAAAATAATGTTTTTAATCGCGATAACATAAAAGTTATTAAGGCGGAGAATGATGTTATAGATGTATTTTCTTCGCTTTCCCGTTTATCACCAGACAGCTTTTTATATTTTTCGTATATCTATTGCCTGAGCCTGGACAGGAACTATTTTTCGGCATTGCTGAAAAATAGCATTTCCGGCAATAAAGCTTTTTGTCATTTTATTGAAACAAACTTTATGCAGCCGTGGCCGGTGGCGCAATTAGCCGAAGAAATAGGTTTGCCGCTGCGAAAATTTAATCAGCAGTTTCAGGATGTCTACGGTAAACCGGCGAAACGCTGGTTACTGGAGCGGCGGCTGGATCATGCGAAAAGGTTGCTGGCCACCACGCCAATGCGGGTGCTGGATATCGCTCTGGAGTGTGGCTTTTCCAATCATGCGCACTTCACCGACAGTTTCCGCCGCAGTTTTTTGTGCAGCCCAAAACAATTTCGCCATCAGTCGCAGTCTGACGCTGGCAATGGCGAAATCTAAGATCAGGAATAACCGTTATGGATATTGAAGCTATTACCAACCAGCTTTCACAGCTGGTCGATAAAGCCGGTAATGAAGTGCAGTCAAAAGTCACCGCGGCTGATTTTAACGACCCGGCAAAAATGTTGCAGGCTCAGTTTGCCATTCAGCAATATTCGACTTTTGTCAGTTATGAGAGTGCGATTATGCGTGCAGTTAAAGACATGTTAGCGGGGATTATTCAGAAAATATGATGACGCTCGATCGCGAATTGCGCCAGTTGCTGGTGGAAACCAGCCTGATGGCGGTGAATCACGGATTCTTCCCTCAGGCACAGGCGGTCCGCGACGCTTTACCCTGGCTAACCGACAACCTACAGGCACGGGACATCGTTGAAGCCACTCTGCTGATTGGGCTTGGCGATAACAAAAATGCCCTTGCGCTGCTGAAAGATAATGATTCTGCCGAAGCTAACATGCTGCGGCGCCTGACTGACAGCAGCATCGATACCGCTTTGCCCGTTTGGTGTCACCCAAAATAACCTTTATCAGGAGCGATACATCATGGAAATTGACGCAATCAAACTTAACACGTTGCAAGCCACTCAGGACAAGCTGGTGACACCACCGGATGCGGCAGACGTCGACGCATTTACCCGCGCGATGTTTGGCAACATGCTGATCACCCCGGACGAAATGGCGACTGCGCAAATGCAGACGAAATCTCTTGCCGTGAAACAGGCAATAGATGGCGCGAAGCCCACCACAGAAATTATCACCAGCCCCGCTGAAATGATGGCAGTGAAATCAGCAATGTCCAAAGCCCTGCTGGAAGTGGAACTGACCGCCAAGGTCGCAGGTTCACTGGGGCAAGGCATTAACAAACTGGTGAGCATGCAATGATAGCGTCCGTGAAGCGGTATGGCTTGCTGGTGCTGCTAACGCTATGTCTAACCGGCTGTAAAGTGGAACTCTACAGCGGTCTCTCTGAAGCCGAAGCCAATCAGATGCTGGCATTGTTAATGCTGCGTGATATCGATAGTGAAAAGCAGGTGATCAAAGAAGGCAATGTGGCGATTAAGGTCGAGAAGAGCCAGTTTGTCGATGCGGTAGAAGCACTGCGTCAACACGGTTTACCCGCCCGTCGCACCGAAAGCATGAACGATCTGTTCCCTTCCGGCCAGTTGGTGATGTCGCCCGTACAGGAACAGGCAAAAATTAACTATCTGAAGGAACAACTGCTGGAAAAAATGCTGCGCGGCATGGATGGCGTGGTGAATGCCCAGGTTTCAATTGCGGAAAGCGTCAGCCATAACCGACGTGAAACGCCGGTGCCATCAGCATCCGTGTTTGTTAAGCATACGCCTGGCATCAATATGCAAAGTCGTGAGCATGAGATCAGAAGCTTGATTCAGAACGGTATTCCAAATCTGCGCGCTGAAAATATTTCAGTGGTGTTGCAGGCCACGGATTATCGCTATCAGCGTGCGCTGCCGGTTGCTGCTAAACCACCCGCCTGGTGGCTTGACCGCAAACTGTGGCTGGCGGCCACGCTGGGGCTGGTGATATCAGCCGTGGCGGCTGCCTTACTGCTGCGTCGCAGGAAAAAGGCATCATGAATGCGGTGATTTCGGCTCCGCTGCAACGTTTGCATCAGCTTAGCTGGCAAGCAGGAACATGGATGGATGAGGGCTGGTGGCAGAAATTGTCGCTGGTTCCGTGGCAGCAGTGCTATCAGCGTTATCCCGGTTCGCGTGGTCGGTTAAATCATTTAATCGCCCGTCGCTGCCGGGAAACCCTCAGCCCGCTGCCCGCCAGCCTGAGCGCGCAACAGGAGCAGTTGCTGTCACTGGAGCCACGTCTACCCCAACTGTGCACCGCGTTGGGGCTATTGGCCATCGGCTGCCCGGATTATTTACTGCTGGGTGAGTATCGCCGCCAGTTGGCGTTGAGTCTCGGGGAGCGCGGCTGCGATCAGTTAATGGTACTGGGTTCATTCACCGCTCCCCCGCTGGCCATGTTGACTGCTGAGCAGTTACCGGCACTGGCACAAACGCGGGGAATTGGCTGGTTGTGTAGTGCCGCTCAGCAATGTCCGGTGATTGAAGCGTTGCGAATGGTATTACCACCCACCGAAGCCACGACAGAAACCACGCTGGGATCGCCCATTCCCTGGTTGCTACGCATAGGACGTTTTTTATGACTTTGTTATCCATTCCTGTTACGCAAATGAGCGTAACCGCACCGGCTGGCCTGGTGATCCGCGCCAGTGAGCTGGCGGAGTTTCAGGCAGCAAACGATATTATTAGCGCCGCTCATGCTGAGGCAGAGCAGATTCAGCGTCGCGCTCAGGAGGCAGCCGAGAATCTGGAACAGTATTGCGATGAAGTACGCGAAAGGGCCAGACAGCAAGGGTTAGAACAGGCGGAAGAAGAAGCCCCCGCCTTGCGTCAACAAGCGGTCGCCAATTGCATTCAGTGGTTAATTGAAAATCATAATTTAGAACACAGTATTGTCGAGCGGCTGGAAACACGCCTGCGCGGTATCCTTGCACAGGTATTTGAAGAGTTCTACGGTCAGCAGAGCGGAGCCAGATTGCTGATGTCCCGTCTGCAAGAGCATATTGAAACGCTGCTGGGTGAAGAAGCGGGAACACTGCATGTCAATGAGACGCAATTTGATGAATTACGTCAGGCATTTGTCACCCATCCGCAGTTGCGCATTAAGCTTGATACCCAGCTGGAGCCGGGTGAAGCATTGCTGAATACGCCGCTGGTCTCTTTATATCTGAATCTCGACGAGCAATTACAATCGATACTTTCTCGTCTGGAGCAACTGAGTCAGGAAGCATCAGATGATCAACAAAATTGAAGCCCCCCACCATCGCCCGCATAATCCGGTCACCAACGTACAGCAATCGCCGCATCTGCGCCCTGACAAAGTCGCGCAAGTGATTCCCGCCCAGTCGGTGATGAGCATCGCCCACAGTGCACTGGGCAGCGATATTCTCACCCTGCAAGGGATGCCGACCGATCTTGATGCGATGCTGGAAACGCAGGAAAATATCGGCTTTGCCCTTGCCGGACGCTCCAGCAGCACCTCTGGCAGTAGCTCATCCAGCAGCGAGCGTGCCCGTCCACGCGCCATGCTCCAGCGACTGGCGCGACAAGTGGCGGTGGTTGCGCCAAATCAGTCGGAAGAGTTACGCCAGCGCATTCCGGCAATTGAACAGGTGGAGGAAGTCGACGACCTGCTTAACTCGATGCGGAAACATGAACTGGATGCCGGCGAGATGGCGCTGTTGCTGGCTACCATGCTAAATGACTCCGATCTCAGCCCAACGCGACGCCGCCGCCTTGAGATGGCGCTGGAACGGGTGATGAAAGATGATGACTGGAAGCTGCAACTGTTCGGGCTTCTGGAGTTCGGTGGCCTTGGCCCTGCGGGGCTGGCTGAACTTCGCCGCCTGTATCAGCAAGCCGCCAGCCGCCAGTCGGGCCTGGCATATTGGTTTGCTCAGTTTCGCCAGTTGCTGGATCGCCGCCGTAAGCTAAAAACCCTTATCCGCGCCCTGTCATTTGAGCTGTCCGCCGAGTTTGGCATCAGTGATATTCGACTCGGGGCGGTAATTACCGATCTGAAGCGCATTTTACAGTTTCTCACCATTGAGGATCACTGCGATAGGATGGCCAGGGCGCTGAATTCCCCAGGGGTAGATGGCGATCGTATCACTACGGAGTTACTGGAAATTATACAGCAGTCGTGGGTCTATCCCGACTGGCTAAAAGATCGCGCCACGCAGATGCTGCCTGAGGGATACAGTCAGCATGGTTATGCGCGTCGCATGGTCGATTTGGTTAAAATGCTTCCCGACGATTGTTTCGAGGATATCGAACAGCGTGAAACCGTGTTGCAGGCGTTTACTGAGTATCAGGAAAAGCTGGTTAACGAGGAAGAAGAAGAATACTGATGCCAGCGGCAATGGCGCGTTCACCATTGCCGCCAGATTTATTGCTTATTATCCGGCGTATGCACACTTCGCTTACGCAGTTGGGTTTCGGTCTGCGTTCCAATGGCTTCCCTGACGGGCGCAGTTGTCTGAGTGGCCATGGATTCCGTCACCGGCCTGTGCAACGCTTTGCCATGCAGTTTCACAAATTCATTTTGTCTCTTCTGTGCAATCAACACCTGTTTCCTGGTTGATGTCATAGCGTTATCGGTACCCCACTTGTTAACGTTTAAATCTATGGCTGGCTTGATTGTCGACATGATACGGTTAACCGTTGTCATGAAGCCGGGGGCCGTTGCGGGGATAAAGTTAGCGAGCACAGCTGGCGCGCTTGTTATGGACGTACGAACTGCCATGCCGGAGTAAGCGGCAATCTCCATGGATTTTTCGGGAGAATAACCACATTTCCCTGCTAAAAAATGAATACCACTAATGAGGGCGTCAGACCCAGAAGCTAAGGCACCACTTCGCTCCGCTGCAGGTTTCTTTCCGTCCAGCACGTCGTGGGTGATGCAGGTCAGGTCCGCGAATGAAAGTGCCGCCGCCGCCGCGTTTGCCGCGAGCACCACAGCGCCGGTCCCTGTTGCCCACGTTGTCGCAACCGATGTTGCCAGTGTCACTCCGGACGTGACTGCAGTGAATGCCTTGGCCTTAAAGGTCGCTTTATTCGCTGCCTCTTCGCAATCTTCAGTATCCGCGTCAATTCGGATACCCTGATGTTCTAAAAAATCCGGTTCAAGACCTTTTAGTGGAATTGAATTATCTATCGTTAACGTAACAGAAGTGCTGGGTGCCATGCCCATTTGGCTGGCTGGGGGGAGCTCCTGGGAATCTTGCGTGAGCTTATTAGTGATAATTTTATCTGACGGGTAATCGATCGGAAGCCTGTTTCCCGATCCCGATGTGACATTGAACATAACACTCTCCTTAATTTTTTAATTATCCATTTAATTCAGTCAGTCGATCTTCCGCCTGCCTGCGCAAATCTTCATAACGCACATCGCTATTGGCCGCGTCAAAACACAGAGAGATAGTTGCATTGAGGACTTCCCGCGCGCCCTCAACCTCACCTATCGCTTCCAGACAGTTGGCGAGATGAAAAGGCGCAAACGGATCGCTGGGCTGCATCTGTACTGCATGGCTGAAAAGCCTGAGCGCATGCACATATTCACCCTGCTGTTTCAGGGCGCAGGCATAGGCAAAAATATTGCGACGGGCAGCAGGGTCAAACTGAGCGACAAAGGCAAAAAAGTGGGTCGCAGTATCCAGATTACCCTCTTCCCACGCCTGATAGCCTCGCGCATAGAGCTCGTCCAGCTGCTGTGGTGAGATACCGCACAACGCGGCAAGTGAGGTTTTGCCTGCCAGTAGTGCCACAAGGTCAGCACTAAGCGGTTCCGTTATGGCAGAGGTATCAGGCTTTACAGGTACATTCACGATAGGTTCAGACATATGACTTTTCCCGGTATTGATTGAGCACTTCCTGTGATTACTGTTGCTTATTAGCTGCAACACTTCGTCAAAGAGTTACCCGGAATGGAGCTTTTTTCTTCTGCTTTTATCGGGAAAATATCATTTTTGCCGTGCTACAGCCGAGCGGGAGAAGGGTTTCGCATGCTGGCGCGGATTGTTGGATTAAGTCAGGAGAGCCGTTTTAGGCTTCGCTGCTGATGGCATGCAAAATGCCAGATTTTGACAAGGGCGGCGAGAACGCCGCACCTGTGACTCGATCGCGCATTACACAAAAAAAAACACCGCCATACGGCGGTGTTTTTTTTGTGCAGGATGACTATTCGCTAACGGCGTCCCGTTTCAGCCAGTCACCACTTTCGATGCGCTGCCGACCCGCAACGGAACGCTGATAGACGTACAGCCAGGCACTACCATATGGCGTCTGCAACAACTGACGCTTATATTCTCCGCCTTTTGAACGCAGGGCGTCCAGCTCGCCCAGCGTACTGGCGTCGATCCGGTAAACTTCGCAATAAACCTGGCCGGTTCCTTCCACCACGCCAGGATAATGGCCAAGACTGAATAGCTCATAGCCGTCGATCAGATGATCGCCCAGCCATTGCCCGTTAGTCATCCAGTGACTGTTACCCTGCTTGCGCCGTAAAGTGCCGTAGACAATTATTCGCATTGCTAAAACTCAAACTGATAGAGCACATCTAATGCCTGATCAATACCAGACACCGCTTCCAAATAGAGTTTGGGCATAAGGCGATAACGCAAGGTTAAGGTCGCCAGTGAATCAAATATGCCAACACCGTATTTTACCTGTAGACCCGGCAGCACATAGCCACTGACCTGCACCTGCTGGCTGTCGCCAACACCTGCAGTATCCAGTGCCAGATTGCTGACACCGAAGGTCTCGCCGATTTTACCCACAACCTGCCCACTTTGTGCAACCCCTAAACCCACCAGGGCTGAAGTTAGTGCATTACCATCGCCGTCCGTATTCAGTCCCTGACCACGTAACAAGTAGGATAACGCTTCCTGTTGCGACATCGCCGGGTCGGAGAATACCTCTGCTTTTGGCTCATCGGCAAGGCCGGTGACGCGTAGTCCGGCGGTCACGTCATCTTCCGTGGCTTCCGGGTTACGAATGGCTTCAAGGTTAACATACGGCTGATCCGGCGGCCCGGCAAACTGCAGCTCGCCTTTACGCACAATCAGATCCTGACCGTAAGCATGGAAGCGACCGGACGGAATATTGATCTGGCCATTCAGCCCCAGTCCGCGTTTGTCCTGTACCAGCTTCAGATCGCCATTCAGTCTGGCTTTCAGGCCAAAGGCATCGAGACGCACGTCATCGCCAATATGAATAATCAGGTTGCTGTTGATCGGAATCGCGGTCGATTTTGGCGCAACCGGCTGCAGATTTTGATCCAGCATCACTTCATCAGACGAGACGCCAACTGCACTTTCCGGCACTTCCTGCACGGTAATGCGCGCCCACGGGATATCGACCCGACCATCCAGATTAAACATGGATGGCGTCGCCTCGAACACCAGATCCGGTGATACATCCAACCGTACCATTGGCGGCACAGTGACGCGAACCCGATTGCCTTTCGCCGCAACGCGGGCGCGCCAGTTATCCAGCTGGCTCCAGTCAGCATCACCATTCAGGTTAATCTGTCCTTGCGAGGTCTGGACTAACCCCTCCAGCGTCGAGCTCATACCGTTAAACAGCATTGTCAGATTCGCGCTGGTGAGATCGACCGGCATAAAGTTACCGTCAACATCGACATTGCGCAGCGCCAGCTGACCAAACACCTGTGGACGTTGCAGATTGCCGCCAAGGCGCAGGCCGGCATTCAGCACACCCGCCACTTTCTCACCCTGCATCAGCGCCGGATTCAGCATCGCCAGTGACAGATCGGTAATATTGACGTTACCGGATAAGGTTCGACGCCCTTCCGGATCGGCAATTTGTACATTGCCATCCAGCTGGCCGTTATTGGCGATGCGGATTAGCCAGTCAAGCTGGGCACGACCATTGCGCAGCGCGGCATTCAGGTTAAGCGTATTAAAGGCAATCGGCAGCGTATTGCCCTGAACATCCTGCTCAAGCTTCACGCCATTACCTTTCAGTGCGACACGCCCTTGCGGCAAGGCGCCGTCAGCGGTCCAGCTGACTTCAGCATCGCCATTAAACACCCCGCTCAGCGCCGTTTCTGCTGGCATAAACGGCTTGATCATCGCCAGATCAAAACGGTTCAGCACCACGCGCGCATGGCCACTGGGACCGGCCTCGATGGTTTCCGGCACACAGAGTTGCGCATTCGGATTCTGCCAGCAGTGCGCACCAATACTGGCGGTCTGACGGCTGTTAAGATAGTCGATGGTCATTGCGCGCGACAGACGCCACTCGCCCACCGGCGTATCAAAGCGGGTATTATTCAGCGAACCTTTCCAGCGCTGCTCTTTGCGGTCGAAACTGCCACTCAGCGCCAGCTGACCGGAAACCGGCTCGCCCTGCACATTCAGTTTCAGCTGATGCTGTTTTTCATTACCGTCGGCGTTCAGCGTCAGCAGATTGATTGCCAGCGCATCCTGCTTCAGTTGTTCAACCCGTACCGCCAGCTTGCCCTGAATCTGATCGCTGGAGCGCACATCGCCGTCAACTTTCACCCGACCAATCCGCATCTGCTGCCAGCGTAAGCCGGTTGCGGTCAGATCGGCCAGCAACTGTGGCGCTTCGAGGTTGCCACGCGCTTTGATATTGCCCTTCACCACGCCGCCCAGTCCCGGCAGCGCGTTATCAAGATGCTGCGCGTCGATATCCGCATCCAGATTCAGCGTTTCACCCAGTGAGCCTTTCACATTGACGTTGTTACGGCCGAGTACCAGCTTGATGCCGGGAATATCCCACTGATTGTAGCTGTTGCCATACAGTGAACCATTGGCAGTAACCGCGTTCTGTTTCACATTACCGCGCAACGCCAGTTCCGGCACCCGCATCTGCCAGCTACCTCCATACAGACTGCCGCGAGTGGTAATTTTACCGTCCAGTTTTGCTGGCCAGTCGGGATACTGTTTCGCCGTATTAATTCCGGACAGCGTTAACTCGCTGCGCCAGCTAATCGCTTTGCTCCAGTCAACCACCGCCGTAAGATCGGTATTGCCCTGTAGCGCCGCCAGACGCAGTTTATCAAGGGTAAACTGCTCAATGGTGCCTTTACCGTCCAGCGTTACCCCGGCAGGTGGAATCGCTTCGCCCTTCACCGCGGTGCGCAGCGACATCACGTAATCAGTGGCTTTACCGCTGACTGTGAAGTTGAAATTATCAGCCTGATACTGCACCGGGCCAGTCAGTGGCCAGCGGAATTGCGGACTGGTGAGCCTCATTTCCAGCGGTAGTCCCACCTGCGCCAGCTCAGTTTGCGCATTAAGCTGCGCCTGAACCGGACCAGAGAGATTCAGCGCCAGTTTCAGCTGTTCACGCATGCCGCCGCCGAGGGTCAGTTTAATTTTCTCACCTTTCAGCGGATCGATATTCAGCGTGCTGTTCACGGTAAAATCGACCGGCCAGTTATCAGACAGCTGCGCCTGACCGCTGGCATTCAGCAGTCCTTGCGGCGAATCCACATCCAGCGTGTCGAGATGCAGCAGACGATCGGTGGTTTTCGCCTTCAGCAACAGGCGGTTAACCGCAATATCGGTGTCACCGGTCATTCGCAGCTGCTCGCCCACCACTTCCTGCACATTGATATCCAGTGGCAGACGGAAATCAGGCAGTTCCGGCAGCAGCGGTTTGGCAAACATCTCCTGCAAGGTTTCACCTAATGGCTTTTCGTCAGCCTGCGGCTGCTGGACTTTCGGCTGCACCACTTGCTCATCGGCCACTTTGGCGGCTTTGGGCAGTGCCACCAGCAGGCTCTGAATCCGGGTCGGGGTTAAGGTCATGGCGCGACCTTCCCAGTTCATCCCGGTAGAGAAATCGAGCAACGAAACCGTGGTGTCGTCAATTTTCACGTTAACGTTATGCAGCGCCAGACGACGCAAGGTCAACGGATAAGGCGTGGAGAGATCGCCCATTGCGCTCTCTTCCTGCGGCGCAGGCTCGGCCGCCGGGGCCATTTTCTTACTGTCGACCACCACATTAACGTCTTTCAGCGACAGATCGTTGACGCAAAACGCCGAGCGCTTCAGGCAACCGAGCTGCACGGCCAGGTGAAACTCTCCGGCACTGACCGTCACGCCCGGCATTTCATACTGGATACCGCTTAACGTCAGGTTACGCCAGCCACCGTCGACCTGCTTAATCTCAAGGCCCGGCACCCAACGTGAGGCACCGTTAAGCAACAGATGCAGCCCGGTGGTGGTACCCAGTAAAAACGCCACGCCGCCAAGCAACAGCAGGATAAAAATCAGAATGCCGATCAGGACCTTCTTCCAGCGACTCATAATTCAGGCCCCAGTCCAATGTAAAACTGCAATCCATGCTCCTCTTTATCACCAATCGGTCGGGCGATATCCAGTTTGATCGGCCCTACCGGTGACTGCCAGCGCACGCCGAAGCCCGCGCCAGTTTTGAAATCATCCTTTTTGATATCATTCACCGCTTCGCCGGAATCGACGAACACTGCGCCCCACCACTTGCCGGTCACGTTGTACTGGTACTCCAGCGAGCCGGTCACCAGCTTCGACGCACCGGTCAGCTTGCCTTCACTGTCGCGTGGGGAAATGCCTTTGTATTTATAACCGCGAATACTGCGGTCGCCACCGGCGAAGAAGCGCAGATCCGGCGGAACACGTTCAAAGTCATTGGTTTCGATCCAGCCGAGATTGCCACGCGCCACAAAGCGGTGCTTATCGGCCAGAGTGCGGATCCAGGCGTTTTGCGCCTGCAACACCGCAAAGTCGACATCGGAACCCCAGGTGGTGTCAGAAACATCGATCGAGTAGCGCTGCGAATCGCCCCAGGTCGGCATCAGACCGCCGCGCGAACGCGTGCGGTTAATGCTGACGCCCGGATAGAGCAGCATGGTGGTGTTAGTCACGCTACCCTGGGTAAAGTGATCGAGACTCCAGCGCAAATTAATCGCTTTCTGCCAGCCGCTGCTCAATTCCCAGAAACGGGAGACGGCCAGTGTGGTGGAATCCGCCTTGGTATCATTCAGATCGGTACGTTTCACCCCGCCCTGCAGCAGATAATATTGCTCCAGCGGACTTTTCAGCAGCGGCACCTTGTAGCTGAAATCGAGTTGCTGTTCCGGTGCCGAGATATTGGCGCTGGTGGCGAAGCTATGGCCGCGCGAGTTGACCCACGGCTTTTTCCAGGTGGCTTTAACGCGCGGGCCGACGTCAGTGGAGTAGCCGACACCGGTTTCAATGGTGTTTTCGGTACGTGGCGAGACCACGCCATTTAGTGGCAACACTTTGCTTTCACGCGCCTTTGCAAACTCAGGCGCGACCACGACGGAGTTAAACCAGCCGGTCGCGGATAAGCGGCGATTCAGTTCGGCCAGATCGCGCGAGCTGTAGTAATCGCCTTTTTTAAACGGCACCAGATTTTGCAAATACTCTTCGCGGATCTGCGAGCCTTCAAAACTAACATCGCCGAAGCGGTAACGCTGACCGCTGTCATAATCTATATCCCAGAATGCTTCGTGGCGCTCTGGCGAGACGCCCAGCTGGCTTTTGCGGAAGTCGCCATCAAAATAGCCATTACGCAGCGCGAGATTGGTGAAGTTACTTTTGAAGCTGTCGTATTTACCGTGATTTAAAATAGTGCCGTTGGCGGGTTTACCCTCGCGCACCATTTTCTGGTAATCCTCATCATTACGCGCGTCACCGCGCACAATTACCGTCGTCCCGGCGATTTTCACCGGTTCCCCCGCTTTAACCCGGGCGATCAAAACCGGACGGCCGCCCCCCGCAGGCGCGGGACGCATTTCAAAATCGATATCGGGTTCGTAGTAACCCAACGCGCGCAGCCCCTCCTGAATCGCATTCGAGACGCGTGCACGAAAGCGCCCGTCAGCCGTCACTTCATCGGTGCTGATAGTCGAAAGACGCGCTCTGACGTTTTTTTGTAAATCCCCGGTTAAACCTTCAA
The DNA here is from genome assembly GCF_001267535.1 of Winslowiella iniecta. GTDB lineage: Bacteria > Pseudomonadota > Gammaproteobacteria > Enterobacterales > Enterobacteriaceae > Erwinia > Erwinia iniecta. The sequence goes on along the minus strand of NZ_JRXE01000009.1, from coordinate 139,215 downwards.
CCTGCAAGCGGATATTCGCGGCCTGTGTTACAGGCGCGACAATCAGCAGACAGTACATGCAGTACACATGAATTCGTGGCACGCTTACTCCTGTTTCTCTTGCCAGCCCTTGTTCCAGATGGGCGAATCGTTTTTTATGAATAGCAAACCCTTGTACTGCCGGGATAAATTGAGAAAGACGTATCATTTCTTTCCGATCCCGTGCAGCTAACTATTCGCTAAAATGCAGCATAAACTCAAATTTTACGCTTTATTGTCTGAAAACTCATGACAGTACACAACAGCGGATCGCAAACCGCAACCCACAGGAGTGTAACGTGCGAATGTCATTAGACAAGGCTGAAAGTAGAGCGTAAAGCGATACGTTGATGAGGCAATAACATTATTGTCTAATTTCTCACCACACGCGTAACCACTAGCCGCCCGATATCGCCTGCTGCTATAATGCACACCGAAGATCAGACCAGTGTCTGATATAAATTCTGCCCCGACCGTACCACGTCTGTTATGGTCGTACTGGCGCAGACATTTTTGGCATGGATAGCCCTTTACTTAATGACATGTACAGGACGTACGTGGAATCCCGCGCTACACCACGCCAAAAATGACAAGAGAAACAAACCTACGGAAAATCTATGCTAGATAGCCTGCTTGTCATATTACTGTTAATCGCGATCAGCGCCTTTTTCTCCCTGTCGGAGATTTCGTTGGCTGCAGCCCGAAAAATTAAACTTAAACTGTTGGCCGATGAGGGCAACATCAACGCGCAACACGTGATGAAAATGCAGGAAACCCCTGGCATGTTCTTTACCGTGGTGCAGATTGGCCTGAATGCGGTAGCGATTCTCGGCGGTATTGTCGGTGATGCGGCTTTCTCCCCCGCTTTCCGCACGCTGTTTGAGCGGGTGGTCGCGCCGGAACTGGCGGAACAGCTCAGCTTTATCTGCTCGTTTACCCTTGTAACCAGCTTCTTTATCCTGTTTGCAGATTTAACCCCAAAACGTATCGGCATGATTGCGCCGGAAGCTATTGCGCTGCGCATTATCAATCCGATGCGCTTTTGCCTGATGGTTCTTCGTCCGCTGGTGTGGTTCTTTAACGGCATGGCAAATATGATTTTCCGCCTGTTTAAGATCCCGATGGTACGTAAGGATGACATTACTTCTGATGATATCTATGCGGTCGTGGAAGCCGGCGCGCTGGCCGGGGTGCTGCGTAAGCAGGAGCATGAACTGATTGAGAACGTGTTTGAGCTGGAATCGCGTACCGTTCCCTCTTCCATGACCTCACGCGAAAATATTGTCTGGTTTGATCTGCATGAAGACGAAAACAGTCTGAAAGAGAAAATTGCCCGCCATCCGCACTCGAAGTTTCTGGTCTGTAATCAGGATATTGACCATATCGTGGGTTATGTGGACTCGAAAGAGCTGCTGCTGCGCGTGCTGGGCAATCAAAGCATGACGCTGAGCAGCGGCGTGCAGATCCGCTCGGCATTAATCGTGCCGGATACCCTGACGTTGTCTGAAGCGCTGGAGAGTTTTAAAACCGCCGGTGAAGACTTCGCGGTGATCATGAACGAATATGCGCTGGTGGTAGGGATTATCACGCTGAATGACGTGATGACCACGCTGATGGGCGATCTGGTCGGTCAGGGCATGGAAGAGCAAATTGTTGCCCGTGACGAGAACTCCTGGCTGGTAGAAGGCGGCACGCCGATTGATGACGTGATGCGCGTGCTGGATATCGATGACTTCCCGCAGTCCGGTAATTACGAAACCATTGGTGGGTTTATGATGTATATGCTGCGCAAAATCCCGAAACGTACCGATTTCGTGAAGTTTGCCGGCTATAAATTTGAAGTGGTCGATATCGACAGCTATCGCATCGATCAGCTGCTGGTGACACGTATCGTGGAACGCCCTGTTTCTACCATCACGCTGCCAAAAGCACTTGAAACAGAAGAGTAAATCGGGCGGGGATAAAACACTAAGGGAGCCGATAATGGCTCCCCTGGGGTAGTTCAAAAACCCGTTTGCAGTGGCGGCATCATTGCCGCCGGTCTTAGTTAAACTCAGTCTGTAATCTCAGTACCTGGCGGTTAACTTCTGACATAACACTATAATGCTGCTTATCCTTGATGCGCGGGATAAGAATTTTGCCCTTATCAAATTCAAACGCACCCACATCCTTGATATACAACCGTCCTCTGAACAGCGTTTTTACATACTTTGCGACCTGCAATGGGTTGTAACGCTGGAATATTTTCATTCTGTACTAGCTCCTGAGAGTTAAATCCTTCACTACGCCTCGTCGCGGCCAAATTCGGTGCGAACTCCTGAAGCGCAAATTGCTGATAAACTATAGAACAAGATTGCTTGCCGTGTTTCCGAAAACCGAATTTTTTTACTGAACTGACATAACATTACAGAATAGTCTGTTAATTACGTCATGGTATTCAGTATAAACCTTCAGTCAGCAGGGATTTGTGCTGCATGCCGCAAAGCTGACAGTTCAATGCGACAGACGCATCATCCATGCTTATTATTGCAGAATCATGACCAAGTGGTCGGATCACCTGAAAAACGGAGTCGCCATGATAACTGTCCGCTGTTTAACCCTTACGCTGTCACTGTTACTGCCGCTTAGCGCTGCGGCGCATAATTTTGTTGAGGGGCAGCGCGTGGCCCCGGTCGGTATCGCCGATAAAGGCGAGCTTGTCTGGCAACAAGATCAGTTTAGCTATAAAAACTGGAACAGCGCCCAGCTCAGCGGCAAAGTGCGAGTGATCCAACATATTGCGGGTCGATCGTCAGCCAAAGAGAAAAATGCGGCGCTGATTGAAGCGATCAAAGCGGCTCAGTTGCCACATGATCGCTATCAGACCACCACGGTGGTCAATACCGATGATGCGATTCCCGGCACCGGCATGTTTGTCCGTAGTAGCATTGAGAGTAATAAAAAACAGTATCCGTGGTCGCAGTTTATTGTCGACAGCAAGGGGGCGGCAAAGCAGGCCTGGCAGCTGGCAAACGGCGGCTCGGCCGTTGTGGTACTGGATAAACAAGGAGCCGTGCGCTTCGCAAAAGATGGTGCGCTAACGCAGGATGAAGTGAAGCAGGTGATCGCGTTACTGCATAACTTGCTGAAATAAAGTGGGTTAACCAGCGACAAGAACGCCATCAACGCGGGAGCCGAAAACGGCTCCCCTGGAGTATTGCAATAATATCAGTTGTCAGAAAATCGACACCCGGAAACCCGGATTCAGGAATGACTCGCGCGGCGTATAGTCCAGCGTCTGTCCTTTCCAGTCATGCACATGCGCTCCAGCGGCAATAGCCACCGCATGACCTGCGCCGGTATCCCAGATATTGGTCGGCCCAAACCGGGGATAAAGCTGCGCTTTGCCTTCCGCCACCAGGCAGAACTTCAGCGAAGAACCGATGGCAGTGGTCTGGTGCTCGCCCATCTGGTTCAGATACTCTTTCAGTTCTTCATCAGAACTGGCATGCGAACGACTAATCACCACCAGTGGCGGGCGCGCATCGCGCACCTGAATCTGCTCCTGATGGCCGCCCTCTTCCTTCCACGCCTTGCCTTCCGCAGCGGAATACATCACGCCAATGGCTGGCGCATAGACCACGCCCAGCACCGGGATTCCCTTATCAATCAGGGCAATATTCACCGTAAACTCGCCGTTGCGTTTAATAAACTCTTTGGTGCCGTCGAGCGGATCGACCAGCCAGTAACGCTGCCAGTGCTGGCGCGCCTCCCAGCCTGCCGGATCTTCCTCCGACAACACCGGAACATCCGGCGTCAGTGAATTCAGTCCCTGCATAATAACTTTATGTGCTGCGATATCCGCCGCAGTAACCGGTGAATCATCAGACTTGTGAGAAACATCAAGCGGTGCCTGGCCATCGTATACCTGCATAATAGCCTCGCCCGCTTCACGCGCCAGCTGGCAGATTTGCTCTAACATTTTTCACCTCATGATTTCATTCGTTGTCGCGAACATTCTGCAAAGAGTAGCAGTTAGTCACTGTTAACTGGATAAACTCAGTGTATTCCGTGACGGATACCATGACATATTTTTTTGTGGCAGATCACAATATTGTGAGATTAAACGTAATGTTTTCAGCGTATTTTGAGATCCTTACTGAATGATGTCGGATGTATTTAACAGGAGAATGGAATGTTTAAGCCTTGCATGACGCTACTGGCGGTGATGGTAGCCACCACGGTCAATGCTGCGACGGTCGATCTGCGTATTCTGGAAACCACCGATCTGCACAGCAATATGATGGACTTCGATTACTACAAAGATACCCCCAGCGAGAAGTTCGGTCTGGTGCGCACCGCCACCCTGATCGAAGCAGCACGTAAAGAGAGTAAAAACAGCGTGCTGGTCGATAATGGCGACATTATTCAGGGCAGCCCGCTCGGCGACTATATGGCGGCGAAAGGACTGAAGCAGGGCGACATTCATCCGGTGTACAAAGCGATGAATACTCTCGATTACAGCGTCGGTAACCTGGGCAATCACGAATTCAACTATGGCCTCGACTATCTGCACAAAGCGATTAGCGGTGCACGTTTCCCCTATATCAACGCCAACGTGATTGATGTTAAGAGCGGCAAACCGCTGTTTACACCGTATCTGATTGAGCCGGTTGACGTCACTGACCGCGAAGGGAAAACCCATCAGCTTAAAATTGGCTATATCGGTTTTGTACCACCGCAAATCATGGTGTGGGATAAAGCCAACCTGCAAGGCAGAGTGACGGTGAACGATATTACTGAAACTGCGCGTAAGTGGGTGCCGGAGATGCGTAAACAGGGTGCGGATATTGTGGTGGCGATTCCGCACTCCGGTCTTTCCAGCGAGCCCTACAAAGCGTTAGCGGAAAACTCGGTTTACTACCTCAGCCAGGTGCCGGGCATTGATGCCATTATGTTTGGTCACGCCCATGCGGTCTTCCCCGGCGAAGATTTCGCCAACATTAAGGGTGCAGATATCAAGCAAGGCACGCTGAATGGGATTCCGGCAGTGATGCCGGGTATGTGGGGCGACCATCTCGGTGTGGTGGATATGGTGCTCGATAACCACGACGGCAAATGGCAGGTCAGCAGCGCCAAAGCTGAGGCGCGTCCGATCTATGATAAAACCGCGAAAAAGTCGCTGGCGGCCGAAGATCCGGCGCTGGTGAAAGTGCTGGCTGACGACCATCGCGCCACCCGCGAATTTGTCAGTAAACCGATCGGTAAATCGGCTGATGTGATGTACAGCTATCTGTCGCTGGTGCAGGACGATCCTACGGTACAGATCGTTAATAACGCGCAAATTGATTACGTGAAGCACTATATTCAGGGCGACCCCGACCTGGCGAACCTGCCGGTATTGTCTGCCGCCGCGCCGTTTAAAGCTGGCGGACGCAAAAACGACCCGGCCAGCTATGTGGAAGTGGAAAAGGGTCAGCTGACCTTCCGCAACGCGGCCGATCTCTATCTTTACCCGAATACGCTGGTGGTGATGAAAGTCAGCGGCAAGCAGGTGAAAGAGTGGCTGGAGTGTTCAGCCGGGCAGTTTAATCAGGTCGATGCCAGCAGCAGCAAACCGCAATCGCTGATTAACTGGAATTTCCGCACCTATAATTTCGATGTGATTGATGGCGTGAATTATCAGGTTGATATCACCCAACCGGCGCGCTATGACGATGAGTGTCAGCTGATTAATGCCCGTGCGTCACGCATCAAACAATTGACCTGGCAGGGCAAGCCGGTCGATCCGCAGGCAACTTTCCTCGTGGCAACCAACAACTACCGCGCGTATGGCGGCAAGTTTGCCGGTACCGGCGATCAATATGTGGCGTTTGCTTCACCGGATGAGAACCGCTCGGTGGTGGCAGCCTATATTAGCGCTCAGACTAAAGCGCAGGGAGAGGTGAAACCGCAGGCGGATAATAACTGGCGACTGGCCCCGATTAACAGCCAGCAGCCGCTGGATATTCGTTTCGAAACTTCACCGAGTGAAAAGGCGACGGGATTTATTCAGCAGCACGCGCAGTACCCGATGACGCAGAAAGGGAATGATGACATCGGTTTTGCCATCTGGAGTCTGGACCTTAGCCAGCGCTGACCGGGCGGTCAGCATTGTGGGGGAGCCGTTTTCGGCTCCCCCACAACATCTGGTGCCAGAAATACTTACAGAATCTCTAACAGCTCAACTTCGAACACCAGGGTGCTCAGAGGTGGGATCGATGCACCGGCACCGCGCTCGCCGTAAGCCAGGTTGTGCGGGATCACCAGTTCCCATTTGGAACCGACAGGCATCAGAGTCAGTGCTTCAATCCAGCCCGCGATCACGCCGCTAACCGGGAATTCTGCTGGCTCGCCACGCTGTACGGAGCTGTCGAACACGCTGCCATCGATCAGTTTACCGGTGTAATGCACGCGTACGCGATCCTGACGCGATGGAATCGCACCGTCGCCCTGCTTAAGCACTCTAAATTGCAGACCTGACTCGGTGCTGCTGACGCCTTCACGTTTCAGGTTCTCTGCGAGGAATTTCTGACCTTCAACCGCCATTTCCTGCTGACGTTCGCGACGGACTTCATCCGCACGCTCGTGAACTTCGCGCAGTGCACGATGTACAACATCAACCGGAACTGCTGGCGCATTCCCTTCCAGCGCATCGCGCAGACCTGCCAGCAATGCTTCTGGCTGCAGACCCTGCAGTCCAGATTCCAGCAACTGCTGGCCAACCTGTAAACCGATACCGTAACTTGCTTGCGCTTCGACGCTGTCAAAAGAAGGGGTTGTCATGGATTTTCCTTTTATCATGGATATAACTGAAGGCAGAGCATAACAGCGCAAGCTCTGAGGGTAAAATCCCACGTGTCAGTGGATGACTTTTGCCGCAGAAACAGAAACAATAGCCTCTCATATAATTAATAACGCCCACAGTGTCACGTATCTGGCTTGTGCTTTTCACATCAAACAGTTAGCAGGCTATAATTAAAGTCTGCCGTTTACTGATGCGTCAGTCTGGGGTTAACGAGGTTATTTACATGGGGAGAATTGCCCCGCGGCAAAGGAAACGCCTGCCGTTTTACCATCCGTTGTTGAAGATGTGGATGGCAAACCGCAAACCATTTGCGCGTGCTGCGCAACAGGAGGATGAAATGATACCTGAGGGTTCTTCATCACGCAGCCAGTCGGTGCTGAGCAAAATCTGGCATGTCACCGATAACCTGCGCTTTATGGATCCGTTACCGCCCGCCCATCGCCGTGGCATTATCCTGGCGCTGATCGTGATGTTGCTGGCATTTCTCTGGCCATCTTCACCCTCCGTAGGCCCGGCATCGCGCCCTGCGCAACAAGGCAGCGGCAATGAAGTGCCGTTACAGGCGGATATCTACAATAATGACAGCAATCAGAGTGATCCTTCATCCTCACCACCCGCAGCCGATTCGCAGGGTGAATGGCGCAGCTTTCAGATAGCGTCCGGCCAGACGCTGGCTCAGCTGTTCCGCGATAATAATTTGCCGGTTAATGACGTGTTCGCTATGGCGCAGGTGGAAGGCGACGACAAGCCGCTCAGCACGTTGCGTACCGGGCAGAATGTGAAAATTCGGGAAGATGATCAGGGCGTGGTAACAGGCTTAACGGTGGAAACCGACAATGGCCCGATTCTGTTTACTCGTCAGCCAGACGGTTCGTTTATTCGCGCCCGGTAGCATGCCTGTTCTGGCGGAGCAGCGCACAAACAAAAACGCCGGCACAAGGCCGGCGTTCTCGCATTACTGAATCAATTAAGCTTCAGCAACTACATTCACGATCAGTTTCGCGAATACTTCGCTGTGAACCTGGAAGTCCACTTCGTGCTCACCGGTGGTGCGCAGAACGCCGTTCGGCAGACGAACTTCGCTCTTAGCCACTTCAACGCCAGCTGCAGTTACAGCGTCAGCGATGTCGCGGGTACCGATGGAACCGAACAGTTTACCTTCGTCGCCTGCTTTAGACGCGAGGTTAACGGTGCCCAGTGCATTGATTTTCTCAGCGCGTGCATTAGCTGCAGACAGAACGTCAGCCAGTTTGGCTTCCAGTTCTGCACGACGTGCTTCGAAGAACTCAACGTTTTTCTTGGTAGCAGGAACAGCTTTACCCTGTGGTACCAGGAAGTTACGAGCGTAGCCCGCTTTAACGTTGACCTGATCACCCAGGCTGCCCAGGTTTGCTACTTTATCAAGCAGAATAACTTGCATTACCATATCCTCTTAAAGTCGTTATTGGACAGTTGCCGATTACTGATGACGATCAGTGTACGGCAGCAGAGACAGGTAACGCGCGCGCTTGATAGCACGAGCCAGCTGACGCTGGTATTTAGCGCGAGTACCGGTGATACGGCTCGGTACAATCTTACCGCTTTCAGTGATGTAGTTTTTCAGCGTTGCGATATCTTTATAATCGATCTCTTGAACGCCTTCCGCGGTGAAACGGCAGAACTTGCGACGACGGAAATAACGTGCCATTTGGCTAGTCTCCAGAATCTATCAATCTAATCTGCTCGGCATGTAACACAATCTTGCTGAGGCCATTGCGCCCTTGATGGCAACTAATGAAACCTTCCACAGTGAGTTGCGTGCCGACCGTTATACTTTGAGTAATGACCTGATGCGTCGTGCCACTTAAAATGATGGGCATACGACACCAGGCTTGCCGAACGAATCCGGCTTCTTCCTGCTGCGAGCGGTGCTCAAGCACAAACTGGCAGTGTGGAATACCTGACGGGCTAATTTTTCGAACCGGTGTCTTGCACACAGTGCCAGACAGGCGCAGTCGATTGGCCGTCACGGTTAATTACTCTTCAGAATCCCCAGCATCTGCATCATCAGAGGTTTCGTTAGCAAAATCTTCACGACGCTCACGGCGCTCGTCTTTCGCTTTAACCATCGGAGATGCTTCGGTAACCGCGTTTTTAACGCGCATAACCATGCTACGGATAACGGCGTCGTTGAAGCGGAAGTTAGTTTCCAGCTCATCGATCACAGACTGAGGAGCTTCAACGTTCAGCAGAACGTAGTGTGCTTTGTGCAGTTTGTTGATCGGGTAAGCCAGCTGACGACGGCCCCAGTCTTCCAGACGGTGAATCGTGCCTTCTGCACCAGTGATAGCACCAGTGTAACGCTCGATCATGCCCGGAACCTGTTCGCTTTGGTCAGGGTGAACCATAAAAACGATTTCGTAATGACGCATCGAATTTGCTCCTTACGGATTATTCAGCCTCCTGTCAGGGTCAACCGCGGCCCATGGAAGCAAGGAACGTTGTTTAAGTGCGGCTGAAAAATTGACGCGTAATCATACTGGCGTAGCCCTGGAAACTCAAGGCACCTGATGAATTAAATATTACGGGGGATTCGGGGATAATGACTGTTCATTTTCTGCACAGCAACTAAACTCAATAATGGAGGAATAAACGGCCCTGACCTTCGCGTCAGGTTTAGTACGCAGCAACGGATATGGTGGAGTCGATGATAAACAACATCGCCATTGCCACTTTACTCGGTCTCTTCCTGTCTACCACCGCCCTTGCCAGCACCAACGACTGTGCGCAGCAGATTAGAAGTCACGGTAGCAAAGCGGCAGCAAATTATGAGTATATCAACCGTATCGCCACGCCGACCGGTAACCATGAGCGCGCCAATATCTCCGCGCCACGCCAGTTATCGCAACAGCTGTGATCCACGGGTAACAGGGCCGGAGCCGTTTCCGGCCTTTTTTCTGCTTGCCGTTACAGATGATGCTTAAAGAAAGCGACAATCGCGGTTAACGCCGGCGGTGTAATACGATGGCCAATACCCTTTTCAGTCAGAAAGGTCAGATGCTGATCGAGCGAGGCTTCGCGTAGCGCCTTTTCCAGCCGCACGGTTTCCGCTGCCGGGACCACCTCATCCGCCTCGCCGTGCCACAACAGTAATGGACGATTCGCCAGTTTCTCCAGCTGATGACTGACATCATACTCGGCCAGCGGCGCTAACCGCTGCGCCAGCGCCTGCTTTTGCTCCGGCGAACGCGCCTCCAGCGGCGTGAACAGCGAATGGCTTAGCGAGCTGAAATAGCCCGAACCCATCATGCAGGCGACGCTGTTAATCTGCGGATAACGCGCCATTGCGCCCAGCGCCGTCATGCCGCCCATCGATGCTCCGGCAACGCCAAACTGACCTTCGGCAATCAAATCCTGCTGACGCAGCGCCGCCTCAAGCTGTGGCAGCTCGTCAATATTGCTGCGCAGAATTTCCCAGAAATGCGTCAGCCGATAGTCGGTATCACCGTCATAGCGCGCGCCATGCAGATCGGCATCAGGCAGTATCACGCGAAAACCGGCCTGTGCCAGCGCAACGGCAAAGTATGAATAGACCTCTTTCGACGAGGTAAAGCCGTGATAAAAAATGATGGTCGGCAGCGCCTGCTGTCGTTTACCGGCGGGAGTGGCATGCAGACACTCAATACCCGCCAGCGACTCGGTTCCAATCTCAATCATTCTGCCTCCGTGGTCTCAGTGACCGCACTTTAGGTTTGACCTGTTACGCAGTGTAAGTTCTCACAGCGGATTATGCGCGCCAAATGCCGTTAATTTATAAGCTGTTGCAGCAGGTGATGATTGCCAATTCAATAAAACACCTTTTCCACATGCTTTGTAGGGTAAAACTTAGCCTTTTTATGCCGTTGTAACTTGCTCCAATAAACCATCTATAAGGCAATACTATGAAACGTCTTTCACTCAGCAAATGGAGTTTGGGCGTAAAGCTGTCTGTACTGACGTCATTTAGCGTGGCAGTTCTGTTTTTCATTCTCACGCTGTCACTCACCCACAACGCCGCAAAACAGCTGGAAACCTTAACCCTGGATAATATGCAAAACCAGGTCGCAGGTATCGGCGATATGGCCGGAATGTTTAACGCCACCCTGAGCGAAGAAGTGGCCAATTACACCCGCCTGTTCCAGAGTTTTCTGCCGGAAAAATTTAGCCGTGACAGCTCACAGATGATTGCCATCGGCGACGAAAACACGCCGACCCTGCGTGCCGGACTGAAAACCCTGAACCTTGATGAAAGTGCGGTGGATGATTTTCTACAGCGCACCGGCGCGATTTCGACGATTTTTGTCCGGCGCGGTGACGACTACATCCGCATCGCCACCTCATTGCGCAAAGAAGATGGCTCACGCGCCATGGGTACCCGGCTGGATCGCAGCAGCCCGGCGTGGGCGCTGATTAATCAGGGAAAAACCTTCCGCGGCCTTGCCCCACTGTTTGGTAAACGCTATATCACCCAGTATCAGCCGGTGCAGGATGACAAAGGTGAAGTGATTGGCATCCTGTTTGTCGGCGTGGATATCACTCCGCAATTCAATATGATGCGTGAAAAAGTGCTGAATAAAACGCTGGGCGACAGCGGTTATTTCAGCGTGATTAACGGTGCCGCCGGCAAAGCACAGGGACAGTTCCTGTTCCACCGCAGTCTCGAAGGCAGTAAGCCAGCCTGGTCTGCCGCTGACCAGCAGCAGCTATTACAGCAACCGCAAGGCACGCTGGAAATCCACGACCAGCACGGCGAAAGTCAGATTATTGCCTGGCAACAACGGCCCGGCTGGGACTGGATTATCGTCGGCGAAGTCAGTCAAGCCAGTCTGCTGGCGCCAATTAACGCCACACGCAATACCTTCCTGCTGATTGGTCTGGCGCTGGTGATGGTGTTCGCGTTGAGCTTCGTCTGGATTACCCGTCGCTGGTTAAGCCAGCCGCTGCAACAGGTGATTGCCCTGGCGCAGCATTACGCCGCAGGCAACTTGCAGGCGACGCTGGCCACGCAACGCCAGGATGAAGTCGGCCAGCTGATTAGCGCGATTAACGGCATTGGTGACGGCCTGGAGCGCATTGTCTCGCAGGTACGCCACGCCGCCGAAGAGATCAGCCTCGGGACGGATGCTATCGCCGCCAGCAGCGGAAATATCAGCGAGCAGATTTCACGTCAGGCCAGCAGCGTGGAAGAGACTTCCGCCAGCATGGAGCAGCTGGGTGCGACGGTGGAACAGAACGCCGATAACGTGTCGCAAGCGCTGACGCTGGTCGCTGAAGCGGCCAATGCGGTACACCACGGTGGTGATACGGTGACCCGTTCAGTCAATACCATGTCAGCGATTAAGGTCTCGTCACAGAGCATTGCCGACATCACTCATGTAATTGAATCCATTGCCTTCCAGACCAATATTCTGGCGCTGAACGCGGCGGTTGAAGCGGCGCGTGCCGGTGAGCACGGGAAGGGTTTTGCGGTGGTGGCAGCCGAAGTGCGGGCGCTGGCGCAGCGTAGTGCGCAGGCCGCGAAAGAGATCGATGGCCTGATTGAGGATTCGATCAGCAAGGTAACGGAAGGTCATAAGCTGTCGGAACAGACGCGTGAAGCGATGGAGAATATCGTCACCCGCATTGAGCAGGTCAAAGCGCTGATGGGTGAAATCGATGTGGCATCCCATGAGCAATCGGCCGGTATCGGCCAGGTGAATATCGCCATGTCGCAGATTGGTCAGGCGACGCATCATAATACCGAAATGGTGGCGCAGTCGGAGCAGACCGCCAGCGAGCTGAGTCAGAAAGGGCATCACCTCAATCATTTAGTCAGCGTATTTACACTTAAAGGGTAAATCTTGCGCGGGAATGGCATAAACTTAATGCCATTCCCGCCGGGAGAACCCTGTATGCGTATTACGATCCACCTGTTGCTGGCGCTGTTGCTAAGTGGTTGCAGCGCCTTAAATACCACTCCGCAGCCACCGCCCGTCGCGACATCTCAGGCGCAGTCAATTACCCGCGCCCAGAGTCTCAGCCTGACCCGACTTGGCAATATTACCGCCACCGTGCGCGGCTCACCGGATGATGCCGAACGCGCCATCGCGGCAAAAGCCAATGCGCTGGGTGCCAGTTATTACTACATCATTATGGTCAGTGAAACGGTAATTCCGGCGATGTGGTACGCCACCGCGACACTGTATGGCCCGTCAGCCGCCGGTAGCACGCAGCAATAGACGTGCGCAGTTATCCTCGCTCAGGGTGCTGGTGCCGCGTCTGTCCAGCATCTGGCGGCACCAGGCATCGGCCAGCGGGGGGTCGAGGCTTTTCAGCAGCTGCGCACCCTCTGCCAGCCGCAGCAGCAGGCTGGTGATCTCCCGCGCCTGTGCTTCCTGCGGTTTGCGCAGCCGCAGTTTCAGCTGTCGCCAGCCGCTGTCGAAGTGGCGATTGACGCCTTTTACCGCGTCAAACTCGCGGTTCAGCATCTCCATCACTCCGGGCTGTTTCGCCAGCACGCGCAGCACATCGAGACACATCACATTACCCGAGCCTTCCCAGATACTGTTGACCGGCATTTCACGATACAGGCGTGGCAGTTCGTTCTCTTCGCAGTAGCCAATGCCGCCCAGCACTTCCATCGCTTCGCCAACAAAATTAATGCCGTTTTTGCAGATGACATATTTGGCCGCCGGGGTGAACAGGCGGCTGAAAGCACGCTCGCTCTCATCCGCTGGCGATGACCAGGCGCGTGCCAGCCGCAACAGCAAGGCTGTCTGCCCTTCAAGTTGTAACGCCTGTGCGCTCAATACCTGGCGCATCAGCGGCTGATCGACCAGATTTTTCCCCATCACCTGGCGCTGATGCGCATGATACAGCGCAACCGACAATGCGCGCCGCATCAGCCCATGACTTCCCAGCGCGCAGTCAAAACGGGTATAGCCACCCATTTTCAGGATCTGCCGCACACCATCGCCCTCTTCACCCAGCAGCCAGCCGGTGGCATTACAGAACTCCACTTCGCTACTGGCATTGGAACGATTGCCCAGCTTCTCTTTTAAGCGCTCGATGCGAATCGCGTTACGGCTGCCGTCCGGCAGCAGACGCGGCAGAAAGAAGCAGCTCAGCCCGCCCGGACTCTGCGCCAGCACCAGGTGTGCATCGCTTTGCGGCACCGAGAAAAACCATTTGTGGCCGGTCAGACGATAGGCTTCGCCATTACCGCGGGAAGCCAGCGGTTGCGCCGAGGTGGTATTGCTCAGGACGTCGGTTCCGCCCTGCTTCTCAGTCATTCCCATGCCAATTAACAGACCGCGTTTTTGATCGCCCGGTTGCAAATGCGCATCGTAACGATCTGACAACAGTCCCGGCAACCAGTGGTGAAACGCCGCCGGCAGGCTCTGCTGTAATAACGGAATCGCGCCAAAGGTCATGGTAATCGGGCACAGAGTACCGGCTTCAACCTGGGCATGCTGAATAAAGCGCGCGGCACGGGCAACAAACGCCCCTACACGCGCATCTGCCTGCCAGCACAGGTTGTGGACGCGATTGGCACATAATCCCTGCATCAGTAAATGCCAGGCGGGATGAAAGCGCACCTCATCAAGCCGCTCGCCACAGGCGTTGTAACGGAGCAGCTCGGGCGGCCAGGCATTCGCCAGACGCCCCAGTTCAAGCGACTCGGCGCTGCCCAGCTGCTGTCCGACCGATGCCTGTAACTCGCTGTCCCACTCCGCGCCTTCACGGATCAGGGCTTCGCGCAGCGGCGTATCGGACAGAAACAGATTACTGTTGCTGAGCGGGCGTGGTTGATTAAAAACGGTGTGGGTGTTCCACGTCATTTTTTCTCCCTCATTATCCCTGGCGGGTGCGGACGACAAAATGCGCCCCTGAAGAGAAGTATGAAGCCTGAAGAAAAATATGCCCGAAACGGGAGAGAGATTCGGGGCGTGGGTCACGCCCCGGAGAGATTACTTACTGGTGCGTTGACGCACGGCTTCAAACAGACAGATACCGGTGGCAACGGAAACGTTAAGCGAAGAGACGCTGCCCGCCATTGGGATGCTGATCAGTTCATCACAATGTTCACGCGTCAGACGACGCATACCTTCGCCTTCCGCGCCCATCACCAGCGCCATCGGGCCGGTCATTTTGCTCTGGAACACGGTGTGATCCGCTTCACCGGCGGTGCCGACGATCCAGACATTCGCTTCCTGTAGCACGCGCATGGTACGTGCAAGGTTGGTGACGCGAATCAACGGCACGTTTTCTGCCGCGCCGCTGGCCACTTTTTTCGCCGTCGCATTAAGCTGAGCAGAGCGATCTTTCGGGACGATTACCGCATGAACACCCGCAGCATCGGCGCTGCGCAAGCAGGCACCGAGGTTATGCGGGTCAGTCACGCCGTCGAGGATCAGCAGAAACGGCTGATCAAGACCGGCAATCAGGTCAGGCAGGTCGCCTTCCTGATACTGACGGCCCGGCTTAACGCGTGCGACGATCCCCTGATGAACCGCACCTTCGACTTTGCTATCCAGCCACTGACGGTTGGCTACCTGGATCACGATACCCTGAGCTTCCAGCGCCTTGATCAAAGGTTGCAGGCGACGATCATCGCGCCCTTTCAGAATAAAAACTTCCTGAAAGCGCTGTGGATCGCTATCAAGCAGCGCCTGCACGGCGTGGATACCAAAAACAATTTCACTCATGTGTTTAACTCGATAATCAATTTGCGGGCGGCTTATTCGCCGCCCTTACAGGGTTCCGGGTTATCCGGACCGCGTGTTATGCGCTGGTGTCGCTGTTCTTTTTCGCTGCGCGTTTGGCTTTTGTCGCGGCGGCGATTTTACGGGTTTTATCTGACGGAGTTTTGGCTTTTTTATCTTTTTTCGCCTTACTGCCGCTTTTCGCTTTAGCCTCGCCCTCTTTAGCCGGACGGAACGCGCTGTCAGCTTCGAAATTCGCCCCTTTACGCACTTCACGACGACGTTGGCCACCGTTCTTCGGCGCGGCCTTTTTAGCACGATCGCGTTCGGTTTTGCCTTCGCCGCGTGGTTTACGCTGGCTTGAGATCAACGCAAAATCAATTTTGCGCTCATCCATATGCACCGCTTCAACCCGCACTTCAACGGTATCGCCCAGACGATAAGTCTGACCGCCAGACTCACCAATCAGGCGCTGGCCTACCGCGTCAAAGCGATAGTAGTCGTTGTCGAGCGTCGAGACATGTACCAGACCGTCAATAAACAGATCGATCAGGCGCACGAAGAAGCCAAATCCGGTGACGCTGGCAATCACGCCGGTAAAGGTCTGTCCGACCTGATCCTGCATAAAATCACATTTCAGCCAGTCGGCAACATCACGCGTGGCCTCATCGGCACGACGTTCGGTCATCGAACAGTGCTGACCCAGCTGCAACATCTGCTGCAGATCGTAGTGGTAACCGCCGGTTGGCGTGGTGTTACCGGTCAGCGTGCCCTGCTCACGCGCCAGCAGATACTTGATCGCACGGTGCAGCAGCAGATCGGGATAGCGGCGGATCGGCGAGGTAAAGTGCGCATAAGAGGCGAGCGCCAGGCCGAAGTGACCACGGTTTTCCGGATCGTATACCGCCTGCTTCATCGAGCGCAGCAGCATGGTTTGCAGCATTTCGTGATCGGGACGATCGGCAATCTGCGTCAGCAGCTCCGCGTAGTCGACAGGCTGCGGTTTTGCGCCGCCGCTTAACGACAGGCCGAGCTCGCTCAGCACGGTACGGAAACTTTTGATGTTGTCGTCACTTGGACGATCGTGATCGCGGAACAGTGCCGGTTCGTTATGCTTTTCAACAAAACGCGCCGAAGCAATGTTGGCCAGGATCATGCACTCTTCGATCAGTTTATGCGCATCGTTACGCACCGTGTGTTCAATGCGTTCAATGCGGCGTTCAGCGTTAAAAATAAATTTCGCTTCTTCGGAATCGAAAGAGATACCGCCGCGCTGGGTACGCGCCACTTCCAGCACTTTGTACATGCTGTACAGCTCTTCCAGATGTTTAACCTGCGAATGATACTGTTCACGCAGCGCTTGTTCGCCATCAAGAATATGCCACACCTTGGTGTAGGTCAGACGCGCATGCGAACGCATTACCGCTTCGTAGTGCTTATAGCCGGTCAGTTTACCCTGGGCGGAAATCGTCATCTCACACACCATACACAGGCGATCAACCTGCGGGTTCAGTGAGCACAGACCGTTGGACAGCACTTCCGGCAGCATCGGGACAACCTGCGACGGGAAGTAAACTGACGTGCCACGGTTAACCGCTTCGGTATCCAGCGCCGTGCCAGGACGAACGTAATAACTGACGTCGGCAATCGCCACCCATAAGCGCCAGCCGCCACCGCGTTTCTTCTCGCAATATACGGCGTCATCGAAGTCACGGGCATCTTCACCATCAATGGTCACCAGCGGCAGATCACGCAGATCCACGCGGCCTTTTTTCGCCTCTTCCGGCACTTCTTCGCTCAGTCTGGCGATTTCCGCCTCAACCTGCTCCGGCCAGCCGCTCGGAATCTCATGGGTGCGCAGCGCCATATCAACGGCCAGGCTGGTGCCCATATTGTCGCCGAGGACTTCGACGATCTGACCAATGGCTTTGGTCCGACGCGTTGGGCGTTGTGCCAGTTCCACGACCACGACGGAGCCCATGCGTGCGCCCATAATCGACTCAGGCGGGATCAAAATATCAAAGCTC
Source organism: Winslowiella iniecta (assembly GCF_001267535.1). GTDB lineage: Bacteria > Pseudomonadota > Gammaproteobacteria > Enterobacterales > Enterobacteriaceae > Erwinia > Erwinia iniecta. The sequence continues at coordinate 121,642 of NZ_JRXE01000009.1, read as the reverse complement.
AGACGGCTGTCATCCGGCACGACAAATCCGGCACCGGCATCGGTAAAGTAGCGGCCAACAATCTGGTTATTGCGCGGCTCAAGCACCCGCACCATCCGCGCTTCACGGCGGCCTTTACGGTCTGCACCCATCGCCTGCGCGAGGATCACATCACCGTGCATACAGACCTTCATCTGCTCAGCAGAGAGATACAGGTCATCTTTCTGGCCTTCAATACGCAGGAAACCATAGCCATCACGATGGCCAATCACTTTCCCGCGCAGTAAATCCAGACGCTCCGGCAGCGCATAGCACTGGCGACGGGTAAACACCAGTTGTCCGTCACGCTCCATGGCGCGCAGGCGACGGCGCAGTGCTTCAAGTTGTTCTTCTCCCTCCATTCCCAGTTCATTTGCCAGCTCTTCGCGGCTGGCCGGTTTCTCACGTTTATCTAAGTGAGAAAGAATAAATTCGCGGCTGGGAATTGGGTTTTCGTATTTTTCAGCTTCTCTTTCCTGAAAAGGATCTTGTGACATATCGGTTCCTCCGTTGTCATCAGCTACTGATTGAAGATCGTTCAACCAGCAGTAATTTGTAGAGCGGGTGATTATCTTCCACGAGGTCGGCAAGGGTATATTTGTCCAGCTCCTGCAGGAAGCACTGCACCGCATCGTGCAGCGCCTTTTTCAGCCTGCAGGCCGATGTGATATGACAGAACTCACTGCTGCAATTAACCAGCTGCAAGGGTTCCATCTCACGGACTACCTCACCAATAATAATCTCTCCGGCCGGTCTTCCCAGTCGGATGCCGCCGTTTTTACCGCGTACTGCGGCAACATAACCAGAACGGCTCAGTTGATTGATGATTTTGACCATGTGATTACGTGACACTTTGTACGTTTCGCTCACCTCAGTAATGCTGGTCATTTGGTCAGCAGGCAGTGATGCAAGAAAGATCAGTGCGCGTAGGCCGTAATCTGTAAAACTCGTTAGCTGCACATTTACCTCAGTGAATCACCGGCGTGGCATCATCCGCTCTGATGCATTTTCTCTAAATGATGATAAACCAGCCCATCAAATTCAGGGCATTTTTTTAAGCAAGTATCCCCATCATACTTCCGGCTAACAATACGTTGGCAGCAAGATGAAGGTTTTTGGGTATGTCGGTTGAAATGAAAATGGCAGGAACTGCAGGCAGAAGGGAGCAACAAGCCGAATAGACAAAGGCCGGACAATGTCCGGCCGGTGCTGAGATTATGCGTCAAACGGGTCGCGCAGAATCATGGTTTCGCTACGGTCCGGGCCAGTAGAAATAATATCAATCGGCACACCGGTAACTTCTTCAATGCGTTTGATGTAGTCAAGCGCAGCTTGTGGCAGACCGTCTACGGTTTTCACGCCAAAGGTGCTTTCGCTCCAGCCTGGCATGGTTTCGTAAATCGGCTCAATGCCTTCCCAGCCTTCAGCTGCCAGCGGAGTGGTGGTCACTTCGCGGCCATCTGGCATACGGTAAGCCACACAGATTTTCACTTCTTTCAGACCATCCAGCACGTCCAGCTTAGTCAGGCAGAAACCTGACAGGGAGTTGATCTGCACTGCACGGCGTACTGCCACTGCATCCAGCCAACCGGTACGACGACGACGGCCAGTGGTTGCACCAAACTCGTTGCCCTGCTTACACAGGAATTCACCGGTTTCGTCAAACAGTTCAGTCGGGAATGGACCTGCACCGACACGCGTGGAGTAAGCTTTGACGATACCCAGCACGTAATCAACATAACGCGGGCCAAGGCCAGAACCGGTCGCCACGCCACCTGCGGTGGTGTTGGACGAGGTGACATACGGATAAGTACCGTGGTCGATATCCAGCAGCGTGCCTTGCGCGCCTTCGAACATCACCAGGTCGCCACGCTGACGCGCGCCATCCAGCAGATCAGAAACGTCAACCACCATGCCGGTCAGGATGTCGGCAATTGCCATCACATCGTTCAGCACGGTATCGTAATCAACCGCTTCTTCTTTGTAGTAGTTCACCAGCGTAAAGTTGTGATATTCCATCACTTCTTTCAGCTTAGCGGCAAAGGTTTCTTTGTTAAACAGGTCGCCAACGCGCAGACCGCGACGGGCAACTTTGTCTTCGTACGCCGGGCCAATACCGCGACCGGTGGTGCCGATAGCTTTCGCACCGCGCGCTTTTTCACGCGCCACATCCAGCGCCACGTGGTATTGCAGAATCAGCGGACAAGCTTCTGAGAGCAGCAGACGTTCACGTACCGGGATACCACGATCTTCCAGGCCTTTCATCTCTTTCATCAGCGCAGCAGGAGACAGCACCACACCGTTGCCGATGATGCTGGTCACGTTATCACGCAGGATGCCAGATGGAATTAAATGGAGGACGGTTTTTTCACCGTTGATGACTAGCGTATGGCCAGCGTTATGACCACCTTGATAACGCACAACGTATTTCGCGCGCTCAGTCAGAAGGTCAACAATCTTACCTTTACCTTCGTCACCCCATTGGGTGCCCAGTACGACTACGTTCTTACCCATTTTCTCAAAATCACCGATTGCTTAAAAATGGATTCTACCATCGTAGTTTTCGTCTTTCAGCACTTTTAGCATACGATTGCGGAGTTTTTTTTCACCAGAGAGCGGTGATTAAGAAACCCCCTGGATATGGGTACTGATCATGTAATAGACCACTATACCTGCGACCACCAGCCCACCGCCAAAACGACGCAGCAGATGATCCGGCAACCGGGTCAATGCGTGGATCATGCTGCGCCAGCCGCGCGGAAATAACATCGGGCCCAGCCCTTCCAGTACCAGCACTAAAGCCAGCGCCAGCCATATTGTCGAATTCATAGTGATTCCAATAAAAAAAGGGCCGGAATATTTTCCGGCCCACAAAGTTGTTGCAGTAACGATTAACGCGTCGCGTTAGACGGTGACTTCATAAAGCGGAAGAAATCACTGTCCGGGCTCAGCACCATCACGTCACGGTTGCCGTTGAAGCTGCTGTCGTAAGCACGCAGGCTACGAATAAAGGCGTAGAAATCCGGATCCTGACTGAATGCATTGGCAAACAGTTTAGCCGCTTCGGCATCGCCTTCACCGCGGGTAATCAGTGCCTGACGCTGCGCTTCTGCCAGCGTACGGGTCACTTCATAATCCGAGGTAGCACGCAGTTTCTCTGCCTCTTCCTGACCTTGTGAACGCTGGCTACGCGCTACCGCTTCACGTTCAGCACGCATACGGTTGTAGATCGCGTCAGAGACTTCAGTTGGCAGGTTGATCTGCTTAATGCGCACATCCACCACCTGAATACCCAGCGCCGCCATACTGTTCGGATTGATCTCAGGCTCTTTGCTGTTGGTTTCAATCTCAACGCGTGCCGCTGCCGATGCAATCGCATCATCCGCTGCCGGGGTGGCGACTTCATCATCGTTACCCGCACTACCGGTGTTCAGCGCATCACGTACGTCGGTGGTCAGACGGCCACGCGAGTCGGTGACGATATCTTTCACATCCAGACGACCCATCTCAGAACGCAGACGGTCACTGAACTTACGTTTTAACAGCACTTCCGCCTGAGAAACGTCACCACCACCGGTTGCCAGGTAGTAGCGGCTGAAATCACTGATCCGCCATTTGATATAAGAATCAACGATCAGGTCTTTCTTCTCTTTGGTAACAAAGCGATCGGCCTGGTTATCCATGGTCTGGGTACGGGCATCCAGCGTCTTCACCGATTCGATAAATGGAATCTTAAAGTGCAGACCTGGTGACACCACCAGCGGTTTGTTTTCATCATCGCGCAGAACTTTACCAAAGCGCATCACAATGCCACGCTGGCCTTCCTGCACGATATACAGTGACGCGTACAGCACCACCAGCACAACAATCAATAGTACGATTAATGGCTTACGCATCGCTTACTCTCTCCCTTCGCGCTGGGTATCGTTGCGCTGAGCATTCGCCCGGCGCTGATCCATGATGTTTTCTGGACTGAACGACGAACTGCTACTGGCGCGATCGTTACTGTTGTTCGAGGCCGGCGGCAGGCGCAACAGGCTGTTACTACTGCTGTCCTGAGTATTGGTTCCCGGCGTACCCGCGTTACCACCACGCATCAGCTGGTCGAGAGGCAACACCATCAGGTTATTACCTTTATCGTTAACCAACACTTTGCGCGTCTGACTCAGCACACGTTCCATGGTTTCGATATACAGACGTTCACGGGTAATCTCAGGTGCCGCTTTATATTCCGGCAGCAGCTTGGCAAAGCGCGCCACTTCACCCTGAGCTTCCAGTACGGTACGGGCTTTATAAGCACGCGCCTCTTCCAGAATACGCTGCGCCTGACCGTTAGCACGTGGCTGAACTTCGTTGGCGTAGGCTTCTGCTTCACGAACATACTGTTCACGGTTTTCGCGCGCCGCGATAGCATCATCAAATGCGGCTTTCACTTCTTCAGGTGGACGCGCCGCCTGGAAGTTAACATCCAGCAGAGTGATACCCATATCGTACGGACGAATGGTCTCTTCCAGCTCTCGCTGCGTCTCACTACGCACCACGGTACGGCCTTCAGTCAGGATACGGTCCATGGTGGAACGCCCGATAACGCCACGCAGGGCGCTGTCAGTCGCCTGACGCAGGCTGTCATCAGCATTGACGACGGCAAACAGGTAACGTTCCGGGTTGGTCACGCGATACTGGACGTTCATCTCAACGCGCACCACGTTTTCGTCAGACGTCAGCATCACACCGGATGCCGCCAGTTCACGCACCGCTTCGACGTTAACCGCACGCACCTGATCGATAAAGGTCGGTTTCCAGTTCAGACCCGGTTCAACCAGGTGATCAAATTTGCCGAAACGGGTAACCGCACCGCGCTCAGCTTCTTTGATGGTATAGAAACCACTTGCTGCCCAGACAACGACGGCAGCAACCGCAACGATACCGACCAGTCGACGCCCACCGCGCCCTGACGAGCGTTGGCCGCCACTGTTATCGTTGTTGTTATTTTTGCCACCGCCCAGTCCACCAAGCTTCTTGCTCAGTTTACGGAAGATATCATCAAGATCAGGAGGCCCCTTATCGCGCCCTCCCTTATTTCCCCCAGAGTTGCCGCCTTGATTATTGCTGCTTCCCCACGGGTCGCGGTCCTGTCCGTTATTCCCGGGCTGATTCCACGCCATGTTTATACTCCATTAATTGTGTGTGCGGTGGTATCCCAGGCCGGGATACGCGTTTCAGGCAAAATCAGTCAAACAATGTAATCCACCAGTGCCGGTTCCTGTTTACACAGTCGACGCCAGTCAATAATCGGCATGCGTATATGCAAACCTACGCTACCATCTTCTTCATTCCACTCTTTTTCTATCGCCTGTAGCTGATAGAAACGGCTGCGTAACCGCCCCGCTTCTGGCGGCAGACGTAAATCATACTGCGCTATCTCGCCAGCCAGACGTTCGGTCAGTGCCTGGAACAGTAGCGGCACGCCGACACCGGTTTGCGCCGATAACCAGACCCGAACCGGCATATTTTCTTCGTTGCGATCGATGCGCGGCTCAAAATCCTCCAGCATATCGATTTTATTCATCACTAATAGCTGAGGGATCGCGTCCGATTCAATCTCTTCAAGCACCACATCGACCGCTTCAATATTCTCATCGACGCGCTGATCGGCGGCATCAATAATATGCAGCAGCAGCGAGGCCTGACGCGTTTCCTGCAACGTCGCCTTAAACGCCGCAACTAAGTCATGCGGCAGGTGGCGAATAAAGCCCACGGTATCCGCCAGCACCACTTCGCCAACATCCGCGACATCAACCCGGCGCAGGGTCGGATCCAGCGTGGCAAACAGCTGGTCGGCTGCGTAAACATCGGCCGAAGTGATGCAGTTAAACAGCGTCGATTTACCGGCGTTGGTATAACCGACCAGCGACACGGTCGGTACATCGGCCTTGGCGCGGGCTTGTCTGCCCTGATCGCGCTGCTTTTCCACGCGCGCCAGACGAGAAAGAATCAGGGTAATACGATTGCGCAGTAAGCGTCGGTCAGTTTCCAGCTGGGTTTCACCCGGGCCGCGCAAACCAATACCGCCTTTCTGGCGTTCAAGGTGCGTCCAGCCACGAACCAGACGGGTTGCCAGATGGCGAAGCTGAGCCAGCTCGACCTGTAATTTACCTTCGTGGGTACGGGCGCGCTGGGCAAAAATATCAAGGATTAAACCGGTGCGATCGATCACGCGACACTCGCACAGACGCTCAAGATTTCGCTCCTGAGCCGGGGTTAAGGCGTGATCAAATAACACCACCGATGCACCGCTGGATTTTACCGCATCGGCAATTTCGACTGCCTTTCCTTCACCGACAAAATATTTGGGATGAGGTGCTTTACGGCTGCCTGTTACTACACGCAGCGCTTCGACACCCGCGGAAGAGACCAGAGTTTCAAACTCCATCAGGTCTTCCATATCTTTGTCTTGCGAGAAATAGATGTGAACCAGGACGGCCTGTTCACCGGCATCGTAACGGTCAAACAAGCGTAGGACCTCTCATTGTAAATAGAACCGAGACGGGGAACTCAGTGAAAAATGAACTCCCCGTCCAGGCAGTACGGCAAACGCGCTTACTCAGCGTTCTCACCGTCTTGTTGTGGCTGCGAAGGTGCCGCCGTATTACTACCGCCGTGATGATAGTTGCTGCTTCCGCCACCCGCATTGTTACTGTGATGGGAGACCGGACGGGACGGAACAACGGTAGAGATAGCGTGCTTATACACCATCTGGCTGACCGTGTTTTTTAACAAAATGACAAACTGATCAAAAGACTCAATCTGACCTTGCAGTTTGATACCATTCACCAAATAAATCGAAACCGGAACACGTTCGCGACGCAATGCGTTTAAGAACGGATCTTGCAATGATTGCCCCTTAGCCATTCTATCTTTTCCTTATATGCTTGTTGTTTGTTACTTAAGAACCCTGCGGTCCTGAAATACTACGTAAAAATTTGCGCACGATAACGCACCAATTGTACACAATCACCCATGCTTCGCACTAAGAACCTGTAATACCGCATCACGGGCTAATTCAGGCTGTTCGCTATCAAGCCAGTGAACATTCTGCCAGCCACGTAACCAGGTTATCTGACGCTTAGCCAGCTGCCGGGTCGCGCAAATCCCCCGATAAACCATATCGTCATAGTCGGTTTCACCCGCCAGATAAGACCACATCTGGCGGTAGCCAACACAACGAATGGAAGGCAAGTCCGTATGCAAATCTTCTCGTGCAAACAGTGCCCGAGCCTCCGCTTCAAAACCTGACGCTAACATCTGCTTAAAACGCATTTCAATACGTTGGTGCAACAATTCGCGATTCGCGGGGGCGATCGCGAACTGACTCACCTCATAAGGCAATGCTTCGCCCGATGTTTTTGTCAGCTCCGTTAAAGTTTTACCCGAAATAAAAAAAACTTCCAGTGCTCGCGAGAGTCTCTGGGGATCATTCGGATGAATACGACTACCAGCAACGGGATCTATTTCACATAATTGACGGTGCAAGGCTTCCCAACCCTGGTCACTCGCCATCTGCTCAATACGCTGGCGCACCTCCGGGTCAGCCGAGGGCAACGGCGACAACCCATCCAGTAACGCCTTGTAGTAGAGCATGGTACCACCAACAAGCAACGGAATTCGGCCTTCACGGCTAATATCCGCCATTTCTGCTAATGCATCACGGCGAAACTCCGCCGCCGAGTAGGCTTGCGAAGGATCGCGAATATCCAGCAGACGATGAGGCGCCTGCGCTAACTCTTCCGCAGAAGGCTTGGCAGTGCCAATATCCATTCCGCGATAAATCAGTGCTGAGTCAACGCTGATCAACTCTACCGGCAGATGTTTACGTAGCTCAATGGCTAACGCGGTCTTACCGGAAGCCGTTGGCCCCATCAAAAAAATTGCCTTAGGCCGGCCAGCCATTGTTCTGTCACTCATGCTTCAGGGCGGTCAACGCCGTATCAATATCGATCGGTTGCACTAATCCAGAAGGTGGCGATTTGATCAGTGCCGGACAAAGTCGTTCGACTTCCGCCAGCAGTGCAATCGCCTGCGAGTGATTCCAGTGCGGATGTTCTGCCATTGCGTGGCGTGCCAGCCATTGTGCAACCGAGGCTGGCGAGGCATCCTGCTGCCGGGCGAGATAGCCTAACAGTTCTGGAATCAAGTTTTGTAAATTTTGTTGGCGTAATGGTAAAGGGACCGCGCGAAGCGTCACATGCTGGGCGTCCAGCTGCAGATCAATGCCCAGCCGGGTCAGTAACTCAGCAAAACGCCCCATAGCCTCACGCTCCGGCTTATCTACTTTTAATCTTACCGGAATCAACAGCGGCTGCGGTTTTAGTCCTTCGTCAGCGGGGTCGAGCTGAGTCTGTTTCAGCCAGCGGTCGGCGACCGGCAAGGCAATCAGCGCCAGACCGGTGCCGCGCTCAATCAGCGCATAATGCTCACGCACCACCGTCAGCACGCGACCAAAGCTCTGGCTGTGCGCATGCAGTGGCTCTTCCGGTTTCTGCGCAGGTGTAACGGCCGGGGCCGCTTCGCGCGCGCGCGGCGGTTCCGGGGTTTTCAGCAATTGCTGATACGCCTTACCTTCACGCGGCTGATAGCCGGGTTCCTTGCGCTGCCAGTTGCTGTTTCCGCCGCCGCCTGAACCTGAAGAGACTCCCGACGCAGAGGTGGGCGCAGCAGGCGTGGCAAAATGGTTAGCCCCGGCCGCCTGACGGTTTTCCGGCTGCCAGCGTTCGGCTGGTGCTTCCGGCGTGGCAAGTTCGGCTAACGTTTCCGCCCCGGTTTCCTGTAGCGCACTCAGCACCCCTTGATAGATAAAATCATGTACCAGCCGCGACTGATGGAAACGCACTTCATGCTTGGCCGGATGGACGTTAACATCCACCTGGTGCGGATCAATTTGCAGGTACAGCACATAGGCGGGCTGATGATCATCGCCCAGTTTATCCTGATAGGCCTGACGAATCGCGTGGTTGATCAAACGATCGCGCATCATGCGACCATTCACATAGCAATATTGCAGCTCCGTCACCTGACGTGAACCGGCAGGATCGGCGACCCAGCCACGTAAATTAAGATCGCCATGCTGCCACTCAATCGCCAGCGCATGGGTCATAAAGGCGCTGCCGCAAATTGCGCCCAGTCGACGTTCCTGCTGGCTGCTTTCGCTGACACCACGGTACTGGCGTACCATTTTACCGTTGTGGGTCAACGAAATGGCGACATCAAAGCGCGCCAGCGCAATGCGGCGTATCACTTCATCAATATGGGTGAATTCGGTTTTTTCGGTGCGCATAAATTTGCGCCGCGCCGGCGTGTTATAAAACAGGTCGAGCACTTCCAGCGTGGTACCCACCGGGTGCGCGGCAGGTTTTACCGTCACCGTCATATCGCGCCCTTCCGCATAGGCTTGCCAGGCTTCGTTTTGCGCTTCGGTACGCGAGGTCAGCGTCAGGCGGGAAACCGAGCTGATACTGGCGAGGGCTTCACCGCGAAAGCCAAGACTGACAATCGCTTCCAGATCGTCAAGGGTGGTGATTTTGCTGGTGGCATGACGCGCCAGTGCCATGGCCAGTTCGTCTTTATTAATGCCACAGCCATTGTCACGGATACGAATCAGTTTTGCGCCACCCTTTTCGATATCTATATCGATGCGAGTCGCGCCAGCATCCAGGCTGTTCTCCACCAGTTCCTTGACCACCGACGCGGGTCGTTCAACCACTTCACCGGCCGCGATTTGGTTAGCCAGTTGGGGTGGTAACACCTGAATGGGCATGGTTAATCCTTGTATGTTGAGACGCCGCTTTTTCCGTAGGGGCAGCGTTTTCACCGCCCGTGCCGAAAGTTTGCCTCCGGCACGCCATCAGAAGGGGAGCCGAAAACGGCTCCGTTGGACTGATCAGGATGCCGGGATGGTTAGGGTTTGCCCCAACATCACATTCGAACTTTTCATATTGTTCGCCTGCATAATGGCTTTCGAGCTGACGCCATAATGAACGGCAATGGCTGTCAGAGAGTCGCCGCGCACCACTTTATGCTTCTTCGGTTTATTGCTGGCGGCTGCTGTAGTGGTGGCGCTCGCCGGAACTTTCAAGCGCTGCCCGACCCAGACGCCATCTTTTTTAAGCTTGTTGAGCGAACGCAACGTTGCCATGCTGACACCATACCGTGACGCAATACCCGACAGCGTTTCACCACGCTGCACGACATGGCGTTTGGTGGCACCGGTATACAGCGTCGCCGTCGGTGAACTGTTTGCCTCTGTGTTAACCGCCGCTGTGGACTCCAGCGGTCGGTTTTCCTGCTTTGGGCCGGATTGTAGCGGATGCGTCAGGAAGTAGTTGCGCAGTCCTTTATAAATCGACTGGGCAATCTTCTCCTGGTACGCGCTACTGCCAAGCAGTCGCTCCTCCGCAGGGTTACTGATAAAGCCGGTTTCCACTAGCAGTGACGGAATATCCGGCGAACGCAGCACGCCAAGGCTGGCATGTTCCGGGCGACGCTTATGCAGCGAACCCACATGCTGCAACTGGGCAATCACTTTCATCGCAACGTCATAGCCGACGCGCTGCGAGTGACCAAACTGCAAATCCAGCACGGCCTGGCTCAGATAGGGATCGGCCTGACTGTTGGCCAGCAAATCACCTGCGCCGCCCAGCAGTTCCGACTGTTTCTCGTGCTGCTCCAGCCAGTTAGCCATTTCACTGTTGGCGCGACGGTTAGAAAGCACCCAAACTGACGCCCCTGATGCGCTGCGATTTGGCGCGGCGTCGGCGTGGATCGAGATCAGCACATTGGCATTTTGCTTACGCGCCACGTCAGAGCGGCCCATTACCGAAATAAAATAGTCGCCATCACGGGTCAGCACGCCTTTGAACATCGGGTCGTCATTCAGCAACGCCTTAAGCTTGCGCGCGATGGCAATGGTGACATTTTTCTCTTTCAGACCATCACGACCAATGGCACCCGGATCCTGGCCGCCATGTCCGGCATCGATGGCGACTACGACGGTATCATTGGCGCTGGTGCTGTTGCGTCCCGGAGCCACGCGCGTATTGCCGCTGGTCACCGCCGTCACTTTATTGCCATCAAACGGATTACGCTCCGGTTTCGCTGGCGCAGTGGCGGTTACCGGATTGCTGCGCGTGGCGCTGCTCACGGCTGCCGGGCGCGCGCTGCTGCGGTTAGCGGTTTGCGTGCCGGTAATAGTGAACACCACATCATAATTGTTGCCATTGCGCTGAGTCACCGCACGGGTGCGCCCGGCCTGAGTCAATTCAAAGACCAGCCGGATACTCTGGCTGTCTTTCGGCTGGCTGGAACGAATACGTTTGACGATATTATCACCGCTAAAGGTCAGCGGCAGCCCCTGGATCACACCACTCTGGCGAATATCCAGCACCACCCGCTCCGGGCTGTGCAGCGGGAAAAAACCGTAAACCGGCTGACCGTTAAAGCTCAGGGTGACCGTAGCTTTGTTGTCACCATTGGAAACTTTAATATCAGACAGATTCGCTGCCAGCGAGGAAAATGAAACCAGACAACATGCCAATATCAACGCTAATTTAACGCGAAACATCATGGGCGATCCTTGTTCGCGGTGAACTGCTGCAACATACGTTCTCCTGCAGTAGAAAGTGCGGTGATTTCAGCCCGACGCGCCTGTGCCTGATAGTGCAGATGCAGCGCTAAGTCAGGCGGCGGCAATACGCCTTCGCCCTGTTGCGGCCACTCCACCAGACAAATCGTATCGTCAGCAAAATAGTCACGAATTCCCATAAATTCCAGCTCTTCAGGATCGGCCAGACGATAGAGATCAAAATGATAAACCGTGCGACCAGGCAGCGTATAGGGTTCGACCAAGGTATAAGTCGGGCTTTTGACATTACCCTGATGACCCAGCGCCTGTAAAAATCCGCGACTAAAGGTGGTTTTGCCAGCACCTAAATCGCCATAAAGATGGATGACCGCCGCGCTGTCGCAAGCGCGGGCCACTTTGGCACCCAGTTCAAGGGTTGCTGCCTCATCGGGCAATGCGATTACACTGGTATTCATGCTTTAGTATTCGAGATCTCAGGATTGACAAACAGATACAGCTCGGAAAACAGATCGGTTGCTAACATCCCGCGAGTGCCATAGCGTGCAGCTATCGCATCGGCGGTCGCGCCATGTACCACACAGCCGGCACAGGCAGCATCATACAATGAGAGTTTTTGCCCTGACAGTGCGCCGATAATACCAGAAAGCACATCGCCCATGCCGCCAGAGGCCATACCGGCATTGCCGACATCCGCAAACGCCAGTTCGCCTTGCTGACTGGCGATAATGGTGCCAGCACCTTTCAGTACCACCACTCCGCCATAGCGTTTTACCAGGCGCTGCGCTGCATGTAAGCGGTCACTCTCAATTTCAGCGGTTTTAATATTCAGCAACCGTGCTGCTTCGCCAGGATGCGGCGTAATAATCCGATTCTGACGTTTCTCAGGGCTGATTGCCAGCAGGTTAAGCGCATCTGCGTCCCAAAGCATCGGTTTCTGACTGTTTTCAACCTTTTTCAGCGCCTTCTTACCCCAGTCCCCCTGACCCAGGCCGGGGCCGATCACAATCACATCGGCCCATTCCAGTCCGTCATCCAGCGCTTCGGCGGTCAGTTCCTGCACCATCAGTTCCGGGCGGGCGGTCAGCAGGGAAGCAATATTTTGTTTGTGAGTAAGTACTCGCACTAAGCCAGCACCACTGCGCAGCGCCGCCTCACTGGTCATGCGTATGGCGCCGGCGGTGCCATGATCGCCACCAATAACCAATAAACGCCCGTTATCGCCTTTATGTGAGGTTGCACGGCGGGGTGTTAGCCACCGGGATAAATCACTGGCGTCATAGCGCATCATCGGAGCCTGTTGGCCCGCCAGCCAATTCTCCAGCCCGAGCGCGTGATAGTTCAGTTTGCCAACATAGTCGCGGGCTTTCCCGGTCAGCAGACCGGGTTTCAAAGCGATAAAGGCCAGGGTTTCTGCCGCTTCGATGACATTTCCGGGGGCAGTTCCGTTAGCTGCCTGCAAACCGGAAGGAATATCGACGGCAAAAATTGGCGCATGATGCTGATTGGCCTTAGTAATTAACGCATCATATGGCGCGTGTGGCGGACGGTTTAATCCGGTGCCCAGCAGAGCATCGATAATCACGTCCACTTTTTCCGGCCAGGCGGCATCGGCAGCGTGAATCAAACCACCTGCCGCCAGCCAGCTATCACGTGCGGTCTGCGCCTCTTCCGCGAGTGGTTTACTGCCTTCACACGCCAGCAGCGTCACCTCAAACCCCACCGCCTGCGCCAGTCGCGCGACAATATAACCGTCACCGCCATTATTGCCGTGGCCGCATAAAATCAGCCAGTGGCGGGCATCCGGCCAGCGCCGGGTGAGATGTTCAAATGCCGCCCCACCCGCACGCTGCATCAGTTCGAACAGCGAAATACCGAGGCTGTCGGCGGCGGCAGTTTCCAGTTGGCTTATCGCCTCCGCAGGCCATACAGAGTGTGGTAAACTAGCCGGGTTTTCTCTTAGGTTATGGTCAGTCATGTCGCACCCTCTCGATCTCCATCAGCTTGCCCAGGATATTAAACAGTGGGGACTGTCGCTCGGTTTTCAGCAGGTCGGTATTTGCGATACCGATTTAACGCCGGAAGAGCCGCGGCTACAGGCATGGCTGGACAAACAATACCATGGCGAAATGGACTGGATGGCGCGTCATGGCATGATGCGCGCCCGTCCGCATGAACTGTTGCCCGGCACACTGCGCGTGATCAGCGTGCGGATGAACTATCTTCCTGCCAAAGCGGCGTTTGCCAGCACGCTGAAAAATCCCCGTCTGGGATATGTTAGTCGTTATGCACTGGGACGTGATTACCACAAAGTATTACGCAATCGACTGAAAAAGCTCGGCGATATGATCCGCGAGCGCTGTAGCGACACGCAATACCGTCCGTTTGTCGACTCGGCTCCACTGCTGGAGCGCCCGCTGGCAGTTAAAGCCGGACTGGGCTGGACCGGTAAACACTCTTTGATTCTGAATCGCGAAGCAGGTTCGTGGTTTTTCCTCGGCGAGCTGTTAATTGATATTCCATTACCGGTGGATCAACCGCAGGAAGAGAACTGTGGACGCTGCGTGGCTTGTATTACTACTTGCCCGACCGGCGCGATTGTCGAACCCTATGTGGTCGATGCGCGGCGCTGTATTTCTTATCTCACTATCGAGCTGGAAGGCGCTATTCCCGAGGAGTTCCGGCCGCTGATTGGCAACCGGATTTACGGTTGCGACGACTGCCAGTTAATTTGTCCATGGAACCGTTACGGCCGGCTTACCGACGAAGACGATTTTAGTCCGCGTGCGGTGCTGCATGCCCCGCCGCTGAACGAACTTTTCGCCTGGGATGAAGCAAAATTTTTACGGATTACCGAAGGCTCGGCGATTCGCCGCATTGGTCATCTGCGCTGGTTACGTAATATTGCGGTGGCGATGGGCAATGCGCCCTGGGATACAGAAATTGTGGCGGCACTGACCGCGCGGGAAGGTGAAAATGCCATGCTGGACGAGCATATTCACTGGGCACTGGCGCAACAGCAGAGTAAACGCGCCGAACAGGTGATTGAGGTTCAACGCCCTCAGCAAAAACGACTGGTGCGGGCGATCGAGAAGGGATTACCGCGTGATGCATAAGCGTACAATTTATTGCCGCACTAATCACCGCAACTTTTCCACACGCTGTGAATAAAAATAAAAAAGCGTTGCCATTCAACTGTAACAGGCACTGACCGCGATCGGCGTAATAAACCATACCAATTTTTTATCTTTTTAAATCACATACTTATATTTTATATGTAAAAATCAGCTGCGGCTATTCACGGCCTGAGAAAATAGCAAACCTGTGGATAACTCTGTTTAAAAGATTTTGGCAATCCGGAGGCAAAACAAAACGCAGTCGACTTATCGCTGTGGATAATTCATCTGAGAAAGGGGGATTTAAAAATTTGGAGCGGGAAACGAGACTCGAACTCGCGACCCCGACCTTGGCAAGGTCGTGCTCTACCAACTGAGCTATTCCCGCATAAGAACTGGTGTGCTGTAAACAGCGAAATCAAATTTTGGAGCGGGAAACGAGACTCGAACTCGCGACCCCGACCTTGGCAAGGTCGTGCTCTACCAACTGAGCTATTCCCGCTTTGGAACTGGTGTACTGCAATACTGCAAAATCAATTTGGAGCGGGAAACGAGACTCGAACTCGCGACCCCGACCTTGGCAAGGTCGTGCTCTACCAACTGAGCTATTCCCGCTCTGCGTAACGAATTAAATTCTTCATCGGTACGGGGTGCGCATTATACGAGAAATCTTTTTCTCCGCAAGACTCTGAAAGCAAATATTTTCGCTTTTGGTGCGAATGCTGATTAAATCGCCATAATGATGTTTTATTATACCATGGCTGTGCAAATTATTAGCACGGGCGGCGAGAAGCCCGCCCGCAAAAATGATTAGCGTTTTCAGGACTGAATAAAATGTTCGCGGTAATAAGCCAGTTCGGCCACTGATTCGCGGATATCATCCAGCGCCTGGTGGGTGCCCTGCTTTTTAAAGCCCGGCAGGATTTCCGGTTTCCAGCGGCGCGCCAGCTCTTTCAACGTGCTGACATCGAGGTAACGATAGTGGAAGTAGGCTTCCAGCTGCGGCATATACTTAAACAGGAAACGGCGGTCCTGACCCACGCTGTTGCCGCAAATCGGCGACGTGTTGGCTGGTGCCCACTGTTGCAGAAACTCGATGGTCGCCAGCTCCGCAGCGTGATCGTCAAACTGGCTGGCTTTAACTCGCTCGACCAGTCCACTGCCGGTGTGGGTGCGCACATTCCAGTCATCCATCAGCGCCAGCTGTTCATCGCTCTGATGTACCGCGATGACCGGGCCTTCCGCCAGAATATTCAGGTTGGCATCCGTCACCAGCGTGGCGATCTCAATAATGCGATCGCGCTCAGGATCGAGGCCGGTCATTTCGAGGTCGATCCAAATCAGGTTATTTTCATTTCCGCTCATGTTTAATCCCGCAGTAGCCAAAGTCGTCATAACAACGAATAAGGGTGTATCATAGACGTTTTGCCCGATATGGGCGAACAGCCGTCAGTCCTGTGAGGTAGAGTGAGCAAAAATAAACTGTCCAAAGGTCAACAACGTCGCGTCAGCGCCAACCATGATCGCCGCCTGAAACAACGTGAAGGCAAACCTGAGCCCGACGACAGCCTGTTTGGTGAAGCGCGCGATGGCGTAGTGATCAGCCGTTTTGGCATGCACGCCGACGTCGAGGATGCTGATGGAACGGTGCATCGCTGCAACATTCGTCGCACTATCCGCTCGTTGGTTACCGGCGACCGCGTCGTCTGGCGTCCAGGCCAGGAAGGCGGCGCAACGGTGAAAGGTATCGTTGAAGCGGTACATGAGCGTACCTCGGTACTGACGCGCCCGGATTTCTATGACGGCGTCAAACCCATCGCTGCCAATATCGATCAAATCGTTATCGTGTCGGCGATTCTGCCCGAGCTGTCACTGAATATTATCGACCGCTACCTGGTGGCCAGCGAAACACTGGATGTCGAGCCGTTGCTGGTGCTGAATAAAACCGATCTGTTGGATGACGAAGGCCGTGCCTTTGTGGATCAGCAGATGGATATCTATCGCCAAATTGGTTATCGGGTGCTGATGGTTTCCAGCCATGAAAAGCAGGGGCTGAAAGAGCTGGAAGAAGCACTGACTGGCCGTATCAGCATCTTTGCCGGGCAATCTGGCGTGGGTAAGTCCAGCCTGCTTAATGCCCTGCTCGGCCTCGATCTGGGTCGCGATGAGATTCTGACTAACGACGTATCTGATGTTTCCGGCCTCGGCCAGCACACCACCACTGCCGCACGTCTTTACCACTTCCCGCATGGCGGCGATGTGATTGACTCCCCCGGCGTGCGTGAATTTGGTCTCTGGCACCTTGAGCCGGAACAAATCACCCGTGGATTTGTCGAATTCCGTGAGTTTCTCGGCGACTGTAAATTCCGCGACTGTAAGCACGATACCGATCCAGGCTGCGCCATTCGTGAAGCGGTGGACAACGGCACCATCAATGAATCGCGCTTCTACAACTATCATCGCATTCTGGAAAGCATGTCACAGGTTAAGACGCGTAAAAACTTCGCCAGTGATGACTAATCTGTACACCAACAGGCAGTGATGTCGGGTACATAGCCTAAAGAAACGGGCGCTGCTACAATTCGCCCCCTTTTTCTCTCAACGTCGTGTATTAAGCCAGGAGGCTAACGTGTTGGATCGTATTAAACTCGGCCTGAATTATCTGCTGCCAAAGAAGTGGTTAACTGAATTAGCCGGATGGGGCGCCAGTAAACGCGCAGGCTGGCTGACCAAAGCAGTTATCGACAGCTTTGTCTGGTTCTACAAGGTCGATATGTCCGAAGCTCAGAAAGCGGATACTGCGACCTATCGCACCTTCAATGACTTTTTTGTCCGCCCACTGCGTGACGACGTGCGCCCAATTGATACAGACCCGAACCTGTTGGTACTGCCTGCCGATGGCGCTATCAGCCAGCTGGGTCATATCGATGGCGACAATATTTTCCAGGCTAAAGGGCATCACTACACGCTGGAAGCGCTGCTGGCCGGTAACTATCAAATGGCTGACCAGTTCCGTGACGGCGAGTTTGTCACCACCTACCTTGCGCCGCGCGACTATCACCGCGTACATATGCCGTGTAACGGTATCCTGCGCGAAATGATCTATGTGCCGGGCGATCTGTTCTCCGTTAATCCGCTGACCGCGCAAAACGTGCCGAACTTGTTCGCGCGTAATGAACGCGTCATCTGTTACTTCGATACTGAATTCGGCCCAATGGCGCAGATTCTGGTGGGCGCGACCATTGTCGGCAGCATCGAAACAGCCTGGTCAGGCACCGTAACGCCGCCGCGTACCGGTGTGATTAAGCGCTGGACCTGGCCGGGTGCCGATGAAGACGGTTCCGTGGTATTGCTGAAAGGCCAGGAGATGGGTCGCTTTAAGCTTGGCTCAACGGTGATCAACCTGTTTGCGCCTGGCAGAGTTAAGCTGGCAGAAAGCCTGACGCCGGAAACCAAAACCCGCCTCGGTCAGCCGCTGGCAATCGCATTGCAGAAAACCGATGCAGAAACCGTGTTACATCACCAATAGCAGAACTTAACGTGCGCCTGATTCTTACTCTATTGCTGGGCTGTTGTTTAAGCTGGCCCGTATTCGCCGCCAGTGTTCCTGATAACGGACTGCTTAAGCAAGAGCTTGAGCAGGCCAAGTCTGGCAAAAATACGCCGAATCAGGCGGAACTGGTTCAGACACTGGAAACCGCGCTTAACTGGCTGAATGAACGTAAAGCCTCCCTTGACCTGACCGAACAATACCAACAGGTTATCGACGACTTTCCGAAACTGTCGCGCGAGCTGCGCCAGCAAATTGCCGGCCTGACCGACAGCACTAAGTCAGTCCGCAGCACCCTGACCAGCACCGAACTGGATCAGGAGATCCTGCAAATCAGCAGTCAGCTGCTGGAAGAGGGTCGCCAGGCTCAGCAGGAGCAGGATCGCGCACGTGAAATCAGTGATTCACTGTCGCAACTGCCGCAGCAGCAGACTGAAGCACGGCGTGCATTAAGTGAAGTTGAGCGTCGGTTACAGGCGCAACCCAGTGCCACTACGCCCATGGCGCAGGCGCAAATTTACCTGCGTCAGGCAGAGTCAGCCGCACAGAAAGCGCGGGTTGACGAGCTGGAACTGGCGCAACTGTCGGCCAATAATCGTCAGGAACTGGCGCGGATGCGCGCTGAAGTACATCAGAAAAAAGCCGCCCAGCTGGATAACTATTTGCAGGCGCTGCGCAATCAGCTGAACAGCCTGCGTCAGCGTGAAGCAGAACTGGCGCTGGAACGCACCGAACAACTGGCAGAAAATAGCGGCGATCTGCCGCCGGGCATCACCGAGCAGTTCCGCGTCAACCGCGAGCTGTCAGGGGCGCTGAATCAGCAGGCGCAACGGATGGACCTGGTGGCCTCGCAGCAACGTCAGGCCACCAACCAGACCATTCAGGTACGCCAGGCATTAAGCACAATTCGTGAGCAATCGCAGTGGCTGGGTGCCTCCAACCTGTTAGGCGAAGCGCTGCGTGCCCAGGTCGCTCGCCTGCCGGAAATGCCAAAATCTCAGCAACTTGACAGCGATATGGGGCAGTTGCGGGTACAGCGTCTGTATTACGAAGATCTGCTAAATCGCCAGCAACAGCTTAAACAGCAGAAGCAGGAAAATGGCGATGATCTGACCAATGAACAGAAACGTATTCTTGATGCCCAGTTGCGCACCCAGCGCGAACTGCTCAGCTCGCTGATTTCAGGTTGTGACACCTTAATTCTCGAAGTCACCAAGCTGAAAGTGGCTAACAGCCAGCTTCAGGATGCGTTAACGGAAATTAATGAGGCCGCGCACCGTTATCTGTTCTGGACGGCGGATGTCAGTCCGGTTGGCCTGAAATATCCGATCGATGTCGCACACGCGCTGAATCGTCTGTTGTCCCTGGATACCTTAGGCCAGCTCGGCGGCGCGTTTGTGATGATGCTGACCAGCCGCGAAACCGTGGTGCCGATTATTGCGGCGCTGCTGTTAGTTGGTATCAGCATCAGTTCACGCCGTCACTATCATGCGTTCCTTGAACGCGCCACCAGCCGCGTCGGTAAAGTGACGCAGGACCAGTTCAGCCTGACGCTGCGTACCGTGTTCTGGTCGATTGTGGTGGCCTTACCGCTACCGGTGTTATGGGCGGCGCTGGGCTACGGTTTACAGCATGCCTGGCCCTACCCTATTGCCGTTGCCATTGGCGACGGCGTAACGGCGACGCTACCGGTGCTGTGGGCGTTTATGATCAGTGCTGCATTTGCCCGGCCACAAGGTCTGTTTGTGGTGCATTTCCGCTGGCCACAACAACGGGTGGCACGCGCCATGCGTTACTACTCGTTGTCGATTGGCTTTATTGTGCCGCTGATCATGCTGTTGATCGCTTTCGATAATCTGGAAGAGCGTCAGTTTTCTGCCACCCTTGGCCGCCTGTGCTTCGTGCTGATCTGCGGTGCACTGAGTCTGGTTACCGTCAGCCTGAAGCGCGCCGGGCTGCCGCTGTACCTCGATAAAGAGGGCAACGGCGAAAATATTATCAACAAGATCCTGTGGAATCTGATGATCTGTATTCCGCTGATTGCCGCACTGGCTTCCTGCATTGGCTATCTGGCGACGGCACAAGCGCTGCTGGCAAGGCTGGAAACGTCAGTCGCTATCTGGTTCCTGCTGCTGATTATCTACCATATTATCCGGCGCTGGATGCTGATTCAGCGTCGTCGTATTGCCTTTGATCGCGCACGTCAACGCCGTGCCGATATGCTGGCGAACCGCGCACGCGGTGAAGAAGAAGCCCAACAAAACAGCGACAGCGTCGAACTGGATGAACCGGTGATCGATCTTGATGCCATCAGCGCCCAGTCGCTGCGGCTGGTGCGCTCAATCCTGACGCTGATTGCGCTGGTTTCGGTAATTGTGTTGTGGTCTGAGATCCATTCCGCTTTCGGCTTCCTGGAAAATATCAAACTGTGGGACGCCAGTACCACAGTACAAGGCGTGGAAAGCATTGAGCCGATTACCCTTGGTTCGGTATTGATCGCCATCCTGGTGCTGATTATTACCACCCAGTTGGTGCGTAATATGCCTGCACTACTGGAGCTGGCGCTGTTACAGCATCTGAGCTTAACCCCCGGCACCGGTTATGCGATTACTACCCTGACCAAATATGTGCTGCTGTTGATTGGTGGTCTGGTTGGCTTCTCGATGATTGGTATTGAGTGGTCGAAACTGCAATGGCTGGTAGCCGCACTGGGTGTCGGGCTGGGTTTTGGTTTGCAGGAGATCTTCGCCAACTTTATCTCTGGCCTGATCATTCTGTTTGAGAAGCCGATTCGTATTGGCGATACCGTCACCATTCGTGATCTGACCGGGAGCATTACCCGCATCAACACGCGCGCCACCACCATTACCGACTGGGACCGTAAAGAGATTATTGTGCCGAACAAGGCGTTTATTACCGAACAGTTCGTCAACTGGTCGCTCTCTGACTCCGTCACCCGTGTGGTACTGACCATTCCGGCACCGGCCGCCGCGAACAGTGAAGAGATAAACACCATCCTGTTGCAGGCGTCAGAGCGCTGTAGCTGGGTGCTGGATACGCCGCAGCCGGAAGCTTTCCTGGTGGATTTACAACAGGGGATTCAGCTGTTTGAGCTGCGTATTTATGCCGCTGAGATGGGTCACCGAATGCCGCTGCGCAATGAACTGCATCAGCTGATTCTGCAAGGTTTCCGTGAGCACGGTATTGAGATGCCGTTCCCGCCATTCCAGGTGCGCATGGAAACACTGGGGCAAAAAACGCCCGCCAGCAATGGCGCACCAGCGGCGAGAACGTTTAAATCGGGTGGGTTGTAACTCACTGAAACGGGCGGCGTGTTTGCCGCCCGTTTGTTTAGCAGCGATCAACCGGGAAGGCGATCACATCACTTAAACGCTCGGCTTTTAATGCCAGCATCACCAGACGATCGACGCCCAACGCCACACCAGAGCTGGCTGGCATACCGTGCGCCAGTGCATCCAGTAAGTTGGTATCAATCGGTTGTTGTGGCAAGCCGCGTGCCGCACGACGGCGATTATCCTGCTCAAAACGCTGACGCTGTTCACGGCCATCGGTCAATTCACGGAAACCATTCGCCAGCTCAATGCCTTTGTAATAGACCTCAAAACGTTCGGCGACACGGTGATCTTCAGTACTGATTTCAGCCAGCGCCGCCTGCGATGCCGGGAAGTGATAAACAAAAGCCGGCTTATCCTGTCCAATCTTTGGTTCAACACCCAGCATAAACAGCAGTTGCAGCAGGGTATCGCGATCTTCTTCTGCATTCGCCAGGTCGCCCACGCCAAGTTTATCCGCCACTTCACGCAGTTGGGTTTTATCAGCCGATAACGGATCGACTTCCAGATGACGAATAAACGCCTGCTGATAAGAGAGCGTCTCTGCGCTGTCACACTCCAGCACCTGCTGCAGCAAATCATCCACTTCGTTCATCAGGCGATACATATCGTAATGCGGGCGATACCACTCCAGCATCGTGAACTCAGGGTTATGATGACGCCCGGCTTCTTCATTGCGAAAGCTTCGACCCAGCTGATAAATCGGGCCGCTACCGGCCGCCAGCAGGCGTTTCATATGGTATTCCGGGCTGGTCATCAGATAGAGATCCAGCCCCGCAGCTGCCCCCGGACCAACAAAGCGCGTCTTAAACGGGAACAGATGAATATCAGTGACTGTTGCCTGACTCATTGCCGGAGTTTCTACCTCCAGCACGCCACGATCGGCAAAGAAACGTCGAATTTCAGCCAAAATCGCTGCACGTTTCAACAAATTGGCAATGGGTGCGCTCGGCTGCCAGCTTGCCGTATCGCTCATGATATGTACTCCGAAGTCAAACAGGGGGATGAAGTCTACCCGTATCGCCGTGAGCAGACAAACTTCTGAGCAATTTCCCAGCCAAATAACCGAATACTTCAAAATTACTCATTTCACCTCGCGGATAGCGACACAGGCAATTTATCGGGCAGTGATCCGCCGCGTGACGATTATCGCCTATACTCAAGCTATTCATCTGTAAAGGAATAGCTTATGCAATTGTGGAAAACACTGGTAGCCGTAGCCGGCGCCTTACTCTCTGTCGCCTGCTCCACCACTCCGCCGAAAAATGTCACGGTGATTGAAGGCTTTAATGCCGAGCGCTACCTCGGAAGCTGGTATGAGATCGCGCGTCTCGATCATCCTTTTGAGCGCGGACTCGATCACGTCACCGCGACCTACAGCAAACGCGATGATGGTGGCCTGAAAGTGGTCAATCGTGGCTTTAATGTCAAAAAACAGAAATGGCAGGAAAGCATCGGTAAAGCCTACTTTACCGGTGACAGCCAGCGTGCAGCGTTGAAAGTGTCATTCTTTGGCCCGTTTTACGGCGGCTATAACGTGATTGCACTGGATGATAACTATCAGCATGCCCTGGTCTGCGGGCCTAATCGTGATTATCTGTGGATTCTATCGCGAACGCCGAAACTGGATGAGACGGTGAAGCAGCAGCTGGTCGAAAAAGCGCGTCAGGCCAACTTCCCGGTAGAGAAATTAATTTGGGTCAATCAGGGCTGATTGAGGAGCCGGTACGGCACAAAGCCGTACCGGATACGGATTACTGAGTGCTCTTCTGAATCGCCTGACCACCTGCTTCAACATCTTCACCAACACCACGCGTGGTATTACAGGCAGACAGCAGGGAAGAAAGGATCAGTACGGAAAAAATGGTAGCAATACTCTTCTTAAACATAGCAATTTCCTTTTAACAGAAGTTTTTTTGTACAGCGTTGTAAGCATAGGCGGTGAATCGACACTCTGCTTATTTCACACTGTTAAAAGAAGATATTTTCAGAAGAAAAGAGAATCAGCTCGCAGCGCGAGAAATGGCCCCGCCAAGATGACGTACATCTTCGCCAAAACCATGGAAAGTATTACAGGCGCTTAGTGCACCCGTCATCAACAACGCGATGGCGACCAATTTAGCAAGCTTAATCATTCGGTTCTCACATTGAATTGAGAGGCGTACAGAAGTACGCCTTCGACACACTTATTTTACGCGTGACACGTATTCGCCAGAGCGAGTGTCAACTTTGATCACTTCGCCGATCTGTACGAACAATGGCACTTTAACTGTTGCGCCGGTAGACAGTTTAGCTGGCTTGCCGCCGGTACCTGCGGTGTCACCCTTCAGACCAGGATCGGTATCAACGATTTCCAGTTCAACGAAGTTTGGCGGTAATACCTGAATCGGACGGCCGTTCCACAGCGTCACGATACATTCAGCATTATCCAGCAGCCATTTCGCTGCATCACCAACGGCTTTCTCTTCAACCTGATGCTGTTCGAAAGTTTCCGGATGCATGAAGTGGTAGAATTCACCGTCGTTGTACAGGTAGTTCAGGTTAGTATCCACAACGTCTGCGCCTTCAGCGGAGTCGGTAGATTTGAAGGTTTTCTCAACGCGACTTCCGGTCAGCAGGCGGCGCATTTTGACGCGTGCGAAGGCCTGGCCTTTACCTGGTTTAACGAACTCGCTGGATTCGATAGCGTAAGGTTCGCCTTCGAACATGATTTTGAGACCGGGACGGAAATCGTTGCTAGAATAAGTCGCCATAAAGGCCCTCTAATATTAATACTGGTACTTAGCCAAAAAAATGGCACACATTGTAACCCTAAATACCCCTTCCAGAGAAGATTGGTTGCAGCAACTTGCTGATGTAATCACTGAACCAAATGAATTACTGCAACTTTTAGCTCTGGATTCGCATCCCGAACTGGTTGCAGGCCGTGACGCGCGCCGACTTTTTGCTCTGCGCGTGCCGCGTGCCTTCGTCTGGAGGATGAAAAAAGGCGATCCGCAAGATCCGCTGCTACTGCAAGTTCTGACAGCTCAGCAGGAATTTGTCGATGCACCAGGTTATAGCACTGACCCGCTCGATGAGCAAAGCAGTGTCGTACCTGGCTTACTGCATAAATACAAAAATCGTGCGCTGCTGCTGGTAAAAGGTGGCTGTGCGGTCAACTGTCGCTACTGTTTCCGCCGCCATTTTCCTTATCAGGATAATCAGGGCAACAAGCGCAACTGGCAAAACGCTATCGACTATATTCGTCAGCATCCGGAACTGGATGAGATTATCTTTTCCGGTGGCGACCCGTTGATGGCGAAAGATCATGAGCTGGACTGGCTGATCGGCGAGCTTGAGGCAATTCCGCACCTGAAACGCCTGCGCATTCACAGCCGCCTGCCAGTTGTGATTCCGGCACGCATCACCGAAGGTCTGTGCCAGCGTCTGGCGCGATCGCGTCTGCAAGTGTTGCTGGTGACCCATATTAACCACGCGCAGGAAATTGATGATGCGCTGCGTCACGGTATGCAGATGTTAAAACGTGCCGGGGTTACGCTGCTGAATCAGAGCGTGCTGCTGCGCGGCATTAATGATAATGCCACCACGCTGGCGGCGCTGAGCAATGCGCTGTTTGATGCCGGTGTGCTGCCCTACTATCTGCACGTGCTGGATAAAGTCCAGGGCGCGGCGCACTTCTTTGTGCCGGATGATGAAGCTCGCGCTATTGTGCGGGAATTGTTGTCGAGGGTATCGGGTTATATGGTGCCGAAGCTGGCGCGCGAAATTGGCGGTGAGCCAAGTAAAACGCCGCTGGATTTGCAGTTACGCCAGGAGTAATGCCCTCCCGAATTGATGAAATTCGCCAGGAGTGCCAACCCTTGGCACGGGCGGCGAAAACGCCGCCCCTACAAATGATTATTTCTTAAGGGCATTTATAAACCTGGCCGCTCATCTTGCTATCCAGCGGTGCAAAGCTGGACCAGATGTTCTGCGTCGGGCTGGTCGCGCCGTAAATCACGTTGCCGCCCATTTCAGCCGCACGGTTACGCAGATCGTTGGCCGCGCCACGCAGTGAGCTGCCCTCGCCGCCGGAACCGTTCAGCCAGTTGCTTTGCGAGCCGGTGACATTACCCAGCAGCTGACAGTTAGCCGCCGGTTGTTGATCGGTAAAAGTCACGCGTTGACCGGCTGAATCCAGTTCTTTCGTGGTGCTACAGCCTGCCAGCAGCATCGCCGCGACAGAGAGTCCCAGCAAGACGTTAATCCGCATTTTAATCCCCATTTATTATCATCAGAGTCAGGCAGAAGCGTACCAGAAAACCGTGGGTTTTCTTAAACATCCCTTGCCACTTAATCTGTTCATTATCAGACCCGCGCCACTACTTATACTATTTTCCCCCACAAAAGAAAAACCCCCTGCCATTACTGACAGAGGGTTTCGCTTCATGACGAGAGGGGGATTACATCATTCCGCCCATACCGCCCATGCCGCCCATACCACCAGCAGCACCCATATCAGGCGCATCGCCTTTCGGCAGGTCAGTGACCATACATTCGGTGGTGATCATCAGGCCAGCAACAGAGGCCGCGTACTGCAGTGCAGAACGGGTCACTTTAGTTGGGTCGAGGATACCGAAGTCGATCATGTTGCCGTACTCTTCGGTCTGCGCGTTGTAACCGTAGTTACCTTCGCCCGCTTTCACGTTGTTAGCGACAACAGATGGCTCTTCACCGGCGTTAGAAACGATCTGACGCAGTGGAGCTTCCATCGCACGCAGTGCAACTTTGATACCGACATTCTGGTCTTCGTTCTGGCCTCGCAGCTCAGTCAGTTTAGAGGCAACACGTACCAGCGCTACGCCACCACCCGCAACCACGCCTTCTTCAACCGCAGCACGGGTCGCGTGCAGGGCATCTTCAACGCGGGCTTTCTTCTCTTTCATTTCAACTTCAGTTGCTGCGCCAACTTTCAGTACGGCTACGCCGCCTGCCAGTTTAGCCACACGCTCCTGCAGTTTTTCTTTATCGTAATCAGAGGTCGCTTCTTCGATCTGCTGACGAATCTGAGTCACGCGACCGGCGATAGCAGTCTCTTCACCCACGCCATCGATGATGGTGGTGGTGTCTTTGTTGATAACCACGCGTTTTGCCTGGCCCAGATCTTCCAGTGCCGCTTTCTCCAGCTCCATACCGATCTCTTCAGAGATAACGGTACCACCGGTCAGGGTCGCGATATCCTGCAGCATCGCTTTACGACGATCGCCGAAACCAGGTGCTTTAACCGCAGCCACTTTTACGATGCCGCGCATGGTGTTCACCACCAGGGTAGCCAGTGCTTCACCTTCAACATCTTCAGCGATGATCAGCAGTGGTTTGCCGGCTTTAGCCACGGCTTCCAGTACTGGCAGCATTTCGCGGATGTTGGAGATTTTTTTGTCAGCCAGCAGAATGAATGGCGTTTCCAGTTCTACTGCGCCAGTTTCTGGTTTGTTGATGAAGTACGGGGACAGGTAGCCACGGTCAAACTGCATACCTTCAACCACGTCCAGCTCGTCCTGCAGGCCGGTGCCTTCTTCAACGGTGATAACACCTTCTTTACCCACTTTTTCCATCGCCTGAGCGATCAGAGTCCCGACGGTTTCATCAGAGTTAGCGGAGATGGTACCAACCTGAGCAATCGCTTTAGAGTCAGAGCAAGGCACAGACAGCGTTTTCAGCTCGGCAACCGCAGCGATAACCGCTTTGTCGATGCCGCGCTTCAGGTCCATTGGGTTCATACCGGCGGCAACAGCTTTCAGGCCTTCGTTAACGATGGACTGTGCCAGTACGGTAGCGGTAGTGGTGCCGTCGCCCGCAGCGTCGTTCGCTTTAGAGGCAACTTCTTTCACCATCTGTGCACCCATGTTTTCGAACTTATCTTCCAGTTCGATTTCACGTGCGACAGAAACGCCATCTTTAGTGATGGTCGGTGCACCAAAAGATTTATCCAGAACCACGTTACGGCCTTTCGGGCCCAGGGTAACTTTTACTGCATCTGCCAGTACGTTAACGCCACGCAGCATTTTTACGCGTGCGTCATTACCGAATTTTACGTCTTTAGCTGCCATTTTAAATTCCCTTGAATTGGTTACGTTCAGTGAGGTACGTGTAAATTACGCTTCAACAATTGCCAGAATGTCGCTTTCAGAGATGATCAGCACTTCTTCATTGTCGATTTTTTCAGTTTTAGCGCCGTAGCCTTCGCTGAAAATGACGACATCACCCACTTTCACGTCCAACGGCTTAACATCACCGCTTTCCAGGATGCGGCCATTGCCCACCGCCAGAACTTCACCACGGGTCGATTTCGCCGCAGCTGAGCCGGTCAGAACGATGCCGCCAGCAGATTTGGATTCAACTTCTTTACGCTTAACAATTACACGATCGTGCAATGGACGAATTTTCATGTGATAGCTCTCCTTTGAGAAGTCCAATCAATTTTGGGATGAAAGCCGGTCATATTGGCTGCCGGCCTCGTGACGGAAGAGATAGGGCCAGGGAGGGATGCTTTCAAGGGCAAAAAATTAATTTTTTTTACTTGCCAATGATTCGCCTTAAGTTTCCGTCTTCAGGCCGATAAAAAAATGGGTGGAGCTGGCTCCACCCATTAGTGATAAACGTGGTTTTAGCGATCTTTATGATCGTCGTGCTCAATGCGATCGATATCTTTGCGTTCGTACTCACCGTCGAACGTCTGACCGCTATCCGGCCCGGCCGTTGAGCCACGCCACACCTTCAGATGCGGCATCAGTTTTAAGGTCAGATGCTTCTGAACCGGCGGCAGCAACAGCAGCAGACCGATAAAGTCGGTAAAAAAGCCAGGCAACAACAGCAGGAAGCCCGCAAGGATCAGTGAAACGCTTTTCACCATCTCCACCGCCGGACTTTCGCCCGCCGCCAGCTTCTGCTGCATCAGCATAAAGTTTTTGACGCCCTGGTTTTTCACCAGCGACACACCGATGCAGGAGGTGAAAATCACCAGCAGCATCGTCAGCAACACGCCCATCACGTGCGCCACCTGAATAAAGATGGAAATTTCTATCCAGGCCAGCAGAAAAAACACTAAAAACGGTAACCAGCGCACCGCATTCTCCTATCTGTAGAGGCCACCTCGCAAAAGTCGCGGCGGCAGAAAATGGCGATCATGATGATCGTAGTTACAGAGATGGGAACGGTCAGGCACTTTTTCAACCTGAAATGCCGAATTTACTCCACGGGGTTAATTTTGCGACTACGATCACATATTGTTAACACCGTTTCGTTAGTAAATTGTCGTTAAGTGATCTGTGTTGCGGCATTTCTGACATAACAGCATATGATCGTGCTCGCCTGGTCGATAACGGATAAAATATCGGCGCTGGCATTCCACGACGAAATAATCACATCATTTGTGATGACTTAACCGGTAGCAATAACAAGAAGGTTCCCATGGTAAATAACATTCGTATCGAAGAAGACCTGTTAGGTATGCGGGAAGTTCCGGCTGATGCCTACTACGGTGTTCATACTCTGCGTGCGATTGAAAATTTCTATATCAGTAACAACAAAATCAGTGACATTCCTGAGTTTGTTCGCGGCATGGTAATGGTGAAAAAAGCAGCAGCAATGGCGAATAAGGAACTTCAGACCATTCCTCGCAATGTCGCCAATGCCATTATTCAGGCTTGTGATGAAGTTCTGAATAACGGCAAATGCATGGACCAGTTCCCGGTTGATGTTTATCAGGGCGGTGCCGGCACCTCGGTTAACATGAATACCAATGAAGTGCTGGCCAATATCGGTCTGGAGCTGATGGGCCATCAGAAAGGTGATTATCAGTTCCTTAATCCCAACGACCACGTCAATAAATGCCAGTCGACCAACGATGCCTACCCTACCGGTTTCCGTATCGCGGTTTACAGCTCAATTCTGAAACTGCTTGATGCCATTGGTCAGCTGGGCGAAGGCTTCCAGCGTAAGGCCGTAGAGTTCGAATCCGTCATCAAAATGGGCCGTACCCAGTTGCAGGATGCGGTTCCGATGACCTTAGGCCAGGAATTTCACGCCTTTAGCGTGCTACTGAATGAAGAGATCAAAAGCATTCTGCGTACCGGTGAACTGCTGCTGGAGGTGAATCTGGGTGCCACCGCTATCGGTACCCGTCTGAATACGCCGGAAGGCTATCAGCAGCTGGCAGTACAGAAACTGGCGGAAGTCAGTAATTTGCCTTGTGTACCGGCAGAAGATTTGATCGAAGCGACCTCCGACTGCGGCGCTTACGTGATGGTTCACTCCTCGCTGAAACGCCTGGCGGTGAAAATGTCCAAGATCTGTAACGACCTGCGCCTGCTCTCCTCTGGCCCGCGCGCCGGTCTGAATGAGATCAATCTGCCAGAGTTGCAGGCCGGTTCTTCCATCATGCCAGCCAAAGTGAATCCGGTGGTGCCAGAAGTGGTCAACCAGGTCTGCTTTAAAGTGATCGGCAACGACACCACCGTCACCATGGCGTCAGAAGCCGGTCAGTTGCAGCTGAACGTAATGGAACCGGTTATCGGTCAGGCGCTGTTTGAATCGATCCATATTCTGACCAATGCCTGTTATAATCTGCTGGAAAAATGCGTTAACGGCATTACCGCCAACAAAGCAGTTTGTGAAGCTTACGTATTTAACTCAATTGGGATCGTCACTTATCTGAACCCGTACATTGGTCACCATAACGGTGATATCGTCGGTAAGATCTGTGCCGAAACCGGTAAGAGCGTGCGTGAAGTGGTGCTGGAGCGTGGTCTGTTGACCGAAGCGGAACTGGATGACATCTTCTCAATCCAGAACCTGATGCATCCGGCGTATAAGGCAAAACGCTATACCGATGAAAACGAACAATAAAATCCAGACCGGTTAAATTTTTTCAAGGCACGTCAGTTCTCAGAACGACGTGCCTTTTTCATGTCTGCAGCAAACAAATTATTAACGGTTAGTTTTCAATAAAACATCAAGGAGTACAGTATGATCACAGTTGAGCTGATCATTGTCCTGTTAGCCATCTATTTAGGGGCGCGACTGGGCGGGATTGGCATTGGGTTCGCCGGTGGATTCGGCGTGCTGGTATTGACGCTGGGCTGCCAGATTAAGCCCGGAGCCATTCCCTTCGACGTGATTGAAATCATTATGGCGGTGATTGCCGCCATCGCTGCGATGCAGGTCGCGGGCGGGATGGATTACCTGGTCAGCCTCGCCGAGCGTCTGCTGCGTAAACACCCACGCCATATCACCTTTCTGGCACCACTGGTGACTTACCTGATGACGCTGCTGGCCGGTACCGGTCACACCGCGTTTTCTACCCTGCCGGTGATTGCCGAAGTAGCAAAAGAGCAAGGCGTGCGCCCTTCTCGCCCACTGTCGATTGCCGTGGTTGCCTCACAGATTGCCATTACCGCTTCACCAATCTCTGCGGCGGTGGTGTTTTTCGCCGGTATTCTCGAGCCAAAAGGCATCAGCTATCTTGGCCTGCTGGCGGTCGCCATCCCTTCAACCATGGTGGCGATATTTATTGCCGCGCTGATTACCAATTTCCTCGGTAAAGAGCTGAAAGACGATGCGATTTACCAGGCAAAGCTGGAAAAAGGTGAAGTGACGCTGCGCGGTGCTAACGTATTTGAAGAAAAACCCGGTGCGAAGCGCTCGGTATTGCTGTTCCTGCTGGGTATCGTCGCGGTGGTCTTTTATGCTACTGCCATCAGCGATACCGTCGGCCTGATCAGTAATCCGCTGCTGCCGCGCAATGAAGCTATCGTGGTGTTTATGCTGACGGTTGCCACGCTCATCTGCGTCAGTTGCAAAGTGGATACCAGCGAAATTCTGTCTGCCAGCACTTTTAAATCGGGGATGAGCGCCTGTATCTGTGTGCTCGGCGTTGCCTGGCTCGGCGATACCTTTGTTAAAGCCCATATCGACGATATTCAGACCGTCGCTGGCGATCTGCTGCAAAGCTATCCGTGGATGCTGGCAGTGGTGCTGTTTTTTGCCTCGACCCTGCTGTATTCCCAGGCCGCCACGGCCAAAGCACTGATGCCTGCCGCCTTAATGCTTGGCGTCTCTCCGGTCACGGCGGTGGCGTCATTTGCGGCGGTATCGGCGCTGTTTGTGCTGCCGACCTATCCGACCCTGCTGGCCGCGGTGGAAATGGATGATACCGGCTCAACGCGTATCGGTAAGTTCGTCTTTAACCACTCTTTCCTGATTCCCGGCGTGATTGCCATTGTGCTGTCCGTACTGGCTGGCTTTATCTTTGGCCATCTGATTTTATAAGCCCGCCGCAGCCCTCTCCCGATTCTGTGGGGCGGGCTGCACGCTTCGCCACTGTTGTTTACATCCTGTCAAAGCCTGCGCTAACGCTGCGTGATATAATTCGCGCTTTCCCCTGAAGGAGTGCCCTATGAGCCAGTCCACCGCCATTGTGGTGCTGTGCACCGCCCCTGATGAAGATTGTGCTGAAGAGCTGGCAGGTCAGGTGCTGGCAGCCAGACTCGCGGCCTGTGTCACTATGCTGCCTGGTGCCACCTCCTGGTACTACTGGGAAGGAAAACTTGAGCAGGCATCCGAAGTTCAGCTGCTGCTGAAAAGTGACGTCGCCCACCAGCAGCAGCTAATCGATCTACTCAAAACCGCCCATCCTTACCAGACACCGGAACTTCTGGTCCTGCCCGTACAACATGGAGAGAGTGAATACCTGTCATGGCTCAGCGCATCTTTAAGCTAGTTCTTATTCTGCTGGTCGGCCTGTTCAGCATTCAGGCTAATGCCTCGCTGTTCGGGCAACAAAACACCAGTCAATTTGTGCCGGTGGATCAGGCTTTTGCTTTCGATTTCAATCAGAAAGATCATCAGCTCACCCTCAGCTGGCAGGTAAAACCCGGCTATTATCTTTATCGTCAGCAGATCACTATCGAACCGCACGCTGCGCGGCTGGCGCAATTTAGCCTGCCGCAAGGTCAGCCGCATGAAGATGAATTTTATGGCAAAACTGAGATCTACCCTGACGATTTGCACTTGCCCCTGACACTACTTCAGGCCGATGGCGATGCCACGGTGCGCGTCACTTATCAGGGGTGTGCCAGCGCGGGATTCTGTTATCCGCCGGAAACACGCGATATTCCGTTGAGCAAGGTCGCTGCCCGTGCTGCCGCTGATACAGCGAACACGGCTATTAGCCAGCAGCCAGCACCGACCACTGAAACCAATTTGCCATTCTCCCCACTCTGGGCGTTACTGATTGGCATCGGCGTCGCTTTCACCCCTTGCGTATTACCGATGTATCCGTTGATCTCCGGCATCATTCTTGGCGGCAGTAAACGCCTGTCGTTTGGACGCCTGCTGGCGCTGGCGCTGGTGTATGTGCAGGGAATGGCGCTGACCTATACCCTGATGGGCGTGGTGGTCGCCGCCGCGGGCTTACGCTTTCAGGCCGCGCTGCAACACCCTTATGTGCTGATTGGCCTGTCGGCACTGTTTGTGTTGCTGGCACTGTCGATGTTTGGCCTGTTCTCGCTGCAACTGCCTTCTGCGCTGCAAACCCGGCTGACGCTGTGGAGTAACCGCCAGCAAGGGGGTTCGCT
The DNA here is from genome assembly GCF_001267535.1 of Winslowiella iniecta. Classification (GTDB taxonomy): domain Bacteria; phylum Pseudomonadota; class Gammaproteobacteria; order Enterobacterales; family Enterobacteriaceae; genus Erwinia; species Erwinia iniecta. The sequence continues at coordinate 88,352 of NZ_JRXE01000009.1, read as the reverse complement.
GTTCGGCGTATTCCTGATGGGGGCGCTGGCCGGATTGATTTGTTCGCCCTGCACCACCGCCCCGCTCAGCGCTATTCTGCTGTATATCGCCCAGAGCGGAAATATGCTGGCCGGCGCTGGTACACTGTATCTGTATGCGCTGGGTATGGGTTTGCCGCTGATCGCCATCACGCTGTTTGGCAATAAGCTGCTGCCAAAAAGTGGACCCTGGATGCAGACGGTGAAACAGGGCTTTGGCTTTGTCATCCTCGCGTTGCCGGTCTTTTTGCTGGAACGCGTGATTGGCGAGCTATGGGGGCTGCGCCTCTGGAGTCTGCTGGGTGTCGCCTTCTTTAGCTGGGCGTTTATTACCAGCCTTGGCTCTGGTAAAGGCTGGCTGCGAGTGTTACAGGTCATCCTGCTGCTGGCGGCGCTGGTCAGCGTGCGCCCGTTGCAGGACTGGGCATTTGCTCCGCCAGCTACCGCTACCACTGCGGCACATCTTGATTTTGCTCGTATCGCCAGCAGTGACGATCTCACTCAGGCACTGAAAAATAATCGGCACAAAATCAGCATGCTTGATCTCTATGCTGACTGGTGTGTAGCTTGTAAAGAGTTTGAAAAATACACCTTCAGTGATGCCCTGGTGCAAACGTCTCTGGCGGATGTGCAGCTAATACAGGCTGACGTCACGGCTAACAGCGCCACAGACAGTGCGCTGTTACAGCGATTACAGGTGCTGGGGCTGCCCACCATCCTGTTTTTTGATGCCAGCGGTAACGAGATCCCGGGATCGCGCATTACCGGCTTTATGAATGCCGCCGCTTTTAAGGCGCATTTGCAGAAAGTCATCCCGTAAACGACACTTGTTTCCAGAAACCGCCACCGTGAATCCCGGCCTGCCGCCGGATGAGGAACGCATACAAGAGGAGCTTCACTTGCAACGTGAACAAGTACTCGAGCATGCGCTAAACGTGCTTGAGCAGAACGGACTGGCCGCCACCACATCATTAGCGATGCTGGCTGGCAACGTGGATATCCCGCAGGAACAGTTGCAGCGCTTCTGGCCCGACCGCGACGCCCTGCTGTACGACGCGTTACGCTTTCATGGTCAGCAGATTGATAACTGGCGTCGTCAGCTACTGCTGGATGAAACGCTCAATGCTGAAGATAAGCTGCTGGCACGCTATAAAGTGCTGGAAGAATCGGTCAGCAATGGGCGCTTTCCTGGTTGCCTGTTTATCGCCGCCTGCAGTTTTTACCCGCAGACTGACCATCCGATTCATCAGCTTGCCGAACAGCAAAAACGCGCCTCCTGGCAATATACCCATCAATTGCTGAGCGAGCTGGAGACCGATAATCCCACGCTGGTTGCCGAGCAGATGGAACTGATTCTCGAAGGCTGCCTGAGTAAGCTGCTGGTGAAACGCAACGTGCAGGATGTGGCCACCGCTTACCGTCTGGCGGAAGATGTGCTGCGTTTTGCTCTGTGCCGCAAAAATGGGGCACTAACTTGATTGATATTCAGCCCAAATGAATGAAAATCAGCCAGTCAGCGTATTTTTCGCAGAAAGCCGTTGACGCCACACGGCCTTTACGGTTTAATGCGCCCCGTTGCCCGAATAGCTCAGTCGGTAGAGCAGGGGATTGAAAATCCCCGTGTCCCTGGTTCGATTCCGGGTTCGGGCACCATATTTAAAGAAACCCGCCTCTGGCGGGTTTTTTGCTTTCCGGGGTTGAGAATTGACTCCGCACCCGCCGCCGTCGCTCTCTCTGAGTGGAAAAAAACTCACTCCTGGATATTTCTACGACCCATCGCACACTCCACAGAAATAGTTCGCGTCTGTTATTCATTATGTGCGTCACTGCAAAGCCTGTTGTGACTATTCCCAGATATCCGTGTTAATCGCGCCGCTAATTTCACCATTCGCACAATGACCATTCATTAACCTGCTAACTATATTTCGTTAACAAAGGAACGTCTGCGGTATTCCTTAAGATGACCAAACCATCAGCTCTGTCTGCTATGTAAGGAGTCCGCGCGATGTTGACCAATCAGTTAGCCAGTAAAAACAGCCATGTCAGGGTCCGGATATTAATGCTGATCCTGCTGCTTTCCGCCGTGGCCTATGCCGATCGCTCGATCCTTTCTATGTCCGGCTCGGCGATGAAAGAGGAGTTTGGCCTGTCAGCCATTCAACTGGGTTTTGTGTTGTCTGCCTTTAGCTGGGCCTATGTTCTCGGGCAAATTCCCGGCGGGTTGTTCCTTGATCGTTTTGGCACCAAAAAAGTGTATGGCATCACGCTGGGACTGTGGTCGCTGGCCACACTGGCGATGGGGTTTGTTGGTGAGTTTGCCAGCGGACTGAGTAGCGCGCTGATACTGATGTTCGGCCTGCGTTTTGCGCTCGGCCTGATCGAAGCACCAGGCTTTCCGGCCAATGCCCGCGTCACCATTATGTGGTTTCCCAGCGCCGAACGAGGCCGCGCCTCATCGCTGTTCAGCTCGGCACAATATTTTGCCGTCGCCATTTTCTCACCGCTGTCCGGCTGGCTGGTTTCCCGGTTTGGCTGGGAATGGCCGTTCTTTGTGCTGGGTGCGATCGGGCTGATCGCCCTGCTGTTCTGGCTTGGGTATATGCATGAGCCGCGCAAGCATCCTGGCGTCTCCGCCCAGGAACTGCGCCATATCGTCGACGGTGGCGGGCTGGTGGAAATCGATTCATTGCAGGAGCGAAAAACGAAACCCCGCGTCTCACGCCAGCTGGTGAAAAAGTTATTAACCAACCGCATGTTATGGTGTGCCTATATTGGCCAGTACTGCGTAATCGCCCTGAGTTATTTCTTTATTACCTGGTTCCCGATTTATCTGGTGCAGGCGCGTGGCATGAATATTCTTGATGCCGGTTTTGCCACCGTGGCACCGGCGTTATTTGGTTTTCTCGGCTCGATTTCCGGCGGTTTTATTTCTGACCGGCTTATTCAGCGCGGCTGGAGCCTCTCCTGGGCGCGTAAAACGCCTTATATCGTGGGTATGCTGATGGCAGCTTCACTGATTATTGCCGCCGGACTTAACAGCAATTTCTGGATTATTGCGGTGATGTCTTTTGCCTTTTATGGTAAAGGGGTGGCAGCCGGTGCCGGAACCTGGGCAATTATCGCCGATACCGCACCGAAAGAGGCCGTCGGGCTGGCGGGCGCATTTTTTAACGGCTTCGGCAATATTGCCGGTTTCTCAACACCGATTCTGTTTGGCGTGATTGTCGCACTGACCGGCAGTTATAGCATCGGGCTGATTTTTGTCGGCGCGCACTGCGTGGTTGCCGCGCTGCTGTTCCTGTTTGTGATGGGCCCGATTGAGCGCGTCGGTGAGCAGCAGCAGTCGGCAGAGTCTGATTATGCGCAACAGGAAACCCAGCCTGGCATTAAACCAGTGTAAGGTGCCGATCAAAGACGGCGGAGCACCCACGTGCATGCCCCGCCGTCCCTTACGCTTACACCTTTACCGTCCTCAGCATATAATCCGCCAGCCGCAGACTCAGTGCCGCACCGGTCAGCGTCGGGTTCATACAGGATGCGGAAGGCATCACGCTGGTGCCGGCAATAAACAGATTAGGATGATCGTGACTCTGGCAGTTGCGATCCACCACCGATTGCCGCGGATCGTCGCCCATTATCGTGGTGCCCATAATATGCTGACGATCCTGATAGCCGGTATCGATCTTCGACACTTCGGCATTCAGCAGCCGGGCAAAATTATCGAAGTCCTTCAGCCCCTGCTCTTTCCCCGCATGCCAGTAGTCGGTAACACTGTAGTAAATCTCCGGCAGCGGAATACCGATGGCATCTTTCTTCGTTTTGCTCGGCACGATGCGGTTTTCCGCAAGCGGCAGCGTTTCAAAATCGATGGCAAAGTTGAGCGAACGCGCCGACATGCGGTGCAGCTCCTGATCCAGCTTCGAACCCAGCACCCCTTTCTGAATTAATGACGCGGCATAATCGGCGGTCGGAACCGTATTACGTACTTTAATTTTATAGCTGGGAAAATCCTTGCGGAATGCGCCGTCACGGTTGTTCAGATAGACCAGCAGTTCAGTCGGCCCCTGACCCGGCCAGACATCCTCATTCATCATCACATTCATACTGATGCCGGTATGCCCCATCAGGTTACGCCCCACCTGATCCGAACCATTGGCGATGCCGTTGGGATAGCGTTCAGAAGTCGACATCAGCAGCAGTTTCGGTGATTCGATGCCGTAGGCTGCCAGCACAAAGTGTTTAGCCGTCAGATGATGCTGTGAACCGTCCGGTTTTTTGTACCAGACACCGGTGATTTTGCCGCTGTCATCCGCTTCAATTCGGTATACCACCGAGTTATCCAGCAGCCGGGCACCGTGTCGTTCGGCCTCATCAATATGCATTGAGCCATCATACTTGGCGGCAATGGGGCAGACCGGGTTGCAGTTATTATTGCCGGCACAGACTGGTCGTTTACCGTAAGGGCGCGTGGCGCGGCCATTCGGTTCCATTACCGGGTTATAACCGCCTTTGCCCAGCAATACCGACAGGCGTTTAAACAGATAGCTCGGCTCCAGCCCTTTCATCGGAAATGGCGTTGAGCGCGGCGGGCAAGCGGCACCGCCCTGACCACTCTCATCCTGACCATCGACGCCGGAAACCCCCAGCTCGCGTTCAGCTTCGCCATACCAGGCTTCCAGCTCGTCGTAACCAAATGGCCAGTCGCGGCCACGGCCATACAGCGTGTTCAGACGGAAATCATTGGGGATCATCCGCCACAGCGCCGAACCAAAATGCCAGGTGGTGCCGCCAACCACGCGCAGATATTTGGTCGGGTATTTTACCGGGCCACTCTGTTGCAGATAATCACCATAGGTAGAGGGCACATGCGGCAGGTCGGGATACGGTGAGCCAACCCCCTGCAATTTCATATTGGTCAGCGACATTTTGAACGGCGAATTACGGAAGCGTTCGACAATATCCTGGCGTTTAATGCGCGGACCCGCCTCAAGGATAATCACCGATTTACCGGCTTTTGCCAGCTGGGTGGCGACCAGCCCGCCCATTACCCCGGAGCCAATAATAATTACGTCGGCATCGACTTGTTTGCTCATGCTTCCCGTCCTTGCTCTGTTAGTCGTTCGACCGGTTGATTTCCCCAACTGTCGGGGCCAATGCCGTAACTGGGTACGATAAGAATGCCTTTGGTTGGCAGGTACATCATGGCGTCGGCATAGGCAATCAGTTCAATG
>NZ_JRXE01000009.1:28696-83077 GCF_001267535.1 Winslowiella iniecta | reverse complement strand
CCTGCAAAAAGTCATCGACGTGGGCGAACTTCTGACCATCAAGATAAGCCGCAAGCGCCGCCAGCCGTGCCGGGAAGTCCGGATAGTGGCGATTCAGGGCCGCATAGTAGCGCTGACTGAGAATCGGGCTGGTTGCCCGGCTGGCAAGGAAAGCTGACACCACGGAAAAACCCGATTTCTCACTCTGTTGCGCGGCGGCCATCTGTGCCGGAAATAGTGAAGCGCAGGCGGCGGTTAACGACAGTGCCGCCATCCCCTGCAATAAACGGCGGCGGCTTAGCGAGCGCGGGGGGTTATTTGGCTGCGACATGCTGCCTCCTTCTTTTTATCATCACCAGACCGGCAACAATCAGCACCAGTGCAAGGCCAGCTCCCGCCATCACAGCCGGGCGCGTCAGGCGAACCAGCAGCGGAGTCTCGCCGCCCTCACGTAAGGTTTTCACCTGTTCAGCGGTGACCGTCACCTGCGGATTGCCATAGTTTTTCAGCACATAGTTACTGACGTCGGCAATTTGCTGGTCGCTAAGGCGCATGGCGAAATCGGCGTTCGGACCGAACTCCGGCATCGCGATCGCTTCGCCATGCACCGTGCGCTGTACGCCAAACAGAATGGTGGAAACCAGGTTATCAGGTCGATCGGCACCGGTGGCGGTGTTATGGAACAGCGACGGATAGCGTTCGCTGCCCTGCCCGTCCGGCTGATGGCAGTTGGCACAACTGCCGCTGAATACCTTCCAGCCCGCATCGACGTCGCCAGTCTGTCCACGTAGCTGCTGTTCACTACCGGAAACAGCACCGTAACTTTCGCGGGCGCGCACGTCACCGTTGCTGACGGCGGGAACCTGACGCAGATAAGCCACCATTGCCGCGATATCACTGTCGGAAAGGTATTGCAGGCTGTGCTCTATCGCTTCGGCCATCGGCCCTGCCGCCTGCGCTTTGCCGCTGAGATGCCCGGTTTTCAGATACTGTGCCAGTTCGGCTGGCGTCCAGTTGCCGATGCCGGACTGAAGATCGGGGGTAATATTCGGCGCATACCAGCTGCCGAGACTACCGCCAGACAGCGCCCGATCGTTTTGCTGTCCCATCAGTGCATTGCGTGGGGTATGACAGGTGTCGCAATGCGCCAGCGCGTTAACCAGATAGTCACCGCGATTGATCTGTTCAGACACCCCCGCAGTCGGCGTAAAGCGCTGATTATCGGCAAACAACAGGTTCCACACCGCCATTGACGCGCGAATATTAAACGGAAAAGCCAGCTGAGTCGGCGGAACCGGGCTGTCGACAGGTGCCACGCCGTGCATAAAGTAGAAATACAGCGCGTGGATATCGTCATCGCTGATTTTGGCGTAAGCGGTATAAGGCATTGCCGGGTAAAGATGCTGCCCCTGTTTATTGACGCCTTCGCGCACCGCGCGCGCAAATTCCGCCTCGCTGTAATTGCCGATGCCATCGGTGGTGGAAGGGGTGATATTGCTGGCATAAATGCCGCCCATCGGCGAAGGGATCGCGTACCCTCCTGCCATGGTTGCCCCCTGGTGAGGTGACGTGTGGCAAGCACCGCAGTCGGCGGCGGTCGCGAGATATTTCCCTTTCGCTATCAGCTGCGCATTTTCCGTCCGGGCGTCAGCATGGCTGACCCCGCTGAAAAGGATCAGACTGATGGCGAAAGGCAGACAAAATTGTCTCACCTGACATGCTCCTGTAAATGTAAAATAAGATATTGTTTTTGTAGGATAAAAAGAGGGCGTGTTTCACGCTCCACGAAGCAAAACACCGTGTATCCCGCTGCGGTTAACGGCAGCGGAATGCCACGGCGAAAAGGAAAAACGGTTACAGCAGTTCGTAATCGTTAAAAATCAGCGGGGTCTCTCCGCCATTGCTTAACTGTATTTTGCCGGGGTCGATCAGCATCGCATCGCCGCGATGCAGCCAGATCTCTTTCACCCGGTTAGGTTTGCCGGGTTCAGCCACCAACAAGCGGCCTTCGGTAAAGAACACCCGCACACCGGGGCCATGCTGGGTATACTCGGCGGTGTTTTCGCCCGGTTGCAGCGTGACTTTCCAGCCGCGCACAGTTTTCTCATCCAGCACCTGCTTAAACGCCGGGCTGTCCGGGCGCGTTGCGCCACCAAAGTTTTGCGGGCCGTTCTGTTTAATCTCAAACGACACCTGATGATTCAGCGTGGTGTCGACGTTAGTGACTTTATCCTTTTCCGATTTGCCCTGATGCGCGCCAAATTTCACATTGCCGCTTTTCATCTCATGGTCCTTCACCGGTTTATCCGGGTAGGAGATCTGCACTTTGCTGCCGTTCACATGGGTGTTGACGTAATCCAGATGCTGCTCATGAAACTGGGTGGATTCACCCGGACGAATCATCACGCGCATCACGGTAACGTACTGATTTTCCATAATAACGTGATGCAGAGGTTCGAGATCGGTGGCAACGACTTCTTCTTCCGCAAAGGCGGCAGGGGCGGCGCTCAGCGCCAGCAGACCTGCGGCGATCAGCGCGGGTAACAGCGGGTATGACTTAGGTTTCATAGTGGCTCCAATAGTTGTTGACTTAATCCGGGGCGGCGGCCTGTCGTCTGGCGTTACTGTTCAGCCAGCGAGATCCAGTTTGCCCCTTTGCCGGTGGGATAGCGGCCAACCAGCGTCAGTGCGCCAGTGGAATCGTTAATGGTGTAAAGAGAAAGCTGATCGGATTTCTGCCCGGACTCAATCAGGAAGCGGCCAGTGTTATCAATGGCAAAACCACGCGGCTGCTGCTCGGTTTTGATACTGGCAAGTCGGGTCAGATGGCCATCGTTGGCATCGACAGAAAACGAGGTCAGCGTGCTGCTGGTACGTTCGGTTGAGTAAAGGAAGCGCCCATTCGGCGTGATATGGATATCTGCCTGCCAGATGCGCGGCTTAGGCGATGACGGCAGCATGTCGTCACCGGTCAGCGGTCGCGCTTCGCCACGCTGCATATCTTCATCCGGTGAGATCGAGCTGACCGCTTCTGCCTCGCTGGCAGTGCCGTCTTTATTCAGCGTCAGACGAGTAATGTTGCCGGCCATTTCGGTGAGGATATACATATTGCGTTTGCCCTGCCCATCGGGCTGCGGGGCAATCACAAAGTGTCGGGGGCCGGTGGCGGCTTCGTGCTGAATATTGATAAACGGCGGGTCGTTCGGCGTCACTTTGCCGGTTGCCGCGTCAAAATGATATTGCAGCAGCTGATCCGTCCCGAGCAGTGTAACGTACAGATAATGATTGGTCGGATCAACCTGAATGGCATGGGCGCGCTTACCGGTATGCACCACCTGCACCGGTTTTTCCTCTACCCGACCCTGGCTGTCGATACGATTAATACTGAACAGATCGCCGCCGTAGGAAGCGCTCAGCAGAAATTTTCCCTGCCGATCGAGCGACAGATAAGCCATGCTTTCCGGCAGGGGTGACTGTCCGGCTTTCTCCAGCTTGCCATCCGGCTGAATATGATAAGCCACCACGTGATAAGGTTTGCTGCGCACCGAGACGTACAGCATTTTATTATCCGGCGACACCACTGAAGACATCGCCTTGTCTCCGGCCGGAAAGGCGCCGGTCGGCACCAGCGTTTTATTCGCTTTATCCAGCTGATAGCCGGTAACCGTGCCGCTTTCGGCGTTCGAAACATACACCAGACTCTGCGCCTGAGCCGCAGTGGCCAGCGTCATCATCGACAGTAAAGCACCCGCATAAAGCCGTTTTTTCATCGTTAACTCCTTACCAGTCTGAAGGGGGAAACAGGATTACCAGTGGGTGGAAAACACCTCGCACAGCTCAGCGACATCGGCATCGCTAAGCGGCTGAGGTTTCTCCTGCGCCTGCATCCACAGCCTGGCGGTTTCTTCCAGCTCTTCCAGGGCAAAACATGCGCTTGAAACCGAACGGCCCCAGATAACCGGACCCAGCCGTTCCAGCATCACCCCTCTGACTTCGCAAGCCAGCTGCGCCACCTGCTCTGCCACTTGTGCAGCGCCCGGACGGCAGTAGTTAATCAACGGAATACGGCCGACTTTCATCACCTGATAAGGCGTAATCGGCGGCAGGATGCTGGCCTGCTGCCAGACGCCCTGCAGTGTCAGCCCCACCAGATGGGTGGAGTGGGTATGCACCACGCCCTGCACATTCGCATTGCGATCGTAAACCTGACGGTGCAATAACAGCGTTTTCGACGGCTTATCGCCGGAGATCCATTCACCGTTGCTGGCCACTTTAGCGATGCGCGCCGGGTCGAGGCGGCCAAGACAGGCGTCGGTCGGGGTGATCAGCCAGCCATCTTCCAGCCGCGCGCTGATATTACCGGCGCTACCAACGGTATAGCCGCGCTCAAACAGGCTGGCTCCGGCCCAGCAAATCTCTTCACGTAGCTGATGTTCAGTTTTCATCTCTGCCTCTTCGACGTCTAAAGGAAAAACTAATGGGAAGCGGTGGCGATTTTGCTGGCCGCATCCGGTTTATCAATTTTCAGCGGCTCGACTTTACCCATGATGAACATAAAGTTGAGCGCGCCGAACAGGCAGATGCCCCCGGCCACCAGCAACGGCACCACAAAGGAGCCGTGGCTTAGCGTCAGCATCAGGCCGGTAAAGGAGGCGGTGACGATACCGGCGAGATTACCGGCGAAGTTCTGAATCCCACCCAGCGTCGCCACATAGCCAGAGCCAGGCGCGACATCGGCAGGCAACGTCCAGATATTGGCGGCGGTAAAGGCCAGTCCGGCATAGGTCAGCGAGAACAGCGTCAGAATCACCGCCACACTGTCGGTAAAGGCGGCAAAAGCAATCACCGATGACAGCAACATCCCGGCAATCAGGCAGGTTTTGCGCGCGGTGGTCAGGGAATAGCCTTTGCGGTACATCCAGTCAGAGGTGATGCCACCCAGCAGACTGCCGGGAATGCCCATCAGCGCCGGAATCGCACCCAGCGTGCCCAGTTCTTTCAGCGAGAAGCCGTGCGCGATGGTGAGATAGGTCGGAAACCAGGTCACAAAGAAGTAGGTGGCAAAGTTCATGCAGAAGAAGCCAATCATCATGCCCCACACGGTTCGGTAGCGGAACAGCCCGGCAATTTTCACTTTTTCATTGTTATCAACCGTATGCACGCTACGATCTTCCAGCAGATTCTGGCGCTGCTGTTCATCCAGCCCTTTCATGTCTTCCGGTTCACGGTAGAACAGCAGCCAGACCGCCACCCAAATCAGCCCCAGCGCGCCAGTGACGATAAACGAGGTTTCCCAGTCCCAGGTGCTGATCAGCCAGGCAACCAGCGGTAACGCGATGGCGCTACCGGCGCGCGGGCCGGCATCAAAAATACCGCTGGCGGTTGCGCGCTCTTTTTTGGCAAACCATGAGTAGACCACTTTGGCGCAGCCCGGATAGCCACCGGACTCGCCAATCCCCAGCATCAGGCGCGAAGCGAAGATGGAGGTAAAGCCACGGCCGAAAGCGGTAACCACCGTGAACAGTGACCACCAGCCCACCGCAATCGCCAGTCCGGCACGGGCACCGAGACGGTCAATCAGGCGACCCGCAGGAATTTGTAGTAAAGCGTAGGTCCAGAAAAATGCACCAAGAATCAATCCCATACTGGTGTCATCCAGTCCAAGATCTTCTTTAATATGCGGAGCCGCGATGGCCAGATTGATACGATCTATATAATTAATGGCGATGGCGAAGAAGCAAAATGCGATCATCAGCCAGCGGACTCGTGGGTATCTACGCATGGTGAATTCCTTTATTATCTCGGTGCTTTTAATGTTGGCTTTTATAAGAAGGGAGACCGTTTGATGGTCTGTTTCTTGTTATCATTTGTTAAAAAATGACCTTTATCTGATAATATGATGTTAAAAGTAAGCGATTACAAAAATCAGTCAAGCTAAAAGTAAGCGCTTTCAAAATGAACCTTTGGTTGTCTGCAAAATTTGTGGGCGACATCACTAATTTGCGTCTGGAGTCCCGATATGTCCGATAAGTCCGCACAGCCTGCAAGAGTCTCACTGGAAGATGTCGCCAGACGATCCGGGGTATCGACAGCCACCGTTTCACGCGTGCTTAACGGCAGCAGTTCAGTGAAGCAATCCAGGCGGGAGGCGGTAGAACGGGCCTGCGAGGAGCTGGGATATGTGATTAATCGTGCCGCCAGGACGCTGGCATCACGCAGAAGTATGACCATTGGCGCGGTGGTACCGACACTGGCGACTGAAACCTTTTCCCGTCCATTGGCCACCTTTCAACAGAAGATTCACCAGTCGGGCTACACCCTGTTACTGGCCAATTCGGACTTCGATCCGGATACTGAGTTAAAAGAAGTGAACAAGCTGGTGGAGTACGGCATTGATGCGCTGATGCTGGTCGGTAATTCACATCACCCGCGCCTGTGGGAACGAATTACTCAGCAGAATATTCCGTGCATTCAGACCTTCTCCGTCGACGATCGCCACCCAAGCGTGGGGTACGATAATGAACAGGCCGCAGGCGAGCTGACCCGGCATCTGCTGGCGCTTGGGCATCAGAATTTTGCGTTAATCGTCGGCACACCGCCGTCCAACGACCGCGTTTCCGATCGTATTACCGGTACGCGGCAGGCGCTGGCGGCTGCCGGGCTGCAACTGGCAGCCGCTAATCTGATTGACAGTGCCTTCACCATGAATGACGCCCGCGAGGCGATGTTCCGTCTGCTGGATGGCGAAAACCCGCCGACGGCGGTGATCTGCGGTAACGATTTGCTGGCGTTTGGCGCACTGCGGGCGGCAGGCGAACGCTATTTGCGCGTACCGAATGATATCTCAATCACCGGCTTTAATGACTATGAGTATGCCGAGCACCTGGAACATCCGCTGACCACCATGCGTGTTGAGCTGGATAGGATTGGCGAACACGCGGCAAACTATTTGCTGGCAACATTAAATGACCAGCCAGCGCCACGGCAAACCATCATTAAGCCCGAATTAATTGTGCGTGGCAGCACCGGTTCGGCACCGCGTCGGGTTCGTTAATCCGCACAGTAATAACGCCTTCCGCTGCTGACAACGGAAGGCCAGCGGTTAATCGCGACAGGTCTGCCCGAAAGATTCAAAAGCGGCCCGGGCCGGTGCGCTGCGCAGAAAGTCCAGCAGAGCGGCAGCGCCCTCAGGATGGGTTGCAGCCGCGAAAACCCCGGCTGAAATGGAGGTCACTTGCTGCACTTCCTCCGGTAACGGGCCAATCACCTTCACACCGGGTACGGTTAATAATTCGCTGATCTGCTGGATGGCAATGTCCGCGTGGCCGGACAATAGCTGGCTGGCGGTAAACCCCTCCGCAATGGTGGTGGCACGCGCATTAATTTGCTGTTCAATACCCAGCTGTTTCAGCAGCGCCTGGAAATAGACGCCGCTGGCTCCGCCCAGCGAATAGGCCACCGATCGGGCCTGCAACAGCGCCTGCTTCAGCGCCTGCGTACTGCTGATATCCGGAGCACTGGCGTCGGGCAACATTGCCAGTCCAATCGGCGAATCCACCAGTTCCACCCGGCTGCTGGCGATAACAATCCCCTGCTCAATCAGCTTGTCCATTGCCGACACCGTCAGAATCACCGCATCGGCGGTATCGCCAGCGGCGATCTTTTTCTCAATGACCGTGGTCGGGCTCCATTCAATCTCCAGCTTGCTGTCCGGGTACTGCTGCTGCCAGCTGGCTTCCAGCCGATCGAACGGTGCACGGATCGCCAGTGCGCTAAATACGCGGATAGTGTTGGATGCCGTCATACCCTGCTCCTTTTTTGTTTTCAGCGCATTTTGCGCAAGTAGCTGGCGTCCAGTTCTGACGGCGTACGCACGCCAATCAGCGCCAGGTCGCGGTCAATTTCATCACGCAGAATATGCATCGCGTGCTCGACGCCCGCCTGGCCGCCAATCACCGCACCGTAGAGGAATGGCCGACCGAGGAAGACAAAGTCTGCGCCCAGCGCCATCGCCTTCATCACGTCAGTGCCGCGACGAATGCCGCTGTCGATAATCACCTTCATACTGCCTTTTTGCGCCGCGATTTCCGCCAGCGTTTCCAGCGGCGGCACGGTGTAGTCGAGCTGACGGCCACCATGATTGGATAAAATCACCGCGTCCGCGCCAAGATCGCGGGCAATAAACGCATCTTCCGGCGACATTAGTCCTTTAATCACCAGATTGCCTTGCCATTTACGGCGAATGGCTTCGACGTTTTTCCAGTTCAGCTTGTCGCGTGCATGGGTGTTACGCACTTTACTCGACATCATCGGCGGCCCGCGTTCGGCATCGGTGTTTTCAAAGTGCGGCGCGCCGTGGCGCAGGAAAGTCTGCGCAACGGTACCCAGCAGCCAGCGCGGACTTATGGCGCTTTCAAACATCACTTTCGGGGTGATTTTTATCGGCATACTGAAGCCACTACGGGTGTTGTGCTCGCGGTTGCCGAGCATCGGCGTATCGCCAGTCACCACCAGCGTGTTGAAACCCGCTGCCGCCACCCGATCCACCAGCCGATCAATTCGTGGCTGATCCCCAGCCAGATAAGCCTGGAACCACGCATCAGGATTGGCCGCGTAGACATCTTCCAGCCGTATCAGCGAAGAAGCACTGAGGATCATCGGCACATTCATCGCGCGGGCGGCTTTAGCCAGGGCAATATCCGCCTGATAAGCGACAAAAGAAGCGCCACCCAGCGGCGCGACGCCGAAAGGATGCTGCCAGCGCTGCCCGAACAGCGTGGTGTGCTGATCGCGCCCCGAGACATCCCTGAACATGCGCGGAATAAAGGTGTAGCGCTGGTAGGCTTCAAAGTTACCGGCAATGCCGCGCCCGGTTTCCACGCCACCGGCAACATACTGATAGATCATATTCGGCAACCGACGGCGGGCATGACGTTCAAAATCATCCAGCGCCAGCAGATCGCGAAAAGCACGCGGCAACTTGCGTACCGCCGGATTAGTCGTCACAACAGTTTCGCGGGTGTCCGCCTGCGGCACTGAAGAGGAGTTGGCAGGTGATGTCATAATGCGTTCTCACAGTCCATGAAAAGAGGTTAACGGCATGACTTAACATGACGGATAATGCGTTTAAATTTGTAAGCGCTTTCAATTCTGAGCAATCATCACTAACATTTCAATATCACCCTAACAACACTGACGCATTTTTATGTGATGTGCATCACTTTACAGACACATTTGTAAGCCCTTACATTAAGCCAGGTCGTTCTGTTGCATGATTCAGCGCGCCAGTTATCCGCTGAGCCATAGCCAGTGAAGAAGAATCTTTATGGAGTCTGATATGACATCTCGTATTGTTTTACTGCATGCCACCCCGGTTGCCATGGCACCGATAGACGCTGCATTCCAGCAAGTCTGGCCAGAAGCTGAAACCATCAATCTGCTTGATGATGGACTGTCGATCGACAGAGCGCGCGAGGCGGATCTTTCCTCCGCGCTGATCGATCGTTTTGTCCGTCTCGGACATTACGCCAGTGATATGCAGGCGCAGGGCATTCTGGTGACCTGCTCGGCCTTTGGCCCGGCTATCGATCGGCTGGCTAAAGAGCTGGCGATCCCGGTGCTGAAACCGAATGAAGCGATGTTTCATGAGGCGCTGGCCCAGGGGAAAAATATCGGCATGCTGGCGACATTTGGCCCGGCAGTGGAAACCATGACCGATGAATTTAACGAGTACGTTGCCCGTCATCAGACCGCAGCCACGCTGACGACTCTGCTGGTTGCAGACGCCATCGATCTGCTGAAAAAAGGCGATGTCGAAAGCCATAACCGACTGGTCGCCGCCCGCGCCCACGAGCTGGCGCATTGTGATGTGATTATGCTGGCGCATTTTTCAACGTCGCGTGCCGCCGACAGCGTTCGGCAACAGGTGAATATACCGGTACTGACCGCGCCGCATGCTGCGGTTAACCAGATGAAGGCCAGCGTCACCCGCGGCGCTGAGGAGTAAGTCATGCTAATCGGCGTTATTGCAGATGATTTTACCGGAGCCAGCGACATTGCCATCACCTTGTCAAAAGGGCTGACCGGTGAAGGCGGTCTGGAAACCACTCAGTATCTCGGCGTTCCCGATGCTCCTGCCGCCGGGCAGGTTGAAGCCGGAGTGATTGCGCTGAAAAGCCGCTCAATTCCGGCTGACGAGGCGGTAGCGCAGTCACTGGCCGCCTGCCGCTGGCTACAGGCGCAGGGATGTCAGCAAATTGTGTTTAAATACTGCTCCACTTTCGACTCCACCGATGCAGGCAATATTGGCCCGGTAACCGATGCGCTTGCTGCGCATCTCGGCGCGCAGCAGGTGGTGGTCTGCCCGGCGTTTCCGGCCATGGGCCGCACGGTTTATCAGGGGCATCTGTTCGTCCATGACCGGCTGCTCAGTGAATCGGGTATGGAGCATCATCCGTTGACGCCAATGACCGATGCCAATTTACGTCGGGTGCTACAACGCCAGTCGCGTAACCCGGTGGCGCATATCGGCTGGCAAACCGTGGTGCAAGGTCGTCAGGCGCTGCGGGATGCTTTTGCCGCCGCTCGCCAACAGAACAGCGACACCACACTGCTGATTGTTGATGCCATCAGTGAACAGGATCTTACAGTGATAGGTCGTGCGTGCGAGGGCGCACCGCTGGTTACCGGTGGTTCAGGCATTGCGCTGGCGCTACCGCATAACTTTATTGCCCGTGGCCAGGCGAAAGGTCAACGTGCCAGCGTGCCGCCAATTGACGGCCCGGAGGCAATTCTGGTCGGCAGTTGTTCAGGTGCCACTCGCGAGCAAATTGCCGAGCATCAGAAAAAACATCCGGTCATGATGATTGAGGTGGCAGATGTACTAAGCGGGAAAACCGTGCCGGATCATTTGGTGGCATTTATTCAGGCGCATCAGGGCGAAGCACCACTGATTTACTCATCGGGCGATCCGCAAACGGTCAAAGCCATTCAGCAGCAGTATGGTCGCGAGAAAGTCGCTGCGGCGCTGGATTCACTGTTTGGCACCACCGCGCGGCAATTGATCGATGCCGGCGTGCGTCGCCTGGTGGTCGGTGGCGGAGAAACTTCCGGTGCCGTGGTCAGCGCGCTGAATCTGAGCGCATTAACCATTGGCGAAGAGATTGATACCGGCGTGCCGGCAATGATTTCGCAAGGTGAAGCTCCGATCGCGCTGGCGCTAAAATCGGGCAACTTTGGTGGCAAAGATTTTTTTGCCCGTGCAGTGGCGACATTGCGCGGCGGTATCGCCTGATTACAGAGATCTCTGAAATATTGTAGGGAAGTCATTTTCGGCTCCGCTCCTGATGGCATACAGGATGCAAATCCTCGGCACGGGCGGCGAGAACGTCGCCCCTACAAAAAATGGTGTCAGGAGTGTCTGGCCTACAGCCAGTTTATCGGATATGGATAACCAGCACGGGATGCCCTATCCCTAAGGCATCCCGTGCAGCATCAGAAGCTGTAGTTAGCGGTAACGGACAGGTTCCGTGGCGCACCGTAAATCACTGAACGGCTGACCGAAGTATCGTAGGATTTGTCGAACAGGTTGTTCAGGTTTGCCTGCACTGAAAGCTGTTTCGTTACCTGATAACGGCTGAACAAATTAACCAGCGCATAACTGCCCTGCTCAGCATACAGGGTGCCATTGCCGTCCGGCCCTTCAACGTGATCCCAGACATGGGTCTGCCAGTTTACACCGCCGCCGACGGTAAGATCCTGCAACATCGGCAAACGATAGCTGGTAAACAGTTTCAGCGTGGTGCGTGGCAGAGTCGGATTTACCGCTTCTCCCTGATTATCTTCCGCAATATAGCGAGTCGCACCGAACGTCATTTGCAGATTATCCGTCACCGCGCCGTTGACCTCGAATTCAATCCCTTTACTGACGGTACCCTGCGCACCGTAGTAAGCCGTATCTGTCGTGCCAGGAATGATAGCGCCGGTGCTCTGCGCCACGTTATCCTGCTCAATACGAAACACCGCTAACGAGGTAGTCAGACGGCTGTCCAGCCAGTCAGCTTTCACACCGGTCTCATAGTTTTTGCCGGTGACCGGAGAGAGGTAGTTACCGTTGATATCACGATACGATTGTGGATTAAAGATCGAGGTATAGCTGGCGTAAGCGGACCAGGTATCATCAATGTCATAAATCAGGCCGGCATAGGGAGAGATATTATTTTTCTCCATATCCACCGTCATGGTGCTGGTGCTCCACCTGGTGTAACGCGCGCCGACAATCAGATGCAGCGGGTCAGCCAGCGAAACGCGGGTCGCAATATAAGCGGATTTCTGATGAACCGTATCGTCCTGCGCAACGTTCTGCTCACCCCATGCGGTTTCAGGATAGCGACTGTCCCAGTTATTAAAATTACCCGCCTCTTCGGCACTGATATTTGCCCATGAGTTGACGTAGCGGTTCTTCTGCTGGCTATAGCTTACACCCGCCATCAGTTGATGCTGGCGACCCAGTAGTTCATAAGGGCCAGAGACAAAGGCATCAACCGCATTAACTTTGCGCTTACCGGAGTTCCAGCCGGTTCCGCCCACCACCGGATAATTAGCATAGGGGCTAACGCCGATACCGGTATTTTTATCGAAATAACCGTCGATATAGAGCATTTTACTGTCGAAATCGACTTCAGTATGCGCGCCGTTCACCGTCAAATCCCAGCCGTTATCAAAGCTTTGCTTCAGGCTGGCAAACACTTTTTTCGAGGTTTTATCGCTGAAAGCCCAGTCAGGCGCGGTACTAAAGCCACGATCATAATGGGTTTTGCTGCCGTCGGAATACCAGCGAGGCATGCCACCCCAGGTCGGATTATTAACGTTAGTTTCCTGATAGTCATAGCCCAGCGACAGGGTCGTGGAATCCGTCAGGTCGGCATCAATCACGCCATACAGGAATTTTTTCTTACTGTTATAACGGTCGATCCAGCTATCATTATCCTGATAACCGGCAACCACACGGCCACGCACATCACCTGATTCGCTCAGCGGTGCGGAGAGATCGGCAACATAACGCTGTTTATCCCAGCTACCGTAGCTGGCGGAAACATTACCGACAAATTCGCGGCTGTTGGCATGCTTACGCACCATATTGACTGAAGCGGAAGGATTGCCTGCGCCGGTCATCAGACCGGTGGCACCGCGCACCACTTCAATACGCTCATAGATAGCCGTATCGGAAAGTGCATCCCCCATATTCCAGCGTTCTTCAAACTGGGTCGGAATGCCATCGACCATATAGTTATCAATCAGAAAACCGCGGGAATAGAAGGTACTGCGATCGGAATCCGCCACTTTTTCTGTTACGCCGGTGGTGTTTTTCAGTACATCACCCAACGTCTGTAACTGCTGATCTTGCATGCGCTGCTTGCTGATAATACTGACTGACTGCGGAGTATCACGTGCGGTCAGCGCCATTTTTGTTCCGGCGCGGGTGACCGGCGGGTTGTAATCGCTACTGGCGGTGCTGTCGTCACCGCCGGTGGTGCCATCCACCAACAGCGTTTCTTCTTTTTGCGCGGTTTCAGCCGCCGCGGCATAAGGCAACTGCAAAGCCGTCGCGATTACCACGGCGAGCAGTGAAAGAGATGGAGGATTGACGCTGGCCAATGCGGACGCGCTGAGGCGATTTTCCCGGTTACTGCGTGAAGCAAAAAACATTATTCACCCTCAAAACATTTTATTATTTTTCAATTGGCTGGACGAACGCATCCGCCATTTCTGGCTACAGAAACGCCACGCATTCGGTCAGGTTTTCCCTGTGGCAGTAATGATTTCTGCCGTAACAGCGCTGTCTAAAGTCAGCGTCTTTCCCTGGGACTATCCCCACTCTTAACTGGAATCATTTGGAAGCATTAATGATATATCCACCAGTAAAGCGAATGAGAAGTATAATCATTTTGATTATTCGTGTAAAAGAATGTGACAGTGCCGCCCGCGTTAAATTTTTTCATCATTAGCGCTGCTCTGCATCAACATCATCACCCTCGTTGCAATCCCTCATGCGGTTAAGTCTGCCCCTGCCAGAGTGCTACACTCAGAACCGGATAAAACACTCTTACTCTCAGCAAAGGCAGGTCATTACCATGGCGGAAAATAACTATCAGCCTCCTAAAGTCTGGAGCTGGAACCAACAGGGCGGCGGCAACTGGTCCACGATCAACCGTCCGATTGCCGGACCCACCCATGAGTCCTCATTACCGGTTGGTAAACACCCTCTGCAACTCTATTCACTGGGTACGCCCAACGGTCAGAAAGTCACGATTTTGCTGGAAGAGTTACTGGCGCTGAATGTCAGCGGCGCGGAATATGATGCGCACCTGATTCGCATCGGTGAGGGCGATCAGTTCTCCAGCGGCTTTGTTGAGGTGAACCCCAACTCCAAAATCCCGGCGCTGCGGGATCACTCCACAAACCCGCCAACCCGGGTGTTTGAATCCGGCGCTATCCTGCTGTATCTGGCAGAGAAATTCGGTCACTTTGTGCCGAAAAATGCGGCGGCGCGCACCGAAGTATTGAACTGGCTGTTCTGGTTGCAAGGCTCCGCGCCTTACCTCGGCGGTGGCTTTGGCCATTTCTACCACTACGCGCCAGAAAAAATCGAATACGCGGTCAACCGCTTTACTATGGAAGCCAAGCGCCAGCTTGATGTGCTGGATCGCCAACTGGCTGAGCATCGCTATATTGCGGGTGAAGATTACTCGATTGCCGATATCGCAATCTGGCCATGGTATGGCAACCTGGTGCTGGGCGGACTGTATGAAGCCGCGGAATTTATTGATGCGGCGTCGTACACCAACCTGCAACGCTGGGCGAAAGAGATTGAGCAACGCCCTGCGGTACAGCGCGGTCGCATCGTTAACCGCACCTGGGGCGAACCGTCCCGGCAACTGCACGAACGCCACGACGCCAGCGATTTCGAACTGCGCACCGAAGATAAACGTCAGTCATAACGCTGTTTAGCTGTTTTTCTGAGCGGGTGCGCGCGGTTCTTCACGCGCACCTGCCTGCTGTCGTCTCTCATTTCACTATTATGGCTGGCCGCACGGCCGGGAAATTCGCTTGCAATCAGGTAGTGCCCTACCTATATTTTCAGCTATGACAACACCTCAGAAAGATTCACCCCAGGATGAAGCACCGCTGCTGCTAGACCAACAGCTCTGTTTTGCCCTCTATTCCGCCAATCTGGCGCTGCACAAACTTTACCGGCAACTTCTGGCAAAGCTTGAACTCACCTATCCGCAATATCTGGTGATGATGGTGCTGTGGGAGAAGGATGATGTGACCGTATCCGAGATCGGTGAACGTTTGTTTCTTGATTCAGCGACGCTGACGCCGCTGCTGAAGCGCCTGGAAACAGCCGGAATGATCCACCGCCAGCGCTCTCGTCAGGACGAGCGCCAGGTGATGGTCACATTAAGTGAGCAGGGTCGCCAGCTGCGCCAGCAAGCCACAACCATTCCGGAATCGATAAGCTGTGCTGCGGCCTGTGATGCCGACACCCTGCAAGGACTGAAACAACAACTGGAAACTCTGCGCGATAACCTTAACGGCTAACGCCTTCACTGATTACAGCACCAGCGTACCAAACGCCGCTGACCAGTCGTGGTCGAAGCGTTTTAGCGCGTCATCTACAGCCGGGTCCAGCAGGAACATCTCTGCTACCTGCGGATCGACCGTAATCGCCTGACAACCTGCCAGCATACAGTCAAGCACCTGACGCGGGGTACGGAAACTGGCCGCCAGCACTTTACTGGCAGGACAATGCAGGCCAACCAGTTTCTGTAGCTCGGTGACCAGCCCAATGCCGTCTCCGCCCTGACTATCCACCCGGTTCACATAAGGTGCGATATAACTGGCGCCGGCCAGCGCAGCAAAGAACCCCTGCCCCGCACCGTATACCGCTGTACCGAGGGTCGGAATATTCAGCTGGGTCAATTGCTTAATAGCGGTCAGGCCATTATGCGTAACCGGTACTTTTACCACTAAATCGGGAATCACCGCGCGCAGTTTCAGCGCTTCTTCCACCATTGCCTGCGGTTCTCTGGCAATCACCTGGGCAAACAGCGTGCTGTCAGCCGGCAGCAACGAGGCTAACTCCTGAAGTACGCTGACCATATCGCGCTTACCGCGCGCGACAATGCTGGGATTAGTGGTGACACCTTTAATCGGTAATACCGCAGCCAGGCGTTTTACCTCTGCGACATCTGCCGTATCCAGATAAAATTCCATCGTTTGCCTCCGTCAACTTAGCGGACGATCAGTCCTAACAAAATCCCGAGCGCACCGAAATCGGAGTCACTGAATGTGGTGTTCGCCAGACCAATACTGCCCAGTACCGGCAGCAGGAACACCGGCAGGAAGGTGATCAGTAAACCATTGGCAAATGAACCCAGGATCGCCCCGCGTCTGCCGCCGGTAGCGTTACCGAATACCCCGGCCGCCGCGCCAACAAAGAAGTGCGGAACCACACCCGGAATAATCACCGTCATATTCAACGCATACAGCAGGAACATCCCGAGCACACCCGCGATAAAGCTGCTGAGGAAGCCGACCAGTACCGCGTTGGGTGCATAAGGAAACACTACCGGGCAATCGAGCGCCGGTTTGGCATTCGGAACCAGTTTGTCAGAGATGCCTTTAAACGCCGGAACAATCTCCGCAATCACCATTCTCACGCCTTGCAGAACGATATACACGCCCGCCGCAAAGGTGATGGATTGCATCAGAGAAAACATAAACCAGTTCTTTCCACCGGCATTCATCTCTTTCACCGCCGACGGACCGGCCACCAGGCAGGTAACAATAAAGATAAAGAACATGGTGAAGGCAATGGCAACCGGCGTATCGCGCAGAAACAGCAGGCTTTTCGGTACATCCATATCTTCGGTAGATTTCTCTTTATTACCAAACTTACTACCAATAAATGCCGAAAGAAGCTGAGAAAGTGCCGAAAAATGACCAAAAGCGACATCGTCCGAACCGGTGACTTTCTTCATATAAGGATGAATAATCGCCGGGAAGATAACCATCGACAGACCGACGACCAGAGAACCGACGGCAATCAGCATGGCACCCTGCATTCCGGCAGTCGCCAGAATCACCGCCACCATCATTGACATAAACAGCGTGTGGTGTCCGGTCAAAAAGATAAATTTCAGCGGGGTAAAACGCGCAATAACGATGTTAATCACCATGGCGAAAAACATAATCATCGCCATTTCAGTACCAAAGTTCTTCTGCGCAACGGCAACAATGGCTTCGTTATTTGGCACCACACCGGCAATACCGAACGCGTGATGGAAAATCACCGCAAAGTCGCCGAGCGAAGAGACAATTAACCCGGCACCCGCGCCGAGAATAACAAAGCCCATGACGGTTTTAACCGTGCCTTTAATACATTCTGTTACCGGCTTTTTCTGCGCAATCAGACCAATAAGCGCAATCAGACCGACTAATATCGATGGCTCAGCCAGCACATCACTCATCAAAAAACGGAAGAATTCCATTTTGATCTCCAGCAGTTATCTTTATAACGCGCCAAGTTCGGTCAGTGCGACAGACAAACGTTCTTTCATCGCCACTTTATCAACCATGTTGTTCAGCGAGACGATTTTTCCCGCCACGTTCTGCGCCACCAGCTGCTCTGCAATATCTTTCGTGCCGACAAAAATATCACTTGGTGTACCTTTGGCTGAGCCTAAGTCCACATGGTCAACTTCTGCCGCCACACCAAGATCTTTAACGATAGTTTTGATGCTCATTTCCATCATTAAACTGGTGCCGAGACCGTTACCGCATACGACTGTGATTTTCATAATTTTTTTCCCGTAGTGATGATTAATAGTTGGCAAGAATGGATAAAATTTGCTGCTTATTACTGGCCGCCATAATGGCCTGCACATGCTGGTCATTATCAAATAGCTGCGCCAGGCTGGAAATAACCTCGATATGACTGTTGCTGTCAGTGGCTGCCAGTACAATCAATAACTTAACTGGATCGTTTCCTTCTGAATCAAATATCACCCCATCCTTTACCAGCGTTAAACAGAGCGACAAACGATTGGCGCCATCCTCTGGCCGCGCATGGGGCATGGCAATGCCAGGCCCGACCACGTAATACGGGCCGATTGCTTCATGTGAACGGTAAATTGCGTCGACGTAAGATGGCTCAATCGCCTTGCTGAGCAGCAGAGGCTGGCAGGATTTGGCGACTGCATCGCGCCAGTCCTGACAACTTTCGAGGATTTGTATGGTTTCTGGTGTGAGTAATTGATTCAGCATTGCCCGATACCTGTTTTTTAATAATCTGGCAGCAGACTAAAGTAACAGGCAGGACAAGAATGTGACCCTTATCAAAAAAGATAACGCTAACAGTTATAATTATCATCAAATGTGATCGGTCTATCGTTTGACTGTAAACCTCTTGTTGCCCTGATACAATTGATGCAAACTTACCGGTGCTAAGGAACAGCTTCATTCGAAAAAAAACAAATAATTATCATGACGTTAGATACCCAATATTTTTAGCTTCCCGGGGATAAGCCGTCAGTGGAGGAGATTGGCATGAGCAAGCGTCGCAGCAGTGGTCGGGTGACACTCCAGGATGTGGCGAACTATGTTGGCGTAGGAACCATGACGGTTTCCCGGGTGATGCGCAACCCTGAGCAGGTGTCTGAAAAGTTACGCGCCAAAGTGGAACAGGCCGCCGCCACGCTGGGTTATCAACCGAATAATGACGCCAGCGAACTGGCAAGCGGCAAAGCCAAAGTCACGCTTGCGGATGTGGCACATCATGCCGGTGTTGGCCCGATGACCGTTTCGCGCGCCCTGCGCGACCCGACGCAAGTCTCCGGGGAGTCGCTAAAAAAGATCGTCGCAGCGGTTGATGAGTTAGGCTATGTCGTGCAACAGCATGCCTCAGCGCTCGCCTCATTTCAGAATAGCGTGGCGGTGCTGTACCCGTTCTTCAACGATAAACCCAGCATCACCTTCCTCGGCGCATTGCAGGACACCCTGAGCAAACGGCAATTTCAGCTGATTCAGGCCTGCCATGAGTATAACCAGCACAGTGAAAGCAAAGTGGTGGAGAAACTGCTGCAACAGCGCCCGGCGGCCCTGGTCCTGTTTGGCGCACAGCTCTCATCCCTGACCCGGACACTGATCCAGAACAGCGGTGTTCTGACGATAAATATTTGTAGTGCCGAACCTTTTGCCGCCGACTTAACGTTTAATTTCGCCATGTCAGAAGCCGGCGAGAAACTCACCCGCCACTTGCTGGAGAAGGGCTACAAAAATATCGCTTTTATTGGTGCCCATACCGATAATCGACTGCAAAAACAGCAAATTAATGGCTGGAGCAAGGCGTTACTTTCCCATTACCACAATACCGATTTAAAAATTACCGTGCCGGAAGCACCGGATTTAAAATTGGGCCGTTATGCACTCGGTGAACTGTTACAGACCTATCCGGATATCGATGCGGTGATTTGCAGCCATGAAGAGATTGCTCTGGGTGTGCTGTACGAATGCCAGCGGCGGATGCTCAAGGTTCCGTATGATTTAGCCGTCGCCTGCCTTGAAGGCTCTGAAAATTGTGAACACAGTTATCCGTCACTGACCGCCATGCAGATTAATTATCAGAAGCTGGGCAGTCAGATCGGTGCAGCCATCAGTGCGATGATCGCCACCCCTTCCGGCGAAACCGCAGTTCAGAACCTCAGTTATAAACTGGAAGTTCGCTTAAGCACCTGATAAATATCTCTGCAATGCGATAAATAAAAAAAGAGCCGCTGGACAGAGCGGCTCTTTTTTATTCGCAGGATAATTAATAATCCTGCCTGTCATTTATTTTTATTATTCCGGCATTGCAGATGAATGGTGGCTTGAGATCAGCCATTGTTTGCCATCAAATGCATAAGTGTAGGTATAACGAGCAGAAACTTTGGTGTTGTCTTTAAAGGTGAAAGTATAAGTACCTACATCAATCGCTTTATTACAGCCGATACGAATGGTACGGCTGTCAATTTTACCGAATGGTTTCTTCTGCAGAAAATGCTCAAAGTAATCCACACGTTCTGCATCAGTCAGGCGTACCTGATTTGATACGGTTGGCAGCAGGACGGCGTCGGAGAGATAGTTCGCCGCCACTTTCTTTGCATCACCGGTTTGCAGTGAATCATTCCAACGATCGAACAGTGCTTCGATTTGTTTTTGGTCAACCTTCTGACAATCTTTTACGTCTTTAGCTAACACGGAGCCAGAAAAAGATGCTGCCAGAATAAGAAGTGCGATTTTAGTTTTCATTTAAAAAATTCCCCTGGTTAATTAACGCAGAGAAATTTAATTTTTTCCAATTATTTAATCAACGGAATTTACGCATACTTATAGTTGATTAATAAAAGAATACAAAAAAAACAGCTGAATGAATTTAAGAAAAAACGACTGCGTTTTATCTCATTGATTTAATAATTTTATTTTTAAGCGGATTTTTAGTTATCAGGCTAATTAGATTGGCTATTTTTTAATCCAGGTTGTGCCGCCGGGCAAATACCATCATCTCGAACTGATTTTTTACGCCGATTTTATCGGCCAGCCGTCGTTTGTAGGTACTGACCGTCTTATTACTGATACTCATTTCTTTTCCAATCTGAATATTACTCATGCCACGAGACAAATAGCCCAGCACTTTCATCTCCTGGTTTGAGAGACTTTCAATCAATTTAATCTCATGCCGGGTATCGAACATCTCTGGTGAAGTGGTGGCTACGCCGGAGCGCCGTGGGTAGTAGCCATACCCGCGCAATACTGCCCGTGCAGCATCGGTAAATTCACTGAGATTATTTTTCTTACTGACAAAACCATCAGCACCGGCGTTCATACAGCGTGTGACATAGTGTGGCTCACTCTTGCTGGTCAGCACCAGGATACTGATTTCACATCCCGCCATTCGCAGTCGCTCTATCACATCCAGCCCGTTTAATGCCGGGATATCGATATCCAGCACAATTAAATCGGGAGGGTTACTTCCTGCCAGACGAACCGCATCCAGCCCATTATCCGTTTCAGCAATCACTTCATGACCTTCATTTTCCAGTAACATACGCACGGCGAGGCGCGCGACCGGATGATCATCAACCAACAGCACTGTACTCATTATCTTTCCCTTAAAATCCGTTATTCCCGGGCGCTATCCTGCCCCCTCGCATCCTTTCGATATGATACAGATAAATATTACGGCTGTATCTTTTTAACGCAACTTTGTTAATCGGCAGTTTATCAGTAGTCTGTTGCTGAGACATCCGCTTTTGTTGCAATATAAATAACGCCATCCCGTTAAAATCGCTATGCGACGAAACGTAGGAAATGGATTACAAAAACATCAGACCAGGACTGCATATCTTTATGACTGACCTGATATTAACTTATACCCGCTGGATGCATTATTCGTTATGTCGTCTTTAGCAATAAAATCAGGTAATTAACATTCACTCACGGCTTTCAATCTCGCCATAGTTATCAGGCTGGGTTTTATTAATACCGCAGAAGCTGTTAATACCTGAAAAAGATGCCACTGTTTTATGCCAGCATTAGGAAATAAGTTTATGGAAAGCGATTACAATATCCTGCTGATTGATGAGTGCTATCTTTCACGACTGGGCCTGACACTGTTATTAAAAGAGCCAGGCAATCACCATCTCCGTTTTCATCATGCCACCTCACTGGATAATGCCCGTTTCTTTATTACCTCAGGAAAAATAAATGCTATCATTCTCGACTGTAAGAACGACATTTCCCTGTCCAGCACGAAAGTTTTCCTGCGAGAGACGCGGTTAAAAGCGCCAGACATTAAGCTTATCGTCTATAGCCGTAACTTCTCTCGTTCCATATTAAGGATGTATCAGACCTTTATTATTCATGGTTTTTTATCGCGGCGGGACGCGACCGACTGTGTGGCAGATAAACTACAAAGCATCTTCTTTATGGGAAAAAATGCATTGAGTCCGAGCTTTTTTCAGCAGGCGGAAAAAATTACTCCGGACGCCGCCTGCCTGACCCCGGCAGAGAGCCGCACTTTACGCTTTTTACTGGATGGTAAAACGCCGGCACAAATTGGCCGTCTGACTCAGCGCAGCGTGAAGACCATCAGCAGCCAAAAACGTAGCGTAATGCGCAAACTGGGTATCACCAGAACCAGCCAGTTAATTATGATGCGCGAAGGATTGTACCGTACCTTTTATTAACGCCAGCCGCGCCAACATCACCACTACCGCGGGTAATGTTCATCCATATACCGCTCAATCGCCTGATTGAGCTGAACAATCGTGTTCAGAGTGCCATGTATCTCAGCAGCAATAGTCAGCGCACTGCGCTGCTCGCACCTACTTTCCAGTTTGCGGCAATCGTTCTCAGCCTGAGTCGCACCAATTATCTGCGCAACGCCCGCCAGACGGTGCAGGCAATGCGCCAGCCCTTCCCAGTCCTGTTGCTCAAATAAGCGGGTTGCCTGGCGAATATCACGATTATTTTCTTCCCGGGTGGTTCGCAACAGGATCATCATCAGGTCGTTATCATGCTGCGTCAGGCTACGCAGTGCGGCGATATCCACCAGCTGTTCCAGTGAACAGCCCTGCTGACGGACGGTGATATTGCGGAACAGCGATCGCAGCAGCGTATCCAGTTGAGTGAGCCGCAGTGGTTTAAACAGGCAGTCATCCATACCCGCCGCCAGAAAGCGTTCGCGCTCTTCGGGTTGGGCATTCGCCGTCAGGCCAAGAATAATCACCGGGTTTTGTTGTTCGTCACGAATCCTTTTGGTCAGCGCCATGCCATCCATAACCGGCATACTGCAATCAGTAATGATTAAATCAAAATAGTCGCGACGCCATGCCTGTAGAGCCTGCTCACCATCTTCAGCCTCCGCCACCTGATGGCCGAGACGGGTCAGCTGGTGTTTAAGTAACAATCGGTTAGCCGGATGATCATCAACGGTCAGGATTTTCAGCACTCTGGGCGTCTCCCCGGTTTCCGGCGTCTCAACCTGACGAGTAACCTGCGCATCGCGACAAGCCACCGGCAGGCGAACGGTAATACAAGTGCCCCATCCCGGCTGGCTTTGTAAAACAATCGATCCCCCCATCATGGTGATCAACTGATGGCAAATTGCCAGTCCCAGCCCGCTCCCCCGCTGTTTTTTCCCACTTTCACTCTGTTCAAAGGGAGTAAACAGCCGTTTTTGCTCTTCAGGGCTGATGCCCATACCCGTGTCGGTAACTGTCAGCTCCAGCAGCACATCCTGCTGCTCGCCGCGCGCCCAGCTCAGATGTACTTTCACCGTTCCGCTTTCGGTAAATTTTATTGCATTGCCGATCAGGTTTGAGAGCACCTGGCGAAAGCGCATCGGATCAAGATAAATATCGTGGGAGGACGACTCTTCAGCCTCACAGCTCAGCGTCAGGTTCTTCTGACGCGCCAGGCCGCCAAAAACCCGCACCACCGGTGCGATGATTTGATCAAATCTGACCCATTCGGGGGCCAGCTCCAGTTTGCCGGACTCTATTTTTGCCATATCCAGAATATCGCCAATCAGACCGAGCAATGACTGAGCTGATTCATAAGCGACATGCACCGGCTCATTGGCGTCACTGTGATCGCGATTGAGCACCTCCAGCTCCAGCAGACCGATAATCGCGCTGATCGGGGTACGGATCTCGTGGCTGATGGTGGCAAGGAAAATACTTTTTGCCCGGTTAGCCTGCTCAGCGCGTTCCCGCGCCACGGAAAGTGCAGCAAGCAGATCTTCGTGATCGGTAATATCCTGCCAGCTACAAATCAGCCCGGCGACCTGATGGGCATGATCATAAAAGGGCACCGCCTGATGAATAATCACCCGTTTTTCAATGCCGTTATAGACCGTATAGCGCCGGGCGTCGCCGCTGTTTGCGCTCCGCGCCAGAACCTGGCACAGCTGCGGATAGACTGCTGCTAACGGATGTAGCGGCCATTTAAGCGATAGCTGAATCAAACGGATATCCGCCTGCCGGAAGAAATCGTACCAGGCCTGGTTGTGATCGATAATTTCAATATGACGATTGACCACATACACCGGCACTGGCGTACCGTTAAACAGCGTTTCGTGGAAGGTGGCCTGTTCCTGCAATTTAAGCTGCATTTTAAGTCGGCCACGGATTTCGCGCCGCAGATAATATATCCATACCAGCGAGGTGATCACTACCATGGCGAATATGCCAGCCAGCCAGTAAAACTGCACGCGATACAGCGGCCAGGTTTGCAATTTCACATTCGGCGTCGCCTGCCATTTGTTTACCAGCAGCGAGATATCACGCGGAGGAATGTCTGCCAGCACTTTATTAATAATGCTGTGCAATTCCGGCAAATCACGTCTGACACCAAACGTGACACGTGAAGGCATTTCCCCCAGTTGCGCGGCGATTTTTAGCTGGCCGCGAAAGTAGTGATCAATCATATAGCGGGCGCCCATCAGGTCATGGACTGCGCCGTCGACTTTACCCTCATTGACCATTTGCAAAGCCATATTGGCATTCTTCGCCTCAATCAGCGTAATCGCCGGATAATGGCTGGCCAGCCATGCCATCTGGCTATGGTCCGGAGTGACCGCCAGTCGCTTGATATGGGTGAGGTGACTATCAGAATTCATCCGCTCGCGCACTACCAGCACAAAAGGCTGAAACAGATAAGGCCGGGTGAACAACAGCGGCTTATCCTGTAGCGGACTGGTGTTCATCATCGTCATTAAATCGCCCTTACCTTCCAGCACCTCATTCAGCATGGTGGCTTCAGATGCGGCCTTTACCGGTACAAAATTCAGGCCGGTACGCAGACTGATAAAACGTAATACATCGGCGGAGATGCCGTGAAATTGTCCTTTTTCATCGAACATGGTAAAGGGCGGATTAACCGCATCAACCACAATTCGCAGCTGGCGTTGCTCACTAATCCAGCGTGTTTCGCGTGGTGTCAGGTTCAGTGCAGTATTTAACTGCCAGATATCCAGCCCATGGCTCCACTGGTTGAAGATCGCTTTATGCTGGAGTGGGGAAATGGCATTCAACGCGGCATTAACCGTCTTTTTCAACGTACTGTTGTCGCTACGCAGAAAAAAACGCGGACCGGTATCCTGCGGCGACAATAATTCGGTTATGGCCAACACATTATTAAAGTGACGCTCAATCAAAAAACTGACGCTGGTCAGATTGCCAATCGCATAATCGTTTTCGCCAAACGCCACTGAAGCCAGCGCACTTTCCAGCGAAGCGTAACGGGTCACTTTGGCCAGGGGATAGTCGTTTTTAATCCACGCATCATCATGATATTTACCGACCAACGCCAGGTGGATCGGTGCTGTACGCGCAGCCGGTTTAAACTGCGTAGCGGCTGAAACCAGCGCCGGGCGATTAATCATAAAAGGCTGCGTGCTGGTTAATCCCTTATGTTCCGTCAGTGGCTCACCGCTGTCATCCAGCACCATATCGACGCATTGCTGTTTAAGCGCCGTCAGCGCGGCATCACGATCGGGATAACGCAGCACCTTAAGCGACAATCCCAGGTAGCGGGAGATAAGCAGGCTGTAATCGGCAGAGATCCCTTCAAACTGATCGGGCTCAGCAACCATATCAAACGGCGGATTATCTGGCGCAAAAGTGGCAATCCGCACTTCCCGCTTTATCCCCAGCCATCGCCACTGCTGGTCAGTGAGTTCCAGTTTTGGCGGCGACAGTGTCTCACGATTCAGTAATTGCATCGGCTGCGGTGCGGCCGTCGCCAGGCTGAAAGGCAGCAACAGCAACAATCCGCTTAAAATGACATAGCGCATAAGGATACCAATCTGTTTTTTCCCGCTGGCCTAAGTTGTAAATTTCAACATCACATTTTTTCAATATTAATAAAAGTAAAGTCCTGAAGCTTAAAACGGTACATTTCTCTGAATTATTAAGCTTTCTGTTGAAAGCTCATTGTAATAGTTGACACGCTTGATACCACGTTATCCATTTATTATTACATGTTATCTCAGTTAAATTGACTGTGAAAGCCAGTGACGACTCAACATCCGATCCGCGGATTCGACCGCCGAGGATTGATCAGAAAAAATTTCCGCCGGTTAATGCTGCTACTGTTTTTCCACCGTAAAAAATCATGCGTTGTAATCATTTAAATTGAAATAATTAACGATAAAATTCCAATAAGTTTCCCATAGAATCTGATTAAATGGCCTGTCACTGACATTGTCGCCCCTCGCTCAAAACAGCAGCATACCGATATTACACGCTATTTTCGCTACAGAACGCGTAATTTCCTCTCACCTTTACCGAGATATTCTGCATAAAAAACCGGTAATCCTTTTTTGAAAAATTAAAAACATTAAACTACCAGAGATAATAAAATGATATTTTTAGTTGTATTTTCAAATAATCATAGACATTTAAATTGATATATAAAATGGCTGACCAGTTAAAAACTATTACTGCATCAGGGTGAAAAATTGTTGACCAAAACGTTGATTTTGTTTAATCATCCTCAACATGATCCTCTGTATAAGGAAATAAATTTTGACTGCCAGTCAACATTGCCATATCGCAGCATTAGGTTCTGCGGCAGGAAATATCAGAATCGCGTTTCCTGATGATGAAGTGCTGGTTTTTGCTGATGATTTATCCTTTGGCCCGCTCTACCCCCTCGCAGACGCTGAAGCTTTCTCTGCCCGCATGATATGGCTGGAAACGTTATGGCAGACAGTCTGCGCCCCCGAATGCTCTGACGTTATTCTGCGTCGTCAGCTGACGACCACCCTGCTGAGCCGTCTTCACCGTTGCAAAAGCGTCACTATTTGGGTTGGCGACAATAGCCGCGAGCAATTGATGCTCAGTGCGTTACTGGAACAGCTACAGCAGAGCGAAATTTTCATTATCAATGTCACCACCATCGGCGGCGCAAGTTCGGTGGCAAATGTTCCGCCAGAAAGGCTGGCTTTATGGTGGCAGGAACGCACACTGCTTTCAGCGGCAGAAATTGAACGTTCTCAGGCAGTCTGGCATCAACTCCTGGCTTTCCCCTCAGAGCTCCGCATCTTCCGTCAGGGCCAGCTGTTAACTCAACCGGTCAGTTACTACGATCATCTGATTTTAACCGCGCTGACCGCCACCCCGACCCAGGCTTCACACATCGTAGGGGAAGTTCTCTGCATGGCTGAATGCGATACGCTCAGCTATCTGTTTATCGATTCCCGCTTAAGGACACTGATTTTTCGTCAGGATGTGCTGGTTGAAGGGCCAATAAGTCATCTCAGGCAGATGAAAATCAGGAAAGCCATCTAGATCCGCCCGATTTAATGGCATTAATACCTCCGCTTGCTCCTCCTCTCTGTCCGATACAGATCACATTTCACAACATTATCGTGAATATGCTCACGCTGACCAGGGCATATGCCTAAAAATTGGTGTGTATTTACTCCGCTTTCGCCAGGGCAACAACTGCACGATATGGTTACAGTGTTAAATGAAACGGCGTTTTATTATAAATATTCGCAGTTTTTGCTTTAACACTGTCGGGAGGCCGCAGCCTGCACTTTTTACTTCGCCTTCCGTGAGATTTCTTACAACACCGCTTACGGCAGGAGTCATTGTGAAAATAAGCTCGGTTGATGTCACCGTATTTACTTATCCCACTCGTCGCGTCTCGGACAGTGCGGGTCATTCGCACCCCGGAGAAGAGAACCAGGCGAAAATGGCCATGCTCACCATTACCACCGATGAGGGCGACTGCGGTTACTCGTTTGCTCCGCCTGAAGTGGTGCGCCCGCATGTGGTCAATGCCTTCTTCAAAAAAGTGCTGATTGGTCAGAGTCCGTTTGATCGTGAACGTCTGTGGCAAGACCTGGTGCACTGGCAGCGCGGCAGCGCCCATCAACTGACTGAACGCGCCCTCTCCTTTGTTGAGCAGGCGCTGTGGGATCTGATTGGCCGCAAACTGAAAATGCCGGTACACAAGCTGCTGGGCGGTTTTCGCGAAAAAGTTCCGGCTTATGGCAGCACCATGTGCGGTGATGAGCTGAAAGGTGGACTGTCGACGCCGGATGAATTTGGGCAGTTTGCCGAAAAACTGGTGGCTCGCGGCTATAAAGCCATCAAGCTGCACACCTGGATGCCGCCGGTCTCTTTCGCCCCTGACACCAAAATGGATATCAAAGCCTGTGCCGCGGTACGTGAAGCCGTCGGACCGGATATTGAACTGATGCTGGATGGCTACCACTGGTACAGCCGCAGTCAGGCGCTGACCATCGGTAAGGCGCTGGAAAAACTCAACTTCGCCTGGTTTGAAGAGCCAATGGAAGAAGAGAGCATGGCCTCTTATGCCTGGCTGGCAGAGAACCTGTCCATCGATGTGATTGGCCCGGAAAGCCTCGGCGGCAAGCATCACAGCCGCGCCGATTGGGTAAAAGCCGGAGCCTGCGACATTCTGCGCGCCGGTGCTAACGGGGTCGGCGGCATTTCACCCTGTATGAAAGTCGCCAGCCTCGCCGAAGCTTTCGGTATGGATTGTGAAGTGCACGGCAACGGTGCCGCCAGCCTGGCGGTGGTCGGGGCGATCCGCAACTGCCGCTGGTACGAGCGCGGATTACTGCATCCATTCCTGGATTACGACGAACCACCGGCCTATCTGAACAGTCTGGTTGACCCGATGGATCAGCAAGGATTTGTGCATCTGTCGATGCGCCCGGGACTCGGCGAGGACATTAATTTTGACTATATAGAGACCCATACCATCAGCCGCGACTGAGCAACGGGCAGAAAAAAATAAAAACCCCAACCTAACTGGAGTTGCAGCCAGACAGCAGATGAACCCACGCCGTTGGCACCGCTGCAACTTTATGTATCAAGGGGATAAACCTCTGACTCTACCCGGAAGGTACAACATGAACACTGGCAACCTGGCAGGAGCGTGGCTGTTTGCGCTGCTGCTGATGTTCAGCGGCGGCGCGGCGCAGGCAAAAACGCCGCCCGACCAACTGATCATCGGCATGAACATGAATAACCTGCTCACCCTCGATCCGGCCGCTATGACCGGCAACGAAGTGGTCGGCATCGTGGTCAATCTGTATGACTCGCTGATTGAGCTGGACCCGAACCAGCTTACCCATGTGCGCCCGGCGCTGGCCACCAGCTGGCAGGTGAACAGTGATGATAATCTGCTGACGTTTCAGCTGCGCCAGGGAGTCACTTTTCATTCCGGGAATCCGTTAACCGCTGAGGATGTGGTGTGGTCAATGCGCCGCATTCTGCATCTCAATCTGGCGCAAGCGTCGGTATGGAAATCGTACGGCTTTACCAAAGAAAATGTCGATCAGATGGTACGCGCCAGCGGGCCGTATACGGTTGAGATTGAACTGCCGAAAGCCAATGACCCGAAACTGGTGCTCTATTCACTGGCGGCGCTGGGCAGCGGCTCAGTGCTGGACAGCAAAACCGTGCAGTCCCACGAAAAAAATGGCGACTGGGGCAATAAGTGGCTGGCGACCAACGAAGCCGGTTCCGGCCCGTTCCGGCTGGATACCTGGCAGGCAAAAGATGTGCTGCGCATCAGCCGTAATCCGGATTACTGGCGCGGCGAACCAAAATTAAGCCGCGTGGTGTTCCGTCATTTTCAGGAGTCGCAAACTCTGCGCCTGATGGTTGAAAAAGGTGACCTTGATATCGCCAGCAATATGGCGGTGTCGGATATCAATGCCCTGCGCCAGGACCCGGACGTCACCGTCGACGCGGTGAAAAAAGGCACCATTTATTACGTGGCGATGAGCATGAAAGAGTCGCATTTCGCCGATGCTAAAGTGCGGGAAGCGGTACGATATCTGATTGATTATCAGGGAATTAACAAAGCCCTGATGCCGGGATACGGCATCCTGCACCAGCGTCCGATTCAGTCTGGTATGCCCGCGACCTTACCGAATCCGGACTATAAGCTGGATATCGCCCGCGCCAAAGCATTGCTGGCCGAAGCAGGTTATCCGGACGGCTTTGACACCACGCTGCGGGTGCTGGCCGATCAGCCATTCCTGAATATCGCGATTGCGGTGCAATCGACGCTGATGCAGGCTGGTATTCGCGCCAAAATCGTCACCGGCACCGGCAACCAGATTTACGGCGCCATGCGTGAACGCCGCTTCGATATGCTGGTAGGCCGTGGCGGCAGTGGTGTCGAACCTCATCCGCACTCCAGTCTGCGCGCGCTGGTTTACAACCCGAATAACAGCGATGCCGCACGCCTGACCAATTTCCAGGGCTGGCGCACCAGCTTCTATGACCCGCAGCTGAACAGCCAGATCGACGGCGCGCTGCTGGAGCGCGACGCGGCGAAACAGCAACAGGATTATTACGCCATTCAGCAGCGCTACGACGCACTGATCCCGGCGCTGATTCCGCTGTCGCAAATGGTCGATTCGGTAGTGGTGCGCAACGATGTCCATGACTATCAGCCGCACCCTTCCGCCACCACCTTCTTACGCGATGTCTATAAATCCGCGCCAGCCGACGGAGGGAATACGCCATGACCGCACAATGGTTCTTAACCGATGGTATCGCCCGTCGGGTCAGCCGCCGTGTCATTCAGGTGGCTATTACGCTGTTTGGCCTGCTGCTGCTGACCTTTTTTATCGGTCGGGTAATGCCCATCGATCCGGTGCTGGCAATTGTTGGCCCGGATGCCGACCACAGCACCTATCAGCAGGTTTACCATCAGCTGGGGTTTGATAAGCCGTTATGGGCGCAGTTTGGCCTCTATCTCAACACCCTGCTACACGGTGACTTAGGCAACGCCTTGCTGACCGGTAAGCCGGTGGTCGATGACATCCTGCGGGTGTTTCCGGCCACGTTAGAACTGGCAACGCTGGCGATTATTATCGGCACCGGACTGGGCATCCCGTTAGGCGTACTGGCGGCGGCAAAACGCAACAGCCTGGCCGACTATGTGGTGCGTATTATCAGTCTGGCAGGTTACTCGACGCCGATTTTCTGGGTCGGAATGATGGGTCTGCTGGTGTTTTACGCCTGGCTGGGCTGGGTTGGCGGCGCAGGACGCGTTGAACTGAGCCTTGATGGTCAGGTGACCAGCCGCAGCGGCCTGCTGCTGGTGGACTCGCTGCTGGAAGGCAACTGGACGGTATTCCGTAATGCGCTGAACCACCTGATTTTGCCCGCATCACTGCTGGGCTTTCACTCGATGGCGTATATCAGCCGTATGACGCGCAGTTTTATGCTGGCTCAGCTGTCGCAGGAGTTCATTATCACCGCGCGCGTCAAAGGGCTGAATGAGTGGCAAGTTCTGTGGCAACACGCTTTCCGCAATATTCTGGTGCAACTGCTGACGGTGGTGGCGCTGGCCTACGGCTCTTTGCTGGAAGGCGCGGTATTAATCGAAACCGTCTTCTCGTGGCCGGGATTTGGTTCCTATCTCACCGGCAGCCTGCTGCTGGGCGATATGAATGCCGTGATGGGCTGCGTACTGGTGGTCGGCGTTATTTTTGTGATGCTGAACCTGCTCTCTGACCTGTTGTATCAGGTATTCGACCCGAGGACTAAAGCATGACCATTTCCCTCGACTCTCCGACCGCCAGCAACCGCCGTGAAAGACTGGCAGGCCTGCGCCGTACCAGCGGCCGTGTCGGCCATTTTCTGCTGCGGATGGCGCGTAACCCACTGACGGCGATTGGCGGCGGCATTGTGCTGCTGCTGATGATTGTCGCGCTGTTTGCGCCGTGGATCGCGCCGTTTCACCCATTAGTACAAGATTTGAATAACGCGCTGACGCCACCCAACGCCGTCCACTGGTTTGGCACCGATGAGTTTGGTCGCGATATCTTCAGCCGCCTGGTGTATGGCGCGCGCATTACGTTGTATATCGTGCTGCTGGTGTCGGTCACCGTCGGGCCGCTCGGCCTGCTGCTTGGCGTTACCGCCGGTTACTTTGGCGGTAAGGTCGATATGCTGCTGATGCGCATTACCGACATCTTTATCTCTTTCCCGAGCCTGGTACTGGCGCTGGCATTTGTCGCGGCACTCGGCCCCGGCCTTGAGCATGTGGTGATCGCTATCACCCTGACCGCCTGGCCGCCAATCGCCCGTCTGGCACGTGCGGAAACCCTGTCGCTACGTCAGGCTGATTTTATCTCAGCGGTGCGTTTGCAGGGCGCGTCGCCGTTGCGGGTGTTATGGCGACATATCGTGCCGCTGTGTATGCCTTCGGTGATTATCCGTATCACCATGAATATGGCCGGCATTATTCTGACTGCTGCCGGTCTGGGCTTCCTGGGACTGGGCGCTCAGCCACCGGATCCGGAATGGGGCGCGATGATCTCCAGCGGTCGTACTTACATGATGGAGTGCTGGTGGGTGGTCACGATTCCGGGGCTGGCGATCCTGATCAACAGTCTGGCGTTTAACTTCTTAGGAGATGGCCTACGTGACATTCTCGATCCCCGCAGCGAATAACGCCCCGGCGTTACTGGACGTGCGCGATCTGCACGTCAGCTTTATCAACGGACGCCTGGAAACACCCGCGGTACGCGGCGTCTCCTTTCAGCTTGGTCGGGAGAAACTGGCCATTGTCGGCGAATCCGGCTCCGGTAAATCCACCGTGGGTCGCGCGCTGTTACAGCTTCATCCGGCGAAAGCGCAGATCCGCGCCGATCGTATGCAGTTTGGCGATATCGATCTGCTGAACGCCTCGGCCGCCGACATGCGTAAGATCCGCGGCAAGCGCATTTCAATGATCATGCAGGATCCGAAATATTCGCTTAATCCGGTGATCTGCGTGGGCGATCAAATTGCCGAAGCCTGGCGTTCACACCATGCCTGCTCACGTGCTGAAGCGAAAAGCAAAGTGATCGAGATGCTCGACGTGGTGCGCATTCGTCAGCCGGAAAGGGTTTACCATCTCTATCCGCATGAAATATCCGGCGGCCAGGGACAGCGCATTATGATTGCCATGATGCTGATTACCGATCCGGAACTGGTCATCGCTGACGAGCCCACTTCCGCGCTTGATGTGTCAGTACGCTTGCAAGTGCTGGCTCTGCTGGACGACCTGGTACAGTCGCGCGGCCTCGGGCTGATTTTTATCAGTCACGATATCAATCTGGTACGCAGCTTCTGCGACCGGGTGCTGGTGATGTATGCCGGGCGCGTGGTGGAATCGATCGCCGCTGCCGATCTTGACAATGCTCAACATCCCTATACCCAGGGGCTGCTCAACTCGCTGCCGGATATGCAGCATCGCCGTCCACGCCTGCCCGTCCTCCAGCGTCAGTCAAGCTGGCTAACCGATTAAGGAAGCGCCCATGCAATCATCCACTATGATCGACGTCCGGCAGCTTAATCTCAGCTTTAACGCCGGCGCTAAAGCCAGTCAGGTGCTGTTCGACGTCAATTTTGCTGTGCAGCAAGGCGAGATTTTTGGCCTGGTTGGCGAGTCCGGTTCCGGTAAAACTACGGTGCTGAAGTGTCTGGCCGGACTGTTTACCCACTGGCAGGGCGACCTGGCGATTAACGGCCAGCCGCTGGAGCACAGCATCGGCCATCAGCGCTGTCGTCTGGTACAGATGGTATTTCAGGATCCGTATGGTTCCCTGCATCCGCGCCATACCGTCGCCGATATTCTCGAAGAGCCATTGCAGATTCACCATATTGGTCAGCGCGACCAGCGGGTGAATAATATTCTCGAAAAAGTCGGGCTGAACCGGGCATTCCGCACCCGCTATCCGCATCAGCTTTCCGGTGGGCAGCGCCAGCGCGTAGCGATAGCCCGCGCGTTAATCTTACAGCCACAGGTGCTGCTGCTGGATGAGCCGACGTCGGCGCTGGATGTGTCGGTGCAGGCGGAAATCCTGAATCTGCTGAGCGATCTGCAAAAGGAAGAGGGGCTGACCTATCTGATGGTCACCCACGATCTTGGGGTGATCGCCCACCTTTGCCATCGGGTGGCGGTGATGCAGTTTGGCCAGATTCTGGAAACCCTGGATACCGATACGCTGCTGCGCGGCGAAGCGAAAGTCGAATATACCCAAATGTTGCTGGAAGCCAGCCGCCATTACAGTCGTGAAATGGCGGCGCGCGCCGCCGGATAATTGTTTTACCATGCCTGCGCACCCGGTTTACTTCGGGTGCGCTCAGGCTATCCCCTTCGTTAACCATTCCCTTTAATCGCATAGTTACGCACATACCGCGCCACTTTCAGCCTCGGTTTGCCTTGCAGACAAACGTTTGCGTGAAAATGCGATATTTTTGTGACTCAAATCACAAAACACCTGAACCATAATGAAACAAACTTTGACAAATGTGAGCAATATCTATTTTCTATTCCACTGTTGCAGGCACCATGCGCGGGCATTGTTCAACAGGCGTTTGCTCTGTTTGGTGACGACAGAAAATCACTCTCCTGTCCTTCAGGGGCGACCTAACAAGACCATCATTCTCGCGAAACAGAATGGTCATTAAGCATGTGGTAATAAAATGAAAACTAAAATGTTGATGGCGGCGGGAACGCTGATGGCGATGTCATACAGCGTATCTTCACTGGCTGAAGGTAACGACGCCCAGTACGTATCAGACTGGTGGCATCAGAGCGTTAACGTGGTCGGCAGTACCGACACACGTTTTGGACCACAGCTGAGTAACAACGTCTATCTTGAGTATGAAGCCTTTGCTCACAAGGACTGGTTCGATTTTTACGGCTATATCGACGTGCCTAAATTCTTCGGTGGCAACAGCAACCAGACCGGTATCTGGGATAAAGGTTCGCCACTGTTTATGGAGATTGAACCGCGCTTCTCCATCGATAAACTGACCGGCACCGACCTGAGTTTTGGTCCGTTCAAAGAGTGGTATTTCGCGAACAACTATATCTACGATATGGGCCGCAATAGCGACAACCGTCAGAACACCTGGTACATGGGTCTGGGTACCGATATCGACACCCATACCAAACTGGCACTGTCTGCGAATATTTATGCAAAATACCAGTGGGAAAACTACGGTGCCGCCAACGAAAACAGCTGGGATGGCTACCGTTTCAAACTGAAATACTTCCTGCCACTGACCGACCTGTGGGGCGGAAACCTGAGCTATATTGGCTTTACCAACTTCGATTTTGGTTCCGAACTGCGTGATAAAGCGGGTGACGCGCGTACGAACAACTCCATTGCTTCCAGCCATATCCTGTCACTCGGTTACGATCACTGGCACTACTCGGTAGTGGCGCGTTACTTCCATAACGGCGGCCAGTGGGCTGACGGCACCGAACTGGACTTTGGTAAAGGTCCGTTTGAAGTGAAATCTACCGGCTGGGGTTACTACCTGGTGGTCGGTTATAACTTCTGATGCCGTTTTTCCCCCAGGGGCGGCGTTCTCGCCGCCCGTGCCGCGGGTTAGCCCCCTGCATCGCATCAGGACGGGAGCCGAAAACGGCTCCCCTACGTTACGTTATCCGGTAATTTTTTTGCGCTCAGGGCATTGGCTTCTCGACATTGACCATCCACGGAATACCAAATTTATCGGTCAGCATGCCAAAACCTTTGGCCCAGAAAGTCTCCTGCCACGGCATCGTCACATGACCGCCGGCGGACAAATTATCAAACCAGTTTTTCCCTTCTTCCAGGTCGCTGGTTGCCAGGCTAATGGCATACCCCTGATGCTGCCGATCGCTGCTGGCCATATTGCCGTCACTCATCATGATTTCACTGCTGCCGATCTTAAGCTGGGCGTGCATAATCTTATCCGGCGGAAAGTCAAAGCCAGAGCCGCAGCCCTCCTGCACGCTTTGCGGATCCGGCATCTCGCCAAAGGTCATTTTAAACCGCAGCTCAGCACCAAATGCCTGCTGATAAAAGGCAATCGCCTGTTCACAACTGCCATCAAAAAACAGATAGGGATTGGCTTGCATGGCGCACTCCTCACTAAATACGGGACGCTGCAAGAGAATCAATCCTTTCGCAGCGTGACTGTCACTCAGCGGATAAGTGTAGTCAGCCTTGCCAGCGTAAAATGGGCGTCAGCACGCACAACAGGCCGATAGTTCAGCCGATAGCCGCTCTGCTCAGGCAGATTGCGCGATCTCAGGCGCTAAAATCCATTCGGCGCTGTCATTCCACACATCCATATGGGTGATTTTACCGCCGCGTACTTCATAGCGATCGAGATAACGATTTCCGGCAAAGGTGCGTCCATCCGGCCACTCGCCGTACAGCGTGCCGTTGGCATACACCACTACGCTGTCACCGCGATCCATCCAGTCAAACTGACCCAGTGCCTTTTTCACCCATTTATAACGCCCGCCGTTAAAGGCAGTGATCGCCTGCGGATCGGCCATTTCTCGCTTGCCGGTAAAAGTAATTTTTACCCCTGGCGCCATAAACGTTGCCGCCAGCACCGGATCGGGTGCCATCGATGCGGCAAGAAATTCACGGACGATTTGTACTGCGGGATGTTCAGCGCTCATGGCATACCTCATCGTGTTATAGCGGTTAAAATTGCTAGTAATTAATACTAAGATTGCTAGCAATATGCAATAAATGCAACCGAACAGGACGATGAATGCTGATAACATTCTGATTAATTAGATGATTTTGTTGCGGCGCGGGTTGGTAACAGGAGGCAGAAATCGTACAGCACTTGATTAGCAGCAACGCCGATGGGCAAATCAGGCGGATATCGTTTCCCGACTGCTGGCTTAGTTAAGCAACAGCGCCTGACGAAGGTTCAGCTCCTGCGGTGCAGAATCCGTCAGATCCAACTGTTGTTCCAGCTGGTTGAGATGTTCAATCATAATCGCCTGCGCCTGCTTAACATCACCAGCCTTCAGCGCGCTGATAATCGCTGTATGTTCGGCACACTGGCAGGAAGGGATGTCATTACGCTGGTACAGCGCCACGATTAGCGAGCTGCGTACCATCAGATTCGACAAAATTTCACCCAGCACTTTATTGCCGCTGACTTTAGCGAGTAACAGATGAAACTGGCTGAATTCACGCACGATATCGCGACGATCTGCGCGGTCACTGGCATCTTTTTCCGCCTGCTGCTGTGCATCAATCTCATCCACGGCGCGCGCCATCGCTTCCGGCGTAATGCTGATAACAATCGCGCTTTCGATTGCCCGGCGGGCAATAAATATTTCGCGGGCTTCGCGCGCTTCCGGCTTCGCCACCATCGCACCACGATTCGGTTCAATGGTGACAATATGCTGCAACGCCATGCGCTGTAATGCCGCCTGCACATGGTTACGATTGGCCTGCAACACCTCAACAATCTGCGCTTCGATCAGGCGCATGCCGGGTGTCAGACGATGTTGCGCAATCGCAATGGATAACGCATCAACAATGCGCTGCACTTCCCGTTGCTTGGCTGTTGCGATTCTGTTCATCTTGCACCTCAACTGAACCTGACTGCGTTTATCATAACATCCGTTGCGTGCCTGGCGTACAACTTCCCGGCAGGCATGTTTTGCACCTGAACATTTTCCCTGTCGACTATCCGCCAATGTCAGTGTGATATTTAACAGGAAATCGGGATATCGACGGTTTATTTAATTTTGGCGGAAAAATTAATTGAAAAGAGGGGGGTACAGCTTATATCCTGGTAAAAGGAAAAAATAAATATACCAACAATAACAATCACATCCCAGTCAACTCCAGATACGGATATTTTATGATAAAGGCTACCAGGCATTACCCAGTGATAAAAGACTTAGCTCTGTTTATCCATCCGATTATATTTGTTTCGATGATATGAAAACGACGTTAAACTGTATCTGAACAGCAAAAAAAATAGCTATAAGTTATCAGCCTGAGATGATGCATTAAGAAGCACCTCTGACAAGTTCAGGCTTCAGATTTCCTGGCGACTCAGTCAGAGCTAATCCGTGGCTCACTTAACAGCGATGGCGGCACCGCACGACCATTCCATGTCACCATCAGCATCATCCCCCTTCAATTAAACCTACTCAGATTTTTATGCTTATTTTTCTGCGTCTGATAGCGATTTAAAAATTTAAATCCAGCCATCAGCCTTTAGCATGGAAAGGTAATCACTATGTTACTGAGGAAAATAATTAAAATGAGTTCAGCATCTGCCATGGGGATGGCGTCTCCTTCTGTATCTACCAGTAAAAACAATAATTTAGTTAACCGTATCGATGCCCTGCCGGCTTCAGCCGGACTGTGGCGTTTTATTACCTTACTGGCACTCGGTGGTTTTTTTGAGCTCTACGACCTGTTTCAGACGGGATATATTAGTTCAGGATTAATCGCGGAAAACATATTTCATATTGGTAGTGAAGGCGTATTCGGAATATCCGATCAGGCGGCCTTTGCTTCGGCAACATTTTTGGGTTTGTTTATCGGTGCCAGCTTACTGGCTCCCTATGCCGACCGCTTTGGCCGCCGGATGACCTTTATGTTTGCCCTTGCCTGGTATGGCGCTTTTTCCCTGCTGATGGCGTTTCAGAATCAGGCCGAGTGGATCATCTTCTGCCGCTTTCTGGTTGGCGTCGGACTGGGCATTGAACTGGTGACTATCGACACCTATCTGACCGAGTGGGTACCGACCCACCTGCGCAGCAAAGCCTTTGCTTACGCCTT
Organism: Winslowiella iniecta; assembly: GCF_001267535.1. Lineage (GTDB taxonomy): Bacteria > Pseudomonadota > Gammaproteobacteria > Enterobacterales > Enterobacteriaceae > Erwinia > Erwinia iniecta. Next base: position 44,391 of record NZ_JRXE01000009.1, on the reverse strand, counting down.
TTTTGTCCAGTTTCTGTCGGTTCCGACAGTCGCACTGATGTCATGGTGGCTGGTGCCGCAAACCCTTTTCGGCTTGACCGGCTGGCGCTATGTCGTGATTGCAGGCGCACTCTGTTCACTGATTATCTGGTTTATCCGTAAAAATCTGCCTGAATCTGCCCGCTGGCTGGCGCAGCAAGGTCGTCATCAGGAAGCACATCAGGTACTCAGCAAAATGGAACAGCGCTGTGGCGCGCCGGTCGGGCAAGGGATTTCCCCGACCGATGCCGCCGCCCAGCTACCACAGCAAGGCACGTTTAAAGAGATTTGGTCAGCGCAGTACCGCAAACGTACTTTGATGCTGGTGGTGATGAACTTCTTCCAGGCCATTGGCTTTTTTGGCTTTGGTAACTGGCTGCCGGCGCTGCTGTCGGGCAAAGGAACCACTGTCACCCACAGCCTGCTGTACGCCTTCTTTATCACGCTCGCCTACCCGCTGGGTTCACTGATTTGCAGCCGCTATGCCGACAGAATGGAAAATAAATGGCAGATCGTCCTCTCCTGTCTGATGACGGTAGTGTTCGGCACCCTGTTTGCCTTCCAGACTAATGCGCTGCTGCTGATTGCCTGTGGCTTTCTGATTACCTGGTCGAACGCCTGGCTAACTTACAGCTATCACGCTTATCAGACCGAAATTTTTCCGACCCATATTCGGGCGCGGGCAGTCGGGTTTTGCTACTCTTTTAGCCGCCTGTCGACGGTGTTCAGCAGCATTATGATTGGCCTGATTTTGCAGTACGCCGGTACTCAGGGAGTGATCGCGTTTATTGTGGCAAGTATGCTGATGGTGATGCTGTCGGTGGGAATATTCGGGCCGAAAACCCGCGGTATCAATCTGGAAAATATTTGATAAAAGCCGCGGCAACAACCGATGCCGCGGCTTTTTCTTTAGGCGACTAACTGACGGACAAAGGCTTCAATCTCTTTATCCTGACAGTTTTCAAAGAAGCACTGCTGGAAACGCTGGCCGCTGACGGCGGTTTTCACCAACTCAGGATCGATAGCACGCAGAGTATCGAGATAGTTCTCTTTCACCACCGCAGCCTTCACCTGATTCAGAATACCGGCATTACGCACCTGCGGCTCTTTGCGATCGGCCGGATAGCCCTGACCTTTCTCGCCGGTGAACGCTTTTTCAAAGATAAAGCGCAGATTCAGCTCCGCACCCCAGCCAAAGCCTTTGGCAAATGGAAGCGCCAGCGCGTTACCATTGTTGATCTGGGCAAACAGGAACGCATCAGCCGGATCGATACAGTAGCCGCACACCACGCCCGGATGAATATTCAGCGACATCAGCGCGCCCTGGCCGGTGCCGCAGCCGGTAATCACGAAATCCACCGCCTTAGAATTCAGCAGGATGCTGGACATAATGCCGAGATGGATATAAGTCAGATGATGATCCTGCTCATCACTCATGCCGACGTTAAATACCGGGTAGTCTTTGCTGTCTGCAACCTGCTTCAGCTCTTTCAGCACTACGGCATTTTTGCCCGCCTGACTGTTCTCCATCATCAGTGCAATTTTCATGGTTCTCCCCTTTACTTCAGTGGCTTATCTCAGTGAATTAAGCCTGTGACACAGACTGGTGCACCACAGGTCGCAATTAATTTTTATGAAACGTTGTTTCAATTTATCATAGACGATGTTTCTTATAGAGGGAAATGCCGCAAATTAATGTGACTTGCTTCACACAACAACATCCATCACTCCACGGTAATCGGATTTTGCGATCCCACCGGCAACTTCCCCGCTGACTTTTTCAACAGCGGTTTATTGTGATCCCGTTCTCAATTCTTTCGGCTGCCGCTCGGCATCAGGATGGAAAAGGATATGCTTAGCGATAAATATGAAACAGCGTTTCAATAAATAGATTAATTTCGGGCAGATAAGGGGAACCGCATGGCGAAGGGCTTACGCATCACACTTCCTTTTCACCACTTTCAGGATCCAGAGACCGGCGTAGCTATGACACGCCTGACGCCTCCGGAAGTGTTGTGTCATCGTAACTACTTCTATCAGAAGTGTTTTACCCAGGACGGTAAACAGCTGCTGTTTGCCGGAGAGTTCGATGGCAACCGTAATTACTATCTGCTTGATCTGGAAAAACAGGAAGCCGTACAGCTGACTGAAGGCCGCGGTGATAATACTTTTGGTGGTTTTTTGTCACCCGATGACCGCTATCTTTACTATGTGAAAAACGAACGCAACTTGCAGCGCGTCGATGTTAAAACCCTGGTTGAAACCACGATTTATCAGGTTCCGGACGACTGGGTCGGTTATGGCACCTGGGTGGCAAACAGTGACTGTACACATCTGGTCGGTATTGAGATCGCCCGCGAAGACTGGGAACCACTCACCGACTGGCAGATTTTTCAGCGCTTCTTCGAGAAAAATCCACACTGCCGTCTGCTGCGTGTAGATCTGAACAGTGGCGAAGCGCAGACCATTCATCAGCAGCATCTGTGGCTGGGCCATCCGATTTACCGGCCGTGGCACAACCAGACTGTGGCGTTTTGTCATGAAGGCCCACACGATCTGGTCGATGCGCGCATGTGGCTGATAAATGAAGACGGTAGCAATATGCGTAAGGTAAAAGATCATGCGGTGGGCGAAAGCTGTACCCATGAATTTTGGGTGCCGGATGGATCGGCGCTGATCTATGTTTCTTATCACAAAGATCGCCCCGATCGACAGATCTGCCGCTACAATCCGGACAGCGATCGTAACGAAGTGCTGATGACCATGCCCGCCTGTTCCCATCTGATGAGTAATGAACATGGCTCGCTGCTGGTCGGCGATGGTTCTGGTACGCCGGTCGATGTGCAGGATACCGCCGGCTATACCATTGATAATGATCCATGGCTGTACGTCTTTGATGTGCAACAGCGCCGTCATTTCCGTCTGGCAGCGCATCACAGCTCATGGCGCGTGCTGGATGGCGATCGTCAGGTGACTCATCCGCATCCGTCATTTACCCCGGACGACCGTCAGGTACTCTTCACCTCGGATTATGAAGGGCAGCCTGCGCTCTATCTCGCGACCTTACCCGATAGCCTGACCCATTAATCGTTAACAGCTACAGGAATAACCATGTTTATCTACAAAAAAGAGACCACGCTGGAAGATTTGGGTAATGGCGTAACCCGCCGGGTTCTGGCGCATGGCGGCAGCATGATGGCGGTAGAAGTGAATTTCGAGAAGGATGCGGTCGGCCCGTTGCATCATCATCCGCATGAGCAGCTGACCTATGTGCTGTCAGGGCGCTTTGCTTTTACCATTGATGGAGTGACGAAAGAGGTGGCGGCGGGCGATACCTTGTATAAAAAACCGCATGTGGTTCACGGCTGTGTCTGTCTTGAACCAGGCACCCTGCTGGATACCTTTACTCCGCAGCGCGAAGATTTTCTTTCCTGAAAATACCGGGATTTCTGGAATATTATAGGGGAGCCGTTTTCGGCTCCCGTCCAGATGGCATGCGAAGTGCAAGCCTTCGGCACGGGTGGCGAAAACGCCACCCCTACGGGTACAGAGAATTACTTCAGCTTCTCGATATCGGCATCACCCTGATTATCGACCACCGCTTCATCTTTACGCACCTTAGCCACATCCTTCTCGGTCACGACAGTGCTCGCCGTGTTACCCCAGCTGGTACGGATAAAGTTAACCACATCGGCCACCTGATGATCGTTCATCCGCCAGCCAAACGCTGGCATGGTGATGGCGGTCGGTGCGCCCTGCACGCCGGGCAGGGTACTGCCGCTTAGCACGATATGGATCAGTGAAGTAGGGTCATCCGCCTGCACCACCGCATTGCCCGCCAGTTCCGGGAAGAAGCGTTTATAGCCACTGCCGTCGGTTTTATGGCAGGCCGCACAGCTGTCGACATACAGCGCGGCACCGGTTTTGCTGTCATCGCCGCGCCACAGCGCTTTTGCCACGCTGTCGTCCGGTTTGAAGCCTACCTGGTTGGGATCTTTGGCGCCCAACGACTTCAGATAACGGGCAATTGCCGTTGCATCTTCTGCGCTAAGGTACTGCAGGCTGTGTTCGACCACATCGGTCATGCCGCCAAACACCGCGGTATGATCGTTGCGGCCAGTACGCAGGAACTGCACCAGGTCGTCTTCGCTCCAGCGGCCTAAGCCATCGCGGCTGTCACCACGCAGATTGCTGGCGGTCCAGCCATCAATCGGTGCATTGCTGCCGGACAGGTAGTCGCCGCCGTTGTCATCATTCAGCGCTTTTTCCTGCATGGTAATGCTGCGCGGCGTGTGGCAGGCACCACAGTGCCCCAGCCCTTCCACCAGATAACGACCACGCGCCAGCACCGGATCTTCACTCGCTTTTGGCTGGAAAGCCTTCACATCCGGAGCAAAGATGCCACGCCAGATCGACAGCGGCCAGCGCATCGACAGCGGCCACGGAATGTCGCTCTCTTTATTCTGCTGCGCGATCGGCTGCACGCCATGCATAAAGTAAGCATACATCGCATGCATATCGTCATCGCTGACCACGGCATACGAAGGATAAGGCATCGCCGGATAGAGCGTATCGCCATTTTTCGCTACGCCGTGACGCACCGCTTTCTGGAAATCATCATAGCTGTAGCTGCCAATGCCATGCTGCGGATCCGGGGTGATATTGGTAGAATAAATCGTGCCGATTGGCGTCACCATCGGCAGGCCACCGGCAAACGGTTTGCCGTCTTTGCTGGTATGGCAAGCCACACAATCACCGGCGCGCGCCAGGTACTCACCGCGCTTCACCAGATCGCCGGCATTGCTCTCTTCCGCCTGCACACCAAACGCCAGCATGCCCAGTAACAGGGCTGATAATCCGATTTTCATTGTCATTATCCTTATGCCTGCACCAGCGGACCGGGGTTTTTCAGATACTGTTCACGAATCGCTTTGGCTGACCAGTAAGTCAGTGCCGCCACCATGCCGGTCGGGTTGTAGCCCAGACCCTGCGGGAAGGCAGATGCGCCCGGAACAAACACGTTGGGAACATCCCAGCTTTGCAGATAGCGGTTAATGGCGCTGGTTTTCGGATCTTCGCCCATAATCGCACCGCCGTTCATATGGGTGGTCTGATAAACGGTGGTATCGAAATGCGTGCCCGGCTTTTTCGGCGCACCGGTAATCAGCTTCGGATTCATCGCTTCGGCGATGGTATGCATACGGTCATGCATAAACTGCGACATTTTGATGTCGTTATCCTGCCAGTCAAAGGTCATACGCAGCAGCGGCTGGCCGTAAGCATCTTTGTAGTTCGGGTCGAGATCGAGATAGTTATTACGATAAGACTGGTGCGCACCGTGCGCATCCATCGACACATGATGGGTATAGTGATCGGCAACCGCGGCCTTCCACTGACTGCCCCAGTTTGGCGTACCCGGCGGCACTGGCAGGCCGGAAATGGGCTTCACGCCCGCCTGGTTCACCCAGAACGGTGAACCGCCAACAAAGCCATATTTGCTGTGATCGAAGTTATCGGCATTAAAGTCATCCACGCCAACCCCTGCGCCACCGGCACCGATAAAGTTATTGGTATGCACGTCTTTATCAAAGAAGGCTTTAATGGTGGAGATATTCTGGTAGGCAAAGTTACGCCCGATAGTGCCTTCGTTGGTCACCGGGTTATACGGCTTGCCGATGCCGGAAAGCAGCATCAGATGCACGTTATGGAACTGGAACGCCGACAGAATCACCAGGTCTGCCGGTTGCACCACTTCACGCCCCTGCGCATCCACATAGGTGACGCCAGTCGCGCGTTTTTTGTCATCGGTCAGGTTAACGCGCAGCACATGTGAATTGACGCGCAGTTCAAACTTCGACTCCTGACGCAGGGCTGGCAGAATATTGACGTTCGGCGACGCTTTAGAATACATGTAGCAGGCATAGCCGCTACAGAAACCGCAGAAGTTACACGGCCCCATCTGTGCGCCGTAGGTATTGGTATACGGGCCGGAGGTATTCGCCGACGGCAAATCGTAAGGGTGATAACCCACCGATTCCGCCGCTTTGGCAAACAGCTGCGCAGAAAACGTGCGTTTCTGCGCGGGAAGCGGGAAGTCACTGGAGCGATCCGGTGCAAACGGGTTGCCACCCTGCTCTTTACCGACCACTTTGCCTTTGATACTCCAGGCCGAGCCGGAGGTGCCGAACACTTTTTCCGCCTGATCGAAGTAAGGTTCCAGCTCGTCATAAGTGACGCCGAAGTCCTGGATGGTCATACCTTCCGGGATAAATTTCTTGCCGTAGCGCTCTTCATAGTGGCTGCGCATCCGCAGTTCAATCGGGTCGACGCGGAAATGCACGCCAGACCAGTGCAGACCCGCACCACCGGTGCCGGTACCCGGCAAAAACGCCGCCAGCTGACGATACGGCTGTGCGGTTTGCGCCGAGTTATGGCGGATGGTGACGGTGCTTTTCGACAAGTCCTGGAACAGCTTTTTACGCACGTTGTAGGTCAGTTCGTCGATTACCTGCGGATAGGCTCCGTCAGGATAGGTATCGCGATGCGGGCCGCGCTCCAGCGCCACCACATTCAGCCCGGCTTCTGTCAGCTCTTTGGCCATAATCGATCCGGCCCAGCCGAAGCCGACAATCACCGCATCCACTTTCTTCATTTCGTTTGCCATGCTTATGCTCTTTCCCCGCGAATAGACACTGGCGGGAACGGATAACGTTCGCCGCGTTCAACCCAATCCATAAAATCAGCTCGTGCGCCTGGGAAGCCAATCAGCGTCCAGCCTGCCATCTGCTGATTGCCACCGTGGATCGGATCGCTGAAGAAACCTTCACGGGTGTTTTGTAACAGGAAAGAGAAAAAGACTTTGCTCGGTAGCTGTCTGAACTCGGCACTGCCGCTTTCAAACGCCTGCAAAACCGTGTCCTGCTGCTGTGGGGTCAGTTCGGCAAACACTTTACCGTGCTGCGCTTTGGCATAAGCATCGGCTTCTTCCAGCCCCAGACGATAAATCTGTTGCGGCACCAATGGCAGCTGATAACCCAGCGCACGGTCTGCATCAGGATTAAACGGCCCCTGCATATACCAGTTAGCACCGGTAGCCCAGGGGGTGTTCATCTGACGATCGATAAACTCCGGCACACCGGCTTCCAGCGCACCAGGACCACGCTCATCTGCCGGGATCAGGCGCGCGACGGCGGCCTGCAGAAAAGCGTACTCTTCGCGGGTGAACCAGCTAGGTTGATAATCTTTTGCCTGCTGCGGGCCAGCAGGCGCCCTGCTCTCTTTAGCCTGCGCCTGGGTGGTGATGGCCAGAGAACCGATTCCGGTGCTGCCAATCGCGACCGCCGGAGCCAGCGTAATGGTCTTAAGGAGAAAGTCTCTCCTTGAGCTGCCTGTTTTTTCTTTTGACATTACATTGCCTTATCACGCTACCGCGCTGCGGTGCGTATCAATGAGTGAGTATCGGTGTTGTCGTTTTTATTAGGGTGATCCGGGGATACAGGCCGTAACGTTTTTTGTTACCGGTAACAATATTAATATTGTAACAGCATTCCCCTTTAAACTTTAGGCTTAAGAAACAAAACCACACAAATTCCTTAACAATTACCCTACAGTTAACTCGTATTAGTTAGAAAAATCCTGACAAGGCGGAAGTCTGAAACGGACAGACACAACCGAGGACAGACTGAAAACAATGAAGGCGCTATAACTGGCTGACAATAACCGTGGAGTGCCTATGTTTAGCTCTTTCTTTCCCCGGCCAGCGCTGTTTTTCATTAGCGCGGCAATCTGGAGCCTGATGGCGATCCTGTTCTGGTTCGATGGCGGCGACCAGCTGGTTTTTCACCTGCATCAGTTTGCTTCATACGCCGGAAAACCCTTACCCGACAGTGCCTGGCGCTTTGTTCAGCCCTCTCAGCTTTGGTTTTATCTCTACTACGCGATCATTGTCGGATTATTCGCACTGGCGTGGTGTATTTACCGGCCTCATCGCTGGCAACGCTGGTCAGTTCTCGGCAGCGCACTGATTATTTTCGTGACCTGGTTTGATGTGCAGGTTGGCGTGGCGATTAACGCCTGGTATGGCCCGTTTTACGACATGATTCAGAATGCGCTCGGGCACCCCAATACGATGAAAATCACGGTGTTCTATCAGCAGCTGGCCGCATTTCTTGGCATTGCGCTGATCGCGGTAGTGATTGGCGTGCTGAACGCTTTTTTTATCAGCCACTGGATTTTCCGCTGGCGCAGCGCGATGAATCATTACTATATGGCGCACTGGCAGCAGCTGCGCCATATCGAGGGCGCAGCGCAACGGGTACAGGAAGACACCATGCGTTTTTCCAGCACGCTGGAGAGCTGGGGCATCAATTTAATCCAGGCGGTAATGACGCTGATCGCTTTTCTGCCGGTGCTGGTGGCGCTGTCAAAGCATGTGGAAAGCGTGCCGATCCTCGGCAATATTCCCTATGCGCTGGTGGTCGCCGCGCTATTATGGTCGCTGTTCGGTACCGCGATGCTGGCGGCGGTGGGGATAAAATTGCCGGGGCTGGAGTTTCGTAATCAGCGGGTGGAAGCGGCCTATCGTAAAGAGCTGGTGTATGGCGAAGACAACCCGCAGCGCGCCGATCCGCTGACCGTCAGTCAACTGTTTCAGCGCGTGCGCTTCAACTATTTTCGCCTCTACTTTCACTATCTCTACTTCAATATCACCCGCATTCTCTATTTGCAGGTAGATAACGTTTTCGGGCTGTTTGTGCTGTTTCCGTCGATTATTGCCGGCACCATTACGCTCGGCCTGCTGCAACAGATTACCAATGTGTTTGATCAGGTACGCGCCTCATTTCAGTACCTGATCACCTCATGGTCAACGCTGGTGGAACTGATGTCGATTTACAAACGTCTGCGCAGCTTCGAGCAGGTGCTGAATGCTGATGCCTCTCTCCCCCATTCGCTGGAGGAGAGCGGTTAACATCCGCGAATCAGGCTTGTTGCAGCGCGGCAAACACGCGTTCGACCGCATACGCGCCGGGATCTTTCACCCCGTTCAGACTGTCCTGATTGAGGTAGGAAGAGCGCCCGGCTTTTGCCACCTTCATTTCGGCGGTAGAGTCCGCACCGGCGCGCGCCGCGCTGGCGACCGCCGCCAGGTCCTTGCCTGCCGCCAGCGCGTTAAATGCTGGTTCCAGCGCATCAACCATCGTGCGATCGCCCACCTGCGCACCACCGTAATGTTTCATGCGCGCCAGCCCATATTGCAACGCCTGCGCCAGCGGTTCGCCCTGCTCCAGTTTCTGCCCGGCAGAGGTAAACAGAATCGACATCAGCACCCCGCTGGAACCGCCCATCACCACCGCCAGCTCTTCACCCACCAGCGTCAGCAACTGCTCAGGTTGGTTCAGTGGTAATTTATTCGCCTGATATTGCTTGAGAATTTTACCTGCGCCCGCCGCAAAGGTAGAACCGGTATCGCCGTCGCCCACTTTGGCGTCGAGCTTGTTCAGCTCGCCTTCCAGCCCGACCAGTGTTTCACAAATGCTACGTACTACCTGCCCGACCTGCTGATTATCCGAGGGTGAGAAGTCGGGACGGGTTGACGCTTTCTCGCCTGGCTGCGGCGTCAGCGGCTGTACCGCCACCAGCGGCTGCCAGCCAAAGGCCTCTACCGGTGTCTGTAATGCGGTTTCCGTCTGACTATCCAGCACCATCGTCGACAGGGAAAAACCTTTCATATCCAGCGCACTGACCAGGGTGGCCGGCCCCACCAGATGCGAAATCTGCTGACCTAATGGCGATGCCAGCGTGTCGCGTGTCAGCACCGCCATCTCCAGCGCAGAGAAACCGCCAAGATTATTCAGCAGCAGCGCCACTTTTTTATCCGCAGGCAGCTTCTCCGCCAGCTTTTTCGTGACGATCGCGACTATTTCGCGACTGTTCTGGGTTTTTAGCGTCAATACGCCCGGTTCGCCATGAATCCCCATCCCTAATTCGCTATGCCCGGCTTCAACCCGTTCATCGCGCGCTTCACCGGGAATATGGCAGCTGGAAAACGCCAGTCCGATACTCTGTGTCGCCTCAATCGCCTGATTCGCCAGCCGCGTGACCTCACTCAGTGACTGCCCCTGTTCCGCAGCATAGCCAGCGACTTTATGCACCAGCGCAGTGCCAGCGATGCCACGCGGCTGCGGGTTGTCGGGCAGTGAAATATCATCTTTCACCATCACCAGCTCGACCTGATAACCGAGCTTTTTGGCTTTCTCCGCCGCCAGGCCAAAATTAAGCCGATCGCCGGTGTAGTTTTTGACGATAAGCAGACAGCCCGCCTCGCCGGTAACATGAATAATGGCCGTCAGCACCGCATCAACACTCGGCGAAGCAAAGATATCGCCACACACTGCGGCGGTCAGCATCCCTTTACCGACAAAGCCAACATGCGCCGGTTCATGACCGGAACCGCCGCCGGAGATCAGCGCAACCTGGCTTTTATCCCAGTCGTTACGCACCACAACCCGGATATCGGCATCCACTTCCAGTCTACTCAGATTATGAAAAGGCGTGCTGTACAGCGCACCTTCAATCGCTTCATTAACCAGATGATTTTTGTCATTCATAAAAAATTGACTCATTGAAATCCTCCCGTGATGTTGCCCAGACGAAAGCTTTAACTGTAGTTGAAATCGTCCTGTCGGTTATGCGCTAGCGATTGTCAGTTATGCGTGAGATTGCCGGGCCGCTTTTCATTAACAATGAGGGAAACGCCACGAACAGGAAAACATCATGTTGACGCAACCTGCTGGAAAATATCTGCCTTTCCCACCGGTAAAACTGGACGCGCGCCAGTGGCCATCCAATACCCTGACCCGCGCACCGCGCTGGCTCTCGACCGATTTACGCGACGGCAACCAGGCGTTGGCCGAGCCGATGGACAGCAGACGTAAACTGCTGTTCTGGGATCTGCTGTTGCAGTGCGGATTTAAAGAGATCGAAGTGGCTTTCCCCTCCGCTTCGCAAACCGATTTCAACTTTGTCCGTCAGTTAATTGAAGAGCAGCGCATTCCTGATGATGTGTCGATTCAGGTGCTGACTCAGGCGCGCAGCGATTTAATTGAACGCACGTTTGCGGCGTTACAAGGGGCGAAAAACGCGACTCTGCATCTGTATAACGCCACCGCCCCGGTTTTTCGCCGTCTGGTGTTCCGTCAGAGTAAAGAGGAAATTATCCAGCTGGCGGTCAGCGCGGCGAAGCAGATTCGTCAGCTGTGCGAAGAACAACCGGACACCCACTGGACCTTTGAGTATTCGCCAGAAACCTTCTGCTTTACCGAACTGGATTTCGCCCTCGAAATCTGTGAAGCGGTGGCAGAAATCTGGCAGCCGTGCGCCGCACGCCCGATGATTATTAACCTGCCAGCCACTGTGGAAGTCAGCACGCCAAACGTCTATGCCGATCAGATTGAGTACTTTTGTCGCCACTTCACACGCCGCGCCGAGGTTTGCATCAGCGTGCATCCGCATAATGATCGCGGCACCGGCATTGCCTGTGCCGAACTGGCGATGCTGGCCGGGGCTGACCGGGTAGAAGGCTGTCTGTTTGGTAACGGCGAGCGCACCGGTAACGTCGATCTGGTGACGCTGGCGCTGAATCTCTACACCCAGGGCGTACCGCCTGGCCTTGATTTCAGCCAGATGAAACAGGTGGTGGATGTGGTTGAACAGTGTAACCAGTTACCGGTTCATCCACGCCATCCGTATGCCGGAGAGCTGGTGTTTACCGCCTTCTCCGGATCGCACCAGGATGCGATTAAAAAAGGCTTTGCCGCACGTCAGCAACAGCCGGAAACCCGGTGGGAAGTGCCCTATCTGCCGCTCGATCCGGCCGATATTGGTTGCAGCTATGAGGCGGTGATTCGCGTTAACAGCCAGTCCGGCAAAAGTGGTGCCGCCTGGATGATTGAACAGAATCATGGGCTGACCTTGCCACGCGCATTACAGCAAGATTTTAGCCGCCGGGTGCAGCAACAAACCGACACTCATGGTAAAGAGATGACGCAGGCCAGCATCTGGCAGCTGTTCCGCGAGGCGTATGGTCTGCGCGACCCGATGTCGGTGGCGCTGGGTGAGTACAGCAGCCAGAGCCAGGCTAACGGCCAGCTCAATTTCCGTGCTGAGTTGCTGATGGGTGGCAAACGCAAAGCGCTGTGCGGCCGCGGTAATGGCCTGCTGTCAGGCGCGGTGGATGCGCTGCGCCAGGCATTTGACCTGCCGCTGTCGATTCAGGATTATCACGAACACACCCTGGGTCAGCGCAGTGACAGCCGCTCGGTGGCCTATATTCGTTGTACTTTTGATGATAATCAGGCGGCCTGGGGCGTCGGTATCGACAGCGATGTTTCCCGCGCCTCGCTACAGGCCTTGCTGAATGCGCTGGCAAACTATCTGCAAACCCGCCGTTTACTTTAGGGGAAAATAGTCGCTCGGCGCGACGCCAAGAATACGGCGAAACATCGCGCTGAACGCGCTGTGGCTCTCGTAACCGAGATCGAGCGACACACGCAATACCGACTCACCTTGTGCCAGACGTGTCAGGGCAGTCATCAGCCTGGCACGTCGCACCCAGTCGCTAAACTGCAAACCCGTTTCCCGTTTAAAATGGCGCGACAGCGTGCGGCTACTGACGTTTAACCTTTCAGCCGCCAGCTCCAGCGCCCAGTTTTCACCAGGCAGCATCCGAACCTGACGACAAAGCTGCATCAGACTGGCGCTGGTCGGTTCCGGTAAATGGAAGGGTAACTCTGACATCACCCGGATCTCATCCAGAATCAGCTCATAGATGCGCTCATCGCGGCTACCGGGCTGATACTCCTCCGACAAGGCCAGCGCGCTAATAATCAGTTCGCGAAGCAGCGGTGAAATCTGTACCACCTGACAACTGGCAGGCAAGTCGGCACGCGCCAGCGGATCGATAAACAGCGCGCGCGCCGCGACCTGCCCGGTAATTTGTAACGCATGCTCGGTTCCCGCCGGTAACCAGACACCACGGCTTGGCGGCACAATCCAGTAGCCTTGCGCCGTTTCCACCCGTACCACACCACTCAGGGTATGAATCAGCTGCGCGCAATTGTGCTGATGTTTCGGCTCTACCGCACCATGCAGATAGTCTTGTGCATAAGGAATTAACGGACGGGTGGTAAAGGTAAAATTTGCCGTGGCGCTCATGGCTGTGCTTCCAAAAACAATGTTTATTAACAATAGCATAAAAGCATCCGGCGGTAGCTTTTAGATATTATCAGCGCCTGAAGCATTCACTACTGACCGCAGGCTTCGCATTGCTGTATTACGACACCACCAGTATCCCCAGCCGTTCCATTAATGCTGCTGCCTGATCGCTGTCGAGTTTGACGCCTTCCAGGTCAACGTAACGCACATCCAGCTCTCCCAGCGAAGAACGGGTCAGATCGCAATGGGTGATATCGAGCGTACGCCAGTCAAAAGCGGAAAACTCACCGCCGGAAAGGTCGGAACCGCTGAATTTCGCCCCCATCACCTGCGTGCCCAGCCAACGGTTTTCCCACAGCTCGCATTTTTCCAGCACTACGTTGGCGAAATTGGCATAGCTGAGATTGCATTTAGTGATGTAGGCACTGCAAAACCACACTTTCGGCGCGATGATATTCATAAAGCTGGCACCGCGAAAATCGGCGCCTTGCAGCATCGAGTCTCTGATCTCGATACCGAGCAGGTTGGCGTTGCTGAAGTTGCTCATCGACAGATCACAGTTTTTAAAGCTGGCATCTCTTAACGTTGCGCGACTGAAATTACAGCCCAGCTGACTGTCACGATGGTAAAACTGCACATCGATAAATTGCGTATCGGTTAAATCCGCCGCAGAAAAATCGCAGTTAATAAAGCTCGCGTGCTCGATCTTCTCGCCGGTGAAGCGATCGGCAGCGATCTTTTGATCGCGCAGGATCAATTTGTCCATCGTAATACCTGTTTTTTTAACCAGTTATTTTGATGGTAGCTTTGCGCGCAAAGTCATGCAAATGAATTTCGTTGAACTTACAGCAGCATGGTGTTTTTTACTCCCCCACCCTGGCCCTCCTCCATTTCATGGGGGAGGGGAGCCAGGCGACTGAGCTATAACCTTTAAGACACTGTCGGGATGATTGAAAATATCATTGTTCCAGAAACGCAGAACTGTCCAGCCATAGTGGTTTAAATAACGCGTTCTTTGCCTGTCAGCATCTGCCCGCTGCTGGTGCTGACCGCCGTCAATCTCAATAATCAGTTTTTGCTCCGGACAGGCGAAATCGACAATAAAAGGCGCAATCACCCATTGTCGGCGAAACCGTGCAGTGTGGATTTGGCGCTTGCGAATGCTTTTCCACAGGCGTAGTTCAGCGTCGGTCATTGTCGCGCGTAGTCTGCGGCTGGTAAGCAGGTTTACTCTGCTCACAGAACAGCAGCATGCCCGAGCGTTACCTTCCCCGGAATGGCTGGAGTGTAAATCTGGAACCCGGCTTCAGGATTTTAGCCCCTTCCCCCGTGTTACGGGGGAAGGCTGGGAGGGGGGAGCAACCCCCCTCCGGTTAACGAAACACGCTAATTGCTTCCACCAGCCGGGTTGCCTGTCGCGCCATACGATCGGATGCTTCCGCCCCTTCCTGCACGCGTGCCGCATTTTGATGAGTAATATTATCCAGATCCTCAACCGCCAGGCTCACCTCTGACAGCGCAGTGGCCTGCTCTGCGGTTGCCGAGCTGATTTGCGCAATCAGGGAAGTGACGTTCTGCACCTGAGAAACAATATCTTCCATGGTCCTGCCAGCATCGTTGACATGTTCAGTGCCGGTTTTCACCCGCGACGCGCTGGTTTCCACCAGGTTTTTAATCTCACTGGCGGCAGTGGCGCTGCGCTGCGCCAGACTGCGTACTTCACCGGCGACGACCGCAAAACCCTTGCCCTGCTCACCGGCACGCGCGGCTTCAACCGCCGCATTCAGCGCCAGAATATTGGTCTGAAAAGCAATACCGTCAATCACGCTGGTAATATTGGCGATTTTACGCGAACTGTCGGCAATTTCCGCCATCATCGTGACCATTTCGCCCATGGCATCGCCCCCTTTCACTGCGGCTTTACTGGTAGAAATCGACAGGCTGTTCACCTCGCTGGCACTCTCGGTATTGCTCTTTACCGTGGCGGTCATCTGGTTCATGGTGGCGGCGGTCTGCTGCACATTAGCCGCTGCCTGCTCGGTGCGGCGGCTGAGTTCATTGTTACCTTCTGCAATCGCGTCGCTGGCGCTCAGCACATTGATCGCCTGACCACTTACATCATCCACCAACCAGCGGAACATCAGCCCCAGCTGACCTATGGCGCGCAGCGTCATACCCACTTCGTCGACCCGATCAAGCTGCTCAACTTTATGGCTGGTGCCGGTCGCCACGCTCAGCGCCTGCTGGCATACCCGCTCAATCGGACGCGAAATCTGATGCTCCAGCCAGCCACCCGCCAGTAGCAGCAACATCGCCATCACCGCGGTATAAGCCATCATACTTCCGGCCGCCATACCCAGCAGCCAGACGCCCAACACACTGCACGGTAACAGCGTCAGCAACGTGGTACGAATACGCCAGCGCAGCGGCAAGGTCTTAAATATCGAGCGCCAGCGCATCATGCC
>NZ_JRXE01000009.1:25690-28515 GCF_001267535.1 Winslowiella iniecta | reverse complement strand
CCATATTGTGTGGCTGCCCGTTAATCTCCTCCGGGGTAAAACCACTGACCTCTATAAATGCATCATTGGCGTAGGTGATATAGCTGTTGAGGTCGGTAGTCGACATCAGTGTCGCATCGTTATCAAACAGATACTCTTGCTGTGTTACGGGCTGGTTATTACGCATGGATCGGGTCCTTGGGGGGTGAACATCGCTTACAGGGCAGGATGGTTTACTTTTTTTTATATTTTCGGCGGCGTGACTGGAGAACTTTAGCCGCCAGCGCAATATTTCGTAATGGCCGGAAGCACTTAGTGTCAGGGAAGCGGGTGCAACAATGGGGTGATAGTGGATATCACGCCGGGCGCAGGATTAGTTAAGGGGGGATTTAGGGTAAATCAAATGGATGTTATCGCGAATGAAACCCGCCCGCCGACGGGTTCTGGTCGCCGTTAATTAACTGAGATCGACATTTTTACTGCCAAACAGCCAGGTTGCGGCAAAACCGGCCATCCAGGCGATTACCATTCCTGCGGCATACACCGCCATGCCCGCCAGAATGCCGTGTGCGGAAGTCATCAATGGCAGAGAAACCAGTCCTGAAGGGCCAAACACGGTGTTTAATCCGACGGGTAATCCCAGCCAGGCGACCAGGCCAATAAAAAAGCCGCCGGCCGCGCCGCCGATGCAGGCAGTAATAAAGGGTTTAACCCGTGGCAGCGTCACACCGTAAATCAGCGGTTCTCCGACGCCGAGAAAACCCGGAATGATCGCCCCTTTCACCTGCGTTCGCAGCAGCGAGTCCTTTTTTGCCCGGAAGTAAAGCGCCAGCGCCGCCCCCACCTGCCCGGCTCCGGCCATGGCCAGAATCGGAAACAATGAGTTAAAGCCTTGCGCATCCATCAGCGCAAAATAGACCGGAATAAAGCCCTGGTGAATGCCGAACATCACCGCCAGCAGGAACAGTCCGGCTAACAACGCGCAGCCAAACGGATTGCCATTAAGATGGATAAACAGCCATGACATGGCTTTAAACAGCTCGCCGCCGATCGGCATAATCACCACAAAGGTCAACGCGCCGGTGATCAGCAGCGTCAGCATTGACGTCAGGATCATATCGAGATTATCCGGCATCCACTTACGGATCTGCCGCTCAATCCATGCGCCGGTTATCGCCGCCAGCAGCACGCCAATAATGCTGCCGCGCGGGTCAATCACCATGCCGAAAAAGTTATCGATACCCGAGTAGTAACCCACGTTGGCATCCGGCAAGTAGCCCAGTAAAAACAGCGAGGCGATAATCGCGCCATTCACGCCAGAGCCGCCAAACGCTTTCTGTGCGTTGTAGCCAATCAAAATACTCAGGAAGGTAAACAGCCCCTTACTGAATATCTTCATATAGCCGACTCCCTGCACCAGCAGCGCATGGTGCTGACCCGTGCTGCTAAGCTGGAAGATCTGTTCCAGCAGGGTGGCGATGCCGAGCAACATACCGGCGGCGATAAATCCGGGGATCAAAGGAGTAAAGATAGTGGCAAACTTTGCCAGAAACTGATGGACGCCGCTGTTTTGCCGGGCTTTCTGCTGCTGTTTATTTTCCGCTGCCAGCGCCTGTAAATCCGGCGTGGCGTGCTGATCTCCGCTTGCCAGCAGAGAATTCATCATCTCCGCTGCGGTTTGTGCCTTACCAGGGCCGAGAATCACCTGTAGCTGATCGTCACTGTTCACCACGCCCAGCACGCCAGGCAGCGTTTTTAGCTCGGCTTGTTGCACCAGGGTTTTATCGTGCAGCGTCAGGCGCAGCCGCGTCATGCAGTTGCCGCACAGCGCCACGTTCGCTGCGCCGCCTACCGCCTGCAACATGGCCTGCATCAACGCGAGGGTGATTTTCGCCATGGTCAGGCTCCTTGCTGATGCAGAGCCTGGCGAATAAAGCCGCGATTCTGTTGCAGCAGTGCCTGTGCGTCTTCGGCGGAAAGCCGTGCCAGCACCATCAGAATGGCCGTTTTGCACTGGCCGCCGCAGGCGCTGAGCGCGCGTTGTGCTTCGGCTTCACTACAGCCGGTTGCCTGTAAAACGATATTCACCTGACGTTGAATCAGTTTCTTATTGGTGGCTTCCACATCGACCATCAGGTTGCCATAAACTTTGCCGCTGCGGATCATCGCACCGGTGGTCAGCATATTCAGCACCAGCTTTTGCGCGGTGCCCGCTTTCATCCGCGAGGAGCCGGTGACCACTTCCGGGCCAACCACCGGTGTCAGAGCGATATCGGCAATGCGGGCGATTTCACTGTCGGGATTACAGGTCAGTGCGGCAGTGGTCGCGCCAAGCTGGCGGGCATACTCCAGCGCTGCCACCACATACGGTGTGCGCCCGCTGGCGGCGATACCGACCAGCACATCTTTGGCGTTAAAATTGATCGCCTTCAGATCGTCCACGCCCATGTCACGATTATCTTCGGCATTTTCCACCGCCTGCAAAATCGCTTTATGCCCCCCGGCAATTAGCGCCACAACCTGTTCACGCGGGGTGCCGTAGGTTGGCGGGCACTCACTGGCATCCAGGATACCCAAACGCCCGGAGGTACCAGCACCGGAATAAATCAGCCGGCCACCCTGCTGAAATGCCGCCGCGATCGCATCCACGGCACGGGCGATTTCCGGCACGATGGCTTCCACCGCCAGCGCGACTTTCTGATCTTCCTGATTGATCACCCGCAGCATCGCTTCGGTAGGCAGTTCATCAATGTTTTCACTGGCCGGGTTACGGCCTTCGGTGATCATCGTATTCAGGTCAATCTTCATAACAAGCTCCGGGCAGAATCGCAGTAAAGGAATAATTT
>NZ_JRXE01000009.1:17157-25625 GCF_001267535.1 Winslowiella iniecta | reverse complement strand
CCCATTTGGCAATAACCAGCACCGCCAGCGCATTACCGACCACGTTCAGCGCGGTGCGCGCCATATCCATGATACGGTCAACACCGGCAATAAACGCCAGCCCTTCCAGTGGAATACCGACACTGCCCAGCGTCGCCAGCAGTACCACAAAGGAGACGCCCGGTACGCCAGCGATACCTTTTGAGGTCACCATCAACGTCAGCACAAGGATAATTTCCTGGCCGATTGACAGGTCGATGCCATACAGCTGAGCAATAAAGATCGCCGCAATACTCTGATATAGCGTTGAACCATCCAGGTTAAACGAGTAACCGGTTGGCACCACAAAGCTGGTAATCGACTTCGGTGCGCCATAGGCTTCCATCTTCTGCATAATCCGCGGCAGCACCGTTTCCGAGCTGGATGTGGAGTAAGAGAGGATCAGCTCATCCTTCAGAATCAGCATCAGCGTGGTGATACGCAGCTTACAGATGCGCGCTACCGTGCCCAGTACCACAAAGGCAAAGAACAGAATCGCGGCATAAACCAGAATCACCAGCTTAGCCAGCGGCCACAGCGAGGCGAAACCAAAGTTGGCGATGGTCACCGAGATCAGCGCAAAAACGCCAATCGGTGCGTAGCGCATAATCATATGCGTGACCTTAAACATCGCTTCTGAGGTTGAACGGAATACTTTTAACAGCGGATCGCGATGTTCGGCTGGCAGAGACGACAGCCCCAGACCAAACAGCACCGAGAAGAAGATGATCGGCAGCATGTCACCTTTAGCGATTGCGGCGAAAATATTCGTCGGAATCAGCGACATGATGGTAATCACCAGGCTGTGCGCACCGCTCTGCACCTGCTCGGTGGTGGCTTCGTATTTAGAGATGTCCACCGTTGCCAGCGTCGACATATCAATGCCGCTACCAGGTTGGAACACATTGGCCAGGGTAATGCCTACCACGATGGCAATGGTGGTAATCACTTCGAAATAAATAATGGTTTTAACGCCAATACGACCCAGTTTTTTCGCATCGCCCACGCCGGCAATACCGACGATCAGCGTGGAAATCACTATCGGCACGACGATCATTTTAATCAGATGGATAAAGATATCGCCAGCCGGGCTGAGAAAGTTAGTGACTAACCATTCACGCTGTTCCGGCTGGTTATGCAGAATCGCTCCGACGATGATCCCCAATACCAGTGCAATCAAAATTTGCCAGGCAAGGCTGATTTTTACACCTTTCATAACGCTTAATTCCTTAACAAAACCCCACTTCCACTTGCAGTATGCGGAAGTTTTACACTCAAGGGAGGCGGACAGTAATCCGATAAAATCGAGGGTTATTGATGGTTGACGCCTGAATAACAGGCGCGTAATCAGTACCATTTTCATTGGCATAAAAGCAACCCTTAGCGACTTTGTGCAAAACTCAGCCGACCTGACAGGATAAAATGCTGATAAGTTATAGAAAACCTAACCTGCTGTTATAAAAAGTAATATTTCATGTCTTTTCAGCATAGATATGCAGTTTTGTTTAAATAGTAATCAGCACCGTTTGCTGTTTTTTTAAGCAGTGCAATTAGAGCTTTCCTACACTTAACCTCAGAAGATCCTGACCTTTCGCACATAGCAAGCGCGTAATAATCATAGAATTTTCAGCATTTTTATTATTCACGTGATCTGTCGCGCAAAAAAGAAACAAAGCACGTCTCCCATCTTTAATTAACTTTTGGTTGACATAGTATTAACAACTTCAAGGAGACCAGCCATGAGCCAAATACATAAACATCCCGTTCCCGCTAACATTGCGGAAAATACCCTGATCAATGCAGAACAGTACCAGTCGATGTATCAGCAGTCGGTACAAGATCCCGAGGCTTTTTGGGGAGAACAAGGCAAAATACTTGACTGGATTAAACCTTACACCCGCGTGAAGAACACTTCCTTCGCACCGGGCAATGTGGATATTCGTTGGTTTGAAGATGGCACCCTGAACCTGGCAGCGAACTGCCTCGACCGCCATCTTCACGAACGTGGTGACCATCCGGCGATCATCTGGGAAGGCGATGATGCCAGTGAAAGTAAAACTCTGACCTATCGCGAGTTGCATCGCGAAGTGTGCCGCTTTGCCAATTCACTAAAAGAGCTGGGCATTAACAAAGGCGATGTGGTGGCTATCTATATGCCGATGGTGCCGGAAGCGGCGGTGGCCATGCTGGCCTGCGCGCGTATCGGTGCCGTCCACTCGGTGATCTTTGGCGGTTTTTCCCCCGAGGCGGTTGCCGGACGTATTATCGACTCCAGCGCCAGACTGGTGGTCACTGCCGATGAAGGTATTCGTGCCGGACGCACCATTCCACTGAAGAAAAATGTCGATGACGCGCTGAAAAATCCTGGCGTTAAGACTGTCAGCAATGTGGTGGTGTTCAGACGCACAGGCAAAGAGATTGAGTGGCACAATGGCCGCGATCTCTGGTGGCATGAGCTGATGAACAGCGCTTGCTCGCATCATCAGCCAGAAGAGGTCAACGCGGAAGATCCGCTGTTTATCCTCTATACCTCGGGTTCGACCGGCAAACCGAAAGGCGTGCTGCACTCCACCGCCGGTTATCTGGTGTATGCCGCGACCACCTTTAAATACGTCTTTGATTATCATCCGGAAGATATTTACTGGTGTACCGCTGATGTCGGCTGGATCACCGGTCACAGCTACCTGCTGTATGGCCCGCTGGCCTGCGGTGCCACCACCCTGATGTTTGAAGGCGTGCCAAACTGGCCGAAGCCCAGCCGCATGGCAGAAGTGGTTGATAAACATAATGTCACCATCCTGTATACCGCCCCAACCGCGATTCGTGCACTGATGGCCGAAGGGGATAAAGCGATTGAGGGCACTAACCGCTCCTCACTGCGCATTATGGGATCGGTCGGCGAACCGATTAACCCGGAAGCCTGGGAGTGGTACTACAAGAAAATTGGCGACAGCCGCTGCCCAATTGTTGACACCTGGTGGCAAACCGAAACCGGTGGTTTTATGATCACCCCGCTGCCCGGCGCTATCGAGCTGAAAGCGGGCTCGGCCACTAAACCGTTCTTTGGCGTACAGCCTGCGTTAGTGGATAACGAGGGTAATCCGCAGGAAGGCGCCAGCGAAGGTAACCTGGTGATTGTCGACTCCTGGCCTGGTCAGGCGCGTACGCTGTTCGGCGATCACGAACGCTTCGAACAAACCTATTTCTCCACCTTTAAAAATATGTATTTCAGCGGCGACGGTGCGCGTCGTGATGAAGATGGTTACTACTGGATCACCGGGCGCGTCGACGACGTGCTGAATGTGTCCGGCCACCGTCTTGGCACCGCTGAAATCGAATCAGCGCTGGTTTCCCATCCTAAAATCGCCGAAGCGGCAGTGGTCGGGATCCCGCACAGTATCAAAGGTCAGGCAATTTACGCCTATATCACGCTGAATCACGGAGAAGACCCGACGCCAGAACTGTACAGCGAAGTGCGCAGCTGGGTGCGGAAAGAGATTGGCCCGATTGCCACCCCGGATGTCCTGCACTGGACCGATTCACTGCCGAAAACCCGCTCCGGCAAAATTATGCGCCGTATTCTGCGCAAAATTGCTGCCGGTGATACCAGTAACTTTGGTGATACCTCAACCCTCGCCGACCCTGGCGTTGTTGAGAAATTAGTCGAAGAAAAACAAACTATTAAGATGCCGTAAGCTGTAGTCGGGGCAGGACGCCCCGACCTGAAACAATAATGATAACAATACCTCAATGCCACGGGCGTTTTTGTCACAGGCAGTCTGAGTCCGGGTAGCGCATAGCCAGTACCTGAAGATGGCGCGCCCTGCCGGTTCTCAATGTGGCAGCCCGCGCCTCTTACTCTGGAGATGCTGTGATGAATGACGTCATTTATCAACGGATAGAAAAAAGTGCACGTTTTAAAGAACTGGTGCGCAAACGCCAGGCCTTCGCACTGCTACTTTCCCTGATTATGCTGGTGCTTTACGTCGGTTTTATTCTGTTAATTGCCTTTGCTCCCGGCTGGCTTGGCACCCCGCTGCATGAAGGGACCAATGTTACTCGTGGTATCCCTCTGGGCGTCGGCCTGATCGTTATTTCGTTTGTGCTTACCGCCATTTATGTCTGGCGCGCTAATGGCGAGTTTGATCGCCTGACTAAACAGATTCTCAGCGAGGTTAAAGGATGAAAGCGCGCTATGCAGCTTTAGCAGCACTGACGCTGCTGCCCGTCACGGCACTCGCCGCCGACGCCCTCACCGGGGACGTTCAACAACAGTCGACCAACTACGAAGCGATCATTATGTTTCTGGTGTTTGTCGCCGCAACCTTAGGGATTACTTACTGGGCGTCGAAACGTACCCGTTCACGCAGCGACTATTACACCGCTGGCGGCAATATTACCGGCTTCCAGAATGGTCTGGCGATGGCTGGCGACTTTATGTCCGCCGCCTCTTTTCTCGGTATTTCGGCGCTGGTTTACACCTCTGGCTACGATGGCCTGATCTACTCACTCGGTTTTCTCGTCGGCTGGCCAATAATTCTGTTCCTGATTGCGGAAAGGCTGCGAAATCTTGGTCGCTATACCTTTGCTGATGTCGCTTCCTATCGTCTGAAACAGAAACCGATTCGTACCCTTTCGGCCTGTGGTTCACTGGTGGTGGTGGCACTCTATCTGATCGCACAGATGGTCGGTGCCGGTAAACTGATCCAGCTGCTGTTTGGTCTCGATTACCACATCGCCGTGGTGCTGGTCGGTATTCTGATGGTGCTGTATGTGCTGTTTGGCGGCATGCTGGCGACCACCTGGGTGCAGATTATCAAAGCGGTACTGCTACTGTTTGGCGCCAGCTTTATGGCAATTATGGTGATGAAAACCGTCGGTTTTAGCTTCAACACGCTGTTTACCGAAGCGATGGCGGTGCACCCGAAAGGTCAGGAAATTATGCGGCCAGGCGGTCTGGTGCATGACCCGATCTCGGCGCTGTCACTTGGCCTCGGCCTGATGTTCGGCACCGCGGGCTTACCGCATATTCTGATGCGCTTCTTTACCGTCGGCGATGCACGTGAAGCGCGTAAAAGCGTGCTGTATGCCACCGGTTTTATGGGCTATTTCTACTTCCTGACCTTTATTATCGGCTTTGGCGCGATATTGTTAGTAGGCGCTAACCCGGCCTTCAAAGATGCCTCTGGCATCCTGATTGGCGGCAATAATATGGCGGCGGTGCATCTGGCCGATGCAGTCGGCGGCAGCCTGTTCCTTGGCTTTATCTCGGCGGTGGCTTTCGCCACCATTCTGGCGGTCGTGGCTGGCCTGACGCTGGCCGGTGCTTCTGCGGTTTCTCACGATCTGTATGCCAGCGTATTCCGTAAAGGTCAGGCGACCGAGCGTGAAGAACTGAGAGTGTCGAAAATCACCGTACTGATACTGGGTATTGTTGCGATTCTGCTGGGTATCATGTTTGAAAAACAGAACATTGCCTTTATGGTCGGCCTGGCATTCTCGATTGCGGCGAGCTGTAACTTCCCGATTATTTTGCTGTCGATGTACTGGTCAAAACTGACCACTCGCGGTGCCATGATCGGCGGCTGGCTGGGGCTGCTGACGGCAGTGATTCTGATGATCCTTGGCCCAACCATTTGGGTTCAGGTGCTGGGCAACGCGAAACCGATTTATCCGTATGAGTACCCGGCGCTGTTCTCCATGCTGGCAGCGTTTATCGGCACCTGGTTGTTCTCGGTCACCGATAGCTCGGCAGAAGGTGCGCAGGAGCGTCTGCGTTTCCGTGCGCAGTTTGTCCGTTCGCAAACCGGCGTCGGAATTGAACAGAGCAGTAAGTCACATTAAGCCATAAAAAAGGCCGGGCAATTTGCCCGGCCTTACATCTGTTCATCACATCAGAGTGATTAGAAACGCAGTGAAGCACCCACATACGGGCCATCAGCCAGCACGTTGTCTTTACGACCGTTTTTGCCATCCATCGCCAGGTACTTGTAACCCACGCGCACATCCAGCAAAGAGATTGGGGAGAAGCTGACGCCACCAGACGCTTCCTGATAGCTGTCGATACGGCTGGAGAAGGAATCTGGTGAGTAATAGTATTCACCATACAGACCCAGCATATTGGTTACCGGCACCTGCACGCCGCCACCGACTGCCACGGCATAGCCGTCTTTGGTATCTTTCGGGCTGATATACATCGCTTTCACGCCAGGTGACAGAAACACCGAGCCGACTTCAATGTTATAACCGAGGCCAAGGCCGGAGACTTTACCGTCATGGTCGCTGCGCATCCAGTTACCGGACAGGCTCAGACCTGGCGTCGTGGTGCCCAGTCCAAGATTAAGGTTAGTGTAGTGCTCACCAACCTGAACGCCGCCTTCAATAGCCTGCGCTGAACCGGCTAACATCAACATTGCTACGCCACTGCTTAAAATTATTTTTTTCATTACCAGACTCCATTATCAACTGGCTTAGTTATAGATTATGGATGGTAAACGAATAAAAAACGATTTAACAATCAGATATACACTAATTTAAATACTTTAAAGGTAAGCAACTACTTACTAACATCAGATTGTTGCCCACATCAGATGTCCAATTGCTGGCGCAATAATCACCGTCACCACGCCTGACAGCATCATCACCAGGCTGGAAACCACCCCTTCCTGCTGACCCAGCTCATAGGCTTTTGCCGTACCGGCACCATGTGAAGCAGCGCCTAAACCTGCCCCTTTCGCCAGCCCCTGCTTTACCGACAGGCGTAGAAACAGGATGTCACCAATCGCCATACCAAATACCCCGGTGATCACCACAAACAGCGCCACCAGGTCCGGCTGTCCGCCGAGCTGTTTTGCCGCCGCCAGCGCAAAAGGCGTGGTAATCGAACGTACTGCCAGACTGCGCTGAATCTCTTCCGGCAGCGTCAGTAAACGCGCCAGCCATACCGAACTACAAACCGCCACGGTGGTGGCGGTAATCACCCCGGCGGTCAGCGACATCCAGTGTCGGCGAATAATCGCCATGTTTTCGTATACCGGCACGGCAAACGCCAGCGTTGCCGGACCTAACAGCCACAGCAGCCAGCGACTCTCGCCGATATAATCCTGCCACGAGATATGCGTGACAATCAGTAGCGCCACCAGCACCATCGGCGTCATCACCAGCGGCATCAGCAGCAGTTTATGCCAGCGACGATACAGGCGTTTATTGAGGAAATAGATCAACAGCGTGGCGATCAGGCAAATCATACTGAGGATAAAATCATTCATGGCGCGCCTGCTTACGTTGTGCCAGCCAGATTTCAAAGCGGTAAACGCGATCAACCACCAGCGCGGTAGCAGACAGCACCAGTATGGTACTGATGGCAATCACCAGAAAGATGCGCCAGCCCTCGACGCGCAGCAGCTGCGAATAATTGACTACCGCCACGACGGCGGGCACAAAAAACAGCAGCATTTCCGCCAGCAGCCAGGCTGAACCGGCTTTCACCCAGTTCAGCGGCAGCACTCGCAGCATAATCAGCGCCAGCAGCAGCAGCATGCCAACAATATTGGCCGGTAGCGGCAGATGCAGCCACTCCACCAGCTGTTCTGAGGCGATAAACATCCCGGCATACAGCGCCACCTGTAGCGGCACCTGTAAACGTTGCAGCCGTCCCGCCGTTTGCGGGCGTAGTGCCAACGCCATGATTATTTCCCCTTCAGCTCATTCACTGCGTTCAGTATAAATCCCTGACAAAGGGTGAAAGAAATGAATTAAAATTATCAAAACTATGCCTTAAAGGAATGCTTTATGGACGTCAGAGCCTTACGCTATTTTGTGGAAGTGGTGCGCCAGCAGAGCTTTACCCGCGCGGCAGAGCAGCTGTACGTCACCCAGCCGACCATCAGCAAAATGCTGCGGCAACTGGAAGAGGAGCTGGATTGCACCCTACTGATTCGTGAAGGCCGCAAGCTGCATCTGACCGACACCGGGCAAGCGGTGTACCAGCGCGGTCTGACTATCCTGCAAGAATTCAAACAGCTGGAGACTGAGATCGGCGATATCAATGAGCTGAAAACTGGCGAGCTGCGGCTGGGGATTCCGCCGATGGTCGGTATGCAGATCGTCGGGTCGATATCCGCCTTTCGTCAGCGTTATCCAGGTATTGAACTCAAAATCTCAGAATTTGGCGGACTCACCGTGCAGCAAGCGGTATTGTCCGGCAGTCTCGATTTAGCCCTGACCGCGCTGCCGGTGGCAGAAGATCTGACATTGAACACCCTGCCGCTGATGAGCCATCCACTTTGCGTGCTGGTGCCGCGCACTGAGCAATGGCTGAACCGCAGCAGTATTGCGCTGGCTGAACTGGCCGAACATCAGATTCTGATTTTCAACGAAGAGTTTTCACTTAACCGTCAATTGATGCATGCCTTTCAGCGTAGCGGATTCACGCCGAAAATTGCGGTGCG
>NZ_JRXE01000009.1:0-17095 GCF_001267535.1 Winslowiella iniecta | reverse complement strand
GATAAGCAATCGCTGCTGTGGTTGCCGCTGGAGTCAGATATGGAGTGGAAGCTGGGTTTAATCTGGCGTGAAGGCAGCTATCTGTCGCGCAGCGCGCAGGCGTGGATTCACTGTTGTCGTGAGTTCTGGCCGGGCGAAGCTCCGAGGTTGTCGGTGTAAATATTAGTTGTCGGGGAGCCGTTTTCGGCTCCCGTCCTGATAGCATGCGAGGTGCTAACCCTCGACACGGGCGGCGAGAACGCCGCCCCTGGGGCAGAGAAATCGGCTACTCCTCTTTCTCAATCAGCAGTGCTTCCAGCAAATCGAGATCGTGCAGCAGCTTCATCATGGTTTCGTTACTGATTTGCTGAGTGGCGCGCAGATGGTAAACCTCGCCACGCTCGGCGCGCAGCGCGGTTAAGCGGAAGCGACGCTCAAGGTTTTCAGCAAACAGCGCGCGTTCCGCATCCTCTTTGCCATCAATGCGGCGACGCATATTGCCGGCAACCCGCGCACTGATCTCTTTCAGCAACTCGTTATCGATATTCTCTTCGGTATCGACCGCCAGTCGCTCTTCCATTTTACGCAGGCTTTCAATCGCCACACCGGCCATTGCAGCACGCGCATTCTGCATCTCATGGCGATGGGCTGACTTATCAATCCCCTCGACACCACGCAGCAGAATCGGCAGCAAAATGACACCGACAAACAGTGAGAAAAGAATCACTCCGGTCGCGAGGAAAATCAGCTCATAACGTGCCGGGAAATCATCGCCATTGGTCAGCAACAGCGGAATCGACAGCACACCCGCGAGGGTAATCGCACCACGCACGCCAGCAAACGACGCAATTAACAACTCACGCGTGGAGTAGTTGCCGAACTCCATCGGGCGCTTGGTCAGGAAACGACGGCTCAGGCGCTGCATAATGAACAACCAGCCGAAACGCACAATCATCAGCGCCGCGTAGATCAGCACGATATCGGTAAACAACATCCACAGCTGAACATTCGGGTCAGCATTCGCCTGCGCCACCGAGGTTTCCAGAATGCCCGGTAACTGCAGACCCAGCATCAGGAACACCATGCCGTTAAACACAAACTCCAGCATCTGCCAGACGCTGTTGGCACGCAAACGCATTGCCAGCGGAGCCTGACGCATAATGCCGGAACGGGTGATGGTCATACCGGCCGCCACCGCCGCCAGAATGCCGGAAACCCCAAGGTGTTCGGCAATCAGATAAGAGGCAAACGGCAGCAGCAGCAGCAGTACGGTTTGCGTTGCCGGATCGTCACCGCTCAGTCGGCTGAATACACGCAAAGATTTACCGAACAGCCAGCAGACGGCGATACCGGCCAGCAGGCCGCCAATCGCCACCTTTACGAATTCGACGCTGGCGCCGGATACGGTAAACACCATGGTGCCCATCGCGACCGCGACGGCAAACTTCAGCGACACCAGGCCAGAGGCGTCGTTCATCAGCGCCTCGCCCTGCAAAATCGACATGATTTTCTTCGGTATCCGCCCTTCGCCAACAATGCCGGAGAGTGCCACCGCATCGGTCGGCGACAGCACCGCCGCCAGCGCAAACGCCGGAATCAGTGGAATACCTGGCACCATCCAGTAAATCAGATAACCAATCCCGACCACGGTAATCAGCACCAGTACCAGCGCCAGACCAATTATTTCGCGGCCATGATGCAGGAATTCACTGGTCGGGGTTTTCCAGCCGTCGGCAAACAGCAGCGGCGGAATAAACAGAACCAAAAACAGCTCAGGATCGAAGTCAACGTGCAGGCCGAACGTGGGCCAGGCTAACAGCGCACCGGCAGCGATTTGCACCAGCGGTAAAGGGATCTGAAACGGGATAATGCGTGCAGCGACACCAGAGAGTGAAACCACCAGCGTCATAATGAGTATTGTAAAAAATATTTCCATGCTTTCCTTGTAGCCTCTTCTTCCGACAGGCGTGATAAATGCTGGCATGGGGAACGACATGCCTCAGGGAATTGTAAAACAAAAAAGCAGACCGTTTAAAAACAGGACGTGCGGTTAAGGAAATTAGAGACGATTCTGGCGTAATAAAGCCGAAATATGGCGGGATATAGCGGAAAAGAAACTTTTTGCTGGGGCATCCATTCCCCATGCAGAATCACTGATTAAATCGCCCAGCCACCAGCATAAAAAGCCACCAGCGCCACAGCAATCACCAGCGTACCGATATTCAGCTTACGCCATTCACCGGCAAAGATACGACCAATGACCAGCGCACCAAAGCCCAGCATAATACCGGTGACGATATTACAGGTGAGCACGATAAATACCGCACACAGCAAGCCGGACATCGCATCAACAAAGTCGCTGAAATCGATTTTCGATACGTTGCTCAGCATCAGCAAGCCAACATACATCAGCGCCGGTGCGGTGGCATACGCCGGCACCAGATAAGCCAGCGGCGACATAAACAGAATCAGCATAAACAGCAGGCCAACCACAATCGCCGTCAGACCGGTTTTGCCCCCCGCCGCCGTACCCGCTGCGGACTCAATATACACCGCCGCAGGCGATGAACCGACCAGACCGGCAAACACGCTGCTAAGCGAATCAGTGGTCAGCGCTTTACCGCCGTTAATAATCTGATTGTCTTTATCCAGCAGATTAGCCTGCCCCGCGACGGCACGAATGGTGCCGGTGGCATCAAACACCGCCGTCATCACCAGCGCCAGCACGGTCGGTAATACCGCCGGTTTCAGCGCGCCGAGAATATCCAGACTGAATACCAGCGAGTGTCCATTGGCGTCGCTCAGGCTCGGCATGGCAAACAGCCCCTGGTATTTCACCGCCGGATCGAAGATCAGCCCGATAACGGAAATCGCGATAATCGTCAGCAGAATCCCGCCCGGCACGCGCAGTTTTTCCAGACCAAAGATCGCCGCGAGGCCGATAAGCGATAACAGAACCGGGAAAGAAGCAAAGTCACCCAGCGCCACAGGCAGACCCGGAGCCGGGTTTTTCACCACCAGACCGACGCCGTCTGCGGCGATCAGCAGCAGAAACAGGCCGATACCTACTCCGGTACCGTGCGCCACCCCCATCGGCAAATTACGCAGAATCCATGCACGAATGCCGGTGGCCGAGATAATGGTAAACAGCACCCCCATCAGGAATACCGCGCCCAGTGCGACCGGCACACTGATCTGCTGACCCAGCACCAGGCTAAAAGCCGTAAAGGCGGTCAGTGAAATCGCACAGCCAATCGCCATCGGCAAATTAGCCCATAAACCCATAATAATTGAGCCAAAACCGGCAACCAGGCAGGTTGAAACAAACACTGCGGTTGGCGGAAAGCCTGCTTTACCCAGCATACCCGGCACCACAATCACCGAATAAACCATGGCAAGGAAGGTCGTGAGGCCAGCTAAAACCTCCTGGCGCACGCTACTGTTGCGCGCAGAGATTTTGAACCAGGCGTCGAAAGAACCGCCGGCCTGACGTGAAGGAGTCGACATAGAGAATATCCCCTGAGATTTCTTATGATGTATGCATGCGCGGCGCGTATCACTCGCACCCTGGTGGCGGGAAACACGCTTCCCGGCATAAAATCTGTTTTTTTCAGATAAGCGAAGAAGCAAACGTTTACTTCGCCGCCCAGATAAAAGGCGCACCAGGTGCGCCGTTTTAAAAGGCAAACGATTATCCTGCCTTTAATAGCGCATTTTCAACTGCTGTTTGCGGTTAATTGACGCCTTTCGCGATATTGCCCGCAGGTCGATGCGCTCACTGACTGCCGATCAGACTCTACTCATCGGCGGCAATATTGCGTAATAGTGTTTTCTTATCAACAACTCGGCGTCACAACCGGCTGAAACCTTTGTGGTAAAGGGCTCAACTCAGTTTCAGCTCACCCCCCTGCTGAATAGCACGTTGCCAGGCGGCACGGGTCTGAATTTTATCCAGCCAGGCTTGGGTATGGGGTGTATTCCCCAGGCTACCGCGCGTTATCAGCGCCTGGAGCGGAAAGCTCATCTGCACATCGGCGATACTGAAATTTTGCCCGGCAAACCATGAATTTTTAGCCAGATGCTGCTCGATAAATTGTTGATGCGTAGCGATTTGCTTATTGAGATACGCCTTCTGTACACCTTTACCAAAAGCCGCACCAATCGGACGCATCAGCCACGGCACCGGCGGTTTGCCCATCCGACTGAAGATCAGTTTCATCACCAGCAGCGGCATTAACGAGCCTTCCGCATAGTGCAGCCAGTAACGAGACTGTAGCTGCTCTTCCTCATCAGAAAGTTTCAGCCGATATTCTGTGTCATATCGCTCCGCCAGATACTCAAGGATCGCCCCGGATTCGGCAATCACGCGATTGTCATCGGTAATGACCGGTGATTTACCGAGCGGATGGATTTTTTTTAACTCGGGTGGTGCCAGCATGGTGTTCTCACGCTGATAGCGTTTGATCTGGTAAGGCACTTCCAGCTCTTCCAGCAGCCACAGCACACGTTGCGAGCGCGAATTATCGAGATGATGAACAGTGATCATGGCGTAACCTTGTGTTTAACTGCGGTTTATCAGTATAGACCTTCGTCATCACTTTCAATTTCCGGATTAAGCAAAATCGCCCCGGTTCCCTGCGTGGAAAGACGGTCGTCCGGGTTACGCAGCGGACAGTCACTCATCGACAAACAGCCGCAGCCAATGCAGCCATCCAGCTGATCGCGCAGGCGCGTCAGGGTTTCGATGCGCTTATCCAGTTCTGAACGCCACTGCTGCGTCAGTTCAGACCACGCCTTGACCGAAATCTTTTTATCGACCGGCACGTTCATCAGGTTGTCACTGACGGTTGCCAGTGGAATGCCGATACGCTGGGCAATTTTGATAATCGCCACCCGGCGCAGCACATCGCGCTGATAGCGCCGCTGGTTACCTGCGTTACGCGTGCTGGAAATTAACCCTTTGGATTCATAAAAGTGCAGCGCGGAGACGGCGACGCCGCAGCGTTTTGCGACTTCGCCGGGCGTCAGAACGGTTTTCTGCCGATTGCGATCTTTTTTCATTTAGCCCTTTACCTCAAGTTAACTTGAGGAATTATACTCCTCCACCAACAAAACAGCGAAATCAAAATCTCTAAATGAAGGATGAGGTCATGATGCATAACGATATTATTCATACACTGACTGACTGGATTGAACAGAATTTAGATAAAACTTTGTCGATTGATGAAGTGGCGGCGAAATCAGGCTATTCGAAGTGGCATCTGCAACGTATGTTCCGTACCGTCACGAAACAGACGTTGGGTGGCTACATTCGGGAGCGTCGTCTGACGCTGGCGGCGGAAGCGCTGTCAAAAACTCAGCGCCCGGTGTTTGATATTGCTATGCAGTATGGTTATGACTCGCAGCAGACCTTTTCCCGCGTGTTTCGCCGTCAGTTTTCACAGACGCCAACCGCCTATCGCCACACCATGCGTCGCCAGAGTTTGACGCGTCAGCGCCCCTACCAGTTTGACTGCGCAGCACGCTTCGCAGGTTGCGGTCAGAGTAACTGATAACCTGTCCTTCCCCCCTGATGCCATAGCTACAGGGGGCCGCTTGATCTTCCTTTCCCAGAATTCCCTGCCAGCGCTGAGCAAAAAACTACCATACCAGGTATAAAAATCGTTCAATATTTAAAATCCGGTGATATAATGTGATCCACGTCACATATACAACCCGGTATCAGCGCGCTGAGAAATTTCCCTGCACTTCTTCAGCCCTTTTGATGATGCCGCTTTTTTTACGTCAGGGCATATCATCTCAAGAGGCTTGTTCGATGGGCACTTTAACTGCCAGTGTGCTACTTATGCGTTGGGAACTGCTGAGTGCAGTTATGATGTTTTTCGCCAGTACTTTTAAAATCAAATGCCGCCAGAGCAGTCGTAATGCCATGGCGTTTATCTTTAGTGGCATTGGTATTGGCATGTCATGCTGGTTTGTAACGGGTTTACTGGGTATTACCCTGAGCATGGACAACGTTAACCATTTCTGGGACGTGTCAAAAAATGTCTTTGTTGATGTTATGAGTCAGGCACCCGCCAACTGGCCAATGCCGTAAGCGCATTAGCTGGATGACGAAATCGGCTTAATGACCGGTTCAGGTTTAATCCGCATCGCATAGATAACCCCGGCCATCAGGCAGACAATACCGCACAGCGTCATCAACGGTGGCCACTGCTGGCGCAGCAGAAAGGTATATCCCAGCCCCGCCAGAATCTCAAAAACGATCAATGGGCCAACCAGTACCGTCGGCAGACGCTGGCTGGCCTCGTTCCAGCATAGTGTCCCCAGCCACGAACACAACAGACCGATCACCAGCATCAACGGAATAAACACTTCCGGACGCGGGCCAAACGGCAGCGCGAACGCCGGCTGCGTCAGCGCCAGATTCGCCGTCACCACCAGACCGGCAATCAACGCCACTGGCAATGTTACCAGCCCTTGTGCGGTGGCCCAGGTAGCCGGTTTTTTATCCGGATTTTCTCGCAGCCAGCGAGAGTTGCGTAACGGATACCAGGTCCAGCAGGCCACGGCGACCAGCGCCAGCGCAATACCGCTGAGATAACGCCAGAGATCGAAAGCCACCGCCCCGCTTTGCAGTTCCGCCGCATTAACACATACCAGCCCCAGCGCAATCAACACCAGTGCTGGCGTCAGTTTACGCCACGACAATCTGCCATCGTGATGACCATAAACCAGATTGGCAGTGACCGAAATCACCACCGGCAGCGTGCCGATAATCATGGTCGAGACTGGCGCGCCGGTTCGCTGAATCGCATTGGCGAGACAGGTGTAATAAAGAATATTGCCGACCAGCGTCAGTTTTAACGCCTCAATCCAGTCAGCACGTGACAGCAGGCGTAAACGCTGACGCGCATGCCATGCCAGCGGCAAAGCCAGCAGGCCAAACGCCACGTAACGCCCGACCGATTGCAACGCCCCCGGATATTCCGGCACCAGCAGCGGCCCGACAAAAATTAATCCCCACATTAAGCCAGCAGAGAGGGCAAACAATACGCCTGCGAACATGTTTTAACCTGCAATAACCGTGAAATCAGCGATCAGTCTGGCGTGAATCACGGCAAAAATATTGTATGAAATTGCGGTTAACGTCGCGCCAGCGTGACCTGCTTTTGATAGCGGCCCGGCGTAATGCCATAGCGCTGAGAGAAAGTCCGCGTCAGATGCGCCTGATCGGTCAGACCTGAAGCCGCCGCCACTTCCGCCAGCGGCAACCCCCGCGTCAGCAGCTGCTTGGCTTCAAATAAGCGAAACGCCATCAGCATCTGATGCGGCGTGACATGATACTGCTGCTTAAACTGACGCAGAAAATGAAAAGGACTCAGTGATACCAGCGCCGCCAGTTCGGCCAGAGTAATATTGCGATTAACGTTGGCACGCAGATAGTCTCTGACGATATCAAAGCGATGGGCCGGTTCGGCCACCCGCTTATTCGCCACCCGCGCATGAGGGCGGAATAATTGCATGATATTCAGCATCATACTTTCCGCCGCCAGCGAATCACTCGCCTGCCAGAGCGCCGCCAGTGCCTGTGACAACTGCTGTGAGGTCGCGAGATCGTCACGTACCGCATCGGTAAACCACCAGCCCTGCTCACCGGAGAGCGACTCCAGCATCTGCGGCTCGATATAAATCATTCGGTAGCGCCAGCCTTCATCCGTCGCTGACTCGCCGGTATGCAGTTCATCCGGGTTCATCAGTACCAGCGAATGAACGGGCGCGACGTGATTGACGCCGCGATAGCGAAAACGCTCAGCGCCAAAGTCGATAGTGCCGATACCAAAAGCCTCATGGGTATGCGGCTCAAACGCGTAGCGGGAGATATGTGCGTGATAAAGCTCCACGCCCGGCAACGACGGCAGATGGCGGAACTGCGCGCGATCTTTTTCACATGGAAACTGCTCAGGTACGCCTTGCACCGCACACTCCAGCAACTGTAAAGGAGAAAGAATAAGCATAATAGCATGCCAGTCGGCCACCCAACTTTGCAAAGGAGTTTCACATTGAACCGCTTTTTCTCTTCGGTGCTGTCAGGCGAAGTGCGCTATCACGATCTGCCTGGTGAACTCGCGCCGATTGTGTTTATTCACGGCCTGGGTTGTGCTGCGTCCTATGAATACCCGCGTGTGGCGGCCGATCCGGCACTGCGCGATCGCCGCATGATTCTGGTCGATCTACCCGGATCCGGCTTTAGCGATAAACCCACCAGCTTTAGCTATACCACCAGCGATCAGGCTCGGGTGATTGCCGAACTGCTAAACCATCTGGCATTGCCCGCGTTTACTCTGTACGGCCACAGTATGGGCGGCAGCATCGCGATTGAAGTGGCGGCATTGAAGCCCGCTAACCTGACGACACTGCTGGTCTCCGAACCCAACTTCCGCGCCGGTGGCGGCAGCTATAGCCGCATGATTGCCGCGCAGGATGAAATTGAATTTATCGCTTACGGTCACGAGCTGTTAATTGAAGAAGACAACACGCCGTGGGCCGGTTCGCTGCAAATGACCTTAGCGCAGGCCGCCTGGCGTGGCGCATCCTCGCTGGTTAACGGCATTACCCCTTCATGGCTGGAAATCTTTACCACGCTGCCGATACGCTGCGGCCTGATAGTGGGTGAATACTCACTACCTGATACAGAGTTTGATGCCGTGACGGCTGCCGGTATTCCTCTCTCGGTGGTCGCCCGCGCCGGACATTCCATGTCGTGGGAAAATCCGCAGGGATTAGCCGCAGCAATTGCCGCGGGTTGTCAGCAGTAACACCATCGCTAAGGAGAAGATTTCAATGCTTGCCGCTCATTTACGTATTGCCCGCCCGGTCAGCGACCTGCAACGCAGTGCTGCCCTGTATTGCGCCGGTTTAGGACTTCAGCAAATCGCTGACTTTAGCGACCATCAAGGCTTTAGCGGCATTATGCTCGGCGATCCACAGCTTGGCTGGCATCTGGAATTTACGGTTTGCCATCATCACCCGCTGTCACCCACCGCGACGGAAGAGGACTTACTGGTGCTCTGGCTTGCTGATAGTGCACAGTGGCAGCAGCGTTGCCAGAATATGCTGACGGCAGGATTCAGGCAGGTGCCTTCATTTAACCCTTACTGGGACGTCGCCGGCGCGACATTTGTCGATGATGATGGTTACCGGGTGGTGCTACAAAACCGCGCATGGCGATAAGTATTTCGGAATATTCAGTAACGTTCTGGCGCTTATTTTCGGCCAGACTTAACGGAACCGATTAAAAAGGAACTGAATTTATGCCGGGATACGCCAATACCCGTAACTTGTTAATTTTCTCTCTGTTAGTGCTGACGCCTGGGCTTAGCTCGGCAAATGCGGCTTACGACCAGTTTCAGCAGCAGAATGAAGCCCGACGGCAGCAACAGGTTGACGAACAGCGTCAACGGGACGAGCAACAACGCCAGCAGTTTGCTGATGATTTTCGTCTGCAACAGCAAAAGACAGCGGAGCAGAATCGTCAGACCCAGGACACGCTGGATCGCCTGCAAAAAGAGGCCGTCGAGCGCCAGCGCCAGGAGAGAGACCACGCGCGGGAAAAGAATAAGGCGAACCACGCTGATTCAGCGGATACCGGTAATATCAGCCGCCCTGCACCAGCGCCTTAATTTTCAACGCCTTTACCAGGCATTAAGGACGATGAAAATAAACAGACCGTTTCTCTTTTTACTGTGGTCATTGATAGGCTTCGTGCCGGTGTTTTCGCTTTCTTTTCCGATCATCATCTGGTTGGCACACTTTGCGCGGCTGGCTTCTGGTTTATCTGTCGCTTCAATATCCGTTAATCAGTGCATCATCAACAAGGATTTCAGTTAACCATGAATAACCCAGCCGCACGCTTGCAAGAAAAATACCCCGGCGCTTTAGTATGGGCGTTTGGTGATACAGCAGAGCTGGCAGATGAGCTGGCAGCGCTGGTGATAAAAGGCGTTAAGACTGCAAGCTGTTGTTCTTTCGACGCCTACAGTAAAGAGGCGACGCCGCCAGTGGTGGGCAGTTACAGCATCATACTGAACAGTGCAGGAGAGCCAGCTTGCGTGATCAGAACCGTCGCGCTGCGACTGGTGCGCTACTGCGACATCACTGAAGCGCAGGCCAGGCTGGAAGGCGAAGGTGATCTTAGTCTCGATTACTGGCGAGCCGGACATCAGGCCTTTTTCCAGCGAGCAGGCACATTTGCTGACGATATGGAGCTGGTTTTTGAAGAGTTTCAGCTTATCGAAACCGTTTAAATTTAACCTGCTGGCGAGCGCGTCTCGCCAGCCAATAATGCAACCTTAAACCAGATAGCGGCGGAACCAGTTAATGGTACGTTCCCAGGCCAAATCTGCCGCCGCTTTATCGTAGCGTGGCGTCGAGTCATTATGAAAACCATGATGGACGCCCGGGTAAATATAAGCTTCATACTGTTTATTATTGGCTTTTAGTGCCGCTTCATAAGCAGGCCAGCCCTCATTAATTCGCGTATCCAGCTCGGCGTAGTGAATTAATAACGGCGCTTTAATCCGCGCGGCATCTTCGGCTTTTGGCTGACGCCCGTAAAATGGCACTGCCGCTTTCAGTTCGGGATACGCCACCGCCGCGGCATTTGAGACTCCGCCACCGTAACAAAAACCGGTAATGCCCACCTTGCCGTTCACCTGTTTATGCTGCATCAAAAATTCAATCGCGGCGAAAAAGTCATTCATCAGTTTGGTGGGATCGATCGCCTGTTGCAGCTCGCGGCCTTTTTCATCATTACCCGGATAACCGCCCACTGAACTCAGCCCGTCCGGTGCCAGCGCAATAAATCCGGCTTTGGCAACGCGCCGCGCCACGTCCTCAATATAGGGGTTCAGCCCGCGATTCTCATGCACGACCACCACCGCCGGCACCGGTCCGGTTGCCGCAGCAGGACGCACCCAGTATCCCCTTACTTTCTGATGGCCATTGGGCGAGGGATATTCGATATATTCCGCGACAATATCAGGATCGGTAAATTCCACTTGCTCTGCCAGCGCATAATTGGGCATCAGCGCCCCCAATACCGCCGCCGCCGTGCCGCCGACGGCGAATTTAGCAGCCAGCGAAAGAAATTCACGCTTGGTAATTTTGCCGTGCACATAGTGATCGTAAAGCTCAAGCAGTTCCGGGGAGAAATCTTTTGCCGTCAGACGGGTCATAGCCGTGCTCCTTTCACATCAGTTAAGGGGAAAAAGCGCAGTTAACACTATGGTCTACGCTGCAAAAAGTTGCTAACGGAAAGCGCGGGGTTGACGGCTGAAATGACAGGAGCGGCGTTCTCGCCGCCCTCTGCATTCCCTCAGGACGGGAGCCGAAAACGGCTCCCCTACATCTTCCTGGGAATTGGGATAACCTAAAATGCAAAACACGAACAGCCCAGCGCGCCCCAGAAAGCATTGTCGTCGGCGACCGGCACCGACGAGCCGCGCGCGATATTGTGTGAGTGCTGATGCACGCCACATGGCCCGCTGCAATGGTGAACCTGCTGCATCAGCGCCGCGCGGCCATTGGCCTGCGGCGGTGCGCTGCGGTAGTGACCCGGCACGGTGACGACCGGCGACCAGTCCGGCAACACCGGAATTGACGGCGGTGCCAGGGGGCCGAAACTTCCCGCTGCATAGACGATTTCGCCGTCTACCATGGTCAGTACCGACTCGATACCTTTTATCGCTTCTTCCGCCACGCTGAAATAGTCCTGCGACAGAATCACCAGGTCCGCCAGCTGGCCGACTTTAATCTGCCCTTTTTTGCCCTGCTCACTGGAGAACCATGAGCTGCCCTGAGTCCAGAGCATCAGCGCCGTTTCACGATCCAGACGTGCATTATCGTCATACATCGCCATGCCGCCGACGGTACGGCCGGAAACCAGCCAGTAAAGCGCCGTCCACGGGTTATAACTGGCGACGCGAGTCGCATCGGTACCCAGCCCGACCGGTACGCCTGCCTCCAGCATCCGCGCCACCGGCGGCGTCTGTTTAGTGGCTTCTTTACCGTAACGCTCAGCGAAATATTCGCCCTGGAACGCCATGCGATGCTGTACCGCAATGCCGCCGCCCAGCGCTTTTACTCGCTCGATATTGGCTTCGGTAATGGTTTCGGCGTGGTCAAAGAACCAGTGCAGACCATTAAACGGGATCTCTCGGTTAACCTTTTCAAACACATCCAGCATGCGGCTGATTGATTCGTTATAAGTTGCATGCAAACGGAATGGCCAGCGCTGCTCCACCAGATGACGCACCACGCGCTCCAGCTCATCTTCCATACCGGGAGCCAGATCGGGACGCGGTTCAAGGAAGTCTTCGAAGTCGGCCGCCGAGAACACCAGCATTTCACCGGCACCGTTATGGCGATAAAAATCCGTGCCCTGGCCCGGCTTCAGCATATCGGTCCACTTCTCAAAATCTTCCAGTTCATGGCCGGGGCGCTGGGTAAACAGGTTGTAGGCAATACGAATGGTCAGCTGTTTTTTGGCGTGCAGCTCAGAAATCACTTCGTAATCATCGGGATAGTTCTGGAAGCCGCCACCGGCGTCAATCGCGCTGGTCACGCCCAGACGGTTCAGTTCCCGCATAAACTGGCGCGTCGAGTTAACCTGTTGCTCCAGCGGCAGTTTCGGCCCTTTCGCCAGCGTGGCATACAGTATCATCGCATTAGGGCGCGCAATCAGCATCCCGGTCGGATTGCCTTTGCTGTCGCGCTGAATTTCACCGCCCGGCGGATTCGGCGTGTCGCGGGTATAGCCGACAACTTTCAGTGCCGCGCGGTTCAGCAAGGCACGATCGTACAGGTGCAGGATAAAGACTGGCGTATCCGGCGCGGCTTCATTAATTTCATCCAGCGTTGGCATGCGGCGCTCAGCAAACTGAAATTCGTTCCAGCCGCCCACCACACGTACCCACTGCGGATTCGGCGTGCGCAGCGCCTGCTCTTTCAGCATTCTTAACGCGTCCGCCAGTGAAGGCACGCCTTCCCAGCGCAGTTCAAGGTTGTAGTTCAGGCCACCACGAATTAAATGCAGGTGCGAGTCGTTCAGCCCCGGAATACCGGTATGCCCTTGCAGATCGACGACGTTGGTCGCCGCATCGGCATATTGCATCACCTCCGCTTCCGTTCCCACTGCCAGAAATTTGCCGTCTTTGATCGCCACCGCGGTTGCCAGCGGATTCTCACGATCCACCGTATGAAACTTACCGTTGGTCAGAACTAATGAAGCTGTTGTCATTACTTTTCTCCAGGTAAGGCTAACCGCGCGGGGTCAGCCAGTTTTTAAGCAGGCGAGTGATTGCCGGCATCCACAGATATACCACCAGCGCGACTACGCAGGCATCGTTAAGAAAATGTCCCCACAGAGTGCCCTGGCTGGCTGGCAGCACATGCCCCCAGAACCAGGGAACCAGATTGGTGGACGGAAAGATTACCGCCAGCGTCACCAGAAACTGCTTCCAGCGCGCCGGAGCCGGGGAAGCCGGAGTTGCGGGCGTAAACCAGAATGCAGCACCAGGACGCATTTCAATATGTTCCGGCGTCATCAGCATTTCCGGCAGCTCGGCCACCCGCGCTTTACGCTCGCTGGAGTGGATCCAGTGATAAAGATTATCCAGGCTGTCGAATCTGATCAGGATGGTATAGGTCATTTCGCCATGCACCGGACGCAGTACATTAACGCCCAGATGGCCGGTAAACAGCGCCGCCTGCGGCATAATTTTTTCCAGCCAGCGTTCGTAATCCGGCTGTTTTCCCGGTTGCAGACGGTGAGTAATCACCAGGGTGACATGCTCTGGCTGATGGGGATAGTCCACGATATTCTCCTTTATGACCTGTGATTTCACCGTCAGGGGTTGTATTCAGTGGGGAAACAATACGAAATAGGAATTGTTATTGATAACGGAAAGATTTTGAGTTGTTGTTAAACAATTTTTGGGGTCAGTTAAACGATGCGATTAAACCTTGAAGCTTTGATGATCCTTGATGCGCTGGATCGTCACGGCACCTTTGCGGCCGCGGCGGCCAGAATGTTCAAAACGGCTTCCGCTTTAAGCTATACGATTCAAAAAATGGAAAGCGATCTGAATATCACCCTGCTGGATCGCTCCGGTCACCGCGCCACATTCACCTCGACCGGTCGACTGATGCTGGAAAAAGGTCGCGTGCTGCTGCGTGCGGTGGGCGAGCTGGAGCAGCAGGCAAAATATGTTGAGAGCGGCTGGGAAAGCAAACTGACCATCAGCCTCGATGCTTCGGTGCCGTTTGCGCTGCTTTCGCCGTTGATCGATGAGTTTTATCAGCAACATCAACACACTCAGC
Source organism: Winslowiella iniecta (assembly GCF_001267535.1). Classification (GTDB taxonomy): domain Bacteria; phylum Pseudomonadota; class Gammaproteobacteria; order Enterobacterales; family Enterobacteriaceae; genus Erwinia; species Erwinia iniecta. The sequence continues at coordinate 2,734 of NZ_JRXE01000009.1, read as the reverse complement.
TGCTTTTCCGCCACGACGTGCTGGCAGGCTGCTGGGAGGCGTTAACTTACGGTGAAGCCGACATTGTGTTCGGCGCGGTGCAGGAACCGGCCAGGCATAAGGGCATTCAGTGCGTCCCGATTGGCTGGCTGGAGTATGTGTTTGCTATCGCCCCCCATCATCCACTGGCTTCGTTACCGGCACCGCTGTTGAGAGAGCAGATTCGCCAGTATCGTGCGGTGGTGGTGAATGACTCATCGCGTCACAGTGAAGGCGCAGACCTGCGGGTGCTGGACGATCAACCGATCCTCAGCGTGCACAGCTTTAACGATAAAGTGCAGGCGCAGCTTGACGGACTGGGTTGTGGCTATCTGCCACGCTACCTGGCGGCACCGCATCTGGCGAGCGGGAAACTGGTCGAGCGTCAGCTGGATAGCGAACCGCGCCGCGATCAGGCTTTCCTGGCGTGGAATGAGAGCGCCACCGGCAATGCTGCAAGCTGGTGGCGGGAAAAACTGCAAACGTTTAGCGGCATTCGCGCGGTCTATGCGCCGGAATAAACGCCGCCGCACTGCATCTTGCCAGCGCGGCGGTGTGGGTTTTAATGCAGAGACAGCAGATGGTGAACGACCGGCTTGCTGTCGCCACGGTGGAAACTGACCACCTCGCGTTGCAGATCGGCATCGGCGTGCGAAACGCGCTGATGCTGACGCAGATGCTCCTGCCATGACTCCACCAGGAACCACTCGACCAGGGTATCAGGCTCCGCACTGTGCTCGGCAATGCCCCAGGCATAAGCGCCATCGCGACGGCGTGACAGTGAAAACTTCTTAATCGTCGCCAGAAACGCCGGACGATCTGCTGCGGCTACCTGATAGTGAATCTGAATCATTACCGGACCACGATCGGCGTGCGCATCCCCTTCCACTACCGGCGCATCCCAGTGACCAGAAGGTTGTAAATCATCCTCACCGCTCGGCAAAGTTAAGCGCCAGAACAGCAGCGCCGACAGTAACAGCGCCGCACCTGCCAGCAACAGCGTGGTCACCAGGCCGGTCTGACTCGCCACCAGCCCCCAGAACAGACTTCCCGCCGCCATCGCACCGTTAAACACCATCAGATAGACCGACAAGCCACGGCCACGTACCCAGTCCGGCAGCACCGCTTGCGCCACGCCGTTCAGCGTCGTCAGCGCAATAATCCAGCTGACGCCCAGCAGCACCATCAGTGGCAGTGCCAGCCACTGTACCGGCAACAGCGCCAGTACCACCATCACCAGCGCAGAAAGCGCGGCGGAGAGTAATAACAAACCGTCACTGCTCATCACCTGGCGTAAACGAGCCAGCAGTAATGCGCCGACAATCGCGCCAACGCCCACCGCGCCGAGCATAATGCCGTAGAATCCGGCGCTACTCTGTAACAGATTACGCGCCACCAGCGGCAGTAAGGCCCAGATCGCGCTGGCAAAGGCGAAGTAAATCGCGGCGCGCAGCAGTACCCGGTGCAGCTCACGGCTGGCTTTGACGTAACGCATTCCGGCACGGAAGGCACCGAAGAAGTGTTCCTGCAATGCATCTTTAGGTTTTTGCGGGCGCTTCCACCACAGTAAAGCCGCGAGCACAAACACATAGCTGAGTACATCTGCGCCATACGCCGCCCAGGCACCCAGCGCCGCCAGCAGTAATCCGCCGGTCGCCGGGCCGATGGCACGGGCAATATTAATGCCCAATGAGTTAAGCGCGACCGCGTTACGCAATTGCGGACGCGGCACCAGTTCCGGCACAATCGCCTGCCACGCCGGGCCCATCAACGCGGCACCGATACCGCCAACAAAGGTCAGTGCAATCAGATAATCCACCGTCAGCAAATTATTATGCGACAGCAGCAGTAACGTGCCGCTGACGCTGGCTAACAGTAGCTGAACGAAAATCAGCAAGCGTCGACGATCAAGAATATCGGACAGTACCCCGGCCGGGATCGCCAGCAAAAAGATCGGTAACGTTGCCGCAGTTTGCATCAGCGCTACCGCCGCCGGGTTCGATGACAACCCGGTCACCAGCCACGAGCTGGCAACATCGCGCATAAAGCTGCCGGTATTGCCAAGGATGGTCGCCGCCCAGATAACCGCGAACAAACCTTGTTTTAGTGGAGCAAATGCGCCAGTGGATGCCGTATTCTGACTCATGCTTTTTCCCTCAGGTCATTCAGCGCCACATACAGCAGTGCCCCCACCAGACCGATATGTTCAAAAAAGGCGTTCATTACCATGCCGCGTTCCGGCCCATCCAGCAGCCAGAAGCGGTTAGCCATAAAGGTTGCGGCGAGGGTAAACAGCGCCAGCGCCAGTGCGGCCAGCCAGCGCCACCGTCCGGTGAGGATCAGCAGTGATGCCCCCAGTTCCAGCACGATAACGGCGACGGCAAACGGTGCCGCAGGCGACAGACCAAAATGCTGCATTTCCGCCAGCGCGGCGGGGAAGTCGAACAGTTTGACTAATCCGCCCTGCAAATACGCAGCGCAGATAGCCAGCAACAGCAGCCAGTGCAGAACGTTGGTCGACGCCCGGTGGGCAGCAACGGTGGAAACAGGGATAGCAGGCATCATTCTCTCCTGCCGGAACCGCTGGGGTATCAGGGTTCCGGCGTCAATCTGTAGTGGGCGGGCTGATTAAGCCTGACGTTGTGGGGCTTTATGCACCAGGGTGTAGGCATAATCCACGCCCATGCCGTAAGCACCGCTGTGCTCACGCACCAGA
>NZ_JRXE01000008.1:155499-174629 GCF_001267535.1 Winslowiella iniecta | reverse complement strand
TGTGGCGACCAGGCCGAGGGCCAGCACGCTGCCGCCATAAATGGCCACCAGCCATAACAAACGTTTCCACAACGGGCTGACGGGCTGAGCTTGAGTTTGTTCCATCGTTAACCTCCGAAAAATAACAACCTGTGTTCCACCCGCGGGTGGAACACAGGACTAACAATCAGTGATAGCCTTCATCCGGCGTGATTTTCCCGCGGAACACGTAGTAGCTCCAGAAGGTGTAAACCAGAATCACCGGAATAATCAGCAGTCCACCTACCAGCATAAAGCCCTGGCTCTGTGGCGGTGACGCTGCCTGCCAGATAGTAATGTTCGGTGGAATGATATTTGGCCAGATGCTGATACCCAGACCGGTAAAACCGAGGAATACCAGTGCCAGCGTCAGCAGGAACGGCGAGTAGTGTGCATGACGTTTCAGTGCGCGCAGCAGCGCCCATGAGGCAGCCAGCACCAGCACCGGAACCGGCAGGAACCAGAACAGGTTTGGCAGGCTAAACCAGCGCTGCATAATGTCGGCGTGCTCCAGCGGCGTCCAGATACTGACAATCGCGATAATTGCCAACAGCGTCAGCAGCAGCGGTTTCGCCAGGCGGGTCATTTTGCGATGCAGTTCTTTCTCGGTTTTCATAATCAGCCAGGTGCTACCCAGTAGCGCATAGGCCACCACCAGGCCCAGACCACAGAACAGCGCAAATGGCGTTAACCACACCAGTTCCGGACCGCTGTAGGCACGGTTGGTGACTTCCAGACCGTTAATAATCGTACCCAGCACCACACCCTGACTGAATGTCGCGACAATCGAGCCAACGATAAAGGATTTATCCCAGAACGGACGATGCTCCGGCGTGGCTTTAAAGCGAAACTCAAAGGCCACACCACGGAAAATCAGACCGATCAGCATCACTGTCAGCGGGACCGACAGCGCATCAAGGATTACCGCATAAGCCAGCGGGAATGCGCCATACAGCGCTGCTCCGCCCAGTACCAGCCAGGTTTCATTACCATCCCACACCGGCGCGACGGTATTGACCATCATATCGCGCTCCACGGCGTCCTTATTAAAGGGAAACAGGATACCGATGCCAAGATCAAAGCCATCCATGACGATATACATCAGGGTGGAAAAGATGATGATGGTAAACCAGATAATTGACAGATCGACGCCCATCTTATTTCGTCTCCTGTGAAGAGCTTAAGTTTTCCTGCACCGCAGACAGGGGACGGGAAGGGGTGTGGGAAGTCCCCGGACCGCCTTCTGGCGTATGGTCGCCTTCACCTGACTGTGGACCTTTTTTGATCAGCTTGACCAGGTAGATATAGCCCACGCCGAACACCGACATATACACCGCGATAAACGCCAGCAGGCTGAGGCTCATATGCATCTCACCATGGGCCGAAACCGCATCTTTGGTGCGCATCAGGCCATACACGACCCACGGCTGTCGGCCAATTTCGGTAGTAAACCAGCCGGCGAGGATAGCGATCAGACCGGACGGCCCCATCAGCAGGGTAAACCACAGGAACGGACGCGAGCTGTACAGACGGTCGCGGAAGCGCAACCACAGGCTGACCACACCCAGCAGCACCATCAGCATGCCCAGACCGGCCATCACACGGAACGACCAGAAGATAATGGTGGAGTTCGGGCGATCTTCTTTCGGGAAACTTTTCAGCGCCGGCACCTGCTGGTGCAGACTGTGGGTCAGAATCAGGCTGCCGAGGTAAGGAATTTCCAGCGCGTATTTGGTTTTTTCCTGCTCCATATCCGGCACGCCGAACAGAATCAGAGGCGTCGGTTCATTGCCTGGATTTTCCCAGTGCCCCTCAATCGCCGCAATTTTTGCTGGCTGATGTTTCAGGGTGTTCAGACCGTGCATATCGCCGAGCATCGCCTGAATCGGTGAGACAATCAGTGCCATCCACAGCGCCATCGACAACATTTTGCGAATCGCCGGGGTGTCGTTTTTACGCAACAGATGCCAGGCCGCCGAGGCACCGACAAAAAAGGCGCTGGCGAGGAAGGCGGCGGTCGCCATATGCATCAGGCGGAACGGGAACGACGGGTTGAAGACGATAGCCATCCAGTCAACCGGAATGACCACACCATCCTGAATCGCAAAGCCCTGCGGGGTTTGCATCCAGCTGTTTGACGCCAGGATCCAGAAGGTGGAGATAATGGTGCCCAGTGCCACCATACAGGTCGCAAAGAAGTGCAGGCCGCGACCGACACGGTTCCAGCCAAACAGCATCACGCCAAGGAAACCGGCTTCGAGGAAGAAGGCGGTCAGCACTTCATAGGTCAGCAACGGGCCGGTAATGCTGCCAGCAAACTGCGAAAATCCACTCCAGTTGGTGCCGAACTGATAGGCCATTACCAGCCCGGAGACCACGCCCATCCCGAAGTTAACGGCGAAAATCTTTGACCAGAAGTGATAGAGGTCGCGATAAACCTCATTTTTGCTTTTCAGCCACAGGCCTTCGAGCACGGCAAGAAAACTTGCCAGTCCGATGGTAATAGCCGGGAAAATAATATGGAAGGAGACGGTAAAAGCGAATTGAATCCTTGCCAGGTGAAACGCATCTAATCCGAACATTGCATGCCCCTGTCTTACTCAAACTTTCTTAGTTTTTTATTTGTCGTTCATTAACAGAGAGTCAGAATCTATTTCTTATCGCTCTGCAACTGAACAGCAATATCAACGCGGAACGGATGTTACGCCTGAGCAGGAGGAAGAAACAGGATCAGTCGTGGCACCGGGGGATATAACAGCCATGATAATTGTGATGATATGTTTTCAGATGGTGTTAACGCAGGGAGCCAGTTTGTTAAATTAAAACGCACTATTGATAACATTATGTAAGCATTAGGTATTTTTGCGCGATGCGCGCAATCCTGGCGCAGGAGTGCGCGCAGCATTGACGTCGTATTACAGTCAAATTATGCGGTAATGCTGCGGATGTTAATTAAGCATTTTGCGTCAGGCATGAGGGCTGTGGGCTATTTAACTTGTTAAAACGCAGACAGTAAGTAAAAAGAATCGGCGGGCTGAAAATAACTTCGCTGTTATTTTGTACGACGCAAGGCGGGTAGTGGTTATTTAGCAGGGTGATAATGCCGTAAGGGTAGTTGCGGATGATTCAGGGTTTGTAAATTTAACATTTCATATTAGTATTTAGATACATTGAGAAACATTTGCTTACTTTCAGTCGATCGGTTAAAGCACGTTAATTTGTCCGTGATCAATGCATCGGCCAGGAATGGTTAACGGTTTGGAGCCGTTTTCGGCTCCCGTTCGGATGGCATGCGCGGTGCTAATCTCTGTCACCGACGGCGACTACATATTATTCCACGACGCGTGCTTAACAAAATCACTCTGCAATACCGTGGCCTTATCCCACTCGCCGTTTAATGCCAGTTGATGACATAAACGGGTCAGGGTGTGTCTTGCCAGCTGCCACGCCTGCATGCGAAATAACCGATTGCGCTCATTATTGACCATTTCTGCAACCAATCGGTGATGTAATTTGCCTAAAGCGTGCAGATAGCTTTGATCATCGCCGTTGAGTTGGCATAATTCAGCCATGTCTAAACAGGTGTCGTTAAATTTGCGTAGCTGTTCGAGTGAGCAGTCCGGACGATTGAGCTTTGCTTGCGCCATATAGAAGTCAACCGTGATGTCACGCACTGAAAATTTGTATTCATCAATTTTGTACTGCAGCCAGGCACTCATCGAGACATTCATGCAATCACCTAATTACGGTAATGATAATCATTATCATATTATAATGCCGGGAATGTTCAAGAGGATCCAGTGACAAATTTATCGATAAATGCTGCCTGTTAATAAAATTGATATTAACGATACTCCGCAGCGTATAAAGGGGTAAAATGAGTATTATTCTTATTCGCTACGTTGTGTTAACTATTTAGTTGTTGTTTTTTAACAGGTTATCTCTTCGGTTCTGCAGCGTGAGGCGCAGATCGCAATCCTCTTTACAGGGTCTATTCTTATAAAACTGGTAAGAAAAAAGACATTTTAGGCTTATCCCTGCAAAACAAGAGGTTGAAGCGATATCCATTATCACTAACATAGGGATATTAGCCCGAAGGGCTATCGCATCGCGAGGTACTTAATTATGCAATCTGCAAATCCTGCATCGTTCTCTCCTGACGACTTCGTCTGGAAAGGACTCACGCTTACTGATAGCGCGGCACAGCAAATTATTGCGCTGTCTGCCAATGATCCGCACGTCAAAGGCCTCAAGGTCGGCGTGAAGCAGTCTGGCTGCGCCGGTTTCGGATACGTGATGGAGCTGGTAACAGAGCCAGCCGCTGATGATCTTCAGTTCACCCACCAGGGTGCCAGCCTGTTTGTTCCGCTTCAGGCAATGCCATTTGTTGACGGCACCGAAGTTGATTTCGTTCGTGAAGGCCTGAATCAGATTTTCAAATTCAATAACCCTAAAGCTCAACACGCCTGCGGCTGTGGTGAGAGCTTTGGCGTAGAGTAATTAACGTTATGTCTCGACACAGTGACGCATCTGACGATGTACAAATTTGGGAAGGCAGCCACAAGGGTTACAAAGAGGGCTTCTTTACCAACCTGCAAACCGATGAGCTGGCACACGGCATCAGTGAAGATGTGGTGCGGGCCATCTCCGCCAAGCGTAATGAACCTGAGTGGATGCTGGAATTCCGTCTGAAAGCCTATGAAGCCTGGCTGAAGATGGAAGAGCCGCACTGGCTGAAAGCCAAATATAAGCCGCTGGATTATCAGGATTACAGCTATTACTCCGCACCGTCCTGCGGTAATTGCGATGACAGCTGCTCGTCTGAACCGGGTGCCACGCAAGCCTCCGGCAGCGAGCCGGCCAGCAACTATCTGACCCAGGAAGTGGAAGAGGCGTTTAAACAGCTTGGCGTACCGGTACGCGAAGGTCAGGAAGTGGCGGTTGATGCGATTTTTGACTCGGTATCGGTTTCCACCACTTACCGTTCCAAACTGGCGGAGCAGGGCATTATTTTCTGTTCCTTCAGCGAGGCTATCCACGATCATCCTGAGCTGGTGCAGAAGTATCTCGGTACCGTGGTTCCGGCAAACGATAACTTCTTTGCCGCGCTGAACTCCGCCGTGGCGTCTGATGGCACGTTTGTCTATATCCCGAAAGGCGTGCGTTGCCCGATGGAACTGTCGACCTATTTCCGCATTAACGCGGCAAAAACCGGACAGTTCGAACGGACTATCCTGGTGGCCGATGAAGACAGCTACGTCAGTTATATCGAAGGGTGCTCGGCACCGGTACGTGACACCTATCAGCTGCATGCAGCGGTCGTGGAAGTGATCATCCACAAAAATGCCGAAGTGAAATACTCCACGGTGCAGAACTGGTTCGCGGGCGGCGAAGCGGAAGGCGGCATTCTTAACTTCGTCACCAAGCGCGCACTGTGTGAAGGCGACGGCAGCAAAATGTCCTGGACTCAGTCGGAAACCGGCTCGGCAATCACCTGGAAATATCCGAGCGTGATTCTGCGCGGTGATAACTCCATCGGCGAATTCTTCTCGGTCGCACTGACCAGCGGCCATCAGCAGGCCGATACCGGCACCAAAATGATTCACATTGGTAAAAACACCAAATCGACCATTATCTCAAAAGGGATTTCGGCCGGTAAAAGTGAGAACACCTATCGTGGCCTGGTGAAAATCATGCCAACCGCGACCAATGCGCGTAACTTCACCCAGTGTGACTCGATGCTGATTGGCGCAGACTGTGGCGCACATACCTTCCCGTATGTGGAAGTGCGTAATAACAGCGCCCAGCTGGAGCATGAAGCCACCACCTCACGCATCGGTGAAGACCAACTGTTCTATTGTGTGCAGCGCGGTATCAGCGAAGATGACGCAATCTCAATGATTGTTAACGGTTTCTGTAAAGACGTCTTCTCCGAGCTGCCGCTGGAATTCGCTGTCGAAGCGCAAAAATTACTGGCCATCAGTCTTGAACATAGCGTGGGTTAAACCCGCGTCGCGATAAGAACCGTTGCCGACGGCAATGTGAAGGAAATTCTATGTTAAGTATCAAAGATTTACAGGTAAGCATTGAAGATAAGCAGATTTTGCGCGGCCTGAATCTCGAGGTTAAGCCGGGCGAAGTCCATGCCATTATGGGCCCGAATGGCTCAGGCAAAAGTACGCTTTCCGCGACTCTGGCCGGACGCGAAGAGTATGAAGTGATCGGCGGCGAAGTCAGTTTTAAAGGCAAAGATTTGCTGGAACTGTCACCGGAAGATCGTGCCGGTGAAGGCATCTTTATGGCGTTCCAGTATCCGGTAGAGATCCCGGGCGTCAGCAACCAGTTCTTCCTGCAAACCGCAGTGAACTCGGTGCGCAAATACCGTGGTCAAGGCGCGCTGGATCGTTTCGATTTCCAGGACTTTATTGAAGATAAAATTCAGCTGCTGAAAATGCCAGAAGATTTGCTGACCCGTTCAGTGAATGTTGGCTTCTCCGGCGGTGAGAAAAAACGTAACGATATTCTGCAGATGGCCGCGCTGGAGCCAGAACTGTGCATTCTTGATGAGACCGACTCGGGTCTGGATATTGATGCGCTGAAAACGGTCGCCAACGGTGTGAACACCCTGCGTGACGGTAACCGCGCATTTATTATCGTCACGCACTATCAGCGCATCCTTGATTACATCAAGCCTGATTTCGTTCATGTCCTTTATCAGGGCAAGATCGTCAAATCTGGCGACTTTAGCTTAGTGAAACAGTTGGAGGAGCAGGGCTATGGCTGGCTTACCGACGAAGAGTAGCGAAAACGCACTGCAACAGTGGCATCATTTGTTTGAGTCATGCGGTGAAAATCGCTCACTGCAGGCACAACAACACTGGCAGCAACTGCTGCGATTAGGTTTACCGACGCGTAAGCAGGAAAACTGGAAATATACCCCGCTGGAGACGCTGTTCAGCGAGAGCTTTGTGCTGCCGCAGGCAGGCTATGTCAGCGCTGACGATCTGGCGCAGATGGCGCTGAAGCTTGACGCGGTACGTCTGGTGTACATTGACGGTAAATTCAGCGCTGAGCTGAGCGACAGCAGCTTCGATCTGTTCGACGTGCAGATTTCTCAGGCCGCCGAACGCCGCGCATTTGACGCGCCGGTTCAGCCAGAGGTGTTTCTGCATCTGACCGAAAGCCTGGCCGAGCAGGCCACCACCGTGCAGCTGGCGCGTGGCAAAGTGGCACCCCGTCCGCTCTATCTGCTGCATATCAGCAGCGGCAGCGGCGACGCACAGATGAACACCTCGCATTATCGCCACCATCTGCAAATCGACGATGGCGCGCAGGCGGAAGTGATTGAGCATTATGTCAGCCTGAATGATGCGGTGCATTTCACCGGTGCGCGTCTGACCATGGCGGTGGCGAATAACGCACAGCTGACGCATACCAAGCTGGCGTTTGAAAATGCGGGCAGCTATCACTTTGCTCACAATGACATCGTATTGCAGCGCGATGCTAACGTCAGCAGCCAGAGCTTCCTGTTGGGTGCCGGTCTGACGCGTCATAACACCAGTTCACAGCTGAACGGTGAGAACACCAATCTGTCAATTAACAGCCTGGTGCTGCCGGTGGACAAAGAAGTGTGTGATACCCGCACTTACCTTGAACACAATAAAGGCCATTGCCAGAGCCGTCAGCTGCACAAAACCATCGTGCGTGACCGTGCGCGTGCGGTATTTAACGGCATGATTAAAGTGGCGAAGCATGCGCTGAAAACCGACGGACAGATGACCAACAATAACCTGCTGTTGGGACGTCTGGCGGAAGTGGATACCAAGCCGCAGCTGGAAATTTATGCCGATGACGTTAAATGTAGCCATGGTGCCACCATTGGCCGTATTGACGACGAGCAGATGTTCTATCTGCGCTCGCGCGGTATCGATAAACAGTCGGCAGAGCGCATGATTATCTATGCGTTTGCCGCTGAGCTGACCGAAGCGATCACTGATGAAACGCTGAAAGAAGTGGTGCTGCAACGCATCGCACAGCGTTTCCCGGAGGCAACGAATGAATTTTGATCTGGCACGTGTCAGAGCAGATTTTCCGATTCTGGCGCGTGAGGTTAACGGTCAGCCGTTGGCCTATCTCGACAGTGCCGCCAGCGCGCAAAAGCCGTTAGCGGTGATTAACGCCGAAAGCCATTTTTATCAGCATGGCTACGCGGCGGTGCATCGCGGCATTCATACGCTGAGTGCCGAAGCGACCACCGATATGGAAAACGTGCGCAATCAGGCGGCACGTTTCCTGAATGCCGCTTCGCCGGAAGAGATTGTGTTCGTTAAGGGCACGACCGAAGGCATTAACCTGGTCGCCAGCAGTTGGGGCGGCAGTCAGTTGCAGGCGGGTGATAATATTATTATCACTCAGATGGAGCATCACGCGAATATTGTGCCGTGGCAGATGGTCGCCAGGCGCGTCGGTGCTGAAATCCGTGTGCTGCCGCTGACGCCGCAGGGCGAGCTGGATATTGCCTTGCTGCCGTCGCTGATCGACAGCCGTACGCGCATGCTGGCGGTGACGCAAGTCTCCAACGTGCTGGGTTCCATTAACCCGGTGAAGGCGCTGGTGGCGCAGGCGAAAGCCGCGGGTGTCATCACGCTGATTGATGGCGCGCAAGCGGTGATGCATCACAAGGTTGATGTGCAGGATCTCGACTGCGACTTCTACGTGTTCTCTGGCCATAAAATTTATGGGCCTACCGGCATTGGTATTCTGTATGGCCGCAAAGCGCTGCTGGACCAGATGCCGCCGTGGGAAGGGGGCGGTTCGATGATCGCTAACGTCAGCCTGACCGAAGAGACCACCTTTGCCGCTGCGCCATGGCGCTTTGAAGCGGGCACGCCAAATACCGCTGCGATTATCGGCCTGGGCGCGGCGCTGACCTATGTCGAAACGCTGGGGCTGGAAAATATCCATCAGCACGAGCAGATGCTGATGCGTTATGCGCTGGATAAGCTGGCTGCGGTACCGGATTTAATTATCTATGGCCCACAGAACCGCGCCGGGGTAATTGCCTTTAATCTCGGTCGCCATCACGCTTACGATGTGGGAAGTTTCCTCGATCAGTACGGTATTGCGATTCGTACCGGCCATCATTGTGCCATGCCGCTGATGAACTATTACCAGGTTCCGGCAATGTGTCGCGCTTCTTTCGCGATGTATAATAGCGAAGAGGAAGCGGACCGGCTGGTTGCGGGTCTGACACGTATTCATCGTTTGCTGGGCGGCTGAGCGGCCGCCAGCAGGCAAGGGAGGAACTGATGGCAACACTGCCAGACAAAGAGAAGCTGGTACGCAATTTTAATCGTTGCGCTAACTGGGAAGAGAAGTATTTGTACGTGATTGAATTGGGCGCGGTTTTGCCGGAGTTGTCCGATTCATTACGTCAGCCGGAGTACACTATTTCTGGCTGTCAGAGCCAGGTGTGGATTGTGATGGATGAAGCCAGCGATGGCAAAATTCAGTTGCAGGGTGACAGCGATGCGGCAATTGTTAAAGGTCTGATTGCAATAGTCTTTATCCTTTATCAGGATATGACTGCCGCGGAAATCGTTGGCTTTGATGTACGCCCGTGGTTTGAACAACTTGCACTGACGCAACACCTTACCCCGTCCCGTTCACAGGGGCTGGAAGCGATGATTCGCGCCATTCGCCATAGAGCACAAGCACTCAGCTAAGCTACACTATCTCGTAACACACCTCGTTATACATAACGGGGTGTCTTAATTCATTACGAGAGATTGCGCATGAAACCTTTGCTACGCCTTGCTGCATTTTTTGCCCTCACACTCATCGCCGGGACACGCGTTGTCAGCGCGACAGAATACCCTTTGCCGCCGGAAAATAGCCGCTTAATCGGCGAGAACAGCATCTATGTGGTGCCGTCGGATAACCGATCGCTGGAACGGATTGCGGCGGATTATAAAATTGGCCTGCTGAGTATGCTGCAAGCCAATCCCGGCACCGATCCGTGGTTGCCACGGGCCGGTAGCCAGCTGACCATTCCGACCCAAATGTTGTTGCCTGACACCAAACGCGAAGGGATAGTGATAAACCTCGCTGAGCTGCGACTCTATTACTATCCTAAAGGCGAGAATAAAGTCATCGTTTATCCGATCGGTATTGGCCAGCTCGGTGCCAATACGCCAGTGATGGTGACCAGCATCAGCCAAAAAATTCCTAATCCAACCTGGACACCCACCGTAAATATCCGCAAGCGCTATGCCGAACGGGGCATTACCCTGCCGGGTACGGTACCTGCCGGGCCGGATAATCCAATGGGACTGTTTGCGCTGCGTCTGGCGCACGGTGCCGGCCACTATCTGATTCACGGCACCAATGCGAATTTTGGTATCGGCATGCGCGTCAGTTCGGGGTGTATTCGTTTACGTAATGAGGATATCGAAGCGTTGTTTAATCACGTGCCGAGAGGGACGCGGGTAGAGGTGATCAATCAGCCGCTGAAGTACGCCATTGAACCAGATGGTAAGCGCTATGTTGAGGTGCATCAGCCGTTATCGAAGAGCGAGAGCGACGATCCCCAAACCAAGAAAATTGCGCTGAGCAACACGATGCATGAGTTTATTAACAGTCCGCACAGCGATACCCAGTTAATCGAACAGGCAATTACGCGCCGTTCCGGGATGCCGGTATTGGTCAACAGCGGAGAGCCGATTGATCAACATACGCCGCTGCCAGCGATTATACAGCAGCAGCAAGGCGCTGTGCCGTCCGGCAGGCAACCCGCTACCATTTCACAGGCGCAGGGAGAACGCGTCGTACGGTGACGCTCAGGAGCCAGGGAAGGCCATTATTAGGCTGGGATGTTACTGGAAGATATGACCGGAAGATAACGGGAAAGCAGAACAAAAAAATGGCGCACAATGTGCGCCATTTTTACAACCAGAACTCTTACTTACGGTAAGAGTGAGCCTGGTTGTCCAGACGCTGGTTAGCACGTGCTGCGTCGTCTTTAGCAGCCTGAACGTCAGAACGCACTGCGTTCACGTCGTTGCTCAGCTGGTCAACTTTCGCGTTCAGAGTCTGAACGTCGGTAGACAGTTGGTCGATTTTAGCATTGCTAGAACAACCAGCCAGCAGAGTTGAACCCAGGATTACCGCGCCCAGTACCAGTTTAGTACGATTCATTATTTATACCCTCTAGATTGAGTTAATCTCCATGTAGCGTTACAAGTATTACACAAAGTTTTTTCTAATGAGAATAAATTTTTGATGAGAACATGCCTAAAGTTGATCGTTCGCTCAAAGAAGCATCTGATTGACGTTAAAAGCTAAAAAAATAAAAGAAAACAGGCAGATTTAATCGGATTAATCTTTGTTATTTCCGAAATTGAATAGTTATTATCGATTGGAAATTTCTCAGAAGTCAGTTACGCAAGTGATAAAAAAAAAGCGCCCTGAGGCGCTTTTTATATTTAACGGTGATTTTTAATTACAGAACGTGAACTGAAGAGGTATTTGTGGTGCCACTTGGTACCAGAGCACCGGATACCATTACGACCACTTCGCCTTTCAGCGCATAGCCACTTTCCAGTGCCGCATCTTTACCAATACGATAGAAATCGTCGGTAGAAGCGATCTCTTTCACAATATGAGTAATGACACCTTTGGTGAGAATCAGCTGACGTGCGGTCTGCTCATTGGTGGTCAGTGCCAGAATGGTGGCGTTAGGGAAGTATTTACGCACTGATTTGGCGGATTTACCGCCCTCGGTCGCGACCACAATCAGAGGTGCTTCCAGTTTCTCAGCCGTTTCAACGGCGCTGCGGCACACGGCTTCAGTGATGCGCATTTTGCGGTTATCGTGCTGCGAGTCGATACGGCTCTTCATCACGCGATCGGTACGCTCACAGATGGTCGCCATAATGGTGACCGACTCCAGCGGGTATTTACCCTTGGCGCTTTCACCGGACAGCATCACGGCATCGGTACCGTCGAGGATGGCGTTCGCCACGTCGCCGGCTTCTGCACGGGTAGGGCGCGGGTTTTTAATCATGGAATCGAGCATCTGGGTGGCGGTGATCACCACTTTACGAGCACGGTTACATTTTTTGATCATCATTTTCTGCGCGAAGATCACTTCTTCAACCGGAATCTCCACCCCAAGGTCACCACGCGCCACCATGATGCCGTCAGAAGCATCAAGGATTTCGTCGAAGTTATTCAGGCCTTCCTGGTTTTCGATCTTCGAGATGATCTGAATATGCGCGCCACCGTGCTGTTTCAGGTGCTCGCGAATTTCCAGTACGTCAGAACGTTTACGGATAAAGGAAGCGGCCACAAAGTCCACACCCTGCTCGCAACCGAAGATCAGATCGCGTTTGTCTTTTTCCGCCAGTGCAGGCAGCTGGATGGAAACGCCAGGCAGGTTAACGCCTTTGTTTTCACCGAGGTCGCCGTTATTCAGCACTTTACATACCACGGTATTTTCGGTGACTTCCGTCACTTCCATGCCGATCAGGCCGTCATCAACCAATACGGTATTGCCGATTTTCAGGTCAGCGGCGAAGCCAGGGTAGGTGACCGCCACGCGCTCGGTGTTGCCGACCACTGACTGGTCGGTGGTGAAGGTAAAGGTCTGACCGGCTTTCAGTGACGCATCAACGCCGCCTTCCAGCTTCATGGTACGAATTTCCGGACCTTTGGTGTCGAGCAGAATCGCGGCCTGGTGGCCAGTTTTGCTCATCACCGCACGCAGATTCGCAATGCGCTTACCGTGTTCATCATAATCGCCGTGGGAAAAGTTCAGGCGCATGACATTCATGCCCGCGTCAAGCAGGCTGGTCAGCATTTCTTCCGATTCAGTTTTCGGGCCGATAGTACATACAATCTTGGTCTTTTTCATGAGCAAGTTATCTATAAGTTGTGATGGATGTTAAAGGATTGATTTCGTCGGCGATGCCAACGAATGAGAAATTGGTGCCTGGTAAGAGAACTAAAATACAAAGTAAGGATAGGTGACAGATATAAAGCGTGCAGAAGAAGTTGTACGGATGGTTCAGCATGCCCGCCGGGCTGTGTTGCGCAAGCTGTGATCGTTGTAAGTAAGGACACGTCAATTGGCTGAAACCATTCAAGTGAAACAACGCTTGTTATTATAGTCGCTAAGTGTGCGAAAACCAATTAAAAAGCGTTAATGCGACCGGGTTCAGATCAAGAAAAAATGTTGTTGCGCAAACATTGAGTCAGGGAATAAATGCGTTTGGAAGGGCAGGAAAGGGCAGAGAGTGGTGCGTTCTAGAGGACTCGAACCTCCGACCCCCACCATGTCAAGGTGGTGCTCTAACCAACTGAGCTAAGAACGCATAACGTGGGCAAATTGTGATAATTGGTGCGTCCGAGTGGACTCGAACCACCGACCCCCACCATGTCAAGGTGGTGCTCTAACCAACTGAGCTACGGACGCACTTACTATTACTTGCCTGAAACTTTGGTGCGTCCGAGTGGACTCGAACCACCGACCCCCACCATGTCAAGGTGGTGCTCTAACCAACTGAGCTACGGACGCATCATATTGCTGTCTGGGTGACAGCGGGGACGAATATTAACGGCAGCTTACATCGCTGGCAAGTGGAAACATGCATTTTTGTTACTGACTGCCGATCTGTTGTGCGACCCGCCGTTTTTTTAAACGAGAAGGGCCATAAATGGCCCAAAAAATCAACGTGCTGCGCGTGTAAGGATCACGTCCGCTGGCAAACGTTGCAGGCGACGCATGCGCCAGATCATCATGATCGCCGATGAGGTCAGACCGATAATAAAGCCGCACCAGAATCCGGCCGGTCCCATTGCCGGTACTACCCAATCGGTCATCCCCAGCAGATAGCCGGTTGGCAGACCCAGGACCCAGTAAGCGATAAAGGTGATAAAGAAAATCGAGCGGGTATCTTTATAGCCGCGCAAAATACCACTGCCAATCACCTGAATGGAGTCCGAGAACTGATAAATCGCCGCCAGCAACATCAGTTGCGCCGCCAGCGTCACCACTTCCGGATTATCGTTATACAGCAGGGCAATCTGTTCGCGGAAAATCACCGTAAAGGTCGCGGTGACCGCTGCCATCATAATGCCGACCCCCTGTGCGGTCCAGGCGGCGACGCGCGCGGCTTCGGCGGAACCCTGTCCCAGCCGGAAGCCAACGCGAATGGTGGCGGCAACGCCCAGTGACATCGGCAGGACAAACATCAGCGAACTAAAATTCAGCGCAATCTGGTGACCGGCTACTTTGACGATGCCCAGTGGCGACACCAGCAGTGCCACTACCGCAAACAGCGTCACTTCAAAAAACAGCGCCAGTGCCACCGGCAGGCCGAGCCCGCTCAGGCGATACAGCACTTTCCAGTCCGGTGCATCGAAGCGCGTTGCCAGTTTGATATCACGCATCGAACCGGCGCGTTTTACCCAGGCTTTCATCAGAATAAACATCACCCAGTAGACCGACGCGGTAGCGACACCGCAACCGACACCGCCCAGCGCTGGCATGCCGAAATGGCCGTAAATAAAGATATAGTTAACCGGAATATTGACCAGCAGGCCGATAAAGCCCAGCACCATTCCCGGTTTGGTCTTCGACAGGCCTTCACACTGATTGCGCGCCACCTGGAAGAACAGATAACCCGGCGCGCTCCACAGTAAGGCGTGCAGATAACCAACGGCAATCTCAGCCATTTTTGGATCGATGCCATGCATCGCGGCAATCATATAACCGGCGTTATACAGCACCAGCATAATCAGCAGTGAAACCAGTCCCGCCAGCCAGTACGCCTGGCGCACCTGATGCGCAATACGATCGCGACGACCGGAGCCGTTAAGTTGCGCAACGGTCGGGGTTAACGCCAGCAGCAAACCGTGGCCGAACAGAATCGCCGGCAACCAGATTGAGGTTCCTACTGCCACCGCCGCCATATCCGTCGCGCTGACGGCACCGGCCATAATGGTATCCACGAAGCCCATGGACGTTTGCGCAACCTGCGCAAGGATCACCGGGATCGCGAGGGCTAATAATTGACGCGCTTCTGTCAGATACTTCTGCACGTATGCACCTGTTTGTTTATTAAGGATGAACGAAATTAACGCCCGGACGGGCGTCTGAATTAAAATCTAAGATTAAGTTGCCCAGTTTAACGGTGACAGCGCATTAAGCCAATGACCAGCTTGAAGATTTGCAGGTTATATTCCTGCGGCAGCACAGATTGCTATCCCTTGTTACCAGCGCCAGCATGCAGTTATGGTAAGATGAACAAAAAAACAGACTGAGGCGTTAAAGTATGTTTACCGGTATTGTACAGGGCACCGCAGAGGTGCTGTCGATTGAAGAAAAAACCAATTTCCGAACTCACATCGTTAGATTACCGGCTGAAATGCTGCCGGGACTGGAATTAGGTGCGTCGGTCTCTCATAACGGCTGCTGCCTGACGGTGACTGCCGTGGACGGCGATCGGGTCAGTTTCGATCTGGTCAAAGAGACACTGCGCATTACTAACCTTGGCGATTTGCAGCCAGGCGACCAGATTAATGTCGAGCGTGCGGCAAAATTCAGTGATGAAATCGGTGGGCATTTAATGTCAGGTCATATTATGACCACTGCGGAAATCTGCAAAATCATTAATTCCGAAAATAACCGCGAGATCTGGTTTAAACCGCAAGATGCTTCGCAGATGAAATATATCCTGCATAAAGGTTTTATCGGCATTGATGGCATCAGTCTGACGGTAGGGGATGTCACGAAAAGCAAATTCTGCGTGCATTTAATTCCCGAAACGCTGGCGCGTACCACGCTGGGTGCGAAAAAGCTCGGTCAGCGAGTCAATATTGAGATCGATCCGCATACCCAGGCGATTGTCGAAACGGTTGAACGCGTGCTGGCACAGCGCGAAGCGGCGTTACTGGCGGCCGCGGCAGATCAGCTTGCCGAATAGCGCCGTTTGCATACCATCAGGACAGGAGCCGCAAACGGCTCCTGTCCATGTATGCCAGTATTAATGCGGAACCCGCAACCCGCCTTCGACGCCGTGACTGAATACCACTTGCCAGAGCTGAATATCGCGTGCGCGAAATGCGCCGGCGCAAGCATTGAGATAATAGCTAAACATCCGCTTAAAACGTTCGCCGTAATTCTCCGCCAGCTGTGGCCATGCCTCAAGAAAACGCTGATACCACGCCATTAAAGTGGTGTCGTAATCCGCGCCAAAATTATGCCAGTCTTCCATCACAAAATGCTGTTCACTGGCGTCGGCAATATGGCGTACCGACGGTAAACACCCGTTGGGGAAAATATACTTATCAATCCAGGGATCGACATGCATATCGGTGCGGATAGTGCCGATAGTATGCAGCAGAAAAATACCGTCTGGTTTTAAATTACGGTTAACCACGTCGAAGTAAGTGGCATAATTTTTCGGCCCGACATGTTCAAACATGCCGACGGAAACAATACGGTCAAACTGCTGATTCAGATCGCGGTAGTCCTGCAATAAAATAGCAGCATCGAGGCCCGCACAGCGCTGCTGCGCCATTTTCTGTTGTTCAGCAGAAATCGTCACGCCAACCACACTGACGCCATAATGACGCGCGGCAAATTCCGCCAGCCCCCCCCAACCACATCCAATATCCAGCAGTGTCATACCCGGTTGCAGGTGTAATTTATCGCAAATCATGCTGAGTTTGGCATGTTGCGCCTGTTCCAGCGTTTCGGCCTGTTTCCAGTAACCACAGGAATATTGCATATGCGAATCGAGCATCAGAGTAAACAGGTCGTTACCCAAATCATAATGTTCTTTTCCGACAATCCAGGCACGTTTTTTGGATTGCAGATTGGTCAGGCGGGCGGCAGCAATGCGCAAAGTATCTTTAAAGTGATGGGGTAACTGCTGATCGAGATGTTGCTGCAATACCCGATGAAAAAACATATCCAGCCGTTCACACTCCCACCAGCCGTCCATATAACTTTCACCCAGCCCAAGCGAGCCTTCCTGTAATACCCGGCGAAAAAATTGCGGATTTTTCACCTGAATATCCCATGGACGTGAACCGTTCACCTCGATATCCGCCGTCTGCAAAATTTCACGTGCAATGCGATACCAGTGGTTTTCTTTCAAGCTCACTTCTTCTATACACGATGAACTCATAGCTTCTCCATCACTTGGTTGTGATACGCACCTGAGAAATAGATTAGTCAATTTCTACAGGAATGTGAGAGAACTCACGGATTATCCGTGTGCCAGTTATCCGACGTTAAACAGAGGATTGAATTGAGTGAAAATTACTCGGGTCAATGGCTGCTGCCACCGCCAGCTCGCCGCAAAGATTTCATGCGGCAGAGAGGGGAGTTAAAAGCCAGGTTACGATCTTCGACCAGAGTCCTGCAGAGCAGCGTCGCGAATACCACGCCGGAAACACCACGACAACCCTGTCAGATAAATAATGTTAATTCTTTGTTATAAATTAATGCCTCAAATGAGTATATGCTCACGTGAGGCAATATTCAATGCATTATTGTAAGCGTGCTAATTAAATGCATTATCCATTTTGCGTCGCGGTGCGAACCGTTTCTGCTGACTGATTTTCACTCAATTTACGCTGAAATTGTAGTGCATAACCGATAAACGCCAGAACAACCGTCAGCAACATAATCGCCGTGGTGGTCAGCAGCGGCTGAGAAATCAGTGAGGAGACCGCCATACTGGCGACAAAGCAGAGGCCAAGTTGCAGCATATTCTGCAATGCCGCAGCTTTACCGGTAGCATGCGGGAAAGGCAGCAGCGCATTAGCCACCACGACAGGGTAAATGGCACCATTCGCCATCGCCATGCCACAGAAGGGGATCAGCAGTGCTGTCAGCGTCGCATGGCCCGACAGCGCAACGGCAAAGATAGCGCCGATACTGATGGCGTAACCCAGTAGCAGCCAGGGCAGCAGGCTGCGGCCTTCAACGCGTTGCAGCAGCGAACGACAGCCAAAGCCACCGATCAAAAATGCCAGCGTTTGCGGGATATAACTCAGACCAATATCGCCCGGCGTCAGGCCCAAATCCGCCAGGATAAACGGCGAACCGGTCAGCCAGGCAAAGAAGCTGGCAGAACAGGCCGCGTAAATCAGCACGTTACCGCTATAGATACGCGATTTCAGCAGCGAGAAGAAACTGACTTTAGGTTCGTCAGCGTGCGGCGCTTGCGCTTGCGTGGTTTTCAGGCGCAGCGTCGGAATCAGTAACACCAGGGTGATCAGCAGCAGCGCGACGAAAATTGAACGCCAGTCAAAATGGTTCAGTAACCAGGCACCCAGTAGCGGAGCCAGCGCTGGCGACAGCGCAACCAACGGCATAATGGTAGCGAAAACGCGGTTGGCCTGCGCGCCACGGTAGCGATCGACCACCAGCGCTTGCCAGCTGACGGTGGCAGAACAGACGCCAATGGCCTGCACAAAGCGCAGCACCAGCAGCATGGTGGCATTTTCCACCCACAGAATACCGGCGCAGCCGAGGGCAAACATACTCAGGCCAATAACCAGCACCGGCTTACGCCCGATACGGTCAGAGAGCGGCCCCCAAATCAACTGGGCACAGGCAAAACCGGCCAGGAAAATACTCAGGCTGGCGCTGATGGCACCGGGCTGCGTTTGCAGATCCTGCTGCATTGCGCCAAACGCGGGTAAGTACATATCGGTAGCAAGAAAACCCAGCATGCTCAGCACCGCCAGGTAAACAATAAATCCTTTTGATTTAATCATCAGTAAACTCTTTTTTTTAATGCAGGTGATTTTAACGCAGCAGAGTGTAATCGCGTGCGTTGTGGCTTGTGAAACGCTAATATTTGCACATTGCATTCAAAAATTTTGCAGGCAGAAAATGTGGTCCGAACATTCTCTTGAAGTGGTTGATGCTGTAGCCCGTACCGGCAGCTTTACTGCGGCCGCCACCGAGCTGCATCGTGTGCCGTCGGCGGTGAGTTATACCGTTCGTCAGCTGGAAGAGTGGCTGGCGGTTCCGCTGTTCCAGCGGCGTCATCGCGACGTGGTTTTAACCGATGCCGGGAAAGTTTTTATTC
>NZ_JRXE01000008.1:140308-155485 GCF_001267535.1 Winslowiella iniecta | reverse complement strand
CGCTGTCGATCTGATTGTTAAACCTCAACGTACCCGCCAGCTGGTGCTCGATTTCTATCGCCATTTCCCGGATATGGAGCTGCTGGTTTCCCACGAAGTGTTTAACGGCGTCTGGGATGCACTGGTTGACGGACGTGTCGATGTGGCGATTGGTGCCACTCAGGCGATTCCGGTCGGCGGGCGTTTTGGCTTCCGCGATATGGGCGCACTGAACTGGCGCTGCGTGATCAGGTCCGATCATCCACTGGCGCAACAGCCCGGAACCATCAGTGATGATATTATCCGCCAGTGGCCGTCGCTGGTGCTGGAAGACACTTCGCGTAGTCTGCCCAAACGTATCACCTGGACGCTGGATAACCAGCGACGGCTGGTGGCACCGGACTGGCAATCGGCATTTGATTGTCTGCGGGCAGGATTGTGCGTGGGTATGGTGCCGGGACATTTTGCCGCGCCGCTGATTGCTGAAGGTTTGCTGGTGGAACTGACGCTACCAGCTGATTTTCCGGACAGTCCGTGCTGTGTCAGTTGGGCAGAGCAGAGTGCCTCACCCGCGTTAAGTTGGTTGCTGGAGTATCTCGGGTCGCCAGAGACGATGAATCAGGAGTGGTTACGCGAGGAGTAAACTGACCGGCCACGGGCGTGGCCGGCAGGGGATTAACGGCGGTAGTCGCGGAACGGCCCATCTGCCACCGAGCGACGCTCGATTAATGAAGGATGCACTTCAATCGTCTGCGGCTCTTCGCGTTTACTGGTAATGCGATCCAGCAACATATCGAAAGCCGTTTCGCCAAGACGCTCCTTTGGTTGATGCACCGTGGTCAGCGCCGGCGTGAAATAGCGCGCGTTGCGCACATTATCATAACCGATCACCGAAATATCCTGCGGTACGCGCAAACCCATTTCATCTGCGGCACAGATGGCACCCATTGCCATAATATCGCCGCCGCAGAACACGGCAGTTGGCCGCTGTTTCTGCGATAAAATCTGCTGCATCGCGCGATATCCGGATTCCGGTTCAAAGTCGCCTTGCACAACCCATTCATCACGCACGGTGATATTGGCTTCGGCCAGCGCTTTGAGGAAACCGGCATGGCGTCCACCGCTGGTATTGCGTACCAGCTGGCCGGGAATTGCACCGATATCACGGTGGCCGCGCTCTATCAGGTAGCGGCCGACCAGGTAGCCGCCTTCAAAGGCGTTATCCACCACGCTATCGGTAAAATCACCGCGTGATTCGCCCCAGTCCATCACCACCATTGGAATATTGCGATTCGCTTCCAGCATTTTCAGCAATTCATCGGGATATTCGGCGCACATCACCAGCAAACCGTCGACGCGCTTTTGCGCCATCATTGACAGATAGGCCTGCTGTTTTTGTAAATCGTTATGGGCATTGCCAAGGATCAGCGTATAGCCTTTGGCAAAACAGCGCGTTTCAACCGCTTCGATAATTTCCGCAAAATAGGGCGCTTCACTGGAAGTCGCCAGCAAACCAATCGATTTGGTATGGTTTACTTTCAGGCTGCGCGCAACGGCGCTGGGCGAATAGTTCAGCTCTTTGATGGCCGCCCAAACGGCTTCGCGGGTCTCTTCCGCCACGAAGCGGGTTTTATTGATGACATGAGAAACGGTGGTGGTGGAAACACCGGCACGTTTCGCCACATCTTTAATTGTTGCCATTAAAATGGTACTCCTGCGCTTATCCTAAAGGGTTGATAAGCATCATGTTAAACGTTTGCGTATGCTTCGCGTTTTCTGACGCGATCGGTTTCATTGTTGCAATCTGAGTGACGTCGGGAAGGGGAATGACGTCAGGAAACACGGCAAGAAACGCGGTGTTGCAGGTGTTGCGCAACGGAAAAGAAGAATTCTATCAAGGCTGTGAGCAGAAAACGAGATTTTTACCGGTATATATGGGAAAATCTATACAGTTATTAATTGTAAGGTCTTTAAGGAGCGAAGTATGGACACCAATCTGAAGTTTTCTCTGCTGACCACTGTCGGCGCGCTGCTGGTGATTATCGCCTTCAGTTTTACCGCGGTAATGAATTGATAAATAACGGTTAAATCTGCCTGAATGCGCAGTGCTAACCGGTTAAAAAAAACGTCTGAAGAACGCCATCAGACGTTTTTTTTTGCTCAAACTGGCTAAATCAGGCCGTTGCGCACGCGAAGCTAAACATGGCCTGCATGCTGCAATATGCTCAGAGGCGGGGTCGCCATGCGCCGCTGGCGAACTGTTACGCAATTGATTGTGTTTACTTAATTACCAGAGAATACCATGTCATCAACTATCTGCTGCCGGGTGCCAGGGCGAACGCACCCGTCGGGACTTTTTCCCTTTATCGCCGGATTTTTACTTCTGCTAATCAGCTTTATTTCCCCCGTCGCTGTTGCGCAAACCACACCTGCTGCTGATGCCGCTCAGCAAAACGAGCAACAGGATATCCCTTACGCCGCACTGGCCGGCATCCTTAAAGATGAAAAAGCGCGTGATGCATTAATCGATCAGTTGCAGCGTGCCGCCGAAACCCAGGCAAAATCCCAGGCGACGGAAGCGAAGCAGCAAGCGGCCGCACCCTCCGGGGCGACCCGTTTAAGTGACAGCGTCAGCCAGTTTGCGCAACAGGCTTTTCAGGCACTAAATCAGCGACTGCATGCGGTGCAAAAAGTGGTCGACTCCGCGCCGCAGCGCAGTTTTAATCCTTCCGCTTTTTTCCATGCGCTCGGCTATTTTTTGCTGATGGTGGTGGTGACCTTTGCCATTTTCCATCTGATACGCCGCATGGTCGGCCCGCTGTACACGCGTATCGGGAGTTGGGGGCGAAACGCCAAACAGAATGGTGGCCCGTGGTATAAATTACCGGCCGCCATTATTGGCGCTTTTATTATCGACTTGTTAGTGCTGATGCTGGTACTGGCCGGCGGCAAACTGTTTTCCCAGCAGGTGAATAACGGCAGTACGGTGATTGCGCATCAGCAGACGCTGTTCCTGGGTGCTTTTGCGGTCATTGAGTTCTTTAAGGCGGTACTGCGACTGATTTTTGCGCCTGGTTTTGCTTATCTGCGTCCGTTCCCGTTCAGTGACGCCACCGCGCGCTACTGGAATCAACGTCTCGCCTGGCTAAGCGGCTTAATTGGTTATGGCCTGATGGTGATGGTGCCGGTGGTGGCCACGCAAATCAGTTACCCGGCAGCAGCGGCGGTCAATCTGATCGTGATGCTGGCGCTGACGCTGTATGCGCTGGTGCTGATTATGCGCAACCGTAAACCGATTCATCACCAGATCGACCTGCTGGCCGAACGTTCAATGGCATTTTTCAGCGTGATGCTGCGTGGTTTCGGCCATATCTGGCATCTGCTGGCCATTGCCTATTTTCTGGTACTGTTTTTCCTCACGCAGTTTGATTTCGGCAATAGCCTGCGCTTTATGATGAGCGCCACGGTGAAAAGCTTGCTGGTGATCGGATTTGGCGCGCTGCTGTCCGGCATGATGACGCGCTGGATCGCCCGGCGAATTACGCTGCCGGAACGGATGAATCTGCGCTACCCGATGCTGGAACGGCGTATCAACTCTTATATCCCGAACGGGCTGAAAATTCTGCGCGTGATGGTGGTACTGGCGGTTTCTCTTTCTCTGCTGGATGCCTGGCATCTGTTTAATTTGCAACAGTGGGCCAGCGGTGACACCGGCGGTAAGATCATCGGCGGGCTGCTGCATATTCTGTTTATTCTGCTGGTGGCCACCTTCAGCTGGACGATTATGGCCAGCATTATAGAGCATCGGCTGGTGCTGGAAATGAGCAACGGCGCCCGTCCCAGCGCGCGCGAACGCACGCTGCTGACGCTGTTTCGTAATGTGCTGGCGATTGTGATCAGCACCATCACCATTATGATTGTGCTGTCGCAGGTAGGGATCAATATTGCGCCGCTGTTGGCCGGAGCTGGTGCGCTCGGTCTGGCAATCAGTTTCGGTGCGCAAACGCTGGTAAAAGATGTGATTACCGGGGTGTTTATCCAGTTTGAGAACGGTATGAACACCAGTGAATATGTCACGGTGGGTGGCATTACCGGCACCGTGGAGCGCATGACGATTCGCTCTATTGGCCTGCGCGATGACTATGGCGTCTACCATATCGTGCCTTACTCTTCGATTACTACGCTGGCTAACTATGCGCGTGAGTTTGGGGTCTATCGCGCGAATTACACCGTCAGTCGTGATGAAGATATCGACCATGTTAATCAGGTGCTGCAACAGGCGGTGGAAGATCTGAAGCAGGATGAGCAGGTGAAATTCTTC
The DNA here is from genome assembly GCF_001267535.1 of Winslowiella iniecta. GTDB lineage: Bacteria > Pseudomonadota > Gammaproteobacteria > Enterobacterales > Enterobacteriaceae > Erwinia > Erwinia iniecta. The sequence continues at coordinate 151,185 of NZ_JRXE01000008.1, read as the reverse complement.
CTGATTGGCGAGCCGGTGTTTAATGGCGTGGTGGCACTGGGCGACCGCTCCTTTACCACCAGGGTGACGGTGCGCACGCTGGCGTTAAAACAGTGGGTCGTGCAGTACGCACTGGATCGTCTGGTCAAAATCCACTTTGACCGCGCAGGTATCAGTATGCCGCAGCAGGCGCTACAACTGTCACGCGCGGGTCAGCATCCTCCGCTGATGCAACAGAACGAAGGTGAAATGCATCCGGCACCGTAGTGACTTTAACGGGCGGCGTTATCGCCGCCCGTATTAAGGATTGAAACAAGATGTGGGAAGAGGTTAACGGATGGTTTTCGGCGTCATCACCCGGCGCGCACCGACATAATGGCGCTGCCAGTACTCTTCGCTTAAGGCGCTGATCTGAATATCTTTGCCGGTACGTGGCGACTGAATAAACTTGCCATTTCCAAGATAAACGCCGACGTGATCGGCAGCACCGCGATTATTAATGCGGAAGAACACCAGGTCACCTTTTTCCAGCGACTCGCGTTTGATCTGGGCGGCATCACGCAGGTGATACATCTCATTGGCAGTGCGCGGAATTTTAAATTTCACCAGGTCTTTATAGGCGTACCACACCAGACCGCTACAGTCGAAGCCGGTACGTGGCGAAGCGCCTCCCCAAAGATAAGGCTTACCTAACTGACCCATCAGCTTATTCATCGCAGTTTCACGGGCTTTCTGGTAACGCACGCGGTGAGCTTTACTCATTTTCAGCGGGCCATTGTCGATGCTGGCCGTGGTTGCGGCATTGCTGATTTTGCGATCGCGCTTATAACCGTAGCGTTTTGCCAGTTTCTTATTGGCGAGGGTGCTTTTGGGGGCGCTGAGCGAAGCGGTCTGCACTTTGCTCTTTTTCTTTAATTTCGCTTTCTGTTCCGAGGTCTGGCGGGGCTTTTTAACCGGCGTTTTTACCTGCTGACGTCGCTTTCGGCGATCGTCATCACGGGCGCTGTTCTTTTCAACCTTGTGCTGATTTGCATTCATAGGTGCATGAGGCGATGCGTGCGCCAAATTAAAGAACATCTGAGCAAAAGCCAGTAGCAAAAGTGTGATGAGTAAACGCATTGTCCGTTACAGGTTAGGCTCTCTTTCGCAACAGAGAGGACCACACTACATTCCCGGCATTGAACGTGGTTCGATGCCTGGGGTCCATGTTAAATTCTTTTGCCCCGGAAACAGGCTTAAGACAATTCTAATCTAACTTTTTCACAAAAGGTAAGGCCTTTTTAAATTAATCAGTTCATTAAGGTTATTAGTATTATAAATGAGCCAGATCAGACGGTTATCTCACCAATAGTGTTGCTAATTATTAACCGATTAATCAGTAGTAATGATAAGAAATTGTTATTTTCTGCGCCGTATTTGGCATAATGGGCCTTACTGATTCGCCGTGGGCAAAATGTCGTTTTCAGACGGCACAGAGAATCGTTATAGTAAATAGACACGAAGTAACGAATTAAGGAAGGCAAAAATGAGTACTGTTGAAAAAATTCAGCGTCAGATCGCAGAAAACCCAATCCTGCTGTATATGAAAGGTTCACCGAAGCTGCCAAGCTGCGGGTTCTCTGCCCAGACGGTTCAGGCTCTTTCAGCTTGCGGCGAACGCTTTGCGTATGTCGATATTCTGCAAAATCCGGACATTCGTGCTGAACTGCCAAAATATGCCAACTGGCCAACCTTCCCACAACTGTGGGTCGATGGTGAGCTGGTCGGTGGCTGCGATATCGTGATTGAGATGTATCAGCGCGGTGAACTGCAGACGCTGATTAAAGAGACGGCTGAGAAGTATAAAGAAGCCGAATAAACCCAAGGGCGGCGAAAACACCGCCCTGAAGTAAAAAGGGAGCCGAAGTGGCTCCCTTTATTTATTCACTCTGTTCTTCTTCTGCCGGCACCAGCGGCCAGCCTCCGAGGCGTTTCCAGCGGTTAACCAGTTCACAAAACAGATCGGCGGTTTGTTCGGTATCGTATAACGCCGAGTGCGCTTTGGTGCTGTCAAACGGAATACCGGCAGCTTTACACGCTTTCGCCAGCACGGTTTGACCGACCACCAGTCCGCTCAGCGCAGCGGTATCAAAGGTGACAAAAGGGTGAAACGGATTACGTTTCAGACTGGCACGCTCAGCGGCGGCACTCATAAAGTTCAGGTCAAACGTGGCGTTGTGCGCCACCATAATTGCCCGGTTACACCCCTGGTCTTTAATTCCCTTGCGTACCACTTTAAAAATAGCGTGCAGCGCTTCATATTCACTGACTGCGCCGCGCAGCGGGTTATGCGGGTCGATACCATTAAACGCCAGCGCTTCCGGCTGGAGAATTGCCCCTTCGAACGGTTCTACATGGAAATGAAGTGTTTCATCTTTTTCCAGCCAGCCGTTCTCGTCCATTTTTAACGTCACGGCAGCAATTTCCAGCAGCGCATCGGTTTTCGCATTAAAACCGGCCGTTTCTACATCAATAACGACGGGATAAAAACCGCGAAAACGCTCGCTAAGGGTATTCAATTCTTTCGATTCAGGCATCGGGATCTCGTTGACGGAAAAATGCAGCGCGTATTATGGCAAATTTCAGAAAGGCTTGCAGCAGAGGATGCGAGGAACAGGGTGCCAAAAGGCACCCCGACGGCATTAGTTGCCGAGGCCGTGACCGGCATGTTTGTTTTCGATCAGTTCGATCTTATAACCATCCGGATCTTCAACGAAGGCGATGATGGTCGTGCCACCCTTAACCGGGCCAGCTTCGCGAGTCACGTTGCCGCCATCCTGACGAATACGTTCGCAGGTCGCCGCAACATCGTCAACGCCCAGTGCGATATGGCCGTAAGCGTTACCGAGGTCATAGCTGTCCACGCCCCAGTTGTAAGTCAGCTCAATTACCGCACCTTCGCTCTCTTCGGTGTAGCCAACAAATGCCAGGCTGTATTTGTATTCGGTATTTTCGCTGGTGCGCAGCAGACGCATACCAAACACTTTGGTGTAGAAGTCGATAGAACGTTGCAGGTCGCCAACGCGCAGCATGGTGTGAAGTAAGCGCATAATATCCTCTTTTAAATGGCCTGCCAGACAAAACAACGGGCAGGTTTAGTGTGTCATCGTCTCGCTGATGACTGAAAAATCGTGCTAAGTATAGCGTTGATTAACCAGTATGTTAACGTTTAGCCGCAGCGCGTGGCTGCGGCTGAGGCATTACAGGGTTGGATAATCCGTGTAGCCCTCGGCAGTGCCGCCGTAGAAGCTTTCCGGTTTTGGTTGGTTAAGTGCTGCTTTCTGGTGCAGACGCTCAACCAGGTCCGGGTTGGCAATATAAACACGGCCAAATGCCACCGCATCAATCAACCCTTTTTCGAGAAGCTCTTCGCCTTTCTCGGCGGTGTAAGCCCCGGCACCGATGATAACGCCAGGATAAATGGCGCGAATCGCCTGACGGAATGACTCCGCATAAGGTTTGCCGCCCGCCCAGTCTGGCTCAGAAATATGCAGGTAGGCCAGGTTACGTTTAGCCAGCTCGCCGATGTAGTACAGCGCCGCTTCTTCCTGATCTTCACCATTATCCAGGCCGTTAAACGGACCGAGCGGCGAAATACGGATACCAATGCGGTCAGCCGCCCAGCCATCAATCGCCGCATCCACCACTTCCAGCGCGAAACGGGTGCGGTTTTCAATGCTGCCGCCATATTCGTCAGTGCGCTGGTTAGAGGCCGGGGACAGGAACTGATGAATCAGGTAACCATGAGCAGAGTGCAGCTCCAGCAGATCGAAATCGGCTGCGCGGGCATTCACGGCGGACTGGCGGAAATCATTCACAATGGCAGCAATTTCCTCTTTTTCCAGCGCACGCGGGGTCGAGGTCTCTTCCCGGATTGCGCGTCCCTGCTCATCACGCAGTGAAGTGCGGGTGCCGGCAGCGAGGGCGGAAGGGGCGACCGGTGCCTGCTGACCCGGTTGCAGGCTGGTATGTGAGATGCGACCGGTGTGCCACAGCTGAACGGCACTGTGACCGCCTTCGGCGTGAATACCGGCGTTAATCGCTTTCCATGCTGCGATTTGCTCAGTGGTATGCAGTCCTGGCGCACCGGCGTAACCTTTCGCCTGGAAAGAGATTTGAGTGGCTTCAGTAATAATTAAACCAGCGCTGGCACGCTGACGATAGTATTCGCCCATCAACGGGGTAGGGATATCGCCCGGCTCGATGCTGCGCAGGCGAGTCAGTGGCGCCATGAAAATGCGGTTTGGCACCGTAATCGCACCCACTTTCAGTGGGGTAAACAGCTTGGTGATTTCCATGCAGACTCCTGTAATAGACCGGTCGACTAGTAAGTGTGTTTTTTTTATCAGGCTGCGGGTAGCATACGTTCGATTTGATCGTAAGCCCAGCGTAATGGTGCGCTGTCACGGCGGATTTTGCACTGTAAGCTGGCTCCGAGCCATAACATATACAGCATTTCAGCACAGACCGGGGCGCTGGTGGCTAAACGAACTTCGCCAGCATCCACCGCACGCTGTAGCGTGGTGGCCAGTGCTGCAATAATCGCCTGCGATCCCCGGTCCAGCGCAATGCGCATCGGTTCCGAGAGATCGCAGACTTCCGCCGAAAGTTTGACCGACAGGCAAGCCGCAAAGCCGCTGTCGTGGCAAAATTGCGTATAAGCGGTGCGGTAGTAATCGAGGATACGCTGGCGGGAATTACCCTGTTCAGCATCGAGAAACTGCCGTACGGCGTGGTGGTACTGCGCAAAGTAGCGCTCCAGCATCGCCACGCCAAACACTTCTTTCGAGCGGAAATAGTGATAAAACGACCCTTTCGGCACTTCGGCGACAGTGAGCAATTCGCTCAGCCCCATGCCGGTAAAGCCGCGTTGCAGGCAAAGCTGCTCGCCAGTAGCAAGCAGATGTTCGCAGGTATCGTGTCGGGTCGTTTTATTCATCTCCACAGGGTAATAGACCAATCGGTCTAATGCAACCCCACTCTTATGAACGACAGTTTTTCAGCAAGTCGAGATCGGCCTGATACTCACGGGTTTGCACATTCATCATGCCGAGCAGGGTATGGAACAGATTATCCTGCGAGACCGCATCTTTAGCCGCCTGCTGTTGTAAACAGGACTGATTAATGCCAAAGGCCTGGCGATAATCCGGCGACAGCCATAGCAGGAACGGAATATGGGTCTGCTGACTCGGCGCAAAGACATAGGGCGCGCCGTGCAGATACATGCCGTGCTCCCCCAACGACTCGCCATGATCGGAGAGATAGACCAGCGCCACGTTAAATTTGTCACTGTAGGATTTCAGCAGATCGATGGTCTGACCGAGCAGCGCGTCGGTATACAAAATCGTGTTGTCATAAGTATTGATCAACGCCTGCGGATCGCAATCCTGAATCTGATTGCTGTCACAGGTGGGAGTGAACTTACGCATTTGCGGCGGATAGCGCAGATAGTAGGCCGGGCCGTGACTGCCCATCTGGTGCAGCACAACCACCGAGTCATCTTGCACGCTGTCGAGATAATGATTCAGCCGATGCAGCAGCGCATCGTCCAGACAGTAACCGTCCCGGCACAGTTCCGGGAGCTGCCACTGGGTCATATCGGTATGCGGGACGCGATCGCAGGCGCCTTTGCAGCCGCCATCGTTCTCACGCCAGAGAATATTGATGCCGGCATGGGCCATCACATCCAGCAAACCTTCCTGATGGTGCGCAAGGCTGGCGTCGTAATCGACGCGCGGCATATTGGAAAACATGCAGGGGACTGAGATGGCAGTTTCAGTGCCGCAGGAGCTGGCGTCCGGATACCAGATAACATCCCGCTGTTTTAGCTGAGGGTTGGTGTCACGCGCGTAACCGCCGAGCGAGAAGTTTTCGGCACGGGCAGTTTCTCCCAGTACCAGCACCACCAGCGTTTTTTTCTGCTGCGCGCGTATCAGCGGTCCTTTTTTAGCGTCTTCGCCGATGCGTACCAGCGACTGATCGCCGGCCAGCCAGCGGTCGTGAATATAGTGCCCGCTGCCGCTGATCACGTTGGCCGGGGTGATCATTTTCACCAGCCCTTTATTGTTGCGGATAACCGAGGCGTAATCTTTATAGAACAGCGCTGCCACCAGCAAAATAATGATCAGTGAAACAATACTGCTCAGCCCGCGCAGCGCCAGCGAGAACCACCACGGGTCGGGCTGGCGGATCTTTACCAGCACCAGTAACAGCGCGGGGATCACGCCCATTAGTGTCATCCAGACCAGATAGCGTGGGGTTAACAGGGCGGTGGCTTCTTGCATATCGGTTTCAAACACGTTCTGGATCATATCGGTGTCGATAACCGTGCCAAAGCTGAACATAAAATAGTTGGCGGCTGCGCTGACCAGCACTAACGCGATCAGCAAGGGTTTACGCACCCACGGCAAAGCCAGCAGGTTAAATATCAGGGTGAAGGCGCAAAACAGCACCAGCGGCAGGGTCGTCGCGAACAGATAATCGTGCCAGGAGACAAAGGGAATGCTCTCCCAGGAACGTATCAGAAACAGGCCATTCAGTATCAGTGCAAACCACAGCGCGGTCAGCAAATTAAAGGTGTATTCGTGACACTGTAACTTATTCAGGATTTTCATAATGACCGGAAAAAAGAGAGTATTCTTACCAGCTTAGTCGCAAAATCCTGCAAAAACCTTAATGGCGATTAAACCTTTACCCGCCCGTAGCCAACGGGCGGCATTTTTTAGTAAGCAACAGTAAACTGCTTTTGCAAATGTTGTGGATGTTCAATTTCATCAACAATGGCTACCGCCAGGTCGGCCACGCTGATGGAAGCCGGATGATCGCCCGACATCAGCAGTTCTGTGCTGCCGATGCGGAACTGGCCGGTGCGTGCACCGGGTTGCAGCATGGCGGCAGGTGACAAATAGGTCCAGTCGAGATCGCCACCGCTGCTCTGCAAGGTATTGCGCAGTGCCCGTGCGCCTAACGCGCCCGGTTTGATTTCCGCCGGAAACGCCTCAGTATCCACCAGCTCTACGCCAGGTGCCACCTGCAAACTGCCCGCGCCGCCCACCACCAACAGGCGTTTGACCTGCGCGGCACGCACCGCTGCCAGAATCTGCGTGCTGCCACGGGTAAATTTCTCAAACAAATCGCTTTCGGACCAGCCCGGATTATAGGCGCTGATAACCGCATCCTGACTGCGCAACACGCTGTTCAGCCAGTCACTGTCGTGAATATCCCCGGTTGCCAGCGTAAGATTGCTGTGCTGCGGCAAATTCTTACCCGAGCGAGAAACGGCAGTAACCTGATGGCCGCGTGCCAACGCCTCATTAATCACTTCCTGCCCAACAAAACCGGTCGCACCAATAACGGTAATTTTCATGCTGTTCACCTGTTAGTTTGAATTGCTGGATTAAACTTTACTGCTTAACAATGGCGGTGATAAGTGGCATATTTCCACTTTTACAATGAAGTAATACTTACGAATGATGGAAAATCTCAACCGGATGGCGGTATTTGCCAGCGTGGTAAAAGAGGGTTCGCTGGCGGCAGCCGGGCGGCGGCTGGGTATCTCACCCTCGGCGGTCAGCCAGCATTTGCGTCAGCTGGAAAAGGCCGTTGGCGTGCCGTTATTGCACCGTTCTACGCGCAAACTCACGCTGACTGACGCCGGAGCCGCTTTCTATCCCGGCTGCGCAGCGATGGTCAACAGCGCCCGCGACGCGGAGCAACGGCTGGCGGAGATGCGCGATACCCTGAGCGGAGAACTGCGCATCTCTTCGACGGTGGGCATCGGCGGCCAGCCGCTGTGTGAAGCGCTGACGCCGTTAATGCAGCAGCATCCCGGCCTGCAGTTGCGGATTATCGCCACTGACAATGTGCTGGATATGATTGAACACCGCATCGACATCGCGCTGCGCGTCAATCGCCAGTTAAGCGATACCAGCATTATCGCCCATCCGCTGGCCGAGTGGCCGCTGGTGATATGTGCGGCACCACGCTATCTCTCGCTGCACGGCGTCCCGGAGCAGCCAGAGGATCTGCTGCAACATCGCTGGATAAGCGGTATTCCTTCCGGCGGCAATATTAACGGGCGGATGATTGAACTGCATCATCTCAGGCAGCCGCCGGTAACACTGCGTGTCGCTGAAACACAGGTGTGCAGTGACAGTATGCATGTGGTGCGCGCCTTTACGCTTGCGGGCCAGGGTATTTCACTGCAACCGTTGTTTGAGATTCAGGATAAGCTGCGCAGCGGCGAGCTGATGCTGCTGCTGCCGGAGTGGCGTCCGGCCGCGTTCCGGCTGACCGCGCTGACGCTGGAGCGGGTATTACCGGAGAAAACCCGGCAGGCATTGCAGGCGTTACGTGACTATTTCCGGCGCATTCCGACGAATTAATGCCGTGACACTTGCAGATAACCGGTAAGCGATCTTCAATAGAGGGCAAAGTCATCAACCAGGAGTTCAGGTGGCCGAGCAACTTGAGTTTTTCCCGGTTCCCAGTCCGTGCCGGGGGATTTGTCAGTCAGATGAACGCGGTTACTGCCGTGGTTGCCTGCGTAGCCGCGATGAACGCTTCAACTGGATGAAATTCAGTGATGCACAAAAGCGTGAGGTCTTACGCCTGTGCCGTCAGCGCTTTCTGCGTTTGCAGCGTGCGGCTAAAACCGCGCAGTCTGACGATCCAGAACAACCTTCACTGTTTTAAGCTGCCGCTTTTTCCTTGCTAATCAGGCTATACTGACGCGCAAATTCAGTTAAATGGCCGTCGGGCCACAGGGAGATCGCGATGCTTCAACGTCTGCAAATTGCACCACAGGGCCCGGAATTCTCGCGGCTGATTATGGGTTACTGGCGGCTGATGGACTGGGGTATGACGTCTCAGCAGCTGGTGAGCTTTATTGAACAGCATCTTGAGCTGGGCATTACCACCACTGACCATGCCGACATCTACGGCGATTATCAGTGCGAAGCGGCATTTGGTCAGGCATTACAGCTGGCACCGTCGCTGCGTCAGCGGCTGGAACTGGTGACGAAATGCGGTATCGCCACCACCGCCCGGCCTGAAAACCGCATTGGTCACTACATTACGGAAAGCGCCCATATCATCCGCAGTGCGGAAAATTCGCTGCGCTACTTCGCAACCGATTATCTCGACCTGTTGCTGATCCATCGCCCCGACCCGCTGATGGACGCCGATGACATCGCCTCGGCGTTTATCTCGCTGCATCAGAGTGGCAAAGTGAAACATTTTGGCGTCTCCAACTTTACCCCAACGCAGTTTTCTCTGTTACAGTCGCGCCTGCCGTTTACTCTGGCGACCAATCAGCTGGAAATTTCGCCGCTGCATCAGCCAGCGATACTTGATGGTTCTCTTGATCAGTGTCAGCAACTGCGGATTAAACCGCTGGCATGGTCCTGTCTTGGCGGTGGCCGCTTGTTCAGCGACGCGCAGTATCAGCCGCTGCGTGATGAACTGACGGCGGTGATGGAAGAGACCGGCGCAGAGACGATTGAACAGGTGGTGTATGCCTGGGTGATGCGCTTACCTTCGCAACCGTTGCCGATTATCGGTTCCGGTAAAATTGAGCGGGTGCGTGCCGCGCTGCGCGCCAGCGAAATTGAACTGTCGCGCCAGCAGTGGTTCCGCATTCGTAAAGCGGCGCTGGGTTACGACGTGCCGTAAAGAAATGCAAATCGTGGCTTTTTGTTGCCGATTTTGCTGAAAAGAGTCCAGGCTTAGCAAGCGCAATCAATTCAAAGGAGCGAAGATGAAAAGTTACGGTTTGGCAGCACTGGCACTGTTGGTTTCGGGTTTTGCCCAGGCTGCCAGCGAGCAGGTTGAACTGCACAGTGTGACCACTCAGGGCATCGGTGAATCGATTGGCCAGGTCACGATTAGCGAGACAGCTTACGGGCTGGAGTTTACACCCGATTTGCACTCTCTGGCGGCCGGTGTGCACGGATTCCATGTCCATGCCAAAGGCAGCTGTGAACCTGCCACCACTGACGGCAAAGCGGTGGCGGCAGGCGCGGCAGGCGGGCATCTTGACCCCGGCAACAGTGGCAAGCATCTCGGCCCTTATCAGGACGGGCATTTAGGGGATTTACCGGCACTGTTTGTGACCGCAGACGGTAAAGCGACTTATCCGGTACTGGCTCCGCGCATCAAAAAACTGTCTGAGATCTCCGGCAAGGCGCTGATGGTGCATGTCGGCGGTGATAACCACGCCGATCATCCCAAACCACTGGGTGGCGGTGGCGATCGCTTTGCCTGTGGCGTGATCAAGTAACGGTTAATGACGCCAGTTGTTCCTGTAGGGCGGCGTTTTTGCCGCCCTTACAGAATTCCTGCCGACCTTAATTGCCCGGCATTATCGGGTAATGCCTGTTTTAACTGTGATAATGAGCACCACAAGCGCCAGATAATCCCCGCCAGTTCACCCGCATCCTCAGTCTGTTGCGTCTGCAAGGCATCCATCATCTGTTGCAGTTCTGCCAGCGTTTCATCAAGAAAACGGTGTTGCACTCCGCGTTCGCTGATAATTCGCTGTAGCCCGCGCAAGCTGGCGTCACGCATTGCTGTCAGCGTGGCAGAGTCGCTTTGCCATGTGCGCAGTTGCCAGACGATATGCGAACAGTTCAGCAGCACCACACCCCAGCGCAGCAGCCAGACGCGCGCAGTCTGATCGCGACTGGTACTAAGCTGGCTGATTCGGTGGTAAATCTGCGATTCAAAACGGCTTTCACTCAGTCGCGGATGACGACTGAGCTGATCGAGAAATTCTCTGCGCAGCGCGCGAATATGACGGCGGCTTTTCCGTTTGTCTGAGCTGGGGCGCAAAATCTGAAACGCCAGCCAGGCCAGCATTA
>NZ_JRXE01000008.1:121825-140260 GCF_001267535.1 Winslowiella iniecta | reverse complement strand
AAACACAATAAACTGGCCCCACAGCCCGGCGCGTTGCTTCTGTTGCAGCTTAAACAATTGCAGGGTAATCAGCAGCGGCAGCAAAAAGATCAGGAATTGCCACAGCTGGCTGATCTGCACCATCAGACCAAATTTGACCACAAAGCTGAACAGCGACAGCAGCAGCAGAGTTTTCAGCAGCAGTGAAATGCTGCCGGTCGGTGAGGGCGCAGAGGAGTAGAGCACGCAGCTGATGGCCGTCAGCGTCAGCGCCGCGCTACCGGCATCCCACTGGATATTGATCCAGAAAGTACAGCCCAGCACGATCACGCTAAAGGTGCGCAGTGCGCTCCAGCTGGCTTCCGCGCTGTCGGTATAACGCGCCAGTGACGGCACCGGCGGCGGCGAAAAACGCGTTTCGGCATCAGCGCGCTCAAACTGGCGCAACCAGCGGCTGACGTTAAGATGCATCCAGCAGAAATAGCGCAGACGATGCCAGAAGGCGCGATGACGATAATCATTGTCAGCCGTCGGCGCCGCGCTTTGCAGAATTTGTGCCAGCCGATACTTATCACAGTCGCGGCGTGCCAGTTCGTTCAACAATTGATCGATAACGCTGAACAGCACTGCCGGCGGCTCCGGCCAGTTAAGCAACATCCGCCGCAAGCTGGAGATCACGCTGGTCAGCCGCAGTTGCTGATGCAGCACATAGTTCAGCAGGTTATTTTGTCGGCGAAAGCGGTAGTGACTCCAGAACGCCTGAATGCGCAGCAGATTCATGGTGAGGATCTGGCCGATCACATTTTCATGAGCGGTGCGCATATTATCGGTAATTTCTGGCTGCAACAGTAGCGCAGCATGTTCCAGTAGCCGGGCGTGCTGAGTGTTCAGCGAGGTGATCAAAGTATCGCCATCTGAGGTGCTCGGCAGGATCATCATCATCAGACCGCCGCAAAGAATGCCGGAAATCACCTCGCAGACGCGAGCCTGGGTAATTTCCCACAGGTCGCCAATCTCGGTGATATTCACCGTGCTGAAGGCGATAATCGCCGCGGTGTAACCCGCCAGCGAAAACGCGTAGGCAACATTATTCTGAAAGTGATTGGCAATCCAGGTGCAGAGCGCCAGCCAGCTGGCAATTGCCAAAGTAAACAGCCACGGCTCATTCAGGGTATGGCCGGCAATCAGCAGCGCCGCGCTGGCACCCAGTAAGCTACCGGCGATGCGCCCCAGACTTTTACTGATCACACCGCCAACGGTCGGGAAGCTGACCACCGCCGCAGAGGTCATCGCCCAGTAGGGTTCATCAAGATCCAGCGCGTAAGCAATACTGAGCGCCAGACACATGGCAAGGGCATTGCGTAATGCATAGCGCCACTGGCCGCGGGTGGCCTTAATCCACGGCAGTTGTTTCCATTCCAGCCAGCTGAGATTGATCACGGATCAGGGCTGAATCGAGACGGTTGCGGTAGTACCGGCCACCAGTGGCAGGTCGTCCGGAATCTCGCTGATGGCGATTCGCACCGGCACTCGCTGCGCCAGCCGCACCCATGGCACATTTGGTTTGATATCCGGCACCAGCCCGCTGTCGCTTTCGATGCTCTGATCGTAAATCGCCCGGCCAATACTCTCTACGTAACCCTTCAGCCGCCGATCGTTGCTGTACAGCACGATATCGGCGGCGGCACCAGGTCGGATATGGCGAAGTTTCGTTTCTTCAAAGTAACCGACAATATAAAACGAGTGGCTGTCGACCAGCGCAAACACCGGCGCGCCGCTGGTGGCATAATTACCGGATCGCAGACTGAGATTACTGATCCAGCCATCGGTCGGCGCATAAATCTGCGTCTGTTGCAGATTCCATTGTGCCTGTGCCAGCGTGGCCTGTGCGGCTTTGGCGCTGGCCGCCGCCGCATTGGCGCTCAGATTGGCCGCATCCATATCTTCTGCCGAAATCACATTGCGCGGCAGGCTGCGACGACGACTGGCTTCGTGCTGGACTTTTTGTAAGTCGGCCTGCGCTTTGCTCAGCTGCGCTTCAGCATTTAGCAGCGCGATACGATAAGGTTCGTCATCGAGAGTAAACAGCAGGCTGCCTTTTTTTACCCACTGATTATCCTTCACCAGTAGTTTATCTATGCGTCCTGACACCTGTGGCGTAATATCAACCAGTTCGGCGCGCACTTTGCCATCTCGCGTCCATGGCGATTGCATGTAGTAGTTCCACAGCCACCAACCGGCGCACAGTGCGGCAGCAAAAACAATCACCGTTGAGAAGTACTTTAAGCTATTCAGTTTCATCTAATCACCAGCGTCCAGACAACCATAATGATGCACTTACACACAGCACAAACAGCGACAGATCCATGAGCGTGGGGTGCCAGATTTCGCCGGAATAGAGCCAGCCTCGTATCAGAGGGTGTAGCAATAACCAGATAAGGAAACCGAGCAGGACCGCTTTAAAAATCGGCGGAAAAAACAGCGAAGCACCAAAAACCAGGTCAGTGAGGGGAGCTGCGGAACTCAGTAGCATTGTCGACACGTTTCGTCATCCTTCATTGCGGGCAGGCGAGGGAACCCGAAATTAAAATACGCTTTCAAATGCGCGTTTGCGCTGAATTTGTATTTTGTCCTGTAAACTCGCAGAATAGTCTAGAATCAGGCTTGATAGCTAGCAAGCTAATTATAAGGAGATGAAATGGATACGCCACTAGGAACGGACCTGGCACGATTGGTGCGCATATGGCGCGCTCTGATTGATCAACGGCTTAAACCGTTGGAGCTGACGCAAACTCATTGGGTCACACTGCATAATATTCATCAGTTGCCGCCGGATCAGTCACAGATTCAGCTGGCTAAGGCAATTGGTATTGAACAACCTTCACTGGTAAGAACGCTGGACCAGCTGGAGGAGAAAGGGCTTATTACCCGTTGCACTTGTGCCAACGACCGTCGTGCAAAACGCATCAAGCTGACCAAAGAGGCCGAGCCGATCATCAGTGAAGTGGAGCATGTGATTGATGCAACACGCGATGATATTCTTGCGGGGATCTCTATGCAGGAGATTAATCTGCTGGTCACGCTGATTGCGCGGCTGGAGAAAAATATTCTCGAGTTGCACAATAAAACGGAATAACAGTTAAACAAAACCGGCGCCTGACGCCGGTTTTTTATGCGCCAGTTAACGTGGGGAAACGGTAACCTGGCTGCCGTTGGACGCCAGCATCACGCGCTGACCCACCGAGTAACGGGTTGCGGCCTGTTTCTGCACCACCAGAATGGTGTTGCCATCATCTTTACGCACTTCCAGCTCGACGCCATCGGTTTTATTCATGGCACCCTGCACGCCCTGACCGGCTACGCCGCCCAGTACCGCACCACCTGCGGTTGCCAGACTGCGTCCGCTACCGCCGCCAATCGTATTACCAAGGAAGCCACCAAGCACCGCACCGCCGATTGCGCCAATGACGTTACTGTCGTCACCGCCCTGAATTTGCACCGGACGAACTGAAACCAGCGTGCCGTAAGTGACGCTCTGAACCTGCTTGGCTTCAGAAGCGCTGTAAACGTCACCGGAAAGGGAGCTGGTATTTGTACAGCCTGCCAGCGTTATCCCGGTCAGTGCCACGACAAACAAACGCTTGATCATTGTGATGCTCCTTAATTACTTATTGGCTACGCAAAAGGTGCAGCCATTGCTAACCATATTATATGGCACAAGTCTCGCCTGATGCTGATTTTAGTCAAAAAAGCCGACAGGCGCAGCATACCGAAGCAAGGTTAAACGAAAATTCAATAACCATACCAACCGGATGGACTTTCAGTAAAAACCGTATGTCGCTTCAAAAAACGACAATTAATCATAGTATTACACGGTTATTTTTGCCAGGCTGAAGTAACGGCTCTTTCCGGGCGCGAGATTAAGGCAACGAAATGAAATCAGGACGTTATATTGGAGTGATGTCCGGCACCAGCCTCGATGGTGTTGATGTGGTGCTGGCAGCCATTGACGAGCGCATGGTAGCGCAGCAGGCCAGTTATATCCACCCGTTCCCGCCCGATCTGCGCCAGCAAGTGCTGGCAATATGTCAGGGACAGAGTCTGACCTTATCGCAGCTGGGCCAACTGGATACGCGTCTCGGTCGGTTGTTTGCCGAGGCCGTGCTGACCATGATGCAGCAGAAGGGGCTGGAGGCCTCCGATATTACCGCTATTGGTTGTCACGGCCAGACGGTGTGGCACGAGCCGCTGGGTGAGGCGCCCAATACCCAGCAAATTGGCGATAATAATCAGATTGCTGCCGCGACCGGCATCACCGTGGTCGGCGATTTTCGTCGGCGCGATATGGCGTTGGGTGGGCAGGGCGCACCGCTGGTTCCCGCTTTCCATCAGGCGCTGCTGATGCACCCCAGCGAGCGACGTATGGTGTTGAATATTGGCGGCATCGCGAATTTATCGCTGCTGATACCGGGTCAGCCGGTGCGCGGCTACGATACCGGGCCGGGCAATATGCTGATGGACGCGTGGATCTGGCGTCAACGCGGCAAAGCGTATGACAAAGACGGCGAGTGGGCCAGCAGCGGCAAAGTGATTGTCCCGCTGCTGCAATCGATGCTGGCCGATCCCTGGTTCGCGTTGCCGGCACCAAAAAGCACCGGGCGAGAATATTTTAATCTCGGCTGGATTGAGAAACAGCTGAGTGCTTTTCCGGCACTGGTGGCGCAAGATGTGCAGGCGACGCTGACCGAGCTGACAGCCACCACTATTGCCGGGCAGGTATTGTTAAGCGGCGGCTGCGAGCGTCTGATGGTCTGCGGCGGCGGCAGCCGTAACCCGCTGCTGATGGCGCGTCTGGCGGCACAACTGGCAGGAACGGAAGTGCTCAGCACCGATGCGATGGGAATCAGTGGCGATGATATGGAAGCACTGGCTTTTGCCTGGCTGGCCTATCGGACGTTATCCGGCCTGCCGGGGAATTTGCCCTCCGTTACCGGTGCCAGCCGTGCCAGCGTGCTGGGCGCGATTTACCCGGCTAATTATTCCGATGGTTCACACTGATGCGCTGTAATAGCGGAAAAAAGGAGTGATTGATGAAAAACTGCCTGATGGTAGCGGCTGCTTTGTTAACCTTGTCGGGGTGTGGCCTGATGTCGCACTCTGACCCGCAGCAGATCGAAACCCTGCATTATACCTGCGGCACGATGCCGCTGACGGTGAAGCTGGACAACCCGCAGCAGCAGGTCAGTCTGATTCTGGATGGTAAACCGCTGACGCTGAAACAGCAGGTCGCCGCGTCCGGCACGCGCTACAGCGACGGTAACTACGTATTCTGGTCGAAAGGCGACGGCGCTTTTATTGAGCGTAACGATAAAATTATTATTGATGATTGTCAGCTGCAATCAGGCCGTTAAGTCGTTGAAGTTCATCGGGGTGAAGCGCACAATGGCTTCACCCTTTTTTATTTTCCAGAAGCCTTTTTTATGACCGATAGCGATAACCTGCAACAGATTGCCCATCTGCGTCGCGAATATACGCGTGGTGGCCTGCGCCGTAAGGATCTTCCTGAACAACCACTCGATCTGTTTGAACACTGGCTGCGCCAGGCATGCGATGCTCAGCTGCCCGATCCCACCGCGATGAGCGTGGCAACCGTTGATGAAAACGGCCAGCCGTATCAACGCATTGTGCTGCTGAAACACTATGATCGGCAAGGAATGGTGTTTTACACCAATCTCGGCAGCCGTAAAGCGCATCAGCTGGAGAATAATCCGCGCATCAGCCTGCTGTTTCCGTGGCATATGCTGGAGCGTCAGGTGATGGTGCTGGGCAGGGTGGAAAAACTGTCGGCGCTGGAAGTGATGAAGTACTTCCACAGCCGACCGCGTGACAGTCAGATCGGTGCCTGGGTATCCAGACAGTCGAGCCGGATTTCCGCGCGTGGCGTGCTGGAAAGTAAATTCCTTGAGCTGAAGCAGAAGTTTCAGCAGGGCGAGATCCCGTTACCCAGTTTCTGGGGCGGATTCCGCATTAAAATCGACGCCATGGAGTTCTGGCAGGGCGGAGAACATCGCCTGCACGATCGCTTCATCTATCAGCGCGACGGTGAGGGCTGGAAAATCGACCGACTGGCCCCATGATTTGCTGAAATATCCCTATAAGCGCTGGCACTGAATCCTTCAGCGCTTTATTCTATAGCCCATATTTTTTCTTCCGCATCCAGGCGGAAAGCTGTGTACCAGCCCAGGTGCAGTCGTTTCTACATGGAGTCTTTGATGGCCAGCAGTAACCTGATTAAACAATTGCAAGAGCGGGGCCTTGTCGCCCAGGTAACGGATGAGGACGCGTTAGTAGCACGACTGGCGCAAGGGCCAATCGCACTCTATTGCGGCTTCGATCCGACCGCCGACAGCTTGCATTTGGGGCATCTGGTGCCGTTGCTTTGCCTGAAACGCTTTCAGGACGCCGGACATAAACCGGTTGCACTGGTAGGGGGTGCAACCGGACTGATTGGCGATCCAAGCTTCAAAGCAGCCGAACGTAAACTCAACACCGCCGATACCGTTAATGAGTGGGTTGACAAGATTCGTCATCAGGTGGCACCGTTCCTTGATTTTGACTGCGGTGACAACAGCGCCATTGCCGCCAATAACTATGACTGGTTTGGCGGCATGAACGTGCTGACTTTCCTGCGCGATATTGGTAAGCACTTCTCTGTTAATCAGATGATTAACAAGGAAGCGGTTAAACAGCGCCTGAATCGTGACGATCAGGGAATCTCTTACACCGAGTTTTCCTACAACCTGTTGCAGGGTTATGACTTTGCCTGCCTGAACGAGCGTCACGGCGTGGCGTTACAGATTGGCGGTTCCGACCAGTGGGGCAATATCACCTCTGGTATCGACCTGACGCGTCGTCTGCACCAGAATCAGGTATTTGGCCTGACAGTGCCGTTGATTACCAAAGCCGATGGTACCAAATTTGGTAAAACCGAAGGTGGCGCAGTCTGGCTCGACGCGAAGAAAACCAGCCCGTACAAATTCTATCAGTTCTGGATTAACACAGCCGATGCCGATGTGTATCGCTTCCTGAAATTCTTTACCTTTATGAGCCTTGACGAGATCAACGCGCTGGAAGAAGAAGATAAAAACAGCGGGAAAGCGCCACGTGCTCAGTACGTGCTGGCCGAAGTGGTGACGAAGCTGGTGCACGGTGAAGACGGTCTGGCAGCGGCAAAACGTATTACTCAGAGCCTGTTCTCCGGTGCATTGAATGAGATGACCGAAGCGGACTTCGAGCAGCTGGCGCAAGACGGTATGCCGACCATCGAACTGGCGGCAGAAGACGATCTGCAACAGGCACTGGTCAATGCTCAGCTGGTGCCATCCCGTGGCCAGGCGCGCACCATGATCGGTTCTAATGCGGTAACGGTGAACGGTGAGAAGCAGTCTGACGCGGAATACCGCTTCAGCGACAGCGACAAACTGTTTGGTCGCTTTACCCTGCTGCGTCGCGGCAAAAAGCACTACTGCCTGGTGTGCTGGAAATAAAATAATATCGATACTCAAGTGCCGGCGAGGTCGGCACTTCTTTGGCAAGGCTGTGCAGGTCCCCCGATAATGAAAAATATTCTCTCTATCCAGTCGCATGTGGTTTTTGGTCATGCCGGCAACGGCGCGTCAGAATTTCCGATGCGTCGTATGGGCGCAAACGTTTGGCCGCTTAATACCGTTCAGTTTTCTAATCATACTCAATATGGTCACTGGGCTGGCTCAGTCATGCCGGCCTCGCATCTGACGGAGATCGCGCAAGGCATCGCTGAAATCGATCGTCTGAAAACCTGTGATGCCGTGCTGAGTGGTTATCTCGGCTCGGCCGAGCAGGGCGAACATATTCTGCAAATTGTTCGTCAGGTGAAAGCAGTTAACCCCGACGCCTGGTATTTCTGCGATCCGGTGATGGGTCATCCGGAAAAGGGGTGTATTGTGGCACCGGGCGTCGCTGAGTTTCACTGCAAGGCAGCACTGCCGGCCAGCGATATTATCGCGCCAAACCTGCTGGAGCTGGAAATGCTCAGCGGCAAAAGCGTGACCAGTGTTGAAGAAGCGGTCGCCGCAGCACGTGAACTGATCGCACTTGGACCCAAAGTGGTGCTGGTGAAGCATCTGGCGCGTGCCGGTCTGCGCAGCGATCGTTTTGAGATGCTGCTCATCACCGCTGACGAAGCTTTCCATATCAGCCGTCCGCTGGTGGATTTCGGCGTGCGTCAGCCGGTGGGCGTTGGCGATCTGACCAGTGGTCTGCTGCTGGTGAATCTGCTGCACGGCGAGCCGCTGCAACAGGCGCTGGAGCATGTGACGGCGGCGGTATATGAAGTGATGATTAAAACCCATGAAATGGGTGAATATGAACTCCAGCTGGTGGCGGCGCAGGATGAGATTGCCAAACCGCGTCACCATTTTGCGGCGGTAAAGCTGTAAACCGGATGGTATTTGCTGTACGGGAGCCGTTTTCGGCTCCCGTAATGCTTCAAATCGCTTCGTAATCGCCGGTGCCTTCTGGCCACGGCGTCAGCAAATCATAACCTGAATCGGTTACCGCAATGGTGTGTTCCCACTGTGCAGAGAGGGAGCGGTCTTTGGTGACCACCGTCCAGCCATCCGCCAGCACGCTGGTCGCCGCTTTACCGACATTAATCATCGGTTCGATGGTGAAAATCATGCCCGGTTCCAGCACCATACCTTCTCCGGCGATGCCGTAATGCAGCACCTGCGGCGTGGTATGATACTCCCGGCCCACGCCATGACCACAATACTCCCTGACCACTGAGAACCCTGCACCTTCAGCCACGCGCTGGATCGCCGCGCCGATATCGCCGAGCGTGGCACCCGGACGAACCACCTTAATACCCGCCACCATTGACTGATAGGTGATATCAACCAGCCGACGTGCGCGTACCGACGGTTCACCGACAAAATACATTCTGCTGGTATCGCCATACCAGCCATCTTTAATAATCGCCACATCGATATTGACGATATCGCCGTTTTTCAGCTTTTTATCCGACGGGATGCCATGACAAACCACATGATTCACCGAGGTGCAGACCGTGCGGGTGTAGCCCTGATAACCGATATTGGCGGGAATCACCTGTAGCTGATTAACCAGATAGTCATGACACAGGCGATCAATTTCATCAGTCGTCACGCCAGCGCGCACATACGGGGTAATCATTTCCAGCACTTGCGCCGCAGCCTGCCCGGCCGCGCGCGCCTGTTCAATTTCTGGCTGCGAGTGCAGTTTTACTACTTTCATAGTCTTTCCTCCTGCTTATCAAAGGCATGCAGCAGGCTGGCGATATCGGAGCCACCTTGCAGTTCCGCCTTAACCAGTGCGCGCGCCAGCTGCTCGTGCGTCAGCTGCGGGCATAGCTCGGCCAGCATACCGATTTTCATCCAGTGTTCGGCCTGCGCATTTATCGATCGGCTCATGGCATTACTGGCGATGCGCAAATTCTCATGCATCAAATCTGAGATTTTTACGATTCCCATACGTCACCTATACGAAACATATATGGAACGTATATTGCCATAGCCGGAGAGGAAAAAGATAGCGCCAATACGGATTGCGTGATGGCGCGGGGAGGGTTTTAGCGGAGCCGCAGTAAAACCGGCTAATCAGGTTTCACGTCAGCATCAAGATGAACGGCGATATAACGCTGCCAGCGCGAGGGTTTCAGCCGGGTCAAATCCACCAACACCAGCCCGTCAATACAGTGGTTAAAATCCGGGTCGCTGCCAAAATCAATAAACTGCACGCCGCCTGGCTCGCACAGTTCGGAATACTGTTTATACAGCGGCGGAATCGCGGTACCGAGGTTGCTCAGCATCTGCTTGAGACGCTTTAAATCTTCCGGGTAGTTGTCACCGGTAAACTGTGCCAGCACCGCAGGCAGTGAGGCGGGCCATGGCCGTCGCGAGGTCGCCAGCGGCAGAGTCGGGGCGAAGTAGAGTCGGTAAAACGCCACCAGCAAGTCGCGAGCCGCCACCGGCATCCCGCCGGAGATTGACACCGGACCAAACAGATAACGATATTGCGGATATTTTGCCAGGTAAGCGCCAATTCCCAGCCATAAGTAGTCCAGCCCGCGTTTACCCCAGTAAGCGGGCTGAATAAAACTGCGACCCAGCTCAATGCCCTGCATCAGCACCGGGTTCATCTGATCATCGTAATGAAACAGACTCTGGCTGTAGATGCCACTGACACCTTTGCGTTCCAGCTGTTCAGCGGTAGGGAGAAAACGATAGGCACCGACAATATCCAGCGCCTGGTGATCCCACAGAATCAGATGATAATAGTCGTCATCATAGTCATCCAGATCGCGCCGTTTGCCGCTGCCTTCACCCACTGCGCGAAAGGCAATTTCACGTAGCCGCCCCAGCTCACGCAGGATTGGCACATAGTCTTCGCCGTTACGGCGATAAAGATAGATGATCTTGCCATCGGCAAGCTGGCCGAGGACTTCACACTGTTCCAGCGCGCGCTTCAGTACCGCGCGATCCTCCGCACGGGCAATCGCCGGTTCGGTCTGAAACAGCGCGGATTTTCCCTGTTCAATGCGGTAAAGGTGACGTCGGAAGCGCATAGCCAGCTCTTTGGCTGGCGTATGGCCATCATGCCAGCTGGCAAAGGGAATGCGTGCACCAATTTTCAGCTTTAGCCGCGCACCACGATGTTTAAACATCTCGCGCACCAGCAGCAGCATCGACAGCGGCTGATACACTACCGAGGCAATATAGAACAGGAGACTGTTGCGCCCGCTGACGTGAATCGGCACCACCGGTGCACGAAACCGGGCGGCGAGGCGGATAAAGCCGGAGCGCCATTTCCCGTCCTTTACCCCTTTAGGGCCGAAGCGCGACACTTCCCCGGCCGGAAAGAAGATCAGCACCCCGCGATTTTCCAGCTGCTCTTGCATCAGTATCACCTGCTGGCGGCTGGTGCGGTTGCCCATATTGTCCACTGGCACCATCAGGCTGCGCAACGATTCGAGGCAGTTCAGCAGGCGGCTGGTGACAATTTTGACATCGCGCCGCACCTGCGACACTGCATGCAACAGAGCCAGCCCATCCAGCGTGCCCAGCGGATGGTTGGCAACGATCACCACCGGGCCCTGGCTGGGAATCTGCTCCAGATCGCGCTCGCTAAGCTCACAGCGAATATCCAGGTACTCCAGCACCTGTTCCACCCTGTCCAGCCCCTTCAGGTGGCGATGCTGCTGGTTAAATTGCTGAAACTCTTTTTCATGGAGCAGTATTCGCAGCACGTTTTTTTGCCAGCCAGGCGTATTGCGCTGCGGATAAAGGTCGTCCAATACGGTTTCAATAGTAAACACGGGCATCCCTCCGGTGGCTTTCTGGCGACAGTAAACAGCCCGGATGACGATTTAATGACTGCTGAATGACAATCGCGCTAACCGGGTGGCGCGCGTACAGGAAGGGTGGCTGGCTGAATTTTAATCAACAATCTCTGCGATTAAATTTCCTGATGGTTTCACGGCAGTTCACGTTGCAGGCGTTGTTGCAGATCGCTGGCAAAACGCCTGACGCGTGAAGATAAATTGTGTTCCGACTTAAACAGCATCCAGGCATGGTAAGTATCCATGCGCCAGCCGGGCAGCAGGCGGATCAGTTTTCCACTGGACAATGCTTCTCTCGTCATATAATCAGGCAGATAAGCAATGCCTCCACCCGCCAGCGCTGAACTCATCAACGCAACGCTGTTATTGGCCCGAAAACGGCTGCGCACGTCGATATCGATCTTGTGCTTATCTTTGCGAAACGGCAGGGAAATGGTGTGGGCGGGCCCGCGAAACAGAATATAGTCATAACGCGGCAGGTCTTCCGGTTTTTCAATTTCCGGATACTGACGGAGATAGTCCGGCGTGGCGTACAGCCCCCAGGTGATATCAATCAGTGGCTTCGCGCGTGAATCATCAGGAGAATCGCGGTCGATAACAATCGCAATATCAAAAGGATCCTCATCAATATGCACCGCTCTGTCGGTCAGATCGAGATCGACAGTGACGTGAATATTCCCGGCAATAAAGCTATTTAAGGCCGGCACAATACATTGGCAACCGAAGGTGACCGGCGCGACTAAATGCAGATTGCCGAGAGGTTCTTCATGCACATTACGGATAAAACGCTGCGCGCTTTTTACCTCATTCAGTATGCGGTAGCAGTACTGATAGTAACTCAGCCCGACCTCAGTCACTGCAATGGTGCGGGTGGTGCGATGCAGCAATTGTGCGCCCAGGCGGACTTCCAGCCGCGAAATCTCGCGACTGACAGAAGATTTTGACATCTGTAATGAGCGGGCGGCTTCGGTAAAGCTCAGGGTTTCCACCACCCGGGCAAATACCGCCATCGCGGTCAGGTTTTCAATGTCCATCGACGGTCCTGAAGAGAATCAGCATCATGCTACTGTAGCGAAACCGGCTCATTGTTGCACGGCAGAAATAATCCTCAGCGTTTATCCGGGTACTCCGTTTCACTAAGTTGGCCTGCGCCTTTCCGGTTCCGGCTCAGGCCTGGACGGTAATCAGTAGTAATCGCCGTGGCGGTAATCCCAGCTGGTAAAGGTTTCGGACATCATCGCCATAATTTTCTCCACATCCAGACCTTTACGGATCAGAATCGGGCAGGGCGTCACTTTGCGCTCACCGTGCTGTTGCGGCACCAGCTGGCCTTCGGCATCCACCATCGACACCATCACCCCCTGTTCGTAGCGCGTTTTAGTACTGTCGTTGGGCTGGATTGATTTAACGTAATCGTTAGCCGCGATAATCAGGTCGGCGCGTTGTTCTATACGTTCACCGATACCTTCCACCAGCCCACGGTTACCTTTTCCGGACGGATTAGCCGAGCTGGCAAAGGAGAATTTTCCGTGGTTTTCCCACAATTCTTTCGCCAGAATTTCGCCGGGCGTACCGAACTTAATCACAAAACAACTGGTCTGGCGGCCATCCATCATCAGCTGTTGCGAACCGTCATCCGGGATGCGCGCCAGCGCCGATGTTTTCCACGGCAGAATGCAGCCCAACAGCACATCGGCGTCCCAGTGCTGTTGATACAGCTGCTCGATTTCCGGATTAAGTTGCGCCAGCTCTCTCAACTGCTCCAGCGAGCCACACAACACCACGCCCGGTTTATTACGCTTACGCTGCTTCGCTTCAAACTTACGTTCCAGACCGGCTTTATCGGAGGTCATAATGATATAACCCACTTTGGTTGGGCTGACGATCATCCCGCCATCTTGTGACAAAATTTCCACCGCCTCCGACTGTAAACCACCGTTCCACTGCACTTTTTTATCACCCATGACCGGACTCCTTAAGCTGGATAACGTTGCTGCAACCGCAGCGTTAACGTCATCCTAACGCGGTTTTAGTGCAGATAAACCCGTGAACGGGATTGTTTCATTGTGGCAACAATAGGTGCGCATTCAGCACCTTAGCGGCACGGGCGTGGGATAAAGCTTGCAGCAGGCTGTTAGCTGGAACATTATTTTTACTCAAATAATCAATGATAATCAGGGGTAGGGTTATGTCTGAAGTGCGTGCGGTGAAGTTGGTTACGTTGCTGGGAAGTTTACGTAAGGCCTCGTTAAATGCGGTGGTGGCGAAGAATCTGCCTGCTCTGGCACCCGATGGGGTGGAGATCAGCGCACTCGGTTCGATTGGTGAGCTGCCCCACTATGATGCCGATATTCAGGCCAGCGGATTTCCTCCGGCGGTGCTGGCAATGGGGCAGGCGATTGCTGAGGCTGATGGCGTGATTATCGTTATGCCTGAATACAATTATTCCGTGCCGGGCGCGTTGAAAAATGCGCTGGACTGGATTTCACGTTTACCTGAAACGCCTTTCGCCGGAAAGCCGGTGGCGATTCAGACGGCGTCACCCGGCATGATTGGCGGTGCGCGTGCCCAGTATCATCTGCGTCAGATTATGGTTTTCCTTGATGCGCAGGTGCTGAACAAACCGGAGATTATGATTGGTCAGGCTGCCGCCCGCATTGATGCCGAATCGGGTGAAATCACCGATGAAAGTACACGGCAACACCTGACGAAACAAATTGCTGCGCTGGCCCGCATGGCACGGCAGACCCGCCATTCCGCTTAGTACACCGCCGCACCTCAGGGTGCGGTTTAGTTTATCCCGCCTCTGATTTCATCCGTCTTGATGCTGTTTTAACCGAAAAACGCCCGTCCAGCGTGCAAACTTCGCAGCGAATAAAATCTCATCAGTCTTTGCACCCGGTTGCACAAAGTGTTTGCAATCGGGTGCAAGTGGCAACATAATCGCAACATGACATTCGCCTTGCGTGAGTATTGATGGATTTAAGTCACTCGCGACGATAGCAAAAGTTTATTTTCTGTGGCGTTTAGCGTTCAATGTGCCAGTCGACTTCGCAAAACAGTTAAACGCAGGGAATATGGCTAAAAAATCGGAACCCCTTACGCATAAAAAAGCCACCGCCAGCGATGTTGCAGCGCTGGCTGGCGTCTCGAAATGGACGGTATCGCGGGCATTTACCCCCGGCGCATCGATTTCGGAACATGCGCGCGAGCAAGTGCTGGCGGCCGCAACCCGCTTAGGCTATCGGCCCAATCTGCTGGCGCGCAGCCTGTCGCAGAAACGCACGCAGATTGTCGGTGTGGCTATCGACCAGCTGAAAAATCCGCACTCGATGCTGATGCTCGATACGGTGACCAAAGCGCTACAGGCGCGTGGTTATATGACGCTGCTGCTGAACATTACCGAAGGCGAGCACTATCAGTCGGTAATGGCGTTAGCCGATCAGTTGCAGGTTGATGGCATTCTGTTCCTCGGCACCATTTTGACTGAGGATCTGATTACCATTGCGCGTGATATGCACCAGGTGCCGCTGGTGCAGGTGTGTCGCAACACCGAGGTGCAGGATATCGAGGCCGTGACGATTGACGGCTATCAGGCCGGAGCGCAGATCGCCAGGCTGCTGCTGGAGCAGGGATATCAGCGCTTTGGTTATATGAAAGGGCCCGATACCGCCTCGTCGCATTTATTGCGGCTGGAAGGCTACCGGGATGCGTTAGAACAGGCGGGAAAGCAGGTCGATATTCAGCTCATCGCCGGACATTATGATCGCCAGCTGGCTTATCAGACGATGAGCGACTACCTGGCTACCAGCGGGCAGCCTGTCGAGGCGATGTTCTGTGAAAACGATATTCTGGCGATTGGCACGCTTGAGGCAATACGCGACAAACACTGCCAGATTGCTATCGTCGGTTTCGATGATATTGACGAGGCGAGTGCGCCCGCGTGGCAACTGACGACGTTCAGTCAGCGCACCGACCGGTTGATCAATGAGGCATTAAATCGCCTGCTGGAGGGCGAAAGCTCCACGGCAGGTGAATGGCGTCAGGGGGAACTGCGCATCCGGCGGTCTCATCTGAAAATCTGAGGGGCAAGGAGTAGAGATGAAGTTGTCATTGCACGGAGTATCAGTCTGGTACAGCAATGCTGTTACCCAGTTACGTATTGCTCACGATTCCGGCTTTACCGGCCTGGAACTGCTACCTGAACATCTGTTCCGCTATCTGGATAACGGCGGCAGTTACGCTGATTATCGCCAGCTGATGGCAAAATATCAGATTGATATTACCTGTATTAATGCGCTGAAACGTATTGGTCGTCATCAGCCAGATGAGCGGGCGGCGATGTTACAGGAAGCCGAGAAAATTTGCCGTGCAGCGGCTGAACTGAACTGTCCGGTGGTGCAGGTTATGGCGCTGACCGAGCTTGATCACCTCTCTGAGTCTGAGCGAAATCGTATTCTGGTCGACAATATTGCGGCGATTGCCGATATTGGCAAGCCGATGGGCATTAAATTCCAGATCGAAGTGGTGGCCTTTACCGCCTTTAATTCTCTCAGTCAGGCGCTGGATATCATTGCGCAAACCGGCAAAGACAATGTCGGGCTGGTGATCGATTTCTGGCATCTTCACGCCGGCGGCAATACCCGGCCAGAAGAGGTTGCTGCGATGGATAAGCAACTGATTTACGGCGTCCATTTTTGTGATGGCCGCGCCGCTCGCGACGGTGAAGCGTGGGATGAGTGGGTACAGCGTAACTATGCGCCGGGCGAAGGGGATGTGGATATTGCCCGCTGGATCGAGGCGGTCAACGCTACCGGCTATGACGGCGTCTGGTCGCCTGAATGGCTCAGCCCGCGCTGCTGGGAATATGACCTGTGGGAAATTGGTCGCCAGAGCCGGGAAAGTCTGACCCGTTACGGTCTGAACTGACGTGTTATCACTGAGCGGTGGCAAAACGATCACCGCTTACAAAATATTATAATAAATAATGTATTAATAATTTAACCGGGATGCCGTTAAACACCCTGTCACTATAATAACTTTCTCGCGGAAGGCGTTAGCGCGTTCTGTCGATGGCCTTATGGTTTAATTCCTCGGGTTTATTTTTGTGGTACTGCTTATTTCGTTCCATTCTGGCGCGGAATAACTGCTGCCGCCAAAAAATAGTGTGTCTGAAAAATATAAATTAAGTGGTTTTATTTAAGGAAATAACCATGAACCGTAGAGAAGCGATATTTTCGCTAACGTCTGTCGTCGCATCACTCGCGGTTGCGCCAAAACTGAGCGCCCGCGAGATGCACAATGTGCCGCTGGAGACCGGTCTCAGTGCCGATCACCTGCCACAACCGGTCTGGCAACAGGGCTACCGGGTATTAACCAATGAAACTGACAGAAAGAATCTTTCGGCGGTTTTTGACCGGATAATACCGGCCGACAGTCACGGCCCATCCGCCACCGAAGCGGGCTGTATCGAGTTTGTTGATGGCGAACTGGCGGGGGATTACGGCTCGGGCGCGGCGCTGTATTTGCAAGGGCCACTGCATCCGGATAACGAAGAGCAACTGATGGGTAGCCCACAGTTTCTGACCTCGCCGAAAGAGCGCTATATGACCGGGCTGAAAGCGCTGGAAGCCTGGTCGCGCCATCATCACCAGGCATCCTTTCACACGCTGGATGCCGCACAGATTGACAGTTTTCTGAAACAGATGGAAGCGGGAAAAATTAATCTTGGCGACCAGGTTAACAGCCAGGCATTTTTTGAACTGATGCTGCAAAACGCTCGTGAAGGTTATCTGGCCGATCCAATTTATGGCGGAAATAAAAATATGGCGGGCTGGAAGATGATTGGTTTTCCTGGTGCACGCTATGACTACCGTCCTTATATCGATCGTCATAATGAAAATTTAGCGTTAATTCCTGTCAGCCTTATTCCTGACAATTAATCTTTCGGAGCAGAGCAGATGTCACAAGTAAGAAAAAGAGCCGATGTGGTGATTGTCGGCCTCGGCTGGGCGGGTTCCGTGATGGCGGAAGAACTGACTCGCGCCGGTCTGGAAGTGGTGGCGATTGAGCGCGGCGCATGGCGCGACACCTCGACCGATTTCCCACCCGCCATCGATCCGGATGAGCTGCGCTGGCGCACCCGTCGCAAAATTATGCAGCCAATGAGCGTGGAAACCACCACCTTCCGCAACCGTAGCAATCAGGATGCCGCGCCGGTGCGTAACTGGTCAGCGTTTCAGTATGGCTGGAACGTGGGCGGCGCAGGCACGCACTGGGCGGGGATGTCCTGGCGTTTCTCACCGTGGGACTTTGAGGTCGCCACGCAGACCCGCGAACGCTACGGCGCCGCCAAAATGAAAGGCTTACAGTTGCAGGACTGGGGCGTGACTTACGACGAAATGGCACCGTTTTACGACCGGTTTGAGCGCATTGCCGGTACGTCCGGCATCGCCGGTAATCTGAACGGCCAGCCCCAGCCGGGCGGAAATATCTTCGAAGGGCCGCGATCCCGCGACTACCCGACGCCGCCGCTGAAAGATACCCACTGGATGCGCCGCTATCGCCAGACCACGGAAAAGATGGGGTACCATCCGTTTACCATCCCGGCAGGCAATATTTCGCAGGCCTATGTGAATCCACTGGGCGTCACCATGGGGCCGTGCACCTACTGCGGTTTCTGTGATTTTCATGGCTGCGGCAACTTCTCTAAATCCTCACCGCAGGCCTGCATTCTGCCCGCGCTAATGCGCCGTAAAAACTTCACCTTGCTGACCGATACCGAAGTGCTGCATGCGGTGAAGCATGATGACGGCAAAACGGTGAAAGGGGTGAAATTTATCACCAAAGAGGGCGAACTCGGCTTCCAGCCCGCCGATATCGTCTGTATTACCGCTTATCAGATGGACAATGTGCGCCTGATGTTGCTGTCGAAAATCGGCCAGCAGTACGATCCGCGCACCGGTAAAGGCACCATCGGCCGCAACTATAACTATCAAACCTGCTCGACGGTGACCGGTTTCTTTGACGGCGAATATATG
>NZ_JRXE01000008.1:100258-121813 GCF_001267535.1 Winslowiella iniecta | reverse complement strand
ACCACAGTCAGCTCGACTTTATTGGCGGGGCGGGAATTATGGGCTTTTCCACTAACGGTCGGCCGATTCAGAATATGGACGCGCTGCGGCCGGGCACGCCGCGCTGGGGCAGCGACTGGAAAGCGGGCTATGCCCGCGACTACCAGACGGCGGGCACCATCTTCTGTCAGGGGACGTCAATGCCGGTGCGCGATGCTTACCTCGATCTCGATCCGGTTTATAAAGATCGCCACGGGCAGCCACTGATGCGCATGACTTTCGACTGGAACCAGAACGACATCAATATGGCGAAATATGTTACCGATCGGGCGGTGGAGATTATGAAGCAGACCGGCGGTAAACATCTGGTGGTGGATAACCAGTCGCTGGAAAGCTGGAACCCCTATATGCAGCACAGTTCCCACACCATTGGTGGCGCGGTAATGGGGGCTGATCCCACCACGTCGGCGCTGAATCCGTATCTGCAAAGCTGGGATGCGCACAATCTGTTTGTCGTCGGCGCATCCGCCTTCCCGAATAACGGTGGCTATAACCCAACAATCACCGTCGGGGCGCTGGCGATTCGTGCGGCGCAGGCCATCAGCCAGACTTACAGCAAAAATCCTGCTCCGCTGGTGGAGGCTTGATGATGAGCAAAAAGAAAAAAATCGGCTATGCCGTCGCGGTGCTGGCGGTACTGGCGGGAATCGGCGCATCCGGAAGACTGTGGATGGTGATGGACAGTTCACGTTCGGCGGTCGCCGACGACAAGGTGAAACTGGCTGACTTTCACAGTGACGATCGGGCGGCGATTAAACGCGGTGAATATGTGATGCGCCTGGCGGACTGTGCCGCTTGTCACCAGACCGATTTTTCCGGCGGTTATAAAATCGATACGCCTTTTGGCGCGTTACTGACTTCGAATATCACGCCGGATAAGCAAACCGGTATCGGTAATATGACCGAGCGCGATTTCTTTAATGCGGTGCGTCAGGGGCGCGGAAACCACGGTTTCCTCTATCCGGCGATGCCGTATACCGCTTACAGCAAAATCAGCGACGACGAGATGCACGATCTCTGGGCGTGGATCTCCACGCAACCGGCGGTCAGCCGCGAGATTGACGAAAATGCCGGGATGAATTTTCCGTATAACATTCGTCTGGCGATGGCGGGCTGGAATATGTTGTTCTTTGATAACCGCGGTTTTGAGATCGATAGCGCCCGGAGTGAGCAGTGGAATCGCGGTAAATATCTTGTTGACGGGCCAGCGCACTGTAGCGTGTGTCACACCGCGCGCAACCTGCTGGGCGGTGAAGTCAGTGATGGCTATCTGCAAGGTGGCAGCCTCGGAGACTGGTATGCGCCGGATATCACGCCAAATCCACACGCCGGTATTGGAAAATGGCGCGATGAAAACGTCGCGGATTATCTGCGCAGCGGCTCGAATGGCGAAAGCGTTGCGGCAGGCCCGATGGCCGAGGCGGTGGAGCATTCAACTCAGTACTTTACCGACGACGATTTACAGGCCATCGCCACTTATTTGCGCGGTGTCCCGGCGTCAAAGACCGCACCAGCGCAGGGTTACGCACAGGATCCACAGCGTCAACAGCGTGCCGCGCTCAGTTATGAAGTGAACTGTTCGGCTTGCCATGGCTTACAAGGTGAGGGGATCAAAGGGATGGTACCGGCGTTTGCGGGCAATAATGCCATGCAACATGACCCGACCAATATGATCCATGCGATGTTGCGCGGCGCGCGCGCACCTCATACTGAACAGCGTCAGACGGCAGCCGGGATGCCCGCCTTTGACTGGAAAATGGATGACCAACAGATCGCTGAGGTGCTGAACTATGTGCGTAACAGCTGGGGCAATCAGGGTCAGCAGGTTACCGCGCAGCAGGTCACAACCCTGCGTGAACATACCGGCGCGGGCGATAAACTGAAAACGCCTGACGCTCGCTAACGAGCTATGCCTGCCTCCGCCGGGGGGCAGGCATCTTCAGCTAATCTTCCCGCGTTTGCGCCCGTGCCAGCAGGCGTTGCGCCGACTGCCGGGCCTGCAATAACAGCTCGGCCATGTCGATTCCCTGCATTTTCCCCTGATCTTTTATCAGTTTGCCGTCAACAATCACCGTCTCGACATTTTCTGGTCGTGCCGAGTAGACAATGAAGGCCGCCGGATCGCCACCGCCAAAGCCGCTCATATTCAGCGCCTGTGGATTGATAATCTGAATATCCGCACGTTTACCCGGTTCCAGCGTACCGGTTATCTCTCCGAGCCCGAGGGCATCCGCGGCGCGGCGCGTCACCAGCTCGAGTAATTGACGCGGGTGCGGGCGCGTCTCATCGCGGGTGGCTCCGCTGAGGGTCAGTGCCGCCAGGCGCAGACTGGCAAACATATCGCCACTGCCGGCCAGCGCATTTCCATCAATTCCCAGTCCCTGGCGAGTGACGGCGGCAAAGTGATCGAGTCGCGTGACACCGTAACCTACACGCTGTTCACTGACTGGCGTCAGCGCCAGGCTGCCACCGGCGTTTTGTAGCGCCGTCAGCTGCGCCGGTGTGGCATCGGTCGCATGGACTACCACCACTGAACGATGCAGATAATTTCCGGCTATCAACGCGTTGAACATCGCCTCAGCATCGCCGCTGACATGTACCTGAATGGGTAACTGATGCGTTCGCGCGAACTGATACTCCTGTTTGCGCATCGCCCAGTTTTGCTGATTAAGCAAATCGCGCGGCAGTCGCCACGCGAGTCCCGGCTGCACGCGCTGTTGTTTGTCCGTCACCAGCGTCACCAGATGATTAAGATCAATCGGTTTTTGCGTCGTTTTATCGGGACCACCGTAGTACATAATCGCGCGAATTCCGCTGCGTTGCAGCGCCTTGATTCCGGCGTCACCCCACGCCGGGCCGTGAATATTGTCAAAGAAGTCACCGCTGGTGGTGATTCCACCTTGCAGCAACTCCAGCGCGCCACTGTACATCGCAATCGCGATATCTTCGGGTTGCATCAGTTGTCCGAGACGGTTGCTGACCGGAAAGAATTGGCCATCCTGGTTGCGAAACTGACCGCGCAGAGTGGTGACCCACAGATGGGAGTGGGTATCGACAAAGCCCGGCAGCACAAATTTTCCCGCGGCATTAATCACGCGAGCGCCGGGAGCGGAGATATTTTTGCCGATCTGCACAATCTGGTTATCGCGGATCAGCAGATCACTCTCTGGCCGATCGACGCCGTCCGTTTGCATGGTGAGGAGAGTGCCGTTTTTAATCAACAGGGTATCGTGATGATTACTGGCGTTAACGCTGGCTGTAATGCAGGTAAACAGGGTTGCGATTAAAAGTTGCCGGGTGTTCATCATTTGCTCCATTAAGTGAGAGGGTCGTTGTTACGCTTATCCCTGATGACTGAAATGATATTTTCATTAAATTCTGGCACTAAAATAAATGTTTTTTATCACTGTGCTGCGATGCGCGACTGACTGACTCGTCGACAGGAATTTTTCCCGCTTTTTACTTTAGTCTTGCGATGATGATACAGGGCAGGCTCTTTACGGCTTGTTGTTGCTTAATATACTTAATTCTGCATAGTGGTCAGAATAGCAAACAGAGATGGCCGGTGAAGGTACTTTTTTGCACCCGGTAGCAAAAAATAGTTTTAACTCGCTCACATAAAAAGAATGAATGGTTCGATATTTTTTTGTTTAGAAAATATATTTCAGTTCAGGCGGTGCAGCTGACTGTCACCCTCTGAAAGCAAATCTGTTATTGATAAGAACCTGCGTACAGCAGCGATAAGGGCGAGAAAGATGGAAACCAGGCAAACGCGTTATAACATGAAGTACGTAATGCTCTGTTGTACGGTAGCCGCATTTGGCGGACTGCTGTTGGGCTACGACTCCTCGATTATATCCGGGGCAATCGAACCGCTCAGTGAGCATTTTCAGCTGTCTCCTGCGGAAACCGGTTGGGCAGTGTCCAATATCCTGCTGGGAAGTCTGGTCGGCTGTTTTCTGGCACCTAAACTGAGTGACAAACTGGGGCGCAAAAAATCGCTGGCGATTACCGCGCTGGTGTTTACGCTCTCGGTTGCCGGCACGGCGGTTGCCCATAATTTTACCGTTTTTGTGATTGCGCGCATGCTGGGCGGGCTGGCGATTGGCCTGGCGTCGGTGATTTCGCCGATCTATCTGGCTGAACTGTCGCCGTCAAAGTTTCGCGGCAGAACCACCGCGCTCTATTCGGTCTGCTGCGTCGGCGGCCAGTCCGTGGTGCTGCTGACTAACTACTACATTCATCAGTCGATGATGCCGGAAGCGATGGTCGATATCGGCTGGCGCTATATTCTGGCAACCGCGCTGGTTCCCTGCGCGCTATTTATTCTGTTTGTGATTTTTATTCCGGAATCACCACGCTGGAATGTGCTGAAAGGGCGGGATAAATCTGCGCTGGATACCCTGACCAAAATTTCCAACGGCCAACATGCGCAGACAGTATTTAATGAAATTAAATCCTCGTTATCGCAGAATGCCGCGCAGACGCACACCGCGCGTTTCAGATTAAATAAAACCACCGTGCCATTGCTGATTGTTGGTATTGGTCTGGCGGTAGGGAATCAGATCAGCGGGATTAACGTCATTCAGTATTTCGGTCCTTCGCTGCTGAAAAATGTCTTCCCCGACTCGGGGTCGGCGCTGCTGCAAACCTTCTGGCTTTCAGTCTGTCAGTTTGTCGGGGTATTAATCGGCATGTCGCTGATTGACAAAGTAGGGCGTCGCAAACTGTTGTTAATGGGTGCCATTGCTTCCTGCGTGTTCCTGACCTATTCGTTTGTCGCGTTCTACTATCACTTACCGGGTATGCTGGCAGTCATTGGCCTGTTCGCCTATATGATTTTCTTCGGTATTACCTGGGGTCAGATTGTCTGGACGGTGCTGGGCGAGCTGTTCCCGACCGAGATTCGTGCGGTCTGCGTCGGTATCTCAATCTGTATGATGTCCGTGGCTAACTTTATCATCAGTACCACGTTCCCGATTATGAACAGCAATCCCTGGTTGCTGGAGATATTCCACGGCGGCTTCCCGCTGCTGCTGTTCGCGGTATTCTCACTGGGGATGTATTTCTTCACCTTCCGTTATCTGCCGGAAACCGCTGGCGTTTCACTGGAAAAAATTCAGCATCTGGTGCTGGAGAAGTTTCATGTTAACGCGCCGGTCGATAAGGCCAGCGTCAGCAAAGCTGAAAATATGTAAACGGAAACCGCCGTTCAGTCTGTTTCCGGGGGGTAACAGCCTGGGCGGCGTTTTTCCTTAGTCTGTTCAGTTAAAAGGGGCACCACCTTCCAGTGCCCGCTCAATCACATCCAGCACCGCTTCCTCATTATTATGTCCTGCCTGATAGCGTGCCACCCGTTTAATCTCCTCACTGGCATTGGCCATACTGAAACTGTATCCGGCCATCGTCAGCATTTCTCTGTCGTTGGCGCTGTCGCCGAAAGCCAGCACTTCAGCATCATCAATCTGCCAGTGCCGTTGCAGAATCTTCAGGCCGTTCGCTTTATGAACGCCGGGGATAATCAGGTCGACAAAACCAAACCCACTGGTGACTGGAGTGACGCTGCCATTCAGGACGCTGTGCAAATGCGCAGAGAGTGACGGGATCAGCGCATCGTCCAGCGTCAGGGCGAACTTAAAGATATCGTCAGGCAGCTCAGCCACGTCATGATAGCGTTGCAGGCGATGGTAATGGCGCGACATGAGCGTGGTCACTTTCTCTGGCGCAGAATGATGCAGCCATGCACCTTGCTCGCCGCAAACCACAGTGTGCAGATGATCCCGTTGCGACAGTTCAGCCAGAATATGACGCACATCGTCAGCGGGAATATGACCACAAAACAGTGGCTGGTTTTCACTGGTTACATACGCGCCATTCTCGGCGACGAAGGCAATCTGCGCAGCAATTTCAGGGAAAAAACTCACCAGCTGATAAAACTGGTTGCCGCTGGCAACGACAAACTTAATCCCCTGGCGCTGCATTTCCTGATATTGAGCGCTGAAACGCGCCCGGTTGTAGCTTTTACTGTCACTCAGAAAGGTTCCGTCCATATCGACGGCAATTAATTTTACTGACACACCGGCACCTGTAAGTAAGATGGAAAGATCAAAGTGAGTAACAGTTTATGCTTTACAGGTAAGTTTAAAAGGGGCAAAGCTCAGCCGATCTTTCCCCTTTTACGCCAATTCGGTTGAGTTAAACCAGTCCTTCCGCTTTTAACGCGGCGGCGACGGCAGGGCGTTCAGCAACGCGTTCCATCCAGTTATTCAGCGCATCGAGCCCGTCAAGATTCAGTTTAAGCGCCCGCGCCCAACGCGTGACGGTAAACAGATAAGCATCAGCGACGGTAAAGCGTAATCCCATCAGCCATTGCTTTTCCTGCAACTGGCTGTTGACGTAGTTAAATTTCTTCTCAAGCAGGCTGCGCGTCAGCTGTTTATACTCTTCCGGCGTGGCCGGGTTAAACAGCGGACTGAAGCCTTTGTGCAGTTCGGTGGCGATATAGTTCAGCCATTCAATCGTGTGATAGCGCGTCAGGCTACCGGGCGGAGCCAGCAACTGGCGGTCGGCTTTCAGGTCGGCCAGATACTGCACGATAGCGACACCCTCAGTCAGCAGGCCGCCATCATCCAGCAGCAGTGCCGGAACCTGTCCTTTGGCATTGATTTGCAGATAATCTTCACCGGTTTCGGTTTTTTTACTCGCCAGATCGACATTCACCTGGGTGAAATCGAGGCCGCATTCGCGCAGCACAATATGTGGCGAGAGGGAACAAGCGCCGGGTTTAGAGAACAGTTTCATACAGTGCTCCTGAAGCTCAGAGAAAAGGGATCTCATCAGCTTAGTGCCGGAAACGACAGTTGTCAGTGATGTTATGTGCGCGAGTGAGTTTTTTGTTTGCGGCCCGGCTTGCTCCTTTGCTTGTCAATAATGAAAATTATTCGCAAAGAGGATATATTCCTGCCTATTACACCGCGCCGTACTGAGTTAGCACCGCTATGATTATCCCTGAAACCGTCACTGCCCAACGCGTGCTGGTGGTCGATGACCACCGTAAAATCCGCGAACCCCTGGCGGTGTACCTGCGACAACATCGTTTTGATGTCAGAACGGCGGAGAGCGCTGCCGCGATGTGGCTGATGCTGAAACAGCAACCCTTTGATATCGTCATTCTTGACGTGATGCTACCCGATGGCGATGGTATGGAACTGTGCCACCAGCTGCACCGGCGCACGCCTCTGCCGGTGATCCTGCTAACCGCTCGTGACGCCACCTGCGACCGTATTCGCGGGCTGGAGCTGGGAGCCGATGACTATGTGGTCAAGCCGTTCGAACCCCGCGAGCTGGTGGCGCGGATTAACAGCGTATTACGTCGCCACGGCAAGCAGACGCAGCAACCGCCCCGGGCATTAACCGATACCCTGCACCAGTACCGTTTTGCCGGTTTATCGTTTATTCCCGCCACCGGAATGCTCAGCGGCGACGGCGCTGACGCAATACAGTTAAGCACCATGGAAGGGCGTTTGCTGTCGGCTTTTGTCGCCCATCCCAATCAGGTACTGAGCCGCGATCGCTTGATCGACCTTTGTGTGCTGCCGGGTAATGACGTGTTTGATCGCGCCATCGACCGCCAGGTCAGCCGCCTGCGTCTGAAACTTACCCGGATGCTCCCGGGAGAGGAGTTACTGGTGACGGTGTGGGGCAGCGGCTATCGCCTTGCGGCTGACGTGCGCGTGCAGCCGTTGTGACCCGGTTAACAAACTTGTGGCCACGGCGGATGGCCAACCAGCTGGCGTTGTTGCTGATCGTGGCGCTGATGATATCCAATATGATTGCCATGGTGGTGGTGCAGTTTACCGGCTCGTTACTCCATCCGGTTTCACGCAGCTTTTCCCTTGAGCGGCTGGCTATCGCTTATCAGGCGGCAAATCGTTTACTGCCTGCCGACGCCAGGCTGTTGCTGAAAACAATGAATCACGGCGACGCCCGTTTTTGGTTGTCCGACCGGCCCGAAGTCGCGCCTTTCGGCATGTTGCCGGAGGAGCGGCGTCTGCGCGAGGATCTAATTTCACGCCTCAGCGCTGTCCGCGGCGACAATATTGTTATGCAGCTGGAAAGCGCGGACGGTGGTTTTGCTCGCTGGCATCTGTTCAGTGCCGCGCGCAAGGATCCGCTACGCTTGCGTACCAGCATCCTGTTGCCTGACGGCAGATACCTGAATGCGGTACAGCCGACCCTTCAGGCTTACCAGTGGAGCAGCTTGCTCTCTTACTCACTGCCGGTGACCAGTGTGCCGGTCTTGCTGATTGTCTTGTTCTTTATCCGTCGGGTGACGCAGCCGGTGAAAACGCTGGCGACGGCCACCGAAAAGCTGAGTCGCGGCGAGTGGGTCGCGGCGCTGCCATTATCCGGCCCTTACGAGGCGCGCGAGCTGACCCAGGCATTTAATGTGATGCAGGAGCGTATCGCCCGTCATATCGAAGGTCGCACCCGCATGCTGGCGGCACTCAGTCACGATCTGAATACGCCGCTGACTGAACTCCGCTTGCAGGTGGAATTGCTGGAACCGGGAGACGCACGTGACGATATGCTGGAAAGTCTGAGTGAACTCAGCGCCATGGTCAGTGAAACCCTGAACTTTATCCGTGACGATGCGGTACAGGAACAGACTTGTCGTCACTCGATTACCGCGTTGCTGGACGATCTCGCCAGGCGCTATCGCACCCTCGGGCAGCCGCTAATCTGGCAAAGTGCGGAACAGATTGCCATCCGTTGCCGTCCGCTGGCGTTAAAACGCGCGCTGACTAATCTGATCGATAATGCCCTGTTTTATGCCGGTGATGCCACACTCAGCCTTGAACGCACTGCTGTCGGGGTGCGCATTGAGATACGCGATCACGGAAAGGGGATTGCGCCCGCACTGCTGGAACAGGTGTTCGAGCCTTTTGTTCAGCTGGATCATCAGCGCAAAGGGGGAAACAACAGGGCTGGCGCGGGATGGGGGCTTGGGCTGTCGATCGCCCGCGCCTGTATTCATGCCCATGGCGGCGAGCTGATTCTGGAGAATCGCCCGCCCGCCGGGTTATGCGCGATAGTGCTGTTACCGCTGAGTTAGAAAGTCAGCGTGCTGCCGAACCAGAAAGTACGACCGTAGTTAACGGTGCCGTAAGTTTCGTCGTCGAGGCGCTTATCATTGAGGTTGTAGATTGCCGCATTCAGAGCAACCACGCGGGTCAGCTGATAAGAGCCGCCGATATCTGCCGTGGTGTAAGATGGCGAAGGCTGCGCGCTGACGGTATTGCCAAACTCTTTGCCATAGTAGTTTACCGAGGTCCAGAGTTGCGCCCGTTCGCTGATATCCCAGTCGGCGCGCAGGTTGGCTTTCCGCTTCGGCGTCAGCGCCAGCGGCGCGCCGGCATTGGCTCCGCTTTTCTGCTCAGAATCGGTCCAGGTAAAGTTGGTTTTAACCGCAAAGCCCGGCAGCATCTGCCAGCGACCATTCAGCTCGATGCCTTTAATCACCGCTTTATCAATATTGACCCGATCCATAATGGTATAGCCATGCCACTGTTTATCGGTGGTGACGGTGGAGAGCTTATCTTTGAAATCATTATAGAAAACGGTCGCCCCGGCAGAGAGGGTATCGCGGTCAGACCATAGCGCCGAAAGTTCATAGTTGGTACTGGTTTCCGGCTTCAGATCGGAATTACCGAACATCACCCATTTGTTGCGCCGCAAGACCGCATAATCATCGATTACCGCCCGCAGTTCCGGTGCCTTAAAGCCTCTGGCGACACCGCCTTTTAACGTCCATTCATCGGTTAAATGCCAGACGCCGTACATGCGCGGGTTAATATGGCTGCCGTACTGCTCATGGTGATCCAGACGCAGGCCGGTGGTGAGGGCAAAGTTTTCGCTCATGCGCCATTCGTCTTCGGCAAATACCGCTTTTTGCACCACATCAAACCGATAGTTTTTGCGGTCGTTAAGCCCCTGATTCCAGTCGGTCAGCGCGCTTTGGTTCCACTGTACGCCTGTCGTGACCGTATGGTAATCGGTGGGGATCACCAGCTTGCCATCGAATACGCTGTTTTTGATTTCTGGTTTACGCCCCAGCACATCGGTCTGACTTTCGCTGGCAAGCCCTTCGCGGCTGGTTTTTTCCTGGGAGAACGAAAGGGTGGACGTCGCCCAGTCCCAGCGGCCTTCATGGGAGATTGACCAGTGATCGCGATTATTCTTCTGCTGACGAGTGGCCCAGTCAGGACTGAAGCCATCGCCATTTTTCAGTCGTGTGGCCCCGGCTTCCAGCAGGATATCCTGATTGCGGGTTGGTGTGAACGCCAGACGTGCGGTGATATCTTTATGCTTCGCCTGAGTAAAACCCTTGGTGGTCTGCACATCGTCATCGGCCTGACGGTCGAGATAGCGTCCCCACACCTGCAAGCCAAGCAGATCCGGCACCAGCGGGCCGTTAAGATAAAATTGCGTCTGGCTGGCATTGCCCTGATCGCTGTGCTGACGCGCGGAGTAATCCCAGGACACCGAGCCGCCCCAGTCTTTCGCCACCTTGCGAGTGATGACATTAATGACCCCGCCGATGGCGTCCGAGCCATACAGCGAAGACATGGGGCCACGGATCACTTCAATACGCTCGATGGCTGCCGCAGGTGGCACAAAGCTCTGCTCATAACCCGCGTTACCGTTGACCCGCGAGTCACGTCCGCTCTGGCGTTTGCCATCGACTAACAGCAGAGTGTAATCGGCAGGCATGCCGCGAATGGAGATATCGGTCTCGTTGGCTGCGCCATTGACCACCACCCCTTCGACTTCACGCACCGCATCGCCAAGATTCTGGAATGAGCGCTTCCGCAGATCCTCGCCCTTAATCACTGTAATGGAGGCAGGAGCATCCTCCTGATTTTGCTCGAATCCGGCGGCGGTAACGACCATATTGGCCGCTGCGGACTCATCGGCAAAGGCAACAGGGGACAGAGGGAATAGCAGGGTAAGTTTAATGACGCCGACCAGCGGGCGTCGGTGAAAGTCAGGGCACATAGTGCGGTACATCTCCGAAGGTATGGTTTAAATGCGAATCATAGGCATCCTCATTCGTAAAGGTTGGACAAGGTGTGACAGACTGTCAGTAATTTCGGTAAATCCGCTTCCCGCCAGGAAAATAGGTGACAGGGT
The DNA here is from genome assembly GCF_001267535.1 of Winslowiella iniecta. GTDB lineage: Bacteria > Pseudomonadota > Gammaproteobacteria > Enterobacterales > Enterobacteriaceae > Erwinia > Erwinia iniecta. Next base: position 110,581 of record NZ_JRXE01000008.1, on the reverse strand, counting down.
TATAATTATACAGCGGATCATTCTTGGTAATATGAAATGCGCCTGCGCCAGGCGCCGTGAAGTTGGTTTTAAATGCATCGAGTGCGGCAACCGTTTCTCGATCGGCTGCCCGCAGTGATGTGAGAACCTCTCCGGTTATTTGCATAGTCCTGAGGTAGGCAGTCTGCATAATGTCGTCAATACCTTCGGTTTCCACACAGACCTCGCCGAGATAGCCCGTGGTTGGCAGTTTTGTCACATCGGCAACCTGCGCGGCAAAGCTATTCCAGCCCCCTTCAGCCGAATGACACATCACGGTTCTTATTGAAGAGTAATGGCTAAAATTATAGCCGCCGGCATGGAGTTGATTCGCAAAATCTGTGCCGTCGTAAACCATATCTGCGACATTATCGAGCATAATGCGGGCGGTTCCTCGTTCATAATGACCATGTGTGACAAGTGTCAGTCTGGGTTTGAGGCGACCACGATGAATATCCTCAAACAAATAGCACATATTATTATCTTGCTCATCAGCGAACTCTAAATCAGCGTGGCCGAATACGTTGATTTTTTGGATGGTATCCCAACCCATAATGGTTCTGTTGGTGAAGCCTGGGGTAGCAGCGCTTCCACCAACGTGCAGAAAGGCACTGAGGCCATGTGCCAGGCCAACCGCACCTGCTGCGAACGAAAGCCAGCCCAGGGCTACAGAAGCCCGTGGATTACTGCTCTCCAGCGCGCCGCTGGCGATAGCGGTAACGTCCGAGATTATCCCTGCCGATCCCAGCAACAAGGTCTCCGCTGAGGCTGTGCCGATGGCTGATATCAGACCACCCGCAGCGACAATCGAGGAGCCAGCGGTAAACAGCGCCAGCGACAGTCCGGCAACACCCATTGCGATCCCCATCCAGCCTTGCCAGCTGAAGTGGCCGCTTGGATCGGCGCGGTTAATCGGGTCGCCTGCGCACCAGCCATACGGATTGATTCCTCCGATCCCAAATGGACTAAAACTGTCTGGGCAGTCAAAGCGCTGTAACGAGGGGTTATACGCGCGATATCCTTTTCCGGGGTGATAATTGTCACTGACCGGGTCCAGACGTTCCCCGTTAAATCCTGAAATAAAGCTGTTCATAGAGATACTCCGGCAGATTGAAGAAACTCAGTCATACCATGAGCGAGGGGGCGGAGAGGAAGAAGAAGAAGATAAATAACCTCACCGCGGGGGGGATATCACAGAGTATTGCTGTAGCACGCAGGCAAAAAAAAGCCGCCTGCAAGCAGACGGCTTTGGATTCCCTTCAGAACCTGGTTACTCTTTACCTTGCGTCATACGGTTCAGCAGCGGCGCGGTCAGCAGCATCAGTAGCGCAATCACGCCAGTGGCAATACCAATCTGCAGGAAGACATCACCATAGACATGCAGCGATTGCAGCGGGTCGGTGACGTTCTCCGGCACGGCCATCAGATTGGCAATTTTACCGGCAATAATCGCCGCGCCAGCGGTAGTCAGGAACCATGCGCCCATAATAAAGCCCATCAGACGCTGGGGAACCAGTTGTGCCACCATCGCCAGGCCGAGACCTGAAATCATCAGTTCGCCGATACTTTGCAGCGCATAGCTGAGGATCAGCCAGTTAACCGAGACGATACCGAGGTTGCTGGCGAATTTAGTGCCCAGCGGCAGTACCAGGAAGGCGGCGGAACAGAGCACCATACCGATGGCAAACTTATGCGGCATTGGCAGACGGTCACCCATCTTGTTGTAAATGGCCGCCAGAATTGGGCTGCCGACCATAATCCAGAACGGATTCAGCGCCTGATATTGCTCGGGCTGGAAGGTAATTCCGAACAGGCTGTGCTCAACGTTACGGATAGCAAAGAAGTTCAGTGAGGTTGGCATCTGGCTGTAAAGCACAAAAAACACCACCGCTTCCAGCATCAGCAGGAAAGCAACAATCATCTTACGACGAGCGGCACCCTTCATGGCGAAAGCTTCTTTACCAAACAGCAGGACAATACCCAGCACGATACAGCCTAAGGCGATACGCGCGATCTGCTGGTTGTGCAGCAGCCAGGTGGCGACGGTAATCACCAGCAGGATACCAACAAGGGTCAGCAACAGTTTGCGCATAACGACCGGCGCGAAGTCGGGTTTCGAACCATGGTTTTTTACCCAGCGACGGCAGAACAGGAAGTTGACCAGCGTGATCAGCATACCGACAAACGACAGCGAAAACGCCACGCTCCAGCCGTAATTCGCTGCCAGCCACGGTGTTGCCATGATTGAGAACAGCGAACCAATATTGATCGCCATATAATACATGGTGAAAGCACCATCGAGACGGGGATCGTCTTTGGCGTAGCAGGTTGAGAGCAGTGAAGAGGGGTTGGCTTTAAACAGGCCGTTACCGACGGCGATGGTCGCCATACCGATATACACCATGCTTTGATCGTGACCTGACCAGGCAACCAGACCATAACCGGTGGCCAGCACCAGAATACCCAGCACAATCACGCGTTTGGTACCCAGCACTTTATCACCCAGCCAGCCACCGACCGCCACCAGGCCATATACCAGTGCACTGAACGAGGAGAACAGGGTGATGGAGTCGGCTTCGGACATCCCCAGCATTTTGACCAGGTACACCGCCATAATGGCTTGCAGGCCGTAGTAACCAAAACGTTCCCATAATTCGATCGAAAAAATCAGATAAAACGACCTGGGCTGTTTAAACGCATTGAGGCTAACCTCATCAGTGTGTTTGTTTGCAGTTGACACTTGTACCTCTGGATAGATGCCAATTTCGCATCGGGAATTAAGCACGCGTAATACCGGCAGAGTATTCGGTGCGTTGTTATAAGATGGGAAAAACGGCGGTTAATTTCGCTGATCCTGCGGCATCAGGCAAGCCTTTTTTCATCCGCTGTTAACCCTGACGAAGCTGGTGTTAATCAAGGTAATAGCGGCTGTTAAATGGTGTTAAATGTCGGTTATGGTGAATTTATGGAAATATTACTCTGTATTATTGGCGGTTTTTTGTGCGAAAGTTGCATAAAGCTCCATGTTGAAACCGCGCAACATTTATGATGGTTATGTCTAATTTTTATAGATTAAAAATCTGTTAATGCCTGATTCGTTGATTTTTTATTCGAGTTGCTGATTTTTTGGCTGACAATTGAGTCAGGAACCAAGTTAGTGTGATGGCGATCACGAACTAAAACAATATTTTAGCCAGCGAAAAAAGCCAGTGCGCGGTAGCCTGCATCGCCCTGCTTAACTGAAAAAGTCGTTTAGATACTGATGTATTTATCCTTAAACAGAGTAGGGTTTTGTTGCCTGGTTGTTATACAATCAGGTTTTTATTGATTGAACGTTCAATATAAAAAAGCTACTATATGGGTTATTGAAAAGTCGGAAGCGATGAAACGATGCCAAAAGTTGGAATGAAAGCCATCCGTCAGGCACAGCTGATAAATGCAACATTGACGGTTATTGACCGCGTCGGACTGGCAGAAGCCAGCATTGCGGTTATCGCGAAAGAGGCCGGGGTATCAACCGGTATTGTCAGCCATTACTTTGGTGACAAGAATGGATTGCTGGATGCCTGCATGCGGCAGATTCTGACCGACCTTTACCTCGCGGTTGAGCGCCATCGTTTCCAGGCCGAAGATACGCCACAGGCGCAGATCCGGGCGATTATCGACGGCAACTTTGATTTAACCCAGGTGGCGGCCCCGGTGCTGAAAACCTGGCTGGTGTTCTGGACTAACAGTTTGCATCAGAAAAATTTGCAGCGTTTGCAGCGCGTCAACGATCGTCGGCTGCATTCCAATATTACCGCACAGTTTGCTCGTGTGTTACCCCGCGAACAGGCACGTCAGGCCGGTAGTAGCCTGGCAGCATTAGTTGATGGCCTGTGGCTGCGTATGACGTTAGCACCACAGCCAATGGCTCACGGCCTGGAAGATGCCCGTGAGCTGTGTTATCAGAATCTTGCGCTCTGGCTGAATACGCCAGTTCGCTAAATCCCTCAGTAAAGGAGGAGTTATGGCAGAACTCAACCGTCGTGGTTTATACATCAATGGTCGTGAAGAAGCAGGCCACGGTGACGTCTTCACCAGCGTTAACCCGGCTAATGGCGAGGTCATCGCCGAAATCACCGCCGCCACCCGGCAGGATGTCGATCGTGCCGTAGCCTCGTCACTGGCGGGTCAGCGCATCTGGCGCAGCTATACCCCGGTTGAGCGTAGCCGGGTACTGCTGAAAGCCGTCGCGCTGCTGCGTGAACGCAATCAACAGCTGGCTGAGCTGGAAACGGCCGATACCGGTAAGCCAATCAGCGAAACCGCTGCGGTGGATATCGTCACCGGTGCTGATGTTCTCGAGTACTACGCCGGGCTGGCACCTGCGGTGCAGGGTGAACAGATTCCGCTGCGCGACAGCGCGCTGGTCTATACTCGTCGTGAGCCGCTGGGGGTGTGTGCCGGTATCGGTGCCTGGAACTATCCTATCCAGATCGCGCTGTGGAAAAGCGCGCCAGCGCTGGCGGCCGGTAATGCCATGATCTTTAAACCCAGTGAAGTGACGCCGCTGAGCGCCCTGGAACTGGCGAAAATTTTCAGCGAAGCCGGTCTGCCGGATGGCGTATTTAACGTGGTGCAGGGCGCGGGTGAAGTCGGTAAGGCACTAAGCCAGCATCCGGATATCGCCAAAGTGTCCTTTACCGGCCAGGTGGAAACCGGTAAGCGCGTGGTCGCCGATGCGGCGCTCTCCAACCTGAAAGAAGTCACCATGGAGCTGGGTGGCAAGTCGCCGCTGATTGTGTTTGACGATGCGGATCTGGAGCGTGCAGTCGACGGCGCGATGATGGCGAACTTCTACAGCAGCGGCCAGGTTTGCACCAACGGCACGCGGGTATTTGTCCATCGTTCACTGCTGAATGCCTTTGAACGTCGTCTGTTGCAAAAAATCGCCAATATTAAAAGCGGCGACCCGCGCGATCCTGAAGTGAACTTCGGCCCGCTGGTCAGTGAAGAGCACTGCAATAAAGTGGTCTCTTACCTCAAGCTGGGTAAAGAAGAGGGCGCACGACTGCTGACCGGAGGTCATCGCATCACGCACGGTGCGCAGGCAAAAGGTTTCTACGTTGAGCCGACGGTATTTACCGATTGCCACGATGAGATGCGGATTGTGCGTGAAGAGATTTTCGGACCGGTTATGAGCATCCTGGTGTTTGACGACGAGCAGGAAGTGATTGAACGCGCCAATAACACCGAGCTGGGCCTGGCAGCGGGTCTGTTTACCCGTTCACTGGATCGTGCGCACCGCGTTATTCATCAGCTGGAAGCCGGTATTTGCTGGATCAATACCTGGGGTGAATCACCGGCACCGATGCCAGTTGGCGGCTATAAGCAGTCTGGTCTGGGTCGTGAGAACGGTGTGGAAACGCTGCAACACTATACGCGGACCAAATCGATTCTGATTGAGATGGGTGAGTATCCATCGGCGTTTTAATCCGGTTGTAAAACTGTTTTTCTGGCCGACAGCCTGAGCTGTCGGCATTGGCTTTGATACCCGTCCTGCTGAATACAGCACTGCTGAGGAAGGTACGACGGGTAACGCTGGAGGTTTAATGCAGAAATTTGACTATATCATTATTGGCGCGGGCTCCGCAGGCAATGTACTGGCGACCCGATTAACTGAGGATGCTGACGTATCGGTACTTTTACTGGAGGCAGGCGGCCGCGATCATCGCCTGGATTTCCGTACCCAAATGCCAGCCGCTTTGGCGTATCCTTTACAGGGCAAGCGTTACAACTGGGCGTTTGAAACCGATCCGGAACCGCATATGGATAATCGCCGTATGGAGTGTGGCCGCGGTAAAGGTCTGGGTGGCTCCTCGCTGATCAACGGGATGTGCTACATCCGTGGTAATGCGATGGATTACGATAACTGGGCGAAAAAAACCGGTTTCGATAACTGGTCCTATCTCGACTGCCTGCCTTATTTCCGCAAGGCGGAGAAGCGGGATATCGGCGAAAACGACTATCACGGCGGCGGCGGTTATCTGAGCGTGACCACGCCTAAAAGCGGCAATAATCCGCTGTTCCGCGCGTTTATTGACGCGGCCGTGCAGGCCGGTCACAAGGAAACTGATGACCTGAACGGTTATCGTCAGGACGGTTTCGGCCCGATGGATCGTACCGTGACGCCAAATGGCCGCCGTTCCAGTACCGCACGCGGTTATCTCGACGTGGCGCGTCAGCGTCCGAACCTGACTATCGTGACCCATGCGCAGACCGATCGCATCCTGTTCGACGGCAAAACCGCGACTGGCGTAAAATGGCTGGTAAAAGGTCAGCCGCATCAGGCGCAGGCTAACCGTGAAGTCTTGCTGTGTGCTGGCGCCATTGCGTCTCCGCAGATCCTGCAACGCTCCGGCGTGGGGCCGGAAGAGTGGCTGCGCGAGCTGGACATCGACGTGGTTCATGCGCTGCCGGGCGTTGGCCGTAACTTGCAGGATCACCTGGAAGTGTATATGCAGTTCCGCTGCAAACAGCCGGTCAGCCTCTATCCGTCACTGAAATGGTGGAATCAACCGGCGATCGGTGCCGAGTGGCTGTTTAAAGGAACCGGTATCGGTGCCAGCAACCAGTTTGAAGCCGGTGGTTTTATCCGCAGTGATGACCAGCCAGACTGGCCGGATCTGCAATATCACTTCCTGCCGGTGGCGATCAATTATAACGGCAGCAGCCCGGTCAAAGAGCACGGTTTCCAGGCCCACGTTGGCCCGATGCGCTCGATGAGCCGTGGCCGGATTAAGCTGAAGTCAAAAGATCCGTATGACGCGCCGTCCATCTTCTTTAACTATATGTCGGAAGCGCGTGACTGGCAGGAGTTCCGTTCAGCGGTACGTCTGACGCGTGAAATTATGCGCCAGCCGGCGTTGGCCGAATACTGCGGCGAGGAAATTCAGCCGGGTATAGAGGTTCAGAGCGACGAGCAGATCGACGCCTTTATCCGTGAACACGCGGAGACCGCCTATCACCCATGCGGCAGCTGCGCGATGGGCAGCGACGAGATGGCGGTAGTGGATGCAGAAGGGCGCGTGCACGGTATGCAGCAGCTACGCGTGGTTGATGCGTCGATTATGCCGCAGATTGTCACCGGCAACCTGAATGCACCGACGGTGATGCTGGCGGAGAAAATCTCTGATGCGATTCGCGGCAAAGCGCCGTTAACGCGTTCAGCAGCCGAGTATTATCAGCTACAGCGCTAAGTTGTGGTCAATGGCGGCGTGTAGCACCCTGCCTGTCAGGTTTCGCTATATGACGCCTGATTCCCCAGGGGCGATGTTGTCGCCGCCCGTGCCGCAGATTAGCACTGTGTCGCTCATCAAAAAGGGAGCCGAAAATGGCTCCCTTTGATTATTCAGCGATAAAAAAATTAAATCTCAACTTTCTCTTTATACTCGCACAGATCTTCAATCAGGCACGATCCGCAGCGCGGTTTGCGCGCCACGCAGGTATAACGGCCGTGCAAAATTAGCCAGTGATGGCAGTCTACTTTGAATTCTGCCGGTACCACTTTTAACAGCTTCTCTTCCACCTGCTCGACATTTTTCCCCGGGGCAAAGCGTGTGCGATTGCTGACGCGGAAAATATGCGTATCCACAGCAATAGTCGGCCAGCCAAAGGCAGTATTTAACACCACATTGGCGGTTTTGCGTCCGACGCCGGGTAACGCTTCCACCGCAGCGCGGTCTTCCGGCACTTCGCCCTGATGCTGTTCCAGCAAAATGCGGCAGGTCTTGATCACATTCTCCGCTTTGCTGTTAAACAGACCGATGGTCTTTATATACTCTTTTACGCCATCAACGCCCAGCGCCAGCATAGCAGCTGGCGTGTTGGCCACCGGATAGAGCCTGGCGGTGGCTTTATTGACGCTGACGTCCGTTGCCTGAGCGGAAAGCAACACGGCAATCAGCAACTCAAAAGGAGAGCTGAACGCCAGTTCGGTAGTCGGGTGAGGATTGTTATCACGCAAACGGCTCAGAATCTGATGTCGTTTTTCCTTGTTCACATCGCTTTCCCGGTATGGCCCTCTGGTTCGGCCTGAGTTTCAGCAGCACGTGCCGCAGCACGCTCCTTCATTTTCTTGTCGATCATATATTTACCGGCCAGCATCATGCCAAGACCAATAAACGCGCCGGGTGGCAGCATCGCCAGCAGCATCGGCGAATCAAAATGGACCACTTCAACGCGCAGCACTTTTGCCCACGGGCCAAGCAGCTGGTCAGCACCATTAAAGATGGTGCCGTTACCAATAATCTCACGGAGGGAGCCAAGCACAAACATCGCGCTGGTTGCGCCCAGCCCGGTGGCACAGCCGTCAAGCGCCGACAGCGGCACGCTGCTTTTGGAGGCGACCGCTTCTGCACGACCGACCACAATACAGTTGGTGACGATCAGCGGGATAAAGATCCCCAGCGACTGGTACAGACCGTAGGCATAGGCGTTTATCAGCATCTGCACGCAGCTGACCACCGCGGCGATAATCATTACGTAGATCGGAATACGAATTTCCGGCTTCACCCAACGGCGTGAGGCGGAAATTGCGCTATTGGTGCAGGTCAGCACCAGGGTAGTCGCCAGACCGAGACCCAGCGCGTTGGTGGCGGTAGAGGTCACCGCCAGCAGCGGGCAGAGCCCCAGCAGCTGTACCAGTGCGGAGTTATTCTTCCACAGGCCGTTTACCAGTAACGTTTTCGCTTCACTCATTATTCTCTCCACACGCTGGCAGCGATGAGAGTTGCGCCGGCAGCGTTTCTACATACAGGGTGGTGCGTTTTACCGCATTGACCACCGCGCGCGGCGTAATGGTCGCGCCGGTAAACTGGTCGAAATCACCGCCATCTTTTTTCACCGCAAAATGGCTGTCGTCAGGGCCAGAAATCTGTTTGCCGTTAAAACTGTTAATCCAGTCGGAAATGCGCAGTTCGATTTTATCCCCGAGACCCGGCGTTTCATGGTGTTCCACTACCCGGGTACCGTACACTTTGCCGGAAAAATTCGCCCCCACCAGCAATTGGATCTCACCAGAATAGCCGTCCGGCGCGGTACTCTCAATCGCGACAGCAACCGGTTTATCCTTCATTCGCGCCAGGTAAAGATGGTGCGGTTTAGCGTTACCCAATGCTTTATCCGTGACAACGTAACATTCCTGTTGTATCGAATTGTCGTAAACTTCGGGCGGAACCACCTGATCCAGCAGTAATTTCTGCTGCACCGCAGTCTGATGTTCAATAGTGGGCTTGGTCACCGCATTAATCACTGCGGTAACGCCGGTGGTGACTGCGGCAAACAGAGCCAGCGTGACACCATTTTTTCTGATCGAATCGAGCATACTCATTCTTTACGATGTCCGTAAACGCGCGGCTTAGTATAGTAGTCAATCAGCGGCACGGTAATATTCGCCAACAGTACCGCAAAGGCCACGCCATCAGGATAGCCGCCAAAGCTACGGATCAGCCATACCAGCAGACCAATCAGCGCGCCAAACAGTAGCCGGCCTTTATTGGTGGTGGAAGCGGTCACCGGGTCAGTGGCGATAAAGAACGCCCCGAGCATGGTGGCACCGGAGAACAGGTGAATCATCGGTGACGCCAGGCTTTCCGGGGAGAGCAGCCAGCCGATTGTGGCACAAAAAGCCAGCGACAGCAGGAAACTCACCGGAATTTGCCAGCGAATACTGTTGGTCCACAGCAGAAACAGACCGCCCAGCAGGTAGCCAATATTAATCCACTGCCAGCCCAGACCGGCCAGGACGCCGGTGTAGATCGGCTGCGCCATCAGCTGCTCAGCACTGTGACCCGCGCGTAATCCGGTTTTAAAGTTGTCCAGCGGCGTGGCCTGACTCATACCATCCACACCCACCTGTAGATGCTGCATGGTTTCACCCGCCAGCGTATGGTTACTGAAAATCATGCTCAGCGAATCCATCAGTCCAGGGGTGATTGACTGCAATGACTCCGGTGGCAACCAGCTGGTCATCTGTACCGGGAAAGAGATCAACAGCACTACGTAACCGATCATTGCCGGATTAAACGGGTTCTGACCGAGACCACCATACAACTGTTTGGCAATCACCACCGCAAAGGCAGTACCCAGCACGATAATCCACCATGGCGCCAGTGGCGGAATACTGATGCCGAGGAGCAGCGCAGTCAGCAAAGCCGAGTTATCGGCGAGATTCGCGCTGACCGGCTGTTTCCTTAACTTGAGGATAATGCCCTCAGTTGACCAGGCAGTAATCGCGGCCAGCGCAACCTGAATCAGGTTGCC
>NZ_JRXE01000008.1:99886-100230 GCF_001267535.1 Winslowiella iniecta | reverse complement strand
TTATGGGTATAAGGCGAACTTGCGATACGAAAAGCCATTTAGTCCTCTTGCGTAGAGTGCTGCTGCGCGCTTTTGCGCGCTTTTACACGAGCGATGGCCGCCGCCACTGCCGCTTTGCGGGGATCGTCTGATTCTGTCTCTTCAGCCATGTCATCTGCCTGCGCCGCTTTTTTTGCTTTAGCGCGGGCGATGGCGGCTTCTACTGCCGCCTTACGCGGGTCAACCGGCTTAGCGTCAGCGGCAGGCGCAGCAGTTTCACTATTCTGCGCGGCTTTTTTCGCTTTAGCACGGGCAATCGCGGCTTCTACCGCAGCCTTACGCGGGTCAACCGGTTCGGCGTCAGC
>NZ_JRXE01000008.1:88098-99826 GCF_001267535.1 Winslowiella iniecta | reverse complement strand
CGGGCGATGGCGGCTTCTACTGCCGCCTTACGCGGATCGGCTGCACCCGTTTCAGCCGCCTGTTCCGCCTCAACTTTTTTCGCTTTAGCACGGGCAATCGCCGCTTCTACCGCCGCTTTACGCGGATCGCCAGTCTGACGAGTAACCGGCTCAGTTTCTGACTGTTTCTCAGCCTGACGAGCACGCGCCTGCGCAAGGCGGGCTTCACGCTGTGCGGTAACAATCGCATTATCCGGCTGTTCACCAGACTGTACGTCACTGGCGCTATTTTTCGCTTTAACACGATCCCGTGCCGCGGTGATTTCACTCTGATCGCTGGTGCTGACTTTACGTTTCGCCTGCTCATGGCGGGCTTCACGCGCCTGTTTCTCACGTTCAAGGCGCTCCTGACGCGCTTCGAAACGCGCTTTGGCCTGGGCGGTACGTTGCGCTTCGAGGTCGATGGCGCGCAGCTCGGCTTTTTCCTGGCGATAATATTGCACCAGCGGAATATTGCTTGGGCAGACATAGGCACAGGCACCGCATTCAATGCAGTCATCAATATGGTGCGCACGCGCTTTTTCATGATCGGCACCCTGGCTGAACCAGTAGAGCTGCTGCGGCAACAAATTGGCCGGGCAGGCGTCGGCACAGGCGCTGCAACGAATGCAGGATTGCTCCGCTTCATTGTTGCCCATTTCGCTGGCGGAAGGGGCGAGAATGCAGTTAGTAATTTTTACCATTGGCACATCGAGCGCCGGCAGAGTAAAGCCCATTAACGGCCCCCCCATAATCACCATTTGTCCGGCTGCCGGGGAGAAGCCAACCTGATGCAGCAGGTGGCTGACCGGCGTACCGAGACGGCCCCACAGGTTACACGGCTGTGCGACCGACTCACCGGTCAGCGTGACCACGCGCTCGGTGAGCGGTTCACCATCAATAATTGCGCGCTTCACCGCATAAGCCGTACCGACGTTTTGCATCAGTACGCCGATATCCGATGAGCGGCCACCGTGCGGCACTTCGCGACCGGTCAGAATTTTGGTCAGCTGTTTAGCACCGCCAGAAGGGTATTTGGTCGGGATCACCCGCAGCTGTAAATCGGTGCTGTTGCCCAGCGCTTGCTTCAGCGCATCAATGGCTTCGGGTTTATTATCTTCCACCCCGATCAGCACTTTTTCCGCCTGTAATATCCAGGCCAGAATACGGCTGCCTTCGAGGATCTCGTCGGCACAGTCCTGCATCAGACGATCATCGGCGGTGATATAAGGCTCACACTCGGCGGCATTAATAATCAGGGTATTCACCCCGCTCAGGCCGCCGCGCAGCTTGGTGCCGGTCGGGAAACCTGCACCGCCCAGACCGGCGACGCCTGCCTGGTGAATACGGCTGACCAGTTCAGCGCGCTCAAGCTGGCGGTAGTCGCTGACGGTTTCGCGTTCAATCCAGCGGTCTTCGCCATCGGGCGTAATAAAGATGCACATTTCGGACAGTGCGGAAGGGTGCGCCGTCATATGCGGCGCAATCGCTTCTATTGTGCCGGAAGTCGGGGCGTGAACCGGCAGCATCCGGCCACGACCGAAGGTCAGCGGCTGGCCGCGCAGCACTGTGTCACCCGGAGCGACACAGATCTCGCCTTCGTGACCAATATGCTGTTTTAACGGGATAATAAAACGTTCTGGCAACGGAATCTGACGCAGCGGCGTGCCGTTCGACTGGGTTTTCATCTCAGGAGGATGAATGCCGCCGTCAAAATCCCAAATTTTGTCTTTCTTGAAGAAATTTAACAGATTACGCATGACTTTCCACGGGGATAACCCGGACAGGAATCGTGTTGAGATCCCACTTCCAGTTGGCAGTGGTGGTCGCAACCGGACGCATTTCAATGCAGTCGGTCGGGCAGGGGGCAACGCAAAGATCGCAGCCGGTACAGACGTCGCTCAGCACGGTGTGCATGGCGCGGGTGGCACCGACGATGGCGTCAACCGGGCAGGCCTGAATACATTTGGTGCAGCCGATACAGTTGGCTTCGTCAATCCACGCCACGGTGCGTACCGGCTCTTTTGCCGCATCGTCACCGTCAATCGGTTGTGGGTCGACGTTAAGCAAACCCGCCAGTTTCAGCATGGTTTGTTCACCGCCGGGGGCGCATTTATTGATCGCTTCGCCGTTGTTACCGACCGCTTCCGCATAAGGGCGACAGCCAGGATAACCGCACTGGCCGCACTGACTCTGCGGCAGGATTTCGTCGATCTGTTCAACGATCGGATCGGCTTCCACTTTAAAGCGACGCGAGGCGTAACCCAGCAGCCCGCCAAACACCAGGCTCAGCGCGCTTAAGGCAATAATCGCTATCCAGATGGCAGACATCAGAATTTCACCAGACCAGAGAAGCCCATAAAGGCCAGAGACATCAGGCCGGCAGTCACCAGCGCAATGGATGAGCCTTTAAATGGCAACGGCACATCGGCCAGCACCAGGCGCTCACGCATCGCGGCAAACAGCACCATCACCAGCGAGAAGCCGACAGAGGCGCTGAAGCCATACATCGCCGCTTGCAAAAAGGTGTGATTCAGATTGACGCTCAGCAATGGCACTGCCAGTACCGCGCAGTTAGTGGTGATCAGGGGTAAAAAGATGCCCAGCAGACGATAGAGCGCCGGACTGGTTTTACGCACCACCATTTCGGTGAACTGCACGGTAACCGCGATCACCAGGATATACGCCAGCGTGCGCAGGTAAACCAGATCCAGTGGAACCAGAATCAGGTGGTTAACCACCCATGCACAAATCGAGGCAAGGGTGATAACAAATGTGGTGGCGAGTCCCATGCCAATTGCCGTCTCCAGTTTTTTGGAAACGCCCATAAAGGGACAGAGGCCGAGAAACTTCACTAAGACGAAGTTGTTCACCAGCACTGTGCCAACAAAAAGAAGCAGGTATTCGGTCATTGTTACGCCTGGGGGAAAAATAAAAGCCGCTTATTATCGGGCATTAGCGGCTGTATCACAACATATCAACCCTGGGGTTATTTTCTGATAGCACTCAGGATTAAATTACTGACGATTATATCAGCAGTTAATGCTCAATAAATGTCGTCTTAACCCGTTGAGAACGCTTGAAATAGGGTACCAGCAGCGAGGCGGCCAACAGCGCGATCAGTAAAGTCTTGATTGCCGCACCGTCGGTGACCGGCGAAAAGGCAAAGGTCTTAATCGCCAGCAGCACCGTCAGCAGCAGCCAGATAATGTAGTGGCGCGGCAGACGTCGTGACCGTTTGCAAAAGATCCAGGTAACCCATGCGCTGTAGATCCATACCAGTAAAGAAGTGGCCAGCGACAGCGTCCATTGCAGGGTAAAAGCGTGTTCCTGACTGAATAACGCCTGACGCAGATCCGGGCTAAGAAAAGCGCTGAGATACATCGCCACCACCAGCGTACTGGTCAGCAGGGTCATAATCAGCCACGCCAGAGGCACGAAAAGCCAGCCGCCAATACGTGGCGCAGAAGGTTGCACAGTCATGATAAGTTTCCTGACAGAGAGTAAACAGCGATGACAGCGTTTGCGGAAATCAAAGCTGCCATCATTAAACTGGAGGGGGATTATACAGAAAAAGGAAGGTAAAGTGAGCCAGGTGTTTATACCACGTAGCGCCAGACGGATTTCGGCACACAGCCTAAATCGAACAGGCGTCCACCGGACACTAATTCAGCGCGGCGATGATCGGCAGCGCGATACATATTCAGGATCTCTTTATCATCACTCAGCGAGTAGTTGAGGTGATCAAAAAGCTTTTCCAGCGTTTCTAAATTACTCACTTTACGAAATTTCAGCAGGTAGTCTTGTGCTGTCATGGTGGCCGTCAGGTCGGGGAATAGTGAGCTATCAAGTATAGGGAGACGCAAAAATCTGTCTATACCCTCAACCCTAAAAAAAAGAGAAAATCAGATAAATTCGTAGCAACGGCGTGCAAAATGATTTCTTTTAAGACTTATCTGTAGGAGATGTTGTTACTAATAGCTTTTTCAAAATGGAATAATAAGTTTTGGCTGTAATTATTACGCGCTGAAACGTTCACAGCATTATTATCAGTGACGCTAACTCTGACTCTTGGGCGCGCTGTAATAGCGGCTGCAATTTTCGCATTTAAAAAGCCTTTTTTTTCACCTTCATCGCGCTAACTGCCCTGTTACCGGTAAAAGTCTGCTTAAAACTGTCAGTGTGCGGGAAATCACAGTTCAGATAATTATTTATGTGCTGGCGCAGTGCAGCAAAATGGCAGAACTTTACGTGGTGCTGTAATCGCTTCCAAACTCTGCGCAGTTAACCGCTTATCTTTATTACAGTTATTTAACTGACCTGATAATAACGGCAGGGGAAAACTCCATATCGCTGGCGGTTATTCGGCGCTGAATTTTACGTAACTCATTTAATTCGTAGCATTTTGTGAACCATGTCGAAAATGTTTCCACCCGTTTAGTCCAGGCTTTAGGTGCCTTGTACTCATACAGCAATCTCCCATCAGAGGAAAAAAGATTATGTGGAAGCGTTTACTCTTAACCACCCTGGTGAGTGCTGCACTCTCCGGTTCAGCGCTGGCGGCCGATATGACAGTCGGCTTTTCTCAGGTTGGCTCAGAATCAGGCTGGCGCGCGGCAGAAACCAGCGTGGCGAAAAGCGAAGCCGCCAAACGCGGTATCACGCTGAAAATCGCCGATGGTCAGCAAAAACAAGAGAACCAGATTAAAGCGGTACGCTCTTTTATCGCCCAGGGGGTAGATGCCATTTTTATCGCACCGGTAGTGCAGACCGGCTGGGAGCCGGTGCTGGAAGAAGCTAAAGATGCGAAAATTCCGGTATTCCTGCTGGATCGCGCCATCGTGGTAAAAGATAAATCGCTGTATAAGGCGGTGGTGACCGCCGATAACGTGCTGGAAGGTAAACTGATTGGCGACTGGCTGGTGAAAGAGGTGGCCGGTAAACCTTGTAATGTCGTCGAGTTGCAGGGCACCGTCGGTGCCAGCGTGGCGATCGATCGTAAGAAAGGTTTTGCTGAAGCCATTGCCGGTGCCGAAAATATTAAAGTTATCCGTTCACAATCCGGCGACTTTACGCGCAGTAAAGGTAAAGAGGTAATGGAAAGCTTTATTAAGGCGGAAAATAACGGCAAAAACATCTGCATGGTTTATGCGCACAATGATGATATGGCAATCGGTGCGATTCAGGCGATTAAAGAGGCGGGGCTGAAACCCGGTAAAGATATTCTGACCGGCTCGATTGATGGCGTGCCGGATATTTATAAAGCGATGCTGGCGGGTGAAGCCAATGCTAACGTCGAACTGACGCCAAATATGGCTGGCCCGGCATTTGATGCGCTGGAGAAATTTAAGAAAGATGGCACTGAACCGCCAAAAATTATCAAAACTGAGTCTCGTCTGTTCCTGCCTGCTGATGCACAAACCGAATTAGATAAGAAAAAAGGCATGGGTTACTAAGCACAGCGCCGCCTGATCCCCAGTCACCCCGTTATGCGGCGGGACAGACTCTGCGATCCGGCGGTTTTTTTTATTCTGAGAGGCGATGTTTATGACCACGCAGACAGAGGAAACGCTGTTAAGCATCAACGGCGTCAGTAAGTTTTTCCCCGGTGTGAAGGCGTTGGATAATGTCTCTTTTAGCATCAGGCGCGGTGAAATTATGGCGCTGCTGGGGGAGAACGGTGCCGGTAAGTCGACGATGATTAAAGTGCTGACCGGCGTTTACCCGCGAGATGCCGGTAGCGTGACGCTAAATGGCCTGCCGATTAATCCCCGTAATACCGCCCAGGCACAGGAAATCGGCATTGGTACGGTCTATCAGGAAGTTAACCTGCTGCCGAATATGTCGGTGGCTGACAACTTATTTATCGGTCGCGAGCCAAAACGCTTTGGGCTGATCGATCGTAAAGCCATAGTGCGAAATGCGACCCGGCTAATGCGCGAGTATGGCTTTGAGCTGGATGTGACCCGTTCACTCGGCCAGTACTCGGTTGCCATGCAGCAGATTATTGCCATTTGCCGCGCGGTGGATCTCTCCGCACAGGTGTTAATTCTTGATGAACCGACTGCCAGCCTTGATGCCAGCGAAGTGGAGATGCTGTTCACGCTGATGAATCAGCTGAGAGCAAAGGGTATGAGTCTGATCTTTGTCACCCATTTCCTTGACCAGGTGTATCGCGTCAGTGATCGCATTACCGTGCTGCGTAACGGACAGTATATTGCCACCCGTGACACCCGAACATTGCCGCAGATTGAGCTGATTAAATTGATGCTCGGACGCGAACTGCTGGAAACCGCCCTGCAACGTGCCGGCAGCACCCTGCGCAGTAACCAGCCAGTGGTGGAGTTTAAAGGTTACGGTAAGAAGGGCACCATTGAACCCTTCAGCCTGCAAGTCAGGCCGGGTGAGGCGGTCGGGCTGGCCGGATTGCTCGGTTCCGGGCGCACCGAAACCGCCGAGTTGCTGTTTGGCATTCGCCGTGCTGACAGTGGCAGCGCAATGATTAAAGGCAAAAAACGCACCATTCGCACCCCGGCGCAGGCGTCGCGTCTGGGAATGGGGTTCTGTCCGGAAGATCGTAAAACCGATGGCATTATTGGTGCAGCCTCGGTGCGGGAAAATATCATTTTGGCTTTGCAGGCACAGCGCGGCTGGTTGCGGCCGATAAAGCGGCGTGAACAGCAGCAGATTGCCGAGCGCTTTATCAAAAGCCTTGGTATCCGAACGCCGCATGCTGAGCAGCCAGTCGAACTGTTATCCGGCGGTAACCAGCAGAAAGTGTTGCTGTCACGCTGGCTGGTGACGCGTCCGCAGTTTCTGATTCTCGACGAACCGACGCGCGGCATTGATGTTGGTGCTCATGCGGAGATTATCCGCCTGATTGAATCTCTCTGTGCCGATGGTCTGGCGCTGCTGGTGATTTCCTCGGAGCTTGAAGAGCTGGTGGGCTATGCCGATCGGGTGTTGATCCTGCGCGATCGCCAGCAGGTGGCGGAAATACCGCTGGAGCAGCTTTCGGTGGCGGCGATTGTGAATGCGATTGCTGACGGAGGCGCGCAACATGCTTGAGTCACAGTTATCTCCGGAGAAAACGCGCATGTTGAAAGGTAAGTTCCCGCCGGGAGTGCCGCAGATTGCCGCACTGGTACTGGTGCTGATTGTCGACAGCCTGGTCGCCAATAACTTTTTCGCCATTCATTTGCAGGATGGCCGCCTGTTTGGCAGTCCAATTGATATTCTGAATCGCGCGGCGCCGGTGGCGTTACTGGCGATTGGCATGACGCTGGTGATTGCCACCGGCGGTATTGATTTGTCAGTGGGGGCGGTGATGGCGATTGCCGGGGCCACGGCAGCGACCATGACGGTGGCCGGTTACAGCTTGTGGCTGGTCATTGTGGCGACACTCGGTGCCGGACTGCTCTGCGGGATATGGAATGGGGTGCTGGTGGCGCTGCTGAAAATCCAGCCATTTGTCGCCACCCTGATACTGATGGTTGCCGGGCGCGGTATCGCACAGTTAATTACCGAAGGGCAGATTGTCACCTTTGACAGTGATGCGCTGGCGCGTATTGGTAGCGGCACGCTGTGGCTGTTTCCGGTGCCGGTCTGGATCACGTTGCTGGTGGCGGCGCTGGTCTGGCTGTTAACCCGCAAAACCGCGCTGGGATTATTTATCGAAGCGGTGGGGATAAACCTGCGTGCGGCACGCAATGCCGGGGTTAACGGCTGGCTGGTGGTGATGTCGACCTATGCCATCAGCGGGTTGTGCGCGGCGGTGGCCGGTCTGATTGTTGCGGCGGATATTCGCGGCGCGGATGCCAATAATGCCGGACTATGGCTGGAGCTGGATGCGATTCTGGCGGTGGTGATTGGCGGGGCGTCACTGATGGGCGGACGTTTCAGTCTGGTGCTGTCATTGATTGGTGCACTGATTATCCAGGCAATGAACACCGGGATTTTGCTGTCCGGCTTTGCGCCGGAACTGAATCAGGTGGTGAAAGCGGTGGTGGTGATGTGTGTGTTGCTGTTGCAGTCTCCGCGCTTTATCCAGTTGTTTAAACGAGGACGCCGTCGTGATTAAACGTCATCTGCCATTAATGATTACCCTGCTGGTATTTGTTGCGGGCTATCTGTTCTGTCTCAGCCAGTTTCCCGGCTTTGCCTCGACGCGATTGATTTGTAATATTCTGACTGATAACGCCTTTCTCGGCATTATTGCCGTCGGTATGACGTTTGTGATTCTCTCCAGCGGCATCGATCTGTCGGTCGGCGCGGTGATCGCCTTTACCGGCGTATTCCTCGCCCGTGCGATTGGCGACTTTAATCTGTCACCCTGGCTGGCCTTCACGATTATCATGGTCGCCGGTTCGGCGTTTGGTGCCATGATGGGCTGGCTAATTGATGCGTTAAAAATTCCGGCGTTTATTATCACTCTCGCCGGGATGTTTTTCCTGCGTGGCTGTAGCTATCTGGTGGCGGAAAGCTCGATTCCCATCGACCATCCGCTGTATACCTCATTATCCAGTATGGCGTGGAAAATTCCCGGCGGCGGGCGCTTAAGCCTGCTGGCGCTGGTGATGCTGGTGGTGGTGGTGTGGGGAATATTGCTGGCGCACCGTACGCGCTTTGGTAATCAGGTGTATGCCGTCGGCGGCAATGTGACGTCCGCTCAGCTGATGGGTATCTCGACTCGCGCCACTACGGTGAAGATCTATATGCTGTCATCCGGCCTGGCGACACTGGCAGGGATTGTGTTTTCACTGTATACCTCGGCGGGCTATGCACTGGCTGGAATGGGCGTAGAGCTGGACGCCATCGCCTCGGTAGTGATTGGTGGCACGCTACTTTCCGGCGGGGTGGGAACCGTGCTGGGAACGCTGTTTGGCGTGCTGATTCAGGGACTGATCCAGACCTGGATTAACTTTGATGGCACCTTAAGTTCCTGGTGGACCAAAATTGCGATTGGGATTTTGCTGTTTAGTTTTATCGCGCTGCAACGGTTATTAACCGTGATGTGGGATCGTCAGCAGAATGCGCCGGTTAAGCGACTGCCGTCCTGAGCGGAAATCATAAAAGGCTCCGCAAGGGAGCCTTTACTGGGATAAAGATTAAGGATGATAACTTACAGAGTAATGTTCCATTTCAGGATATGTTCACTTGAGTTATTGGAGTTGGTGTCATCCATCTTCAATTTCCAGACTCCTGATTTACTCACACCTGATGGTAACGTAACGGTATAAGTTTTCTCGGCTTCAGGTTGTGCGGTGCCCATCGGTTTAACCATATACTCAACGTTATTTGGCGCCACAATGCTAAACCACGCCAGTGAGGTATTGGGGCTGGTAATGGTAACCTTGACCTTTATGCTACCTGGAACAGTCCCTGTTCTTCCGCTAATTGTCATCTGCGCACTTTTAGGGGCATCGGTGGTGGTATAGGTGATATCCGTGCCTCGGTATGACTGCGGCGGCACGACCAGGGCCACATCCGGAGCGTTAGTTGGTGTCGCGCTGCCAACCTTTGCAGTAACCCTTGCTACACTGTCCGGTGAGGTTGCGCTGCCAGGAATGTCCGCTTTCAGTTGAGCTGTAACCTTACCGTCGTTATCGGTTAGCGGAGCCATGCCCGTCACTACGCCCTTATCAGTTTGCCAGCTTACCGCCACACCCGGTAATAAATTGCCGTTTACATCTTTTACCTGAGCAGTAAACAGAGCAACATCAACATTATTGGAAACGATGCTGGGTTTATTGACGGCCAGATCGCCCGTGTTAATTCTTGCTGTATTCTGGTCACCAATAAATGTCACCAACGGTGCGTTGACGGCAGCGGTGTTGCCCAGCTTCGCGCTGACCTGCGTCACCCTTGCCGCAGTCGCGGTCAGTCTGATGGTTGCCACACCGTCCTGACCGGTAACGCTCTGATTAGCTGGGGCTAACGTACCGTTGTTAGTGCTCCAGGTTACGGTGACGCCCGCTACCGGGTTGTCGTGGACGTCCTTAACCAGCGCGCTATAGGTTGCCTGATCAACGTTGTTTGCCACGATACTGCGGTTGGGAAGCACGGAAATATTGCTGCTGTCGAGACGAGCGGTGGCCGGATCGCCGGTAAAGCTTACCGGCGTCGCGGTGGCCGTGCTGCCGGTGCCTGGCGTGGCGGTTACCGTGGCGCTGCCTGCCTGCGTTGAGGTCAGGGCGATCACCGCTTTACCGTTGTTATCGGTAGTGCTGGTCGTGTTGCCGTTGGCAAAAGTCCCGCGATCGGTGGCCCAGCTGACCCGTAAGTTCTTCACCGGGTTACCCTTCGCATCTTTCACCAGCGCGGTGTAGGTAATGGCCGCCGTGCCGTTGGCCAGCGCCGTGTTCCGATCCGATGTCAGATCGCCGTTACCGATACCGGCGGTGGATTCGTCAGCCTTCAGCGTCACGTCCTGCGCATTGACCGCCGGTTTGCTGTTGACGCTCGCCGCGGCCTTCGCAATCCCGGCCTCGGTGCCTTTCAGCGCCATGGTTGCCACGCCGCTAGCGTTGGTTTTACTGATGCCGTCGGCGCGGTTAAATTCACCGACGCCGCTGTTGGTCCAGATGACGTCGATGCCTTCCACCAGGTTGTCGTTGGCGTCTTTAATCGTCACGCTGTACAGCGCGGAGTCAGTGCCGTTGGCCGTCACGAGAGTTTTATTGACCGTTACCGCACCGCTGACATCTGCGGTGGCAGGGTTGGCCTTAAAGGTCACCGATTCGGCGCTGGCGGTGCCGCCGTTGCCCGCTGTCGCGGTGACCTGTACCGCACCTGCGCGGGTGGATTTCAGCGCAATCGTGGCCTTGCCGCTGGCGTCAGTATCAGTGGTGGCGGTGGTACTGCCGTCCGGGAAGGTGCCGAGTGTGGTCACCCAGGTGACTTTCTGCTGATTAACCGGGTTGCCGTTAACGTCTTTCACGATGGCGCTGTAAGTGACAATTTCCACATTGTCGGCCAGCGCTTCCGCTTTGTCGCGGGTCAGATCGCCGTTACCGATGCCCGAATTACTGCCGTCGGCGATAAAGTTCACCAGCCGGTTAATCCCCGCGCCACCGTTAACCGATGCCGTCACCTGCGTATTGCCCGCACGGGTATTGGTCAGGGTAATTCTGGCCTTGCCGTCGGCGTCGGTGGTGCTGCTGTTGCCGCCCAGCGTCCCGCTGTTGGTGGTCCATCTGACCTGCATTTTCGGCACCGGATTCCCTCTGGCATCTTTCACCAGCGCGGTAAAGGTCGCTTTATTGCTGCCGTTTGCCACGATGTTCTGGCCATCGACCGTCAGGTCGCTGTCATTTAGTGAAGCGGTATCGCGATCGGCAATAAACTGCGCCCCGGCGCTGGCGTTGCCGCCATTGGCGGTCGCCGCCTTCACGGTGACGGTTTCCGCCACGGTATTGGTAAAGCCAAGCCTCGCCACGCCCTGCGCGTCGCTGAGCTGGGTCGCCGATCCCAGCGCAGTCGCCGAGCCTGTCAGGGTAAAGGTGACGGGCATCTGCGGCACCGGGTTGCCGCTGGCGTCGGTGACGGTGGCGCTGACCTGGTTGGCAGCGCTGCCGTTGGCAATGCTGTTGTCCGTGGTGATCACCACCGCGCCGTCATTGACTCTGCCGGTCGAGGTATCGGCAACTTGCTGAATGGTGGCGGTTTTCAGGGTGACGCCGTTAATCGATGGCGTGACCGTCAGGTTGCT
>NZ_JRXE01000008.1:87770-88047 GCF_001267535.1 Winslowiella iniecta | reverse complement strand
TACCGGACGTGACGACAGCGTCATACACGCCCGGCGCGGTCTCTTTCACGTCGCCGAGCGTGGCGTCCTTCAGCTTCAGGGCGCGCTGTGCGGGCGGCTGATCCTGATGTTGCTGTTCGGTTAGCCTGACCTTTAACACCGAAGCCACATCGGTGATCGCCTGCCCGCTGCTGTTCTGCAGAGTGATCCGCACTACTGAAGTGCTGGTGCCGTCAGCCGGGAGGCTGATCGGGGTGGCGATCACGCTGCTGTTAGTGACGCTGGCGTCGGTCATTTC
>NZ_JRXE01000008.1:42811-87704 GCF_001267535.1 Winslowiella iniecta | reverse complement strand
TGACGGTGCCGGTCAGGGTATAGCGGTTAGGGTTGCTTCCCCGCCACGACGGCAGAGAGATATCAATACGGCCATCACCCGCTGGAGTGATGATGCCGCCTGCCGCAATCAGCGCCGGGGATGCCCAACTAATATTTTGCACCGGGTAGGTATTTTTCAGCGTATAGCTGAGCGCCAGCACGCCGAGGCCCTTACCGGTGGCATTTTCCGGCAGCCCCAGCGTCAGGGTCTCCTGCTTGCGGTAGTCGAGCACGATGCTGTTATTACGCTCGACCAGGTCGTGGCGACTGCCGCTCAGCAGGCGGGAGGCACCGACATTATCCGGGTTGATCTGCTTGTGCCACGGCTCGCCGGGGCGGTAGCTCAGCGCGAGGGTGATTTGTGAGTCCTGTTGGCCATTTTTGCCCGCACGGTGTTCAGCACCGAGTGTCAGCAGCGGGATCGGCGTGTAGCTGACGCCGCCGGTAAACGCCCATGGATCCTTCTGACGCTGGTCCTTGCCGAACAGCGCCACTTCATCGCCCTGATACTGCTCAAACATCAGTTTTGCGCCAAGCTGCGGATACGCCGGCAGCCAGCCTTCGACGCGGATATCATAGCCGTTGGCCGGGCGTTCATCGTAGTCAGCGAAGTCGCGCGACGGGTGCCAGTTACTCAGGCGGAAGTAGCTGTTGCCGGAAAGGTGCAGGTAGTCGCGCCACGCCTCGACGCCAACGCCCGCCCGGCGATTGTCGCCAGTAAAGTCGTTATCATAGAAGGTATTAACGCCGAACATCCAGTCGCCGGTAAAGGCACGCGCGCCGAGGCCGAGGTTACCGGTGGTGCGTTGCTCGAGGCGGCGCAGGCCGAGCTGGGTGAACAGCAGGGCGCTGTCGTTTTCATACAGCGGCAGCAGCACATCGGCCTGGCTGCCGTTAAGAGTAAATTTATCATCGAGATTCAGCTGGATGCGGGCGGTGCCAAACTGGTTCAGCCAGCCCGAGACTTCGTTGTTCAGTGCTCCGGTGGCGGCGGAGCGCGCCATGCCGGACACGGCCGCGGTGGAATCCTGCTCACTCAGCAGCGCGGCGGCGCTGGCGAGGTGACCGGTCTGCTGCTGATAACGCGCCTGTTCTTCCGGCGTCAGGTTGCCGGACTGGTACCACTTAAGCGCGTTGTCGTCCGGTGCGGCAACAGCACTGTGGGCATAAAAGGGGGCGGTGGCGAGGGAGACCTGGATTGCCAGCTGGGAAAGAACCATAAACTTGCCGATCCCGCTGCGCGGATTTTTTGCAAAACCTGAAAGCGTGCGCTTTTTCATTTGTCTGCTCTGCATAAGATATGTCGTTAATACCCGGTGAAATAGCCGTCCGATAGCACTGGAGCGGGTTTCGCCCTGAAAATTCCGTTTAACCCCGTTCTGGCCGAACAAGGTGGACAGCAGGAAGAAGCGACACATCAGTAGCTTGGAATTAAAAATTAAAATTTATTTATGCGAGCTGACGGGTAATCTCAGGATCGTGGCTGGCAGAGGGCGAAGGGTTGGCAGGCGGCAGAGTGGCGAGCAGCAATATCAGCAGGGCGATAACATCGCCCTGCATGGAGACCGCAGTTTAACGCCAGCTATTAACGCCGCTGGCATAAAGATCGACCACCGGCATAACGGCAACTTTGTCATCATAAAAGAATACTGAGTTACTGAATGAGTAAATCTTTCCCGTTATTCTGACCGTTACCTTATTAGCGAGAGCGTTAACAATAGCATCTGGTCGATCGGCAGTCATAAAGGGGGACGTCTGGGTTAATGCTTTCAGTGGGTCGCCGGTAATATTGTGGTTAAGGTAATAACGATAGACATCGGTATCAGTGGCACCCGCATGCTGATATTGCGTGATATAGAGCCATACACTGTCGGAAAGCTGTTGCTTACGGTATAGCCGATCATCATAAGGTTTGTGGGTAAGGTAGAAGTTTATAGCCATTGCCGTAATGATAATAACAAGAATGGCGGTGATGCTCCTGTGCGCCCACTTAATAACCATGCCGGTTTGCATAATCTGGTCCTTGCTGTATCCAGAACTGATCCTGTGGATCATCACCGTATGGAGATTGTTGATACCAGTAATTCCATTCGGGTCTTGATGTACCTGCCTGAGTTTGAGCATATCCGCCAGCCATAAGAAGTATATCTGGTGGAATACCGACGGTTGTACCCGTAGCACCATAGTTGAAATTACCAAAGTTAGCCAAGGAACGATCTCGCTGTTTATAATCCCAGGGGCCACGATTTCGGACTTTTTTAAAGAACCACAGGTAGGTATGCGGTAGCGCCATACCGCGAGGTTGCCGCTTTTCTTTCGCCTCTTGTAAATTACTAAACAGTTCATCGAAACTATCGGATGGCATTCGTGGGATAATGGCCATAAATCAATCCATGATTAAAAGCTGTTGGTTGTAAGGGGTCGGAGAGCTGAGAGTAAATAAATATCATTATTATAACGATATTTAAATAGTTTATTTTATTACCATGATTATGGTTTTTTATAAAATTATTTATACGACATATATTATGTCCAGACCATGCATTTGCTTACTGCACAAAGGTCACGCCGGTAAATCCCACCAGAATGCCGAAAATGGCCGTTTAAGCCAGCACAGAGCGAGCGGGAGTTATCTATTCACCGATCAGCATCGTTGACATGGCCTGGCGCGCATGCCCCGGTGAGAGGGGTGTCAGCAAATCTGGCTTGAAACAGACAGCAATACGCGGGTACGAGCTAACGGATTCTGCCGCCATACCTGGCTGGACTGGAAACAATATACCTCCTGATGGGCAGGTTAAGTTCGTTAAAAATTTACGTTAAAAAATTGCATGATTGCTGCTTAGTGATTAATTGCCGGGTGATCCCGGCACAGTTTCAACCGTAACAGATTTACCAGTTATCAATAACACGTTGCCGTATTTCCGGCGGATAACCTTGCGCAAAAGAGGCATGCAGTTGGCGCTTGCTTTGCAGGGTATCGAAGACCACTTTTGCACCTTTGCTGGCAATATACTCTTCTTCTTCGTAGCATTGAGGCAGTCGAATAACCCGCTGATGGTCAAAGATGGCGCGACGGCCAACCGGGTGCACTCGGGTGGAAAGTGCCCAGACGACTTCATGAAGGTTAGTGGGATCGAAATCGTCATCCACCAGGTAAACGTTTGCTGAGTAAGCTGGGTGGATTGCAGGAACCGGATGAACATGGAACAACCGATAGCCGCTGAACATCACTCTGGACCGTCCCCCGATCTGACCGTCGGTTTTCTGCTAATGAACCAGTTTACTCTGGTTTCTGTCGCCGGGCTGGTTGAGTCACTGCGTTTTGCCGCGGACGAGTCTTTCAGCAGCCGGCAAATTTTCTGCCGTTGGGAATGGATGACCTGCGATAACCAGCCGGTGACAGCCAGTTGCGGCTTGACGGTGTCGCCTACCGCAGCACTGGATTTCTCCAGGCCGTGGGATTACTTTGTAGTGGCCGGAGGTTTACTGGAAGAGACACGTCAGCCGCCGCAGTGGCTGTTGCAGGCGCTGCGTGAG
The DNA here is from genome assembly GCF_001267535.1 of Winslowiella iniecta. Taxonomy (GTDB): domain Bacteria; phylum Pseudomonadota; class Gammaproteobacteria; order Enterobacterales; family Enterobacteriaceae; genus Erwinia; species Erwinia iniecta. The sequence continues at coordinate 84,144 of NZ_JRXE01000008.1, read as the reverse complement.
CTACACGCGCGCAATATACCGATTATTACGCTGTGCAGTGGCGCGTTTGTAGCGGGCAACGCCGGTATGCTTGATGGTCGGCATTGTGCGATTCATTTTACTACACGTGATGAGTTTCGATTACGTTTTCCTGAGTCTATTCCGGTTATCGACAAAGCCTATATTAAAGACGGTGGTATTATTTCCTGTCCGGGTGGCACGGCCATCGATCTGGCCGCGGATTTGATCCGTTATCACTGTGGTCTGGTGCGCTCGCAGAAAGTGTTAAAATATCTGCTGGTGGAAGAACCTGCCGCGCCAGTGAAATAAACGCAGAAAAAAACAGTGTTAACGAACCGGATGTGTATGAAAACGAACGGGTAAGTAAAGTGATCGAGTTTATGAAGCATCATCTGGATGCGCCGATGCCGCTGGCAGAAGTGGCGTCATTCGCCGGGAACACTGTTCGTTAGAGGGGATTAATAAGCAAAATTAGCGATGGATGCTTAAAGCAGCCATAGCGGCTCTGACGCCTGATATTCATTATCCCGGTGAAGTTAAGGTCAGTCTGTAGGGTTATAAAAAGTCCATCGGCAGATAAAGACTGTTAATTAACTGATGATTTATTTTGGCTATTTTAAATGGTTCATAAGGGATATTCCTCCGGTGCAGACGGTTCGGATAAAATATTGCTTTCTTTTTTATAATTGATGTAATCAGTTTTTTGGGGAGGCAGAGACGCCTCCCAACAGGGTTATACTGAAACTTTGTTTGTCACCTTTTTCGTTGTCAGAGTACGGGTTGACCACCAGCAGACCAGCGAACCGAGACTGACCATTGCCGTGCCTTGCCAGAACGACACCGTAAGCTGCGAGCTAAGGATAAAGGCGGCCAGAATCGCCGATATTATCGGGATAAAGTAGGATGCGGCAGCCAGAACGGTGACATTACCGTGCAGAATACCAATATTCCAGGCAGCATAACCAAAACCCATTGCCATTGCTGCCAGCGCCAGACTGATCCACACCTGCGGGGATAACACGAAGGGCGGCTGCGGCGAAAGCAAGAATTTTGCCCATAAGGTTAATGCCGTCAAAATAAAGAACAGCGTAATGCCGTTATTACCCTGAGCAATTTTTTTAGTTACTACACAATATATTGACCAAATCAGCGCGCCGCTAAATGCCAGTCCATAACTTAGCGGGTTATCCATAACATTTCGGGTAATTTCATCCAGTGAAAAGCCTTGCTCACCACCCAATACGCGACAAATACCGGCTACAGCGAGAATGACGCCAGGGATAATTAACAGGCTGGTTTTCTGGCGGTTAACAATAACCGCTAAAACAATGGTCATACTCGGCCAGAGATAATTCACCATGCCGACTTCAATTGCCTGACGACTGTTGTGCGTGAAGCCCAGTGACAGCGACAGACAAATTTCGTAGCAGACAAAGAGCACACTGCCGATAAGCAAATAATTGCGGGGAAATTTGCGCAGATTGGGAAAGCCGACGGTGAACAGCAGTAATACTGAGCTACAGCTGTAAATTAACGCCGCGCCGCCAATCGGGCCGAAGCCTTCACTGACGCTTTTAATTAATCCGACAATGGCGCTCCATAACAGAATGGCGATCAAACCGATGAGCGTCGCTTTTTTTTGGGGCATATCCCGCTACCTCTGTACACGTAATCTCAATTCGCATTGCTGGCGCAAACCTTATCACAATACAGACTGCTGCCATGACAAACTAAGGGATGACAGTAATAAAAGAGGTGAGGGAATCATGGTGGAGAGTAAACATACCGGGATCACAGATGGACGCGCTGCGGTAAAAGGGCGATAAAATCGCCCTTTGCAGAATAACAGCTTAACGCAGATTTAACCGATAATACGCCTCATTCCAGCGCAGCGCATCGCGGAATGACGGGATGGTGGTGTCGTTATCAATCACCAGTACCTCAATACCGTTCATTTCCGCATACAGACGCATATCGTCAACATCCAGTGCCTGACTGAACACCGTATGGTGCGCACCGCCACCGAGGATCCACGCTTCGGCGGCGGTCGGCAGTGACGGCTGGGCGCGCCAGATAGCACGGGCGACCGGCAGTTTGGGCAACGGCTGCGGTTGTTCGATGGCATCCACCACATTCACCAGCAGGCGGAAACGGTCGCCAATATCAATCACGCTGGCGTTAACCGCGCGTCCGGCAGGCGCGGAGAAGATCAGACGCGCCGGGTCGGCTTTGTCACCGATGCCAAGATACTGCACATCAATCAACGGTTTCTCTTCACGCGCAATCGACGGACACACTTCCAGCATATGCGAGCCGAGCACCAGGTCATTATTCGGCGAGAAGTGATAGGTGTAATCTTCCATAAACGACGTTCCGCCCGGCTGGCCGTGCGCCATCACTTTGAAAATATGCAGCAGCGCGGCGGTTTTCCAGTCGCCTTCACCGGCAAAGCCGTAACCTTGCGCCATCAGGCGCTGAACGGCCAGACCCGGCAACTGCGTCATACCATGCAGCGTCTGGAAATTGGTGGTGAACGCTTTACAGCCTTCGGCTTCGAGGAAGCGTTTTAATCCCAGTTCGATGCGCGCGGCATCCAGCACATTCTGGCGCTTCTCACCGTTGACGGCGGCGGCAGCACTAAATTCATACTGGCTTTCATATTCATCGATCAGCGCGTTCAGATCGCCTTCGCTGACCTGGTTAATCACCTCGACCAGATCGCCGACGCCCCAGCCGTTGACCGCATAGCCAAACTGAATCTGCGCGCCGACTTTATCGCCGTCGGTGACCGCCACTTCGCGCATATTGTCACCAAAGCGCGCCACTTTCAGCTGCTGACTGGCGTGTCTGGCCGCCGCGCCGCGCATCCATTTGCCGATACGCTGGTGGCTGACCGGATCCTGCCAGTGACCGGTGATCACGCTGTGTTGCAGATTCATGCGTGCGCCAATAAATCCGAACTCGCGGCCGCCGTGCGCGGTCTGGTTCAGGTTCATAAAGTCCATATCCATGCTGTCCCACGGGATCTCAGCATTGAACTGGGTATGGAACTGCATCAGCGGCTTATTCAGAATCGACAGGCCGCCAATCCACATTTTGGCCGGAGAAAAGGTATGCAGCCAGGTAATAATCCCGAGACAGTTCTGATCGTAATTAGCCTGGCGGCACAGCGCCAGCGCTTCGTCAGGGCTTTTTACCAGCGGTTTCAGCTGCAATGTAAACGGTAAGCTGGCTTCGCGATTCAACCCGTCAACCACCTGCTGCGCGTTCTGCTCAACCTGGCGCAATGTCTCCGCGCCATACAGATGCTGCGTGCCAATCACAAACCACACGCTGAGCGCGTTTAACTGTTCCATAAAACCACTCCTTACTTAACGGATGAAGTGCGCGGGGCATACTGCGGTTCAGCAGCCTCACACCAGTGTTGATAGCGTTGATAAAGTTGCTGAAAACGCGCCACGCGGGCGTCGTCAGGTTGCAGAGTTTCCGCGACCGGGCTGGCCATTTGCTGTTGTGCAGCGGGAATATCGTGATAAACACCGGCGGCGACGGCGGCAAAAATCGCCGCGCCCAGCGCACAGCATTCGTCGGAGGCGACAATATCCAGTGGACGATTCATCACATCGCAGCACACCTGCATAATCGCCGGGGATTTACGCGCGATACCGCCCAGCGCCAGAATATTTTCTACCGGGATTTGCTGCTGCTCGAAGCACTCCATAATCGCGCGCGCGCCAAACGCGGTGGCGGCGATAAAACCGCCAAACAGCGTCGGCGCATCGGTGCCAAGATTCAAATCGGTAATCACGCCTTTCAGTCGCTGATTGGCGAACGGAGTACGACGGCCGTTAAACCAGTCGAGCACCACCGGCAAATGATCCAGCTGTGGGTTGGCGACCCAGGCATCGGTCAGCTGACGCAGCAAATCTTGCTGGATATCCTCGAGCTGCGCTTTCAGTTGCGGATGCTGACGGGACGCTTCAATCAGTGGCCAGCTCAGTAAGCGACTGAACCAGGCATACATATCGCCAAACGCCGACTGACCGGCCTCCAGGCCGATCATGCCCGGCGTCACGCTGCCATCGACCTGACCACAAATGCCTTTGATATCGCGCTGACCGACGCGATCGCCATCGGCGATTAAGATGTCGCAGGTGGAGGTCCCGATCACCTTCACCAGCGTATACGGCTGTGCACCGGCACCGACCGCGCCCATATGGCAGTCAAAAGCGCCGCCGGACAGCGTCACGCGGGTGGGTAAACCGAGTCGTTCAGCCCATTCGGCGGTCAGTGTTCCCACCGGGATATCGGCTGTCCAGGTATCAGTAAACAGCGGGAAGTCGAGATCGTGGGTCAGCAGCGGATCGAGCGCATTAAGAAAACCGGCGTCGGGTAAGCCTTGCCACTGCGGATGCCACAACGATTTATGTCCCGCCGCGCAACGCCCGCGCCGGATATCGGCCGGAGCGGTCGTCCCACTGAGCAATGCCGGCACCCAGTCGCACAGTTCAATCCACGACACGGCGGCTTCGCGTACCGCCGCATCTTCACGCGAGACATGTAAGATTTTCGCCCAGAACCATTCTGAGGAGTAAACGCCGCCGATATAGCGCGAGTAGTCCGGGAAGTCGCCGCTGCGGCACAGTTGAGTGATGGCTTCGGCTTCTTCAATTGCCGTATGATCTTTCCATAACACAAACATCGCGTTCGGGTTGTCGGCAAACTCCGGACGCAGCGCCAGCACCCGGCCTTCGCGGTCAATTGGCGCGGGCGTCGAGCCGGTGGAATCGACGCCAATCCCGACCACGCTGGCGCGCTGTTGTTCGCTTAAGCGCGACACTACCGCGGTAATCGCCTGCTCCAGCGCATCAATATAGTCCTGCGGGTGATGACGGAAGCGGCTGGCGTTCGGGTCGCAATATTTTCCCTCTTTCCAGCGCGCATAGGCGACTACCTGTTTCTGTAACTCCGTACCGCTCTGACAATCCACCGCCAGCGCGCGAACTGAATCACTCCCAAAATCCAAGCCAATTGTAATGGCACCAGCACGCATGAGGCTCTCCTGTTAATCCCCGAACACTGCTGATTACCCTAAGAAGCTGGCGCAAAAGCAGTTAGTCATCTGCGGCTGCATATATGCACTTTTCTGTCATCCTCCGGCGTTCTGTGATTGACCTCAAAAGTTAACTGACGGTTAAAATAGCTGAATGTATGGACATTTCTGCTGTAATTCCACGATGTGATAACGCTCTACAATTTTTGCTTCTTTTCTCGCTACAACTAGCCCAGCGGTTGTTCAGCTATTGTGCGATTACTCTGCTAATTAGCTGATTTAACGTTGATGACAGCGGTATGTCATCAACTGGAATCGTTTACACCGATTCGCTTACCTCATGCAAAAAACATTATCGAGCCGGAGAGCATCATGCATAAATTCACTAAAGCGTTAGCCGCCGTTGGACTGGCTGCCGTTATGTCACAATCAGCTATCGCCGAGACCATGAAACTGGGTTTTCTGGTCAAGCAGCCTGAGGAACCCTGGTTCCAGACCGAATGGAAATTCGCCGATAAAGCCGGCAAAGATCTCGGTTTTGAAGTGATCAAAATTGCCGTGCCGGACGGTGAGAAAACCCTTAATGCCATTGACAGCCTGGCAGCCAGCGGCGCAAAAGGTTTTGTGATCTGTACGCCGGATCCGAAACTCGGGGCGGCGATTGTCGCCAAGGCGCGCAGTTATGACCTGAAAGTGATTGCAGTGGACGATCAGTTTGTGACCGCTAAAGGCAAACCGATGGACACGGTGCCCCTGGTGATGATGGCGGCGACCAAAATCGGCGAGCGTCAGGGTGAAGAGCTGTACAAAGAGATGCAGAAACGCGGCTGGGATGTCAAAGAGACCGGCGTGATGGCGATTACCGCCAACGAACTGGATACCGCACGTCGTCGTACCGGTGGTTCGATGGACGCCTTGAAAGCCGCCGGTTTCCCGGAAAAACAGATTTATCAGGTGCCAACCAAATCCAATGATATCCCTGGCGCGTTTGATGCCGGTAACTCATTGCTGGTGCAGCATCCGGAAGTGAAAAACTGGTTAATCGTCGGTATGAACGATAACACCGTGCTGGGTGGCGTGCGTGCGACGGAAGGACAGGGCTTTAAAGCGCCCAATGTGATTGGTATCGGCATTAATGGTGTGGATGCGGTGAGCGAGCTGTCGAAAGGCGCGGCCACCGGGTTCTTCGGCTCATTGCTGCCAAGCCCGGATGTGCACGGCTACAAGAGCAGCCAGATGCTGTATGAGTGGGTGACCAAAGGGGTCGAGCCAGCAAAATTCACCGAAGTAACGGATGTGGTGCTGATTACCCGTGACAACTTTAAAACCGAACTGGCGAAAAAAGGGCTGATGTAATTCCGTCAGGGTTATGCGGGCCTGCCTGTCAGGCCCTTAGCGATCCGCTTAGTTATTAACAGGGAGAATACCATGAACACTGAACCCGCCTTTCTGTCGTTTCATGGCATCAGTAAAACCTTTCCGGGCGTCAAAGCGCTGCAGGATATCGGTTTCGCGTGTCATGCCGGTCAGGTCCATGCCCTGATGGGCGAAAACGGCGCGGGCAAATCGACATTATTAAAAATTCTCAGTGGCAGTTATCAGCCGAGCGGCGGTGAGATCCGGATTAAAGGTCAGCCAATGCGCTTCGGCCATACCACCGACGCGCTGGATGCCGGGGTAGCGATTATCTATCAGGAGCTGCATCTGGTGCCGGAGATGACGATTGCCGAGAATATCTATCTCGGCCAGCTGCCGCAGCGTGGTGGCTGGGTGAATCGTAAGTTGCTGCGCTATGAAGCCGGGCAACAGCTGAAAAATTTGGGGATGGATATCGACCCGGATACGCCGCTGAAGTATCTCTCGCTGGGTCAGTGGCAGATGGTGGAAATTGCCAAAGCGCTGGCGCGTAACGCCAAAATTATTGCGTTTGATGAGCCGACCAGTTCGCTGTCGGCGCGTGAAATTGAACAGCTGTTTCGCGTTATCCGCAATCTGCGTGAACAGGGACGGGTGGTGCTGTATGTCTCGCACCGCATGGAGGAGATCTTTGCGCTGAGCGATGCGATTACGGTGTTTAAAGATGGCCGCTATGTGCGCACCTTTACCGATGTGGCAAATACCGATCATGACCAGCTGGTGCAGGCGATGGTCGGGCGCGATATCGGTGATATCTATGGCTACACGCCGCGTACTCGCGGTGCGGTGCGTCTGCAACTGAACCAGGTACATGCGAAGGGCGTACGCACACCCATTTCACTTAGCGTGCGCGCCGGGGAGATTGTCGGCTTATTCGGGCTGGTGGGCGCCGGGCGCAGTGAACTGATGAAAGGGCTGTTTGGTGCCACTCGCCTGAAGTCGGGTGAAGTCAGCCTCGACGGCGAAACGCTGAATATCCGTCAGCCGTCTGATGCGATCCGCGCCGGATTGATGTTATGCCCGGAAGATCGTAAAGCCGACGGTATTATTCCGGTGCACTCGGTGCGCGACAATATCAATATCAGCGCCCGCCGCCATAACCTGACTGCCGGTTGTCTGATCGACCGCGCGTGGGAGGCGAAAAATGCGGAGGCGCATATCCGCTCGCTGAATATCAAAACGCCGTCCGCCGATCAGCTGATTATGAACCTCTCCGGGGGGAATCAGCAGAAAGCGATTCTGGGTCGCTGGCTGTCGGAAGAGATGAAGGTGATTTTGCTGGATGAACCGACGCGCGGCATTGATGTCGGGGCGAAACATGAAATTTATAACCTGATTTATGCACTGGCAGAGAAGGGCATCGCGGTGCTGTTTGCCTCCAGCGATCTGCCGGAAGTGATGGGGCTGGCCGACCGCATTATCGTGATGCGTGAAGGTGAAATTGCCGGCGAACTTAGCCATGACCAGGCGACCGAGCAGAAAACCCTGCATCTCGCGATGCCGAAAACCTCTCAAGCGGCCGCTGTGGCCTGAATCCAGGAGTGCTGTTATGTCTTCATCAACCACCTCGAACACCACGCCATCGGCAGCGCGCAGCGGGATCAATCTCGGGCGCATCTGGGATAATTTCGGCATGCTGGTGGTATTTGCCGTGCTGTTTATCGGCTGCCTGATTTTTGTGCCGAACTTTGGCAGCTTTATCAATATGAAAGGTCTGGGGCTGGCGATGTCAATGTCCGGCATGGTGGCCTGCGGGATGTTGTTCTGTCTGGCGTCCGGTGATTTTGACCTGTCGGTCGCCTCGGTGATCGCCTGTGCCGGAGTGACCACGGCGGTGGTGATCAATCTCAGTGAAAGCCTGTGGATTGGCATTGGTGCCGGCCTGCTGCTGGGTGTTGCCTGCGGCTTTGTGAATGGTTTTGTGATTGCCAAACTGAAAATTAACGCGCTGATTACCACGCTGGCGACGATGCAGATTGTGCGCGGCCTGGCGTATATCTTCTCCGACGGTAAAGCGGTCGGGATTGAAGATGAGCGTTTCTTCGCATTGGGTTATACCAACTGGCTGGGTATTCCGGCACCGATCTGGCTGACTATTGCCACCATGATTGTGTTTGGTTTTCTGCTGAATAAAACCACCTTTGGCCGCAATACGCTGGCCATCGGCGGTAATGAAGAGGCCGCGCGTCTTGCCGGAGTACCGGTGGTGCGTACCCGCATTATTATTTTTATTCTCTCCGGGCTGGTTTCCGCTGCGGCGGGAATTATTCTTGCCTCACGGATGACCAGCGGCCAGCCGATGACGTCGCTGGGTTACGAGCTGATTGTGATCTCCGCTTGTGTGCTGGGCGGCGTTTCGCTGAAAGGCGGCATCGGCAAAATTTCCTATGTGGTGGCCGGGGTATTGATTCTCGGAACGGTCGAGAATGCGATGAATTTATTGAATATCTCGCCATTCTCACAGTATGTGGTACGCGGTTTGATATTGTTAGCGGCGGTAATTTTTGACCGCTACAAACAGAAAGCGAAAACTCATTAACCTGATGCTACCGGGAGGCAGGTCTGTCTTCCGGTTAGATTATCGCCGGAGGGGCTATGTATCATCGTCTGCCTGGATCTATTCAGTCGAATCCATTGTTGCCGGGCTATCCATTTAATGCCTGGCTGGTGGCGGGGCTGACGCCGATTACCGCTAACGGGCCGCTGGACTTTTTTATCGACCGACCGCTCGGCATGAAAGGTTTTATTCTTAATCTGACGATCAAAGGCAGCGGCCGGGTATTTGATGGCGAAGCGGCCTTTGACTGCGAGCCGGGCGACCTGCTGCTGTTTCAGCCGAAAACACCACATTATTATGGCCGTTCATCAGAAAGTGATTGCTGGTTCCATCGCTGGATTTACTTCCGCCCGCGTGCTTACTGGAGTGACTGGTTGCAGTGGCAGGATCAAAATCAGGGCGTGGGCCGGCTGCGACTGCCGGAGGCGTTGCGCGGTGAGTTTGACCGGCTGATGGCTAATATTGAGCAGACGCATAATTCCGGACGGCGCTTTGCCGAGGAGCTGGCGATGAACCTGCTGGAACGCTTGCTGCTGCGTGCGGTGGAAGAGGATCCGCGTTCTCATCAGCAGGTGCGTGACCCGCGGGTTATCGAAGCCTGCCAGTACGTCACCGGCAACCTGGCAGGAGAAGTGAAAATTGAAGAGGTGGCGAAATTTGTTTGTCTGTCGCCATCGCGGCTGGCGCATCTGTTCCGTGAGCAGATGGGCGTCAATCTGTTGCGCTGGCGTGAGGATCAGCGGGTGATCCGCGCCAAACTGTTGTTGCAGACCACGCAGGAACCGATTGCGACCGTGGGGCGTGAAGTGGGCTACGACGACCAGCTCTATTTCTCGCGCGTGTTCCGTAAACGCGTCGGCGTCAGCCCGAGTGACTTCCGTCGCCGCAGCCAGGATGCCCATGACGCGCTGGTGGCACAGGAGATCTGGGAAATGCCGCGTTCCGGTACTAACCGTTAATTCAGCACAATCCGGCTTGTTCTCCTCAACTTATTGGTTTTAAATCATTGGGTAAAGCCGGGTCGGTGAAGGCATATCGCTGCACCGGTCAGGCTTTGGCTGAACAAGAGGAATGCTAATGAGTGATAAAGTCCGTGTTGGTCTGGTGGGCTATGGCTTCGCCAGCAAAACATTTCATGCCCCGCTAATTGCCGGTACTTCAGAAATGGAGCTGGCGGCGGTTTCCAGCAGCGACGCAGCGAAAGTTCACGCCGACTGGCCTGCCATGCAGGTGGTATCCGACCCGCAGGCGCTTTTTGACGATCCGACTATCCAGGTGATTGTCATTCCCACGCCAAATGATACCCATTTCCCGCTGGCAAAAGCCGCGCTGAATGCCGGTAAGCATGTGGTGGTTGATAAACCGTTTACCGTGACACTGTCAGAAGCGCGCGAGCTGGATGCGCTGGCAAAAGCCAAAGGGTTGCTGCTCTCGGTATTCCATAACCGCCGCTGGGACAGTGATTTCCTGACGCTGAAAGCGCTGCTGGCTGACGGCACGCTCGGTGAAGTGAGTTACCTCGAATCCCATTTCGACCGCTTCCGTCCGGAAGTGCGTCAGCGCTGGCGTGAGATGAAAGGAGCCGGAAGCGGTATCTGGTTCGATTTGGGTCCTCATGTGATTGATCAGGCACTGCAACTGTTTGGCAAGCCGCTGGCCATTAATGTCGATCTGGCTGAGTTGCGTCCGGGCGCGCAGACCACAGATTATTTCCACGCGGTGCTGACGTATCCGCAGCGTCGGGTGGTGCTGCATGGCAGTATGCTGGTGGCGGCGGAATCGGCACGCTTCCAGGTGCACGGTACACGCGGCAGCTATGTGAAATACGGTCTCGATCCGCAGGAAGATCGGCTGAAGGATGGTGCGCGTCCGCCGCAGGAAGACTGGGGCTATGATATGCGCGATGGCGTGCTGACGCTGGCCGAAGGCGATCTGATGGTGGAGAAAACCCTGCTGACCATTCCAGGCAATTATCCGGCCTATTATGCGGCGATTCGCGATGCGGTGAAGGGTTCCGGCAAGAATCCGGTGAGCGCCGAAGAGGCGATCGAAGTGATGGAGCTGATTGAACTGGGCTTGCAGTCAGCGGAGCAGGGACAGACGCTGACACTGTAGGGCTTTTCGCCTTATCGTTTTTTTTGTCGGGGCGGCGTTTTCGCCGCCCGTGCCGAGGATAGCACTCCGCATACCGTCAGCACGGGAGCCGATAACGGCTCCCCTACAATGATGCCAGTTTTATCGAGCTTTGCGTTAACTCAGTGCCGCTACCTTCGCACGAATCTTCTCTTTCTCCGCTTCACTCAGAAACGCAATTTTCAGGCCGTTTTCTTGCGCGGTACGGATTTGCTGCGCGCTAAGACCCGCAGCCGGTGCGGCAACCTGGTATTCATGTGCCAGCTCAATCCCCTGAACTGCCGGATCATCGGTGTTAATGGTCGCCAGTACGCCATGATTCAGGAAAGTCGCCAGCGGGTGCTGGCTTAACTGTGCCACGGTGCTGGTCTGAATATTTGAGGTCAGGCAGGACTCGATACCAATCTGATGCTCAGCGAGGAAATCCATCAGCGCCGGATCGTCAACAGCCTTCACGCCGTGGCCGATGCGCTCGGCTCCCAGCTCGCGAATCGCCTGCCAGATACTCTCCGGACCGGCGGCTTCACCGGCATGCACCGTAATGCGCAGTCCGGCATCGCGTGCCTGGTTGAAGTGGCTAAGGAACTGACTGCCGGGGAAGCCCAGTTCATCACCGGCTAAATCAAGTGCGGTGATCGCGTCGCGATGCGCCAGTAATCCTTCCAGTTCACGCAGGCAGGCTTCTTCACCAAAGGTACGGCTCATAATGCCAATCAGGCGCACCTCAATATCATGCTGCTGACAGCCAGCTTTAATCCCGTCAATCACCGCCTCAACCACACCAGCCACCGGCAGATTGTGGGTCATCGCCATATAGCCCGGCGAGAAGCGCAGTTCGGTATAGTGAATGCCGGCGCGCGCCGCATCTTCCACATTCTCCTGCGCCACGCGGCGACAGGCATCCAGCGAACCGAGCACTTTAACGCCCCAGTCCAGTTTTTGCAGAAAGCTGACCAGGTCCGGCTCGTTTTGGGTGACCTGTACGTGCGGACGCAGCGTGTCCAGCGTAGACGCGGGCAGGGTAAGATTAAATTCGCGGCCTAAATCGAGGATGGTTTGTGCGCGGATGTTACCGTCAAGATGACGATGAATATCGGTAAGGGGAAGTCGGGTATCGATCATTTCGCACTCGCTTTGTTGTTTTAAGTAAAGTGCAGAGAAGTATAAAAACATCTTGCGCAAATACGCCAGAAATTTGCGCAACGCAACGGCTTAACTGCTGGTTAATTGCTCGCGTCAGGTTTATCCGCATCACACTGTGAGTTTATTGATGAGGTTTCGCTTGAGCAGAGATCAGGCTCTGTGGGAATTCTGGTTATCTTCAATCATTACGGTAAGACAAATTTATGCAAAACGGCCTGGTAAATTATAACGGTGAACGGCAGGACCTGGTTAATGGCGCTTATCATCTGGGTAACGGTTATCGTGCTTATCATCCTCAACTGATGCGTTTTAGTTGCCCGGACAGCTGGAGTCCGTTTGGCGCGGGCGGTATTAACCCTTACGCCTATTGCGGTGGCGACCCGATTAACCGTTCCGATGCCAGCGGGCATTTTAGCTGGCAGGCCGGGCTGGGTATTGGCCTGGGGGTTGTTGGCCTGCTGGGGGCGATCTTTAGCGGCGGCACCTCCCTGGTGGCGGCTGGCAGCCTTGATGCGGCGCTGGGATCGGCCAGCCTGCTGTCACTGATTAGCGGCGGTGCCGGGGTGGTGGCAGATGTCAGCGGGATTGCCAGCACGCTGCTGGGTGGTACCCATGCCTCTGCCGGGTCGGCGCTGGGGTGGGTGTCTTTTGCCTGCGGTATTATCAGTGCGGGGCTGACCCTGAGTTCAGCATTGCTGGCAGGCCGGCAGGCAGCACCGCAGGAACTGATTATCTGGCGGGATGAAGAACGCTTCCGTCCCGTTTTTAGATCGACGGTCACTCATAGTGCAATTCCGAACAGTAGCGAAAGAGATATCGAGTTCGTTTTTGACGATCGATATAAAAACGGTAAGCGGCTTAATGTTGTCGCGCATGGTGGCTTTGATGATTCTGCTGGCTATGCCCGGGTTAGCAACGGAGTGACTGACTTTACCGGCGATCAGTTTGCCAGTCATTTAGCGGAAAAGGGATTTGCAGACTTTAAAGATTATCAGTTCGCCCGGCTAATCGTGTGTGATTCGGCAACCGGGGTAGAGGACAGTTTTGCCGCCTCTTTTGCCATTAAGAGTGGTCTGCCAACCAAAGGCTATTGTGGTACTGTCTCGACCCTGGCTCATCTGCGGCGCTGTGTGAATTACACCGACCCCGTGAACTTTCCCTCTTTTCCGAGAACGACGCCATTGACGGCGATGATTTCAGTTGAACAGCTTAATGAGAGTTTACAAGCTTTAAAAAGCAAAATGCCTGAGATATTCCGTGTCGTTAAAAACGCAGCTGAACATCCGTATCATCCTTTTTATTTTGACCGGATGGGCAAGTACGTTAAGGGTTTTGACAGATTAGAATAGAGAGTAAAGCCGGTTTCGCGGCTAAAATCCGGCGCAACCAACATCTTTTTAGCGGCAGGACGCAGGCGCATACGGGTCAGATAATCTGCCAGTTGCGGGCGCTGCTGGAGCAGGCGGGCAAAGCCGGATTGCTGAATATGGTGCAGGCTTATCTGCGGCTGGAACATTGTGATGGCAGTGAGATGCAGTGCCTCAATCCATGCCAGATAGCTGGCCTGCGGCGGATGCCAGTTAAGAGCAGGGAAATGCTGATTAAGCTGATGCGTGACATAGTGCAGATTACTTTGCAGATACCCGCGCAGTTCCTGGAGGCAGAGGTAAATACTGCGCAGGGCTGACTGGTTACGATTCGCAGTGAATGGATTATTGAGTGCGGGAGTCAGTTCGGCGTAAAGAGAGGAAAGGTTGAATGCGGATGAAAAGAGTGTGAATCAGTGAGAAGGGGCGACAAAAATGCCGCCCCTGAGGTTTATTCCGCCGGTGCGCCTTCCGGCATAGCCGTCATCCCCCCCAGCATATAGCGTGACAGGAACTGATCGAGCGGCATTTTCTCACCGTTCATCGTGACCTGTCCGGTGCCATACTGCAGACTGGTGACAATATTGTCATCCTGCTGCGTGGTCAGTTTAAACATCTGACCCATCGCCGCGACGCCTTTCACCTGCTGCTCGGCCAGTTTCGCTGCCTGCTCCTGCGGGTGGCCTTCTGCCATCGCCACATGGGTCATCAGCTCGGTCGCCATATCCATCGAAACAACCAGCTTACCGTCGAGGGTTTTCAGCACGCGATCGGCAGCCTGATTGATATTCTGTGCCTGGCCGGTGGCGGTTGCCGGATCTTTAAAGTGAACCGACAGATTAAAGCTGCTCTCACCTTTGTCGTTTTTCCAGCTCAGCGGTGCCACGTTAATCACCGGATCGCCTTTCAGCAGCGTCGGCAGGTTAGCCACCAGAATCTGGTTCACTTCTTCCTGATAACGCTGCGGATCTTCTGCAATTCCAGGCTGGTTCAGCAGCGCCTGCATCTGAGCATTGTAATTCTCAGAGAAGGTTTTCAGCGCCGCGCCGTCAAGCTGGGACAGTTTCATCACCAGCTTGCCCTGACCAAAGGACTGATTCTGCATCTTCAGATTGTCGAGGGTGTAATCGATGGTGCCGGAGACCGCTTTATCATCAGAATCAAAGCTCGACGTGCCTTTTAACCCTTCCAGCGTCACCGCTTCTTTGCCATTGACACTGGCGGTCAGTTTTTTCAGGTTGATACCCTGATCGCCAATACGAACGCCCTGCGGGCTAAGATGGGTATTGGCGGTCGCTTTCACGCCGTTCAGCGTAAACAGCACCGGCATATCCAGCTGATTTTTGGTGGTGATGGCAATACTGTCGATATCGCCATCAAAGCTGACTTTATCACCTTTGGCATCGGCATCAATATTCAGCGTGCCGCCGTTCCAGGCAAAACGCTGGCCGCTTTCGGCATTCTGATAATCAACCGGTAACAGTTTAATCGCCGAAGAGGTGGCACCGCTGTAGCTGACGCGGGTATCGGCCTGAACCACGGATTGACCTTTGGTCAGCTCAAACAGCTGTTTCACCGCATCGGTATTATCCAGCTCGCTGTGAACTGACGCCATACCCGGCAGCAAATTGAATTTTTTCAGCTGAGCCAGCGGGAACGGGCCATGATCGATCTTTTCATTGAAGACGATGCTCTGACCTGGCTTCAGCAGTGAGTTATCCTCGGTTTGCGAGCTGGCCTGAACCACCAGTTTGGCGGTACTGCTGAACAGACCGCGCTGGTAATCCTGATAGCTCACTTTCAGACGGCTGTCCGGGGCAATATTACTCAGCTGCGCATTGGCGTTCTGCACCAGGGTATCCATATGGGTCTCAAGTTGCTTACCGGTAAACCAGGCACCGCCGGTCCAGATAACGCCCAGTGCAACTACCACACCTACTGCAATCTTGGTCTTTTTCATCTTGATTCGTCGTCCTTTCACTGATTTCAACCGCTGCCCACACAGTCCTGTAACCGGCAGCGAAGAAAAACGCCCGGCGGACGTTTTCGTTAATGGCTTGAATAATAATAGCAATTGCCAGAGCTGGCGTCAGCCCATTGTCAGAAATGGTTGTATGCCCGGGCGATACGTCCGTGACCACTGATCTTAACTGGCGACTCATTGGCGGCAATAAAACAGCTCTCTCCAGGCTGTAACATCAGCTGCTGCTGTTGCCTGCTAATCGTCGCGTTTCCTTCGATACAGAACAGGATCGCCGCGCTCTGTTGCGAAAGGGTGACGGGATCGTCGGTCAGGGTATGGATCGAAAACGCAAAGTCATCCACCGGCACAGGGAAATTCAGCGTATTGCCGTCAACTTGCGGCGGCATCAGCAACTGTTGGTAAGGGCTGGGGGTAAATTTAACGTTAGCCAGCAATTCCGCGATATCAATATACTTGGGTGTCAGGCCAGCACGCAGTACGTTATCGGAATTGGCCATCACCTCCAGCGCCACACCGCGCAGGTAAGCGTGCGGCGTTTCAGCAAACAGAAACATGGCTTCGCCCGGTTGCAGCTCAATCACATTGAGCAGCAGGGGCGAGAACAGGCCGCTGTCATCGGGCCAGAAACGACAAATCTCTTTAATGGTGTCCCAGGGCTGACCGTGCTGGCTGTTCAGTGCGGCTTTCAGCACGCCGAGCGCCCGCGATTTTTCCTCGCCCGCTAAAGACAGCAGGTGGGCAAACAGTTTTGCGAGGTTGTCGGCATCCACGTGTTGCAGGAAGTGAGCAATCGCCGGATGTGCGCCAGCGACCGGTTGCAGCAGCGACACAATTTCATGTAATTCACGAAAGCCGTTAATGGCAAGGAAAGGTGTCAGGGCATAAACCAGTTCAGGCTTATGGTTGGCATCTTTATAGTTACGGTCTGCGGCAGAGAGAGCAATTCCGGCGGCATTCTCTTTGGCGAAACCGGCAACGGCGGCCGATTTACTCGGATGAACCTGAATGGAAAGCGGCTGCCCGGCACACAGTACCTTAAACAGAAAGGGCAGCTCACCAAAGCGCTGCGCCACTTTCGCCCCCAGCAGGTGAGATTGATCCGTATCGATCAGCGCACGCAGACTGACTTTCTCGCCGTCGAGCTCAACCCGCGAAGGGCTTTTCGGGTGGGCGCCCATCCACAGCTCTGCCATCGGCTGCTGCTGCGGGTTAGGGATGCCATACAGATCGGTTAAAGCGGTTTTGCTGCCCCATGCGTAATTTTGCAGCGAATTAATCAACTTCTGCATCATGTCTTCCTGTTCAGCGCAATGTCACTGCGGTCATTAAAGCAGAATCCAGGATTAAAAAACCAGTTGATGTGCAATAAGCACGATTTAGTCTCATAATGTTAAATACTTGTGTGGCAGACTATCGTGCGCCCTTGTTGCCCAGAGCGGATGAAAGGGCCATTTAATATCAAATGTATGTGCTAAAGGAGACAGGAATGGCGGCCAATCGCGTTGAAAAAGATTCAATGGGACCCATTGATGTACCGGCTGATAAACTTTGGGGCGCTCAGACTCAGCGCTCACTTGAACATTTTCGCATCTCCACGGAAAAAATGCCGACTGCGCTGGTGCATGCGCTGGCACTGACGAAACGTGCCGCGGCTAAAGTTAACAGTGATTTAGGACTGCTGGCTAATGAGCGCGCTGTCGCCATTATCAAGGCCGCAGACGAAGTCCTCGACGAGCAACATGTCAACGAATTCCCGCTGGCAATCTGGCAGACCGGCTCCGGTACCCAGACCAATATGAATATGAATGAAGTGCTGGCGAACCGTGCGAGTGAAATTCTTGGCGGCGAACGCGGTATGTCACGTCTGGTTCATCCTAATGATGACGTCAATAAAAGTCAGAGCTCTAACGATGTGTTCCCGACGGCGATGCATGTTGCTGCGGTGATTGCGGTGCGCGAACATCTGATTCCACAGCTCAATACGCTGAAAGAAACGCTGCACAAGAAAGCTGAAGCCTACAAAGACATCGTTAAAATTGGCCGTACTCACCTGCAGGATGCCACGCCGCTGACCCTTGGCCAGGAGATCTCTGGTTGGGTGGTGATGCTGGAAAATAGCCTGAAGCATATCGAACAGAGCATTCCACACGTGGCGGAGCTGGCGCTGGGTGGTACTGCGGTC
This sequence comes from Winslowiella iniecta, assembly GCF_001267535.1. Lineage (GTDB taxonomy): Bacteria > Pseudomonadota > Gammaproteobacteria > Enterobacterales > Enterobacteriaceae > Erwinia > Erwinia iniecta. Next base: position 66,309 of record NZ_JRXE01000008.1, on the reverse strand, counting down.
GGTACCGGTCTGAATACCCATCCGGAATATGCGGTGCGTGTGGCGAAAGAACTGGCGGAACTGACGGGTCAGCCGTTTATCACTGCGCCGAATAAGTTTGAAGCGCTGGCGACCTGCGATGCTCTGGTTCATGCCCACGGCGCGCTGAAAGGTCTGGCGGCCTCGCTGATGAAGATTGCGAACGATGTGCGCTGGCTCTCGTCTGGCCCACGTTGCGGCATCGGCGAAATTGCGATCCCTGAAAACGAGCCGGGCAGTTCCATTATGCCAGGTAAAGTTAACCCGACGCAGTGTGAAGCGTTGACCATGCTGTGTTGTCAGGTGATGGGTAATGATGTGGCGGTCAATATCGGCGGCGCTTCCGGTAACTTCGAGCTGAACGTCTACCGTCCAATGATTATTCATAACTTCCTGCAATCGATTCGCCTGCTGGCTGACGGTATGGACAGTTTCAATCATCACTGTGCGGTAGGTATCGAGCCAAACCGCGATCGTATCACTCAGCTGCTGAATGAGTCGCTGATGCTGGTTACCGCACTGAACACCCATATCGGTTATGACAAAGCGGCAGAAATTGCCAAAAAAGCGCATAAAGAAGGGCTGACGCTGAAAGGTTCTGCACTGAAACTGGGTTATCTGACTGAAGAAGAGTTTGATGCCTGGGTGCGTCCGGAAGATATGGTCGGCAGCATGAAATCGTAATCTGAAGTTAATCAGATTATTGTTAATCAAGCGGGAGCGATCCCGCTTTTTCTTTGGCTAAACCAGCCGGTCACTGTACAGATGCAGACGTGGAATAATGGCAAACAGCTTTTCCGCCTGAGGTTTATAGCGGTGTTTCACTTGTTCAGCATCGTAATTCAGCAGTTCACCCAGCGTGGGCACCTGATTTTTATCCGCACAGAGCACCAACAGGGGCGAAGGGCAGGCAAGCTGCGTCTGTTTCTGCTGGTGGACATTCCAGGTTCTGGCAATCGGCTGCACTTTTACCGGCCGTTTTATCTTCAGGCGGGCGTCAGCGGGTAGGGAATGAATTGCTTCAATCTCTTCCAGTACTTTTTCTGCCCACTGTTCGCGTGTCCAGGGCGCGACGGCGCGTCCCGCTTTAAGGCTACGCTCCAGTTTTTCTAACACCTGTTGGCGGCTAAGATTCTTAATAATATGTTTGTTCGCCCAGCCAAAACGCACGGTATCGGGGGCATCCAGCAGGGTAATGGCGCGATAAGCATTAAGCGTAATCAGCCCGCGCAGGTGGGTATGTACAAACTCGAAGCGCTCCTCACTCTCCACACCGGATTCAACGGTAATAATCTGTTCCAGACGCTGCTTAAGGCTATTAATACGCCCGACCTGCTGGTGGAGCAGGGCAGACTGGGCATCATCAGCCTGAAAACAGAGCGCACCGGGCAGGCGTACCGCCGCTTTGGTACTCAGTTGCTCCGACTGATGCTGCATAAACAGACGACAATAGTGTTCCAGCCCTAAAGCCAGAGCCGCGCTGCCGAGATGTTGCGTCACCTCAATATTCGCAATCTCATCATGCTCTTTTCCCTTAATGACCGGCGGCAAGCTGAATACGCGCCCGGTCAATAAACGCAGCGATTGCAGCTGCTGTTGTAGTTGATTCAGTTCAGCTTCCAGTTGACTGACGCACTGGTGCAGTGCGGCGACAGCATCATATTGCTTCATAGAATACTCTTTAGTTACAACATACAAGAGACTATAACTTGTTTTGGTGCGCATATCAGCAACATGCGTCAATTTATTTCTACAGGAAAGAAGGGCGGATGAGTGATATCGTCCGCCCGACGGGATGCCAGCCTGTCATGCTGCTTTAGCAATTAAGAGATTGATTTATCGTCAATAAATTCAGATCTTATAACTGGCGTTTTTTCAACCGATAACCGACCGCCAGCGCCAACAGTAACAGCGCGCCGATAAAACAGGTGATGCCCGCCCAGCCATAACTATGCCAGAACACGCCACCCAGCGTTCCGGCCACGCTGGAACCGGCATAGTAGCTAAAGAGATACAACGAAGAAGCTTGTCCTTTGGCGCGGCGGGCACGTGGGCCAATCCAGCCGCTGGCGACCGAGTGCGCGGCAAAAAATCCGGCGGTAAACAGCATCATACCGGGGAATATCAGCCAGAGTGTGTTGCAGGCGGTAATCAGTAGACCTGTCAGCATTATGGCGGTTGAAAACAGTAATACTGTGCCGCGACCAAAACGCGCCGTCATCGCCCCCGCTTTGGGTGAACTCCATGAACCGGTGAGATACACCACCGAAAGCAAACCCACCACCGCCTGGCTAAGAAACCATGGCGCACTCAGCAAACGGTAGCCGATATAATTAAACAAGGTGACAAAAGCGCCCATCAACAGGAAACCTTCGGCGAACAGCAGCGGTAAACCCTGATCGCGCCAGTGCAGGCGGAAATTGATCAGTAAACTGCGCGGTTTAAGTGAAGCAGGGCGGAAATGACGCGAGGCGGGCAGAATTTTCCAGAACATCAGCGCCGACGCCAGTGAAAAGCAGCCAATTACCGCCACCGCCACGCGCCATGAAGAGAAATCGGTAATCACGCCGCTGATCAGTCGGCCGCTCATGCCGCCAATGGAGTTACCGCTGATATATAACCCCATCGAGAAAGCCACTACGCTGGGATGAATCTCCTCGCTGAGGTAAGTCATGCCGACCGCCGCGACGCCGCTCAAGGACAGTCCAATCAGCGCCCGCATCAATAAAATCCCATGCCAGCTGGTCATGGTGGCCGACAGCAGGGTGCAGATAGCCGCCAGTAACAACGCGGTAACCATCACCGATTTACGCCCGATAGCATCCGAAAGCGGGCCGGTAAACAGCAGTCCAAGCGCCATCAGTCCGGTGGAGATCGACAAAGAAAGACTGCTGGCTGCCGGTGATACGCCAAATTGTTGCGAAAGCACCGGTAAGATGGGCTGCACGCAGTAAAGCAAGGCAAAGGTCGCCAGTCCGGCGGAAAACAGCGCCAGGGTAACGCGCATAAACTGTGGCGTGCCGCGCTTGATAAACAGATTTCGGTCAGAGGCAGAATCGGAGAGGCGTTCCACGTCAGAGTCGTCCAACGTTACGGCCTGGGATGAGCGGTTCACAACGGTTCCTTAAAAATTTATTAGTCTGTTAACCTTAAGGAAGCTGGATTATGATGTCTAATATATTAATAATCTCGAATAATACTTAAATCATATGAATATCGAGTTACGCCATCTGCGCTACTTTATTGCGGTTGCCGAAGAGCTGCATTTCAGTCGTGCTGCCCAGCGACTGAATATTTCTCAACCACCACTGAGTCAGCAAATTCAGATACTTGAACAGCAAGTTGGCGCACGTCTGCTGGCACGTACCAACCGCAGCGTGCAGCTCACACCGGCGGGTCAGCAGTTTTTGATCGACGCCCGGCAAATTCTGCTCAATGTCAGTCAGGCGGTCGACAAAGCCGCACGTCTGCATAACGGCGATGAAGGTGAACTGCGTATCGGTTTTACCTCTTCAGCGCCGTTTATTAAGCGGGTGTCGGATGCGTTATTCACTTTTCGCCAGCGCTATCCGCAGGTTCATATCCAGATGCAGGAGATCAACACCCGTCAGCAGCTTGAGCCGCTGAATGAAGGCCGTCTCGATCTCGGTGTGATGCGTAATACGCCGCTGCCGGACACGCTGGATCATCATCTGATTCTGCGGGAGCCTTTATATGCGTTAATGCATCGCGCACATCCCCTGGCGCAGCAGCAAACGGTTTCCGTGCAGGCGCTGGCTAATGAACCCTTTGTCTTCTTTGATCCCCAGGTAGGTACCGCGCTGTACAGCGAAATACAGGGTTTACTGCAACGTTATCAGATTCAGCCTTATATCACTCAGGAAGCCGGGGAAGCGATGACCATTATTGGACTGGTCTCTACCGGACTGGGCGTATCGATACTACCGGCCTCGTTTAAGCGAGTGCGGCTGGCGGATGTCGTCTGGATTCCGATTGAGGAAAACGACGCGCTTTCCGAGGTCTGGCTGGTCTGGGCACGGCAGCGTGAACGCAGTGCGCTGATGGAGCATATGATGGCGCTGTTGCTGTAGCGCGATCATATTTGCTCCTTTTACGAGCGCTGCACCGGGATTTGTGTGCAGTAAATCACAAATCGAATCAAATATTTGACGACACAGATTAAGTGTTTCACCATAGCGAAAAGGGTTTATTTAGAAGCGCGAAAATAAGCGGGAGCAGGGGTTGTGATAGCGGATAGTCAGCCTGGTCATATTGATCAGATTAAGCAAACCAATGCTGGCGTTGTGTATCGCCTGATAGATCAACATGGCCCTATTTCGCGCATTGAGCTTTCCAGACTGGCGCAACTGGCGCCCGCCAGTATTACCAAAATTGTGCGTGAAATGCTGGAAGCTCATCTGGTTCAGGAAACCGAATTTCAGGATATCGGTAGCCGTGGCCGCCCGGCTACCGGCTTAATCCTCGACACTGTTGGCTGGCATTACCTGTCGGTACGCATCAGTAAAGGGGATATCACCCTGGCACTGCGTGATTTAAGCAGCGCGTTAGTCACTGAAGAGCAGCTGCCGCTGCCACAGGAAGACAGCGAGCCATTGTTAACCCGCATTATCAATCATATTGACCAGTTTTTTATCCGCCATCAGCATAAACTTGAGCGCTTAACCGCGATTGCCATCACGCTGCCCGGTATTATTAATACCCAAACCGGTATCGTGCATCGCATGCCTTTTTATCCGGTAGTGGATATGCAACTGGGGCCGGAGCTGGAAAAACGCACCGGTCTGCCCATCTTTATTCAGCATGATATCTGCGCCTGGACCATGGCTGAATCCCTGTTTGGCGCGTCGCGCGGCGCACGCGATGTGATTCATGTGGTGATTGATCATAACGTTGGGGCCGGAGTGATCACTGGCGGACGCCTGTTGCACAACGGTAACAGCACACTGGTTGAGATAGGTCACACTCAGGTCGACCCGTACGGCAAGCAATGTTACTGCGGCAATCATGGCTGTCTGGAGACGGTGGCCAGCATCAGCAGCATTCTGACCCAGGCGGAACAGCGGATGCCATCCTCGCCGAATTCACGGTTACATCATCAGCCACTCAGCATTGACGCGCTATGTGATGCCGCGTGCCAGGGCGATCAACTGGCGACTGATATTATTATCGGGGTAGGGAACAGTGTCGGCCGCATTGTGGCGGTGATGGTGAATCTGTTTAATCCGCAAAAAATCCTGATTGGTTCACCGTTAAATCGTGCGTCAGAGATTCTCTATCCGGCGATCGCCGCCTGTATTCGCCAGCAATCACTGCCAGCCTACAGTTCGCAGATTGCTGTTGAGCCGACACAGTTCGTTAATCTTGGCACCATGCCTGGCGCGGCGCTGGTTAAAGATGCACTGTATAACGGTTCCTTACTGGTCAAACTGTTACAGGGCTAATCTGATTCGCCTTATCGACAAAAGCTTGCGCTAACGCAAACCTGAGCCGCACCGGCTCCTCTACAATTTTCCGACAGCAACCATTAGTTAAATTCATTAATTGCAGGTTATTGGCCTGTCGGAGATGCACGCATGTTGAGTCGTATATTTGTGACCGGTACAGATACTGCTGTCGGTAAAACTGTGGTTTCCCGCGCACTGCTGCAAAAGCTGGCGATCGAATACCCCCGCGTGGTGGGCTACAAACCGGTAGCAAAAAATAGCCAGCAAACCGAAGAGGGGTTGCGCAATAAAGATGCACTGATTCTGCAAACCTCTTCGACGCTGCAACTGCCTTATCAGGCGATTAACCCGATTACCTTGCAGGAAGATGAAATCAGCATCAATCGCGACCAGCCTGTCAGTTACCGCCAGCTCAGCGAGGGTTTACAGCATTTATGCCAGCAGGCGGATGCAGTGGTGGTTGAAGGCACTGGCGGCTGGCGCTGTTTGATGAATGATTTGCGCCCGCTATCCGAATGGGCAGTGCTGGAAAAACTGCCGGTGGTGATGGTCGTGGGCATACAGTCCGGCTGTATCAGCCATGCGTTGTTAACTGCCGAATCGATTATCAATGACGGTTTACCGCTGCTGGGTTGGGTGGCGAATCGGATTAACCCCGGCCTGGCGCACTACGCAGAAATTATCGAGGTACTGTGCGATAAAATCCCGGCACCGCTAATCGGCGAATTGCCGTATTTACCGCGCGCCGAACAGCGCGACCTGGCTAAGTATCTGGATTTATCGGCCGTGGAACAGACTTTTGGTCACTCTCGCACCGCCTGACGCCCGACCTTCCCCGAACTATTACGGTGAGGCTTAGCCTCACCGATCCTTCCAGACAAAACCATCACTTTGTGGTGTGTTTATCATGATGATTTTATTTGTATTTTTTCCATTTCCACCCTGAATAGTTTGCGCTATAAATAAATTCTCTGAGTAACAGGAGGATTTATGAACGGCAATATTGCAGGCTTTAACGGGCAGCGGCTGGATGCTTATGGTCGGCGAAGCACGCAGTTTCGAGCTGAACTTTTCACAATCTGAGGAGCATCTTTCTGCTGCGGGCAATGTCGCTGCCGGTCAACGCGAGTCATGGAAACAGGCACGGGCCTATATCGACGATCCGGCCAGTTTTACTCATAATATTGTTGGCTACCGGATTGAATCGGAAGATTTACATTACGTGAAACGGGAAAAAAACAATTACTTTGTTAATAAATTTAAACCCAAAAAATGGACATTCAGAACCAACTTCCGCGAGCACCCGGATGTCCCTTACTACGCCAGCGACGTGGCAAGATATCAGTATGAGAGAGTCTCGGCAGAACATGATTTTACTACCATGCCAGAGGTCATAAAAAGAAAACGCATAGCTAATGAATTAACGCCGGATGAAACCGAAGGCCTGGAGGGCGATGAAATATTTGCCGCATTTTTCCGCACGCCAGTAGGGAAATCTACCCAGCGAATTATGGCCGGATTTAACAGGACATCATTTGCAGTGGATCGTAACGATGATGATTTCTATGTCCGGCTTAATCGCCTGGATATTTAAAACAGGTCGAAAACAGGCCGTCAACTTTATTATTCGACTTCAAACGTATTAATAACGTCATCATTTTATATTGGAGAGAGTTATGAAAACCATTTCTGGCTTTAATGGTTTGCGCCTTGATCCCGTCAGTGGATATTATCATCCGGGCAACGGCTACCGTAGTTACAATCCGTCACTGATGCGTTTTACCGCACCGGACAGCTGGAGCCCGTTTGGCGCGGGCGGAATGAATGCTTACGGCTATTGCGCGGGTGACCCGATTAATCGTGCTGACCCGAGCGGTCATTTTAGCTGGCAGGCAGCGCTGGGTATTGGCATGGGGGTTCTGGGGGTTGTCGGGGCGCTGTTTACCGGCGGAAGTTCATTGATAGCCGTCGGGGGTTTAGAAGCTGCCATGGCCAGCGCTTCTGCCACGACCATGCTGATTGGCACCGCTAATTTGGTGGCTGATATCAGCGGTATCGCCAGTATCGCCAGCGCGGGCAGTAATCCACGCGCCTCGACGGCGCTCGGTTGGCTCTCCTTTGCCAGCGGGCTGTTATCGCCAGGCGCAGGCTTGCTGGTCGGCGGGAGCCGCTTATTACGCAGTGCTGCTGCGGATGGTGCGATGGTTTCAGATGCACAACATTTCGAGTTAATTTACGGAGAACCCTCCGAGAGCTTACTTGGCGCGGGTAACAGCAAACGACAGTCCTGGGAACAAGCACGTGCCTGGATTGATGATAAGAATAATTTTTTTCATTATGACCGGGATTACTCTGTAGGTTCAAAAGATCTTCAAAACAGAGGTAATAACTTCAGTAACACATTTGAAAGAAAAAAATGGACGTTTCACCATAACTACAGAGAAATAAAAGATGTGCCTTATTATGCAAGCGACGTGGCAAAATATCAGTATGAATTTATATCAAAAAAATATAATTTTTTCGGCGAGGTGCCGGAAACAATTGAAAGGACCACAATGACAAATGAAAGGACACTGGCAATGACAGATGGGAAATCCGGGCAGGAACTGTTTGACTCTTTTTTCAGAACAGAAACGGGGAAATCAACACTGCGTATTATGTCAGAGATCAAACCCGGTTTAACCGCTTACGCCGTTGAACGCCGTGTGAGACCAGCAGATGATTATGCTGTCGATTTTATTGTCCGACTTAATCCCATGAGATAACGCCCCATTTTTACAGCGGAGTTAATTATGCACGGCCCTGTTTCAGGTTTTAACGGACTGCGCAGCGATCCTGTCTGCGGTAATTATCATTCGGGTAACGGGTATCGCGACTTTTACCCGCATTTGATGCGCTTTAATGCGCCGGACTGTTGTAGCCCGTTTGGTCGCGGAGGGATAAATACCTATGCTTATTGTGCGGGAGATCCGGTAAACCGGGCTGACCCGAGTGGTCATCACAGCGTCTGGGGATGGCTGGGAATGGGTATCAGCGTGGCGCTGGGTATTTTGCTAACGCCGGTGTCAGCAGGCTCATCACTGGCCATGGTGTCCGTGGTCACTGCGCTGGTATCGACCGGGCTGGCGGTCGCGCAACAATTTGTGGCGGAGTCTGCCCCGAAAACAGCAGCTATCCTCGGCTGGGCAGCGTTAGGAATGGGGATAGTGAGCGGAGTGAGTTCAGCCGTGCTCTCCCGGATGTTGCCGGAGGAAAAGTCACTGTTAAGCCTGCTAAAAGGCCTCATTAACCGGCCATGTGGCGGACTGATGATTGAAGAAACCGGCGTCACAGGCAGAACTACTGAAACCTGCGGTGCTTTCGCTCCTCCCCAGCGGATATATCCACTGGGGGTGGTACCGGATGGCGAGGGGGGGCATTCTCTGAGTTTTGCGAAAGGAAGAAGGGTAAATGGAATCCCTCATCTTGATGTTTATGGTCACGGCGGATATGGGCCGGATGGTGTGGGATATTGCCATGTAGATGAACGGTCACTGAATGCTACAGAGTTAAATGAACATTTATTGCAACATGTTGAAAATTACTCTGAATATGATTCAGTACGGCTTATCACCTGCTTTTCAGCGGATGAAGGATATCAAGGCGAGTCTAGTCTGGCCTCTCAATTTGCTCAGTTATCACAAAAAAACATCATAGCGTTCAACGGGATTGTTAATAAAAGATTTTTGAGTGGCTTAACTGGAGTGATCATGGATGGTGCAGCGGTTAACCGATTTAAAGAATTTAATGATGATTTATTAGAGGTCAGACGATTTCTGAATGAAAGATATCCTCCCTTGAATACTAAGATGGAGGTGGCAGGTACCGCCAGACTATTTAAACCTTTTTAATAAAGAAAATCCGTAAGGTTTCCATTAAAAATTAATATTAAAGGACGCATCATGAAAAGGAATATTTCAACCATAGCCATGCTAATTTCTGCACTTACCCCTGCTATTGCATTTTCTGAATTGAATGACAGTAATACAGAAAATAACCCGCAGCCAAAACCTGACATCAGAGTGTTATCTGAAAGCAGAAGTGCTGATAATTACTGGACAGCAGAAAGGTTACGCGCCGCGAAACCGATGCCAGAGCCGGAAGTATCAGACGAAGAGCGGGAGCAAACGCCTTCACCAGATTCTCTCGCGAATCCGGAAAATGAAACAACTTTTATACTGGAGCCTTCGAGGTCAGAGCCTGAGGAAAGCGCCGCCTGGGCACAAGGGCAACCGGAAGAGGCGAATGTTAATCAACGTCCGTTCTGGAATGCCGGCAAATTATTCTTTTCTGCACCGGATGGCGATTTTAATTGTACCGCTCAGTTTGTCGGCCATAAGCGGGTATTAATGACCGCCGCCCACTGCATCAGAGATCATAAAACCGGTGCCTGGTATAAGAATTTTGTGTTTTACCAACGCTACAAGAATAACAGCTGGGATAAATCATTCCAGACCCGCTGCATGGCCGTCTGGAGTGATTGGGTGACAGGGACTGACAAGCAGAACTGGAGTAAGGATTACGGCTTTCTGACTACCCATTTTGACTCTGGCGCGGGCTGGCTGGGGTTAATGTCTGGGATTCCTCATACTCAGTGGACAGCGATAGGGTATCCATCAAATTATATGGAGGGTAGCTATATGCAAAAAGTTAACGGGCGTTTGGGCGAAAAACAGTTCAATGGTGAAGTCAGAATGGACGGTAACCCGATGAAGAAAGGCTCAAGTGGCGGTGCCTGGATTGCCGAATTGAACACGGATAATGCCAGTGGCAATTACGCCGTGGGTATCAATGCCAAAATTTTAAGTAATTATCCTGACAGTACCTTTGGTCCGTATTTTGATGCAAAAGTTTTCGATCTGCATAAAGCCGCTAAAGATGCATGCTATCTGTAAATCAGAGCAGCAAAAATAGCGGCCAGATTAGCGACTGAAAATCGCCACCCTCACTATCTTTAACCGTGAGGGTATTATTGTTAACTCTGATTCAGCGCCCGGCGGGTGCGCCCGGAACTGAGGTAGTCGGCAATATAATCCTGCGAGATTTCACCGCTATAGCGTCCTTCTTCGTCCACGATCGGCATCCATACCAGGTTATGCTCATACAGCTTCGACAGCACCACGCGCAGGTTCTCTTCTGCACGTCCGGTAACGCTAAACTTATGCAGCATATCGGCACAGACGCCGGTAGCGCCGCGTGCTTCACGGCGTTTAACAAAGCCCAGCGGTTTACCATTATCATCGACGACGGTAACCGAGCGCATATCATTGTCATCCATGGTGCCAAAAGCCTGCATCAGCGGCGTTGATTTCTGCACGGTAATGGTCGGCTGTTGGTCGGTGACATCACCGGCCTGCACCAGCAGCAGGCGTTTCAGCGTCCGATCCTGACCGACAAAGGAGCCGACAAACTCATTCGCCGGTTTCGCCAGCAACTCATCCGGGCTGGCGCACTGCACGATTTTTCCCTGGCCGAACACCGCGATACGATCCCCCAGCTTTAGCGCTTCATCAATATCATGGCTGACCAGCATTACGGTTTTCTTTAGCTGGCGCTGCATATCGAGGAACTCATTCTGAATCACTTCACGGTTGATCGGGTCGACGGCACCAAAGGGTTCATCCATTAGTAACACCGGTGGATCCGCCGCCAGCGCACGAATCACGCCAATTCGCTGCTGTTGCCCGCCAGACATCTCTTTTGGATAACGATGCAGAAATTTCTTCGGGTCGAGCGCCACCATACTCATCAGTTCCGTGGCACGCTGCTGACAACGCTTTTTATCCCATCCCAGCATACGCGGTACGACGGTAATGTTCTCTTCAATGGTCATATTGGGAAACAGACCAATCTGCTGAATCACATAACCAATATTACGGCGCAGGGTGGTGGTATCGAGATTGCTGGTATCTTCGCCGTTAATCAGGATTTTACCGCTGGTTGCCGGGATCAAACGGTTGATCATTTTTAACGTGGTGGTTTTGCCACAGCCTGACGGGCCGAGCAGCACACACATTTCACCGGCTGGCACATGCAGGCTGACATTATCTACGGCGTTAAAAGTGCTGCCGTTTTTCTGGCTAAATTGTTTAGTGAGATTTTCCAGTTTTATCATTATCGAATCCCCTTAGGAGTCAGCGCCAGCTGCAAGCGATGCAGCAGCCAGTCAAGAATAATAGCCAGCAAACAAATCATTAACGCGCCGGAAATCAACATACGAATATCGCTACCACTGATGCCATCCAGCAGTAACAGGCCAAGACCACCGGCTCCAATCACTGCGGCGATGGCCATCACCCCGACATTCATCACCACTGCGGTACGAATACCGCCAAAAATAACCGGCAATGCCATGGGGATTTCCACCCAGCGCAGCCGTTGCCAGAACGTCATACCAATGCCACGACCCGCTTCACGCAGACCCGAAGGAATATTTTCCAGCGCGGTATGCGTATTACGCACGATCGGCAACAGCGAATAGAGAAACACCGCCGTAATCGCAGGCAGGGCACCAATACCCTGACCGATCAGCGAAAATAGTGGAATCATCAGGCCAAACAGCGCGATAGAAGGGATGGTCAGAATAAGGGTCGCGAGGCCTAACACCGGCGTCGCCAGCCATTTAAAGCGCACAATCAGAATGCCAATCGGCACGCCAATAATGATGGCAAATCCGACGGCCAGCCCCACCAGCCACAGATGCTGTAACGTCAGGTTAAGCAGGTAGCCCCAGTTGTTGAAAATATAGTGAAGGGTATCCATAAATTCTCCTTAAAGCAGGCCGTTTGATTTCAGAAAATCGCGCGCAACTTGCTGCGGAGATTGGTGGTCGATATCGACTCGTTTGTTCATTTCGGTAATCGCATCATCGGTGATCAGCGGTGACAGCTGATTCAGTGCTTCTGCCAGACCCGGATGGGCCTCCAGCGTGTCTTTACGCACTACCGGCGTCATGGCATAGCTGGGGAAAAAGCCTTTATCGTCCTCAAGTACCTTTAGTTCAAAACCTTTTACCCGACCATCAGTGGTGTAAATCAGACCGGCATCGACAAAACCATCGCGAATGGCGTTATACACCAGTCCAGGGTCCATCTGGCGGATCTGCGGGCGATCCAGCGCCAGTCCATAAGCTTGTTGCAGAGGTTTCAGGCCGTCAGAGCGACCGGCAAACTCCAGATCCAGTCCGAGCATCCAGTTGTTTTCCGGATCGGTTTTGCGCACCTGTTCAATTTTCGCCACCAGCTGCGACATCGTTGTAATATGCTCTTGTTCCGCGCGCTCGCGCTGCATGGCAAAGGCGTAGGTATTGTTCATCGGTGCCGGGTTCAGCCAGATCAATCCTTTTTCACCATCGAGTTTTTTCACCGTCTGATACGCTTCTTCCGGCGTCATACGCTGTTCAATATGGTTAAAAATAATCAGCGAGGTGCCGGTATATTCCCAGGTCATATCGATCTGCTTACTCAGCATCGCATTGCGCACGATAGTAGTGGCAAGATTGGTTTTTGCTTCGATTTCAAACCCTTTTTTCTTCAGCCACATTGTAGTCATCGCCGACATAATATGCTGCTCGGTAAAACTTTTGGTGGCCATAATAATCGGCGCGGCAGAAGCTGCGCTGCTTAACGCCAGCGAAGTGCCCAGGGCGAGGGCGGTGTAACGAACCCAGCGGGTTAATCTGTTGGCTTTTGCCATAACGGTGCTCCAGAAATGGTTTTAAACCGCGGTATGTGGGCTTAACAGACGCCCCAGACCGGCCAGTAACATATCGAGGATCAGCGCGAACAACGCCGTTGCCGCAGCACCCAGAATCAGTGTCGGAAAATCATTCAGATAGATACCGGGGAAAATCAGTTCGCCGTAGCTACTGGCACCGATCAGGAACGCCAGCGGGGCGGTTCCAACGTTAATCGCCGTGGCAATGCGGATGCCGGATAACATTACCGGCCAGGCGGCAGGCAGCTCCACCTGGCGTAAGCGCTGCATTTTGGTCATACCAATACCGTTTGCCGCTTCCAGCAGTGACGGTTGTACCGCACATAAACCGGAATAAGTGTTGCGCACGATCGGCAGCAGAGAGGCGAGAAACAGCGCGACGATAGCCGGGCGGTCACCGATGCCGATAATCACCATCGCCAGCGCCAGCACCGCCAATGGCGGCAGGGTGTTCCCGACGTTAAAGATTTGCATGACATATTCTGCCCAGCGACGGGCGAACGGTCGGCTAAGCATAATCCCGCTGGGTATGCCAACTGCCAGAGCGAACAGCATTGACCAGAACACCAGATACATATGTTGCTGACCGAGATAGATTAAATCCACCTGTCGCGACTTGATGGTCTCAACGCCAAGGCCATAAACCAGCAGGCCAAGCACCACAATAATGAACAGCACCGCAAGGGCTGCACGCTTAAGCAGCGTTGAGTTTTGCATGAGGATGGTTCTCCCTGATACCGCATTCATTGGGTCGCGCTTCCATTGGGAGCCGGAAGGTTACCCTTGTTATAAAACCGGGTGGTGAAACGACAGAACCAGCAAAAAACTCAACGCCAGATCCAATACCGAATTCACCGTTTTATGCAGAGAAAAAAACTCTTTTTAAGCCAATAACGCTGTTAATGGTCAAAAAGCGCCATTAAAGCTATAGCAGCCTGTCGCGCTTACTGGCAACTTTTACGGTAAAAATCAGCAGGATAGTTTTTAACCCGATCTGGCGCTATGCCGCGTAGCCACTGGGAAAACAGGAAATAATAAAAATTGGATGCGGCTTGAGTGACGTTGTCACGTTTATTGGCGCACAATACGAAAACTGTCGGCAGCAGGGATGAGCTAGCCTTAATCGAAGGCAACATAAGGGAAACTATGACGGAAAATATTCAACATCAGGTCGCGCATCGTCGGTGGATTTTATTTGCCGCCATGCTGGCAATGTTTATGGCAGCCATTGAAGTGACGATTGTGGCGACGGCAATGCCGACCATTATCGCCGAGCTGGGCGGCTTTTCACAGTTTGGTTGGGTATTCTCAATCTACCTGCTGACACAGGCGGTCAGCGTGCCGATCTATGGTCGTCTGGCGGATTTATGGGGCAGAAAACGGGTGTTCTTTATCGGCACATCCCTGTTTCTGCTGGGCTCAATACTGTGCGGTTTCGCCACCAATATGGGCTGGTTGATTCTGTTCCGCGCTTTTCAGGGGCTGGGCGCCGGGGCAATTATGCCGTTGACGTCGACGATTGTCGCCGATATCTACGCGCCAAAAGAGCGCGCCGGTATTCAGGGCTGGCTCTCCAGTGTCTGGGGGATCGCCGCCATTATCGGCCCGTTAACCGGTGCCTGGATTGTTCAGCACTTTAGCTGGGCGCTGATTTTTTGGGTCAATGTGCCGATTGGTATTATCTCAATGGTGATGCTGGCGCGCTGGTTGCCGGATATCAAGCCACAGCATCAGCACCGTCTTGATTTAGGCGGCAGTTTCTGGCTGATGATCTGCATATCGTCGCTGTTGGTCGCATTGTTGCAAGCAGAAGCGCTGGGGTATTGGTCACTGCTGTTTCTCGCTCTGGCGCTGATTAGCGGCTACGCGCTGGTCAGGCATGAAAAACAGGCCAAAGAGCCGCTATTTCCGCTGGCGATCTGGCGCAGCCGGGTGATTGTGGCGGGGAACGCCGGTAATCTGGTGATCGGCGCAGCGATGATGGGCATCAGCGCCTTTCTGCCTACCTGGATTCAGGGAGTCAATGGCGGCACACCACTGCAGGCGGGCAGTGCGCTGGCGATGATGTCAATTGGCTGGCCGCTCGCCAGCACCCTGAGTGGTCGTCTGATGTTACGGACGTCCTATCGCTTTACCGCCCAGCTCGGGGCGCTGTTACTGATAGCGGGTACCGCGCTGTTATTAACCCTGCAACGTGACAGTTCTCTGATCCATGCCGGTTGCGCAGCATTTGTTATCGGTACCGGAATGGGGATGACCAGCACCACCTTTCTGGTGTCGGTACAGAACAGCGCTGAGTTTCATATTCGCGGCATTTGCACCGCATCGATTATGTTCAGCCGGATGCTTGGCTCAGCGCTGGGAACGGCGTTAATGGGAGCTGTGCTAAATTATAATCTGATGCTGCGTCTGCCGGAGCAGTATGATCCGGTGCAGCAAATTATGTCGGAAGGCGAGCGACAGGCGTTACAGCATGAGACGCTGCAACAGATGATTACCCAGGTTGCTGCGTCACTGCACTGGGTATTTGTTGCATCGTTATTGATTGCGGCGCTCAGTATGGTGATTGCGCGGGCCATGCCGCCGAGAAGGCCGGAGTAGGGGCGACGCGATCGTCGCCCATTTCCAGATTAACTTGCCGGTGCATCCTGCGTGGTGCCGGCATCTGACGGTACATTGACATCGCTGTCATTTCCACTGCGTTTGTAGACGATTTTTTGCGTATCGTTTTCACAGTGACCGACTACCTGGCCGCCGGCCTGATTGGCCTGGTCATTTGGCACAATATCCAGCGTGAAACCTGATTCAGGCACGCCATTATTGATAATTTTTTGACTGATATCGGCTTTTACTGACTCACAGGAAGCCTGAACCGCCAAAGGAGCTGCAAAGCACAGCGCTGTTAAGATCATCGCAGACGTTTTCATCACATTATCCTTTTGTTAAAAACTGTCATAAGCATAGCAGCTGTTAATCGCTTAGGGGGTTACCGGACGCCCGGTGCGGCGATCGAGACAACGCAGGGTGTTCGGTTCCCAGTAGGCATTGACGTTGTAACTTTTATCACAGGCGTCACGGGTATCAAACGCACGATCAGTTTTATCAAACTCTTTTTCCACGCGGCTGTTAACTTTTTTACGCAGCATACGCGTGTCATCCCACTGTTCCTTGTCCTGGCGCGCTTGTTCGCTACTGAGCGCGGTATTGCCACTCTCAATAATAACGCGATCGGTTTTCGCCATGGCAGCCGGTTGAAAAGCCAGCATGCCGCCCAGCAAAGTGACCGGCAGAAGAGCAGTAATCAGGCGTTTACGCAGAATTTTCATCATTAGTTCCTTTCGTTATCACCGCAGTCAGCCACTGCTGCTGCGGTCAGGATCGCTTTATTATATCATTGTGGTTCAATTGCTCACCAGTCACAGTGCCGACTTGTTTACATTTCTGCGAGATCTTTTACCCAATGCTGAAAACCTCATTGCTGTTTTTTATCACCGCGATTGCCGAAATCGTCGGCTGCTTTTTACCCTGGCTGTGGTTGAAAAAGGGCGGTTCAGTGCTGTTGCTGATCCCGGCGGCCTGTAGCCTGGCGCTGTTTGTCTGGTTGCTGACCTTGCACCCGGCGGCCAGTGGTCGGGTCTATGCCGCTTACGGCGGGGTGTATGTGATGACGGCGTTACTGTGGTTACGCTGGATTGATGGTGTGCGTCTGACAAGTTATGACTGGCTGGGCGCGGCAGTGGCGTGTAGCGGAATGCTGATTATTGTCGCGGGCTGGAGTAAATAGCCCGGCGTCATCAGCATGACACCGGGCCAGGTCATTACGCTTTATGGATTTTCAGACCGGCCAGCGTCTGGCTGACTGGCATCATCTCTAAGGTATTGATATTGACATGTTTTGGCAAAGTCGCCACCCAGTAAACCGCTTCGGTGACATCTTCAGCGGTTAGGGCGGTGGTGCCATCATAGACTTTATCCGCTTTCTCGTCGTCGCCTTTAAAGCGGACATTAGAGAACTCGGTGCCGCCCACCAGCCCCGGTTCGATATCGGTGACGCGCAGCGCGGTGCCATGCAGGTCAGTGCGCAGATTAAGGCTGAACTGGCGCACAAACGCTTTGGTGGCACCGTAAACATTGCCACCGGCATAAGGCCAGCTGCCGGCAATCGAACCAATATTGATAATATGACCGATATTGCGCTCAACCATTGCCGGAAGCACCGCGCGGGTCATATACACCAGCCCTTTATTGTTGGTGTCGATCATATTTTCCCAGTCGTCGATATTGGCTTTATGCGCCGGTTCAATGCCTAACGCCAGACCGGCGTTATTCACCAGCACGTCAATATCACGCCATTGGGTCGGTAAACTTGCCAGCGCTTCGTCGATCGCGGCGCGATTGCGCACGTCGAATTGCAGCGTGTAGAGATTATCACCCAGCTCATCTTGCAGCGACTGCAAGCGATCAGAACGACGGCCGGTGGCGATCACTTTATGACCGTCAGCAATAAATCGGCGAGTAATACTTTGACCAAAACCGGCGGTCGCACCCGTAACCAGAATTATCATCTCACTGTTCCTCAACACATTTTAGGTTTCAGACACCTTATCACTTAGCACAGCAGCAGGTAAGGGCTGAATCAGTTTCAGTGTAAGCAAATATCTGCACATCGATGGTGCAAAAAACGCATAACGCGCGTTGCAATGGTGCAGATAAATATTGGGGCTGAGGAAAATTATTTAATGGCACTATTTTTACCTGCTATGCAAACGGTTGCGATAACAGGCAACCGTTTGCGTGCTGATTAAATAATTAAAAAGCCTGTTACGGACAAAAAACCCCCCAACTTACTGAATAGTAATAAATAAATAGCATAATCGTGACTGGCATAGCTTTTGCATTTCTGATTAAAGAGATCCCCGTCTGCGATTAATCAGAGAGAGATTATCCTTTCTCAAAAAGGAAGTGCCATGCCAGTGAAATATACCCAAGCCATTCGCGGCAGCTTTTTTGATATTACTGCCACTGTCGAACATCCCGATCAATTGCCACAACAGGCGCGCTACATTGCCGATGGATTGTTGCTGATTGACGGCGGGCGAATTGTCAGCTTACAGCCGTGGGAAGCAGGGCGCGGCCAGCTGACTGATGACCATCAGCTGATGGACTATCGCGGTAAACTGATCGTGCCCGGCTTTGTCGACTGCCATATTCACTATCCACAAACAGAAATGATCGGGGCTTTTGGTGAGCAACTGCTGGAATGGCTACAGCAGTACACGTTTCCGGTCGAAAGCCAGTATCACTGCCCACAGCACGCGGAAAAGATGTCAGCGTTTTTCCTTCATCAGTTACTCAGTAATGGCACCACCACCGCGCTGGTATTTGGCACCGTGCATCCGCAATCGGTCGATGCGCTGTTTAGCGCCGCTGAGCAGCTGGAGATGCGCCTGATTGCCGGAAAAGTCATGATGGATCGCAACGCGCCGGAGTATCTGACGGAAAGCGCCGCGCAAAGTTACCAGCAGACGCGAACGCTGATTGAGCGCTGGCATCATCGTGGACGCCTGAGCTATGCCATCACCCCGCGTTTTGCTCCCACCTCATCGCCGGAACTGCTCAACGCTGTGCGCAAACTGAAACAGGAGTTTCCGGACTGCTGGCTGCACACTCATTTAAGCGAAAATCCGCAGGAAGTTGCGTGGGTGAAGTCGTTGTTCCCGGAAAACAGCAGCTATCTCGATGTTTATCATCACTATCAGCTGACCGGCCGTCGCAGCGTCTTTGCTCACTGTCTGCACCTGGAAGAACAGGAGTGGGACTGCCTGCATCACACCGATTCATCTATCGCCTTCTGTCCGACCTCCAATCTGTTTCTTGGCAGCGGGCTGTTTAATGTGAAAAAAAGCTGGGACAAGCGGGTGAAAATCGGTGTCGGTACCGATGTCGGCGCAGGGACCACGTTTAATATCCTGCAAACCCTTGGAGAGGCGTATAAAGTGGCGCAACTGCAAGGTTACAAACTGGCCGCCTGTGAAGCCTTCTACCACGCCACGCTTGGCGGCGCGCAGGCGCTGGATCTCGATGACTGTATTGGCAATTTCAACGCCGGTAAAGAGGCGGATTTTGTGGTGCTCGACCCGGCGGTTTCCGCGTTGCAACAACTGCGCCAGGGTAACTGTCGCGATATCTGGGAACAGCTGTTTGTGCTAATGACGCTCGGCGACGACCGCAATATTGCTGCCACCTGGGTTAATGGCAAAAGCGTCTGGCAGCGCGCTGACCAGGAGAAAGCCGCATGATTCAATTTTTACTTAATCAGCAACCGGTGACTGAACAGCATATTGACCCGAACCTGACGGTGCTTAACTATTTGCGCCATCATCAGCGCCGCTGCGGTAGCAAAGAGGGCTGCGCGTCGGGCGATTGTGGTGCCTGTACCGTGACGCTGGGCAAAGAAGTTAACGGCGAGATGCGCTATGAAACCGTCAATAGTTGCCTGACACTGGTCAGCAGCTTACAGGGAAAACAGCTGATTACCGTCGAAGATTTGCAGCAGGGCGATCGGTTGCATCCGGTGCAGCAGGCAATGGTCGACTGCCATGCCTCTCAGTGTGGCTTCTGTACGCCGGGTTTTGTCATGTCACTGTTTACCTTAAAGAAAAATAGTCAGAGCTGGGATCGGCATCAGACCGAACAGGCGCTGGCCGGTAATCTTTGCCGTTGCACCGGCTATCGTCCGATTGTTGATGCCGCACGGCAGGCGTGTGAAAGTGCCACCCGTGACAGTTTTGATCGTCAGCAGGCCAGCGTGGTGCAGCAATTACAGGCGCTAAAAAATAACCGGCTACAACAAATCGACTGGCAGGATCATCGCTGCCTGATGCCCAAAACCGTGGCACAACTGGCTGAGCTGTATCAGCGCTATCCTGATGCCCGCCTGCTGGCGGGCGGCACCGACCTGACGCTGCAAATTACCCAGCAATATAAAAGTTTACCGTTGCTGATTGCGCTGGAGCAGATAGACGAACTCAAACAGTGTGTAGTCAATCAGCATGAAATCGTACTGGGGGCGGCAACCTCACTGACCGCCTGCTCTCACTTTCTGGCTGATAAGCTTCCGGTTTTTGCGCAAGTATTAGAGCGATTTGCGTCGTTGCAGATCCGTAATCAGGGCACGCTGGGTGGCAATATCGCCAACGCTTCACCGATTGGTGATACGCCACCGATGCTACTGGCGCTGGATGCCGCGCTTATTCTGCAATGTGGCGCAGAACAGCGCCGTCTGCCACTGACACAATTTTTCCTCCGCTACCGCAAAACTGCCTTACAACCGGGGGAGTTTATCCGTGCCGTGGTGATACCAAAGGTGACAGTGTCACATAACTTTCACGCCTGGAAGGTCTCTAAGCGGCTGGATGACGATATTTCCGCGGTGTTTGCCGCCTTTAATCTGCAAATCATTGATGGCGTGATTGTTAATGCCCGAGTGGCCTTTGGCGGTATGGCAGAGATACCAAAGCGCGCCAGCGCCTGCGAACAGCAACTTACCGGTCAGCGTCTGGATCTGCGTACGCTGGAATACGCCTGTCGCGCGCTTGCAGAGGACTTCCAGCCGTTAAGTGATTTTCGTGCCAGTGCCGACTATCGCCTGCAAGTGGCGAAGAACCTGTTACGGCGATACTGGCATCTGCTGTCCGGTGAACTGACCATTACGGAGGTCGCGCGCTATGTCTCGTAATCGTCCTGGAGTAAGCGCAGCGGTGATTGAGCAACAGTATCTGGCCGGGATTCAGACCGGAGTTGGCCGCAGTAATAAACATGAAAGCGCGGAAAAACATGTCAGCGGTGCCGCGATTTATATTGACGATCGGCTGGAATTCCCCGGCATGCTGCATCTCTGCCCGCGTCTTAGCGAGCACGCCCATGCACGAATTATCAGTATCAATACTGACCCCTGTTATGCCATTCCTGGCGTGGTTCGGGTGCTGAGCTGGCAGGATGTGCCGGGCGACGGCGATATCGGCCCGCTGGAGCCGGGCGATCCGCTGCTGGCCAAAGAGCGGGTCGATTATTTCGGCCAGGTGATTCTGGCTGTGGTCGCCGATACCCCGCAGGCAGCGCGAAAAGCCGCTCAGGCGGCGATCATTGAGTATGAGGTTCTGACGCCACTGCTGGATGTGAAGCAGGCACTGGAACAGCAGAGTTTTGTCCAGCAACCGCATCGTCACCAGCGCGGCGATGCCGATGCCGCACTGGCAGGCGCGCCGCATCGTCTTAGCGGAGAGTTTTATATTGGCGGTCAGGAACATTTCTATCTGGAAACGCAGATTGCGATGGTGGTGCCCGGTGAAGACCGCGCCTTGCAGGTCTTTTCGTCGACGCAGAACCCGACCGAAGTGCAGAAACTGGTGGCCTCGGTGATGGGGATCAGCATGAATAAAGTCACCATCGATATGCGTCGTATGGGTGGCGGTTTTGGTGGTAAAGAGACGCAGGCTGCCGGGGTCGCCTGCCTGTGTGCCGTCGCCGCTGGGTTAACCGGACGACCGGTCAAAATGCGGCTGGCACGCCGCGATGATATGCAGATTACCGGCAAACGCCATCCGTTCTGGGTGCGATATGAGGTGGGTTATGATGACGATGGCCGTTTCTGCGGCGTAAAAATAGATTTAGCCGCCGACTGTGGCTATTCGCTCGATCTGTCCGGTTCGATTGTCGATCGCGCCATGTTTCATGCGGATAACGCCTATTACCTCGGTGATGCGCTGATTACCGGCTACCGCTGCCGCACAAATACCGCCTCAAATACCGCGTATCGCGGCTTTGGTGGCCCGCAAGGGATGGTGGCGATTGAGCAAATTATCGATCATATTGCCCGTGAGCGCGGCGTCGATCCGCTGGAAATGCGTAAACGCAACTACTACGGTAAGCATCAGCGCAATATCACCCATTATCACCAGCAGGTTGAAGATAATCTGCTGGATGAAATCACCGCACAACTGGAACAAAGCGCCGATTATCAGACGCGTCGTGCCGATATCCGCGCCTTTAACGCCAGCAACCGCTTGCTCAAGCGTGGACTGGCGCTGACGCCGGTCAAATTTGGCATCTCGTTTACCTCCAGCTTTCTCAATCAGGCCGGGGCGCTGATACTGATCTATACCGATGGCACGGTACAGCTTAACCATGGCGGTACCGAAATGGGTCAGGGTCTGAATACCAAAGTGGCACAAATTGTCGCCGAGGTGCTGCAAATTGATATTGACCAGATTGCGATAACCGCGACCGATACTGGCAAAGTGCCGAATACTTCACCGACTGCCGCTTCCAGTGGCACCGATCTGAACGGCAAAGCGGCGCAAAATGCGGCGGAAATCCTGCGCGAGCGACTCACCGCGATGCTGTGTCAATTGCATCAGTGTGCCGCAGAGGCGGTCAGTTTCAGCAACGGTATTGTTAAAGTGGCTGATAAACACTTCACCTTTCCGGAAGTCGCGCAACTGGCATGGCTGAATCAGGTGCCGCTGTCAGCCACCGGTTACTATAAAGTGCCGGGGATCCATTACGACCGGGAGGCGGGACGCGGCAAGCCGTTCTACTACTTTGCTTATGGTGCCGCCTGCGCTGAGGTGGTGATTGATATGCTGACCGGTGAATATCGCCTGCTGCGCGCCGATATTTTGCATGATGTCGGAGCGTCGCTGAATCCGGCGATTGATATCGGGCAGGTCGAAGGGGGTTTTGTGCAGGGAATGGGCTGGCTGACCTGTGAAGAACTGGTCTGGAATGAGCAGGGGCGACTGATGACCGACGGACCTGCCAGTTATAAAATTCCGGCGATTACCGATGTTCCGGCTGACCTGCGCGTAACGCTGGTAGAGAATCGTAAGAATCCGCAAGACACCGTTTTCCACTCAAAAGCGGTGGGTGAGCCGCCGTTTATGCTGGGTATTTCAGTGTGGTGCGCGCTTCAGGATGCGGTGGCCAGCGTGGCTGACTATCAGCAGCATCCGCTGATGGATACCCCCGCCACGCCGGAACGGGTGTTGCGCGCCGTCACACAACTGGCAGGAGGCACTGATGATCTACCATGACTGGATCAGCGTTCTCAGTGAGTTGCGTGAAAAGCGCGAACCCTGCGTATTAGTGACCGTGCTGGATGAGAAAGGCTCGGTGCCGCGCGACCGTGGCAGTAAAATGGTGGTAACACCTGAGTGCACTTATCTCACCATTGGTGGCGGACATCTGGAGTTCAGCTGC
>NZ_JRXE01000008.1:0-42763 GCF_001267535.1 Winslowiella iniecta | reverse complement strand
GTTGCGGCGGTATGACCACCATTCTGTTTGAACCGCTGATGCAGCAACAGCCGCAAATCGCGGTGTTTGGTGCCGGGCACGTCGGTCAGGCGCTGGTCAGGCTGCTGTCGACGTTACCCTGTCACGTAAGCTGGATAGATGAGCGCGAAGGGCAGTTTACCGACGTGCCGCCCGGCGTCACAGTTTGTCAGGCGGACGATCCGCTCGATCAGGTGCAGGCGATGCCAGCGGGAAGCTATTTTATTGTGATGACTCACCACCACCCACGCGATCTTCAATTATGCGCCGCGATTTTACGTCGTGGTGACTATCGCTATTTTGGCGTTATCGGCTCGGCCACCAAGCGTCAGCGCTTTGAGTACCGGCTGGAAGGTCAGGGCTTCAGCCGCCAGCAGCTGACCACGATGCGCTGCCCGATTGGTTTACCTGATGTAAAAGGAAAACTGCCTGCGGAGATTGCCGTAGCGGTGGCTGCTGAGATTATTGCGGTATATCAACGCTCGTCAGCGCCAGAGAGTGTGTGAGCTGCGCCAAAAACTGGGGAGGGCATCGCGCTTCACGGGTAATAAGAGGATGTGGGGGACAATTAATCTGACTGGATTGCGCGATACGCTATAGTAAAAGTGAGATTCAAATGTCCTTCCATGTTTTTTAAACAGGTGACCTGATGTCCGACACGAAACTTCCTGCTCAGGATGACAGTCTGATCCGCCAGCTATGGCTTTCTAATTTTTTGACGCCAGTGCTCTCGGTGGCCCTTGAACTGGGATTATTTGAAGCACTGGAGCAGGACCCATTGCCAATGGAAGAACTTTGTCAGCGTTTGAAGTTAGATCACGACGCGACAGAAGCCCTGACAGCAACCCTTGGCGGTGCGGGTCTGCTGGAAATCCACGATCGCTGTTTTACATTAACCCCGGTGAGCCGCAGTTATCTGCTGCGGGACAGCCCTTTTTATTGGGGTAATATGATCCGGCTGTTTCAGGAGGTGCGACCTTGCCATGACAGCCTGATGCAAACGCTCAAGCAGCGCGGTCCTGCCGCGATGGGCGACGGCGTGACCCTGACGACAGGCTGGGAGGAAAGTTCGTTAAGCGTGGAACGCGCCACGACCATCACATCCGCGATGCATAGCCACTCTTATGCCAGCGCACTGGCGATGGCGCAGCGGCTAAATCTGCCGCAGAATTGTCAGGTACTGGATGTGGGCGGCGGATCCGGCTGCTTTTCCATTGCGCTAGCCCAGAAAAACCCCTCCGTTTGTTTCACCATCGCCGACTTGCCCAGCGTCTGCCATGTCGCACAGCGCTATATCGAAGCCTTTAAAATGGATGAGCGCATCAGCACGCATCCGCTGGATATGTTTCACTCTCCGTGGCCATCAAACTACGACATCATTTTTACCGCCAATATTTTCCACGACTGGGATGCGTCCCAGCGTCAGTTCCTGCTACAGCGCGCGCGCCAGGCGCTAAAACCCGGCGGAGAAATAATGATTTATGAAATGTTGATCGATGAGGATCAGGCCGGACCGCTGATAGCGGGGCTTTTCTCGGTCAACATGCTTTACGTCACGAAAGGCAAGCAATTTCGCGCTTCGGAGCTGGCCACCATGCTGACCGATGCGGGCTTTTCGCATCCCCGGACAGAGACTGTCTACGCGGGTTATTCCCTGACGCGCGCGAAAGCGTGAAGTTCGCCGGTCTCAGCGGCGGACGTGTAATCGAGACTGACGTACACTATTTTCCGTTTTTCAGGTGGAGTCCTGCTTCACTGGCAATAAGAGGAAGGTAAGGATATGCGTTTATCTGGAGTTTTTCTGGCCACCAGTCTGGCATTGGGCAGTAGCCTGGTGACAGTGCAGGCGGCCGAAGAGAGTAACAAGGAGCAAACAGCCATGCCCGGCGAACAAAATCCATTTAGTCAGCCCAGCCGTTTAGCCTTTCAGGCCCCCGATTTTAGCCACATTAACGATCAGGATTATCTGCCGGCGATAGAAGCCGGCATCGCGCAAAAGCGCGAGGAGGTGCAACGCATCGCCGATAACCCGGCAGCGCCGACCTTTGAAAATACTTATGAAGCGCTGGAGAAAAGTGGCCTGATGTTAAGCCGCGCGATCAATGTGTTCAGCGCCATGACCGCCGCCAATACTAACGACCGGCTACAAAAAGTTGATGAAGAGACTGCGCCAAAACTGGCGGCACTTGATGATGAGATCAAGCTTAACAGCAAACTTTTTGCCCGCCTCGATCAGATTTATCAACAGCGCGACACACTCTCGCTGTCAGCCGAGGCGCGGCGACTGGTTGAGGTCCGCTGGCAAGCCTTTAAGCTGGCCGGTGCCACGCTTACTGACCCGCAAAAAACTCAGCTGAAAGCGCTGAATCAGGAAGCCGCGACACTCAGCACCCGCTTTACCCATCGTCTGCTGGCGGCGACAAAATCCGGCGCGTTAATTGTCTCCGACAAGGACCAGCTGGCAGGTCTCAGCGCTGGCGAACTGGCAGCGGCGTCAGAAGCAGCCAGCCAGCGCGGCCTGAAGGATCGCTGGCTGCTGGCGCTGCAAAATACCACGCAGCAGCCGGCTTTGCAGACCCTCAGCCAGCGCGCAACGCGTGAAGCGTTGTTTAACGCCTCATGGCAGCGGGCAGAAAAGGGCGATGATAACGATACCCGTCAGCTGATCGCCCGTCTGGCAAAAGTGCGCGCAGAGCAGGCACAACTGCTGGGCTTTAAAACCTATGCCGACTGGAAATTGCAGGATCAGATGGCGAAGACCCCTGACGCAGCTCTGCATTTTATGCGTGAAATTGTGCCCGCAGCCACTGAGCGCGCAAAGCGTGAAGCGGCGGATATCCAGACAGTAATCGATCAACAGCAGGGGGATTTTGAACTGGCGGCCTGGGACTGGACTTTCTACGCCGAACAGGTGCGGCGTGCAAAATACGACCTCGATGAGTCGCAGATCAAACCCTATTTCGAGCTGAATAATGTGCTGCAAAACGGGGTGTTCTATGCTGCCACCCAGCTGTATGGCATCACCTTTAAACAGCGCACCGATTTGCCGGTTTATCACCCGGATGTCAAAGTGTATGAAGTTTTCGACCACGATGGCAGCTCGATTGCGCTGTTCTACGCCGATTTCTTTAAGCGCGATAATAAAGGCGGCGGTGCCTGGATGGGCAATTTTGTCGAGCAGTCAAAACTGCTGGGCAGCAAGCCGGTAATTTATAACGTCTCCAATATCAACAAGCCGGTCGCGGGTCAGCCGGCGCTGTTATCGTGGGATGAAGTCATCACCCTGTTCCATGAGTTCGGCCACGCGCTGCACGGTATCTTTGCCGATCAGCAGTATCCGAGCATTTCCGGGACGGAAACCCCGCGTGATTTCGTTGAGTTTCCTTCTCAGTTTAATGAGCACTGGGCCAGCGATGAACAGGTATTTAAACACTTCGCCCGTCATTATCAGAGCAACGAGCCGATGCCGCAGGCGCTGCACGACAAAATCATTAAGGCCAATACGTTTAATAAAGGCTACGATATGACCGAGCTGCTCTCCGCCGCGTTGCTGGATATGCACTGGCACAGTCTGACGGCGAATGAGCCGCTACAGGATGTTGATAAGTTTGAGCAAAACGCGTTGAAGCAGGATAATATTGACCTGTCAGCAGTGCCGCCGCGCTATCGATCCAGTTACTTCCAGCATATCTGGGGTAACGGCTACGCGGCCGGTTATTACGCCTATTTATGGACCGAGATGCTGGCTGATGACGGCTTTGAAGGGTTCCGTGAGCACGGTGGACTGACGCGCGAAAATGGTCAGCGCTTCCGCGAGATGATTTTGTCACGCGGTAACAGCAGCGATTTGCGCCAACTGTATCACGACTGGCGTGGTCAGGAACCGCAAATCGAGCCGATGCTGATTAATCGCGGACTGAAACAACCGTAGTGATATAACAACCGGGCGGCTGACGTCGCCCTGACCAAAGGATGGTTGATTGACATGAATAGCATCTTTTCCCTGTCCCGCCGTAAATACTTACTGGCCGCCGCCGGACTGACCATCGCCGCGCTATTTCCGCCATCCGTGGTGCTGGCCGAACAACCAGCAACGCTGGCGGCTCAGCTCAGCGCACTGGAGGCATCGGCCAATGGCCGTCTCGGTGTGGCGCTGATTGACAGCGGATCTTCACGCCAGCTGAGTTATCGCGGGGAAGAGCGTTTCGCCATGGCCAGTACGTTTAAAGCGCTTGCCGCCGCCGCCGTGCTGCAACGCAGTGTTGAACAGCCCGCACTGCTGAATAAACGCATTGTTTATCAACAGAGCGAACTGATCACTTACTCGCCGGTAACCGAAAAGCATCTGCAACAGGGCATGACCGTCGCGGAACTCTGTGCTGCGGCAGTTGAACTCAGTGATAACACGGCGGGGAATATTCTGCTGCGGGAAATAGGGGGGCCGCAAGGGATTACCCAACTGGCACGCCGTTTAGGTGATAATCAGACGCGTCTTGACCGCCGGGAACCCGCGTTAAACAGCGCGATTCCGGGTGATGTACGTGATACTTCAACACCTCTGGCGATGGCCGGGAATTTAAATCAGCTGGCGCTGGGCAAGGCGTTACCCTCCGCTCAGCAACAGCTGCTGATTCAGTGGCTAAAGCAGAGCAAAACCGGGGCGCAGAGCATTCGTGCCGGGGTGCCGCAAGGCTGGCAAGTGGGTGATAAAACCGGGGCGGGAGGCTACGGCACGACTAACGATCTGGCAATCCTCTGGCCACCACAGGGTAAACCGCTGGTGCTGGCCGTCTATTTCACCCAGCATAATCCGCAGGCTGAGGCACGCCGCGATGTGCTGGCCAGCGCCACCAGGCTGGTACTGGCGGCGTGGGAAAAACAGTAAACTAACCGATGCTTTTCCTGTCGGTACGGCGTGCTCGCCGCCCGTGCCGAAGGTTAGCCCCGCACATGCCATCAGGACGGGAGCCGAAAACGACTCCGCTACGAAATTCCAGAAATCCCGGTCATTTTCCTTAAACCCCATGTATTCAGCTTACTCCAGTGGCCCACCCAAAATGGTTTCGCACATGCCGGAAAGAATGCGTTCGCCGGTCTCCTGTTTCAGCTCCTGATACCACTGTTCGGTAATCGCCATCTCTTTACCGTGGGTGACGTCACAGCGCTTGCGCGCTTTCAGCACCAGGTCTTTCACCCGCCATGCGCGTTTTTCCTGATAACGCAGCAGTGCATCTTCAATTCCCAGCGAGTTAGTCTGCAACGCCGTCGCCAGTACTATCGCATCTTCCATCGCTGCGCAGCCACCCTGACCAATATCCGGGGTGGTGCTGTGGCCCGCATCGCCAAGCAGCGCGACGCGGCCTTTCACTAACTGCATAAAAGGTTCGATATCATGAATCTCAATCCGGTTAGTGGTTTCCGGGTTAATGCTGGCAATCAGCTTTTGTACCGGTGCCGCCCAGCCCGCGAAGTAACGCTGCAAGTCGGCACGCAGCGTAGTGCGATCTTCCGGCAGCCCTTTTGGCAACGGCACATCAAAGAAAAAGTAGAAGCGATTGCCGCTGACCGGCATCAACGAGACCCGCTTGCCTTCACCGACAAAAGTGGTCCATTGATCGGCGGGTGCGATGGACGGGTCAATCTCAACCAGCCCGTTCCAGTTAACGTAACCGGCATAGCGGCGCTCGGTTTGATAACCCAGCACATGCTGACGAATCACTGAGTGGGTACCGTCGGCCGCAATCAGCAAATCGCCGCGAGCTTCAGTGCCATCATCAAACCAGGCGGTGACACCAGAGTCTGACTCTTCAATATGAGTGACTCGCTTACCAAACTGCACCGCATCGCGGCCATAGGTATCGAGCAGCATCGCCTGCAATTCAGCGCGCGCCACCGGGTAAGGGCGTTCGCCGACGCTTTCGACCAAGGGGCTGATACTGAAGCGCGTCATGATCTGGCCGTGCAGATAGTCGTGATAGGCCATGTAATGCATTGGCCCACCCAGCGCGCGCAAAGGCGCTTTCATTCCCAGCCAGTTAAGGCATTTTACGCCATTTGGCCAGATTGAAATCGCCGCGCCGACCGGTTTGATCTGTTTTACCGCTTCGTATACAGCAGTTTCAATTCCAAAGCGTTTCAGCGCTATTGCTGCACATATCCCGCCAATTCCGCCACCAATCACGATTGCTTTCATTACATCCTCCTTAAAGTCTGTAATTTGAAAAGCAATTTCTGTACCAGTTTTCCGCTGCCGCCCCCACGGCTTGTATACAATCTTAACCGCAGTGAGCTGCGCGATACTGGGGCGCAACGCTGGCGCAATGAACTAAATTAGTGCGGGCCATAATTTGAAGATGCGACTTTGGCCGACAGCGCCTTTGCTGCCAGCATTGACTGTCTGGCACTGGCACAGTCGTCAATGAGTGGTGCTGCCGAATTCATTCCTGCTGGCACTGAGTAACCAGCAGACTGGGGAAGATTTTTTGCGCCGTTGGATTATCAATGACAACTCGTAAATTCCCGGTGCTTAATTCATCGCGGATAGGTGAAGTAGTGATCTTTACCCCATTTATATACAGGGTCATGTTTTGATTGATGTATTCCTTTGTATGCTGCGCCAGTCGGGCGCTGGCTTCTGACTGCAATTTGATATCAAATTTGATATAGCCCGGATTATCTTCATGTTCGTCTCTGACATTTATCGTCAGCTGTTTAAAGTCACAGGATGAGTTGAAGTGAAACTCAGTGCCTGGCTGGATGGCTAAACTCTTAAAAGACAGCAACATACCGGCCAGAAGCATTAAACTACGCAATAGTAGCGACATGACAAACTCCCTTTATGCAAAAAAGATGTTTTACTTCCAATAGTAAGCAACGGCTATGCGCTCGATATTGCAAAGGTATGAAACTTATACCATCGGATGTGTTCATTATGCCAGAGCATCAGGTGCTATTGCCGTTATAACAATGACTTTATCTAATCATTAATAAAAGCTAAACCTGACAGTAAACGACATTGTCGATTGCTGTTTTTTTGTCATGTTGGAAGGGTGTTACATTTATTTTCACTTAACAGTATTGATCCTGGAGTCGACTCCAGAGTCTATACTATTGGCAGATTAAATCAGCGCGGGGGAAATACTAAAGTCTTATCTGACATCTATTTTTATTTATGGATTATCTACATCACCAAAAAGGAGTTGGTATGAATATCACTATTATTGGTTGTGGTCATGGTGGTCAGGCGCTTGCAGCTCATTTGTCATTTTCTCAGCATCAGGTAACATTGTATGCAGATGAAGCCCATCCTGGGTTTATCGATAAAATCAGTAATAACTTTATTTCCCTGGAGGGGAAAATAGTCGGTGAGACAACCGTTGCCTGTCTGACAAAAGATATTTCGGTCGCTTTAAAAGATGCCGAGGTTATTTACATCTCGTTACCAACCGATGCGCATCTTCCTCAGTTCAGGAAAATGCTCCCGTGGCTCCAGAAAGGTCAGATGGTTATCACCCTGGCCGGAAACTTCAGTTCGTTATATTTTTATCGGGAACTGGCGCTGGCGGGAAGGGAAAAGGATATTTACCTGGCTGATATCGCCTCCTTACCCTACGCATGTCGTGCTCACCAGGCTGGAAAGATCAGCATCATCGATATTAAACGCGTTATCGATATTGCCGCGATGCCTTCACAGCATACTGAGAAGGTGATTAACAAGATTCGCGGACATTTTCCCACTGAACTAACGGCAAGTGAAAATATCCTGGAGTTAGGTTTGAACATTACCAGCGCCATTAGCCATCCGGCGATTATGCTGATGAATGCCGGCAGGATAGGTAAGGGCGAAGAAGAGTTTTACTTCTACAAACAAGGAGTTAGCCGGGAAATAGCCAATATTATCGAACGATTAGATAATGAGCGGCAAAAAATCGGCAGGCTATTCGGTTTTTCGCTGCCGGGCTATCTGGATATTATGGAAAAATTTTACGCGGTTAAATACCCTTCGTATTATGATTTCTTTACCCGTTCTCTGGTGCATAACCAACAAAAGCTTTGCCCAACCTCAGTCAGCAACCGCTATCTTTCACAGGATGTGCCCTACGTGATGGTGCCATGGTACAATCTCGGCTTGTCTCTGGGCTGCGAATCGGCAGTGATGCGCTCAATTATCGATTTATCCTCTGTATTAAATAATACCTGTTACCACCGTAATGGCAGAACGCTGGCGGATGATTTTTTCTGCAAGATGAGCATCCCTGATATCAGTCAATATATGCTGACAGGCAGTGCTAACTGAATGAAACACCATCAAATCCAAATGCAGAGGGGCAAGATGGAAGACAGCTATCCAAAGGGTATTTTTCAGGAGTGTCATACAGCCATTTTATTTATGATAATCTCCTGTCTGAGCATCGCTGTTATGGGCGTATTTGTTAAAGTCGCCTCCGTCACCATCCCGCCGAGTGAAATTCTTTTTTTTCGGTTTTTTATTGGGCTGCTGTTTACCTTGCCACTGATATTCAGGGACAAGAGTTTCAGTTTTAGAGTGACGCAGCCAGCTTATTTCGCCTTAAGGAATATTGCCGGCCTGTTGAGTATGCTACTGATGTTTTATAGCCTGAAGTATCTGTCTGTCTCAACGTCAGTGATTTTAATGAACACGTCATCTTTTTTTGTGCCACTGTTTATTTTCCTGATCTTTCGAGAGAAAACAGATCCTGGCGTCATTTTCTTTACCCTTAGCGGATTTATAGGGGTATATATTGTCTCTTTATCGCCACAAAAAGAGATATCCGTATTCTATATGTTAGTGGGGCTGTCTGCCGCAGCTTTGGCTGCCCTGGCCTATATAGGAATAAATCAACTTAGCAAACATCACTCGCCATTGCAGATAGTATTCTGGTTCTATCTGATGTGCAGCATTATCCTGCCAGTCGTGAGTGGCTACCAATGGGTTGTACCTTCGTGGCAAGAATTAGGGCTGCTGGTTATGGTGGGTTTATCCGGACTTATCTTCCAGTTATTTATTGCCCGCGCATTGAAAAACAAAAATATCACCGTTGTGACCCCTTTTATCTTCACCGGTGTTATTTTTGCGACCGTACTCGACTGGTTAATTTGGTCTGATACCCCTGCGCCGCAATTCTGGCTTGGGGCGACAGTGATTATCGCGTCAGTCAGTATGCTGGCGCTGCGGAAAAGCAAACAGACCGCAGGAGGAAACTGACAGTACCGGGCGCAGGCTTTGCCGCCTGCGCCTGTTTTACAGATCGAACTACGTGAAATCTGCAAGGTCAGGGTAGGGGAAAGCCATCAGATTTCACGTAGCGCGATCAAAATAAACGCCGATTTTAACAGATTCTGCATTGCATAACCGGTCTGCGGCCAGTATGGTGAGCGCAATTTCTCAGATTCACCGGGCAGACCTTATGCATACCAACTCTTCAAAAGATCCCTTACATGGCATTACGCTGGAAGCGCTGCTGAACGCATTAGTGGCACGTTACGGTTGGGCAGAACTGGCACAGCGCATTAATATCAATTGTTTTAAAAGCGATCCCAGCATTAAATCCAGCCTGAAATTTCTTCGCCGTACGCCATGGGCACGTAAAGAAGTCGAAGAGTTATATATCGATTCACTGAGTGAACCTGAGGAAAAAGCTGACATTCCGGCTGATAACCCGTGGGCAAACTGGAAAGGTAAGTAAGCTGGTTGAAATTCGCCCACTCTGTTCAGTTGATATAAGATAAAGTTCAAATAAACAGAGAGGGCAGCTTATGACAGTCACCGTTTACAAACCTCATAAACGTAATGTCGAAAGGTCTTTGCTGTTTTCACTGAATCTACCTGAAACACTCCCGGAGGCGCATTAGCGCATCAGTGATGGCTTAAGCTCCGATTATCGCTGTTACATCTGAGTATCACCGATCTGAAACAGCATTATTCAATGCTTTCGCTGGCTACAGCATTATCACTGGCGAGTGGAACGCGCTTTTTACCCCTCAACATCCTGCCGCACTGGTTGCCATCAAAACGGTTCAGATTGAGCCATTTTCTTTGAGCCACGGTTTAAAAGGTAAAGTGGCGAAGGTTTAGCTGTATAGACCCAGGCCATGCATCGCAGATGCTTAAAACCCAGAATCCACGGATAGTTACCTCGGTGCGTATAATGTATATTATGTTAAATTTGATTTGGTGGATACTTAGTTCATAAATACTCCCTGGCTACCTGGAATCATGAAGTTACAGTTACCCTCACCTTTCTCTTACTTGATGTTATCTGTTACCACACGAAGTTGCGGCTTTGCACGCCATACATTGCGAGCCATAGCATACAATGTGGATCGTAGAAATTAGTCATGGCTAATTAATCGTCCTGCGTCAACATAGTACTTTATTCTTTGATTTGTAGGGACAGGGGAACTGCTAAAAAATGTCTGGGAGTTTCAGACTGAGTGGTGACAAGCGCCCGTTAGTAATTTCTGACCTCCCTCTCGTTTTCTGCGATAGGTGCAGAGTACATTACTTCGCCCCCTTACAAATTCAAAGGAAAGATACTTCATTCATTATATAAAGCCAGCAAATAAACCGCGCAAGAAATAATTAACCCACGTATGTAAGGTTTCCCAATGGTATTTTTTCCTGAAAAAGCATACCAATTATGTTGGTTATTTTCTTGTCTGGGTATTTCTGGTCGCATAAAATCAATGCTAATGTGTGCTAAAGTAGCATTGTTATTCATGGAGTTAACGGAAAGATAGGCCTTAAACGTCGGCTGACGGTGGGTAAATCAATCACCTGGCGCATTAATAAAGGCCTGACATATCATCAAATGCAAAGTATTGCTCTTGCCATGATGATGACAGTAGCCCGAAAATTCGAGGAGCTTCAGGACTCTTTCCCTTTCAGTTGGGCTACAGATAGCGGATTCAGCGGTGAAGACTTGGTCTCGGACTTGCTCGGCTTTTACCGGGTTATGTCGTGCATGAATAACGTGTTCAGCTACCTGAAACCGGTAAGCAAGGAAGAAGCTTTAAAACGCTGGGACCATTACGGAAAAATAGGCTCGTGGAAAAATGAAACTTTCAAACCGTTGCTATTCCCTGACCCGACCCAATTCCCCAACGGCAGACCACACTTTGGGCAATTACCAAACTTCATGATGACCGTCACGCCTTATAACAGATGGATATCTGAAGATGTCGCTATTGTTGACCCAAATCGGGACTTTATCCATTTTGGCAGAGGAGAACCACGGGCATGACAAAGTCATTAAAAATTATGCTGGCCGCTCTGGTGATATGCGTAATGGGTATTTTTTATGGCTTGCAATATCTCAGCATGGAATTCGCTGACGGTGCTGATTACACGGAACAAGATAAGTGGGAGTATGATTATTATACTCCGGCATTGCTAAAAAATTTGCCTCGCGTCAGTAACGTCTATAGCTTCCACTACCGCAATGTGTCCGGACCCAATCCCGCCCTGATTTATCAGGCGAGTTTTTCCGGCACAACGGATATTAGCAAAATTGACACCTACCTGGAAAAAAACGGGTATAAAAAAACCGGAATGTGCAACACAAACGGAGATTGCTGGATCGGCAAAGATCAAAATACCACAGTATCTGTGGTTATTGAGGAACACCCGAGCATCATTCGTATCGAGATGGTAGATAAGGCGGGATACAATTGATCAGATTTGGCAAGGTATAGCCCCAACTAAGTCACCTTCGCAAGCCCGTTTGTTGCCGGGTTTTTCAAAGCTGGCGTGGATGCACTGAATGTTTGCTGTCAATTATTGCCTCCGGAAAGTCATCTAAGCCAATGAAATTTAACACTATTTTACTACAGATCGCGCTACGTGAATTCTGTGGCACATGCAGTATCCCAGTGCGAAAGAATTCACGTACACGCAGCAAAAACACGATTACCCTGCCCTTAAATTAAACTTTTTTAACTTTTGTTTAGCCAAAACTGGCAGCATTTTCATCAACGTTCACTAAATCAACAACATATTGATTCTTATAAAAAAACGTAAACAGATCTAAACAAAATTAATGATTGAGTCGCGAAGTAAAAAGCCCTATATTGGCCGCGCTTTTCATACAGTAGATACTTTTAACTTAATTTTTCAACTACGGCGCAACAGAAAGCCCTGGTTGTAGGAGAGATATGATGACGGATAAAGTCCGTATTGATACTTTAGGTGCAGATTCATTTAACAGAAATAATGAAGCCTATTTAGCGCGCCAGGCTGAATTTGAATCAAATGTCAGAAGCTATCCTCGTAAGTTGCCGTTAGCGATTGCTAAGGCTCAGGGCGTCTGGATTACCGACGTTGAAAACAATCAATATCTTGATTGCCTGGCGGGTGCCGGAACGCTGGCGCTTGGACACAACCATCCTGACATGCTGCAAAGCATCCAAAACGTCATTACCAGCGGCTTGCCGTTACATACTCTCGATCTGACAACGCCATTAAAAGATGAGTTCTCAGCTTATCTGCTCTCTTTGCTGCCGGGACAAGGCCAGGAATACTGCCTGCAGTTCTGCGGCCCATCAGGTGCCGATGCGGTTGAAGCAGCACTGAAGCTGGCAAAAAAACATACCGGCCGTAGCGGTGTGATCAGTTTCTCCGGCGGCTATCATGGCATGACCCATGGTGCGCTGGCGGTGACCGGTAACCTGTCGCCGAAAGAACAGATCAATGGCATGATGCCAGAAGTCCAGTTTATGCCTTATCCACATCTGTACCGCTGCCCGCTGGGCATTGGCGGTGAGGCCGGCGTTAAAGCACTGACTTACTACTTCGAAAACCTGATCAATGACGTTGAAAGTGGCGTGCGCAAACCAGCGGCCGTCATTCTGGAAGCGGTTCAGGGTGAAGGTGGTGTTAATCCGGCTCCGGTCGAGTGGTTGCAGCGTATTCGTAAAGTGACGCAGGAACATGGCATTCTGCTGATTATCGACGAAGTTCAGGCCGGTTTTGCCCGTACCGGTAAATTCTTTGCCTTTGAGCATGCCGGAATTGAGCCAGATATTATCGTGATGTCAAAAGCCGTTGGTGGTGGTTTACCACTGGCCGTGCTGGGTATCAAAAAGCAGTTTGACGCCTGGGAACCGGGTCATCATACCGGTACTTTCCGTGGCAACCAGCTGGCGATGGCGACCGGTCTGACGACCCTGAAACATCTTAAAGATAACCAGATTGCTGATAAAGTGGCTGCGCAGGGTGAATGGCTGAAAGATCAGCTGGCCGAACTGCAAAAGCGTTATCCGGTGATGGGCAATATTCGCGGTCTGGGCCTGATGATTGGTATTGAGATCGTCAAACCCGATCAGGCTCCGGATCATATGGGTAGTTACCCGGCTGATGGTGAGTTATCTGCCCTGCTGCAGAAAAAATGCTTTGAAAACGGCCTGATTCTGGAGCGTGGTGGACGTCATGGTTGTGTGCTGCGTCTGCTGCCTTCACTGCTGATCACCAATGATGAACTGGCTATTTTCCTGGATAAATTTGAAAACGCCCTGCTTTCCGCTGGCGTCAAACCGGTCTGATTGGAGTAAATTCGATGTCCAGGCAAAACCCGATTCTGGCAGCCTCAGCGCAAAGCACTGAGGCTTACCAGCAAGCCATCGCCCAGAGTAGCCAGGCCGTGGTTGAGTGGCTGCAACAACCTGAGATGTATCAGGGGAAAACCGTTGCCGAACTGCGTGAGCGTATTACGCTGGATTTCAATCCTCAGGGTCTGGGCAACCAGGCGGCGATTGAACGTGCGATTGAATATTTTTTGAAAGACAGCCTGTCGGTGCATCACCCTCAGTGCGTCGCGCACTTACATTGCCCAAGCCTGGTGGTCAGCCAGGCTGCTGAAGTATTGATTAACGCCACGAACCAGAGTATGGATTCATGGGATCAAAGCCCATCTGCCACCATCATCGAAATGAAGTTGATCGAGTGGTTGCGTACT
Organism: Winslowiella iniecta; assembly: GCF_001267535.1. Taxonomy (GTDB): domain Bacteria; phylum Pseudomonadota; class Gammaproteobacteria; order Enterobacterales; family Enterobacteriaceae; genus Erwinia; species Erwinia iniecta. Next base: position 28,772 of record NZ_JRXE01000008.1, on the reverse strand, counting down.
CAGGTGGGTTATCAGCCTGGCGATGCTGGCGTGTTCACCAGTGGTGGCACTCAGAGCAATCTGATGGGTCTGATGCTGGCTCGCGATGCATTCTTCGCACGCCAGGGGCACTCAATTCAGCAAGATGGCCTGATCGGTAACCTGCGTAAAATTAAAGTGTTATGTTCTGAAAACGCCCATTTCTCGGTGCAGAAGAATATGGCTTTATTGGGACTGGGTTATCAGTCTGTCACGCTGGTGAAAACCGATCGGTTTGCGCGTATGGATTTGAATGATTTAGCCGAGAAAGTGGCGCAGGCCAGGGCTAATGATGAGCAGATTCTGGCGATTGTCGCAACCGCAGGTACTACTGATGCCGGCGCTATCGATCCACTGCGTGCTATCGCGACGCTGGCAGCAGAATATAATATCTGGCTGCACGTGGATGCGGCATGGGGCGGCGCGCTGTTGCTGTCTGAGAAGTACCGCGACTATCTGGATGGTATTGAATTAGTGGATTCCATTACTCTGGACTTCCACAAGCAGTTCTTCCAGACCATCAGTTGCGGCGCTTTCCTGTTAAAAGAAGCCCGTCACTATGAGCTGATGCGCTATCAGGCAGCCTACCTGAACTCTGAGTTTGACGAAGCGCAGGGTGTGCCAAACCTGGTGTCTAAATCGTTGCAGACAACCCGCCGTTTTGATGCGTTAAAACTGTGGATGGGTCTGGAAGCGTTGGGGCAAAAGCAGTACGCCGGGATCATCGATCATGGTGTTACCCTCGCGCAGCAGGTTGCGCAGTATGTGACTGAGCAAGATGCGCTGGAACTGGTTATGCAGCCGCAGCTGGCCAGCGTACTGTTCCGTTATCGTCCGCCGCAGCTGGCGAATCAGGGCGATGCCGCCGTGGCGTTGCTGAACCAAAAAATTGGTGATGCACTGCTGGATTCCGGGCGCGCTAATGTCGGTGTGACTGAGTTTAATGGCATTACCTGCCTGAAACTGACGTTGTTAAACCCGACGGTCAGCCTGGATGATATTAAGTTGTTGCTGGATCTGGTTGAGCGCACCGCACAGCAGTTGCTGGCCGCTTAATTTGCCGGCACTGCTCCGCAACTGAATAATAAGCCGATAATATTATCGTTATCGGCTTTTTTTATGCAGTAGGCAGGCGGTGATTATTTAGTGGCCTGCTCGTAACCCATTCACTTCCCTGCCCTTTATCAGAGCAACTCCACAAACCTGCGCCTGAGACATGCAGACAACCCACTCAACGTGTAGTATGTCAGCCACAGGTAGAGTGCCGTTACGACGGTAGCTGAATATATTCAAAAGACATAATGAGAGATTTCGCGATGGATTTATCGACTGGACGTTCCATTAAGATCCTGTCAGTTTTTGACTTTGATGGAACACTGACTCATCACGACAGCTTTATTCCATTTCTGCGTTTCGCCTTTGGCCGGCGTTTTTTTGCCCGCCGCGTGGTGCGTCTTGCTCTGCCGACCTTGCGTTGTATGCGCAGAAAACTGACTCGTGATGAGCTGAAAGAAGTGCTGATCAAAACCTTCCTCACTGGCGTTGATGAGCAATGGGTTCGTCAGAAGGCCGAGGCATTTTGTTCAGCGTACTGGAATAAACTGATGCGTCCGGCGGGTTTGCTGGCGGTCTCTGCGGAAGTCAGTTCGGCTGCCGAAGTGACGATTTGCTCCGCTTCACCGGCGATGGTGTTACAACCTTTCGCCGATCGTCTGGGCATTAAACTGATTGGCACCGAGCTGGAAGTGAAAGACGGTGTGCTGACCGGTCGTATTACCGGCCATAATTGCCGCTGTGGGCAGAAGGTGAAACGGCTGGAAAGTGTTTACGGTGAGCTTAGTGATTATCATCTCCGCGCCTGGGGCGACACCCGGGGTGATTACGAATTGCTGGCCGCTGCACAAGATGCTCACTGGCGTCACTTTCATCCGGCCTGGTCGAAGCGACGTTCACCACTGGAAAAACTGCGGATGAGCGCTATTTCCTGATGGCACGGGCGGCGAGAACGACGCCCCTACGTCAATATATCGCCTTATCTGACAATCCGCTGCTGTCTGGCAATATCCAGCCAGTCGCGAAACTCGGTCAACAACATATCGTAGAGATGCTCATCGGAGACACTGTCGTAATTGTCGATGGGAAAAAAGTGGGTATTGTCGACCAGCCGATCGGTAAAGGCGTCCAGTTTTTCCAGGATGCCATAATTACTGCCGCCCAGCCCGACATATTTCCAGAAGATTGGCAGCCGCGCGGACTCGCGGATGGCTTCTTTAATCTGGCCGGTTTTGCTGATACCACCGTCGGTGATAAACACCACAAATACCGGTTCCTGCGAATTGCGAAATGTGTTGATGATATCCTGCATGACCGGTGGCTCATTATTGATGCCGCCCAGCCCCGGCAGAATTTCCCACTTGCCCTTTCTTCCACTGTCCTGCAGACGCTGAACATAGCCATTCAGATTATCCAGCGTGACGTCCGGGTACTTTTTAAATTCAGCGCCGAAACCCCATATATCCATCGAACCGTCGTCGTCAAACTGCACCGCTAATGCCGCGATGCGCTCGAGGACTTTCTGTACGTTGCCCTTTCTGAACTGACCGGTCATCGAACCTGATGCATCCAGCACAAAGGCCACTTTGGCTTTTACCTCGCTTAGTCGGTGTTTTTCCAGGCTGACGCGAATCGGTTTGGCAAGGCTGACCAGATGGGGAGCTTTTTCCAGTTTCTTTTCCAGGCTAACCGTCGGAGCCACAACCGGTGGCGCGGCTACCGCCGGAGCGACATCAACACCATAATTCACCGCCAGCGGCTCCAGTCCGCCGTTAAATCCCTGCCCCTGCGCCCGCAGTTTCCATTTCCCGGCATGACGATAAATTTCGGCCAGAATCAGCGCTTTCTCGCTGCGACCATCGGTTTCAACGGTGAACTCAGCAATATCCTGTGCGGTAAATTTCAGCTGTTTCAGCCCGGCAAGTGAACCCGCACCGTCGATAACCAGCGTAATGGCAATTTTGCTAATCGCGGCATCGATTTTGTTCAGGTCCAGCGTGATACTGCTGCTGTGCGCCGAGGTATTCAGTGCCACACTGCCGTTAGCGGTGGCTGGCTGATTAAAGAAAATAAAATCCGCATCGCCACGTACTTTACCTGATTCATTGAGCAGAAAAACTGAGGTGTCGGCTTCGCTGTTAAAGCCTGGCTTCGCGGGATACTGTAAAGTCAGAGTGAGCTGTGTTTTCTCAACGACCAGGTTCTGGCCCGATTGCAAAATCATTGTTAGTGCCTCCTGTTGCTCAATTATCTGTCCGGGATTTTTTATTTTGAGGATAGATTTTGACGGGAAACAGTATGTTATAAATTACGGCAATAAAAAACCCCGGTCAGGCCGGGGTTTGATATTTGCAGCGAGTATCAGACATTAACGCCATGCTGAGAAGCCAGCGCCGACAGACCACCGGCAAAGCCCTGACCAACGGCTTTGAATTTCCACTCAGAACCGTGGCGATACAGTTCACCGAATACCATCGCGGTTTCAGTGGAGGCATCTTCAGACAGGTCGAAGCGAGCGATTTCCGCACCGTTGTCATTGTTATAGATACGCATATAGCTGTTGCTGACCATGCCGAAGTTCTGCTTACGCGCTTCTGCATCATAAATGGTGACGGAGAAAACCAGTTTCTTCACTTCCGCCGGCACTTTGGTCAGGTCAATTTTAACCTGCTCATCATCGCCATCACCTTCACCGGTGCGGTTGTCGCCCTGGTGCTCAACAGAACCACAGCTGCTCAGTTTGTTATTGAAGAAGATAAAGCTGCTGTCGTTCAGCACTTTACCATCTTCACCCACCATAAAAACGGACGCGTCGAGATCGAACGCCTGACCGTCGGTGACACGTGCATCCCAGCCCAGACCCGCCATGGCGATATTCATGGTTGGTGCTTCTTTAGTGAGGGATACGTTACCGCCTTTAACCAGAGAAACTGCCATTTTAAAGCTCCTGCTTATATTGATGGGATTCGGGCAGTGCGACACTGCCCGTATTGCGATCTTGTGCTGCTGCTATCAGGATGCGTTGATGCCGTACTGCGCACAAACGGAACCCAGACCACCGGCATAACCCTGGCCTACCGCACGGAATTTCCATTCGGTGTTATGGCGATACAGTTCACCAAACAACATAGCGGTTTCGGTTGAAGCATCTTCGGTCAGGTCATAACGGGCAACTTCAGTTTTGTTGTCGTCATTAACCAGGCGGATAAACGCACCCGATACCTGGCCAAAGCTCTGACGGCGTGACTGTGCATCATGGATAGTGACCACGAAAACGATTTTGTCGACGTCAGCCGGAATCAGATCCAGTTTGATTTTCAGTGATTCGTCATCGCCATCGCCTTCACCGGTACGGTTATCGCCAGTGTGGGTAACAGAACCTTCAGCAGAGGTCAGGTTATTATAGAAAATGAAGTCTGCATCACCGCGAACTTTACCGCTTGCCGACAGCAGGAAAGCAGACGCGTCCAGGTCAAAATCCTGACCATCGGTAGAACGTGCATCCCAGCCGAGGCCAACCAGAACATTTTTCATGGTTGGAGCCGCTTTGCTCAGGGAAACATTACCGCCTTTGGATAGAGAAACGCTCATTGTGATTACCTCTTATTTAAAGATTGTTCAAATGCATTGTCAGAAAAGAGATTAGTTCTCTTTCTTCTCTTCGGCATCGGCTTTACCGGGGAACATCACACTTACGATAATCCCCACGGCCAGCACGCCGAGAACGACAAACAGACTCGCTGTTGCTGAAATGCTGTAGCCATGATGCCAGATATGATCGGTGGCATTAAGTCCCAGTTTCACCGCGATAAAGAACAGCAGCACGATAACCGCTTTCTCCAGGTGAACCAGGTACTGTTTCAGCGCTTCCAGCACGAAGTAAAGGGTTCGCAGACCGAGGATAGCGAACATCATCGCACTGTATACAATCAGGGGTTCACGGCTGACGGCGATAATTGCCGGAACCGAGTCAAAGGCGAACATCACATCGGATAATTCGACCACCGCCACACACAGCATCAGTGGCGTTGCATACAGCGCTGCTTTGGTACCACGACCTACGGCCACGTCTTTGTTTTCCGGTTTTGCCAGCTCTTCGTCCACTTCTTTCTGGTTTAACAGGAAGGCATTGCCTTTCAGTTTTGGCCAGATAGGGAAGAAACGTTTCACCATACGGTAAGCCAGATGCTGGGAGTAATCCTCGATTTCATCACTGTCGTCGCCGCTTTTCAGCATCATTACCGCAGTCCAGGCCACGATCAGCGCAAAGACGATCTCAACGTAAGGACCAAGGCTCAGCAGCCCGGTACCAATCGCGACAAAGATGCCCCTGAAGACGATGGCCCCGATAATTCCCCAGTAGAGCACGCGGTGACGATAGCGATCCGGCACGGCAAACCACGAGAAGATGGCCATCATAACGAACAGGTTATCGACCGACAGGACTTTTTCCAGCGCGTAACCGGTAACAAACAGGCTTGCCACCTCGGCACCGTGGTGAATATAGAGGAATCCGGCGAAAGCCATCGCCACGACCACCCAGAACAGTGACCACAATGCCGCACTTTTCAGTGAAATCGGCTTATCACCGCGGTGCATAAACAGATCGATAAAGATGGCTCCGACAGCCAAAGCAACGAAGACGATGACGGTTTCAGTCGGAAAGCCGATATGCGTGGATACCATAGTTAACCCTTAGGATATTACATCAAAGGCCGAATTCAGCCGGTTCAAAACCCAGAGCAATAGCGATTTCGCGCGCGGCTTTTTGTTCATCCGGGTCGAAGTTACCATCACTTTTCGCTACTGCGATACCTACCCTGACAGCAAGCTGTGCCGCTTCAGGTTGATCTTTAAGGGCAAGAATGTACTTCATGGTCTCGCCCTTACCGATTTCAATGTCAAAATCAAAGCTGGTGACAAGTTTGTTGAAGAATTCAATCACCTCGTTGGTTTCAAACACTTTTAACTCTTCAGATGAACGCAGAAAGCCGATCATTTTTTGCTTTTCTTCCGCGCTGACGCCATCACTGGAGACCGCAATACGCGCGCAAACCGCCACCGTACCCTGCATAAACTTTTTGTTTTTATAGCGGCTAACCTGGCGGGTCAGCTCTTCGCGGCTGGAGGTAAATGCCCCTTTAACCTTATTAAAAAAACTCATGGTGAAATCCTCTGTCAGTCATTACTTGGAACCCGCTTTCCAGCGGAATCCCCAGCCGAAGGCTTGATCCATCTCGGCATGGCCATTAAAGAACTGGTTGATACGTTCGACTTTAATATTGCCGTTTTCGTTAACCAGTCGGGCGATAGCACACAGATTGCGGCGGTCCTGTCCTTCGGTCATTCGCGTTTCAATCGGTGGCTGATCCGGCATATGGATAGTGACCACACCATCGGTCTTATCCCAGCTGGCGACACCTTCATAAATAAAGGCATAAACCAGCACTTCGCGAATGTGTTTCCACTCGCGACCATTAATATGTAACCACTCGCCACTGGTGACTTCACCGGTGCGGTCATCACCCTGCAATTCAACAAAAGGTTCACTGTTCAGGCGGCCAAAGTTATTGCCTAATGCCTGAATAACGCCTTTGGAACCGTCGTTCAGCTCAACAAAAGCACCAAGATCGAGATCAATCCCTTTATTGCTACCGAACAGCGAGCGCAGTCCGCCCTGCTGGGTATTACCCCGCTGCCAGTTAAGGTTGATGCGAATTTCGCCAAAGTTGTCGCGTTTGGTCAGGCTGATCGCCGGCTTTTCTTTGGTCAGTGAGACTTTACTCAGGTTGATTTTTTGCGCAGCGGGGGCTGGTGTCGGTGACGGCGCGGCGGATGGCGCGGGTGAGTCAGCGATATCAACACCAAAATGTTCGGCCAGCGGCTTAAGGCCACCGTTGAAACCCTGCGCCACAAAGCGGAACTTCCAGTCGTTATTGCGACGATAGAACTCACCGAGGATCAGCGCAGCTTCCTGGCGACCCGGTAGCTCAACGATGCCATTCAGCAGAACATCATTACCGGATTCAATCTGTATCGCCAGCCGTTGCAGACCTGCAACGGTCTGATTGCCGTCGCAGGTCACGGTGAACGCCACTTTTTGCACGTCCGGGCGCAGGCGGCTGAGATCCACGGCAAAGGCCGAGTTGTGGCCTTCCGTGGTGAGGCTGATGGTACGGTCATCGTTTGCCGGTTGACCATAAAACACCATATCCGCATCCCCGTTAACCTTACCGCTGGCAAACAGGCGGAAAGCGGAGGCATCAACCTGCGCACCCGACAGCACGCGTACGGTCAGCGGACCGGATGAAACGGGGGCATTGCCCCCCGGCGTCATATTCATTAGCGCACCACTGCGGCAACGATGTCGCTGTGCATATCGTCGATAGTACGACCGCTACAGGCTTTGCCAAGGGCAGTGAAATCCCACTGGCCGTTATTACGTTGTAAAGCTGCGATCACGATACCGGTATGGGCACCCTGCTCCGCCAGCTGATAACGCGCCAGCTCTTTACCGGATTGATCAACAACGCGGCAAAAGGCATTTTCAACGTCATTAAACGTCTGACCACGGAAACTGTTAACCGTGAAAGCCAGATACTCGACCTGCGGGGCCAGACGTGTCAGCTCGACGTTAATCACTTCGTCATCACCGTCGCCTTCACCGGTCAGGTTGTCGCCACTATGAATGACAGCACCGCAGGAGGACTTCAGCTTACGGAACCAGATGGTATCAATTTGATTGCCTGACTTGTCCAGCAATACGCAGCCAGCATCAAGATCAATTGAATCACTGCCGCCGCCGAACAGCTTACCCATAAACCCTTTCTTTTTGATCGGATCCCAGCCTAAGCCAAAGTGCAGTTTGTTGAGCGCAGAAGATTGTTTGCTGAGTGATACTGTCTGGTTCTTGGTTAATGAAACCATTGTCATATATCCTTCAAAGTGGTATTGAAAAAAGTATCGTTCTTTACACCATAATCCATGAGATGAAAATCATATCATGATGAAGTACATGAACAAGTCTATTTTTGATGAGGTTTGTATGCTTTGTGTATAGATGATTGAATTAATTGATTTTTATACCGGTTTATTTATGCTAAAAATAAAGAAAAATCGTGATATTTAATTATTATTATCATTAAATTTATTCAGGTAATCATAAATCATATTATGATTGACATGGTTATTTGCTCTACATACACTCGTCACTATTCGCTGCTTCACCAGGCCCACGACGGAAATAATCAGAAATGACAACCAGAATCTGGCTGATGGAAGGCTTGTCCTCCCAGCGTGATATTATTCAGGGCATTACCGCATTCAGTAAAAGTCATCAGGTCGATGTTGAGGTTTTTGCTTCGCATCGCCATCAACGTAATGAAATTCTCTCGCAGGCTGATTTTGCGCTGCTGGAGCCGGCAGATGAGCAGCAGCGCCTCAATTTTATTCTTACCACCGTTAACAAGTACGCGATTCAGGCGATCCATACCGGCCGCAATGCCCTGTGGTTTGAAACCCACCGCGCAGCAATCGAAGCCTGTGGTGTCCGGCTGGCAACGGGGGCAACCCGCCCTGACCTGCTGGAACTGGCCGATGACAAGGTGGCGTTTGCTCAGCTGATGGAAAAACATGGCTTGCCGGTGGTACCGTCGATTCGGGTCAACTCCGCCGCCGAACTGCGTCAGCTTATTGCCGCATCCCCTTTTTCCGAGCCACTGTGTATCAAACCGGTTACCGGTATTTATGGCATGGGATTCTGGCGTTTTGATGACAGCGTCTCGCCAATGGCGACGTTCACGCATCCGGAAAACCGTAAGGTTAATGCCGGTCTGTATCTGAATGCGCTGGAAGAGTCCGACAGCTTTGAACCGCTGGTGCTGATGCCGTACTTACCCGGCCCCGAATACTCAGTTGATATTCTGGCGGAACGCGGTACGGTGCTGGCGGCGGTGGCGCGCCGCAAAGAAGGTGCGTTGCAGTATCTGGAAAACAGCGGTGAAGCGTTTGAACTGGCGAAAGCCTGTGCGCAGGTTATGGGGGCCGACGGGCTGGTCAATGTCCAGACGCGTAACGACAGCAGCGGCAAACCGGTATTGCTGGAAATTAACATGCGGCCTTCCGGCGGTATTGGCTATACCCGTTTCAGCGGTGTCAACCTGCCCGGCCTGTTCGCGCTGCGTCAACTCGGGCTGATGGAGCCGCAGGCGATCATTGATGAGGCCAGCCGGGTGTTTTCACCGGCTACGGTGCGCTCCGTCACCGACGTTATCAACTACAGCACGGCGCTGCCTAATTTCATTCAGTAAGGATCACCATTTTGAATCCACTCCACGACCCGGTGCCTTATTGCCGGACGCTCTCCTGCGGCACGCTGAGCGTAATGCCGCGCGGCGGCATGGTTGCACTTGATAAGCTGTTCGATATTGCGGAAAGACGCAATCCCAAGCGCGCCTTTCTGTTTGTCAGTAAAGTGCTTGGCCGGCATATTCCGGTCAGCCCTGGCGTAATGCGCGCAGTGTATCGTCAGCTGGCCGAACAGTTCCCCGCAGTGCCGCAAGGGCCGGTGCTGTTTATCGGTATGGCGGAAACCGCCGTCGGCCTCGGTGCCGGGGTATTTGATGAAATGCGCCAGCAGGTTGCTGAGTCCGTCTATCTCACCTCGACCCGTCACCCGGTAGACGGTGAGTTGCTGTGCGAGTTTAAAGAAAATCACAGTCACGCCACCGATCACCTGCTTTATCTGCCTGCTGATGCCGAGTTGCGTCGCCGGGTACTGGAGGCGCGTACTCTGGTGCTGATTGATGATGAAGCCACCACCGGCAATACCTTCATCAATCTGCTCGATGCGCTGAGGAATGAGGGTGGATTGCAGCATATCACTCAGGTGATCACCGTCACCCTGACTGACTGGAGCGGTGATGCCGTTGCACAGCGCAGTCCGTTGCCCGTGCATAACGTATCGCTGGTGCAAGGGGACTGGCACTGGCAGCAAAATCCGCATGCTCCGGTACCTGTCATGCCCGATGTCAATGTGAGTTCCAGCGGCAGCGTGGCGATCACCGGTAAGCAGAGCTGGGGTCGACTGGGAATGGCCCAGCCAGCGGCGGATCTTGGCACAGATATTCAACCACAGGCGGGAGAAAAGATTCTGGTGCTCGGCAGCGGCGAGTTCGTCTTTGAACCGTTTATGCTGGCGGAACGGCTGGAGAAACTCGGTGCAGAAGTCAGATACAGTTCCACTACCCGCTCACCGATTGCGACGGGTTTCGCCATTCAGTCGGCGATTGCCTTTACCGATAACTATGGGCTGGGAATTGCGAATTTTGTCTATAACGTGGCTCATCAGCAGTTTGATCGCATTTTACTGTGTACCGAAACGCCGGCTGCCAGTGTCGATCCCCTTCTAATCAAAGCCCTGAGAAAAGTGGCTCCCCGCGTTGAGGTTATTTGCTATGAGTAAGCCGGTTATTTTTTCAGATCTGGACGATACTCTGTTTCAGACCCGCCGCAAGATGGTTGACGAACTTGACCTTGAACCTTTCCGTACCGGTGCCCTCGATCGCAGTCTGCAACCGCGCAGTTTTATGACTGAAGAGCAGGCAATGCTGGTCGACTGGATGCTGGAACATGGCGAGTTGATTCCGGTTACCGCCAGAGGCACGGAAGAGATCAGTCGGGTGCAGATTCCGTTTCACTCCTGGGCGGTGACCACTCACGGCGCGGTGATCATTGATTCGCAGGGGCAGCCTGACCCAGAGTGGCAAGCCATGATGCTGGCGGCGTTGAAACCCTATGCCGACAGGCTGCTGGCGATGCAACAGGCCATTACCGAGTTAATGGCGGCGCGTAACATTGATGGCTGGGCGCGGATTAATTACGAATATGGCGACACTCCGGTTTATCTGGTGATGAAGCATTGCGACAGCACCCGTCTCGATGAGCTGTATGCCATCGCTGATGAGATTGAAAAGCTGTTTCCCACCGCGGGCTTTTACAATCATCGCAACAGCAATAATGTTGCCTGGTTGCCGGTGGTGGTAGAGAAAGGGCTGGCGGTCAGTTTCCTGCTGGAAAAACTGCGAAATGAGCGCGGCGTATTCCCGGTTATTGGCCTCGGTGACAGCCTGAGCGATCACCGTTTTATGAAGCTCTGTACCTGGTATGGCCTACCGCGTCAGAGCCAGTTTGCTGAGAAGATAAGTCGTACCCTTTTCGGAGAACCTTGATATGCAGGACTTTATCCCTTTTTCTGGCTCTTATCAGCCGCAGGATGTGCACTTTCTGCTGCAACCGGTCGAGATTGAAATGACACCGGTTGAACAAAAAGAGCAGCTTATTCAGTCCGGTGCCCGTCATTATTCAGATATGCTCAGTCAGGAGCCGGAGCCGACTGCCTGGCATCTGGATCTGTTTTCTCAGGCACTGGACCAGGGCGCGGGTCGTCTGGCCAGAGAAGTCACCATGCTGGCGAAAGCGCTAATTGAACGCTTCCCGCACACGCCAGTGGTGCTGACCAGCCTGGTGCGCGCCGGTGTACCGCTGGGCGTCATGCTGCAACAAACGCTGCGTGCGATGGGGAAAGAGTCTTATCACTATGGCATCAGTGTTATCCGCGACCGCGGTATCGACAGCGTGGCACTGGCGTGGATTGAGGCGCGGCATGGCACGGAAGGGATTGTTTTTGTTGATGGCTGGACCGGCAAAGGCGCGATCACCGGTGAGCTGATGCGTTCGCTGAAGCATCGTGCTGGCTATCCTGCTCAGCCCCGACTGGTCGTGCTCGCCGATCCTTGTGGCCGTTCATGGCTGGCCGCCAGTGATGATGACTGGCTGATCCCCTTTGGTATTATGGGTGCCCCGGTTTCAGGCATGATCTCCCGGTCTATCTGGTCAGAAACCGGGCTGCATGGCTGTGTTAAATGCGATCACCTTGCGCAATTTGAGTGTAGCCGTCAACTGGTCGACACCGTTGCCGCATACCGCAATACCCTGACTATAAACACCATCCCGGCATGTGACTGGGATCCGGCGCAAAAAGCGCATCTGAAGCGCAAAAGTGAACAGGTGATCGGTGAACTGGCTGAGAAATTCACTATCTCCAGTATCAACCGAATTAAACCGGGAATTGCCGAAGCGACACGCGCGGTACTTCGGCGGGTGCCGGATCATGTCTTCGTCCGCTCGGTTGACGATCCTGACGTGGCATTACTGGTGTATCTGGCGCGGGAAAAAGGCTTAACCATCACCGAAGCCGGTGATGCACTGGGGCAATACCGCGCGGTCACTATTATCAAAAAGGTACTCTGATGGACCATCGGCTTTCTCCCTGGCGTCTGGGCGCAACGCTGTATATGCCAGCGGTGCGCAGTGATATTGCGGACGCGATTCTGAACAATAAGATTGCCGGACTGCGCTCATTGGTAATCTGTCTGGAAGATGCGGTGAGTGATGCAGATGTGCCGCTCGCGCTGAGTAATTTACAGCAGCTGCTGTCACAGCTTGCCGAGGCCAAAAACGCCACGGGTCACGACCATTGGCCACTGGTATTTATCCGTCCGCGTCATGCTGAAATGGGAGAGCAGTTGATTAGCGGAATGGATTTAAGCGCGGTTGATGGTCTGGTGCTGCCTAAGTTTACGCTACAGTCGTTGCCGGTATGGTGGCGCATTATACAGGAGACTCACCTGTGCATGATGCCGACGCTGGAAACCGAAGAGGTGTTTGACGTGCTGCAAATGCGCGAACTGGCGGTGACGTTGCAGAGTCACGCCTGCTATGAGCGCATTATCGCATTACGTATCGGTGGCAACGATCTGATGAATGTGGTGTCGCTGCGACGTTCGCGCAACTTTACCCTGTACGATAGCCCAATGGGTTACGTCATTAAAATGCTGGTCGCCGTATTTTCCTCACGTGACTTCTCGCTGACCGCACCGGTTTGTGAGCATATTGACGATCATCAGATTATGGATCAGGAGCTTGCGCTGGATATGGCGCATGGTCTGGTGGGAAAAACCGCCATCCATCCAAATCAGATCGGTAAAATTGAACAGGCATTAATGGTTACAGCCACCGATCACGCCGACGCTCTGCGGATTCTCAACTCCACGCAGGCGGTATTTAAGTCGCAGGGAGCAATGTGTGAACCGGCAACGCATCGCCGTTGGGCATCCGGCATTCTCGCCAGAGCTCAGGTCTACGGCATCGCAGCGGAGAAGTCTCAGGAAGGGATACGCCTGATGAAGGCAAACCCGAATAACTGAGGATACAAGACAGTTCGCTATATGTTTGCAGACTTATTATTATTTATTGATTTAGCTTAGGTTTATGATATTGCTGATAAGGTCGCTGCACTCACTGCCAAAAAGGCATTTTGTTGTGCAACCGTTTACCCATGATGGCGATCAATAATGTGGATCCGGACGATATCTGTCCCATTGAACCTTTGACTATGAATGCAGGCGCTAACGAATATGCAGCTCAATACGCGACAAGCCCGAATATATACCCTGGCGAATATTCTTAGTTCAGGCAAACCGATTTCTGCTGCACGAATTATCTCGTCACTGGATTGTTCCGAACCCACGCTAACACGTGCGCTGAAAGAGCTGCGTGAGTCGTGGGGAGCTGAAATTAAGTACAGCAAGGCCACCCACTCTTATCAGCTGACGAATCCGGGACAACTGGATAAAAAGACCTTGCGCTGGATGACCGAAGCGCTGGCGGTTAATGCCGAGCTGAAAACCACCGAAGCGGTCAGCCGGGTTTTCCTCGATAAGGAAAAGAAAAAGGCGGTTTCGCTGTCATTGAGAATGTCGATACTGCGCAAAATCGACAAATTGTCGCGGATAAGCGAAACCTCGCGCAGTGAAGCGGTCGAAATGCTGGTCGGAAGCTGTCTGGATGATCTTATCGTTAAAATTCAGGCGCAAAACAAAGCGCCCTGACCTTTCCTTACCTGCAATCAGGCTAACAGCGCGCAATATCAGGTTTTTTGTTGCTGCAACCGGTTGTGCTGCTCGAGTTCATAATCGATAAACGCGCCGATCATGGTTCGCCAGACTTTCTCGATGACCTCTTCAGGCAGCCCAGCTTCAGTGGCCTTATTGCGTACTTTATCAATCACCTGCTGAACGCGGTCTGGCGCGCGAACGGCCGCATGATCGGTTTTGAAAGCCGCTGCGGCTTTAACGCATTCGCCGCGCTGGGCGATCATTTTAACCAACTCACTATCGATTTGGTCGATACGATTTCTGATATCTTCGATTGAGGAAAATTCCATCCTCTTGACCCCTACAACTAGTACACAAGATCACCAGGTTACAGGAAGTCGGCGATAAATTCACTCTGGAATCGTTTCTTTCTCCCTTCTCACTCGCTGCCAACAAAATGATATATCGGTGTCTGTGGTAGTATCATCAACAGATTGCATGCTTAGAATACTTCTCACGGAACTGGAGTGATTGATGTCCACACTGCGTTTGCTGTTATCCGAATCGAACGATCCCTGGTTTAATCTGGCGGTTGAAGACTGTATTTTTCGGCAGATGCCAGCTACTGAGCGGGTACTGTTTTTATGGCGTAATGCAGACACGGTAGTTATTGGTCGCGCGCAGAATCCGTGGAAAGAGTGCAATACCCGGCGGATGGCTGAGGATGGCATCAAGCTGGCGCGCCGGAGTAGCGGTGGCGGTGCGGTATTTCACGATCTGGGAAACTGCTGCTTTACCTTTATGGCAGGCAAACCGGAGTACGATAAAAGTGTCTCCACCGGGATTATTTTGCGCGCACTTCAGACGCTCGGCATCCCGGCGGAAGCGTCCGGCCGCAACGATCTGGTGGTCAATACCCGCGACGGTAGCCGCAAGATTTCCGGTTCGGCTTACCGTGAAACTCCGGATCGCGGCTTCCATCACGGCACCATTCTGCTGAATGCCGATCTTTCTCGCCTCGCGGATTATCTTAATCCCGACGTCAAAAAATTGCAGGCCAAAGGCATTACCTCAGTACGATCGCGGGTAGCTAATCTTGAGGAACTGGTGGCAGGCGTCAGTTTTGACAAGCTGTGCGAAGCCGTCACTGAGTCGTTTTTCAGCCACTTCAATTCACGCTGTGAGCCGGAGCGCATCTCACCGACCGCCTTACCGGACTTACCCGGATTCGAACAGCAGTTTGCTAAACAGAGCAGCTGGGAGTGGAACTTCGGCCAGGCTCCTGACTTCTCGCATCTGCTGGATCAGCGCTTTAGCTGGGGCGGCGTCGAAATTCACTTTGATGTCGAACGCGGCATTATCACCCGCTGCCAGATTTTCACCGACAGTCTCAACCCGACCCCGCTGGAAGCGCTGGCGCAAAAACTGCAAGGCGCTGCATACCGACCAGAGGTTCTGGCGGCGCAGGTACAGTCCCTGCTGGCTGACTATCCTCAGCAGAGTGAAGAGCTGACCCAGTTACAGGCATGGCTGACGGCTGGCGTGAGTTAACCGGACGCTGAAACTGCGGCACCTTTATGGGGCCGCAGCACTTATTGGTAATACTGTGCCACCTTTCTGATTATCTTTGATCAGTAATTTCTTGCCCGGGAAGTCGATAACGACAGCAATAAGTCCAGCCCGAGCATCATCGACTCAGGAAGTCGGCGGTCAGAGGTAAAAGTCATTCCTCAAGGCGTAAAGCAAACCCCTTATTGCTGTTGAGGTCAAACACCCTGTCCGCCACTGCAATCATTGTTGGGCGGTGGGCGACAATGATTTAGCTTATTATAGATATAATTATTTTTCGCGCTATCTATCAATTGAATATATTTATTTTCTCATAATTCTTAATGCTAATCATTATTCTAAATAATTACCCTGCTCTTTCTGCAATCAGTATTATCACAGAATGAATTCGCATACCCATTTATATTTCTTCGTTGCAGGTCGCAGAATAATCACCCGTAATATTGAGAAATTAATTTTTCGTTTAAATCTCAATTTATTATTTTCTCAATACAAAAAATGGCGACCACTGGCCTGCATAACATATTAAAAATATGTTACCATTCTGTAAAACAAGTCATATCATGGAAACGATTAAATGGTAAACGATTACCCCCAGCCCCACACGGCTTACACCTCCAGTACCGGTAAACAGCGCTTTTTCAAAGCTTGTGCGGTAGCCGTAGCATTAGCCTTCACCTGCCCGACACTCTCTCTGGCCGAACCCGTTAGCCAGCAAACAGCGGCTGATAAACGCATCTCTGTCACTATTGAGGGTCAGGGACCGGATATTATCCTGATTCCTGGAGTGGCTTCATCGCGTGATGTCTGGTCCGGGCTGGCGAAACAGCTTAGCGAAACTCACCGGCTGCACCTGGTGCAGATTGCCGGTTTTGCCGGTCAACCGGCGATAACCGACCAGAACAATCTGGTGGCGGCTCCGGCCGCAGAGGCGATTAATGATTATATTCAGCGCCAGCAGTTAACCGCGCCGGTGATTATTGGCCATTCACTGGGTGGCGAAGTCGCGCTGATGATTGCCGCGCGTCATCCCGAACATGTCGGACGCGTTATGGTGGTCGACGCGCTGCCTTTTTACAGCCTGCTGTTTTCTCCTGATGCCACGGTTGAGGCGGTGAAACCGCGCGCCGATGCTTTTCACGCTGCGATGATGGCAGCACCGGACAATCAGGCTGAAGCCATGCAGAGTGCGGCCATTGCCCGGTTGGTCAAAGATGAAACCGCACGCCCGGCGCTTATCAGGGCGGGTTTACAGTCAGATAAACAGACCGTTGCCGATGCCACCAGAGAACTGATGACGACCGATTTACGTCCTGAACTTCATCAAATCACCGCGCCGGTTGCAGTCGTCTACGCCTGGGATAGCCTGTACGGCATACCGGCGGTTAATACCGATGCGACTTACCGTAATGCCTATGCCTTATTGCCCGGGGTAAAACTGCGTCGCATCGATAACAGTTTCCATTTTGTTATGCTCGATCAACCTGAACAGTTTGCACATGCCGTTAACGAATTTATCGGCCAGTAATGGCGCAGCTTCTGCATTTTTTTTGCTAAGTTAAGCGCTTTATCTTACTCGTCAGCCCGCTAAACCGATGGTAGCGTTGAAATAACAATAACTAACGGAGTCGGGCATGAGCACATCATCAGCATTACCTGTTGCGATAGTGACGGGGGGAACCAGCGGTATTGGTCTGGCAATCGTGCGCGAACTGGCGCGCGATCACCAGGTGTATGCTTTAGGCCGTGATAAAGAGCGTCTGATCGCGCTGCGATTGCTGGAAAACGTGGAAGCGGTGGAAATCGACCTGCTTGATTTTGCTGCACAACAACGCTTTATTGATTCTGTGCCGCGAATTAATGCGCTGGTGCATTCTGCTGCGATTTCCGAACGTGCGCGGGTGGACAGTGCCAGCGCGGCGCTTTGGCAACAACAGTTCTCAATCAATCTGTTTGCCCCTGCCGAGCTGACCCGCCTGGCGCTGCCGGCATTGCGTGAACAGCGGGGTCAGGTGGTGTTTATTAACTCCGGCTCAGGCACGCTGGCGTTAGCCGGTCATACCGTCTATTCCGCCACGAAGTTTGCGCTTAACGCGCTGGCACATGGCCTGCGTGGTGAAGAGAGTGACAATGGCGTGCGTGTCGCTACCGTTTCACCGGGGCCGACCGATACGCCGATGAACCGTTTAAGTCGTGAACGTGCCGGTGACTTTGCGGAGATTAATCCGCTCGAATACAGCGCGCCTGAATCTGTCGCCGCCGCGGTGCGGCTGGTGATCGATGCCAGTGAGGAGTCACAGATAACTGATATTAATGTCAGGCCGCGCCATGATAAGGCCAGGCGTTAATTGCTCTTCTGAGGGGCAGAATACCGGCAACATCCTGTTAAGCATCACACTTTTGGCTGTTGCCGGATAGCGCAGCGGCTAAAAGCTCAATATAATTCACTCACCTTTTCACCCATTTCTTATTAAGGAGGATTGCTATGCTGACCCGTGAATTGTTTCTCTATTCACTCGTTTTTAGCGATCGTTTCTGCTCAGGCGTTACCAGCTACGTGCTGCGATAACCTGTCTGAGCGAAGCTAACTGACTGACATTCTGAGAACTTCCCTCCGGCTTACCGGTTATCGTCAGCAATTTTGACGAGAGGCATCTTCATGCCTGTAAAACTGGATAAAGCAATGAGTACACTACTTTCTGCACAATCTGTCGGCTACGACAACACCTTCGGTCCACTGCTGACCGGGATTTCTTTCAGCCTGAAAAAAGGCGACCGTATCGGCCTGATTGGCGATAACGGTTGTGGCAAAAGTACCCTGCTGAAAATCCTCAGCGGCGATCTGTCAGCGACGCGCGGCACCGTCACCGTTGCCAACCAGTGCCTGATGGCGCGGGTTGAGCAATCTCTGCCCACTACTCTGCATCAGCGTACCCTGCTGGATGCGGTGCTGAACGATCTGCCAGCCAGCGTGCAGCCTGTCGAACGCTGGCTGGCGGAGGTGCTGTTGACCTCACTTGGCTTCGATGAAACGGTCTGGTCGTTAACTGCCGGTACGCTCAGCGGCGGTCAGCATACCCGCCTGCTGCTGGCGCGTGCGCTGATTCGTCAGCCCGACTTGTTGCTGCTGGATGAACCGAGTAACCATCTCGATTTGCCGACGCTGTTGTGGCTGGAGCAGTTTCTGCAAAACTGGAACGGCAGCTTTGTCCTGGTCTCTCATGACCGCAGCCTGCTGGATAATGTGACTAACTGCAGCTGGATCCTGCGCGATAAAACCCTGCAATTTTTTCGTCTGCCCTGTAGTGCGGCAAGAGCCACTCTGGTCGAAAAAGATCAGGCGGATGCACATCGTCGTCAGGCCGAGCAGACGGAAATCAACCGGGTGACGAAAAGTGCCAAACGACTGGCAATGTGGGGCAGCCAGTACGATAACGAAAAACTGGCGCGCAAAGCGAAACAGATGGAAAAGCAGGTCGAACGGCTAAAGGATGATCAGACTCAGCTGACGGCCGGTAATCAGTGGCAGCTGCGGCTTAGCGGTGAAGCGCTGGCGGCAGATCGGCTGCTGGCACTCTCCTCTGTGCAGGTACGGCCAGCTTCAGATGCGCCGGTGCTGTTCAGCCTCGATCCGCTACAGGTTAAAAGCGGTGATCGTATTGCGCTGGTTGGTCGTAACGGCTGCGGTAAATCGTCACTGTTGCACTGTTTATGGCAGGCATTCCACCAGCCAGCGGACGCGGAAAACGGCGTGGTGTTTCATCCGCGCGTGCGCGTAGGATATTACGATCAGAGCCAGCAGCAGCTGCGTGACAGCGACAGCCTGACGGATGCCCTGTCCCGCTTTGCCCCGCTGACGGAGGGTCAGCGTAAGATGGCGTTAATTGGTGCCGGATTCCCTTACCTGCGCCACCAGCAACAGGTCAGCGCCCTGAGCGGTGGTGAGCGTTCAAGGCTGCTGTTTATCGGCCTGACGCTGGCGCACTACTCGCTCTTACTGCTGGATGAACCGACCAACCATCTGGATATGGCAGGCAAGGAACAGCTGGCGGAAACACTGAAAAACTTTAGCGGCGCGGTGGTGCTGGTTTCCCATGACCGTACGCTGATTGAACAAAGCTGTAATCGGTTCTGGCTAATTGATAATCAGCGGCTACAGCAGTGGCACGATCCGCAACCCGTTTATGCCATTCTGGCGGGTCATCCACAGGCTGTCGCGGCAAAGATACCGCAACAGGCTGAACACGTTCACAGCGCGGAAGAGTGCGAGGAGGAGCGTTTGCTGAGCAACCTGCTGGCGCTGGAAAGTAAACTGGCAGAGGATCTGGCGCGTAAGCCTAAGCATCAGAAACCGGAACGGCAACATCAGTGGCAGCAACAGATTGCCCGGTTACACGCCCTGCTCAAGTTAGCCTGAAGACGTAAGCCGCAAGGATGCGGCCTGTTCGCCACACCTCTCAATAGCGCTAAGCCTGTTAAAGCCTGGCGCTATCTTTATGTCTCACATTAAAACCCATACCTTACCCATGCAAAAAGCACGTTACCGTTATTGTACGTTCCTGGAATATAGGTGAACTGCAAATTCACATTCTTATAACCCGCAGATAAAATCGGGAATACAAAAGGCAGCGGCACGTAATTCGCAAAGTCATCACGAGCCGTAATCCCCCCCGCGAGGCCCAGACCAACCCGCGCGTCCTTGTTTTGGGTTAAATACCAGCCCTTTTCCCAACCGTAGCCGACAGCCGGTTGCCATTCCCGGTGAGAATCCTGAAATACCATGGCAAAGAGACCGTGCCAGTTACCTTCTTCGGTATAGCGTGAATAGCCTATCCCTCCGCCCCATGGCATTTCATTGTAATGATCTGTTTTGTCCGAATCATACATAAAGCGGTTGTGCCAGCTGAGAAACGGGATATAGACATCGGTATATTGTGGGTTATGCCAGGTTTCAGAGACATTGTCTTTCACGTTTTGCCACCAACCCGATGCGTTGTTGCCATTGTGAGCCGTTACGTCAGTTTGCTCAGCGGACACCGTAAACGAGAGACAGAACAGAGCCATTAACAAACCAGAAGTCTTTTTTATCATCTTACTTTCGCCAGCGTTATTCAGTGGGGGTGATTCTTTACATAATGTAGTTCAGAATTATTCGGCAGGTACATCATTTTCCAGGCGCTGTCGACGACGCAAATGCGGGAATAGCTTCATCCAGACTGCCACCACCACCAGCGTACCCACACCGCCCAATACTGCGGCAGGTACGGCACCCATCAGCGCCGCCAGCAATCCGGATTCAAACTCACCCAGTTGGTTTGAGGTATTAATAAAGATCCCGTTCACTGCATTTACTCGCCCGCGCATATCATCAGGCGTATCGAGCTGCACCAGTGCACCACGAATCACCATACTGACCATATCAAACCCGCCCAGCGCCGCCAGTGCCAGCATCGATAGCCACAGCTGAGTGGAGAAGGCAAAGACCAGCGTAGCCACACCAAACCCGGCGACGGAACCAAACATAATCATACCGACATGCTTTTCCAGCTTATTACGACTCAGCCAGATCCCCACCAGCAAGGCACCCACTGAAGGTGCACCGCGCAGCAGGCCAAGTCCCCACGGCCCGGTATGCAGAATATCCTTAGCAAAAATCGGCAACAGTGCGGTGGCACCGCCCAGCAGTACCGCGAACAGATCCAGTGAGATCACGCCCAGTACATCTTTACGCGCACGGATAAAACCAATACCGGCAAACAGCGTTTTCAGACTGGCGGGTAAACGCGGCTGGGGCGGTCTGACATAGCGAAGACGGCTGACCAGAATAATCGACAGCAGATAAAACGCCGCCGCGACGCTATACACCACATCCGGCCCGGCAACATAGAGAAATCCGCCCAGCGTCGGGCCGACAATCACCGCCGCCTGCCCCCCCACCGCATTCGCCGCCGTCGCACGCGCCAGAATAGCGGGTGGCACCAGCGAAGGCAGCATCGATTGCATCGCCGGGCCTTCAATGGCTTTCGCCACCGCAATCAGAAATACCAGTCCCCAGAGCGCATTTTTATCCGACCACTGATACATCGTTAGCAGGATCAGCGCCAGCAGCGCGCCCCACTCCAGTATTTGCCCCAACAACACAATACGCCGACGATCGTACTGATCCGCCAGATGCCCGGCCGGTAGCGCCAGCAACACCGACGGCAGAAACTGCATCAGGCCAATCATACCCAGCGCCATGGCACTGTGAGTAATGGCGTATATCTGCCAGCTGACCGCGACGGAAAACATCTGAAAACCAAACGAAGAGCAGGTGCGTGCCAGCCAGAAGGCGACAAACGCACGATGTCGCAGCAACGAACTGTCCGTTGCTGTTGAGAGCAAACCCATATTTCATCCCTATATCTGACGGTCTGTCGACACTGTGGTCGATCAATTATTGATGGCCTGTGGCCATTATTTTTACCTTGCCGCCTACAGGTTGCGTGATTTTACCGGCTGAGACAACGGCAATGCGTGCGCTAGCACGGGCTCAGATATAAAAAAACCGGGAGAACACTCTCCCGGTTGCACAGATTAGTTATCAGTCATGCGGCCTGTCAGCCCTGACGATTTTTCCATACCGTCTGGATATTACAGAACTCATACAGACCAAACTGCGACAGCTCGCGACCATAGCCGCTCTTCTTAACTCCGCCAAATGCCACGCGTGGATCGCTGGCGCTGTAACCATTAATAAATACGCCACCGCATTCAAGACGCGCTGCCAGCTGTTGCGCCAGCTCTTCATCACCGCTGTAAATCGTCGCAGCAAGACCGAAGTCACTGTCATTCGCCAGTTCAATAGCGTGATCGACATCGTTCGCCACGGTAATTGCCGCGACCGGGCCAAACAGCTCCTGACGGAAGGCGGTCATCTGCGGCTGGACATCGGCCAGTACCGTTGGCGCATAGTAGTTACCCTCACCGGCAAGCTTATGACCTCCCGCCAGCAGCGTGGCACCTTCCGCCAGCGTGGCCTCAACCTGACCATGTAACTCATCGCGCAGATCGAAACGCGCCATCGGCCCGATATAGTTACCCTCTTCATCAGGTGCACCGGTTTTCAGCTGGTTAACCGCAGCGACAAATTTGGCGGTAAATTCTGCCGCGATCGGTTGTTCGACAATAAAACGTTTCGATGCGGCACAAACCTGCCCGGTGTTTTGATAACGGCCAGCAACAGCGGCTTTCACCGCCTGATCGAGATCAGCCCCTGCCAGCACGATAAAGGGATCGGACCCTCCCAGCTCCAGCACCGATTTTTTCAGTGCCGCACCGGCTTGCTCGCCAATCGCCTTACCGGCTCTGACACTACCGGTAAAGGTGACGGCAGCAATCAGCGGATGCTTAATTGCCTGGCTGACGCCCTCTGGCGTGGCATTGATAATCGAAAACTCACCCTGTGACACACCGGCGGCGATAAAGATGCGTTCGATCAGCTGCGCGCTGCCCATCACGTTTGGCGCATGTTTCAGTAAATAGCTGTTACCGGCCAGCATAATCGGTACCGCGCCGCGCAGCACCTGCCATAACGGGAAGTTCCACGGCATCACTGCCAGCACGGTGCCCAGCGGACGAAACTCCATCACCGCCTGGTTATTTTCCACCTGAGTAGGCAGCGTCGTCAGCATCGCCGGGCCATGTTCCGCATACCATTCACAAAGATTGGCGCTTTTGTTCACTTCGCCACGGGCCTGCAAAATCGGTTTGCCCATTTCAGCGCGGATCATTTGCGCCAGCTCTTCAGCGTGCTCACGCAGCGCCACCGCCAGGTCGCGCAGTTTAGCGCTACGTTGCGTTACGCTAAGTTGGCTCCACTGCTTACCGGCCTGATGGGTGCGCTCAATCACCCGATCGATTTGCTGTTCGCTGTCATACGGATAAGCATTCAGGGTTTCACCGTTAGCCGGATTTACGGAGATCGCATGTGTCTGGTAAGAAATAGTCATTTAATCCTCTGCTTGATAGTGGCAATGGAGATAGCCTAACCTTGCAGCAGTGATAAAAAAACTGAATAATTCAGCAGTTGGCTTTCACTAAATGAGAATGACATGAACCTCTCCCAGTTAGAAATGTTCACCGCCGTCGCCGAAACCGGCAGTATTTCCGCCGCGGCAAAGCAGGTACATCGTGTGCCCTCAAACGTCACCACCCGGATTCGCCAGCTGGAAACCGATTTGGGGGTGGAGCTGTTTATCCGTGAAAGCCATCGCCTGCGACTGTCGCCTGCCGGTCACAGCCTGCTGCAATACAGCAAGCAGATTCTGTCGCTGGTCAGTGAAGCCCGTCAGGCGGTGACGGGCGAAGCGCCGCAGGGAACCTTTACTCTCGGGGCGCTGGAAAGCACCGCAGCGGTGCGGATTCCCGGCCTGCTGGCGGAATACAACCGCAACTATCCACGTATTCTGCTGGATCTCAGCACCGGTCCGTCCGGCACCATGCTGGATGGCGTGCTGGAAGGTAAGTTGTCGGCGGCGTTTATTGATGGTCCGGTAACGCATCCGGCGATTGACGGCATGCCGGTATTTGACGAAGAGATGGTGATTATCGGTCCCGCCAAGCAGAAGCCCTTTACCCGCGCGCGCGAGGTCAGCGGCGTCAATATTTATGCCTTTCGCGCCAACTGCTCCTACCGGCGTCATTTTGAAAACTGGTTTCATGCCGATCAGGCCACGCCGGGCAAGATTTATGAAATGGAGTCCTATCACGGCATGCTGGCCTGCGTAATTGCCGGTGCCGGACTGGCGATGCTGCCGCGTAGCATGCTGAACAGCATGCCTGGCAATGAACAGGTGGTGGTCTGTGTACCGGAAGAGCCATGGCGCTGGTTATCCACCTGGTTAATCTGGCGGCGCGGCGTTAAAACGCCACAGCTGGAAGTGATGATTGAGCTGTTGCAGCCACGCACATAAAACAATGCCCGGTATTACCGGGCATGATTATTAACTGTGACTCGCCACCCAGACCGGGTAACGGCGACAACAGAGCGGATAAGCAATCGCCGTGACCACCATACTGATCACCCAGGAGATATTTGCGCCAGGCACCAGTCCGGACCACGGACCGGAGAAAAAGGCGTTTTCCACAAACGGAATCTGAACCACAATGCCCCCGGCATAAACCAGCAACGCCCGCGAGTTCAGTAAGCCATAACGCCCACCGTCGGCGCTGAAAATCGCATCAGTATCATACTGTTGCTTATTAATCAGATAGAAATCGATCAGGTTAATCATACACCAGGGCACCAAAACCGAGATCAGCGCGAAAATCAGATTGAGAAACACTTCCACAAAATTAGCCGAAGCTGCCAGCGCCACCGCCACCGATCCGGTCAGTACCGACAGCGAAAACAGCACCCGAACCCTGCTACCGGGCTGCCAGTTTGGCAGGAATGTCTGTACCGAAGTAATCAGCGCCAGTACCGCTCCATATAAATTCATCGAGTTATGACAGATGATATTGATCAAAAACAGCACCATCAGAACGGGGCCCAGCCAGCCGGTTGCCTGCCGCACTGCCACCATCGCATCATTAGTTCCGCTAACCATATTGACGGCGACCATACCAAATACAAACGCCAGAATGGTGCCACAGCAAGCGCCCAGCCAGGTATACAGAAACGGTCTGGCGATACCTTCGGATGCCGAAAGATAACGGGAATAGTCAGAAGTATACGGGGAAAAGCTCAGTTGCCAGACTGCGCCGATACAGAAAGTGGCAAACCAGCCTGCCAGGCTGAACGATCCGCGTTGCAGGAAGTCCGCCGGGAGCGGTTGCGACAGCATAATCCCCAGGCCGAGAATCATCGCCCCGCCCATAATCCAGGCACCGACTTTATTGATCTTATGGATAAAGTTATAACCCACCACGCCAATCAGGGTGGCGGCGATCGCGCCGGTAATGGTGGCCAGCGGAATGTTCAGCGCGGGAAGCACATTGTTAATCACTCTCCCCGACAGCGAAATATTGGAGATAAAGAAGCCGAGATAGATAACGGTGGCAAAGAAAATCACCAGCAACGAACCGTAACGGCCAAACTGCGCCCGGCTTTGCACCATCTGTGGAATACCGACCTGCGGCCCCTGCGCCGATGTCAGTGCCAGAAAAATGCCGCCAAACAGATGTCCGGCAATAATTGCACTGATCGCCGACAGGATATCCAGGTGGAAAGTGTGGGTGGCCACTGCGCCGGTGACGACTGCTAATGGCGCAATATTGGTACAGAACCACAGGGTAAACAGACTACGTGCATCCCCGTGGCGTTCATCCTCCGGCACGTAATCGATCGACTTATCTTCTATTATGGCCGTCTGGTCTTGCTGAGAATTCATAGTTGCTCCGACTGGAGTGAGTTTTTATTTTTGATAACTGTAGGGTGAGCGCGTAAAAACGCAGTCAGCCTGACAACGACACGGTGTCGTCACAGTTAACAGAGAGTTGGCTGATAATGGAGAGGCATAACGTCACATTACGTCGTTGCCGGGCGTGAGATAGCAGGCAGAAACTGCGCTGGTATCGTCAGCATTTATCGCATCGCAAAGGGATGTTAATAGGGGAATCACTGCCAGGCAGCCAGACCGTTTTTGGTAGTGGTGTAGCAACTGAGCCTCCACAACCCCTTCGCGGCCAAAGCCTGTATTTCCGTTGCCGTCAAAATGTGCCAAAGTGCACGCGTGAGGTTATACAAAACCCCGACGGCAAGAAGCTATTCTGAGTCACTGGCGAGTCGTAGCGCATCGGATTCATCCTGAAATGCCAGTACTGACATCACCGGACCAGATAGTTTCTGAGTGACGCATTCTGCCTGCGTCGATGCGCCAGAGTCAACCTTAGTCGGCCGTCAGGGGTATTCTGCGGGGTTAATCGCACAGTTTCCATTCACTGAACATGATATCGCATCATGCGGCCCATTGCCTGATCCCCGGCATTCCCTGTGACCTGACCGAGGGAATCGCTGATTAAAATATCGCCACCACCTGCATTTCACGCCCGACGCGCCTGCGCAGGCAGCGTCGGAATATGCGCCAGCAACTGACGGGTATAAGCTGCGGTCGGCGTGCTGAATATCGACTGCACCTCTCCCTGCTCGACCACTTTGCCCTGCTGCATAATCACCACATAATCGGAAATCTGTCGGACGACTGCCAGATCATGGGAGATAAACAGATAGCTGAGGCCTTTCTCCCGCTGTAAACGCTCCAGCAGTCGCAGAATTTGTGCCTGTACCGCCACATCCAGTGCCGAGACCGGTTCGTCGAGAATCAGCAGCTCCGGCGATATCGCTAACGCGCGGGCGATAGCCACTCGCTGGCGTTGACCGCCGGACAGCGCCGAGGGCCTGACGTTCAGCAGTGCGGTGGACAGTTCAACCGCCTCCAGCAGTTCAGCCACCCGCTGGCGCTGACTCTGTTTATTACCGATGTTAAACGCGCGCAGCGGTTCGGCAATAATCGCCTCCAGCGTCATTTTCGGATTCAGCGATGCCCAGGGGTTCTGATACACCACCTGCACCCGGCGGCGAAAGTCAGATTTCTGAAAGCTCGACGGCGTGGTGAAACTGACACCATCAAATCGCACCTCGCCATCATCAGGCCGCTCCAGACCCAGCAGCATTCGCACCGTGGTCGATTTGCCTGACCCCGACTCTCCCACCAGGCTGGTGGTGGCGCCGCGAAAAACCGGAAACGACACTGCATCCACCGCGCTGAAGATTTCGCCGCGTGGCAGAATAAAACGCTTTGAGAGCTTATCCGCCAGCATAAATGGCACGCTGTGCGGATGCGGTTGACGATAAGGTACGGTTAAAAATGCCGGAGACGCCTCCAGCAGCTGGCGGGTATAAGGATGACGTGTCTGGCGCAACAAAGATGCCGGGGTGCCGCTTTCAACCATCTGACCTTCATGCATTACCAGCACCCGATCTGCCCGCTCCAGCGCCATATTCAGATCGTGGGTGATCAGCAGTAACGCGACCCCCTGCTTATCCACCACCTCAGCCAGCGCATCCAGCACCTGTTTCTGTACGCTGACATCCAGCGCGCTGGTCGGTTCATCGGCAATAATCAGCTTAGGATGGTGGCACATTGCCATTGCCAGCAACACCCGTTGCCGCATGCCGCCTGAAAGCTGATGCGGATAGCTGGCCAGTACCCGCTGACTGTCGTTTAAACCTGTTGCTGCCAGCAGCGCCGTCAGGCGTCCGGCGGCCTGATTTTTCGGCACGCCATGCAGGGTCAGCGCTTCAAGCATCTGTTTTTCAATGGTCTGGATTGGATTAAACGCCTGGCCTGGATCCTGCGGAACAAAGCCGATTTCCAGCCCACGCAGTTGCTGCCACTGACGCTGGCTGGCAGTTTCCAGTGACTGTCCGTTAAAGCGGATGGAACCGCCACGTCGCAACGCCTGCTGATTCAGCAAACCCACCAGCGCCGAGGCAGTAGTCGATTTACCCGATCCGGAGCCACCGACTATCGCCACCACTTCGCCCGGGTTCAGGTTAAAACTAAGGGATTTCACCGCCTGCAGATAACCGCCCTGCTGGCGATGATAATCAATGCTCAGTTGTTCAACTGCTAACAGAGGTTCGGTCATACATTCTCCGCAGAATCCTGAATAAATCCGGCTATCCGGTTGGTTGCCAGTACCGACAACACGATAATCATCCCCGGCAGCGTGGTGTACCACCAGGCTGCCGCAATGTAATTACGTCCCTCGGCGATTAACAGTCCCCATTCGGGTTGTGGCGGCGGCGCGCCAAAGCCAAGAAAACTGAGTGCCGACACCGACAACAGGGCAAATCCCAGCTCCAGCGCCGCCAGCGAGAGCACCGGTGCCAGCGCATGCGGCAGAATATGACGCTGAATAATCGCCAGATGCCCGACGCCACTGGCTCTGGCCGCCTCAACAAACAGGTTGGCGCGACTGCGTAACACTTCTCCGCGCGACAGACGCGCAAAAGTCGCTACCGAGGACAAGCCAACCGCCACCGCGATATTCAGTGTGCCGAACCCAAGGACGGTGATAATCGCCATTGCCAGCAATAAATTCGGTATCGCCAGCAAAATATCGATAACGCGCATAAACAGGCTGTCGGTGCGCCCGCCAGCATACCCGGCCAGTACGCCGATCAGCGTGCCAACAAACAACGCAATTGCC
>NZ_JRXE01000007.1:100397-187087 GCF_001267535.1 Winslowiella iniecta | reverse complement strand
GTGAGAAGTGTTGATGGTGATACCACGAGCTTTTTCTTCTGGCGCGTTATCGATCTGATCGAATGCACGAGCAGAACCGCCGAAAGTTTTAGCCAGTACGGTGGTGATTGCTGCAGTCAGGGTAGTTTTACCGTGGTCAACGTGGCCGATAGTACCAACGTTGACGTGCGGTTTTGAACGTTCAAATTTTTCTTTAGCCACGACAATATTCCTTACTTTAATGCTCTCACCTAAGGTGAGAGCATATGATCAATATGTTAAAACTGTAGCTTATTTACTACGAGCTTCAATAACGGCCTGAGCGACGTTGTTTGGCGCATCATCATACTTCAGGAACTCCATGGAGTATGAAGCACGGCCTTTGGTCAGAGAACGCAACTGAGTCGCGTATCCGAACATTTCAGACAGCGGAACTTCAGCGTGAATCTGAACGCCAGTAGCGTTAGATTCCTGTCCTTTGAGCATACCACGACGACGGCTAAGGTCACCGATAACGTCACCGGTATTCTCTTCAGGAGTCTCTACTTCAACCTTCATGATTGGCTCAAGCAGTACCGGAGTCGCTTTCTTAAAGCCATCTTTAAAGGCGATAGATGCTGCCAGTTTAAATGCCAGTTCAGATGAGTCAACGTCATGGTAAGAACCGAAGTGCAGACGCACACCGAGGTCAACTACCGGATAACCCGCCAGAGGGCCAGATTTCAGCTGTTCCTGAATACCTTTATCAACAGCAGGGATGTATTCGCCAGGAATCACACCACCTTTGATGTCGTTGATAAATTCGTAGCCTTTCGGGTTTGAACCCGGCTCCAGTGGGTACATGTCGATAACAACATGACCGTACTGACCACGACCACCAGACTGCTTGGCGTGTTTACCTTCGATATCGGTAACTTTTGCACGAATCGCTTCACGGTAAGCAACCTGAGGCTTACCGATGTTCGCTTCAACGTTGAATTCACGCTTCATGCGGTCAACGATGATGTCGAGGTGCAGCTCACCCATACCGGCGATAATAGTCTGGTTAGTTTCTTCGTCAGTCCATACGCGGAATGACGGGTCTTCTTTAGCCAGACGGCCCAGAGCCAGACCCATTTTTTCCTGGTCAGCTTTGGTTTTCGGTTCTACGGCGATAGAAATTACCGGCTCAGGGAATTCCATACGCTCCAGAATGATGACGTTATCCGGGTCACACAGGGTGTCACCGGTGGTCACTTCTTTCAGACCGATAGCAGCAGCGATATCGCCTGCGCGAACTTCTTTGATCTCTTCACGTTTGTTAGCGTGCATCTGTACGATACGGCCCAGACGCTCACGCTGAGATTTGACCGGGTTATACACGGTGTCACCGGAGTTTACGATACCAGAGTACACACGGAAGAAGGTCAGGTTACCTACAAACGGGTCGGTAGCAATTTTGAACGCCAGCGCAGCAAACGGCTCTTCGTCATCGGAGTGACGCACAGCCGGAGTATCTTTGCCATCGTCCAGGATACCGTTAATCGCGGTAACGTCAGTCGGTGCCGGCAGGTATTCAATAACCGCATCCAGCATCGCCTGCACACCTTTGTTCTTAAATGCAGAACCACAGGTTACCAGGATAATTTCGTTATTCAGAACGCGCTTACGCAGAGCAGTTTTGATCTCTTCTTCGCTCAGCTCTTCGCCGCCAAAGAATTTCTCCATCAGCTCATCAGAAGCTTCAGCTGCGGCTTCGACCAATTTCGCGCGCCATTCTTCAGCCAGTTCCTGCATATCTGCCGGGATATCTTCGTATACGAAGGTCACGCCTGCGTCAGCATCGTTCCAGTTGATGGCTTTCATTTTCACCAGGTCAACAACACCGGTGAAGCCTTCTTCAGCGCCAATAGCCAGCTGCAGAGGAACCGGAGTTGCCGCCAGACGTGATTCAATCTGACCAACAACTTTCAGGAAGTTAGCACCCATACGGTCCATTTTGTTAACGAACGCGATGCGTGGAACTTTATATTTGTTTGCCTGACGCCATACGGTTTCAGACTGTGGCTGAACACCACCAACTGCACAGTAAACCATTACTGCACCGTCGAGAACACGCATGGAACGTTCAACTTCGATGGTGAAGTCAACGTGTCCAGGGGTGTCGATAATGTTTACGCGGTGTGGCTCAAACTGCTTAGCCATACCTGACCAGAACGCAGTGGTCGCTGCGGAGGTGATGGTAATACCACGCTCCTGCTCCTGTGCCATCCAGTCCATGGTGGCTGCGCCGTCATGAACTTCACCGATTTTGTGGTTTACACCGGTGTAGAACAGGATACGTTCGGTAGTAGTGGTCTTACCGGCGTCGATGTGTGCACTGATACCGATATTACGATAACGTGCAATAGGTGTTGTACGAGCCATTTGATTCCTCTGATTCTCGGACGTTCAAGGTTAGTTAACCCAAGCGGGTTGGCTAGTTGAAGCGCCCGCTTGGTTAGCTTAACGACTACGTGGCTATTACCAGCGGTAGTGAGCGAACGCCTTGTTGGCTTCAGCCATACGGTGAACGTCTTCACGTTTCTTAACTGCAGTACCTTTGTTCTCTGCAGCGTCAGAAAGTTCGTTCGCCAGGCGTAAAGCCATAGATTTATCACCGCGTTTACGAGCAGCTTCTACGATCCAACGCATTGCCAGGGCATTACGACGAACCGGACGGACTTCAACTGGTACCTGATAAGTAGAACCACCAACGCGGCGAGACTTAACTTCGACAGTCGGACGCACGTTGTCCAGAGCTACTTCGAAAGCTTCCAGTTCGTTTTTACCAGAACGCTGAGCCAGGGTCTCCAGCGCGGTATAGACGATTGCTTCAGCAGTAGATTTTTTACCATCTACCATCAGGATGTTTACAAATTTAGCCAGCAGCTCTGATCCGTGCTTAGGATCTGGCAGAATTTTACGCTGACCAATAACGCGACGACGTGGCATGGAAATACTCCGTTGTTAATTCAGGATTGTCCAAAACTCTACGAGTTTATTTTGACATTTATTTAAAACGTTTGGCCTTACTTAACGGAGAACCATTAAGCCTTTGGCTTCTTCACGCCATACTTGGAGCGAGCTTGCTTACGGTCTTTAACACCGGAGCAGTCCAGCGCGCCACGAACAGTGTGGTAACGCACACCTGGCAAGTCTTTAACACGACCGCCACGGATCAGGATCACGGAGTGTTCCTGCAGGTTATGACCTTCACCGCCGATGTAGGAGGTAACTTCAAAACCGTTGGTTAAACGAACACGACATACTTTACGCAGTGCGGAGTTCGGTTTTTTAGGGGTAGTAGTGTATACACGAGTACATACACCACGTTTCTGCGGGCAGGCTTCCAGCGCAGGCACGTTGCTTTTTGCAACTTTGCGTACGCGTGGTTTGCGAACCAGCTGATTAACTGTTGCCATTAAATAGCTCCTGGGATTTGCTTTTGCTTCGTAAACACGTAATAAATCACCTCGCAGTATCACGAGGACGCAGAATTTTAGAGCTGAGCTTAAAAGGTGTCAAGAAATAACCAGGATTACCGTGTTTACCAGGTCATTTGCTGAGAATGTTTCACCGTCAGCGCGACGAACTCAGTATAGCTCACTGACGTCAGACTGGCTGAAATTTGAGCAGCAAGACCGCGCGCATCAACGTCGTCCTGCAAAACATACAGCGTCACCGGTGCCGCCAGCAGCGATGTCAGTGCGCTACTGCCCTCTAAAGCAGCCAGCACACCATCTTGCAGCAATAACAGTTCATCTCCGGCTTTCAGCATGCGTAACAACAAATTGAAGTCACACTGAAACGGAGAATTCATCAGGGTATGCAGCATCGACATTCCTTAAAAAGTCAGCAGCCGGTCAAACTGAGCGAGGCGTTCACGCAGCGCATCGCTGCTCAGCACCTCTGCATTCAGCACGCGCGGAGCATCAGCTGACAGGCCACGCTCGGCAAGCGATGCCGCGCAGAGATAACACTGACTGACGTCGTACAGCGGCAGCACACCAAAGGTGGCGATGTAATTACGCGCCAGTATTTTCTCTGGCTGCTGGCCTGCGGTGAGTTGCAGCACGCCATCTCCGATAAAAAACAGCGCGACATCATCACTGAGTGCCGACGTCGCCAGCACCGCATCCAGCGCTTCACGGCCAGCGCTGCTGCCATGTGGCGCCTGAGTAAAGATAAAGGCGATCGAATTCATTAAAATTGCACCAGTCGTTCGCAGCTCAACACCGCTTCCGCCAGCGATCCCAATCCGGTCAGCTCAAAGCCCGGTTGCAGATTGGCCGTCGGCAGCGCGAGACTCTCCGCCTGCTGCCGATCGGTAACGCCACGCCGTAACGCCGCAGCCACGCAAATATGCAGCGCGGTACCGTGATCGGTATGTAATTTCTGCCAGCCACGCACCAGATCAAACTCATCGCTGGCGGGCGCAGTCAGCTGATTAGCATTCAGCACGCCTTCCCGATAGAAGAAGACACTGGACAGGGTATGCCCTGCCGCCAGCAGCGCATTAGCAAACCGCCATGCGCTGCTCGCCTGCTGAGTGCCATAGGCCGGGCCGGTAACCAGCAGCGTAAAACGCATTAGCGCTCTTGCCCCTGAAAATCGCCGCTCTTGAACTGGCGAATGTAAAGGTAAACGGTGTGCTTGGAGATATTCAGACGGTCGGCCACCTGATTAATCGCATCTTTAATATCGAAAATGCCCTTCTCATACAGGTTGAGCACAATCTGCCGGTTCTTGGCGTTGTTCGACACATTGCGATCGGCACTGACCTCTTCAATGGTGAACTCCAGCGTTTGCATCACCAGATCCTCAACTGAGGAGGCGAAGTTAACCGATGAGGCGACCTCTTTGATTTCCGGCGGCATAAACGTCGACATGATTTGTGAGAACGGCACATCGAGGTTCATGTTAATGCACAGTAAACCAATCACCCGATGTTCCCGGTTGCGAATGGCAATGGTGACCGATTTCATCAGCACGCCACTTTTGGCGCGGGTGAAATAGGCTCTGGAGACATTGGTATCCGCCCCGGTCATATCATGCAGCATACGCAGCGCGAGGTCGGTAATCGGCGAGCCGATTTTGCGGCCGGTATGTTCGCCATTGGCGATACGCACCGCCGAACACTTCAGATCTTCCAGCGAGTGAAGCACGATTTCACAGTGGGAACCGATCAGCATCGCCAGGCCATCGACCACCGCTTCGTAGGACTTCAGAATATCGTGGTCGGTCTGGACGAACGGATGTTGCTCCAGTAAGTCTGACTCGGTTAGCTCACTGGGACTGAATGGATTAGACATGAAAGAGACACCCTAATAGTGGCTGGAGCCTGTCTCAGCGCGGCCTGGGCAGACTCATCATCAGAATTTTGCGCGATAAACAGTTTAGCAAATCTGACAAAGTCATGTCCTGGCGTTTGTTGCTAATTGCGTAGAATCTCGAAAAGTGGTGAAACGCGGGGCAGAAAGTGACACAGAACCGCCGCAGTGGCTGCGGCGGTTCTTCCCGTCATACCGGGAACAAACTCAGCGATTACTGTGCTTGTTTGTCAGCAGCGGCAGGGGCTTGTGCCTTTTCGTCTGCTTTTGGTGCTGGTTTGATATCAAGCAGTTCTACATCAAATACCAGCGTGGAGTTAGCCGGAATACCCGGAACGCCATTTTTACCGTAAGCCAGCTGTGGTGGAATCACCAGCTTGATTTTGCCGCCTTTCTTCACGTGTTTCAGACCTTCGGTCCAGCCAGGGATCACGCCATCGAGACGGAATGACAGTGGCTCACCACGGGTGTAGGAGTTATCGAACTCAGTACCGTCGATCAGCGTACCTTTGTAGTTCACGACCACAGTATCGCTGTCTTTTGGCGCGTCACCGGTCCCCTCTTTCGCTACCTGATACAGCAGGCCAGAGTCGGTTTTCTTCACGCCTTTTTCTTTAGCAAATTTCGCTGCGTAAGCTTCACCTTTACCGGCGTTCTCTTTCGCATCTTGCTCCATCTTAGTCTGAGCAGCGCCTTTCACACGGCCTTCGAAGGATTGCAGAGTTTGCTCGATCTCTTTATCAGAGAGTTTGCTCTTACCGGCAAACGCATCCTGCACGCCGGCGATCAGCTGGTCTTTCTCCAGTTTGATACCCAGCTTTTCTTGCTCCTTGAGGGAGTTTTCCATGTAACGGCCTAAGGATGCACCCAGCGCATAAGCGGACTGCTGATCCTCATTTTTAAACGCGGCGTTTTTAGGAGCCTGAGGCGCGGCCTGTTGAGCAGGTGCGGATTCTGCTGCCATTGCCAGCGGTGCATTCAGCGCAACGGCCATAGTGGTAGCTAACAATGTGACTTTAAACAGTGATTTCATCCATTTCTCCAAAACCGAAGCCTCTCACCTCGGAAATCATTTTAACCTGTCGGTCAGTACTAAAACTGTGCGCGAGTAAACTACCTGGTTCTGCGACAGATTACTCAGTTAACCTACGACTGTTGTAATGCCGTTAAGTTTCAAAGAGTACATGAAGACAGCAAAACCATTTTTCAATCGTTAGCTCGAAATTAGCTGCTTTTGCCTGTGTAAAGCAATGCTTTTACCGTTAGAATCAGATGAATCGCCCCGAAAACGCTGCGCATGCAGTAACAAGAGGAAATAGTATGCAACAATCATTGTTTGAACAGCGGCTGGAGTTGCTGGAAAGCAAGCTGGCTTTTCAGGAGCACACCATTGAGGAGCTGAATCAGACGGTGGTGCAGCATGAGCTTGAGATGGCGAGAATGCGTGAACAGTTACGCCTGATGCTGGATAAATTAAAAGCCGCAGCACCATCAATGATTGCTTCGCAGTCGGAAGAAACCCCACCACCTCATTATTAATGAGTGGTAGCGCATGACTGCGGCCAGGTGCTGCCAACAGAATCTCCCCTTAAAACAAAAAAGGTCGCCGAAGCGACCTTTTTATTAAGCATCTGATGCTTAGTGGCAGCCACAGCCGCCGGTACCGCAACCACCTTTACCGTGGTCATGGTCGTGATCGTGATCATGGTCGTGATGATGACCATTCTCGCCGTGAACGTGGCCATGAGCCAGCTCTTCCTCGGTTGCTTCACGAATCGCGATAACTTCTACGTTGAAGTTCAGGTTCTGACCCGCCAGCATGTGGTTACCGTCAACCACAACATGCTCATCTTCAACTTCAGTAATTTCAACTGGAACCGGACCCTGGTCGGTCTCAGCCAGGAAACGCATGCCAACCTGCAGCTCGTCGACGCCCATGAACACGTCTTTCGGTACACGCTGCACCAGGTTTTCGTCATACTGACCGTAGGCTTCGTTAGCCGCGATATGCACGTCGAATTTATCACCCACTACGTGATTTTCCAGCGCGTTTTCCAGACCAGAAATCAGGGAACCATGACCGTGCAGATAGTCCAACGGTGCGCTCACCGGAGACTCGTCAACCAATACACCGTCTTCTGTACGTACCTGATAGGCCAGGCTTACCACCAGGTCTTTTGCTACTTTCATGATATCTCCTAACCGTTGAGAACTTCGATCCTGCCTCATTGGTCTATTTTTGCGTGCAATAATACCAACCAGAGAGGTTTTAATGGCGGCGATTGTAGCGGAATTCAACCCCGCTGTACGCTTAAGCTTAAAAAAAGCCGGGCCATTACGCTACTCCGGATGAAAAATACCGATCACTTGCTCATTCGTGCGAACCTGATCGCGTACCTGCTTATCCGCTTCACGCATCTGATGACCACATTTTACACATTCAACGACATCAACATTGTTTTCCCGCCATAGCGCGAGAGTGTCTTTTTCCTGACAGTGCGGGCAAACCGCACCGGCGATAAAACGTTTACGCATGTTTTTTTCCATATTGCGGCGGCGCTAACGCCGCCCCTGGATGAATTATTCGAACTCGTCCCAGCCATCATACTGCCGCTTCTCATGCTGCATCTCCGTCTGGAAAATGTCTTCCAGCTCGCGGCGCGCTTCCCGCACGCGCGATATCTGCGCGCTGTCGCCGTGGTTTGGCATCAGGTCGCGCAGCATGCGCATATCCAGCCGGCGGAAGTGCAGTTGTGCACGCGTCGCCTGATGCGGATGCATGCCGACCGTCATCAGCGCCTTACGCCCCAGCTCCAGCGCACTGGAGAAGGTTTCGCGCGAGAATTGCGTCACGCCAGCCTGCAACAGCTCATGGGCTTCAACACGGCCCCGCGCGCGCGCCAGAATTTGCAGATGAGGGAAGTGCTGCTGACAAAGATGCACAATGGTCATCGAATCTTCCGGCTCATTGCAGGTAATCACGATGGACTGCGCACTCTCCGCTCCTGCCGCACGCAACAGCTCCAGCTCGGTAGCATCGCCATAGTATACTTTATAGCCATATTTACGCATCAGGCTGACCGCACTGATATCGCGTTCCAGCACGGTAATGCGTTTTTTATTAGCCATCAGTAAGCGGCCAACCACCTGCCCAAAGCGGCCAAATCCCACCACGATAACCTGAGGTTTGTCATCTTCAACAAAGGGTTTTTCTTCGCTGGCATCGGTCTCATTAAAGCGACGGGTCAGGATTTTATCGATGCCCTGCATCAGTAGCGGCGTGGTCATCATCGACAGCGTGACGGTAACCAGCAGCAGCGGCAGTTGATCGCCGCTAAACAGTTTTGCCGACGATGCGGCAGAGAACAGCACGAAAGCAAATTCACCGCCCTGGCTCAGCACCCCGGCAAACTGCAGACGTTCTGAACTGCGCAAGCCGTAGATCCGCGCCAGCAGATACAGCACCGCGATTTTTACCAGCACCAGCGCCACGACGCCGATCAGGATTTCAAGAATATGGGTGTAGAGCACGCCGAGATTCAGCGCCATGCCGACCGAGATAAAGAACAGGCCAAGCAGCAAGCCTTTAAACGGCTCAATGGCGATTTCCAGCTCGTGGCGGTATTCGCTCTCCGCCAGCAGGATCCCGGCAATAAACGTCCCCAGCGCCATCGATACGCCAAGCATATCCATAAATAATGCCGAACCCAGCACCAGCAGCAGCGCCGCCGCGGTAAACACTTCGCGCACGCCGGACGCGGCGATAAAGCGGAAAATCGGCCGCAGTAAATAGCGGCCACCAATCAGCATGCCGCCAAACGCCAGTACCTTCATCCCGACTTTCATCCAGTCGATATGGCCGCTGTCGCCACCGGCCAGCAGAGGCACCATCGCCAACGCCGGGATCACCGCGATATCCTGGAACAGCAATACCGAGAAGCCGAGTTGCCCGGATTCGTTGCGGTTCATGCCTTTGTCGCGCATCAGTTGCAGCGCCATCGCCGTCGAGGACATCGCCAGACCAATACCGCCGATCATCGCCGCCTGCCAGGAAAAATCGGTCAGCCACAGCAAACCGCCGAGCACTGCGGCACTGAAAATCACCTGCGCTGCGCCGACACCAAATATCGAGCGCCGTAATTCCCAGAGCTTAGAAGGATTCAGCTCCAGGCCAATGATAAACATCAGAAACACCACGCCAAGCTCGGAGAAATGCAGGATCTCATCAACGTCACTGATAAATCCTAATCCCCACGGGCCAATCGCAATGCCTGCCAGCAGATAGCCCAGTACCGCCCCAATGCCCAGTCGTGCGGCAATCGGCACCGCCACCACGGCGGCAAACAGATACAGCACGCCAGCCGTCAACAGGGTTTGTCCTTCCATTTAACAACCTCCATGCGGCAACGGTGACGCCAGCCAGTCACCGTATGCTCGCGCATAATTTTTCATGACTTCCGGTGTCTGACGGCGCGCCCAGTAAATAATCATCGGCGTCATCCAGTGCATCCGGCACATCTGTGCGGTGAGTTCAAACGGCCGCATAATTTCCGACAGCGGATAGCGATTCAGCCCGTGCTGATGATAGGCCGCTTCCGGCTCGCCGGTGGTAATCACACTGCGCCAGTATTTACCTTCCAGCACATTGCCGCCGACGCCGCTGGCGAAGCCACGCGACAGCACGCGGTCCAGCCACTCTTTCAGCAGCGCGGGGCAGCTGTAAGTGTAGAGCGGGTGCTGGAACACAATAATTTGATGCTCACGCAGCAGTTGCTGCTCGTAGTTCACATCAATAAAAAAATCAGGATAGTGCGCGTAAAGGTCGTGCACGGTGACATGGGCTAACTGCTTTGCCGGCTGTAACAAAACGCGATTAGCTATCGAATCTTGTGATTCCGGGTGAGCATATAGCAGCAAAACTTTAGGTGGCTGCGACATCTTGTCCCCTTCAATCGTCGTCATGGTGTACGTTTTCAGCTACCATGCTCGACGCAACGGAATAGGTCATTCCGAAATTCTGATTATGATGACAACAAATTAACATATTCTGACGATACGGCGCTTATGATTGTATTTTCCTCGTTACAAATTCGTCGCGGCATCCGCGTGCTGCTGGACAATGCTACTGCCACCATTAACCCAGGCCAAAAGGTCGGGCTGGTGGGTAAGAACGGCTGCGGAAAATCGACCCTGCTGTCGCTGCTGAAGAACGAGATGAGCGCCGACGCGGGCAACCTCACCTTTCCGACTAACTGGGCGCTGGCCTGGGTCAACCAGGAAACACCTGCGCTTGATATGCCAGCGATTGAGTATGTTATCGATGGTGACCGCGAATTTCGTCAGCTGGAGTCCGAATTACAGCATGCCAATGACATTAACGATGGGCATGCCATCGCTACGCTGCATGGCAAACTGGATGCGATTCAGGCCTGGACCATTCAGTCGCGCGCTGCCAGTCTGCTGCACGGCTTAGGTTTCAGTCAGGAACAGTTGCAGCGCCCGGTCAGTGATTTCTCCGGTGGCTGGCGCATGCGTCTGAACCTTGCACAGGCGCTGCTGGTTCGCTCCGATCTGCTCCTGCTGGATGAACCGACTAACCACCTTGATCTTGACGCGGTGATCTGGCTGGAGCGCTGGCTGAAAAGCTATCCCGGCACGCTGATCCTGATTTCCCACGACCGTGACTTCCTTGATCCGGTAGTGGATAAAATTTTGCATATCGAGCAGCAAGCGCTGTTTGAATACACCGGCAACTACAGCTCGTTTGAACGTCAGCGAGCCACCAAGCTGGCGCAACAACAGTCGCTGTTTGAACATCAGCAGCAGAAAGTCGCCCACTTACAAAGCTATATCGATCGTTTTCGCGCCCAGGCCACCAAGGCTAAACAGGCGCAGAGCCGTATCAAAATGCTGGAGCGCATGGAGCTGATTGCCCCGGCGCACGTCGATAACCCGTTCACTTTCAGCTTCCGCCAGCCGGAAAGCCTGCCGAATCCGCTACTGAAAATAGAAAAAGTCAGCGCGGGTTATCACGACCGGGTGATTCTTAACTCGATTAAACTGAACCTGGTGCCCGGTTCGCGCATTGGCCTGCTGGGCCGCAACGGTGCGGGTAAGTCGACACTGATCAAACTGTTGGCCGGTGAACTGATGCCGTTGCAGGGCGATATCGGGCTGGCCAAAGGGATTAAGCTTGGTTACTTCGCCCAGCATCAGCTGGAATTCTTACGGGCAGATGAATCGCCATTGCAGCATCTGGTGCGTCTGGCGCCAAAAGTGCTGGAACAGCAGCTGCGTGATTATCTCGGTGGCTTTGGCTTCCAGGGCGATCAGGTCAGTGAGAGAACCGAGCGCTTTTCCGGTGGTGAAAAAGCGCGCCTGGTGCTGGCGCTGATTGTCTGGCAACGCCCTAACCTGTTGCTGCTTGATGAACCGACCAACCACCTCGATCTGGATATGCGTCAGGCGCTGACCGAGGCGTTGATTGATTTCGAAGGCGCACTGGTGGTGGTGTCGCACGATCGTCACTTATTGCGTTCAACCACTGACGATCTTTACCTGGTTCACGACGGTAAAGTGGAAGTGTTTGAAGGCGATCTGGAAGATTATCAGCAGTGGCTGAGCGATGTTCAGAAGCAAGAAGCTCAGCAGGATGCGGCACCGAAGCTGGATAATGCCAACAGCGCCCAATCGCGCAAAGATCAGAAGCGGCGAGAAGCCGAACTGCGCACCCAGACGCAGCCGCTGCGTAAACAGATTACCCAGCTGGAAAAGCAGATGGAGAAGCTGAATGCGCAGCTGGCAGCGGCGGAGGAGCAGCTGTCCGACTCGACGATTTACGAGCAAAGCCGCAAAGCCGATTTAACCGCCGCGCTGCAACGTCAGGCCGAGAGTAAATCCGCATTAGAAGAGTGTGAAATGGCATGGCTTGATGCGCAGGAACAGCTGGAGAATATGCTGGCAGAATAATGGGTTAGCGGGCGGCGTTTTCGCCGCCCTTCGCCTTAACCAGCACGATAAAACGGTTTATCACCTAAAATCGTGGCGCGATGCATAATGCGCCTTTGCGGCAGATAGTCAGCATTCGCATAGTGCTGCGTCACTCGATTATCCCAAATCGCCACATCATCCTGCTGCCAGCGCCAGCGCACCTGAAACTCAGGTTTCGTGATATGCGCAAACAGAAATGCCAGCAGCGCATCACTCTCTTTCTGCGTTAAATTGACAATACGCGTGGTAAAGCCCTCATTAACAAACAGTGCCTGCTTGCCGCTGACCGGATGGGTGCGTATTACCGGATGCAACAGCGGCGGGTTACTGGCCACCGCTTTTTTCCAGCGTGCATGCTCCTCTTCGCTGCCACGATGTTTAAACTCCTGGAACGATTTGGTGAAGTCATGCTCGGCTTGCAACCCACTCAGCAAGGTCTTAAACGGTGCGGAAAGAGCTTCATACGCGGCAATACCGCTGGCCCACAGGGTGTCACCACCGGTTTCCGGCAGCTGCTTAGCGGCAAGAATCGCGCCGGCGGGCGGGGTGTCGATAAAGGTGACGTCGGTATGCCAGTTATCATTATCCGGCGGATTATTGTCATGAGTATCCAGTACGATAATCTCTTCAACATCAGCGGCATGCGGATAGACCGGATGAATATGCAGATCGCCAAAACGCGCGGCCAGCGCCCGATGCAGCACCGGCGTCAGCGGCTGCTGACGGAAAAACAGCACCTGATGGCGAATCATCGCATGATACAGCTGTTCAAACTGGGCATCGCTCAATGGACGAGCCAGATCAAGATTACTGACTTCAGCCCCGATATATGGGCCAAGCGCGGTGATAGTGAGACGTTCGTTCATTGTACAACTCCATGCCAGGGTGTCAGACGACGCTGTAGCGCGCGCAGACCCAGTTCTAAGGTAAAAGCGATTACCGCAATCACGGCAATACCTGCCAGCACCACATCTGTGGCAAGAAACTCACCGGCAGACTGCACCATAAATCCCAGTCCGCGCGTGGCCGCAATCAGCTCGGCAGCCACCAGTGTCGACCAGCCGACACCCAGTCCGATTCGCAGCCCGGTTAAAATCTCCGGCAGCGCGCCGGGCAATACCACATACCACAGCACCTGCCAGCGGCTGGCTCCCAGCGATTGCGCCGCACGCAGCCGCACCTGCTGCGCGCTTTTCACTCCCGCCAGCGCCGAGAGCGCCACCGGGGCAAAGATCGCCAGATAGATCAGTAAGATTTTTGAGGTTTCGCCGATGCCAAACCAGATCACCATCAGCGGCAAATAGGCCAGCGGCGGCACCGGGCGATAAAGTTCAATCAGCGGATCAAGAATGCCGCGCACCGTTGAGTTCAACCCCATCGCGATACCTACCGGGATGCCGATTAATGCCGCAGCGAACAGCGCAATCAGAATTCGCGTCAGGCTGGCAGCCAGATGCTGCCATAAAGTCGCATCCATAAATCCTTGCGCGCTGGCAACGGTCAGTAACTGATGCAGTACTTGCTGCGGCGCGGGCAGAAACAGCGGGCTGATCAGTTTCAGCGCGGTAACGCCCCACCAGATAGTCAGCAGCACCAGCATCGTCGCAACACTCAGCGTCAGCTGGCGCGACAGCGGCCAGCGCAGACGTGATGCCGCTGGCGTCGTCACTTTGTCATTAATCAGTGAACTCATGAGAACACCTCGCGTTGCTGAAATACCCGGCTGAGAACATATTCACGGCGTTCAATAAAGCGCGGGTCTGATTTGATTGCGCGGCAGGATTCACCGGCAGCATAGCGACGGCCGAAATCAAGCGAAAGCCGTTCGATAATACGACCCGGCCCCGGCGACAACAGAATCAGCTCGCTGGCAAGAAACACCGCTTCTTCAATATCATGCGTTATCAGCAAGACCTTTTTGCCGCTTTCACTCCACAACTTCAGCAGCAGCTCCTGCATCTGCTCGCGGGTAAAAGCATCCAGCGCGCCAAAGGGTTCATCAAGCAGTAACAGCTGCGGATCGGCGGCCAGCGCTCGGGCAATCCCCACGCGCTGGCGCATCCCGCCGGAAAGTTGCCAGATATAGCGCTTTTCAGCACCTTCCAGCCCAACTTTTTTCAGCATGCGCTGCGCAGTCGCACGCCGTTCGGTTTTGCTGACGCCAGCCAGCTGCAGGCCAAACGCCACGTTATCCAGCACATTACGCCACGGCAGCAATCCCTCATGCTGAAACACCACGCCACGCTCAGCCCCCGGTCCGGTAATGGCTTTACCTTCGAGGGTAAGGGTGCCGGATTCTGGTGGTAAAAAACCGGCAATCAGGTTGAGTAAGGTGGTTTTGCCACAGCCCGACGGCCCAAGCACCACCAGTAACTCCCCGGAATCAATGGACAGATTGATATCCTGTAGCGCCAGATGACCGTCGTAGCGGGCATGCAAATGAGAGACTGATAACATAGGCGTGCCTTACTGATTAGCGAGGGTTTTAACAAAACGATCGGTAACGTAATCGCTATAATCCGTTGCCACCTGCGGCACTTTGCCCTGCTCTTTCAGGAATTTCGCGGTATCCACAATCGCTTTATCGACCGGCTGCGCCAGCTGCGTGACCTGTTGCGCGGCGGTCAGGTAGGTATTGCCTTTTACCAGCCCGGGCACCTGTTCATTTGGCACACCGCTCAGGCGCGACAGTTTGCTGAGGTTATCTTCCGCTTTCAGCCACTGCTCCGGGTTATCGAGATAGGCTTTCTGCGCGGCCAGCGCGCTGCGGGCAAAGGCGGTTACGACTTCAGGATGCTGCTGCGCGAAGTCTTTGCGCACCACCCAGACATCCAGCGTCG
This sequence comes from Winslowiella iniecta, assembly GCF_001267535.1. Lineage (GTDB taxonomy): Bacteria > Pseudomonadota > Gammaproteobacteria > Enterobacterales > Enterobacteriaceae > Erwinia > Erwinia iniecta. The sequence continues at coordinate 171,927 of NZ_JRXE01000007.1, read as the reverse complement.
GCGATCCCCACTGACCCACCTGGGCGGAATCGGTCAGCACATGACCTTCCTTCTCCAGCTCGTTAACTGCCGGTGCCCAGACATAAGCACCATCAATATCGCCGCGCTGCCAGGCGGCTGTGATCGCCGCAGGTTGCAGGTTGATGATCTGCACCTGTCCAGGTTTAATGTCCCAGTGTTTCAGCGCTGCCAGCAGGCTGTAATGTGTCGTTGAGATAAACGGCACCGCGATACGCTTGCCAATCAAATCTTTTGGTGAGGTGATGCCTTTCTTCACCACCAGTGCCTCGGAGTTACCCAGCTGCGAAGCCAGCAGGAACACTTCGATCGGCACCTGCTGACTGGCGGCAACCGCCAGTGGGCTGGAACCAATATTACCAATCTGCACATCACCTGAGGCCAGCGCGCGAACCACGCTGGAACCGCTGTCAAATTTGCGCCAGTCAACTTTCGCGCCACTCTCTTTGGCAAAGGTATTGTCTGCCTGGGCAACTTTTGCCGGTTCGGCAGAAGTCTGATAAGCCACAGTGACATCGACGGCATGCGCATTCAGCGCTGCCAGTGACAATGCTGCCGCAACCAAAGATAAACGCCATTTTCCCGTCATGTTTCACTCCACTGGTTATTGTTATCAGGTGATTTGCTGATAGTTTTAACCGACAGAGAGCACGGCGATAAGTAATTAAAAATTCTTTTTAAGCACAAAATCGCATTAGAAGTTATTGCGCATAACTCATGCAAAAAATGGCAAAACGCAGCAGCGGATTTATTCAGGCATAAAAAAACCACCGCTAAGCGGTGGTTGATTAATTGTGCCGGGAAGTTAATGCCAGATCAGTAAAACGCAGGCCGCGGTGAGCAGCCCCATCGAAATATTGAAAATCGCCCAGGCACGGCGGCTGCGCAGGATACGACCAATCAGCGTACCAAAGCCCAGCCAGATGACTCCGGAAATAATATTGACCGAGACAATACCAATACTGATCGCCACCACCGAGCTGCGATAAGCCTCGCCTGCCAGACTAAAACTGGCTACCGCACCCAGCGCCATCAACCAGGCCTTCGGGTTGATTAGCTGTAATAGCCCTCCCTGCCAGAACGGCATCGGTGCTGCCGGCCCTTCGCCAGTCTCAAGCTTTTCGTAACTGGCTGAACCAATTTTCCACGCCAGCCATAACAGATAAAGGCTACCGGCGATTTTCAGGATAAGATGCAGCGAAGGGTAAATCAGCAACAGACCACCGACGCCAAACGCCACCAACAGCAGCATCGCCTGCATACCGAGCATAATTCCGATCATCAACGGCAATGAGCGAATAAAACCGAAATTGGCACCGGAGGCGGTGAGTAACATATTATTAGGGCCGGGGGTAATTGCGGCGACCCACAAAAAGCCCAGCATCGACAGAAAAAGACTCAGTTCCATGAAACGGGTGCTCCTCACCCCCCAAACGATTGCAAACCCATCGAAGCTAACAGTGTGATATGGATCGTACAAGCCCTCTGAACATGAAATTTAGTCCCACAGGTGATTATTCATTTAACCCGATGCCTGGCATGGGTAATCCACATCTGCAAACCCTGTTGCCTCGTCTGATTCGGCGACGTATTTATCTGCAACCCCACTGGCAGCGGCTGGAACTGCCCGATGGCGATTTTGTTGATTTAGCCTGGAGTGAAGATCCGGCACTGGCGCGCGATAAACCGCGTGCGGTGCTGTTTCATGGCCTCGAGGGCAGTTTTCACAGTCCTTATGCTCACGGACTGTTGCAGAAATGGAAAGAATGCGGCTGGCTCGGAGTGGTGATGCACTTTCGCGGCTGCAGCGGTGAGCCTAACCGTATGCAGCGCATCTATCATTCCGCTGAGACCAGCGACGCCAGCTACTTTCTGCAGTGGATGCAAGATACGCTGGGGAAAATGCCGACCGCGGCGGTTGGCGTATCGCTGGGCGGCAATATGCTGGCTTACCTGATGGGTCAACAGGCTGACGACTGCCTGCTGGATGCTGGCGTGGTGGTCTCAGCGCCACTGATGCTGGAGCCCTGTAGCGAACGCCTTGAACAGGGGTTCTCACGCGTTTATCAACGCTACCTGCTGAATCTGCTGAAACAGAATGCCGAGCGAAAGCTGCGGCGCTGGCCGGGAACGCTGCCGGTGGATCTGCTCCAGCTAAAGGCGCTGAAGAAACTGCGTGACTTTGATGATGCCATCACCGCGCGCGCCCACGGCTTTAGCAATGCGCTCGACTACTACCGTCGCTGTAGCGCACTGCCGCTGCTGCCAGCGATCACTAAGCCGCTGCTGATCATCCATGCGCAGGACGATCCCTTTATGACCGGCGCCGTCATTCCCGAACTCAGCAGGCTACCTGCTAATATTGAGTATCAACTGACCCAAAATGGCGGACACGTCGGCTTTGTCGGCGGCACCCTGCGCCAGCCGAAAATGTGGCTGGAACAGCGCATTCCGCAATGGCTTTCTCACTATCTGGATAACTAAGCTGTGATTATTCCCTGGCAAGATCTGACGCCTGAGGCGCTGGAAAACCTGATTGAATCCTTTGTACTGCGTGAAGGCACCGATTACGGTGAGCAGGAGCGCTCACTGGAACGTAAAGTTGAAGATGTCCGACGCCAGCTAAAAAGTGGTGAAGCGGTACTGGTGTGGTCCGAACTGCATGAAACGGTCAATATTATGTCGCGCGGACAGTTGCGCGAATAAAAAGGCCGATGACTTTACTGCAAGAAACATGTTAACAATGCGTATCGCCCGCATCTTCACAGGGAGCTAATTATGTCAGCCAGACATCCGGTTATCGCCGTCACGGGTTCGAGTGGTGCAGGAACCACCACCACCAGTCTCGCCTTCCGTAAAATCTTCCAGCAGCTGAATCTGCACGCTGCCGAACTTGAGGGCGACAGCTTTCACCGTTTTACCCGTCCTGAAATGGATATGGCGATTCGCAAAGCACGTGATTCAGGTCGCCATATCAGCTATTTCGGCCCTGAGGCGAATGATTTTGGCCTGCTGGAGCAGACCTTTATCGAATATGGCCTCAATGGCAGCGGAAAATCGCGTAAATATCTGCACACCTATGATGAAGCGGTACCGTGGAATCAGGTACCGGGGACATTTACCCCGTGGCAGCCACTGCCGGAACCGACCGATGTGCTGTTTTATGAAGGACTGCACGGTGGTGTGGTAACTCAGCAACATAACGTGGCGGAAAAAGTGGATCTGCTGGTCGGCGTGGTGCCCATCGTTAACCTTGAGTGGATCCAGAAACTGGTGCGCGACACCAGTGAGCGCGGCCATTCGCGCGAAGCCGTCATGGATTCCGTGGTGCGTTCGATGGAAGATTACATCAACTTTATTACGCCGCAGTTTTCACGCACCCATATCAACTTTCAGCGTGTTCCCACGGTCGATACCTCGAATCCGTTTGCGGCGCGCGACATCCCGTCGCTGGATGAAAGTTTTGTCGTGATCCATTTCCGTGGTCTGGAAGATATCGACTTCCCTTACTTGCTGGCGATGCTACAGGGCTCCTTTATTTCGCATATTAATACACTGGTGGTGCCGGGCGGGAAAATGGGGCTGGCAATGGAGCTGATTATGGGGCCGCTGGTAAAACGGCTAATGGAAGGTAAAAAGATCGAGTAACCGATTATTCAGTCAGGAAGCGGACAATGTCGTTCCTGACTATTATTTATTATATTAACCTTTATCAATAATCTGTTAATTAATATCTTTAGAAGTTTCTGCAACGCTGAAATCAGTCGCGCCATTATTTTGTGAAGCCGCAGGGTTTTTTCTCATTTTATACTGTTAAAGCACTATTTCTTCCGCTAGCATTGTCTTCAGGATGCCGGACAGAATAACAGGATGTTATTTATGGATGCTGAGATCAAAAAAACTAAGCAGGAACGCCCTATAGGGTTGCCAACTCGTCTGTTTGCAACAAAGAAAAAGATGGATGACTATAAAGCCGCAGATATGCGCTGTGGTGATCTGACTCAGTATTGCCTGCAAGAGTATTATCAGCTTAATGATATCTCAAAAAATATTAATCCTTTTACCCATCCGAATCGTGATGAAAGCGCGCGTATACTGTTTGATGAGTTTCGCCTCTTGTCTGATTCATTTTCGTTTGTCGGCCCCTACAAAACGTTGATCCGCAGTTTGATTGATCATATGCAAACTAATACGGGTGAAACATTTACCGATAAACTGATGAATGAAGCGCTGGCTGAGCATAGTTCGATGGTTGATTCGTTGAATAAGATAAATAAAGCCATGATTAAACTCATTGACTGGGATGAAGAAATTTATCCCCGGAAAAATTTCTTCGGCCTGGAAGATGCCGTAATGAAATCAGTTCTTCCTAAATTTAATAAGAAAGCGGATCGTTTTAATGGGTTGACAATTTCAATTCACGATACATGGTCAACACAAATCACCCTTGAGTCACTTGAGATTGCCGGAGATCGATATAAGGCAAAATTGCATTATCGCATTCAAGATCACTTTGGTCTTGATGATGCAGATATTAAAGACTGGCTTTACAAACAGTTTCGTATTTTTCGCATCTGGTTTACTTTACAACGCTGGGAAGGTTACGGATTTAAGCCGTTTATCACTGAAATGAACGCGACAATGACAATTGAAGGTGGACGGTTTGACAAGATATAAATGGATAATACCCTTTATTATCGCCGCAATGGTTTTTTTTACATGGCGTTTACTCGTTCCTGTTGAAATCATTGATGTCCATCGCATGAGCTCACAAGATAGTTTTGACCTGGTCGTAAAAAACTTTCCATTAACAGATCAAGGAAAAATGGATTGGTGGGAAGAAAACAAAAAAATATTACAAGATAAATATAATATTCCTGATGAACAAAGTGATTACAGCATTGGCTTCTGGGTCGGTGATTACAAAGTCGAGCCTGATACCGATCAAGGAAGTGATCTGCTTTGCTTTGATGACATGCCCACTCCAAAAAAATGTATAGAAAAAGATAATCAGCCTTTACAAATCTGGTATCAAAAGAAACAAAGGGAAACCATTTTTCTTTTCGATAACTGGAAGAGAACATATGTAAAAAAAGACGCCACTCAGTAATGACAGCAATTAACTATATGATTTTAAGCAATATACATATGCAATGACTATTGATATCCAAAAAATCACTTAAGCATAAAATTATTAATCGAACACCTGTCGTCAAATCATAAGGAGCAAGGATGAATACCGATATCTATATGAAAATCGATAATATCCAGGGAGAGTCACAGGATGCCAACCATAAAGGCTGGATAAAGGTCAGTTCCTTTAACTGGGGAGCGACCCAGCCAGCCAATATTAATGTGGGCGGCGGCGGCGGTACCGGACGCGTGCAGTATCAGGATTTGCAGGTTCATGCCGAGGTCGATAAAGCCACACCCGCCATTATGCGTTATCTGTCGAATGGCAAACATATTAATAAAGTGGAGCTGTCTGCCTGTCACGCCAGTGACGGTCAGATTGAATACCTGCGCATCACGCTGGAAGAGGTGCTCATCACCGGAGCCAGCTACAACGGCACCTCTCATACAGATAAAATCGGTATGAGCTACAAATTCCAGGCCGCGAAGGTTGGGCAACAGTACTGGGAACTGATGGCGAATGGCGGCAAAGGGCCAGAAACCGCGTCCGGCTGGCATATTAAAGAGAACCGCGAAACCTGATAACTGGCGGTTAAAACAGGACCCGTCACAGGTCCTGTTTATCACCACCGAGACGGCTTAGCCTTCAATCACTTCATAGCTATGAGTAATCTCAACGCCTTTACCCAGCATGATCGCCACTGAACAGTACTTCTCTGCCGACAGGTCAACTGCACGTGAAACCGCTTTATCGGTTAACGCTTTGCCGCTGACCACAAAGTGCAGATTAATGTGGGTGAAAATACGCGGCGCTTCTTCCCGGCGTTCTGAGGTCAGTTTGACTTCGCAGTCGGACACATCGTTACGCCCTTTTTGCAGAATCGACACTACATCAATCGCGCTACAGCCGCCCGCAGCCATCAACACCATCTCCATTGGGCTTGGCGCTTTATCGCCGGAATTGCCATCCATCAACACCTGGTGGCCGGATGCGGATTCTCCTAAAAATGTCAGCCCTTCCACCCACTTTATACGTGCTTGCATAACATTATCCTCTAATTCATTCAGTTATCGTCAGAGTACGCCTTCGGCTGAAAAACGGCAACGGTGAGCGATTCCCGGTATGCTGAAGCGAGACAACAGGAGACACTCGCTGAAAGCTGTGCTACAAACAAAGCTGTAATATTTTCGTTGGCATGTAAAAGCACGACGGAAGCGGGACGACATAATGAGCTATGCTCTGAACAGAAGCCCGGACAACTTTCCTTACCCGGAAAACGCTTGAATATTTCATCGCCTGCAGGGAATTGATCCCCCTGTATTTAGGGCACGATTACAACAGAGGATAAAAGCGAATGGTTCTCGGCAAACCGCAAACAGACCCTACTCTCGAATGGTTCCTGTCACATTGCCATATTCACAAATATCCATCCAAAAGTACGCTGATTCACCAAGGTGAAAAGGCCGAAACGCTCTACTACATCGTAAAAGGCGCTGTAGCAGTGCTGATCAAGGATGAAGAAGGCAAAGAGATGATTCTTTCCTATCTTAACCAGGGTGATTTTATCGGCGAGCTTGGCCTGTTTGAAGAAGGTCAGGAACGTAGTGCCTGGGTAAGAGCAAAAACCGCCTGCGAAGTGGCTGAAATTTCCTATAAAAAATTCCGTCAGCTGATTCAGGTAAATCCAGATATTTTGATGCGTCTCTCCTCTCAGATGGCCCGCCGTCTGCAGGTAACTTCCGAGAAAGTGGGTAATTTAGCTTTCCTCGATGTTACCGGACGCATTGCGCAAACCCTGCTTAACCTGGCTAAACAGCCAGATGCGATGACACATCCGGACGGGATGCAGATCAAAATTACCCGTCAGGAGATCGGCCAGATCGTTGGCTGCTCACGTGAAACCGTTGGCCGTATTCTGAAAATGCTGGAAGATCAAAATCTGATCTCCGCACACGGCAAAACCATTGTCGTTTACGGCACGCGCTAAGCATTTCTGAATCCACGGCGTGAGGCAGCTGCTATCGCGCCGTTTTTTTATGTTGTGATGACCTGATGTGGCGGAGAATTATTTATCACCCGGAAGTAAACTACGCACTGCGGCAAACGTTAGTGCTCTGCTTACCTGTGGCTATCGGCTGGCTGCTGGGTGGCTTACGACAAGGCCTGCTGTTCTCGTTAGTGCCTGCCTGTTGCAATATTGCCGGTCTCGACACTCCGCATAAACGCTTCTTTAAACGTCTGATCATCGGCGGCAGCCTGTTTGCCCTGAGCAGCTTTCTGATTCAATGGATGACCCTGCACAGCATTCCGCTGCCCGCGATTCTGTTTGCCATGGCAATGTTGCTCGGTGTGACCGGCGAAATCAGCCCATTGCACGCCCGCTTACTGCCGGCTTCGTTGATCGCCGGCATTTTTACCCTCAGCCTGGTCGGCCATATGCCGATATGGCAGCCGCCACTGCTCTATGTGCTCGGCACCATCTGGTATGGCGCATTTAACTGGTTCTGGTTCTGGCTGTGGAAAGAGCAGCCAATGCGCGAATCACTGAGTTTACTGTACCGCGAGCTGGCGGACTATTGCGATGCCAAATACACCCTGCTGACCCAGCTTACCGATCCCGAAAAAGCCCTGCCGCCGCTGCTGGCACGTCAGCAAAAAGCCGTCGATCTGATTACCACCTGCTATCAGCAGATGCATATGCTGTCAGCAAACCGCGATAACAGCCACAAGCGTCTGACCCGCGCCTTCCAGGTTGCGCTGGATCTCCAGGAGCATATCTCCGTCAGCCTGCACCAGCCGGAAGAGGTGCAGAAACTGGTGGAGCAGAGTCATGCTGAAGCGGTGATCCGCTGGAATTCTCAGGCCATTGCCGCACGGCTGCGCGAACTGGCAGATGATATTCTTTATCACAAGCTACCCGGCCGTTTCACCATGGATAAACAGCTGGGCGCGCTGGAGAAAATCGCCCGTCAGCACAGCGATAATCCAGTTGGTAATTTCTGCTATTACCATTTCAGCCGGATTGCGCGCGTGCTGCGCACTCAGCGTCCACTCTATCAGCGCGATTTGATGGCTGACCGTCAACGACGCCTGCCACTGCTTCCGGCGCTGAAAAGTTACCTTTCGCTGAAGTCGGCGGCGCTACGCACCGCGGCGCGCTTTGCCGTGATGCTGATGTTTGGCAGCTCAATGGCGCTGTTTTTTAATATTCCCAAACCTTACTGGGTGCTGATGACCATCATGTTCGTCAGCCAGAATAGTTACAGCGCGACGCGAGTACGCATTCAGCACCGGGCGCTGGGGACGCTGGCGGGTCTGGTCATTGCGGCGGCAACCCTGCGTTTTCAGGTGGCGGAGAGCTGGGTGTTAATGGCCATGCTGGCCATCACGCTGGTCAGTTATCTGTTTATCCGCAAGTTTTACGGCTGGGCCACCATCGGCTTTACCGTCACCGCCGTCTACTCCTTGCAGTTGCTGACGCTTAACGGCTCACAATTTTTGCTGATGCGCCTGCTGGATACGGTGATGGGCTGCCTGATCGCCTTTGGCGGCATGGTCTGGCTGTGGCCGCAGTGGCAGAGTGGCCTGATGCGCCAGAATGCGCACGATGCGCTGGAGGCTTATCAGGAAGCATTACAGATGCTGCTGGGCAGTGAACAGGGTGCAGACAAGCTGGCTTATCAACGCATCCGGGTTAACCAGGCACACAATGCCCTGTTTAACTCGCTGAATCAGGCGATGCAGGAGCCGGGATTCAACGATCGCTATCTGTCCGATATGAAATTGTGGGTAACGCATAGCCAGTTTATTGTCGAACATATTAACGCCATGACCATCCTGGCGCGTGAACATACCATGCTCACGCCAGCGCTGGCTGAAGGTTATCTGCAATCATGCGAGATTGCGCTACAGCGTTGTCAGCAGCGGCTGGAATATGACGGGCCAGGATCTGAAACGAATATTCTTGAAGCGCAGGAAAACTTCCATCAGGGTCCGGTGACCATTATGGAACGACATGTGAAGCGGATTCTTGGCCACCTGGGTGTGATGCATACCATTTCATCGCTGGCGTGGAGTCAGCGCCCGCAGCATGGACAGTGGCTGGTCAGAAAGTTACGCAAGTCCTCTAAATAGGGTGGCGAAACCGCCACCCTGCAATAACACGCCGCTCTACACTACGCTCTCAACCGCTCGTGCAAACCGCGCCATCCCTTCTTCGATATCCGTGGATTCAATCACCAGTGAGGGGGCAAAACGGATGACATCAGTACCGGCATTCAGAATCATCACACCCTGCGCCGCCGCCGCATTCAGCAGGTCGCGCGCTTTACCGGCGTGCTGTGGTTTCAGCACCGCGCCAATCAACAGACCTTTGCCGCGAATTTCACTGAAAATATCAAACTTCGCGTCGATGGCTTGCAGCGCCGTCACAAACTGCTGGCGACGCGCTTCAACACCGTCCAGCACTTCTTCAGTGTTGATGATATCCAGCGCCGTTTCGGCAATCGCGCAGGCTAAAGGATTCCCGCCGTATGTGGTGCCATGTGCACCAGGCGCCATAACGGAAGCAATTTCATCAGTGGTTAACATAGCGCTGACCGGGAAACCGCCGCCGAGCGCCTTGGCCGTGGTCAGGATATCCGGTGCCACACCGTAATGCTCATAAGCGAACAGCTTACCGCTACGCCCCATGCCGGTCTGCACTTCATCAAATACCAGCAGCGCTTTATATTGGTCACAAAGCTCACGCAGACCCTGGATAAACTCAGGCGTCGCGGGCATTACGCCACCTTCACCCTGGATCGGCTCGACAACAATCGCACAGGTGTGGTCATCAATTACCGCCTTTACCGCCGCCAGATCGTTAAACGGTACATGCACGATATCGGCCGGTTTCGGGCCAAAGCCATCAGAATATTTTGGCTGGCCGCCGACCGATACGGTGAACAGGGTGCGGCCATGGAAGCCGTTGTGAAAAGCGATAATTTTGCTTTTATACGGGCTGTGACGATGAGCAGCGTAGTAGCGCGCCAGTTTAAAGGCGGCTTCGTTGGCTTCCGCGCCGGAGTTAGCGAAGAACACACGTTTGGCAAAAGTGGCGGCAATCAGCTTGCTGGCCAGTCGCAGTGCTGGCTCGTTGGTAAAGACGTTACTGGTATGCCACAGGGTTTCGCCCTGGGTTTTCAGCGTTTCCACCAGCGCCGGGTGACAATGCCCCAGCGCCGTCACCGCGATCCCGCCGGAAAAATCGATATACTCTTTACCCTGCTGATCCCACACGCGGCTGCCTTTGCCTTTTACCGGCACAAACTGCGCTGGTGCATAAACAGGCAAAATCACTTTATCAAATGTTGCGCGCGTGACCGTCATCTTTTCCGCTGTCATTCACTACCTCGCCTGATTTTTCTTTCTGGATATGTGAAATAATAATCAAGAAATATGCATAAAAAATCAAACAAAGGCAAATATAAACTCACTGACGGAGGAAATTCGCCAGCAGCTGATGACCCTGCTCACTAAGAATGCTTTCCGGATGAAACTGTACCCCTTCCAGCGGCAGCGACGTGTGGCGGAACCCCATAATTTCGTCCGGCACGCCGTCACGCAGGCTCCAGGCGGTCACTTCAAAACAGTCTGGTAGCGCGTTTTTTTCGACAATAAGCGAATGGTAGCGGGTTACGGTAAGAGGATGATTGAGGCCCCGGAATACGCCGCCATCATTGTGTTCGATAGCCGAGGTTTTTCCATGCATCACCTGACGCGCGCGTATCACCCGTGCGCCAAACGCCTGGGCGATGGCCTGATGACCCAGGCACACCCCAAGAATCGGTAGCTGGCCGGCAAAGTGGCGGATTGCCGCCAGCGAGATCCCCGACTGGTCGGGAGTACAGGGGCCAGGCGAAATCACCAGATGCGTCGGCTGCAAGGCCGCCATCTCGCTCAGTGAGATCTCGTCATTGCGACGAACACAGACCTCACTCCCCAATTCGCAGAAATATTGGTAGAGATTCCAGGTAAAGGAATCGTAGTTATCGATAAGCAGCAGCATTCTGGTTCCGGGCTAAATTCAGACGCCGCCATTCTAGCATTTTAGACCGGGCTGCTTACCACTTTGCCAAAGATATCGATTAATCCGCGCAGATCGCCACTGACTCCATCGCGGTTCGCCTTTAGCCAGGCTTCACGTTCAACATGCTGCCAGTTAATCAGCCAGCCCGCATGCAGTGCCAGCTGCTCAAAGAACAGCCGCTGCGCACGGCCATTACCGTCGCGAAACGGATGCAGCATATTGATTTCACAGTAGTAATGCGCCAGGCGTTCCGTGAATTTTTCCAGCGGAAGATCGGCGAGACCATTTTCCGCTTCCAGCGCCGCCATTAAGGCGTTGCCCTGTTTTTCAAGATATTCGAAATGGCAGAACGGCGTATCGTCGAGGTAAATATCAATCTTACGCAGCTCACCGGCCCAGTCATACAGATCCTGAAACAGCGTGCGATGAATTGCCCGCAAATGCGGGAAACCAGGGTTACGCGCGCCAGGCCCAATGGTCGCGGCACGCAAGGCGGTAAATTCCAGTTCAGCCTGTTGCAATCGCTGCGCCTCACGGATATGCAGGCGATTCTTCAGCACCTTGATATCCTGCCAGTAGTACGGATCGCGTTCGGACATGGCATTAGCGCTCATAGTGCCTCCTCAATGCTTCCAGCCGCTCGGTTATCTGTTGCGCCGATAGCTCGATCCGCTCGATCTGATACCCTTCAAGACGGTTACTGGCCTGAAAATTGGCATTGTGATGTTCCAGCCACAGCGCCGCTTTCTGCTTGTCTGTCAGTTTTTTACTCATAAAGCCTCCGTGGCTGTGTCATTCTGAGACGGTGCCACGATCGATAACGGGCACAGCCTTAGTATAAGCAGCAAACTTCAGCTCTGCAGGACGCAGAAAGCAAACCGCCGCAGGCTTGCGGCGGCGAGGGATTAAGGCAGGACTTTGGCGGAAAGGATCACCACCGGCTTGCTAGGGACATTCTGATAAGGCCCCACATTGTCGGTTTTCACCTGGGAAATTTTATCGGCAACGTCCATTCCTTTCACGACCTTACCGAATACTGCATAGCCAAAATCACGCTGGCCGTGGTCAAGGAAGGCATTATCCGCAACGTTAATAAAGAACTGGCTGGTGGCACTGTCCTTCTCGGCGGTACGCGCCATGGCGATAGTGCCACGTGCATTGCGTAAACCATTATCCGCCTCATTCTTGATAGGCGAGTTGGCAGGCTTCTGCTGCATATCAGTAGTAAAACCACCGCCCTGCACCATAAAGCCAGGAATCACGCGGTGGAAAGTGGTGTTGTTATAAAAACCATTATTGACGTAATCAACAAAGTTCTTCACCGAAACCGGGGCTTTTTGGTTATCAAGTTCGAGTTCGATATTGCCAGCTGAGGTGGTTAACAGCACATGCGTATCACCTTTAGCGGCGAAAGCAGAAGCCGGGATAGTGGACAGCGCGAGTACCGTCGCAACCGCTGTCAGAGTACGTTTCAACATGAAAGATTCCTTACTGAGGGGCAACAAGCTCAAAAATCGAATTTGATTGTAAAGAGGCTGTTATATAAGAGCCAGCGTTTTACCTATATTTACTTAGTCCATGCTGTCAATGAGACGGGGTGTCACAGCGCCAAAAAGTGACGAACATCACGCTATAAGTGAAAGCAATCACCCCATTTTCAATATATGTTTAATTGGGTCACATATAACTTTACAATTCTGCCGTTTCCCCTCGGCTACCTTGCCGCAGGTTTCATCGACACACAGGCCTCCAAAATGACAAATCGTAATCGAATCGGTCTCACCTGGATAAGTTTCTTCTCCTATGCACTGACAGGGGCATTGGTGATTGTCACCGGGATGGTGATGGGTAATATCGCAGAGTATTTCCAGCTGCCGATATCACAAATGAGTAACACTTTTACCTTCCTTAACGCCGGTATTCTGGTCGCTATCTTCCTGAATGCCTGGCTGATGGAAATCATTCCGTTAAAGCGTCAGCTGATTTTCGGCTTTGTGTTAATGATTCTGGCCGTTGCCGGTCTGATGACCAGCCATAGCCTGAGCGTATTCTCGCTCTGTATGTTTGTGCTGGGCGTGGTCAGCGGTATCACTATGTCGATCGGTACTTTCCTGATCACCCATCTGTATGAGGGACGTCAACGTGGTTCGCGCCTGCTGTTTACCGACTCCTTCTTCAGCATGGCAGGCACCATTTTCCCGATTATCGCCGGTGTGCTGCTGGCTCGCCATTTGCCATGGTACTGGGTCTATGCCTGCATCGGCCTGATCTATGTCGCGATCTTTATCCTGACCCTTAACGTTGAGTTCCCGGCGCTGGGTCAGAAAGCGCAGTCTGATAAGCCGTTGGTAAAAGAGAAATGGGGTATCGGCGTGCTGTTCCTGTCGATTGCTGCACTCTGCTACATTCTTGGCCAGCTGGGCTTTATCTCCTGGGTACCGGAATACGCCACCAAAACCATGGGCATGGATATCGTCAGCGCCGGACAGCTGGTAGGTAATTTCTGGACCGCTTATATGGTTGGGATGTGGGTATTCAGCTTTGTCCTGCGCTTCTTCGACCTGCAACGCATTCTGATGGTGCTGGCCGGACTGGCAACGCTGCTGATGTACTGGTTTGTTAAAACCAGCGACGCCGCGATGCTGAAGTGGATCATTATGATTCTCGGCTTTAGCTCCAGCGCTATCTACACCACGATTATCACGCTGGGCTCACTACAGACTAAGGTCTCGTCGCCGAAGCTGGTGAACTTTATTCTTACCTGCGGCACCGTTGGCACCATGCTGACCTTTGTGGTCACCGGCCCGATTGTTGCCCAGGGTGGCGCGCATGCGGCACTGGCAACCTCTAACGCGCTGTACGCGGTGGTATTTGTGATGTGTATCTTGCTGGGTATGGTAACCAGGCATCGCAGCCACGGGCATGTAATGCATTAATTGCTGTTGAATGGGCGGCAGATTGTCGCCCATTATCTTCTGGCTATCGTGACAACCGGCAAGCCTGCCAGTATCCCGATAAAATAATCAACGCGGTAGACAGCATTACCAGCGCACCATGGCGCTGAAGCATAAACAACGACATAAGATGATTTAACGTCAGTATCGCCAGCACCATGCCGCCTGCAACCAGCACTGCCAGTAATTTCCAGAAAACATATTTGATAGCGTCTTCGGACTGATATGTCGCCCACTCTCTGAGCAAAATCAACACTGCCAGCAGTGGGATGATCACTGTCAGGATCTTTTTTCCCATCAGAGAATTTTCCAGAACCAGATTTCACGTCTGTGACAAGCGCAGCGGCGTCGATTTGCACATTTTGCAGAGAATACACGCCTTCTGCGCGGAACATCACCGCCGGAAGCTGACCGCTTCCACCTCATCAAGAAATATTTCACTCTGCGCTGGCTGCGTAGCGGCAATCACCCGCCCGTGACGAATGGAAAAACGCGTGGCCACCTGTCGGCGCAGCGCATCAAAACCGTTATCGGCGGGCAGAATCACCAGGTTAGCGCTGTTACCGCTCTGAATACCGTAATCATCCAGCTGTAACGTTCTGGCGCTGTGACTGGTGACCAGATTGATGCCGGCATCGATCTGGTCATAGCCCATCAACTGACAGACATGCAACCCCATATGCAGCACCTGCAACATATTGGCGGTTCCAAGCGGATACCAGGGGTCAAACACATCATCATGACCAAAACAGACGTTAATTTCCGCTTCCAGCATCTCTTTTACCCGCGTAATACCACGCCGTTTCGGATAGCTGTCAAAGCGCCCCTGCAAGTGAATATTAACCAGCGGATTGGCGACAAAGTTAATGCCGGACAGCTTTAGCAGGCGGAATAAGCGCGAGGTATAAGCGCCATTATAAGAATGCATCGCGGTGGTATGACTGGCGGTGACGCGCGCGCCCATATTTTCGCGCAGTGCGAGCGCGGCCACCGTTTCGACAAAGCGCGACTGCTCGTCGTCGATCTCATCACAGTGAACATCCACCAGCCGGTGATATTTCTTTGCCAGCGCAAAAGCGATATGCAGCGATTCCACGCCATATTCGCGGGTAAACTCAAAATGCGGAATGGCACCGACCACATCGGCTCCCAGCTGTAATGCCTGCTCCAGCAGCGCCGCGCCATTGGGATAGGAGAGAATCCCCTCTTGCGGAAAGGCCACAATCTGAATATCGATCCACGCTGCCATTTCCGCCTTCACTTCCAGCATCGCTTTCAGCGCGGTCAGGCTGGGATCGGACACATCGACATGGGTGCGCACATGTTGTATGCCGTTAGCGATCTGCCACTTAAGCGTTTGCTTCGCACGCTGTTTAACATCCTCATGGCTGAGTAGCGCCTTGCGCTCGGCCCAGCGCTCAATACCTTCAAACAGAGTACCGGACTGATTCCATGCCGGTTCGCCGGCGGTTTGCGTGGTATCCAGATGAATATGCGGCTCGACAAACGGGGGATATGCCAGCCCGCCTTCAGCATCCAGCGCATCATCACCACGCGCCATGTTCTGCGGCTGCTGAGTAATGCGCGCAATCTTGCCGCCATCGATTGCGATTTGCCACAGCCCGTCACGCCACGGCAAACGCAGATTGTTGATCCATTTCAGCTGAGCGGAAACCATGCAAAACCTCCTGAGTGATAAGCGGGACTGTTTTTAATCCTGGCATGGATTAGTCTGTTAAACGAAGCGGAATTTCAGCGGGTTGCTGATTAAAGCTGAACATAATCTGCAACTTATGATAATTACTGTAAAATCAGCAATATAACCATAAAGAGGTATATCAGGGGTCAATTGATATACGTCAATAATCCCCCTGCCCGGCGCGCTATTGTAGCGGTATAAAATAGCAATCTGAGGCAATCATGAGCAAAGTCAAACTCGCCATTATCGGCAATGGCATGGTGGGTCACCGCTTCATTGAAGAACTGATCGATAAAGCCGAACCCGGTCAGTTTGACATCACCGTGTTCTGTGAAGAACCCCGCGTGGCTTACGATCGTGTCCATCTCTCCGCTTATTTCTCTCATCATACCGCTGAAGAGCTGTCGCTGGTGCGTGACGGCTACTATCAGAAACATAGCGTGCAGCTGCTGTTGGGCGAACGCGCGATCACGATTAATCGTCAGGATAAGGTGATCCATTCCAATACCGGACGCAGCGTCCACTACGACAAACTGATATTAGCCACCGGATCTTACCCGTGGATACCGCCGATTCAAGGCTCCGAAGGCCAGGGTTGCTATGTCTATCGTACGATCGAAGACCTGAATGCCATTGAAGCCTGTGCGCGCCGCAGTAAAAGTGGCGCAGTGATTGGCGGCGGCTTGCTGGGTCTGGAAGCCGCAGGCGCGCTGAAAAACCTCGGTATTCAGACGCATGTTATTGAGTTTGCGCCGGTGCTGATGGCCGAACAGCTCGATCCCATCGGCGGTGAACAGCTGCGACAGAAAATCGAAAGCATGGGCGTACAGGTTCACACCGGCAAAAATACCCGGCAGATTGAACATCTCGCTAATGGCGCTAAAACGCTGCATTTTGCCGACGGTAGCCAGCTCGACGTCGATTTTATCGTGTTTTCCACCGGCATTCGCCCACAGGATAAGCTGGCAAAACAGTGCGAACTGCCACTGGGACAGCGCGGTGGCTTCCTGATTAATGACCAGTGCCAGACCGCCGATGCGGATATCTATGCCATTGGCGAATGCGCCGCCTGGAACCAGCGAATTTACGGTCTGGTCGCACCGGGCTATAAAATGGCACAGGTCGCCAGCGATCATCTGCTGGGCAAAAGCAATGCGTTTACCGGTGCCGATATGAGCGCCAAACTGAAACTGCTCGGCGTCGACGTCGGCGGCATCGGCGATGCGCATGGCCGCACGCCGGGTGCACGCAGCTACGTCTGGCTCGATGAAAACAAAGAGGTGTACAAACGCCTGGTGGTCAGCGCCGATAACAAAACGCTGCTGGGCGCGGTACTGGTCGGCGATACCAGTGATTACGGCAACCTGTTGCAGCTGGCGCTGAACAAGATTGAACTGCCGGAAAATCCGGAGGCATTGATTCTGCCCGCCAGTGCGGGCGGTGATAAACCCGCCATCGGCGTCGAATCGTTGCCGGACAGCGCGCAGATCTGCTCCTGCTTTGACGTGACCAAGGGCGATATCGTCAGTGCGGTAATGAAAGGCTGCCATACCGTGGCGGCACTAAAAGCTGAAACCCGTGCCGGCACCGGCTGTGGCGGCTGTGTGCCGTTAATCACGCAGGTACTGAACGCCGAGCTGAGCCGCCAGGGTATCGAAGTGAATCACCATCTGTGTGAACACTTCGCGTATTCGCGCCAGGAGCTGTATCACCTGATTCGCGTTGAAGAGATCAAAACCTTCGACCAGTTGCTGAACAAATATGGTCAGGGCTATGGCTGTGAAGTGTGTAAACCGACGGTTGCCTCACTGCTGGCCTCGTGCTGGAATCAATATGTGCTGGAACCGCAGCATGCGCCGTTGCAGGACAGCAACGATAACTTCCTCGGCAATATCCAGAAAGATGGCACTTATTCGGTGATCCCGCGCTCGCCGGGTGGTGAAATTACGCCGGAAGGATTAATTGCGGTGGGTAAAGTCGCCGAACAGTATCAGCTGTATACCAAAATCACCGGCTCACAGCGTATTGGCCTGTTTGGTGCGCAAAAAGATGATCTGCCGGCGATCTGGAAACAGCTGATTGATGCCGGATTCGAAACCGGCCATGCCTATGCCAAAGCATTGCGCATGGCGAAAACCTGTGTCGGCAGCAGCTGGTGCCGCTTTGGCGTCGGCGACAGCCTCGGTTTTGGCATCGAACTGGAGAATCGCTACAAAGGTATCCGTACTCCGCACAAAATGAAGTTTGGTGTCTCCGGCTGTACCCGCGAGTGCGCCGAAGCGCAGGGTAAAGATGTCGGGATCATCGCCACCGAGAAAGGCTGGAATTTATATGTCTGTGGCAACGGCGGTATGAAGCCACGCCACGCCGATCTGCTGGCTGCCGATCTCGATCACGACACGCTATTGCGCTATCTCGACCGCTTTATGATGTTCTATATCCGCACTGCCGATAAGCTGCAACGCACCTCGCTGTGGCTGGAAAGCCTCGACGGCGGTATCGCCTGGCTGAAAAAAGTGATTATCGACGATAAACTGCAGCTTAATGCTCGGCTCGAAGCCGATATTGCCCGTCTGCGTGAACAGGTGGTCTGCGAATGGCGCGAAACGGTTGAGCATCCTGAACATCAGGCACGCTTTGCGCACTTTATTAACAGCGCGCTGCGCGACCCGAATGTGCAGGTGGTCAACGAGCGGCAACAGCATCGCCCTGCTCGTCCGCAGGAACGCATCGCGGTAACCCTGATTGAGATGGAGGAACACCTATGAGCCAGTGGCATAGCGTCTGCGCACTGAACGATATCCTGCCCGCGACCGGCGTGTGTGCGTGGATTAATCAGCAACAGATTGCGATTTTCCGCCCGCGTCAGGACGATAAGCTGTATGCCATCAGCAATATCGATCCTTTTGCCGCCGCCAGCGTGCTATCACGCGGTATAATCGCTGAACATCAGCAGGAGCTGTGGGTCGCCAGCCCGCTGAAAAAACAGCGTTTCCGTTTACGGGATGGCTTATGCATGGAGGATGAAAGCCGCTCGGTGGCACATTTTCCGGTACGTGTTAATGACGGGCGTGTTGAGGTCTGTGCTTAATGCCTGGTTCTGCAAGGATTTGTTATGGATTACCTGCCTCTCTTCTGTCAGCTACGCGGTAAAACCTGCCTGTTGGTGGGTGGTGGTGAAGTTGCCGAGCGCAAAGCGCGGCTGTTACTGGATGCCGGTGCCGACCTGCGCGTCTGCGCCACGGCATTCGCGCCACAATTTATCCACTGGCAACAGGCAGGCAAGCTGAGCTTAACTGAACAGCCTTTCAGTGCCGGGTTACTCGACGACTGCTGGCTGGCGATTGCCGCCACCGACGATGACCAGGTTAATCAGCAGGTCAGTGCCGATGCCGATGCGCGACGTATCTTCTGCAATGTGGTCGATGCGCCGCAAAGCGCCAGCTGTATTATGCCGTCGATTATCGACCGCTCACCGCTGATGATTGCCGTCTCTTCCGGCGGCCGCGCACCGGTGATGGCGCGCCTGCTGCGGGAGAAACTGGAAGCGATGTTACCCCAGCAGCTGGGTAAAGTAGCCGCTTACGCCGGCAGCCTGCGTCAGCGGGTAAAAGCGCACTATCGCGACGGGGGTTTACGCCGCCGCTTCTGGGAAAAACTGTTCAGCAACGATCGACTGGCGCAGTCGCTGGCGAATGACCAGCATCAGCAAGTCAGCGATCTTACCGAAAGGTTGTTCAGCGAACCGCTGAACCATCGCGGCGAAGTAGTACTGGTCGGTGCCGGGCCGGGCGATGCCGGTTTGCTGACGTTAAAAGGGCTGCAACAGATGCAGCAGGCCGACGTAATAGTTTATGACCGGCTGGTTTCGGCTGAAGTGCTGAACCTGGCGCGGCGCGATGCCGAGCGTATTTTTGTCGGTAAGCGCGCCGGTTATCACTGCGTACCGCAGTCGGAAATCAATCAGATTCTGCTGGAGCAGGCGCAGTGCGGTAAACGCGTGGTGCGACTCAAAGGGGGCGATCCGTTTATCTTCGGGCGCGGGGCGGAAGAGCTGGAAGCGCTACTGGATGCCGATATTCCTTTCTCGGTGGTGCCCGGCATTACCGCCGCATCGGGCTGCTCGGCCTACGGCGGCATTCCGCTGACACACCGTGATTATGCGCAGAGCGTCCGACTGGTTACCGGCCATCTGAAGCAGGACAGTGAACTGGACTGGGCGCATTTAGCCGCTGAACAGCAAACGCTGGTGTTCTATATGGGATTATCACAGGCGGCGGAGATTGCGCATCAGCTGACGGCACACGGTATGGATGCCAGCATGCCGGTGGCGCTGGTGGAGAATGGGACATCAACCCGCCAGCGGGTAGTGAGTGGCGAACTGCATCAGCTGGCTGAGCTGGCGCAACAGGTGGCGAGCCCGAGTCTGATTATTGTTGGACGCGTAGTGGCGTTGCGCGATCGACTGCGCTGGTTTTGACCCTGATTGTGAGTTTTCAGCACCGGCGGCGAGAACGCCGAACCTGTAAGGGAGCCGTTTTCGGCTCCCTTATTACAGCAGGCACAATTTACGGCTGTGCGACAAATCCTACCGCTTCATACACCTTTTTCAGCGTTTCCTGAGCATGAGCACGCGCTTTGCTGGCACCGTCACGCATCACCTGCTCCAGATACGCTTCATCATTACGGAAGCTGTAATAGCGCTCCTGCAACTCGGTCAGCATCCCGGAAACCGCATCGGCTACCGCACCTTTCAGGTGGCCATACATTTTGCCTTCGAACTCTTGTTCCAGCTCAACGATAGTTTTACCGGTTACTGCAGAAAGGATATCCAGCAGGTTAGACACTCCGGCTTTCTCTTTCACGTCATAACGCACCACTGGTGGCTCTTCGGAATCGGTAACCGCACGCTTGATCTTCTTCACCACCGATTTTGGATCTTCCAGCAGGCCGATCACATTGTTACGGTTATCGTCAGACTTGGACATTTTCCGCGTCGGGTCGAGCAGTGACATCACGCGCGCGCCGGATTTCGGAATAAACGGCTCAGGCACTTTAAACACATCGCCATACAGCGCGTTAAAACGGTTGGCGATATCGCGGCTCAGCTCTAAATGCTGCTTCTGATCTTCGCCGACCGGAACCTGATTGGTCTGATACAGCAGGATATCGGCGGCCATCAGCACCGGATAGTCGAACAGACCGGCATTGATGTTCTCTTCGTAACGCGCGGATTTATCCTTAAACTGCGTCATACGGCTGAGTTCGCCGAAATAGGTATAACAGTTCAGAATCCAGCTCAGTTGCGTGTGCTCCGGCACATGGGACTGAACAAAGATGGTGCTTTTGCTCGGATCAATTCCGCAAGCCAGATAGAGCGCCAGAGTATCCAGCGTGGCTTTGCGCAGTGCAACCGGGTCCTGACGCACAGTGATCGCGTGCAGGTCAACGATGCAGTAGATGCAGTGGAAATCATCCTGCATCTGCACCCACTGACGTAGCGCACCCATGTAGTTACCAATGGTCAGTTCACCTGAAGGCTGTGCGCCGCTAAATACGATGGGTTTGCTCATGCTTTTCTATCCTGATAATTACAGCCCTAACGCGGGCAGAAGCTCGTTAAAATCGTCCAGAGCGAGGCTCGGATGGCTGGTGGTGATCGATTCACCATAGTTATAACCGAAGGTCATGCCAACACAGGGGCAGCCTGCCGCCTGCGCTGCCAGAATATCATTGCGTGAGTCACCGACAAACAGCAACTGCTCAGGCAACAGACCAAAATGACCTAAAACTAAGAACAGCGGTGCCGGATGCGGCTTTTTCACCACCACGTCGTCGCCGCCGATAATCAGCGAAAAGTGCTGAGCAATACCCAGCGAACGCAACAGTGGCTCGACAAACGGCGTGGGCTTATTGGTGACCAGCGCCAGCGGCAGATTGTGCTGCGCCAGCGTCGCCAGCACCGTGGCGACATGCGGAAACAGCGTACTGCCGCTCTCGACGGTCTGCGCATAATATTGATCAAACAGCGCACGTGCGTCGCGCGCCTGATCGTCGTGCGGCGATTGGCCCAATGCCCACGTCAGGGCGCGCTCAACCATAATATCGGCGCCATTGCCGATCCAGGTCGCCACCCGCTCAACGCCAGGCGCCGGAAGCTGCATCGCTTGCAGCGCCTGATCGAGTGCACTCGCCAGACCTGGCGCGCTGTCGACCAGCGTACCATCCAGATCAAACGCTAATGCGCGAATATCAGTGAAATGAGCCATGGCGCGATTTCTCCAGTTCATTGCGCATATCGTCGATCACTTTTTTGTAATCCGGATGACCGAAGATCGCCGATCCGGCAACAAACATATCCGCACCCGCCGCCGCAATTTCTGCAATATTATCGATCTTCACGCCGCCATCGACTTCCAGGCGAATATCGTAACCGCTGTTATCGATCAACTTGCGCACCTGGCGCAGTTTGTCCAGCGTGGAAGGAATAAATGACTGGCCGCCAAAGCCCGGATTCACCGACATCAGCAGAATGATATCGACTTTATCCATCACATAATCGAGGTAGTTCAGTGGCGTGGCAGGGGTAAACACCAGCCCGGCTTTACAACCGTGCTCTCTAATCAGTTGCAGCGAGCGATCCACGTGTAATGAGGCTTCAGGATGGAAAGTGATATAACTGGCACCGGCTTTGGCAAATTCCGGAATCAGGCTGTCGACCGGTTTTGCCATCAGGTGGACGTCAATCGGCGCAGTAATGCCATAGTCGCGCAGCGCTTTCAGCACCATCGGGCCCATGGTCAGATTGGGTACGTAGTGGTTGTCCATTACGTCGAAATGCACTACATCGCCTCCGGCTGCCAGGGCTTTAGCCGTATCTTCGCCAAGGCGGGCAAAATCTGCAGACAGAATTGATGGGGCCAGCAAAAATCGTTTCATCCGTTTCTCCCAATTGATGTGCCTGTGACCGGCACAGGCATAATTTCCAGGTCGGCGAACGAAACGCTCTATACCGCAGCTGTGCTGGTTTAGCTATAGAGCGCCAGTAATTCGTCCACTTTACTGCGACCACTAATACTTCTGCTGATTGACCGCCGCGCTTTCACCACATGCAGCACCGCATCCTGATACCAGAGGCGGGTTAATTCGGTGTCATGGTTGGAGATCAACACCGGAATATGGCGCTCCTGCGACAGCTTTTCCGCCAGTTCCGCCAGATGCTGCTGCTCACGCAGGCTAAAGCTGTTGGTGTGGTAGGCGGTGAAATTCGCCGTGGCCGACAGCGGCGCGTACGGAGGATCGCAATAGACTACCGAACCCGGACGCGCGTTGTTCAGGGTAACATCGTACGATTCACAGACAAAGGTGGCTTTTTGCGCACGCTCGGCAAACCAGTACAACTCATCTTCCGGGAAGTACGGCTTCCGGTAGCGGCCAAAGGGCACGTTAAATTCGCCACTGAGATTGTAGCGGCATAAGCCGTTATAACAGTGACGATTCAGCCAGGTAAACAACACCGCACGGCGATAAGCATCGCGGCTGGCGTTAAACTCGCTGCGCCGTGCATAGTAGAAGTCAGCATCGTTAGCCTCCGGAATAAACAGCTGGCGCGTATCGTTAATAAACTCAACGGTGCGGGTTTTCACGATGTTGTAGAGATTGATGAGATCACTGTTGATATCAGCCAGTATGTAGTTGTCATAGTCGGTATTAAGAAAGACCGACCCGGCACCCACAAAAGGCTCAACTAAACAGTCTCCCTGCGGAAGATGACGTCGAATATCGTCCAGTAACGGGTATTTGCCACCCGCCCATTTCAAAAAAGCGCGATTTTTTTTCATGCCGTCGTTATTACTTTTACTCTTCTGGCTGTGGATTTACCCGACAGCATATCTGCGCTTGAATTTCATCTCGGGGCCGTAGCATTACGGCCCCGACAGATTAATTAACCGATTCCTTTTTTACCTGACTGACCGGCTTGACCCATGGACTCTGGGCACGAACCTCAGCAGGCAGTGAAGAGACAGCACGTTTGGCATCGGCTGGTGTGGCGTAGGAGCCGCTAACCAGCACATACCAGGGTTGACCGTTACGCGTGGTTTTATACACGTGATAGCCATTCAGATTCTGTTTTTTCGCCCAGGCATTCAGCGTATCGGAACGTGAAGCGCTGCTCAGCTGCAAAGTATAGTTACCGCCCGGTGTCGACTGGCTGGCCGTCGCAGGTGCGCTGTTGCGGCTGGCGGTCGCTGTCGGCTTGCTGGTTTCTTTAGCTGCGGGTTTAGTGGCAGCCGGTTTCTGCGTCGCCGGTTTGTGCTGCTGGGCGTTGGCCTGATGCTGCGCCGGTTTCGCCGCCGGTTTTGACGCTGGCTGACCAGACGGATTACCGCCCGCGACCGTCGCCGGTGCAGTTGGCAATGAGCTATTGCCCGACGCGGCGTTATTGACTTCGCCCTGCTGCGAGTTAAGCGCTGTGTTCAGATCGCCAGGCAGTTCAACCCGCTGTTGATTCGCTGGAGCCTGGACTGGCTCAGCCTGAGTCGGCGTCGACGAGATCGGTGGCGCACTCAGTTGCTGACCGCTGTTGGAAGCATTCTGGCTGGATGAGTCAGTCAGCGCACCTGGCGTAGTAGCGGATTGATCGTTAGCCTGGCCGCTGATTGATGAGGAACCGGAGAGATCGATACTCTTTTCCCCGCCATTGCCATTGCTGCCGGTATTACCGCTCACTGGCTGCTGCGCTTGCTTATCATCGCTCGGGCCATTCAATGCCGAGCCAATACCAATCACTAACAGCAGCAGCACAAGGATACCGATGCCCATCATCATATGCTGACGGGAAACCGCAATCTTCGGCGCCGAAGACGTTTTACGCGATCGCGTAGGGCGACGGTCACTGGTGTCAGGTTTTAACTCGTCTTCCGGTTTAAACTCGTCCATTACAACCTCCTCCCGTTTAACAGCATACGCCGCCCACCTGGGTGGACGGCGTCTGGATCATATTCAGGCCGGCAACGCCGACGCTATTTTAAGATTTCTGGCAATCTTCAATTGCTGCCAGAACAATATCATGCGCGACACCGCCACGCACTTCGGCTTTACCGATTGCGAGAGGCAACACCAGCCGTAACTCCCCGGCTAACACTTTTTTATCGCGCATCATATGCGGTAAGTAGTCCTGCGACTGCATGCTTTCCGGACCGTTAACCGGCAATCCGGCACGCGTCAGCAAGGCAATAATGCGGTCAGTGTCCGTCGCGCTGAACTGACCAAGGCGCTCAGCCGTTCGTGCTGCCATCACCATTCCGGCGGCAACCGCTTCACCATGCAACCAGTTACCATAGCCCATATGCGCTTCAATCGCATGACCATAGGTATGACCCAGGTTCAACAGCGCACGCAGACCGGTTTCACGTTCGTCGGCCGCAACCACTTCAGCTTTCAGTTCGCAGCAGCGACGGATGCAATACGCCATCGCAGCCCCATCCAGCGCCATCAGCGCATCGAGGTTCTGTTCCAGCCAGTCGAAGAAGTCAGCATCGAGAATGATGCCGTATTTGATCACTTCCGCCATGCCTGAAGCCAGTTCACGCGGCGGTAAGCTATTGAGGCAATCCAGATCGACCACCACCGAAGCAGGCTGGTAGAAGGCACCGATCATATTCTTGCCAAGAGGATGGTTAACGGCGGTTTTGCCACCAACCGAGGAGTCGACCTGAGATAATAGAGTGGTCGGCACCTGAATAAAGCGCACGCCGCGTTGATAGCTGGCGGCGGCGAAACCGGTCAGGTCGCCAATCACCCCGCCACCGAGGGCAATCAGGGTGGTATCGCGACCATGCGGTTTTTCCAGTAGCGCGGTGAAGACCTGGTCCATAACCGCCAGGGTTTTATACTGCTCGCCGTCAGGCAAAATAACCTGATCGACTTTGATGCCCGCGCTTTCCAGCAGGTTACGCAGCGTGTCCAGATAGAGAGGAGCCAGCGTCTGGTTCGTCACCAGCATGGTCTGATCGCCCGCTTTCAGCGGCCAAAAAGAAGCCGGATCGTTAAACAGTCCGGCAGCGATGGTGATGGGGTAACTTCTTTCCCCCAGAGTGACGGTAATCCTCTCCATGACGCTGTATAACCCTATGTGCTATGCCCATTGTCTGGGCAGGTATGTACAACTGAGTTGAAATCGACCGCGCCTCAGGATTCGGCGTCAAACCAGCATGCAATACGCAATTATCAGCAATAACTGTCGCAGGCTTACTGGTTCTGACCTTATCTGAAGCCGCACGAGCCTCATTCCAACGCGTTTACACTAATCAGTTCTTTTCCAACATATTAATGATCTGATTAGCGACTACTTTGGCACTTTGATCGTCGGTGCGAATCGTCACATCTGCAATCTCTTCATACAGCGGATTGCGTTCGTTCGCTAAAGCTTCCAGCACTTCACGCGGAGGCGAATCAACTTGCAGCAGCGGACGCTTTTTATCACGTTGCGTACGTGCCAGTTGTTTCTCAATAGTGGTTTCCAGATACACCACAACGCCACGGGCGGAAAGACGATTACGGGTTTCACGTGATTTTACAGAGCCGCCGCCAGTTGCCAGCACAATGCCCTGTTTTTCGGTGAGTTCATTAATGATTTTTTCTTCGCGATCACGAAAGCCTTCTTCGCCCTCAACGTCGAACACCCAGCCCACATCCGCTCCGGTACGTCGCTCAATTTCTTGATCAGAATCGAAAAATTCCATATTGAGTTGCTGAGCTAACTGACGACCAATAGTGCTTTTGCCGGCACCCATAGGCCCAACCAGAAAGATATTGCGTTTCTCTGCCATTTTTTCGGTATTACTAAGACAATTCGTTGATGATACCCCGCGTTCAACGATGCTGCCGCTGGCGGGACATGAACTGAAACCTCATGAGCGATAGTGCGAGAGTCAGACTGAAAATTATCTCAATACTCAAGGTCGTTTGGCAACCGAATAAATTGCCTGCTCACTGCGCGCTGACATCGGCGCGTTTCAGTCCGCTTTATTTATCTGACCGATTTCACATGCATCGGAACGCTGCATTAGCGCGATATAAAACGGTTTATTGCATTTTCTGCAACCGGCACGATGGCCTAAAATTCAAAATCGCTAAACCTTGTAAGCTAATTCCGCTCTTGCGTCAAACGCATATGTTAGCAATCAATGAAAAAACGTCCAGCTAAGACGCTTTCCTGACAAAAAAGCATCATTCGTCACGGATCAGTCGTGGCGTGATAAAAATTACCAGCTCACGCCGCTTCTGCTGACGAACGTCATGACGAAACAGCGCACCCAATAGCGGAATATCGCCTAATAATGGCACTTTATCGCGCCCCGTCGAGTTCTGTTGCTGGAAAATGCCGCCAAGTGCCAGTGTCTGACCATCTTTCAGGCTAATCTGGGTTTCAATCTCCTGTTTATCGATAGTCAGTACCTCAATTTCACCGCTGTGCAGATTACGCCCAGGCACATTCTGGCTGATGCGCAATTTCAGCATAATTCGCCCATTGGGTTGCACTGACGGCGTCACCTCCATGCCCAGCACCGCTTCCTTAAATTCGATGGTTGTCGCCCCGTTGTTGCCGCTGGAAACTTCATAGGGAATTTCAGTGCCCTGTTTGATGCTGGCAGGCTGTTGATGCGAGGTAAACAGACGCGGGCTGGCGATAATTTCAATCTGATTTTCGCGCTCCAGCGCGCTGAGCTCCAGATCGAGCAGGCGGCCGTCCAGCCGCGCCAGGCTGAACCCGGCGGTAAAAGTCGGTTTGGTCACGCCAAGATCAATTCCCAACTGCGTCGAGCGCAGTGCGCGGGTGATCTGCTCTTCGCTGCTTAACCCCCAGCTGACACCCAGTTCACGCAGGTTCTCTTCACTGATCGTCACGATATGCGCTGCCAGTTCAATTTGATCAAGCGGCACATCCAGCGCACGCACCCACTGCTCGGCCTGCTGTAGCGCGGAACGGGTATCGCGCAGCAACAGCGCATTCATGCGGGTATCGACCGTCACGCTGCCACGCGGCGTCAGCAGTTTGTCCCGCTCCGCCAGCAAACTGTTATTGACCGCCGTGGCATCGGCGTACAGCAAGGTTAGCGTGCGCGTCTCCAGCGGCAGATTTCGTTGCTGTTCCTCGCTGCGCTGCGCGGCACGCTGCTGCTTCTCCTGTTGCCAGCTTTCAGGATAAACCAGCATAACGTTGCCTTCGGTTTCGATATCCAGCTTTGCCATCCGGGTGATTAATGTCAGTGCCTGTTGCCACGACACCTCTTTCAGCCGCAGCGACAGCGTGCCCTGAACGCCGGGAGCCACCATCAGATTAAGCTGCTGATAGTCGGCCAGCGCCTGTAATACCCGCTCAACCGGGGCGTCATCAAATGCCAGCGTGATCGGTGCCTCATTGGCGCGGCTGCTGGTCATCAGCAGCCACAGCATGGCGGTGATTATCCTTTTCATATAAACGTCCTTTTAGTCGCAGGCTGAATTGCCGCTCTTCACAGCTTTCCGTGGCGCGAAAGCGGATACTTTGTCCATTGATCTCACCGATCTGCCAGGGAGAAACCGGAAAATGGCTGTCCGGCACCACCGTCAGCGCCTGCCCCTGCGGCGACAGCAGCCAGCCGCGCCAGTCACTTTCACGGCCAATCACGCCCTGCAAACGCCACTGGTTCAGCGTCGGCAGCTCAGTGACGCAGCGAATCACTTGCGGAGGGACGAAAGGATCGCGCGCCTGCGCATCAGCCACCACCAGCACCATTAGCCACAGCATCCGACTACCCGTCATCACTGGCTCCCAGATTAACTGTCATCCGTAGCCGCTCGCCGCTGCGCCGTAGCTGAAACGTATCGACCGTAACCGGCGGCTGACGTGAGGCGAGATACGCCATCAACTGTTGAAACTGCGGCCAGCTCAGCTGTAGCGTGAATACACCGCCCTGCGGAGCGGGTTGCCATGCCTCAAGCACCGCACCATGCGCCAGCAACGCCACCAGTGAGAAAGCCTGCTCGCCCGCCCCTTGCAGAGAAGCCCGCAACTGCTGATTGCGCTGTTGTTGCGTCAGCAGCGCTGGCTGACTGCGTAACTGCGCCAGCTGCGTCTGATAGTGCGCCAGCCGCTGTTGGCACTGATTAATCAGCGCCTGACGCTGCTGGTACTGCGGTTGCAGCCACCATCCGGCCAGTAACATCAGTAACAGCACCGGCAACACCAGCACGCTGCCCCACTGCCAGTGAGGCGCGGCATATTGCCAGCGCAGGAGCCACTCACTCATTCGGCGTTTCCTCCTGCAGGCTGGCAAGCAGACTAAACTGCATCTCGCCTTCCGCTTGTCGCTGCACCGGGCCATGACTCACCTGCTGAAACAGCGCCTGCTGCTCAAGCTGATGACGAAAAGCGCTGATATCAGCCATCTGCTGGCCGCTGCCGCTGACGCTGAATCCCGATATCGCCTTACTGATGCTGGTAAGCCACATGCCTTCTGGCATCAGCTGCGGCAACGCCAGCGCAAACTGATACCACTGCTGATTACGCTGCCAGCGTTGTTGTTGCTGATTCTGAACCGCCAGCAGGCGTTGCTGCTCCTGCTGCGCCTGCGTCAGCTTCTGTGCCAGCGTATCGGCCAGTGCAACCGCTGCCTGTCGCTGGTTCAGCCGCTGTTGCCATAACTGATTTTCCGCCGCCAGACGACAATGCAGCAGCGTCATCACCATCACACCTGGCACCATCAACCCCGCCAGCGCCCACAGCCAGTGACGCTGGCGCACTGCCCGCTGCTGTTCGCGCCAGTTCAGCAGATTTACCCACACCATTAACAATCCTCCGGCCGCAGCGCCAGCCCTGCTGCCAGCGCAAAGCTGCCGCTGCTGTGCGGTAACGGCGGTTGCATCAGTTGCAGAGCATCCAGCGGCAGCAGGTCGCGCGCACCTTCCGGTAAACTGTCGGCTTCAGCCGCGCTGTAATAGATCACTTCGGCAGCAGGCAGATAACGCAGGCGCAGCGCGGTGTAATCAGCAGCGTCATCCAGCGTGCACCAGCCGCAAGGTTGCTGCTTATTTTCCGGCGAAAACCACAGCCAGTGATCGGCCAGCCGATGAATCAGCGTTGCTGCCGGATCAAGCGCCAGCGCCAGTGCCAGCGAACGCAGCGCCGCCGCGGTTAACTCAAATACCTGGGGCAACAGTCCGGCCTGAGCAAAACACGCCAGCCACTGTTCCAGCATTTCGCGCCGTGCCGCCGTGACGCATAGCTGGCCGGGATAGTCCGGCGATTCGCGGTAGTCCAGCGCCAGCGCATCCGGCTCAATTGGGAAAAATCGTCTCGCCGCCGCCCGCACATAGCTGCTACGCTCCGGTTCGCGTAATGGCTGGCGCGGCAGGTCGATTTGGCGCTGCAACACCAGTTGCGGCGGGAAGCCGACACGCAGGGAGATATCACGGGGAAGCTGCTTACGCCAGCATTGCAGCACCGCAGTGAGTTCGGCGGAACGTTGCAGTGCGCCGTTTCTTAACGTATCTTTCGGCAGCGCATGTTGCCACCAGTGGCGCAACTGCCAGCCGTTACGACGGCGCTGGATGCCTAAGGCACAGAGCTGTCCGTTCTGGATATCCAGTCCAATTTGCCATGTCTGAAAAGCCATTTCGCGCGATCTCCATATCGTCAGAGGTTGTTATCCGGTTTCGGGTACGAAGGATGTATCAAAGCTACTGGCTTGCCTTTATACTACCGCGCGATTGTTTATAAACTGCCCAATCGACATTAAATGGGAAATCTCAGGTGAAGTTCGTAAAGTATTTTTTGATCCTTGCAGTGTGTTGCATTTTGCTGGGAGCCGGCTCGGTTTATGGCTTGTATAAATATATTGAGCCGCAGCTGCCCGATGTGAACACGCTGAAAGACGTCCGGCTACAGACCCCTATGCAGGTCTACAGTGCTGAGGGCGATCTGATTGCGCAATACGGTGAAAAACGCCGTGTGCCGCTAACTATTGAGCAAATGCCACCAGAAATGGTGAAAGCGTTTATTGCGACGGAAGACAGCCGCTTCTATGAGCATCACGGCGTCGATCCTATCGGTATCTTCCGTGCTGCCAGTATTGCGCTGATGTCCGGCCACGCCTCGCAAGGTGCCAGTACTATTACTCAGCAGCTGGCGCGTAACTTCTTTCTCAGTCCGGAACGCACACTGATGCGTAAGATCAAGGAAGCGTTTCTGGCGATCCGCATCGAGCAGTTGCTGAATAAAGACGAAATTCTTGAGCTGTATCTGAATAAGATCTACCTCGGTTACCGTGCTTATGGCGTTGGTGCCGCGGCACAGGTCTATTTCGGTAAAAACATCGACCAGCTGACGCTGAGCGAAATGGCGATGATTGCCGGTCTGCCGAAAGCGCCGTCAACGTTTAACCCGCTGTATTCGCACGATCGGGCGGTGTCGCGCCGCAATGTGGTGCTGGCACGTATGCTGGATCAGCACTACATCAGTCAGCCGCAGTATGACGAAGCGCGTAACGAGCCCCTGGTTGCCAGCTATCACGGCCCTGAAATTGCCTTCTCTGCGCCTTACCTGACCGAAATGGTGCGCCAGGAGATGATTAAACGCTATGGCGAGAATGCTTACACTGACGGCTTTAAGGTCTACACCACCGTTACCCGTAAGCTGCAAACGGCGGCACAGGAGTCCGTGCGCAATAACGTGATGGCTTACGATATGCGTCACGGCTACCGCGGCCCCTCGAATGTGCTGTGGAAAGTCGGTGAAACCGCCTGGGACAAAGCCGAAATGCTGAAAACGCTGAAGTCGCTGCCGGTTTACGGGCCGCTGCTTCCGGCGGTGGTGACGACGGCGAACAGCGATGAAGCGACCGCGCTAATGCGCGATGGCAGCAGCGTGTCACTGGGCATGGCCGGTATGCGCTGGGCGCGTCCTTACAAATCGGACACCCAGCAGGGTGCCACGCCGAGAAGCGTGACGCAGGTGGTGCAACCGGGTCAGCAGATTTGGGTACGTAAAGTTGATAATGACTGGTGGCTGGCACAGGTGCCGGATGTTAACTCCGCGCTGGTATCACTTAATCCCAAAGATGGTGCAGTACGTGCGCTGGTTGGCGGCTTTGATTTCAATCAAAGCAAGTTTAACCGTGCAACTCAGGCACTGCGTCAGGCCGGTTCCAATATCAAACCGTTCCTGTATACCGCTGCAATGGACCGGGGCTTAACCCTCGCCTCGATTCTTAACGATGTGCCGATTTCTCGCTGGGATGCGGGTGCCGGTTCCGACTGGCGTCCGAAAAACTCTCCGGCGCGCTATGATGGCCCTATTCGTCTGCGTCAGGGCTTAGGCGAGTCGAAGAACGTGGTAATGGTTCGCGCCATGCGTGCGATGGGCGTCGATTACGCTGCGGAATATCTGCAACGCTTCGGCTTCCCGGCACAAAACATTGTCCATACCGAGTCACTGGCGCTAGGTTCCGCTTCCTTCACCCCGCTACAACTGGTACGCGGCTATGCGGTGATGGCTAACGGCGGCTTCCTGGTCGACCCTTATTTCATCAGCAAAATTGAGAATGAACAGGGTGGCGTGCTGTTTGAAGTGAAGCCCAAAGTGGCCTGCCCGGAGTGCAATCTGCCGGTGATTTATGGTGATACCAAAAAAGCGCTGGCGATGAACGAAGACAGTGTAGAGAACGTGGCGGTTTCGCAAGAAAACCGCAATGTGGCGGTACCGCAGCCACAGCTGGAACAAGTGCCGACAGGGCAGCCACAGCAGGATGGCGAGCAGCAGTATGCGCCACACGTGATTAACACGCCGCTGTCGTTCCTGATTAAAAGCGCGCTGAACAGCAATATCTTCGGCGAACCAGGCTGGATGGGAACCGGCTGGCGTGCCGGGCGCGACCTGAAACGTAATGATATCGGTGGTAAAACCGGTACCACGAACAGTTCAAAAGATGCCTGGTTCTCGGGTTACGGCCCTGGCGTTGTAACGTCGGTCTGGATTGGTTTTGACGATCACCGTCGCGATCTGGGTCGTACTACCGCTTCAGGTGCTATCCCTGACCAGATTTCTGGTTATGAAGGCGGAGCGAAAAGCGCTCAGCCGGCATGGGATAACTATATGAAGTCGGCGCTGGATGGCGTACCGGTGGAGCCGCTTACCCCACCAGAAGGCGTGGTAACGGTCAATATCGATCGCAGCACCGGTAAACTGGCTAACGGCGGCAACTCCCGTGCGGAATACTTTATCGATGGCACCCAGCCAACCGAATATTCCGTGCATGATGTCGGCACCACCCTGATGGACAACGGCGAAACTCACGAGCTGTTCTGATGGTAATGGGGCGGCAAGCACGCCGCCCCATTATGATTTCTGGCGTATCGGTGGCGATTTCGCCGCCCCTGCCTCTCAGTAATCCAGCCTGCCCTGCTTCACTAACCATTCCCGCACTAAGAACAGCGCACTGACATTGCGTGCCTCGCGAAAATCCGGTTCTTCCAGCAGCGCCAGCAAATTATCCAGCGGCCAGCGCGTCAGCGGCAACGGTTCAGGCTCATCGCCTTCCAGCTTTTCGGGATAAAGTCCCTCCGCCACCACGATATTCATCTTACTGGAGAAGTAAGAGGGTGCCATGGTCAGCTTGCTAAGCGCTTCCAGCGCCGTCGCGCCAAAACCCGCTTCTTCTTTCAGCTCGCGATTCGCCGCTTCAAACACCGATTCGCCTGGATCGATCAGGCCCTTGGGAAAGCCCAGTTCGTAATTCTCCAGCCCGACGGCATACTCCTGAATTAAAATCAGGTGGTTATCAATAATCGGCACAATCATCACTGCTTCACGACCGGAAGGGCGCATACGTTCATATACCCGGCGCGCACCATTGCTGAACGCCAGGTCGACCGCTTCAACGGTAAACAACCGTGAGCGTGCAACAGTTTCTACGTTAAGTATCTCAGGTTTCTGTAATTGTCTGGTCATCATGGCCCCAGGGAATAGCCGAATAAGGTGCATCTTCGCCATTGTTATACGAAGCGCAGAATGTGATTAGATTCCATTGTGCGATAGCCACCAGCGGAATCCAATCATCGGATGCTTTAATTTACTTTCTTATAACAAATGGTTGTAAATACTAAGAAAAAGTTTTGCATAAAACACCGTTTTCAGGGATAAAAATAGGACTATGCCGATATTTTTGTGCGTACATGCCTGGTAACATTTACGCAAGGCTACTTGTAAAACCCTTCTAATTTCATGATTTTGTGCGCAATTTTGTATATAAGGCCAGTTGCCAGATCTGCCCTGCCACGCCAAAATTAATCTTAAGATATATTGCACGCCGGAGTGAGCAAGACAGTGACGGGAGTACAGAGGCTGGGATGAGCAAAGCATGAGCACAATAGTCATTATATTGGCTGTAATGCTAACCTGTTCGATCGTGGCAGGTTGTTTCTTTTGGTACGCTATGCGGCATCGTCCGCCGTTGGCGAAACCACTGCCGTTTATCAGTCCCCCTCACCGTAAGCTCACTGATGAAGAGCGTGCGGCTGTTGAGCGCTACGTCGAATCGCTGGCGAAAAACGGTGCCAGCATACTGCCAGGCGGAACCAGCGCTACGCCGGTTAAGCTGACACTAAACTCGCAAAGCAGTAACGTCTATCCGGTCACTCGTGCGATTACCCGTTACGGGCTCTCTACTGATGAGCCGCATAAATGGCGTTATTATCTTGATGCCGTTGAAGTGCATCTGCCGCCGCTGTGGGAACAGTACATCGCCGATGAAAACTACGTTGAGTTGATCAAGACTCAGAC
Source organism: Winslowiella iniecta (assembly GCF_001267535.1). Taxonomy (GTDB): domain Bacteria; phylum Pseudomonadota; class Gammaproteobacteria; order Enterobacterales; family Enterobacteriaceae; genus Erwinia; species Erwinia iniecta. The sequence goes on along the minus strand of NZ_JRXE01000007.1, from coordinate 137,229 downwards.
CATCCCGCTGGTGATCTCGCTTAACGGCCATTCGCTGACCAGCTACGCCTTTGAACAGCGCGCGCTGCCACCGATGGTACGCCCGCTGGCACCTAACGCATCGATTCGCAAAGAAGAAGGCGAAAATATTGAGCTGCTCAATGTGCGTAAGGAGACGCTCGAAGAGTACAGCCTGTCGCGACCGGATGGCACCCGGGAAGCGGTAGTGATCGGTAGTGCGCTGCTGATGTTCTTTATCAGCCTGCTTGCCCCTGCACTGCTGATGCCGTGGTTGATTACCGCTGGTATCGCGATGATCGCCGTCAGTTGCTGGTTCCTGTACCGTCGTCCCACGGAAAAAGATTTGCGCGAAATCCACTGCCTGCGCGGTGCACCAAAACGCTGGGGACTGTTTGGCGAGTCAAATCAGGGCCAGATCAGTAATATTTCCCTTGGCATTATCGACCTGATTTATCCACCGCACTGGCAGCCTTACGTCGCGCACGATTTAGGGCAGACGACTGAAGTCGATATCTATCTGAATTGCCAGGTGGTGCGCCAGGGCCGCTTTCTGTCATTGCAGGATGAAGTGCGTAATTTCCCGATTCAGCGCTGGCGTAAAAATCTGGTGCTGGCCTGCGGTTCCCTGCTGGTGCTGTTGCTGCTGGTCAGCTGGATACCGCTTAGCATGCCAATCAAGCTAAGCATGGCGTGGATTAAAGGCACTGAGAGTATCAAAGTCACGGCAGTTGACGATCTGCAGAAAATTTCACTGCGGGTTGGCGACAGCTTGCATGTCACCGGTAGCGGCATGTGTTCAGTGCCCGCTAACTATCAGAGCAACCGTTCTTACGCCTTTATGCCGTTCGACTGTTCGGCGATCTACTGGAACAATGCCGCGCCGTTGCCACAGCCACAATCCGAGATTATTGATAAAGCAACCGCGTTGCAGCTGACCACCAACCAGCAACTGCACCCGCAAACCAGTACCGACCCCAAACTGAACCCGCAGCTGGCGACCGCGATTCAGAAGTCAGGCATGATTTTGCTGGACGATTTTTCTGATCTGGTGCTGAAAACCCAGGATCTCTGTAGCCAGCCGCAGGACTGCGTGCGCCTGAAGAATGCGCTGGTGAATCTCGGGAATGCGAAAGACTGGGAAACCCTGATTGGCCGGGCGAATTCCGGTGCGCTGAACGGCATGAACGTGCTGCTCCGACCGGTCAGCGCTGAAGCGCTGGAAAACCTGGTGAATACCGCCACCTCATCCTTCTTTTATCGCGAAACCCATCGCGCAGCGGAAGCGCTGAATAGCCCACCGCCGGGCGGCTTCCTGATTCTCAGTGATGAAGGCCGCCAGCTGGTCAGCCAGCCGCAGCCGCCGGTTTCGCTGTTTGACTACAATGCCCCGGAACAGTGGAGCGAGCTGCAACGGCTGTCATCAATGCTGCTGCACACGCCATTTAACGCCTCGGGTATTATCACCAGCATCACTACCGATGCGAATGGCACCCAGCACGTTGCCCTGCATAATGAACCGGATGCGATCAGTCTGTGGCGCTATCTCGGCACCAGCTTACTGCTGTTAATCGTCAGCATTATTTTGGTGGCAAACAGCCTGCTGACTCTGAAGCGAATTCATCGTAACCGCACGCGCCTGGTGGAAATTCAGCGCTATTACGAACACTGCTTTAACCACTCACTGACCTCCATTCAGGCGGTGCGGCCGCTGTTCTGACCGCTGCATAACTGTGCTACCCTGTCGCCCGGTTTTTTACCTCGCGCGGAGCACGTATGCCTGATTCCCTGAACTGGTCTGAAATTGATACCGTCCTGCTGGATATGGACGGCACCCTGCTTGACCTCGCTTTTGACAGCCATTTCTGGCTACAGCACGTGCCGCTAACGCTCAGCGGCCAGCGTGGCATTAGCATTGACGCCGCCACGCAGCTGATCAGCGATAAATATCAGGCGGTGCAGCATACGCTGGACTGGTACTGCCTGGATTACTGGAGCCGGGAACTGGATCTCGATATCCGCGCGATGACATGGGCGATGCGCGAGCGGGCGGCGATGCGTGAAGACACGCTGCCATTTCTTGCCGCATTGCGCGCCAGCGGCAAACGTACCATTCTGCTGACCAATGCGCATCCCTGGAATCTGCACGTCAAGCTGGAGCAAACCGGCCTCGACCAGCACCTTGATTTATTACTTTCTACCCACACATTTGGATATCCGAAAGAAGATCAGCGTTTATGGCAGGCGGTTCAGCAGCACACTGGCTTTGAGAATGCGCGCACGCTATTTGTTGATGACAACGAAAGAATTCTCGATGCGGCAAAAAGCTGGGGAATTGGCTACTGTTTAGGCATCAGCAATCCTGACTCAGGGCGACCGGAAATCACCTTCGCCCGACATCCGGCGATAAACGACTATCGTACCCTGCTATCCGCATTAGCGCGCTAGCGGCAGGAGATCGTTAATCAGGAGCAGCAATGAAAGAGAAAAGCCCCGAGGGCGTCCGGCTCGATAAATGGCTGTGGGCTGCACGCTTTTATAAAACCCGCGCGGTGGCGCGCGAAATGATCGAAGGTGGCAAGGTTCACTATAACGGTCAGCGCGGCAAACCGAGCAAGCTGGTGGAAGTGGATGCCGAACTGACGCTCCGTCAGGGCAACGATGAACGCACCGTGGTCATACTGGCGATTACCGATCAGCGTCGTCCGGCGACGGAAGCGCAGCTGCTGTATGCCGAAACGGCACAAAGTATTGAGAAACGCGAAAAAGTGGCGCTGGCGCGCAAAATGAATGCGCTGACGATGCCCCATCCCGACCGCCGCCCCGATAAGAAAGAGCGCCGCGATCTGATGAAATTTAAATATTCAGGCGATGAATAGATCGCAACTATGAGAGAAAACTATGTCCCATCAAGACCAAATGCATCGTTACCTGTTCGAAAATCATGCCGTCCGCGGTGAACTGGTCAACGTCTCTGACACCTGGCAAAAAATTATTGAAGGCCATGATTACCCACAGCCGGTTCAGCAACTGCTGGGCGAACTGCTGGTTGCCACCAGCCTGCTGACCGCAACGCTGAAGTTTGACGGTGATATCACCGTACAGTTGCAGGGTGATGGCGCGCTGAATCTGGCGGTGATTAATGGTAACAACCGTCAGGAAATGCGCGGCGTGGCGCGTACGCAGGGTGAAATTGCTGAAGGCAGCACGCTAAAAGAGATGGTGGGCAATGGCTACCTGGTGATCACCATTTCTCCGGAGCAGGGTGAGCGCTATCAGGGCGTGGTCGGGCTGGAAGGCGATACGCTGGCGGCCTGCCTGGAAGATTACTTTATGCGCTCCGAACAGCTGCCGACGCGTCTGTTCCTGCGTACCGGCGAAGCGGAAGGCCAGAAAGGTGCCGGCGGTATTCTGCTACAGGTATTACCGGCGCAGGATGCCAGCACGGATGACTTTACCCATCTGGCCACCTTAACCGAAACCATTAAAACTGAAGAGCTGATTACGCTGCCCGCTAACGAAGTGTTATGGCGTCTGTATCATCAGGAAGAAGTGACGGTTTACGACCCGCAGGACGTGCTGTTCAAATGCACCTGTTCGCGTGAACGCTGTGGCGAAGTACTGAGAACGCTGCCGCAATCCGAAGTGGATGAAATTCTTGCAGAAGACGGTGAGATTGATATGAACTGTGACTACTGTGGTAGCCACTATGTTTACGATGCTATCGATATCGCCGCCATCCGTAACGACTCCGCGACCGGCAGCGAGCAAGTGCATTAAAAGCGTATTTTCAGTCAGGGTGGCGTTCTCCGCCGCCCATACTGGATCCAGTAACATTTCCCGGTAACTCTCTGTTATTATCACCAGCGTCGATATTTTAACCTACCCTGGCCGACGGTTACGATGCATTCCCGCCTCAGATTGCACTGAATTACATCATTAAATCGTTTCGTGTCTCATTTCTACCGCTTCGCTCTTTCGCTGAGTCATCACAGGTGTAAACTGCGCGCGATCGTGATTATCCCTGCCCTGTTTTCAGCTTATCTGTCGATGATCACGGTCGGTGAAAGCGAAATACCCCTACACTTTGTTGCAGTAAAAAAACCGATAAAGGAGCAGTAATATGCGCGCTAATGGCCTGACCGCCCAGGACCTCGTCGCTTATGGCATCACTGATACGGTTGAGATTGTCCATAATCCCGATTATGACACCCTCTTTCAGGAAGAAACCCAACCCGGTTTAGCAGGTTACGAGCGCGGTATTCAGACGCAATCCGGCGCTATCGCCGTCGATACCGGCGTCTTTACCGGACGCTCGCCGAAAGATAAATATATTGTGCGTGATGACACCACACGTGACACCCTCTGGTGGTGCGATCAGGGTAAAGGCAAGAATGATAACCAGCCGCTGTCGCAAGAAACCTGGGATTCACTGAAATCGCTGGTGACCAGACAGCTGTCCGACAAACGCTTGTTTATTGTTGATGCGTGGTGCGGTGCTAACCCGGATACCCGTCTCAGCGTGCGTTTTATCACTGAAGTTGCCTGGCAGGCACATTTCGTGAAAAACATGTTTATTCAGCCAGATGAAGCCGGACTGGCCAGCTTTAAACCCGATTTTGTGGTAATGAATGGCGCGAAATGCACTAATCCGGACTGGCAACAGCAGGGGTTAAACTCGGAAAACTTTGTCGCGTTTAACCTGACGGAAAATATCCAGCTGATCGGCGGCACCTGGTACGGTGGCGAAATGAAGAAAGGTCTGTTCGCCATTATGAACTACCTGTTGCCATTAAAAGGCATAGCTTCGATGCACTGTTCAGCGAACGTCGGCGAAAAAGGCGATGTTGCGGTGTTCTTTGGCCTGTCCGGTACCGGCAAAACCACCCTGTCTACCGACCCACAGCGTCAGCTGATTGGCGATGATGAGCATGGCTGGGATGACGACGGCGTATTTAACTTCGAAGGTGGCTGCTACGCCAAGACCATCAAGCTCTCCGAGCAAGCGGAGCCGGAAATCTATCACGCCATCCGCCGCGATGCGCTGCTGGAAAACGTGGTGGTGCTGAGCGATGGTTCGATTGATTTCGATGACGGCAGCAAAACCGAAAACACCCGTGTTTCCTACCCAATCCATCATATCGACAATATCGTCAAACCGGTATCGAAGGCGGGTCACGCGAAAAAAGTGATCTTCCTGACTGCCGATGCGTTTGGCGTACTGCCGCCGGTCTCGCGCCTCAGCGCCGATCAGACGCAATACCACTTTCTGTCCGGCTTTACCGCCAAGCTGGCGGGTACCGAACGTGGCGTGACTGAACCAACACCCACCTTCTCAGCCTGTTTTGGTGCGGCCTTCCTGACCCTGCACCCAACGCAGTATGCCGAAGTACTGGTGAAACGCATGCAGGATGCTGACGCCGAAGCATATCTGGTCAATACCGGCTGGAACGGCAGCGGCAAACGTATTTCGATTAAAGACACCCGGGCGATTATCAATGCCATTTTGCAGGGTGAACTGAGCGACGCGGAGACACAAACATTGCCGATTTTTGATCTGCAAATGCCGGTGGCGCTGAAAGGCGTCGACAGTCAGATTCTCGATCCGCGCAACAGTTATCAGAACGCTGAAGAGTGGCAAGGCAAAGCACGCGATCTGGCGCAGCGCTTTATCAACAACTTTGATAAGTACACCGATACGCCTGCGGGTGCCGCGCTGGTTAAGGCGGGTCCACAGCTTTAAAGTCAGACTGTAGGGGCGGCGTTCTCGCCGCCCGTGCCGAAGATTTGCACCCCGCATACCATCAGGACGGGAGCCGAAAACCGCTCCCTACAAGATTCCAGCCTCCGTCAGGATGGCGTGGTGCCTGACGGCAACGCCACCGAGGTTTGTTGCGGCAGCGGCAAGTAAGCGCGGATACGTAAACCACCACGCTCACTGACGCCAATATCCAGTGCTCCCTGATGCGCATCAATAATTCGCTGCACAATCGCCAGCCCCAGCCCGGTGCCGCTGGTACTGCGGGCACTGTCACCGCGCACAAATGGCTGGAACAGATGCTTGAGCTGGTCAGGCGCAATCCCCGGCCCGTCATCTTCCACCTGGAACCAGGCACGTTGCAATTCACTGCCGCTGCTGACTTTAATCCAGCCATTACCGTAACGCGCAGCGTTAACCACCATATTGGCCACCGCACGTTTGATCGACAACGGGTTGATCTCCACCAGCAACTCGGCGGGCATCACTTCGTTTTCAATTTCGCGTTCGTAACCACTTTCTGCGGCCACCACTTCGCCTAACACGCTGTTTAAATCAGCCAGTTCGGTCTGCATCTCCTGGCCGGTACGCAGGTAGTCAATAAACTGTTCAATAATCGCATTACACTCTTCGATATCTTTGTTTATCGACTCGGCCAGATAACCATCTTCTTGCGCCATCATTTCCGTCGCCAGACGAATACGGGTTAGTGGCGTACGTAAATCATGACTGACACCAGCCATCAGCAGGGTACGGTCATCCGCCAGCTGCTTCACGCCCGCTGCCATCTGGTTAAACGCACGCGTGACCGAACGCACTTCCGAGGCTCCATACTCGCGCAGCGGCGGCGGAATAACCCCCTTTCCGACCTGCAATGCAGCATGTTCCAGTTCCACTAAGGGTCGGTTCTGAATACGAATAAACAGCCACGCTCCGCCGATAGCCAGCAGCATAATCGCCAGCGTATAGCGGAACAGCGGTGAGAAATCACCCTGATGAATTTCGGTCAGCGGCACCCGCACCCAGATATCCGGCGACAACCAGGTTTTCAGCCACACCACCGGCGAGTTTTTATTCACCTCGACCCGGACGTCGGTCGGCCCACCCAGTTGCTGCGCCATCTGATCGCTGAGGAACTTATAGTGTTGCGCCCAGCGTAATCCGCTCTCTTCCGCCGCTGCATTGGTATACAGCGAAATACCCAGTTCGCGATAAATCTCGCGCCGGAACGCCGGTGGCACTTCAAGCTGCGTACCATCTTCCAGTTGCAGCCGATCGGTCATCAGCATACGCACTTCGTATGCCAGTACCTTATTGAACTGTTGCAGGCTGGGAAGAATGGCGAAGTTAAGCACCACCAGATAGGTCGTGACCAGGCTGACAAACAGCAGGGTCACGATCAGTAACAGCGTTCGGGCAAACGAACTGCGCGGAGAGAAGCGGAATCGCCTCATGCTTTACTGCCGTCCGGCACAAAGACATAACCCAGGCCCCAGACGGTCTGGATATAACGCGGATGCGCCGGATCTTCTTCCACCATACGACGCAGACGTGAGATCTGGACGTCGATAGAGCGTTCCATCGCGCTGTATTCACGGCCACGCGCCAGGTTCATCAGCTTGTCACGGGACAGTGGCTCGCGCGGGTGGCTGACGAGGGCTTTCAGTACCGCAAACTCACCGCTGGTCAGCGGCATTGGCTCATCTTCACGGAACATCTCGCGGGTGCCGAGATTCAGTTTGAATTTACCAAAAGCAATCACCGCTTCTTCCTGTGAAGGCGCGCCCGGCAGCTCATTAGCCTGACGACGCAGCACTGCGCGGATTCGCGCCAGCAGTTCACGTGGGTTGAACGGTTTTGGAATATAGTCATCCGCACCAATTTCCAGCCCAACGATACGATCGACTTCTTCACCTTTCGCGGTGACCATAATGATCGGCATCGGGTTGCTCTGGCTGCGCAGACGGCGGCAGATAGACAGACCATCTTCACCTGGCAGCATCAGATCCAGCACCATCAGGTGGAAAGATTCACGGGTCAGCAGGCGGTCCATTTGCTCAGCATTGGCAACGCTGCGCACCTGAAAGCCCTGCTCGGTCAGATAACGCTCCAGCAGCGCACGTAAACGCATATCATCATCAACGACGAGGATTTTGTAGTTTTCTTGCATTTCGATACTCCCAAAGGCGCTATTGCCTGAGTGGCTATTCTTAAAAAAGTTGCCGTACAGTGACAGTCATTAATGGTTTATATTGTAGCCGAAATTGTTACAAAGCATATTAAACAGGGGCTTAACTTTATAATTTGCCCTGCCGGTGCGCAATTTTCCGCCGATGTCACCTTAGCCCGGCGGATTATCACAGCTTAACCCGATCGAGGTTGAAGCTCTGACAATATTCCCTCTAAAATCGCAGTAACAGCATGCCATAACCAACAGAGCTAAAAGCCGATGAAAACCAAACTCGTGACCCGTGAAGGCTACAACCGGCTAAAAGATGAGCTGGATTTTCTCTGGCGTGAAGAGCGGCCGGAAGTGACCAAAAAAGTCACCTGGGCCGCCAGCCTTGGTGACCGCAGTGAAAATGCCGATTATCAGTACAATAAAAAACGCCTGCGCGAAATCGATCGCCGGGTGCGCTATATCACCAAAAGTCTCGAATCCCTGCGTATTGTCGACTACTCACCGCAGCAGGATGGCAAAGTGTTCTTCGGTGCCTGGGTCGAGATTGAAAATGATGACGGCGATATCAAACGTTTTCGCATTGTCGGCTACGACGAAATTTTTGGTCGTAACGACTATATCTCGATTGACTCGCCAATGGCGCGCGCACTGCTGAAAAAAGAGGTCGGCGATGCCGTCACCGTTCATACGCCAGCGGGCGAAGCACTGTGGTACGTGAATGAAATCAACTACGTCGGATAGAAAATTCGGATTCTGGCGCAATCACCGCCAGGCGGCTGGCAATTTCAGCCGTCGATCCGTATAACTGTCCCCTGATCCTCAACCCTGTGATAGCAAGATAGTTGAACCGATGATGAAAGATTCGCTGAGCCGCATTATTGCAAGTGAACTTCAGGCACGGGCTGAACAAGTTGAAGCCGCTGTTCGCCTGTTGGATGAAGGGAATACCGTGCCGTTTATTGCACGTTATCGTAAGGAAGTGACCGGTGGTCTGGATGACACCCAGCTGCGCCAACTGGAGACACGTCTTGGCTACCTGCGCGAACTGGAAGATCGCCGTCAGTCCATTCTGAAATCCATTGACGAACAAGGCAAACTCTCCGAAACCCTCGCGGCCGCCATTAACGGCACGATGAGCAAAACCGAACTCGAAGACCTTTACCTGCCGTACAAGCCGAAGCGCCGCACCCGCGGACAAATCGCGATCGAAGCGGGCCTGGAGCCACTGGCAGATACACTCTGGCAGGATCCGTCACATCAGCCTGAGCAGCTGGCCGCTGAGTTTGTCGATGCCGGGAAAGGCGTGGCCGATGTCAAAGCCGCACTGGATGGCGCGCGCTATATCCTGATGGAGCGCTTTGCTGAAGACGCTGCGCTGCTGGCGAAAGTCCGTGAATATCTGTGGAAAAATGCCCACCTGGTTTCCCGCGTGGTGGAAGGCAAAGAGGAAGCGGGCGCGAAATTCCGCGACTATTTCGATCATCACGAAGCGCTGTCGACGGTGCCTTCACACCGTGCATTAGCTATGTTGCGTGGCCGAAACGAAGGCGTGCTGCAACTGGCGCTGAATGCCGATCCGCAGTTTGATGAACCGCCGCGTGAAAGCCATGGCGAACAGATCATCACTGAACACCTGAATCTGCGCCTGAACAATGCCCCGGCTGACAGCTGGCGTAAAGCGGTCGTCAGCTGGACATGGCGTATCAAGGTGATGCTGCATCTGGAAACCGAGCTGATGGGCAGCGTGCGCGAGCGTGCGGAAGATGAAGCGATCAATGTTTTCGCCCGTAACCTGCACGATCTGCTGATGGCAGCTCCTGCCGGCATGCGCGCCACCATGGGTCTTGATCCTGGCCTGCGTACCGGCGTGAAAGTGGCAATCGTCGATGCCACCGGCAAGCTGGTCGCGACCGATACCATTTATCCGCACACCGGCCAGGCGGCGAAAGCCGCCGCCGCGGTCGCCAGCCTGTGCACCAAACATCAGGTAGAGCTGGTCGCGATTGGTAACGGAACGGCATCACGTGAAACCGAGCGTTTCTTCCTCGACGTGCAGAAGCAGTTCCCACAGGTGCAGGCGCAGAAAGTGATTGTCAGTGAAGCGGGTGCATCGGTGTACTCTGCATCAGAACTGGCGGCACTGGAGTTCCCGGATCTGGATGTGTCACTGCGCGGTGCGGTTTCCATCGCCCGTCGCTTGCAGGATCCGCTGGCCGAACTGGTGAAAATCGACCCGAAATCAATCGGTGTCGGCCAGTATCAGCATGACGTCAGCCAGAGCCAGCTGGCGAAAAAACTTGATGCCGTGGTTGAAGACTGCGTAAACGGCGTGGGTGTCGATCTGAATACCGCGTCAGTGGCGCTGCTAATGCGCGTCGCCGGGCTAAGCAAAATGATGGCGCAGAATATCGTCGGCTGGCGTGATGAGAACGGTCGCTTCCGCAATCGCCAGCAGCTGCTGAAAGTCAGCCGTCTCGGGCCGAAAGCCTTTGAACAGTGTGCGGGCTTCCTGCGTATTAACCACGGCGATAACCCGCTGGATGCGTCAACGGTTCACCCGGAGGCTTATCCGGTGGTAGAGCGTATTCTGTCTGCTACCCGTCAGGCGCTGAACGAACTGATGGGTAACCCGTCTGAATTGCGCAACCTGAAAGCGGTCGATTTTACCGACGAGCGTTTTGGTGTGCCTACGGTCAGCGACATTATCAAAGAGCTGGAAAAACCGGGTCGCGATCCGCGTCCTGAGTTTAAAACCGCGCAATTTGCTGATGGCATCGACACCATGAACGATCTGCAACCCGGCATGGTGCTGGAAGGTTCCGTCACTAACGTCACCAACTTCGGTGCCTTTGTTGATATCGGCGTGCATCAGGATGGATTAGTGCATATCTCTTCACTTTCCGACAAGTTTATCGACGATCCGCATAAAGTGGTGAAGGCCGGTGATATCGTCAAAGTGAAGGTGATGGAAGTCGATCTGCAACGTAAGCGTATCGCGCTGACCATGCGTCTCGACGAGCAACCCGGCGAAAGCAACGCCCGTGCAGGCGGCAACGCGAAAAGCGCACCGCGTGACGGCGCTCGTCCGGTACAGGGCAAACCCCGCCCGAAAGCCAGTCAGACGCCAGCAGGCAATAGCGCAATGGGCGATGCGCTAGCCGCTGCCTTCGGTAAAAAACGCTAATCTGCCCGGGTGGCGTGCTGATGCTCGCCGCCCGTTCCCGGTTGCGAATTTAGTCCAACGGTCTACAGTGGAAAAGAGTGCTTTTTCATTCTTCACGCGGTGGCCCGTTGGATTAAAATGCATACTATCAACACGTTAATAGATGAAATCTACCCATCGACCTTCCCGCAGGCCAGTCGCGAGCGGCTGCTTTCCCATATCCGCGAGGCGCGCCAGTCAATAAAAACTGCCCGTAAGTCTCACTGGGATGAGAAAGATGTGGTGTTGATTACCTATGCCGATCAGTTCCGCGAAAGCGAAGCGCCAACTTTGGCGACCTTCTCCCGCTTTTATCAACAGCATCTGCACAACACCTTTAATATCGTCCATCTGCTGCCGTTCTTTCCGTGGTCATCCGACGATGGCTTTTCAGTGATTGACTACCACCGCATCGATGCCATCTGTGGCGACTGGACAGATATCGCGGAATTACATCGCCACACGCGTCTGATGTTCGATTTTGTCTGCAACCATATGTCAGCACACAGCGCCTGGTTTAAACATTTTCTGGCGCTGGATCCCGGCTGGGACGACTTTTTTATCAGTATGTCGCCCGCCACCGATCTCAGCGCGGTGACCCGCCCGCGCACTTCCCCCCTGCTGACGCCATTTGATTTTGCCAATGGTGAAAAACGCTTTATCTGGACCACCTTCAGCGCCGATCAGATCGACCTGAATTTCGGCAACCCGGAAGTGCTGATTCGCATGGTGGGCGTACTGCTCGATTACCTGAAAAAAGGGGCTGATTACGTGCGGCTTGATGCAGTGGGTTATATGTGGAAAACGCCGGGCACCCGCTGTATTCATCTGCCGAAAACCCATCAGCTGGTCAAACTGTTTCGCGCCATTGTCGATGAGGTGGCACCCGGCACGGTGATCATTACCGAAACCAATGTGCCGCATCAGGACAACATCAGTTATTTTGGTAACGGCGAAGATGAAGCGCAGATGGTGTATCAGTTTTCCCTGCCGCCACTGGTGCTGCATGCGATCCACAACGGCTCCTCACGCGCGCTGCGTCAGTGGGCCGCTTTGCTGGATTCTGGCGGCGGCACCACCACTTTCTTTAACTTCCTCGCTTCCCATGACGGGATCGGCCTCAATCCGGCGCGCGGCATTTTGCCGGAAGTAGAGATCGTCGCTTTGGTGCGCGATTTGGCGATGGAAGGCGCACTGATCTCCTATAAAAACAATCCAGACGGCAGCACCAGCCCGTATGAAATAAACGTCACTTATATGGATGCGCTGAATCAGCAGCAGGACGACGATGACACGCGTTTGCGTCGCTTTATGCTGGCACATGCGCTGCTGCTGGCTTTTCCCGGCGTACCGGCGATTTATGTGCAGAGTATTTTAGGCTCGCGCAACGATAGCGAAGGGGTAAAAGCCGCTGGTCATAATCGCGCCATTAACCGCGAGAAATTTGCCATTGCCGATATTGAGCAGCAACTGACAGCAGAGAACGGACTGCGTCATCAGATCTTTACCCAGCTCAGCGCGCTTATCCAGCTGCGTACCCGCCAGCCCGCTTTTCATCCGGATAACCCGATGGAAATTCTCGACAGCGACAACTCGCTGTTGATGCTGCGCCGCTACTCGCACGACGGGCAAGCCAGTTTGCTTTGCGTCTATAACCTGAGCAGTAAAAACGTGGAAACCCGACTACCCGAGCAGAGAAAGTATCGCGATATTGTGCGCGGAGAAGTGATTGAGGGGAGTGAAATGCTGGTGTTAGCGCCGTGGCACTATCTGTGGCTGAAAACGGGCGTGCCTTAATTCGGCATGCCCGGCGAACGGATTACTTATAAACTTCGGCTGTCGCACTGATTTTACCGTGCTCACGTCCGGCGATAACCAGGAAGTATTTCCCGCCTTTTTTATCGGCCTCTTTTGACAGCACTTCTTTCGCATCCATTGGTGAAGTGGTTTCCGCGGTAGTGGTTACTGTACCGATTTTCTCCAGCTTCATCTGTTCAACCTGCTCTTTGGTCACTTCTTCCGCTGCCAGCGCGCCGAAAGAAACAGAACCCACCACTAATGTTGCAGCAATAGTTTTTAATACATTCATATAAAGCCTCTCCATAGATCGATATTGAGATGTGCAATTACCACTTCAGAACACGTTAACAGCCAAAAAAATTATTGCCCGGCTCCGTGGACCACTCAGACTGATGAGATAATTAGCAGCCATGCCTACATGAGAAAGTATTGCTGCTATTTTCAAATTCGCCAGTTATATGACCAAATGTTACTGCGTCAGCGGCTGCGTAAAATCAATAACATGCTGGCAGAACGCCTCGGGATGGGAGATAAAAGGCGCATGCGCCGCTTTCTCTATCACGCACGATTCGCTGTGCGGCCATTGTTCATCGAGCAAACTGGCGACCTTGCGTGGTACCAGCCCGTCGAGATAACCATACAGACGCAGCATCGGCACCGTCAGCGCGACCATTTCAGCACGCAGATCGACCTGCCTGAGAATCTCCAGCCCGCCTTCCAGTACCGCCACCGACGGCATCGGCTGCGACAGCACCACACTTTTCAATACACGTGCATCCTGACGCGCCGATTCAGTGCCCAGCGTTTGCAGCGCCAGAAAGCGCTCCACCGTGCGCTGGAAATCATCACTTAGCTGCTGCTGAAAACTTTGCAGAGTGTGCGGTTTAATCCCCGGCCAGTCATCGCGGGCGGTAAAACACGGTGAGGAGGCGACGCTGATTAACGCCTGCACCCGCTGCGGATAGCGCAGCGCCAGGCGACTGGCGACCAGACCGCCCAGGGACCAGCCCAGCCAGATTGCTTTTTCCGGCATCTGCGGCAGCAGGCTGTCTACCATCTGATCAAGCGTCAGTGCGCCATAGTCGCCGCTGCGGCCAAAGCCTGGCAGGTCCACCAGGTGCAGACGAAAATGCGGGCTGAGCCGATCAATGATGCAATGCCACACTTCGGCATTCAGTCCCCATCCGTGCAACAGCACAAGATCGACTTTTCCTGTGCCTGCGGTCTGCCAGTAAAGCTGCGCCATCGGTTATTGTCCTTTTCTTTGCTATAGAGCGATTCTGGAGGCCGCTATGCTACCAATGCCGGGATGTTGTTGGCTATGTCTGATGCCGCTGGCGCTGCATCAGCACGGGATATGCAGTTTCTGTTATCGCCAGTTACCGCGTCATCCGGCGGCCTGCCCGCGCTGCGGTTTGCCAGCAGTCTGTCGCACTGAGCAATGCGGCCGCTGCCTGCGCCGCCCGCCGCCGTGGCAGGCGCTGTGCTTTGTCAGTGGCTATCAGCCACCACTCAGCTTGCTGCTGACGCAATTCAAATTTCATCGCACAACAGCACTCTCTGTGATGCTGGCGCGGCTGATTTTGCTAAGCTGGTGGCATGAACGACGGCTGCGCCCGTTAGCCAGGCCCGCCATCATCATGGCGGTGCCACTGCACCAACGACGCGCCTGGCGACGTGGATTTAATCAGGCCGACCTGCTGGCGCATTTACTGGCACACGGGTGCGGCAGCGATTATCAGCCGCAAGCACTGCGCCGTGTACGCGCCGGAAACGTGCAGCATCAGTTAAGCGCCAGTGCACGGCGCAAAAATCTGCGTGGTGCGTTCAGGCTTGAAATTGACGTTCGCGGACGTCATATCGCCGTTGTTGATGATGTGGTCACCACCGGCAGTACCGTTGGCGAAATCAGCCGTCTGTTAATGGCTGCCGGAGCCGCCAGCGTGCAGGTCTGGTGCCTGTGTCGAACCTTGTAGCGCGCCAGTGATGGGCGTATTATAACCAATTAAATGTGTTAACTATTGAGCAATCGCCATGATCCGAATTTCTGATTCTGCGCAAGAACACTTCGCAAAACTGCTGTCAAACCAGGAAGATGGCACCCAGATTCGCGTATTCGTTATTAATCCGGGTACGCCAACCGCCGAGTGCGGCGTCTCCTACTGCCCACCCGATGCAGTAGAAGCCACTGATACCGAGCTGAAGTTTGAAAAACTGTCCGCTTTTATTGATGAACTCAGCGCACCATACCTGGATGATGCTGAAATTGATTTCGTCACTGACAACCTCGGTTCCCAGCTGACGCTGAAAGCACCTAACGCTAAAATGCGTAAAGTGTCAGACGATGCGCCACTGATTGAGCGTGTTGAATATCAGCTGCAATCACAGATCAACCCGCAGCTGGCAGGCCACGGTGGTAAAGTCTCGCTGATGGAGATCACCGATGAAGGCTATGCCATTCTGCAATTTGGCGGCGGCTGTAACGGGTGTTCAATGGTCGATGTCACACTGAAAGAAGGTATCGAGAAAGAGCTGTTGCAGGCTTTCCCGGAGCTGAAAGGCGTGCGCGATCTGACCGAGCACCAGCGCGGCGAGCACTCCTACTATTAAGCATTACGCACCGATCACCTGTAGGGGCGGCGTTTTCGCCGCCCGTGCCGAGGGTTAACCCCCATCAGGAGGGGAGCCGAAAACGGCTCCCCTCCTTTATTTCAGTAACTTAGCGATAAATAACTCGTATCAGACGACAACACCACTGACAAATACTGACAATACTTTTCATTCCCGTACGAAAGATCTGTAAGGTTTCTGCCGTTTTCATAAGTCACTTCCTCCTTCTCTAATTACAGTTCCCTGATAATTTTCCAACAGGGTAGACTCAAGGATGACGCTCAAAAACCTGACACTTTCCTCCGTTACTTATTCATCCCCAAGAACCATTAACTGCCCAGCGCCAATTGAAACCGCCGTCGCTGACAACCCTGAGTTTCCGGCAATCCCTCCTGAAGCTTTAGCCACCTTATTTAACGCCATGACTCAGGCAAAAGATGTCGGGCATAACTGGACGCAGGATGAGTACGTTGGTGAATTAGCTGACCGCTGCTTCAGACTGAGCCCCTCTCTCAGGGACTGTCTGAACCAGCAAAGCGGCCTGCAACTGACAGAGCCGCAGAATGGTCAACCGAAAACCCTTTCTTCGATGGTGGCGGGCCTGCACCTGACGTCATTTGAAGCCAATAATTTGTGGAATGCACTGGAAACGATTTTCTGGGACGGACTGAGCCAGCCCGCCATTCCTGAACCTTACCCTGACGGAGAAAAAAACCAGCTGGCGCAGTCAGAAAAAAGGTTCAGCCGGATGCTAGCCGACCACACGGAGCCAGACTGGGAGATCAGCGAAGCATTAAGCGCTTTATTTGGCCAGGAAGAGGTCGTTACACAAGGAAATATGCCCGCAGATTCACTGGATACCGTCTGGAAAAAAGATCTTGCGATGCTACAAGAGTTTCGCAAATTGGGGCAGAACCACGCGTTTCTGTTGCTGGACAAACGCCCGCTGGAGGCCAGTGCGCAACAGCTCTCCCGGGTGGCAGACAGACCACATAACGGCGTTATCGGCGAGGCGGCTGCCGCACTGCGTGATATCTGCCTGAAGTTAGTGAGCAACCAGCCAGCGGAGACGGGAGACCAGAAAAAGTCTATGCGTGAAGTCATCGAAAAACTGACCGCAATGTCTGCCTCACTGCTGAACGCAGACGCGGTGCTTTCTGAAGCCCGCGAATACTATGCCAGCGGTAAGAATGGCGATACCGCTACCCTGCCCGTCAGGCTGAACGAAGCCAAAGCCAGCCTCAGACATGCATGGAAAGAGCTACAGAATACTGTCACCTGGATAGGCCAGCAAACCGATCACGAATGGAGCAAGCGTTTTCTCAGTAATCTGAGAGTGAGCTACGCCAGGCTCGAGATAAAGTCGCTGAGGACATTAAAGGCGCTTAAGGAGGCAAAAAGCCAATCTGGAAAAGATTTGCAGGCAGAGAAAGTCCGCATGGAAAAAGAAGCCGGAACCTTATCCCTTCTGGCAGAGAAAACGTCCAGGCCGGTTATCCGTGTGGCGGCAGAAGCGCTAAAAAACTGCTGCGACCTTGCAGGAAGTGTCATGCGCCAACAACCGCGTGACTCTGTTCTGCCAGAGATAAAGAAAACCGCTGAATTGCTGTTTGAACTCTCTGAGTCACTACAAAGTGCCGATATCACGCTGCCAGCGGCCCGTGCGTTACTGAAATCCGGCGCCGAGCCAAAAGCGCTCAATCGTATGGCAGACCAGTTGGAAACGCAGAGAAAAGCGCTTGATAACACGCTGACGTTACTCAACTCGTATGCCGGCGCGATGGAAGAAGCGCTGCCAATGGGGAAAGCATTGTCTCCCGGAGAACAATCACTCAGTAAACTTATCAACAAAATCCGCACCCAGGAGGAACGGTTTCTGCAGGTCGATGATGCGCTGAAAAAGGTAAAGCACGACTTAAGACCTCAGAAAAGCGCCGGGGAAATCGTCATGAAGAAAGCCGCCGAAGGGGCTGAATTTGCGAAAATCCAGCTGTCCCAAACATTTTCTGCCATAAAACACACGTTCCGGCTGGCGGCCCGCACTGCTGATCTGGGTGTCAGACACGTTGCCCACAGCGAGAAACAGAAGGGCGACCGCCCTGACTCAGTGGAAACCCAACGATTTAATGGCCTGTTGAGCGCGACAGCCTACGGGCCGCTCAGCAACATACAAAAACTCTGTGAGCAGGCAGAAAAACTGGCGGCGGCAACCAAAAAAGTGGGGAAATCTGACGGAGTACGCGACAGAAACAAGCAATACGGCGTGCTGGTCAAAGGGGAAAACAAGAATGCGCCGGGCACCACCCAAGCGGAGCGACTGGTAAAAAAACTGGCAGCACTCAATGAACCACGGGATGCGGTACATGCTGCGCTGAAGCGCGTCACGGCAGAGATCGATCAAACACAAAAAGATCTGACCTTACTGGAGCGGCAATATCCGCAGCAATTCACCGAATTAAACGCGTTCCGCAAGCAACTGCTGAACGCGGAAAAAACCTGCACCGAGGTGGTAAAAACCCTCGATAACCAGGTAAAAATGCTACAGGGAGAGAGCGAAGCGGCAATCCCCCCGGCTTTCGCCGGGACATTTAAAAAAATGCGCACCAGTATGGATGCCGTGCAAGACGCTATCACCGCTGCGGTTAAGCGCTGGGAAGAACTGCCCGAAGCGGCGCAGGAACTGCTGAGCGATACCGAAATCGCGGTGAAAAAGGTCGTTTCAACCACCAGTCAGGCGGCAGAGTTGTTAAATCATCAAAAGCCGGATGCAGAAAGCTTCGAAGCTGCCGCCGCAGAGGCGGTGAGCGCCCTGGAAGATCCAGCATTGATTTCTGTTGAGCTGACCGCCGTGGCGGGCTTTATGGCTATCGTCGAGGATCTTCATCGGGCTTGCCAGCTTTTGCGGGACATTAAACGGGAAGCCGGTAGCTGGAAAAAAGCCAATGTTGCCGCTGCGCCACATCAGCCAATCCCTCTTCCGGTCGAAAACGATTTCCGCAAGGCCTGCAAGAAGATAATGGACGCCGTATATCAAGCCGCCAATGCCAGGGGGGCTGTCGAAAGTAGCATTACCCACATTACCGGAAGTCGGCTGGAAGTCTTTTCGCCTGATGCGCGTATCATCAAACATCTTGCCGGGATACTTGCCGGGCAAACAGCGGCCCTGAATCACAAATTTTTACCGGAAGAGCGGGAGAACTATGCGGGAGCGGTTGACGGAAGTATTAATGACATTGCCCAGCATTTCCGCAAATCCGGCGACCCCACTGGGGACAAATTCGCGCTCCGACTGAAAAAAGAGTATCTGAGAGAACTGGAAGGCAAGGTCGTGTTGCCGCAAAGCACCCGCGAGGTGTTAGAGCAAAGCCAGACGTGGGCAGAATATATGGTGCAATCAGGCGCCAAAAACCTCCAGTCACGGCTGATTTATACCGCAGCAAGTCAGGCAGTAGACGCCGCGCTGAGTAGCGCCCTGCCCGCGATCTCAGGTACGGCCGCCCTTCGAGCAATAGCCAAGTTTGTGATAACACCCTTACCTTTAACTATTGAGCTTGGGAAACTGGATAAGTCGCTTATGCCGGGAGATGCCCTGCCGCGCAATGCGAAAAGCAATATGATCGCCAACTCAGTGGGCATCGCGGCAACAAGATTGCTGTCGCCTTTGCTGCCGCCGATGGTCAAGATGATGCAGGAGGGGGCATTAACCGGAATCCAGCTCTGGCGTGACGGATCAGTCGAAGTCTGGGATAAGCTGAAAGAACGTTTGCCAGAAGATATTGCGGGTGCGATAGCCCTCCGCCCGGTCAATGAAGCAATAAAAAGTGCCTTTGCCGGAAAATTAACGCCAGAGGATATGCCGCTAATACAGCAGCCGTCGGAGACAAAGATTGATGTGGCCACTGAGCTGAAGCAGAACCAACAACTTTATCAGGAATTGAAGCAATATCTATATCAGTACGATGCCGTTATGATCACCAAAGATGGGCACAGAATCGAAGCGCGAGCGTCAGCAGATGAGGCAGGAGAACCAATATTATGTTTAGATGGTAAGCCATTGATTTACCCGAACGGAATGCAGAATAAGGTTGCTGATGACGGCATTGAGCAATCAGCAGAATCAGGCAGAAAGGAAAATAGCAGGAAGACACGGGGGCTGTTTGGCAGAGCCCATAAAATCGTCAAGGACTATAAGAAAACAGAAGAAAAAAAAGTGATGACCCTGGCGTATAACAATAATGCCAAAATTACGACACAAACAGGGCAGGTATTGACGGTAGATAAGGTACAAGACGGTTCGGAAGACTTGATATATATTGCTGATGGAAAGCGGATACTAACAAAAGCGCAAGCCTTGAGCGAATATATCGCGCTGGCCAATAAGTTAAAACTGTCGACGAGTATGAACCTTTCGGCAGAAAAGACGGCAAGCGATATTTATAACAGAGCTTACCCACATGAGTTGAATATAAAAAAGATAAGTCAGCAGTCACTGACTGATATTTTCAGGGAAAATAATGAGCATACGTTGACCCCGAATTCAATAGTAAGAATTAAAATACAGAGATTCGACACTGATGGTTATTTAGATGAAGGCTATTACAAAACGGCCAGCCTTTATGATATTGCCCGCGGCGCTTTAGTCGATCCATCAGGAAATGGCCATATTACCGTCGAGGGGCTGCCCCCTACCATTGCATCTATTTTTCACACCTATCCTTATATTGGCAGGCAAACATTTTCTGTCACTACCATGCTCAATGATAAAATTCAGGATAAAATATCAGAATTTGAGACCAATGATTCTTCAGTATTCCGTGGTCAGGTCTGGAAGGGTAGTACTAAAAACATACTAACGGAGATGAGTAAAACAAAAAAAATACCAGAACTCAAAATGGCAGCCGATTCAGAGATAAAATCCGGGCATGTCACTTTTAGGTATTCTGATGAAAAAATACCAATGCCGGGCATCATTGCCATTCCAAAAACCAATGGCAATACGATTTTGGTTAACCTTCTGACCCGGGAAACACTGGAAGTCAAAATTGATAAGCAATATGATTCAGATAAGAGCGCGCATCACGAAGATGCCAAAAACCTTAAAGCGTTTTTGCTGCCTAATTTTGACCTCAGAAGAAGCCAACTTTTCAGAGAATCAGATGAAAATTCAAGTGCTTTTCATTCAAAGTTAACAAGTTTGAATGGAAATAATTATTATCATCAACCTGGCGCAGACCTGTATAATTATGTCAGTCCGCTGAATGTTAATATGGTTAATTCACTGGATGAGCTGGGCAGCCAGTTGTCAGCGTCAGAAATAACAGCAATTAAGTCAAATGCTGAGTTTTTGATTACCACAGAAGGGGAAATATGGGCAAAAGCGCTGATTGCACAGGGTCAGAAATTTGTTAATGGCCTGGCGATGCTCGCTGCGCCGATTTCCGGCGTACCTGCCGTTTCTGCCTTTAATATCGGTTTGACTTTTCTCTCACATTTACTTGCGGCGGGAGAAATAAGTCTGGCCGATGACAGCAAAAAAGATGCGCTTAAAAAAGATTTGCTGATGGATATCGCGCTTTCTCTTCCGGGTCATGCCGGAGATACCGCTGAGATAATCAACCGCTTTAAAAAGATGAAAAAAGCCATTCCGGTGGTGTTCGATCCATTTTGGCAAAAGTTAGATAACGCGGCACCTCAGCCGGCAGTGTTAAAACCTGCCATAAGTGTTACCCCTCAACGAGTAACAGCTTCAACATTACCAGACAAGGTACTTGACGAGCATTTTGAGATCCCAGACTCTGTTTCTCCACATTTAGGAAATCGCTATATTTTACAAGTTGGTGAAACAGGCAAAAAAAAATGGAGAGCCTTTGAAGGATATGCAAAAAGCTCCATCACGCAGCATAATATTCCGCGAAGTAATATTTATGGTGAGTTAGGTACTAATCGTCCAAATTCTTTTTTACAGAGACCCGACAGCACCACCTTTTCGGGTTTAACTATGAATGACAGGCTGGATGTTCCGGTGCACGGCAGCATACTGGCCCCCTCCAGTTCCAAAGTAAAAGGCATCCAGGGTGCAGAAACATTTGTATACTATTCCCCTGAAGCATTAGCTAAGAAATTATATAGTTATGGTTTACGGCAAGTGGGTATCCTACGCCTTGAATCCTGTAATGTCGGCTCCGGGGATTATGTTACAGCATTCAAGAAAGAGCTGGATAAGCTTGGTATTAAAGTGGGTTATCTGGCTGCGCCAAATGGTTATTTAACGGCGTCGAATTTACCTTATTTGCATATCAGACCGATATGGCAGTTAGATTTTAAGCACCCATGGAAAGTGATTGAAGTTGATTCAACCGTCAATTTACCGGGTAAGAAAATAGATGCCAGGGTTAATACCAGCGATATCGTGATCAATTTCAGCAAGCTTGAAGAGGCTGAAAAAATCAGTTATCTGACAAAAATTGGCCTGGATTTAGACGAAGCCAAAAACCTGATAAAACACATTGGCAGCACAGAAGTGTGGAAAATTATTCGTGCAACCATTCTCAATTCAAACTCTCTGGATTTACCAGATGATATCACCATTGCGATAAAATCATCTTTGCAGGATGAGCTAATAAAGCGAGGTATGAGTGTAACTTTATCGCAAAGCGAGGAGGCGGAAAAAGCAGATACAGAAAAAAGCACGCCGGTGGCGCCTGACAGTTTTCATCTTTCAGGTGGGGAAATCATTCTTAATCGCTTCCAGAGTTTAAGCGAGATTTCTAAAGAGTTTCAAGCCAAATACGGCAATATCATCAATTTCCACGGCAAATTGCAGCAGGCAAATCCTGCTGTGGTGGTTGATGACATAAGAAAGCGTGGGCTTCCTGCCGGAACAAAATTAAAGCTACCACCGCTGGAATTATCCAAAAACTCAGCCTACATCACGAAGGGATATGAAACCTTTAACCTTGTGGCGCTTCAATATGCAACCTCTTCAGGCTCATATGATGCCGAAATACAGAGTAAAGTAGAGTCACGAAATTTACCGCTTTTGCGTCAACATCGCTACGCTAAAGATATTGTCCTGCCAGTCGGTACACGTATTGTCTTACCTTAAACTTAACACGGGCGTTGTTATCACCGCCCGTGTTAACAATTACCCCTTACGCCGCCGGTCGAGATCGTTAATCAGGCGATTAATAGGGGCATCGGCGAACATCGCTTCCAGCGTCATACTGAGCTTACGCCGCCAGTTGGGATATTGATCGGTCGTGCCCGGTACATTCACCGGTTTTTCCATATCCAGCCAGTCTTCCGGCTGTAAACCCAGCAGCGCACTGTGACTGTCGGCGATATAACGCTGCATACCGCGATTCAGCTCGGGCGTCATTGGCAGTCTCAGCGCACGTTTACCCAGCCGTTTTGGTACACAGCCGTGCTGATGCAGGGCATCGAGCAACGCCTGTCGCTGCTGCTGACGATTTTCATACAGCCCGCGCAAAATGTCTTTGTCAGGATACAGCCCCAGCTCCTCACCAAGGGTCAAATCACCGGCGCTCCAGAAACCGCGCAGCGTCGGTAAGTCGTGGGTGGTGGCGCTGGCCATCGACTGCGCTGGCCAGGCATCCGGCGCACGATAACATTCGGCCGACTCCTGTTCGAAATAGAGCACTTTCCACGAATAAACGCCGCTGTCGCGCAGTTTGCCGATAATCTCCACCGGCACGGTACCGAGATCTTCGCCGATGACCATACACTGATTACGCTGGCTCTCTAACGCGAGGATCGCCATCAAATCCTCCACCGGATAATAGACGTAGGCACCGTGGTCGGCGGTTTCGCCATACGGAATCCACCACAGCCGCAGCATCGACATCACATGGTCAATACGCAACGCACCACAGCTGGCCATATTGGCACGCAGCAGGTCGATAAACGGCTGATAACCGCGCGCCGCCATCACGTGGGGATCCATCGGCGGCAGACCCCAGTTTTGTCCCAGTGGACCTAAGATATCCGGCGGTGCACCGACCGAGGCTTTCAGGCAATAGAGTTCCCGGTCACACCAGGTTTCCGCCCCGCCTTCGGCCACGCCGACCGCCAGATCGCGATACAGCCCGATGGACATATTACGCTGCTGACTCTGCTGCCAGCACTGGTCGAACTGACGATTCGCCAGCCACTGCAACCATAGCCAGAAACGCACTTCCTGCTGATTTTTCTGGCAGAAAGTCTGTACGGCTGCGTTATCGGCATGCTGATACGCTTCCGGCCATACCGGCCATCCCCAGCGCTGCGCATCTTCTTTCAGCATCGCTGCATGCATGGCGTCGTAAGCCGCCTGGTAAAACAGGCTACCGCCGCCAAGGGTGATAAAGCGCTCAAAATCGGCGCAGGTTTCGTCCTGCTTATCGCGGGTGGAAAACTGCTGCCAGGCAAGGCGCAGCGCGGCAATTTTCAGGTCACTGACCGTCTGATAATCGACCCATTCACTGTCTCGCGCGCGGCTCAGCGCCTGCTGAGTAGCACTCTCCTGCCACCAGCGTTGCGCCGCTTCACTCTGCTGAAAATCCGTTACCTGTAAAACATCGATATAAATCACATTCAGCCAGCGACGCGAAGAGGGGCTGTACGGGCTGGCACTTTCCGGGTTGGCCGGATAGAGCGAATGGATTGGATTGAGGCCGATAAAATCACCGCCGCGATCGGCAATCTGATCCAGCATCATATGCAAATCGCCAAAATCGCCAATGCCCCAGTTTGTCTCGGATCGCACGGTATACAGCTGGACGCAGGCTCCCCACAGCTTTTTTCCGTCACGCAATGTCTGTGGCTCAAAGCAGCGCTTCGGCGCGACAATGATTCGGCATGGCCACTGCTGCTTGCCCTGCGTCAGGGTTAGCTGGTGGTAGCCGGTTGGCAGCCGGGAGGGCAATGTCAGGGTCTCGCCCGCCGCAATTTCGCCCTGATACGGCTTGCCGCTTTCAGTCTGCAACTGCCAGTGAAAATCCCCCTTGCCGCCCACCGGTAGCGTCAGCTTACCGGTGCCGCTGAGTACTTTGGCCGCCGGCAGCGGCGCAGCGCTGACTGGCTTCGGATTGCCCATCGCCGCCAGCAGACGCTGTTTCGTCGCGTCGGCAATCGCCTCTGGCTGACCTTTCGCATTGATATAGCTGGATGCAATACCGGCCGCTGTCGCCGCCTTATTAAGTTGTTTTGAATCCATCATTCACCTTGACCTGCCCATCAGGCGTCATTGTCGCAGCGAGCCGGATCAGCGCCCGACTCGCCAGTAAAACAGCCTGAAATCAGCCCTGCCGTTTGGCCTGCCAGATACGCTGCTGATAGTCGCGGATTGAACGATCTGAACTGAACATCCCGGTACGCGCGGTATTCAGAATCGCGGTACGGGTCCAGGCTTCCTGATCGCGCCACAAGGCTTCAACCCGCTGCTGCGCCGCACAGTAATCGGCGAAGTCTGCCAGCACCAGCCACGGATCGCCGCCTTTGGTCAGGCTGTGCAGCAGCATATCGAACGCGTGTTTATCGCCATTGCTGAAGAAGCCGTTTTCCAGCTCTTTCAGCAGGCTATCAAGATGTTTATCCTTCTTGCGCAGTTTTAGCGGGTCATAGCCTTTCGCTTTCAGCGCTTTCACTTCATCAACGGTATTACCGAAGATAAAGATATTCTCTTCACCCACCTGCTCGGCAATTTCGACGTTCGCGCCATCAAGCGTACCAATGGTCAGCGCACCGTTTAGCGCCAGCTTCATATTGCCGGTACCGGAAGCTTCATAACCTGCGGTGGAGATCTGCTCAGAAAGATCGGCGGCCGGGATCATCAGTTCCGCGGCGGTAATGCGGTAATCCGGGATAAACACCACTTTCAGGCGATCGCCAACCAGCGGATCGTTATTGATCTTCTCGGCGACTTTATTGATCGCATAGATGATATTTTTTGCCAGGTAGTAGCCCGGCGCGGCTTTCGCGCCAAACAGGAATACGCGCGGCACCATATCGCTTTTCGGGTTATCGCGTAGCTGGCGGTAGCAGTGCAGAATATGCATCAGCCCAAGGTGCTGACGCTTGTACTCATGCAAGCGCTTAATCTGGATATCAAACATCGCATCCGGATTCACCGTGATACCGGTTAGCTGATGAATATAGCTGGCCAGCCGGGCCTTGTTGTCATGCTTAATCTGGCGATAACGCTGACGGAAGGCGGCATCATCAGCCAGCGGCTCCAGCCCTTTCAGCGCATCCAGATTGTTCGCCCATTCCACTTGTAACGTGTTATCAATCAGCGACGCCAGCGCCGGGTTACACTGTTTCAGCCAGCGACGCGGCGTGATGCCGTTGGTGACGTTATGGAATTTATTCGGCCACAGCTGGTGATATTCCGGGAACAGATCCTTGACCACCAGCTCAGAGTGCAGCGCCGCGACACCGTTAACCGCAAAGCCGCTGACCACGCACAGGTTCGCCATCCGTACCTGCTTGTCATACACCACCGCCAGCTTCGCCCATACCGCTTCATCGCCTGGCCACTGTTTGTCGACCAACTTTTTAAAGCGCTTGTTAATCTCATGGATGATCATTAAATGACGCGGCAGCAGGCTGCGTACCAGCTTCTCATCCCAGCGCTCCAGCGCTTCCGGCATCAAGGTATGGTTGGTGTAGGCGAACACTTTACTGGTAATGGCCCATGCCGCATCCCACTCAAGCTGATGCTCATCCAGCAGCACCCGTAACATCTCCGGGATGGCGATGGTCGGATGAGTGTCATTCAGCTGAATCACTTCGTAATCGGCCAGTTCGGCGATGGCGCGTCCCGCCTGGTGATGACGACGCAGAATATCGGCGACTGAACAGGCACACTGGAAATATTGCTGCATCAGGCGCAGGCGTTTGCCCTCCTGATGATTGTCGTTGGGATACAGTACCTTGGTCAGTTTGGCGGCATCAATGCCCTGCTGCTCGGCCTGGAGAAATTTGCCGTCGTTAAACAGCGAGAAGTTAAACGGATGCACATGGGTTGCCTGCCACAGACGCAGCGGCTGCGCCACGCCATTGCGGTAGCCAATCACCGGCAGATCCCAGGCCTCACCACGCATCACAAAGCCGGGCTGCCAGCGATACCGACCGTCGTCACCCCGCACCACCTTACCGCCAACCGACACATCCACATCCAGTGCGGCATTATGGCGGAACCACGGGTAAGAGTGACGATGCCAGTCATCCGGCGCTTCCTGCTGATGACCATCATCAAATGACTGTCGGAACAGGCCATACTGATAATTCAGGCCATAGCCGATCGCCGACTGCCCTACCGTCGCCATTGAATCAAGGAAGCAGGCAGCCAGACGCCCGAGACCACCGTTACCCAATGCCGGGTCAACCTCCTCCTCCAGCAGTTCAGTCAGGCTGATCTGCTGGTCGGCGAGCACCGCCTGCACGTCATCATACCAGCCAAGGTTCAGCAGGTTATTGCCGGTCAGACGACCAATCAGAAACTCCATCGAAATGTAGTTAACATGACGTTGCTTTTTATCCGCTTTCGCCACCGGCTGGGCGGCAAGCAACTCTGCCAGCGCTCCGCTCACCGCCTGCCAGCGTTGATGGCTGGTCAGATCCTGCAACGAAGTCAGACCCAGATGTTGCCACTGGCGCGTCAGCGCTGCCTCAAAACGTGCCTTATTAAATTTTTGCTGCGACATAAATCTCTTCCGGTAAGTGAATAGTTTCGCGAAAAATTGATGCGCACATGCTGACGGTTGCGTTATCGCACAGCATCATCCTGTGAGGGGCTTAGACGGGGATGAGTTGCAGGGCGTAGCCATAAATGTGATCGCCAGCACTTAATTTAAGACGGCAATGCGAAAAAAAGCTCATTACTGGCCGCAATGAACAAAAAAAACTGCCGGCGATGCGGGTTTGAACGGTGAGCCGTTTTCGACTGCCGTCAGGGTGCTAACCTTCGGCACGGGCGGCGAGAATGCCGCCGCTACATATAAAACGTTGATAAAATTGATGACCACAGTTGATTATTTCGTAATGGGCGAGTCAGAAAGCTCTATGAAATATTAAAATTTGCGTAAGGAAGTGTGATGAGGTGCAACATAATGAATTCTCATTATCGCCCGTTCTTGCAATAGCCTGCCGACTGGCGGAATGTACTTAATTACACGCTGTAAAATAATTCCTTTTGTATCCTCCTATTTCGCACAGTGAAGTGTAAGCCATGCTGATACCATCGAAACTCAGCCGTCCATCGCGGCTTCAGAACACCATTGTTCGGGAGCGTTTGATTGCAAGGCTCACGAACATTAATTTTTATCGTCTGGCGCTGGTCACCAGCCCGGCAGGATATGGCAAAACCACGCTGGTTGCTCAGTGGGCCGCGGATAAAAGCGATCTGGGCTGGTACTCTCTGGACGAGAGTGACAACTATCCCGAACGCTTCGCCACCTATTTTATGGCGGCAATCCAGCAGGCGACCGGCGGCCACTGTGTTCGCAGCGAGGCGCTGGCGCAAAAGCGTCAGTACGCCAGCCTGAGCGCCCTGTTTTCCCTGCTGTTTGTCGAACTTTCTGAATGGCACCGTCCGCTGTTTCTGGTGATAGATGACTATCATCTGCTGACTAACGATGCCATTCATCAGGCGATGCGCTTTTTTATCCGTCATCAGCCGGAAAACCTGACGCTGGTGATCCTGTCGCGCAACTTGCCTTCACTGGGCATTGCTAATCTGCGGGTGCGTGAGCAACTGCTGGAAATTAACAGCCAGTCGCTGGCCTTTACCCACGGCGAGGCGAAACAGTTCTTTGATTGCCGTTTGCAGCAGCCGATTGATGCCACTCACTCCCAACGTCTGTGTGATGAAGTGGCCGGATGGGCGACGGCACTGCAACTGATTGCGCTGTCGGAACGCCAGTCCAATACTCCCACGCACCAGTCGGCACAGCGGCTGGCGGGCATCAATGCCAGTCATCTGTCCGATTATCTGGTTGATGAAGTGCTCGACTGCGTCGATGAGGCCACGCGTAACTTTTTACTGCGCAGCTCCGTGCTGCGTTCGATGAATGATGAGCTGATCGCCCGTATTACCGGCGAAGAGAATGGTCAGTTGCGTCTGGAAGAGACCGAGCGGCAGGGGCTGTTTTTGCAGCGGATGGATGACAGCGGCCGGTGGTTTAACTTCCATCCGCTGTTTGTCAGTTTTCTGCGTCAGCGCTGCCAATGGGAACTGGGTAGCGATCTGCACCAGCTGCATCGCGCGGCGGCGGAGGGCTGGATGGCGCTCGGGTTTGCCGGCGAAGCGATTCACCATGCGCTGGCCGCAGAAGATACTTTGTTGCTGCGCGATATCCTGCTTCAGCACGCCTGGTCACTGTTCAATCACAGTGAACTGGCGCTGCTGGAAGAGGGTCTGAAAGCGCTGCCGTGGCAGTTGCTGGTGGAAAATCCACGACTGATCTTATTGCAGGCCTGGCTGGCGCAAAGTCAGCATCGTTACAATGAAGTTAACCTGCTACTGGCACGCGCTGAGCAGGAGATGGCGATGCAAAAGGTCGCTATTGATGCGGTGCTGAGCGCCGAGTTTGATGCACTGCGCGCGCAGGTGGCGATTAATGCCGGTAAGCCCGATGAAGCGGAGTTGCTGGCCACTCAGGCACTGAATACGCTGCCGCTGGCAAACTATTACAGCCGTATTGTTGCCACTTCGGTTAAGGGTGAAGTGCTGCACTGCCATGGCGAATTAAGTCAGGCGCTGATAATGATGCAGCAAACCGATCAGATGGCGCGTCAGCATGATATCTGCCACTACGCGCTCTGGGCGCTGTTGCAGCAGAGCGAAATTTTGATTGCTCAGGGATTCCTGCAAACCGCTTTCGAAACCCAGCAAAAAGCCTTTGATCTGATTGATGAACAGGGACTGGAACAGTTACCGATGCACGAATTTTTGCTGCGCATCCGCTCACAGCTGCTGTGGTCATGGTCGCATCTTGATGATGCCGAGGCCGCCGCGCGCAACGGGCTGGAAGTGCTGGCTAACTTCCAGCCGCAGCAGCAATTGCAATGTCTGGCGATGCTGGCGAAATGCGCTCTCGCACGAGGCGATATGGACAATGCCCGTCGTCATCTTAATCGCTGTGAAAACTTGCTGGGTAACGGCCAGTATCACAGCGACTGGGTGACTAACGCCGACAAACCGCGCGTCATTTACTGGCAGATGACCAATGATAAAGTTGCTGCGGCTAACTGGCTGAGACTGACGCCAAAACCGGCGGATGCCGACAACCATTTTCTGCAAGGTCAGTGGCGCAATATCGCCCGCGCGCAGATTCTGCTCGGGCAATATGATGAAGCCGAAGTGGTGCTGGATGAGCTGAATGAAAATGCGCGTCGCCTGCGTTTAATCAGCGATCTCAACCGTAATTTACTGCTCAGCAACGCACTTTACTGGCAGACCGATCGGAAAAGCGAGGCGCAGAAAGCCCTGATCGAGTCGCTGTCGCTGGCTAATCGCACCGGCTTTGTCAGCCATTTTGTGATTGAAGGCGAAGCGATGGCGCAACAGCTGCGGCAGTTATTACAGCTGAATACGCTGCCCGAGCTGGAACAGCATCGTGCGCAGCGGATTTTACGCGATATCAACCAGCATCATCGGCACAAGTTCGCCCATTTTGATGAGACCTTTGTCACCCGGCTGTTAACTCATCCGCAGGTGCCGGAACTGATTCGCACCAGCCCGCTAACCCAGCGCGAGTGGCAGGTGTTAGGGCTGATCTATTCCGGCTACAGCAACGACCAAATCGCCGGCGAACTGGACGTCGCGCCAACCACGATTAAAACGCATATTCGTAATCTGTATCAGAAGTTAGGGGTGGTGCAGCGTCAGGAAGCAGTGCAGCAGGCGCAGCAGTTATTGCATTTGATGGGAATGGGTGTGGCGTAATGACTGACGGGCGGTGTTCCCACCGCCCGCAATCACTGATTCAGCACAGTTCCAGATGAACGTCATGCTGCTCAATCACTTTCATCACGCCCGGCGGTGGCGGCTCATCGGTATACAGATGGTCGATCAGGCTCATATTACCGAGGTTCACCATCGCATTACGACCAAACTTAGAATGGTCGGCCACCAGCATCACACAGCGCGAGTTCTCGATGATCGCACGCTTGGTGCGCACTTCATGGTAATCAAACTCCAGCAGCGAACCGTCCATATCGATGCCGCTGATCCCCAGAATGCCGAAATCGAGACGGAACTGAGAGATAAAATCGAGCGTCGCTTCTCCCATAATACCGCCATCACGGGTACGCACTTCGCCACCGGCCAGAATCAGACGGAAGTCCGGCTTGGACATCAGCAGCATTGCCACGTTGAGATTATTGGTCACCACCCGCAGATTATTATGGTTCATCAGCGCATGGGCGACAGCTTCCGGCGTGGTGCCGATATCAATAAATAGCGTGGCGCCATCGGGAATCTGGCTGGCCACCCGCTGAGCGATGCGCGCCTTTTCCGCTGACCACATCATTTTACGATCCTGCCACGCGGTATTTTCGGAGCTGGAAGGCAGCGCCGCGCCGCCATGATGACGCTGAATTTTATTCTGATCGGCCAGATCGTTCAGATCGCGGCGGATAGTTTGCGGGCTGACAGCGAAATGCTCCACCAGCTCTTCAGTACTGACATATCCCTGACGACGAACCAGATCGATAATGGCGTCGTGACGTTGCGTTTGCTTCACAAAAATCTCCGGACATTAACCTTTTTATTTGCGTACATGCCGCGTATCAACCAATGCCATTGCCAGCCCCACCAGCAGGCCGGTAACGTGCGCAGCATTGGCAATTGATAAGCCGAACACGCCGAAGTATCCAATAACCAGCCACAGGATAGCGAAAGCCATCAAACCGCGCTCAAGGTAAATTCCACTTTCGGGATCGCGCTCGCCTCGCAGCCACGCATAACCCATCAGTGCATAGACCACGCCGGATAAGCCGCCAAACCACACGCCGCTAAATTTTGCCTGCATCCAGCCGCTGAGCAGCGCCGAAATCAGCGTAATCACCACCAGTTTGCCGCTGCCAATACGCTTCTCTACCGCGCCGCCGAGATACCACCACCACATCAGATTGAATAAAATATGCAGCAGTGAGAAATGCAGCAAAGCATGGCTGAACCAGCGCCACAGCTGGAAATACTGGCCTTCTCCGGCTGGCCACGCCAGCCACGACATCACGGCGCGATCGCCGAGCAGCTGCATCAGAATATAGACGGCCACGCAGGCAATCATCAGCGTCATGGTCAGTGGCCCGGCGCGCTGGCGAATATTATCGAGCAGCGACACGCTGGAATACTGTAAGCCACTGGCGATATTGCCCGACTGCCAGCTGGCATCCTGATAACGCGGATGCAGCGGATCGCGGATAAACTGCTGAAGTTCGTTTTCGACCATCGCGGCTTGCGATTCATCCTGCAACAGGATATTCCAGCTGCCATCCTGATGTTCAATACGCAGGGTGACGCCGCGCGTCACCATATAGTCGACAAACGCCTGCGCCAGACGCGGATTGTTAAAATGAGTAATACGCATCATTGTTGCTGTCAGCCCTTGTGCTTGCCTGTATTAGGAGAAAGATTAACGCGTTCCCGCTTCAACCTGCTGCGGAAACGCCGCACGCCAGGCGTCAAAACCGCCGTCAATGCTGTAAGCCTGATCAAACCCCTGAGTCAGCAGATATTGCGCAGCACCTTTACTGCTGTTGCCGTGATAGCACATCACCAGCACCGGCGTATTGAGATCGGCCTGCTGCATAAAGGTGTTAAGTGAAACGTTAGTCAGATGGAAGGCACCGCTGGCATGGGCGGCTTCAAAGCTTTGTGGGTCGCGGATATCAACCAGCCGCGCCGCGCCTTGTTCCAGACGCTGTTGGGCCTGCTGCACACTGATACATTCAAATTGTTCCATGGTGTTTTCCAGTCAATAACGAAACGAATTGACGCTATTGTAACCTGAACCCGGCCGGCAATAACCAGACAAATGTTATGGCTACCAGGCTTTTATGTCGCTAATTATGTTACCTGCATCACGCATAAATGTTTTTATTCGGTTAACACTAGCATCGATGTTGGTTTCCGACTAATATAATGTTCGAAAACGAACATAATTGAGCTATTCCGAACATCGGAGGAGATGACGTGGAAACCAAAGACTTGATCGTAATCGGCGGCGGCATCAACGGTGCCGGCATTGCAGCAGATGCTGCAGGACGCGGACTGTCTGTGCTAATGCTGGAGGCGCAAGATTTGGCCTGTGCGACCTCTTCCGCCAGTTCAAAATTAATTCACGGTGGCCTGCGCTACCTGGAACACTATGAATTCCGCCTGGTCAGCGAAGCGCTGGCTGAACGCGAAGTGCTGCTGAAAATGGCGCCGCATATCGCGTTTCCAATGCGCTTCCGTCTGCCGCACCGCCCGCATCTGCGCCCAGCGTGGATGATCCGTGTTGGCCTGTTTATGTACGACCATCTCGGCAAGCGCACCAGTTTACCGGGCAGCAAAAGTTTGCGTTTTGGCTCAGATTCGGTGCTTAAACCTGAAATCGTGCGCGGTTTCGAATATTCCGACTGCTGGGTCGACGATGCGCGCCTGGTTGTGCTAAATGCTCAGGAAGTGGTGAAACGCGGCGGTGAAGTCCGTACCCGCACCCGCGTTACCCGTGCATGGCGCGAAAAAGGGCTGTGGATGGTAGAAGCAGAAGACGTGGACAGCGGTAAAACCTTTACCTGGCGCGCCAAAGGTCTGGTGAATGCTGCCGGTCCGTGGGTCAAGCAACTGTTCGACGATAGCCTGAAGCTGAAATCGCCTTACGGCATCCGTCTGATTAAAGGCAGCCATATTGTGGTGCCACGCGTTCATACGCAGAAACAGGCTTATATTCTGCAGAACGAAGATAACCGCATCGTGTTTGTGATTCCGTGGATGGACGAGTTCTCAATTATCGGTACCACCGACGTGGAGTACAAAGGCGATCCGAAGAGTGTCAAAATTGATGACAACGAGATCGACTATCTGCTGAACGTGTTTAACGCTCACTTTAAGAAAGATCTGGCGCGTGACGATATCGTCTGGACTTACTCCGGCGTGCGTCCGCTGTGTGATGACGAGTCCGACTCACCGCAAGCAATTACCCGCGATTACACGCTGGATGTGCGCGATGACGAAGGCCAGGCACCGCTGCTTTCCGTGTTTGGCGGTAAGCTGACGACGTATCGTAAGCTGGCGGAACATGCGCTGGAGAAACTGTCGAAGTATTACCCGACTATCGGTCAAGCCTGGACGCGCAACTGTGTGCTGCCGGGTGGTGATATCGCCGGTAGCCGTGAAGATTATGCTGCCAGCCTGCGCCGTCGTTACAGCTTTATCACTGAGGAGATGGCGCGTCACTATGCGCGGACTTACGGCAGCAACACCGAAAAGCTGCTGAAAGATGCTACCAGCCTTGAAGATTTAGGTGAGAACTTTGGTCACGACTTCTACGAAGCCGAGCTGCATTACCTGGTGCAACACGAGTGGGTGCGTGAGCTGGATGATGCTATCTGGCGTCGTACCAAACAGGGTATGTGGCTGAACGAGCAGCAGCAAGCGCGCATCAGCGAATGGCTGGCTACCCATCAGAAAAAACCGGCGTTATCGCTGGCGTCATAAACCCCCGCTCTGACCATAGGGGCGGCGTTCTCGCCGCCCTTCTTCCAACCAATACCCTTTTCTACAATCTTATCGGCGAGATATGCCATATCTCATCGGCATACTCCTGAATGGTACGATCCGACGAGAAGTAGCCCATATTGGCGATGTTGTAAGCCGCGCGGCGCTGCCACTCTTCCGGATGGCGATAGAGCTCATCCACCTTATCCTGTGTATCAACATAGCTGCGGTAGTCAGCCAGCAATTGATAGTGATCGCCAAGATTCACCAGCGAATCAAACAGGTTGCGATAGCGACCCGGTTCCTGCGGGCTGAACACGCCAGTGGCGATTTGCGTCAGCGCCTGGCGTAACTCAGGATCTTCATCATAGTACTGATGTGAGTTATAGCCGTTGCGTCTCAGCTCCTCGACCTGCGGCGTGGTATTGCCGAAGATAAAGATATTTTCTTCTCCGACGTGCTCCAGCATTTCGACGTTTGCGCCGTCCAGCGTGCCAATCGTCAGCGCGCCGTTGAGGGCAAACTTCATATTGCTGGTGCCGGACGCCTCAGTCCCTGCCAGCGAGATCTGCTCGGAAAGATCCGCCGCCGGAATAATGATCTGCGCCAGACTGACACCGTAGTTCGGAATAAACACCACTTTCAGTTTATTCTTCACCTGCGGATCGCTGTTGATCACCTTGGCCACGTCATTGATTAAATGAATAATATGTTTGGCAGTGTAGTAAGCCGACGCGGCTTTACCGGCAAAGATATTGACGCGCGGCACCCAGTTAGCAGTCGGATCGGCTTTAATGCGGTTATAGCGCGTAATGATATGCAGCACATTTAGCAGCTGACGCTTGTACTCGTGGATACGCTTAATCTGCACATCGAACAGCGCATTAGGATCGAGCACCACGTCGAGATTTTTTGCCACCCAATCCGCCAGCCGTTTTTTATTGTTCAGCTTGGCGTTGGCGATATCCTCGATAAAGGTCGGATAATCGATATGTTGCTTAATTTCACTCAGCTCACCGAGATCGGTACGCCAGGTGCGACCAATCGCCTCATCCAGCACACTGGACAGCGGCGGGTTAGCCAGCGCCAGCCAGCGACGCGGTGTTACACCATTGGTTTTATTGCAGAAACGGCCGGGGAATATTTTGGCGAAATCGGCAAACAGCGACTGCACCATCAGGTTTGAGTGCAGCTCTGAAACGCCATTCACCTTATGACTGATCACCACCGCCAGCCACGCCATACGCACCTGACGACCATTATTTTCATCAATAATTGAGATACGTGACAGCAGATCCCAGTCGTCGGGATAGTGCTCCTGAACGGTTTTCAGGAAGTAGTCGTTGATATCAAAAATAATTTGCAGATTGCGCGGCAAAATTTTGCCAATCATATCGACCGGCCAGGTTTCCAGCGCCTCACTCATCAGCGTGTGGTTGGTGTAAGAGAAAACCTGACAGGTCACTTCAAACGCCTCATCCCAGCTAAATTTATGCTCATCAATCAGCAGGCGCATCAATTCAGGGATCGCCAGCACCGGGTGAGTATCATTGAGGTGAATCGCGATTTTATTGGCAAGATTGTCGAAGGTCTGATGCATCGTCCAGTGCCGATGCAGAATGTCCTGCACCGTGGCCGACACCAGAAAATACTCCTGACGCAGACGCAGTTCCCGCCCCGAGTAGGTCGAGTCATCGGGATAGAGCACCCGCGACACGTTCTCCGAGTGGTTTTTATCTTCTACCGCAGCGAAGTAATCCCCCTGATTAAATTTACCAAGGTTAATTTCGTTACTGGCCTGCGCGCCCCAAAGCCGCAAGGTATTGGTCGCATCCGTATTGTAGCCGGGGATAATCTGGTCGTAAGCGGTCGCCAGCACTTCCTCGGTTTCGACCCAGCGCGCCTTACTGCCTTCATGCTGAATACGGCCACCAAAGCGCACTTTATAGCGGGTGTTAAAACGCTGAAATTCCCACGGGTTGCCATACTCCAGCCAGTAATCCGGTGACTCCGCCTGACGGCCATCGATAATATTCTGTTTAAACATGCCGTAGTCGTAGCGGATACCGTAGCCGCGCCCCGGCAGGCCGAGCGTTGCCAGCGAGTCGAGGAAACAGGCAGCCAGTCGGCCTAAGCCGCCATTGCCCAGTCCCGGATCGTTCTCCTCTTCTATCAGCTCGGCCAGGTCAAAGCCCATCTCTTCAAGCGCCCGGTTAATATCATCATAGATACCCATCGCCAGCAGCGCATTCGACAGGGTGCGTCCGACCAGAAACTCCATCGACAGGTAGTAAACCTGGCGCACATCCTGTGACAACTGGGCACGATTAGAACGCAGCCAGCGCTCCACCATTCGGTCACGTACTGCCAGCAGCGTTGCGTTAAGCCACTCATGTTTATTGGCAATGGAAGGATCTTTACCCAGCGTAAACATTAACTTATAGGCAATTGAATTCTTCAGCGCTTCAACACTGAGTGTCGGTGAGGCGTAGGTGAATGGTGCGTTCATATCAAGTATCCCCTGTGCTGTTTACAGCAAGCGTTGATAAAGATCGCGGTAGGCACGTGCGGCCA
>NZ_JRXE01000007.1:95114-100311 GCF_001267535.1 Winslowiella iniecta | reverse complement strand
ATCCGCCAGCCCGCCGGTACGGCGCACCAGCGGCAACGTGCCGTATTTCAGACCATATAATTGCGTCAGCCCGCAAGGTTCGAAGCGGCTGGGCAGCAGAATGACATCTGCACCGCCGATAATGCGATGCGAGAAGGCTTCGTGATAACCAATTTGCACACCCACCTGTCCCGGATGTTCGGCCGCTGCGGCGAGAAAACCTTGTTGCAGCACCGCATCACCGGCGCCCAATAACACCAGTTGCCCACCCTGCTCCAGTAATCCAGGCAGCGACTCCAGCACCAGATCCAATCCCTTTTGCCGGGTTAAGCGGCTGACCACCGCAAATACCGGCACTTTGTCATCGACTTTTAAGCCCATGGTAATCTGCAACTGACGCTTGTTCTCCGCTTTGGCTTCCAGCACGTCGCGGTTGTAACGCGAACCGAGCAACAGGTCGTGCTCCGGATCCCAGATCGCCGGATCAACGCCGTTAAGAATACCGCTCAGTCGCCCTTCCCGTAGCCGCAGCTCGAGCAAAGACTCCATGCCGTAGCCAAACTCCGGCTGGGTTATCTCCCGCGCATAAGTCGGGCTGACCGCCGTAATATGATCGGCATAGAACAGCCCGGCTTTCAGGTAAGAGATCTGCCCATAAAACTCAAGGCCATGCATAGAAAAGAATGACCATGGCAGTTGAATCTGGTCCATATGGTGAGCCGAAAACAGCCCCTGATACGCGAGGTTATGTACGGTAAATACCGACTTGGCCGGTCGCCCACGCGCGGCCAGATAGGCGCAGGTTAAACCGGCATGCCAGTCGTGCGCATGCACCACATCCGGACGCCACCAGGTATCCAGCCCACAGGCCAGTTCACAGCCGATAAAACCCAGTAACGCAAAGCGCAAATAGTTATCGGTATAAGCGAATTGTGATTCATCGTGATAAGGACTGCCTGGCCGATCGTACAGCCCTGGCACTTCAATCAGATAAATCCCCACGCCATTGAAATGCCCAAAATGCAGCCGAACATAACCGGCAAAGGTTTGTAGTTCCGCGACCACTTCAGTATTGGTAATGCCTTTACGCAAATCAGGAAACATCGGTAATAACACCCGAGTATCCGTTCCCTCGGCAATCTGTGCTGCTGGTAATGCCCCGACAACATCCGCTAAACCCCCGGTTTTGAGCAGCGGAAAAAGTTCTGAACAGACATGTAAAACCTGCATTCTGGGCTCCTTAACTAGGCTCTGGCACGCTCCAGCGCGCCAACAGCGATAACCGTTTTCATCCGTCAGCCAGCCGCTTTGGCCAGTCTGGCCAACATCGCTCGCGTAACCAGCACGATCCCTTCTTCCGAACGATAAAACCGGCGGCTGTCCTCATCAGGATTTTCACCTATCACCATGCCTTCCGGCAGTTCGCAGGCGCGATCGATAACGCAACGACGTAAACGACAGGAGCGGCCAATTACCACATCAGGTAACAGCACCGAGGAATCAATATTGCAGAATGAGTTCACCCGCACGCGCGGGAATAACACCGAGTGCACCACCACCGAGCCGGAGATAATGCAGCCGCCAGAGACCAGTGAGTTCATGGTCATCCCATGGCTGCCGGAACGATCCTGGACAAATTTTGCCGGGGGGAGCTGTTCCATCTGAGTGCGAATCGGCCATTCATGGTCGTACATATCCAGTTCCGGCGTGACCGTGGCTAAATCAAGATTGGCACGCCAGTAAGCTTCCAGGGTACCGACATCACGCCAGTATGGCGGTGCGCTGTCGTCACTCTGCACGCAGGAAAGATTAAATGAATGGGCGTAAGCCTCACCGCTGGCGACAATTTTCGGCAGCAGGTCTTTGCCAAAGTCATGGCTGGAGTCTGTCCGTTGAAGATCGTCTTCCAGCAGTTGGTAAAGATAATCGGCGTTAAAGACGTAAATCCCCATACTGGCCAGCGACTGCGTATCATCGCCCGGCATTGACGGCGGGTGTTCCGGCTTCTCGACAAATTCGATCACTTTATGGTTGTTGTCCACCGCCATCACGCCAAAGGCGCTGGCTTCGGCAATCGGCACCGGAATACAGGCAATCGTACACTGCGCGTCGTTATCCACGTGATCCAGCAGCATGCGCGAGTAATCCATTTTATAGATATGGTCGCCCGCCAGAATCACCACGTACTGGGCGTTATAACGCCGGATAATATCGAGGTTTTGCGTTACCGCATCAGCGGTTCCGCGATACCAGCTTTCGGTCGAAAAACGTTGCTGAGCCGGAAGCAGATCAACAAACTCGTTCATCTCATTATTGAAAAAGGACCAGCCACGCTGAATATGCTGCACCAGCGTGTGCGACTGATACTGAGTAATCACGCCAATGCGACGGATACCGGAGTTAATACAGTTAGACAGTGCGAAGTCGATGATGCGGAATTTGCCGCCAAAATGCACCGCCGGCTTGGCACGTTTAGCGGTGAGATCCCGCAGGCGCGTACCGCGTCCGCCAGCAAGGATCAGGGCTACAGTTTGCGTTGGCAGCTGTCTTGCCAACATCAGATGGTCTGCTCTTTCTAATTTAACCATGTCTGACTCCTTATGATTGCTTTTGGAACACACACACGCCGTGCGCGGGACCATGCCAGACGGTTGAAAGGATCGGGTTATCATCCCCGGCAAAAGGAGGAATGGCGTACCATTCTCCATCAGGTAGTGCGATGTCACTCACCTCTTCGGAGGCGTTTATTGTTATTAACCAACGGCCTGAGAGCAGAATTTGCAATCTGTGCAGCCCCTGTTCCCACTGTTCACTGCTCAGTGGCTGGCCGTCAGCATTGAGCCACTGCACATTGCCGTCTCCTTCCTGCCACCAGCGATCCTGCTGCAACGCCGGAATACGGCGACGCAGATGAATCAGCGCAGCGGTGAAGTCGAACAGCCCACTGTCATTATCCTGCCAGTTCAGCCACGTTAGCTGGTTATCCTGACAATAAGCATTGTTGTTGCCATGCTGGCTGTGACCATGCTCGTCACCGGCCAGCAGCATCGGCGTACCCTGTGACAGCAACAGCGACGTCAGTAGCGCGTGTACGCTATTGCGGCGACGTTCAATCACCGTCAGCGGCACTTTCAGCCCTTCAGTGCCGTGGTTATGACTGTAATTATTGTTGCTGCCATCGAGATTATCTTCGCCGTTAGCCTGGTTATGCTTACGCTCATAACTCACCACATCGCGCAGGGTAAAACCGTCGTGAGCGGTCACCAGGTTGATGCTGGCCGATGGCAGACGATTTTGCTGCTGGAAGACATCACTGGAACCGGCAAAACGGCGGGCGAATTCGCCGTTAGAGATATCGCCATACAGCCAGAACCGGCGCATGGCATCGCGGAAATGATCATTCCATTCGGCAAACGGCTCGGGGAAATTACCGACCTGATAACCGCCGGGGCCAATATCCCACGGCTCAGCGATCAGCTTGACCTGCGACAGCAGCGGGTCGGCTTTCAGCGCCGCAAACATCGCGGCCTGCGGATCGTAATCCGGCGTGCGGCCCAGCACCGTCGCGAGATCGAAGCGGAAACCGTCCACATGGCAGACTTCCACCCAATAACGCAGGCATTCCAGCGTCCACTGCATGACTTCGGGGTGGCTGATATTCAGGGTGTTGCCGCAGCCCGTCCAGTTCTGGTACTCACCTTTATCGTTCAGCCAGTAGTAGCTTTTATTGTCAACGCCGCGCTTCGACAGTGTCGGGCCGGTCTCTTCCAGTTCGGCGGTGTGGTTAAACACCACGTCGAGAATCACTTCGATACCGGCGCTGTGCAGCGCTTTGACCGCCTGCTGAAACTCATTCAGTGGATGAAGCTGATCAATACCGGAAGCGTAACGCGCGTCGAGCGCGTACGGCGCCAGCGGGTTATATCCCCAGTAATTGGTCAGCCCCAGCCGCAGCAGCCGTGGCTCGCTGGCAAAATAAGCCACCGGTAACAGTTCCAGCGCGGTAATCCCCAGCCGTTTGAAATAATCGATCATCACCGGATGGCCAAGCGCGGCATAGGTGCCACGGATCGCTTCCGGAATATCCGGATGCAGTTTCGTCAGGCCGCGTACATGCGCTTCGTAGATCACCGTCGATCCCCACGGCACACGCGGCGGCACGTCGTCATCCCAGTCGAAATCGTCGATCACCACCACGCTTTTTGGTGCGATGGCGGCACTGTCCGCGGTGTCGGGTTCATCAACACCACACTGGAAGCGCGGATCGTCGGTGACTTCGCCGATCACTTCACGGGCGCAAGGATCGACCAGCAGTTTTGCCGGGTTAAACCGATGCCCCTGCTGCGGCTGCCACGGGCCGTGCACGCGATAACCATACAGCTGGCCGGGGGTGGCGGCAGGCAAGTAACCATGCCAGATATCGCCGCTCCGCGAAGGCAGGTCGTAACGCGTTTCGTTGCCCTCGGCATCAAACAGGCACAGCTCCACACGTTCGGCATAGTGGGAAAACAGGGTAAAATTGATGCCCTTACCGTCGTAGCAGGCACCCGACGGTTCAGGACGGCCAGCCAGTAATGCGCTCATTCTCCCTCCCGCATCAGCCACACGGTTGCCAGTGGCGGTATCACCATACTCAGCGAATGCTCACGCTGATGACTGTGAACCGGCTGACTGTGCAGCAGGCCGTTAGTCAGGTTACTGCCGTGGTAATGCCCGGCATCGGTATTCAGAATTTCACGCCAGCGGCCTGGCTGATTGATGCCAAAACGGTAGTCATGGCGAGCCACTGGCGTAAAGTTGGCGACAACAATGATCTCATTGCCCGCGCGGTCGCGGCGGGCAAAGACAAATACTGAGTTGTCATGATCGTCGACCACCAGCCATTCAAAACCGCGGTGGTCGAAGTCGAGCTGATACATCGGTTGGTGATGGCGATAGGTCAGATTCAGATCGCGCACCAGTCGCTGTACGCCGTTATGCCAGTTATCCTCGCCCTCCAGCAGATGCCAGTCGAGGCTGGTGTCATGGTTCCACTCGCGACCCTGAGCAAATTCGTTGCCCATAAACAGCAGCTTTTTACCGGGGAAGGCCCACATCCAGCCATAATAGGCGCGCAGGTTGGCAAACTTCTGCCAGGCATCGCCCGGCATACGATCGAGGATCGAACGCTTACCGTGAACCACTTCATCATGGGACAGCGGCAACACAAAGTTTTCGG
>NZ_JRXE01000007.1:44335-95062 GCF_001267535.1 Winslowiella iniecta | reverse complement strand
CGGGATAGTCCGTCGACTCTTCGGCAACGGTAATACTGCCCGGTGCCGCATTGCCCAGCGTCCGGTTGGTGTAGCGCAGAAACGACACCGCTTCGAGGTTTTCGCGCCCCCCATAAGCATTGGGAATCCACTCGCCCTCTTTACGGCTGTAATCGCGATAAATCATCGACGCAACCGCATCTACCCGCAGGCCGTCGATGCCAAAGCGCTCCATCCAGTAGAGCGCATTGCCCGCCAGATAGTTACTCACTTCACGGCGGCCAAAGTTGTAAATCAGCGTATTCCAGTCCTGATGATAGCCCTCGCGCGGATCGCCGTGCTCATACAGCTCCGTGCCATCAAACTTTGCCAGCCCAAACTCATCGGAAGGAAAATGGCCCGGCACCCAGTCGAGCAGCACATTCAGCCCGGCGGCATGCGCGGCAGCGATAAAATAGCGGAAGTCATCACGGGTGCCGAAACGGCGGGTCGGGGCGTACATACCCAGCGGCTGATAGCCCCAGCTGCCGTCAAACGGGTGTTCATTAATCGGCAGCAGCTCAATGTGGGTAAAGCCCATCTCTTTAACATAGGGAACCAGCTGTTCGGCCAGCTCGCGATAACTGAGCCAGAAGTGATTATCGGTATGGCGACGCCAGGAACCGAGATGCACTTCATAGATGGAGATCGGTGCGTCAAAGGCATTCGCCGTTTTACGCTCCGGTTTCATTTCCACTTTTTCCGGCAGACCACAAATCATCGAGGCGGTTTGCGGTCGCATCTGCGCTTCAAAGGCGTAAGGGTCGGCTTTCAGCCGCAGCTGGCCGTAAACATCAATGATTTCGAATTTATACAACTGTCCCTGCCGCGCGCCCGGAATAAACAGTTCCCACATACCGCTTTCACGCCGAAAGCGCATCGGATGGCGGCGACCGTCCCAGTAGTTAAATTCACCCACGACCGAGACGCGCCGGGCATTCGGTGCCCAGACGGAAAAACGCGTGCCGGTAACGCCATCAATCACGTCGGCATGGGCACCCATGGTTTCATACGGACGCAGATGGGTACCTTCCGCCAGCAGCCAGCTGTCCAGCTCGGCCAGTAGCGGACCGAAACGGTAGGCGTCATCAATTAAATTCTGTTCACCATGCCAGATCACCGCCAGTTGATAGCGAAACGGGTTTTTACGCCGTGGCACCACCGCACTGAAAAAGCCGCGTGAATCGAGGCACTTCAGTTGCACACACTTACGACCGGTTTTGGTCTCAATCACCCAGACTTCTGAAGCATCAGGCAATAAAGCACGCACCTCCAGCCCGGCGTCGGTTTGATGCATACCGAGCAGCGCAAAAGGGTCGGCGTAATGACCAGAAATAATCGCATTGATCGCGTGGCGATCGGGAAGCTCAGACATGACATTCTTCCTGTGACATTTGGCAAGCGAATCAATGACGCATCGACAAACGGTGCATCAGCTGAGTGCTGCTCTTCGTTGAGCCATCAGCTCGCAGGCAAGGTGAGTATCCATCCGCTGGAACAGAAAACCATTGCCGCGAACAAATTCAATTCAGTTGGAAAGCAAAAACAGTCAAAAATCAGAACATCTGTTCTAAGCATAGCTAAGGGCGACAATTAGCCTGGTAAGAATGCATAAAATAATTTTTGTCAGTGCTAAAAAGGAGAAGCATAAAGGGCTTAGTGGGCGCAGGAACA
Organism: Winslowiella iniecta; assembly: GCF_001267535.1. GTDB lineage: Bacteria > Pseudomonadota > Gammaproteobacteria > Enterobacterales > Enterobacteriaceae > Erwinia > Erwinia iniecta. The sequence goes on along the minus strand of NZ_JRXE01000007.1, from coordinate 93,370 downwards.
CAGGTCAGTTGTTCCGAAATGGACAGAATTTTCCTCGGTCAGTTAAGAATTATCGATTAACAGGCCCGGTTAGCCGGGCCCGTCAGTACAGGATTAATCCACCAGCAGACGCAGCATGCGGCGCAGCGGTTCAGCCGCGCCCCACAACAGCTGATCGCCCACGGTAAAGGCCGAGAGATAATCCGGGCCCATATTGAGTTTACGCAGACGGCCAACCGGCGTGTTCAGCGTGCCGGTCACTGCCGCAGGAGTCAGTTCACGCATAGTGATTTCGCGGTCATTCGGCACCACTTTAACCCAGTCGTTATGCGCTGCCAGCAGCTGTTCAATTTCACTCAGCGGCACATCTTTTTTCAGTTTCAGGGTGAATGCCTGGCTGTGGCAGCGCAGTGCGCCGACGCGAACACACAGACCATCAACCGGAATGGTGCTGGCAGGTTGCAGAATCTTGTTGGTTTCCGCCTGGCCTTTCCACTCTTCGCGGCTCTGGCCATTTTCCAGCTGTTTGTCGATCCATGGGATCAGGCTACCCGCCAGTGGCACACCAAAGTTATCGACCGGCAGCACGCCAGCGCGGCTCATTTCGGTCACTTTGCGTTCGATATCCAGAATCGCAGAAGCCGGGTTTTCCAGCTCTTTTGCCACATGGTTATGCAGCATCCCCATCTGGCTCAGCAGCTCACGCATATGGCGCGCGCCGCCGCCGGAAGCCGCCTGATAAGTCGCCACCGAGGCCCACTCCACCAGATCGTTAGCAAACAGGCCGCCAAGTGACATCAGCATCAGGCTGACGGTACAGTTGCCGCCAACAAAGGTTTTGATGCCGTTATCCAGCCCCTGACGAATCACATGATGGTTAACCGGATCGAGAATAATGATCGCATCATCATTCATACGCAGCGAAGAAGCCGCATCAATCCAGTATCCCTGCCAGCCGCTGGCGCGCAGTTTCGGATACACCTCATTGGTGTAATCGCCGCCCTGACAGGTAATAATGATATCCAGCGCCTTCAGTGCTTCAATATCGAAAGCGTCCTGTAGCGTACCTGCGGACTGACCGGCAAACTCCGGCGCGGCCTGGCCGTGCTGTGAAGTGGAGAAGAACACCGGACGCACCACATCAAAGTCGCGCTCTTCAATCATACGCTGCATTAATACTGACCCGACCATGCCGCGCCAGCCTACTAGTCCTACATTTTTCATGTCCTGGTACCTGCTTCAGGCTGCGCCAACATCGCCTGACCTGTTAGAGTAAGTAAAACAAAAGAAAGATACCTACCACCTTACAAAATGCAGCAAAACAGGCAAGTGAATTAAATCGATGGTCCGCATTTTTTCAGCAGTGCGGCTTATAACCGATGATTTTGGTGATGGAAAAAGAGAACCACAACGATGACTGAGATGATCTCCGCAACAATATTATTGTTGCTTATTATGGATCCACTGGGCAATTTGCCGATTTTTATGTCGGTTTTAAAGCATCTGGAGCCGAAACGTCGACGAGTGGTGTTAATCCGCGAAATGTTGATCGCGCTGGTTATCATGCTGCTGTTTCTGTTTGCTGGCGAAAAAATTCTGACTTTCCTTAATCTGCGTACCGAGACGGTATCGATTTCCGGCGGCATCATTTTGTTTCTGATCGCGATTAAAATGATTTTCCCCTCGAATGAGAGCAACAGCAGCGGCTTATCAGCCGGGGAAGAGCCGTTTCTGGTGCCGCTGGCCATTCCGCTGGTCGCCGGGCCGTCGCTGCTGGCGACCCTGATGCTGTTATCACATCAGTATCCAAATCAGATGGGGTATCTGGTGGCGGCACTGATGATTGCCTGGGGCGCGACGGTGGTGATCTTGCTGCTTTCCGGTCTGTTTCTGCGTCTGCTGGGCGATAAAGGCGTTAACGCGCTGGAACGTCTGATGGGATTGATTCTGATTATGCTGGCAACGCAGATGTTTCTGGATGGGATTCGGGCATATTTAAAAATATGACAAGCGGGTGGCGAAAAGTTAACCCTGCAAAAAAATCATAGTGTTATGAAAGGGCTGCGTTCTGATTCGGGATTTCAGCAGCCACTTTCAATCTGATTAGCTTCATGTTAAATTTTAAAAAAGTAAGTTCATTATAAGGGAAGATAATGAAAATAACTGATCACCAAACTAAAGTAATTCGAACAAAAATACTGAATAATGGATTTCAATTAGAAGAATTATTATCTCTGAAAAAAACACACAAATATTTCAAAGAAATACACAATAAAAAATTAACCCGTGAAACCAATTTTCAGCACTCAATAACGCTTATCGCATATAATGCCCTAAAATCATTACGCGATGTCACGCTGATAACGCTAATTCTCTTAGTGCTGGCTATTTATTTCCATAAGGCATTCATTTTAACATTTACAATTTCATTTTCTATTATTGCATTATCAACTCTGTTAAATGCCAGAGAAAAAGGCTGCAAACTCATTACGGAATTAAAACTTATTAAGTTAGCATTAAGGCTCATCTTCTGATTCATTAAAGCGATAGTTACCTTCTACAAATGACATTCTGAATTTATTAGCAGCATAACCAAATTGAAATATCCTCATTGGCCTGTTCATTCTGGATATTTTAGAGGAAAAATCCTGACTTACATTTCTGAACAGCTTTCCTGTTCCCGGTTTCTCAAACTTGCCTTTTTTCAATATGCTTTTATGACTTTCCGTTAGTACGGGCATTTTGAATGCAGAATAGGCTGTAAGTGTAAAATCAATTGCGCTATAGGAAAAATCCCCTGCGGAGTCTGAACCACCCAGATTCCCTGAGATTGAGCGATATAAGTCTCTTAACGGACCAGAATCCATACCTTTATAGAAAACAGGGTATAAAGTCTCATATAAATTATTCCCCCCGTGAGCGATAAGAATCACCCCCATTCCTTTCATTCTTTTACTGTTCAGCACCCCACTTAACCTGAAAATCTGTAAACCAGATGCTACCTGAATACCACCAGACAACACACCACCGCCAATTTTCGCATACTTAACCACCCCCTGATCTTCAAAAATATCCGTTACAATATAGGTGGTGTAATCCTTCATCCGAAGTATCTGATACTCTTTTTCTGTCAGTTTTGTTTCTGCTTTTAGCTCCTCAATTATCGCTATCTTCTTTTGTGGATAAAGCTCACTTTTAAATCGTTGTTCAATGGATAAGATGAAATCTTCAACCTCGGTAAGATACCCCTTGCGGATTAGAGAGTCCGATATCAGAAACGTTGCCGCGAGACTGGAAACTCTGCGCAAAGCATTAATATAATTATCCAGATCATATTTCAGATGTGCGATAGCACCGGTCGCCATGTTTCATCATCCTTGCCGGCTTAAAAATATGAGGTTGAGTTTTTAATATCCCATCCCATTCTGGTTTCCGCACCTTTACCGCCGATGGCATCCTGCCCCCAATGCTGAAACTTCACTTTATCTGCCTGAAACTCATATTCAACATCCGTAGTCGTGCCGCTGTCTCGCAGAATAACCTCCATAATAATAGCATTTTCAAGAGTAATCCGGTAAAACTCCATCTGACCATCGCTGGCTTTACAGGCTGACAGCTCAACGGTTTTTACATTCTTCCCATTGGATGAGAAAAGCAAAGCACTTGCCGTTGCCTTATCTACAACACAGTGAACCGAAAGATTATGATAATTCGCTACTCCCGTCCCTGAACCGCCGCCATTTCTTTTCGTCCCCCATGCATAAGCCTCCACATCAATCCATCCCGGATAGAGTGAGTTTTTAGACTCTCCTTTTACGCCATCTATTTTAAGGAAGATATTATTCATATTTTTCTATCCAATAAACATTTCCTTCATTCCTGATCTCAGCAGGAATGAGTAATTCAGCCATAATTAAATCCTTTTAATAGACCCAGTAACTCTATAGAAAATGAAGTAATAAAATAAAGCCCGGCCATCGTACGATAGTTAAACAAGGGGTTCAATAGCAGATCAGTTAATGATATCTGGCAGGAAGAGGCAGGTTTTTGGGGCAGAATGCGGAAGTTTTTAAAAATCTGAAAGGCGGGCGGCGAAAACGCCGCCCAAAATATTACGACAACAACTCAAACGCGATCATCCCGACCACCGCACCAACAGTACCGAGAATGGTTTCCATCAGCGTCCAGGTTTTCAGCGTCTGCGCTTCGGTCGCACCGGTAAAGCGGCCAAACAGCCAGAATCCGGCATCATTGACGTGGCTCAGCACAATTGACCCACCGGCAATACAGATCGACAGCGCCGCCATCTGCGCACCCGAGTAGTTAAGCACCTCAATCACCGGCATCACCAGACCGACGGTGGTCAGGCAGGCAACCGTTGCTGACCCCTGAATCACGCGTACCGCGGCAGAGAGGATAAAGCAGGCCAGCGCAATCGGCAGCCCGGCACCGGTCAGGGCATTGCCCAACGCCGGTCCGACGCCGGAATCCACCAGCACCTGCTTAAATACGCCACCGGCACCAATTACCAGCAGAATAATCCCCGCCGGTTGCAGCGCGCTGCCGCAAATCTCCATCACCCGCTCTTTATCCATCCCCTGACGATACGCCAGGCCATAAATCGCCACCAGGCATGCCAGCAGAATCGCGGTAAACGGATGGCCGATAAACTCGAGCCACTGATACAGCGTGCTGCCTTCGGTGGTAAAACGCGCCCCGATGGTTTTCAGCCCAACCAGCACCAGCGGGAACAAAATCAGCGCCAGGCTAAAGCCAAATGATGGCAGTTTGCTGCTGTCATACTCCGGCTGCGAAACGTCATCCGGCACGCGAAATTCGACATAGCGACTGATAAAGTTACCAAACAGCGGACCGGCAATAATCATGCTGGGTATCGCCGCACACAGGCCGAGCAGAATCATCCAGCCAAAATCGACATGCATCTGCGAGGCCAGCAGCATCGGAGCCGGGCCAGGCAGCAGAAACGCCGCCGCCGCTGCCACACCGGCAAACAGCGGGATCACCAGCTTCACCAGATTATCGTGGGTGCGACGCGCTACCGCAAAAGCAATGCTGATCAGCAACACAATCGCCACTTCAAAAAACAGCGGCAGCGCACAAATCAGGCCAGCAATCCCCATTGCATAGTGCGCACGGTTTTCACCAAATGCCTTTAGCATGCGAATGGCTATCTGATCTACCGCGCCGGTTTCATGCAGGATTTTACCGAACATCGCGCCCAGCGCGACCACAATGGCGAGAAAACCGAGGGTGCCGCCCATGCCTTTTTGCATGGTGTCAGCAATTTTGTCGAGTGGCATGCCGGAGAAAATTCCGGCACCGATTGAGACTAACATCAGCGCCACGAAGGCGTGCATGCGCGCTTTCATCACAAGAAACAGCAGCAGTAATACCGAACCTGCTGCGGTCAGAACCAGTGTTGCGGTACTCATTACAACTAATCCTTTTTGATCGCACCTTCGATGGTCGCAACGGTGGCGGCAACAACCTCTTCCAGCGAATGATTAATATCAACCACTAACACGTCCTGCTCATCTGAACCCGGCTCTTCCAGCGTGGCAAACTGGGTAACCAGCATTTGCGGCTTAAAGAAATGGCCTTTACGCGCTTTCAGGCGGGATACGATGGTGTCGAAATCGCCCTGCAGATAGACGAATGACAGGTTGCTGTTGTCCTTACGCAGGATATCGCGATAGCTTTTTTTCAGCGCTGAGCAGACGATAATCGAGATATCGTTAGTGCGCTGCATGGCGAAAGCAGCATCGTTCAGCGACTGTAACCACGGGCGACGGTCATCATCATTCAGCGGGTGACCTTCGGCCATTTTCTCGATATTGGCGCGTGGGTGCAGGAAATCGCCATCCAGGAACGCGGTTTTTAACTGGTAAGAGACCTGGTTAGCAACGGCGGATTTACCGCTGCCAGATACGCCCATCAGGATAAACACATGATGTGACGAGGAATTCGTTTTCATTATTTTAACTCCGGCAGATGAGTATTCGCATGTTACCGATAACAATCGTTAATCACATTCTCAGTACGTGCGTTGGTAATGGCAACCGTTATGCCGGGAAAAGGTGGTAAATGTGAGATACCTCAAAAAAATGAAAGAATCAGATGCTACCGCCTTCAGAAATCTCAAACCCGACATTCACCGGCGTTACAGCAGTTTTATCACCGCCAATGCGCGCCAGCAGCATTGAGGCGGCTTTACGGCCCATCTGTTCGCGCGGCGTCAGCACCGTTGCCAGCTGCGGATTCACTACCTGAGAAATATCATGGCCGTGGAAACCGGCAATGGCGAGATCGTCTGGCACGCGAAGTCCCTGGCGCTGGCACTCAAACATCGCCCCGACCGCCAGGTCATCGTTTGTACAAAACAGGCTGTCGACGGCCGGAAAACGGCGTTGCGCTTCGCGCAGCAGATCGGCACCGGCGGTAAACGAGGAGGCTTCTTCCATCATCACGCTCTGCGGCTGTAAACCGGCCTCGCACATCGCGATTTCATAGCCGCGCTGTTTCAGCAAGGTTCGTTCATCCAGACGCGCCCCCAGATAGACAGTATGACGATGGCCTTTGGCAATAATCGCCCGCGTCATCTGCCGTGCCGCCTCGGCGTTATCAAATCCGACCGCCATATCCAGACAGGGCGATACGCAATCCATCATCTCAATAACCGGAATACCGGCTGTTTCGATCATCCGCAGGCTGGCCGCAGTATGGCTACGCTCGGTGAGGATCAGGCCATCAATATTCCAGCCAAGCAGCGAACGCAGCTGCAACTCCTCTTTCTCCTGATTGTAACCAAAGTGGCTGAGCATGGTCTGGTAGCCAGCCGCATCAGTGACGGTTTCAATACCGCGCAATACATCGGCGAAAACCTGGTTGGTCAGCGAAGGGAGCAGCACGCCAATGGCGCGGCTGGTGGCGTTGGATAACATATCCGGCGCACGATTGGGAATGTAGCCCAGTTCATCCAGCGCGACGGCGATTTTTTCACGCAGTGCGGCAGAGACCTGCTCGGGATTACGCAGGTAGCGGCTGACGGTCATTTTGGTGATGCCAATTCGGTCGGCAACATCCTGCAGGACGGGTCTTCTTTTTTTCATCGTTATCAGACTGTGTAGTGAGGTTACGATGAGTCTATCAAAAAATATCGCGGTAACATCGTGGTGATACCACAGGATAAAAAAATGGCCAGAATAATCTGGCCATCATTTATCACAGATAAATCAGACGGGTGGCAGATCAAACAGCAGGATTTCGGCATCGCTGTCGGCCTGAACTGACAGCACACTTTCGTCCCAGATTGCCAGCGCGTCGCTGGTGGTCACTGGCTGACCATTAACCTGCACATCACCTTTCACCACCTGAATCCAGATACGACGTGCGGCATCCACGTCGATCGCTGACTGCTGGCCTTTTTTCAGCGCCCAGCGCGACAGCGTCATATCCTGATGCACTTTCAGTGAACCCTCACGGGCGTCCGGCGACAGCACTAACTGACGCCCTTCAACATCATCGAAGCGGCGCTGCTCGTAACGCGGCGCAATACCGGCAGTATCCGGAATAATCCAGATCTGATACAGATGCAGCGGCTGGTCTTTGCTGCCGTTGTACTCCGAATGACGCACGCCGGTGCCCGCACTCATAATCTGGAACTCACCCGCCGGAATCTGTTCTTTGTTACCCATGCTGTCCTGGTGTTCAACCACCCCGGACAACACATAGGTCAGAATTTCCATATCTTTATGCGGATGGGTACCAAAACCCTGACCCGCGTCGATAACGTCTTCGTTAATCACCCGCAGTGCGGAAAAGCCCATAAAGTCCGCATCATAGTAATTAGCAAAGGAGAAAGTATGCCAGCTGTCCAGCCAGCCATGGTTTGCGTGACCGCGATCTTCAGCCTTACGTACATAAATCATATTCAACTCTCCTCAACGTTTTGACCTAGTCTGGACCTGATTCGAGCCGGATGATAGCTGAAAAACTTCACTCCTCTGTTCAAAAAAAATGAACGATTACTGGCACCGTTATTCGGTCAGTTCGACCGACGATAACGGCGATATCAGCAAAGACTATCTCAATGAGTTTTTTTAAGACATATCACACTATTTGAAACCCAAAGCTCATTCAGAACAGGATAAACCCTGTTGAAACAGAGCGTCGGCAGCGCGGGAAATGCTGCAAAATCATCGATTAACGCAGCCATTCGCATCGAATCGTTGCAGATTAGTTCGGTTTTTCCTTGGTATTTGCTCGGCTTTGCTGCCTTGGTAACTTTTTTTACCGACGTAAGATGGCCTGACATTGGTACGCAACTGCCGGATTAGCAGCAATTCCAGGGAATGAATATGACAGACACTACAACAGTAAAACCCAACAGCCCGATTACCCGCTTTCTTAATACCGTTGAGTGGCTGGGAAACCTGCTTCCTCATCCCATCACCCTGTTTGCCATACTGTGCGCGTTAATCATCGTTGCGTCAGGCATTGCGGCCGGATTTAACCTCAGCGTGATCGATCCGCGGCCCGAAGGGGTAAGCGGTCGCGCCGCCGATGGGGTGATTCATGTGGTAAGTCTGTTCAGCGCCGAGGGTTTACAACGCATTATCAGCAACCTGGTCAGCAACTTTACCAGCTTCGCACCGCTGGGGACGGTACTGGTCGCCATGCTGGGCGTGGGGATTGCCGAGAACTCCGGGCTGCTGTCAGCCGCAATGCGTGCACTGGTGTTCAGCGCGCCTAAAAAGCTGATCACTTTTACCCTGGTGTTCGCCGGGATTATTTCCAACAGCGCCTCCGAACTCGGTTATGTGGTGTTAATTCCGCTGGCGGCGATGCTGTTCCACTCTTTAGGACGTCACCCGCTGGCCGGGCTGGCTGCCGCTTTTGCGGGCGTTTCGGGTGGCTACAGCGCCAACCTGCTGCTCGGCACCGTTGACCCGCTACTGTCAGGCATTACGCAAAACGCCGCGCAAATTATTGATCCCAGCTATACCGTCGGGCCGGAAGTAAACTGGTACTTTATGGCGATCAGTACCTTTGTGATTTCGCTACTGGGCACCTGGATTACCACCCGCATCGTCGAGCCTAAGCTGGGTAAATATCGTGACAGCGACGGTGATGCGCCAAAAGGGGATATGGGTAAAGTGACGCCGCAGGAGAAACGGGCGCTGAAAGGCGCGGGGATCACCTTCCTGCTGCTAAGCATGCTGGTGGCGCTGACGCTGATTCCGGGTTACGGCATCCTGCTCAATCCGCAAACCGGCGGCTTTGCTGGCTCGCCTTTCCTGCATGGCATCGTGGTATTTATTATGCTGTTTTTCGCCATTCCGGGTTACGTCTATGGCCGGATGCTGGGCACCATGCGCAGCGATCGCGACGTGATTGCCGCGATGTCGAAAAGTATCAGTATGCTGAGTATGTATATCGTGCTGGTGTTCTTCGCCGCCCAGTTTGTCTCACTGTTTAACTGGAGTAACTTCGGTACGGTGATTGCAGTGAAAGGTGCCAGCCTGCTGTCAGCCATAGATATCAGCGCCCCACTGCTGTTTTTCTGCTTTATCCTGATCTGCGGCTTTATCAATCTGATGATTGGTTCATCATCGGCACAATGGGCCGTCACCGCACCGATTTTCGTGCCGATGCTGATGCTGGTAGGTTTTGCGCCCGAGGTGATCCAGGCGGCTTATCGCATTGGTGATTCCGTGACCAATCTGATTACGCCGATGATGAGTTATTTCGGTCTGATTATGGCGGTAGCGGCGCGTTATCAGCGCAATCTCGGTATCGGCACGCTGGTGGCGATGATGCTGCCTTACTCCGTCATCTTTATGATCGGCTGGAGCTTACTGTTTGTGATTTGGGTATTTGGCTTTGGTCTGCCGGTCGGGCCGGGTGCAGCCACTTACTATACGATGTAGTTCGCGCCGGAAAACAGGCAAAAAAAAGCCAGCACCCGAGCTGGCTAAGAAACACTGAAGCAATGTGAGCAATGTCGTGCCTTCACAGCAGGTCCAGGGTGGACTTCCTGAGAACGCACGACAATAATAATCATTATCATTCGCATCTGTAAAGATCTTTTTGCGATTAATTTTCAGTTGACCTTTTGCACAAAGCCCCTGATCTTCAAGAGGAATAACCCACCAGCAAAGGAGCAGCACCATGAGTCAGATTGAGATTCGCCATGTCACTATTGATGATGCACCGGCCCTTCAGCAGCTCTACAGCCAGCCAGATACGCAGGCGAATACGCTACAGGTGCCGTATCCGTCATTAAAGCTCTGGCAGGATCGTCTGAAGGATCTCCGTGCTGGTGTGCATTCCCTGGTGGCCTGTCTTGACGGTCAGATAGTGGGACAAATTACGCTGGAGGTGCATCCGGCATCACGCCGCCGCCATACCGCCAGCTTTGGTATGGGCGTCGACGTTAACCATCGCGGTAAAGGGATCGCGACAGCATTGCTGGCGGCGATTGTCGATCTTTGCGATAACTGGCTGGGAATCGAGCGCATTGAACTGACGGTATTTACCGATAATGCAGCGGCCATTGCGGTCTATCGCAAGTTTGGTTTTGAAGTGGAAGGCACCGCGCGCCGTTATGGTTTACGCAACGGTGAGAAAATTGACGCGCATTTTATGGCGCGTCTGCGTGATTAACATTGAACGGGCGGCGAGAACGTCGCCCGATTTAACTCAATAACCGGCGGTTAAATCATCCACCGAACGTGGATCGGATGCACCGTATAACATGCCATCCGGCCCAATCATAATGCTCTGCGTGCTGCCCATCGCCGGCTGCACTTTCACATGCTGCCCTTTACTTTCCAGCAGTCGCAGGGTATCCGGGCTAAAGCCTTTCTCAACGCGCAGCTGATCCGGTAACCACTGATGATGGAAACGTGGCGCATTGGTCGCTTCGGCGACGTTCATGCCGAAATCGATGCTGTTAACCACCATTTGCAGCACCGTCGTGATAATCCGACTGCCGCCCGGACTGCCGGTCACTAACCAGGTTTTGCCATCTTTGGCAATAATGGTTGGCGACATGGAAGAGAGCGGACGCTTATAAGGCTGGACCGCATTGGCTTCTCCGCCGACCAGGCCGTAAACATTGGGCGTTCCCGGCTTGGCAGAAAAGTCATCCATCTGGTTATTCAGCAGAATGCCGCTGTTACCCGCCACAATACCGCTCCCGAAGTTGGTATTAAGGGTATAAGTCACCGCCACCGCGTTGCCGTCTTTATCCACCACCGAGAAGTGAGTGGTTTGATTACTTTCGTAAGGCGCGAGATTACCGGGTTTGATTTCCGCCGACGGACGCGCCTTCGCCACATCAATCTGATTTGCCAGTGTTTTGGCGTAGGCTTTACTGGTCAGTGCCTGCCACGGCACTTTGACAAACTCCGGATCGCCAAGATATTCAGAACGGTCAGCATAGGCATATTTTTCCGCTTCCGCCATCACCTGGATAGCATCCGCGCTGCCAAAACCCATTTTCGCCAGATCAAAGTTTTCGAGGATATTCAGGATTTGTACAATATGAATACCACCGGATGACGGTGGTGGCATCGAAAACACCTCGTAGCCACGATAGCTGCCGCTGATCGGCTGACGTTCCACCGCGCGATAAGCCGCCAGATCGGCCTTGCTGATCAGTCCACCATGCTGAGCCATTTCACCAGCAATATCGTCAGCAATTGCGCCCTTATAAAAGGCGTCCGGCCCCTCTTTCGCAATCAGCGTCAGGCTATGTGCCAGATTACGCTGCACCAGGCGTTCACCTTTCTGATAAGGCGTGCCGTCGGCTTTGAAGAAGATCGCTTTGCTGTTGGGGTGATTAACCAGCACTTCAGTGCCGTAGGTTTTCAGGTCGTCCGCCAGTGAATCGTTAACCACAATGCCGTTGCGCGCCAGCTCAATGGCGGGTTGCAGCAAACGGCTAAGGGGCAGCGTGCCGTATTTCTGCGCCGCTAAGGCAAAACCAGCCACGGTGCCCGGCGTGCCGGAGGCGAGATGGGACGTGAGGGATAATTTGCTGTCGGCGTTGCCCTGCGCATCAAGAAACATATTCCGGCTGGCTTTAACCGGTGCCATTTCACGGAAATCAATCGAGGTGGTGCGGCCTGAGGCGGTGCGCAGCAGCATAAAACCGCCGCCGCCAATATTACCGGCCTGCGGGTGCGTCACCGCCAGCGCGAAACCGACCGCGACCGCCGCGTCGACCGCATTACCGCCCTGCTTCAGAATATCGACGCCAACCTGCGTCGCCATCGCATCCACCGAGGCCACCATCCCGTGCCGATCTTTTACCGGATGAAAGGTATCTGCATCGACACCGTAAGAGACCGGAGGAGCGGGTTGTGCCGCATTAGCACCCTGCCAGAAACAAAAACATACCATCAGCGACCAGGAAACGCGTCGCATATTGCCGGTTTTGATCATCCTGCCACACCTTTTTATGATTGTTTACAATGGTTTTACATCTGGTAAGTCAGTACCAGATAAGCAAAAAGGCCAATGCAAAGTCAAATTCGGATCACTCCTGAATTCAGAAACTGTGGGGTGCGTTAGACTTGTACGAGGCGACAACAGGTTCTGGCGGATTTCTGCCTGACCGGCAAAACACACAGCATCCGTCGCCAGCCTGATGGAGGAACAACAACGATGAAAAGATGGTTAATGATTTTTGCTGCGCTGGTTCCGCTGAGCGGGATGGCCAATACGCTAAACAATAACACGACTCAGCAGCAGCCGGGCTATAACCCGAGCCAGCAACGCATGCAGCAGCAGATGAAAACTCAGCAACAGCAGCAACAGCTAAAACTGAAGCAGGATCAACAGCGTCAGAGTCAGGATACCCAGCGTAAAATGCAGGAGCAGCGGGACAGTGCCCAGCAGCGCGTGATTCAGTCGCAGCCGGGCAATAACACTAAGCAGACGCCTTAAACGAAGTCCGGCCCGAGGGTGTCGATGCGGTCGGTACAGATGGCATCGACGCCCCAGCTCAGCAGCTCACGCGCCCGCTGCGGCTGATTAACGGTATACACCAGGATACGCAGCCCGGCGGCTTTCAGCGCCGCCGTGCGCTCAGGGGTAAGTAATTTATAATTAAGATGAATCGAGGTGCAGGCCAGTCCGTCAGTCATCTGCTGCCAGTTATCATCCCACTCATCCAGCAATAAACCGCGTGGCAGCTCAGGCGCAGCCTGCATCGCTGCGTCCAGCGCATCATAAGAAAATGACGACAGCAATGGCGCAGTCTGTCCATGCCACAGTTCGCGTGCCGCCAGCGCCACTGTCGCGCCGGTTTCCCGTTCGGTTCCGCGGGTCGGTTTAATTTCGATATTCGCCATCATGCCGTGTTGCGCACAGCGCTGCGCCACGTCGCTCAGCAGTGGCAGCGGTTCATGCTGAAACTGATTGCTGAACCAGCTTCCCGCATCCAGCTGCTGCAACTTATCCCACGACAGTTCACCGGCCACGCCCCAGCCGTTACTGGTACGATCCAGCGTGTCGTCGTGCAGCAGAAAAATCTGCTGGTCCTGCGACAATTTGGCATCAAATTCAATCATGGTATGACCATATTTCGCCCCGACATCAATCGCTGCCAGCGTATTTTCCGGTGCCAGTTTTCCGCCGCCGCGATGGGCGACAATGGTCGGATAAGGCCATGCTGTAGTTATCATTCCAGACGCATTCCCGTAGTCGAATCGAAAAAGTGTAGCGCGTGAGCCGGCAGATGCAGCCACAGGGTCTCCCCCATCGCCGGTCGCTCAGTATGCGACAGGCGGGCAACGACATTATTGCCGCCCCATTTGCCGTGCGCCAGGTTGTCTGCACCCAGCATCTCCAGGGTTTCAACCACCAGCGGGATGCCGCCGGCTTCAGGCGTCGACAGCTGAATATGCTCCGGGCGCACGCCCAGCGTCAAGGATCGGTTGGCCCATTTCGGTCTCGCCTCGGTCAGTGGCAACGCAAATCCCGGTGACAGCTCAAAGCGCGAGCCGTCTCTGCTGACGCTACCTTCCAGCAGATTCATTGACGGCGCACCAATAAAGCTGGCGACAAAGCGCGTCGCCGGCCGCTCATAGACTTCAACCGGCGTGCCGAGCTGCTCGACCACGCCTTTATTCATTACCATCACCCGCTGCGCCAGCGTCATCGCCTCAACCTGATCGTGCGTGACATATAAACTGGTGGTATTCAGGCGACGGTGCAGCTGTTGCAGCTCAAGGCGCATCTGCACCCGCAGGCGCGCATCGAGGTTAGACAGCGGCTCATCAAATAAGAATACCGCCGGTTCACGGACAATCGCCCGTCCCATCGCCACGCGCTGGCGCTGACCGCCGGAAAGCTCGCGCGGACGGCGTTGCAGCAGCGCATCCAGTTCGAGGCTGCGCGCCGCTTCCAGCACCCGCAGACGAATCTGCTCTTTGCCCATGCCGCGAATTTTCAGCCCCCAGGCAATATTCTCTTCCACCGTCATATGCGGATAGAGCGCGTAGTTCTGAAACACCATCGCGATGCCGCGATCCTTCGGCTCCATCTCGGTGACGCGCTGAGTATCAATATAGATATCGCCGGAGGTGACGCGTTCGAGTCCGGCCACCATACGCAATAACGTCGATTTACCGCAGCCGGATGGCCCGACCATCACCATAAATTCGCCGTCGTTCACCGTGACATCCAGCGGCTTGATCACCGCATTTTTGCCATCGTAAGATTTGGTCACCGCCTGAAGTTTTACGCCTGCCATCTGCTATTTCTCACTCTCAACCAGACCACGCACAAAGGCGCGCTGCATTACCATTACCACCACCACCGGTGGCATCAACGTCATTAACATCGCAGCCATTACCAGGTTCCACTGCGTTGATCCATCACCACTGGAAATCATGGTTCTGATTCCCGCCACCGCGGTGCCCATACTGCTGTCACTGGTGACCAGAATCGGCCAGAGATACTGGTTCCAGCCGTAGATAAAGGTGATAACAAACAGCGCCGCCAGATTGGTTTTCGACAGCGGTAATACAATGTCCCAGAAGAAGCGCATTGCGCTGGCACCATCAATCCGCGCCGCCTCAATCAGTTCATCGGGTAATGACATAAAGAACTGTCGGAACAGGAAGGTCGCGGTGGCCGAGGCCATCAGCGGTAACGTCAGGCCGGTGTAACTGTCCAGCAGTTGCAGGTTGGCGATGACTTCCACCGTCGGGAAAATACGCACTTCAACCGGCAGCATCAGGGTGATAAAAATCAGCCAGAAACAGAGATTACGCAGCGGAAAGCGAAACCACACCAGCGCAAAAGCCGAGAGGATCGAGACGCTGATTTTTCCAACGGTAATGCCGAGCGCCATAATGGTGCTGTTCAGCAACAGGATGCTGACTGGCGCACTGTTACTGCTGACGCCTTCCTGCCAGATGGTGCGAATGTTTTCCCATAAATGGGTGCCGGGAATCAGCGTCATCGGCACCTGATAAACCTGCACGTTATCCAGCGTGGCGGTGACAAACGCCACATACAGCGGAAACAGAATGGTCAGAATGCCGAGAACCAGCATGATATGGCTGAAAATCGTCAGCCCGCGTCGATTCTCAATCATTGGTAGCGCACCTTTCGCTCGACATAACGGAACTGAATCACCGTCAGGCCAATCACTAACAACATCAGCACCACTGACTGCGCGGCCGAAGCGGAGAGATCGAGTCCGGCAAAGCCTTCGCGATAAATTTTATAGATCAGAGTGGTGGTCGACTGCATCGGCCCACCGCCGGTGGCGGCATCAATAACCGGGAAGGTATCAAAGAAGGCGTAAACCAGATTAACCACCAGCAGGAAGAAGCTCACCGGGGCGATCAGCGGCAGCGACAAATAGAAGAAGCGACGCACCGGGCCAGCACCATCAATCGCCGCCGCTTCAACCAGCGAACGCGGAATCGATTGTAAGGCGGCAAAGAAGAACAGAAAATTGTAGCTAATCTGCTGCCAGACCGAGGCGAGCACCACCAGAAACATCGCCTGACCACTGTTCTGCGCATGGTTCCAGTTATAACCCAGTAGATCAAGGAAATGGGTAATCAGACCAAGGCCAGGGTTAAACAGAAACATCCACAGCACGGCGGCAATCGCGGGTGCAACCGCATAAGGCAGCAGCAGCAGCGTCTGATAGAAACCCTTCATCCGCAGCACATAATCCACCAGTGCGGCGAAAAACAGCGAGATCAGCAGGCCACAGCCAGTCACCAGACCGCTGAAAATCAGCGTGGTCCAGAATGAGGCCAGATAATATTGATCGTCAAACAGTCGGGTAAAGTTTTCCAGCCCGACAAACTGGCTGGACATCCCGAACGGATCGACGCTTTGCACTGAATACCACAGTGCTTCTCCGGCGGGCCAGATAAAAAAGATGGCGGTAATCAGCAGCTGTGGCAGAACCAGGAGATACGGCAGCCAGCTGGAGCGAAAACCGGGACGAACTGAGGACATAGTTTAGCTCGGAGATCAGAAAGGGTTGCGAGCGGCGCGCACGCCGCCCGTACGGTTACTTGGTTTGCTGCTCAAAGCGGCGCAGCAGCAAGTTGCCACGCTCAACGGCGGTATCCAGCGCGGCCTGCGGCGTTTTCTTACCGGTCCAGACGCCCTCCAGTTCTTCATCCACAATGGTACGAATCTGCGGCATATTGCCCAAACGCATCCCTTTGGTGAACGGCAACGGCGGCTTATTCAGCATCTGGCGGGTAGCGATATCTGCCCCTGGGTTTTTATCGTAGAAGCCCTGCTTACGCGTCAGCTCATAGGCTGCGGTAGTGATCGGCAGATAACCGGTTTTCTGGTGCCATTCGGCGGCATTCTCCGGCTGGGCGAGGAACTGCATAAACTCCGCGACGCCTTTGTAGGTGGCCGCATCTTTATCTTTCATCACCCACAGGCTGGCACCGCCGATAATGGCGTTCTGCGGCGCATCGGGAACGGTAGCGTCGTAAGGCATCATGCCGACGCCGTAGTTAAATTTGGCGTAGTGGCGAATATCGGCCAGTGAACCGGAGGATGCGGTGGTAATGGCGCAGTCTCCGTTATAGAACTTCTCGGTAGACTCATCCTTGCGGCCAAAGTAGGTGAATGTCCCTTTCTTATTCATCTCTTCCAGCAGCTGAATATGACGCACCTGCACCGGCTTGTTAAATTCCAGCACCGCATCGGTACCACTGAAGCCGTTATTTTGTGTTGCAACCGGCAGAGCATGCCAGGCGCTGAAGTTTTCAATCTGAATCCAGCCCTGCCAGCCGCTGGCGTAGCCACACTTCATCCCGGCTTCACGCAGTTTGGCGCTGTAAGCGGCCAGATCCTGCCAGGTTTTCGGTGGCTGCTCCGGGTCCAGTCCGGCTTTCTTAAACGCATCTTTGTTGTAATACAGCACCGGCGTGGAGCTGTTAAACGGCTGGGAGAGCAGTTTGCCCGTTTTGGCATCGGTGTAGTAACCGGCTACCGTTGGCACAAACTGTGACTCATCAAAACTGATGCCTGCATCCTTAAACACTTCGTACACTGGCTTGATGGCTTGAGACGACATCATGGTGGCAGTGCCGACCTCATACACCTGCAAAATAGCCGGTGCGCGGCCAGTTCGTACCGCAGCAATACCGGCGGCAAGACTCTGTTCGTAGTTGCCCTTATAAACCGGGACAATTTTGTAATCAGGGTGCGTCTGGTTAAAGCGCTGAGCCAGTGATTCGACCTCTTTCCCTAATTCACCTTCCATGGAGTGCCAGAATGGGATATCGGTTGCGGCCAGCGCGTTGCCGGTGAAAGCGAAACCCAGCACGATGCTCAGTGCGGTATGACGAAATGTGAAGGATGACATATCAGTTTCCCATGACATGATTGTTACGCGCGATTTCACGCATTTTATGTTCGGGATGTAACATGACATGCAAAAATGACAGAGAGATAAACGTCTTATGACGACAATGTGACAGGCGGGTTACGGGATTACACGGGAATAAAGCGCGCCTAATCCTGGCACGGGAGCCGTTTTCGGCTCCCGTGCTGATGATATGCCGCGTGCCAACCCCCGGCACGGGCGGCGAGAACGCCGCCCCTACGGGTAAGTGTTTGATATTATTCGAGAACGCCCCTGTTACCCGCCCAGATAAGCACTTCGCACGGCTTCGTTAGCCAGTAGCGCTTCGCCGCTGTCTTCCAGCACCACATGACCGTTTTCCAGCACATAGCCACGGTCAGCCAGCTTCAGCGCCTGATTGGCGTTTTGCTCGACCAGGAAGATCGTCATCCCCTCCTTTCGCAGCTGCTCAATGGTGTCGAAAATCTGCTGAATGATAATCGGGGCCAGCCCAAGCGATGGCTCATCCAGCAGCAGCAAACGCGGCTGACTCATCAGCGCACGACCAATCGCCAGCATCTGCTGCTCGCCGCCAGACATGGTTCCTGCCCGCTGCACACGGCGCTCCAGTAAGCGAGGAAACAGCTCGTAAACGCGTTGAATACGCTGCTGATATTGCTGCCGCTCAGCGAAAAATCCGCCCATCGCCAGGTTCTCATCCACCGTCATACGCGAAAACACCCGACGACCTTCCGGCACAATCGCAATAGCCTCGCGCATAATGCGTGCGGTTTGCCAGTCGGTAATGATTTTACCGTCGAAAGTGATGGAACCCTCGGTAGCACGCGGTTCACCGCACAGCGTACCGAGCAGCGTGGTTTTCCCCGCGCCATTAGCACCAATCAGGGTGACAATTTCTCCCTGATTAATATGCAGACTCACCCCGTGCAGCGCCTGGATTTTGCCATAATGCGCACTGACGTTATTCAGAGTTAAAATCGGGTTCGCCATTTTACGCCTCACCTAAATATGCGCGGATAACATCCGGGTTATTGCGGATCTCTTCCGGTTTGCCATTCGCCAGCGGCGTTCCCTGATTCACCACGTAAATACGGTCGGAAATTCCCATCACCAGCTTCATATCATGTTCAATTAACAGCACCGAGACCTGATGCTGACCACGCAGTTCGGCAATCAGCTCATCCAGCTCATGGGTTTCACGCGGATTCAGTCCGGCCGCCGGTTCATCCAGCATCAGAATTTCCGGCCGCGTCACCATGCAGCGGGCGATCTCCAGCCGACGCTGCTGGCCGTAGGCCAGATTCCCCGCCTGGCGGTTCGCCATCTCCAGCAATCCCACGCGCTTCAGCCAGGTCGCGGCGCGATCCAGCGCTTCACTTTCGCTGTTACGAAATGCCGGGGTTTTCAGCAATCCGGCAAACACGCCGCTTTTCAGATGCTGATGCTGCGCCACCAGCAGATTCTCAATCACCGTCATTTCGCGGAACAATCGCACATGCTGGAAAGTTCGCACGATGCCCATCCGGGCAATTTTCTGCCCCGGCAAGCCTTCGAGATGCTGGTCACGCAGTTTGATGGTGCCGCCCGTCGGACGATAAAAACCGGTCAGGCAGTTAAATACCGTGGTTTTCCCCGCGCCGTTCGGGCCAATCAGCGAGACAATTTCTTGCGGGTGCAGCTCAAGTTTTACATTGTTGACCGCCAGCAGGCCGCCAAAGCGCATCATCAGGCCATCTACCGCTAACAAAGGCTGACTCATGCCTGCTCTCCTTTCCCGTCACGCTTTAACTTCAACTGCGGGCGCTGCATCGGTAACAATCCTTGCGGACGCCAGATCATCATCAGCACCATCAAGCCACCCAGCACTAACATGCTGTATTCATTCAGATCACGCATCAGTTCACGGGAAACCACCAGCAGAATTGCCGCGAGGATCACCGCAAACTGCGACCCCATACCGCCCAGCACCACAATCGCCAGCACAAACGCCGACTCGGCAAAGGTAAAGGATTCCGGGCTGACAAAGCCCTGACGCGCGGCAAACAGCGTACCGGCAAAACCGGCAAAGGCCGCACTGATGGTGAAGGCGGTCAGCTTGATACGACGCGGACTTAAACCCAGCGAACGACAGGCGATTTCATCTTCACGCAGCGCTTCCCACGCTCGCCCCAGCGGCATACGCAGCAAGCGATTGATAACAAACAGCGTCAGCACCACCAGCAGTATCGCCACCAGATAAAGGAAGATAATGCGGTCACCCGGGTCATATTTCAGACCAAAGAAATTATGGAAGGTATCCCAGCCACCGTCGCGCACGCTGCGGTTAAACTCAAGCCCGAAGAAGGTCGGTTTCGGGATCTGGCTGATGCCATTCGGCCCACCGGTGATTTCGGTGTTATTCAGCAGCAGAATACGCACGATTTCGCCGAAGCCGAGGGTCACAATCGCCAGATAGTCGCCGCGCAGGCGCAATACCGGAAAGCCCAGCAGCAGGCCGAACATCGCCGAGACCAGACCCGCCAGCGGCAGACACTGCCAGAAGCCGAGGCCGAAATGTTGATTCAGCAGCGCAAAGGTATAAGCGCCAATCGCATAGAAACCGCCGTAGCCGAGTACCAGCAGGCCGGATAAACCGACCACCACGTTAAGACCGAGACCCAGCATCACGTAGATCAGCGTCAGGGTGGCGATATCCACCGTGCCGCGCGAGACGAAAAACGGCCAGACTACCGCCGCAATAATCAGCGCCGCCGCCAGCAGTTTCTGCGGCGTCGTGGTGCCGTCAAAGCTCGGTAAGACAAAAGCCGGGCCGGAAATTTTTTTCAGGCCGCTCTGAAACATCGGACGCAATAGCTGGAAGAAAAACACCACCGCACAACCGACGGCGATCCAGTTCCAGCGCACGCTACCGGCGTTATTCACCACCAGCTGCGTGCCGTCAAGGTTCAGGCGCATCCCCATAAAGAAGGAGGCCAGAATCAGCAGCATCAACGCCGACACAATGGCGTTAACCAGATTAAGCTGTTTCATACTTTTTCTACCTCCGGACGACCAAGGATTCCGGTAGGCATCACCAGCAGCACCACGATCAACAGCGCGAAGGAGACCACATCTTTATATTCTGTACTGAAATAGGCCGAGGTCAGCGCTTCAGCAATGCCGAGGATCAGGCCGCCGATCATTGCGCCAGGAATACTGCCGATGCCGCCCAGAACCGCCGCGGTAAAGGCCTTCATTCCGGCCATAAAGCCAATGTAAGGGTTAATCACGCCGTAGAACTGGCCGAGCAATACGCCCGCCACTGCCGCCATCGCCGCACCAATTACAAAGGTCAGTGAAATCACGCGGTCGGTGTTAATCCCCAGCAGGCTCGCCATTTTCAGGTCTTCGGCACAGGCACGGCAGGCGCGGCCCATACGCGAATAGCGGATAAACAGCGTCAGTGCCAGCATCGCAAGGAAAGTTACCGACCAGATAACAATCTGCATGGTGGAGAGGGTGGCGGCAAAGCCGTTGCTTTCACCCAGCGTCCACTGACCGGTGATCAGGCTCGGCAACGCCAGATCGCGTGAACCTTGCGTCAGGCTGACGTAGTTTTGCAGGAAGATCGACATCCCGATGGCGGAGATCAGCGCGATCAGACGTTTTGACGATCGCACCGGGCGATAAGCCACGCGTTCGATACTCCAGCCGTAAGCGCTGGCAATCACAATCGCCATAATGAAACCACCGGCAATCAGCATCCAGCCAACATCAATGCCCATCATCATCAGGGCGGCAATCACGATAAAAGAGACATAGCTGCCGATCATATACACTTCGCCGTGGGCAAAGTTGATCATGCCAATAATGCCGTACACCATGGTGTAACCAATGGCGATCAGCGCGTAGGTGCTGCCCAACGTAACACCGTTGAACATTTGTTGCAGGAAATAGAGAAACTGCTCGGACATACCTGATTACCTTACTGATCCGTCCGTTAACGGAAGGTACAAAAAACGCCTGGCATCATTACCAGGCGTTATTATTACCGGCCTGCTGGCCGTGGAAGTATCGCCTGGGGCTACTTCACCGCTGTTGAGGTGCCGTCTGCATGCCATTTGAAGACGCCGAACTCAAAGCCTTTCAGATCGCCTTTCGCATCCCAGCTCAGGTCGCCCATTACGGTCGGCACCGGCTGGCCTTCTTTCAGATTTTTCACGATATCTTCTGGCTCTTCACTCTTGCTGCGTTCCATACCGGTAGTCAGCGCCTGCAACGCGGCGTAGGTGGTCCAGACAAACGGCCCGGTTGGGTCCAGTTTTTTCGCTTTCAGCGCATCAACAATCGGCTGGTTGGCGGGCACCTGGTCATAACGCTTCGGCAGCGTCACCAGCATGCCTTCGGAAGCGGCACCGGCAATATTGGACAGCGAAGAGTTACCCACGCCTTCCGGCCCCATAAACTGGGTTTTCAGACCCGCGGCACGTGCCTGGCGCAGGATTTGCCCCATTTCCGGGTAGTAACCACCGAAGTAGACGAAATCGATATTCTCTTTCTTCAGACGCGCCACCAGGGTGGAGAAATCTTTATCACCGGCAGTGACACCCTGGAACAGCACCACATTACCGCCGGATTTTTTCAGGTTGTCCTGCACTGAACGCGCCAGACCTTCACCGTACTGCTGCTTGTCATGCACCACGGCGATACGCTGCGGTTTGATTTCATCAAGAATATATTTCGCCGCGGTTGGCCCCTGGTCAGAGTCCAGACCGGTGGTACGCATAATCATTTTATAACCACGGGTGGTCAGATCGGCATTGGTCGCCGCCGGGGTGATCATAATAAGGCCTTCATCTTCATAGATATCAGAAGCCGGCTGGGTAGAAGAGGAGCACAGGTGACCAATAACGTAACGAATGCCATCGTTAATCACTTTGTTCGCCACTGCCACCGCTTGTTTCGGGTCACAGGCATCGTCGTATTCCACGCCGACCAGTTTGTTGCCATTCACGCCGCCTTTGGCATTGATATCAGCAATGGCCTGTTTTGCACCGGTAAATTCCATATCGCCATACTGAGCCACTGGACCAGACATCGCCCCAACGATGGCGATTTTAATGTCTTTTGCCATTGCCGCGTGGCTCATCGCCAGCGCAACGCAACCCGCCAGAAACGCGCTACCTTTACTGATTTTCATCCGGACTTCCCCATCTGTTTGGTCTGTTGTGTGATTGCAGTTATTTTTTCGCCAGATTTAAGCAGAAACTCGTTAGCTAATAACGGGTTATCAGAAAAACCGGCTTTTTCTTGTAATAAGGCTTTATTTTTCAGTTTATTAAACAGGAATTTTATTCTGTAAATCAACTGACATATGTAGAAACTCGCGGTCTGAACAGCATAATCACCTGGAGTTTCCGGTGGCATAATCAGCAATTTACCAGCGCGTTATGCTGACAATATAGTCACTAGTTGATTTTTTGCTCGGACAATAAGCCAGATAAAAAACAGATCGCATCGTTTTGGCAGGATAAAAGTTACGCGCCCCGCGCTGCACATATTCGCTACAATATGCCTTTGCCAGCATTTCAGGTGAGATGGATGAAACTGACTATTATTCGGCTACAGCAACTTAGCGCGCAGGACCGGCAGGACCTGAGCAAAGTGTGGCCAGAAAAAGATATCGCTGCGACAGAAAAGCAGCTGGATGATCGGCATCAGCTGTATGCCGCGCGTTTTAACGATCGACTGCTGGGCGCATTGCGTCTTGAAATCGTCGGCACCGAGGGCAAACTTTATGATTTGCAGGTGCGGGAAGTGACCCGCCGTCGCGGTGTCGGTCACTATTTACTGGCCGAAACTCTGGCGCAGAATCCGTCGATTAGCCACTGGTGGATAGCCAAAGATGGCAGCGAACAGCCGCAGGTGATTGCGGCATTTATGCAGGCATCCGGTTTTCAGGCTGAGGCCAGCGGCTGGACGAAAAACCGGCCAACGGAGTAACCTCACCTGCCAGCAAACTTACGGCGTTCTGGAGAAACGGGGAATAATCAGCGGTTTACCCGACTCCGGATCGTCGATAATCCGGCAATCGAGGCCAAACACCTGCGCCATACTGTCCTCAGTGACCACCGCTTGCGGCGCGCCCTGTGCGACAATTTTTCCCTCTTTCATCATAATCAGATGCGTGGCATAGCGCAGCGCCTGGTTAATATCATGCAGCACCATTACCAGCGTTTTCCCCTGCTGATGCATGCCACGGCACAGTTCCAGTAGCTCAATCTGATGGGCAATATCCAGCCAGGTGGTCGGCTCATCCAGCAGAATAATCGGCGTTTGCTGCGCCAGCGTCATGGCAAACCAGGCGCGCTGCCGCTGTCCACCGGAAAGCGCCTGCACCGGAGTCTGCGCCATCGCGCTCAGATCGACCGCCGACAGCGCCTCGTTGACCACCTGCTCATCCTGCGCTGACCACGGGCGCAAAAAACTCTGATGTGGATAACGCCCGCGTGAGACCAGATCAAACACCGACAGCGTATCGGTCAGCAGCGAGCTTTGGCTGAGCAGCGCCAGCTCACGCGCCACCTGCCGGGGTTTATGCTGATGCAGGTTGATATCATCCAGCAAAACCTCGCCGGACTGCGGCATCATGCCGCGACTGAAAGCGCGCAACAGCGTGGATTTGCCACAGCCGTTAGGGCCGATAATCACGCTGAATTCCCCTTCGCGCAGCGCCAAATCCACTTGCTCAACAATCGGCTTAGCGCCGTAACTCAGGGTCAGTTGACGCGCCTGTAAACGTGACGAGGAGTGGGTGGCTGACGTCATGCGGGCGATCTCCGTAATTCAGTATAAAGTAATAGCATCAGATAGCTGCCGCCCAGCGCGGCGGTAATCACCCCGACCGGCAGACGCCCGGCAGTGGGCAATAACAGCGTAATCAGATCGGCGAGCAGCATCAGCAGTGCGCCGATCAGTGCGGCACTAAACAGACCCGCGCCCTGCACCGCCATCAGCCGACGAGCGATATGCGGTGCCGCCAGCGCAACAAACGCCACCGGCCCGACCACCAGCACCGCGGCACTGGCCAGTACCACTGCGCAGAGAATGCTGAGGATATTTGTCAGCCGCACCGGCACGCCAAGCGTATTGGCGACCACCTGCCCGACCATAACAAATGCCAGTTCGCGTCGTAGCCAGAGCAGCGGCGGTATCAGCACCAACAGCACTCCGCCAATTAGCCAGACATCACGCCAGCGTTTGTTCGCCAGACTGCCACTCAGCAACGCCGCCAGCTGCTGCGCCACTTCAATTCGCAGCTGCGATACGGCAAAGTTCACCAGCGCCAGACAAACCGCCGCCACGGCGATACCGGCGATCACGATCTGCGTAGTCTGTAACTGACCAAAGCGCCCCATGCTGCCGCTATAGACCAGTACCACGGCAGTCAGCGCACCGAGTAAAGCCCCCAGCGGCACCGGCAATACCCCCGGCCAGACAGTCAGGGTGGTGACAATGCCCGCCGCCGCACCGGCATTCACACCAATAATATCCGGGCTACCCAGCGCATTGGCGGTGGTACGCTGAAACAGCGCACCGGAGAGTGCCAGTGCCGCGCCAGCACCGATAGCGACCAGCGCACGCGGGGCGCGAAGCTGCCATAACACATAATCCTGCCAGGGCGTGACTGACTGCGGCCACCAGGCACCCGGCTGTTGTAGCGGCAGCAACAGCGTCAGCCACACCAGCAGTAGCATTAATATGATCAGCCCGCCGCTGATCATTCGGGCGCGTTGACGTAGCGGGTTATGACGCGACATCATTAAACCTCCGGCTGCGTTTCGCCACCAGCCACAGCAACATACCGCCGAGGCTGGCGGTGACAATCCCGACCATAATTTCAGCCGGCGCGACGATCCAGCGCGCGACAATATCGGCCAGCAGTAACAAGCAAGCCCCCGCCAGTGCGCTGTACGGCAGCAGCCAGCGAAAATCGCTGCCCACCAGCGCGCGCATCAGGTGCGGTGCCGCCAGGCCAATAAAGGCTATCGGGCCAGCCATCGCCGTGGCGGTCGCCGCCAGCACCGTCGCCACGATCAACGTCTGCAAGCGCACACGTCTGATATTGACCCCCAGCGCGCTGGCGCTGGCCTCGCCAAACGCCAGCACATTGAGTGATGAACCCAGCAGCGGGGTCAGCAGCAGCACGGGCATCATCCACGACAGCATCGACAAACTCTGGCTCAGGCTTTGCTCACTGAGTGAGCCAATGGTCCAGAAGCGATAGCTGTCCATAACGCGCGCATTCAGCAACACCACGCTCTGCACATACGCAAACAGGCAGGCGTTGATCGCCGCGCCAGTCAGTACCAGCCGCGCCGCAGAAGTGTGACGCTGCCCGCCGCCCAGCATAAAAAACACCAGGGTTGCCAGCGCCGCGCCGCCGAGTGCTGGCCAGAAGCGCGGCAATGCTTCAAGTAGCGGAAAAAAGGAGAAGGTCACCACCATTGCCGCCGCACCGGCATTTACGCCAAGAATGCCCGGGTCGGCCAGTGGGTTACGCAATAGTCCCTGCGTCAGCGCGCCGGAAAGCGCCAGCGCCGCGCCCACCAGCAGTCCGGTCAGGGTGCGTGACTCGCGCAGATTGATCACCAAATCGTTATAACCGGTTTCCTGCGCCAGCCAGTAGTGCCGCCAGACATCACTGAGCGGCAGAGGTTTCGAACCCATCGCCAGGCTCAGCATCACGCACAACAGCGTGATCAGCAGCAGCAGAATCAGCCCGATACTCCGGCGACGGCGACGCCGCTTAATCAGTTCGGCGTTTAACATGGGCAATCGCCTCCTGCAACATCGGCATAAAACGGTGAATGCCCCAGCGAACGCTAAGCGGCGTGCCGTAACCCATCGCCACCACCAGTGCCTGATCCATCATCGGGATATAACCGCCTTGCTGATAGGCGCGAATCGACCGAAACAGTGGCTGCGCTTCAACGCTGTTGCGGTCGCGCTGATTCAGATACCAGCTGATAACAATATCGGCGTCGTTCAGCCGCTCGGCATTTTCCAGCCCGATAAAGCTGGTAAAACTGCCAAAGCGCGGTGTTTGCTGCGCCAGACTCGGCAGCAGCGTCAGGCCAAGGTGCGTCAGGGTATCGACACGCGGATCGCCACTGGCATAGGCCGTCAGCGTACCGCCGGATGCGCCACCGCGAATATAAGCAAAGGTGTAGCGATGGATATCAGGAATCGTCGCAGCCGCTTGTTTTAGCGTTAGATCGAGATCATTGAGTAAAGGCTGAGGATCACGGTTTAACGCCTGCGCAATCAGCTTAATTTGCTGCGACGGCGTGGTCAGCCACGGGCTTTTCGGCCAGGCGACTACCGGCACAAACCAGGAGAGATGATCAAACACTTCCTGCGTCATACCCGACTGGGTTGCTACCACCAGATCCGGCTGCAACCGTAATATCGCCTCAATATCGGTTTCCGGGTAAAGATTCAGGATCGCCGGCAACGCGGCATTGCGCCGCTCCACCTCTTCGCGAAACCATGGCAGGTATCCTTGTTTATCGCCGCCCCAGTAATGGGCTTCGATACCCACCGGGACGGTCCCCAGTTGCAGCACAATATCCTCGGCACCGGCACCCAGCGCCACAATACGTTTGGGTGCGGCTTTAATCTCTGCTTTGCCCAGTCCGGTGACCAGCGTCAGAGGATAGCCCGGCGACTGCGCCGAGCTCAGCAGCGGGGTCAGTATCAGCAGCAATAAAAATCGTTGTCGCCACAGCATGTTATTCACTCACCAAAAGAAAAAACTCCCCTTCCGCGCCGGGAAAGGGAGTCGGGTTACTGCCCGTCAGAAACGATAGCGCAGCGTGGCTTCGACGTTACGCGGAGTACCATAGTAGTACTGGGTATACTGTCCAAACTGGGAATAGTATTCCTTATCAAACACATTATTCAGGTTAAGCGTCAGCGACAGATCCGGCGTGAACTGATAACGCCCCATCAGGTTAACCACCGCGAAGCTCTTCTGTTCCGCCAGCGTGCTGCCTTGCGGACCCGCGACCGTCAGCCAGGTTTTATCCTGCCAGTTAACACCGCCGCCGAGCGTCAGATTGCTGAACGCACCCGGCAAGGTGTAAGTGGTAAACAGTTTGAACAGTTTATTCGGCGCACTGGTATTGATACGCACGCCATCCGGATCGACCGCACGGAACTGGGTATAGCCGGTATAGACACGCCAGTTGTCGGTAATCTGACCGCTCACCTCGGCCTCAAAGCCACGGGTTTTGGTGCCATCAACGGCGCGATACGGCGAGCTGTTATCCGGCAGGCGCGGCGCTTCCGCATCCAGAACCGACAAATTGTCCTGACGGATCTCAAAGACCGCCAGTGAGTAATCAAGGCCGTTATCCAGCGCAACGCCCTTAATTCCCAGCTCATAGTTCTGGCCGGAAACTGGATCGATCAACTGATTGTTACGATTGCGGCGATATTCCGGGTTAAAGATGCCGGTATAGCTGGCGTAGGTGGAGAAGTCATCGGTAATGTTCCACACCAGACCGCCGTAAGGGACAAATTCATCGCTGTAGCTGGCGTTTTGCGCGGTGCCGAAGTTATCACCACGGGTTTTCCAGCTGGTCATGCGCCCACCGACAATCAGCGTCAGCGGATCCGCCAGTGAAATCTGCGTGACCGCATAGCCTGCGGTCTGTTCATTGCGCCCTTCTGAGCCGTAACTGCGCTCGCTACTCCAGGACGGTTCGGGATAGCTCCAGCCCGGCGCGGTGAAATCACCCAGTCCGGCGCAGCTTCTTGTCAGCATACATTCGGCGTTGAAATAGTCGTTCTGAAAATCCTGGCGCTGATGGTTGAAGCCAAATGCCACGCGATGGGTGCGCCCCAGCAAATCGTAGCTGCCGTTAACCTGCAAATCATAGTTCTGCTGACGGCGCTCCCCTTCGATGCGCGTCATGCTGCCCGGCATCATGCCGATGTTGCTGGCACGATCCGGGAAGCCGGTGGCCCAGAGAACATGCTCATCCAGCGTGTTGTTGTCGTATGTAAAGCTGCCTTTTATGTTCCAGCCATTATCGAACTGGTGTTCAAGGCTGGTGAAGGTGGTAAAGGTGCGGGTTTTCGAGAAGGCCCAGTCCGGGGCAAAGCTGTCGCTGCGGTCATAGTCGGTTTTGCTGCCATCGGCGTAATAGATCGGTAAACCGCCAAACATACCGCCGTGAGTATTAGAGCGCTGATAATCCACGCCGACGGTAAACAGGGTGTTGTCCGTCAGATCCGCTTCCAGAATGCCGTAGATCGGGTATTTATTGGCGCTGAGGCGGTCGATATGACTGTTGCTGTCCTGATAAGCGGTCACAAAGCGGCCACGCACGCTGCCGGTATCATTCAGCGGCCCGGAGAGATCCAGCCCGGTGCGCCATTTATCCCAGGAGCCAACGCCAGCGGTCACTTCACCGCGGAAGTCGCGGGTCGGCTTTTTACGCACCAGGTTAACCGCCGCTGACGGATTACCCGGCCCGACCATCAGACCTGCCGCGCCGCGCAACACTTCGATACGGTCGAGGGTGACGGTATCCACCAGGTTGTCGCCGTAGTTAAAACGCGTGTCATAAAAGGTGGTCACGCTGTCGCGCAGAATATTATTCACCCCCATTCCACGCGAACTGAAACTGAAACGGTCAGCATCCAGTTGGCGCACAAACATCCCGGTGGTGTTGTTGACCACGCTGGCGGCATTGTCGAGATTCTGATCAATCATGCGCTGTTTCGTCACCACGCTGACACTTTGCGGCGTTTCCCGCGCCGACAAACTCAGTCCGGTTCCTGTCACCATGGTGGTGGTGTTATAGGCACCGGTATCTTCGGTCACGCCTTCGTCACTCGCCACGGCGTTTACCGTCATGGTTTGTTCGGCAGCGAAAACCGGCCCGGATAGCGTGACAGAAACCAATAATGCCAGTGTAGTTTTCTGACTCATTCCCTTACCGACGCTGCCGGTTGCGCACTGCTTTTGCTTCATCTTCTTCATCCACTTTGCGCTTCTGCGCTTTTTTGTTATTCCCGGAGAGTATTGAGACGTCAGTTTTTTATCAGGCTACGGATGCAGCAGATTCTCCCGCGTCCCGGCGAAAAAAGAGGTTATTAATCATTCAGATAAGCACAATAAAATCAGGGTTAACGACCCTTGAATTATTGCAATATATATCATCGGAATAATAAGAATACAAATAGTTATCATTAGCAAAATCATTAACAACATTGTTGAATTAACAACGAAATGCCGCATGCAGTAAACCCTTAAGGCGTTATTAATCACTGGCCGGAACCTGCGCCCGTTTTCATACACTCATTACATTTAAGGCTTAACAGGAGAACAAAGATGGGTTTATGTGGATCAAGTCAGCGGCTGGGCACGGTGGATTCCCCCACCCAGTCCGCCCGCGTTCATCAGCATGAAGTGCAGCCGCAACAGCGCATGACCATCGCCGATTTAATTGCCAGAGGTGCCAACCAGAACGATCGCGCCGTCGGCCATACCGGATTCAGCCATATTTCCGATCTGACCGCTTTCAATCAACGCTATCCGTTGCCGCGCTACGCCTATCGCGCGCACTTTGGTGACACTGAAGAAATTCAGCAATATGGTCTGGAGCGTTCGGGGATCAATCAGCAACGCGGCGATGATTATCTGGTGCAGATTCTTAAGCATTCCGCCAGTACCGGTGGCAGCGGAGGGGAAGTGTTGTCATTATCGGGTTCGCAACGCGTCGCCAGCGGTTTCGCTGAAGGCAGAACCTTAGCGCGGGTGGATACCCAGGCCGATCCCGGTAAGTTTATGACGCTGGCGCAGATCCTGTTGCAGCATGGCGACAGGCTGATGGCAGAAAATAAAGTTACGCCGAGTATCGTACTGAAAGCATTGCAGAATATGGTCAGTGAAGGGGAATATGAGATTTTTCATCTCGATGGCGACGTTCCGCGCCATGCGGTAGTCGATTTTCCATCGCGGTTGCAGCGCTAATAAAAAAAGCCCCGTGTGCAGCACAACGGGGCTTTTTAACTGGGTGAGCGGCTTAGGCTTCAATCGCCATGCGCAGTTTCTTCATCGCATTTTTTTCCAGCTGACGAACACGCTCTGCGGAAACACCGTACTGATCGGCCAGTTCCTGCAACGTGGTTTTGTTATCGTCGTCCAGCCAGCGAGCGCGGATAATATGCTGGCTGCGTTCGTCCAGCCCCTGCATCGCGTCACTCAGCTTGTCGGCTGCGTGGTTTTCCCAGTTATCCTCTTCAATGCCATCGGCAAAGTCAGAGGTTTTATCCTGCAGATAAAGCACCGGTGCCATGGATTTGCCTTCGCTGGATTCATCATCCGACGACAGGTCAAACGTCATATCCTGCGCTGCCATACGCGATTCCATTTCACGCACGTCTTTACTGCTTACGCCCAGCTCGCGCGCCACCATTTCGACTTCATCCTGGTTAAACCAGCCCAGACGCTGCTTGGTTTTACGCAGATTAAAGAACAGCTTACGCTGAGCTTTAGTGGTAGCGACCTTAACGATACGCCAGTTGCGCAGCACGTATTCGTGAATCTCGGCTTTAATCCAGTGCACGGCAAAAGAAACCAGGCGTACGCCCACTTCCGGGTTGAAGCGACGCACCGCTTTCATCAGGCCGATATTCCCTTCCTGAATCAGGTCCGCCTGCGGCAAGCCGTAACCAGAATAATTACGAGCGACATGAACAACAAAGCGTAGGTGAGACAGGATCAGCGTCTTAGCCGCATCCAGATCGCCCTGGTAATGCAGCCGTTCAGCCAGCGCCTTCTCTTCTTCTGCCGACAGCATCGGCCAGACGTTGGCAGCCCGAATATAGGATTCCAGGTTACCTAAAGGTGCGATAGCTAAAGTTTGCATTTCTTTGGTCATTCAAACCCTCTCAATTAAAATTGCCCGTTGCCACGCGATTCCTTCGCGCCATTCACACACTACGTGAATTACTTGCAGAAATCGAAAGCAATCTGTGCTGGTTCGACGGCAAAGTTATCCACAAGTTCAATTTACCGGTGCGTATTTTACACACAATGCGGCGATGAGTGAAGATGGCTGGGTGACACAGAAGGAACTAAAGAGGAGCACTTCCTCTGCGGCACAAACTCTCGCAGCAGAGGAAGATTATAGCAAAAAAACGTTGCTATGGGTTACTGGGGCGTAAATCGACGTAAATGTTGTACCGTCGCCAGCCACGCAGCAATCCAGCCAATCATCGCGGCAATCAGCAGTAACAGCAGGCTCTCATCCCAGGATAAACCGCTCAGGGTAAAGCTGGTGCCGAATACCGAGGCCACCTGCGTCACCACCGATTCCAGGCGCAATACCAGTACTTCCGACAGCACCAGTGACAGCAGCGCACCCGCCAGACCTAACAGCGCACCGCCATACAGGAACGGACGCAGGATAAAGCCATCGGTGGCACCAATCAGTTTCTGCACATTAATGGTATCGCGGCGGGCGAAAATACTCAGCCGCACACTGTTACCAATCACCAGGAATACCGCGACAATCATCAGAATCCCGATCATCGCCGCTACCTGGCCAACCAACCCGGTAAGCGCCGCCAGACGGGCAAACCAGCTGTCATCCATGCGCACTTCATCCACACCGTTCACCGCTGCCACCCGATCGCGCAGGGTTTGCATAGTGTCCGAACTCTGGAAATTCAGTTTTGGCGTAATGATGGCCACCGCCGGCAGTGGATTCTGCTCCAGCATATCCAGCGCGCCGCCAAAGCCCGACCAGTTGCGGAACTCGCCCATTGCCTCTTCTCGCGACAGGTAGTTCACCTTGTCGACGCCATCTTCTTGCTTCAGCTGCGCAATGACGTTCTCAGCCGCGCTGTCATCCAGCGTTTTACTGAGATAAACCGTCAGTTGCGGTGCCGGATACCACTGGTCGGCAGCCTGGCTGACGTTTTTCCACACCATATAACAGACGCTTGGCAGCGTCAGCGAGATGGCAATTACCATCACGGTTAACAGCGTTGCCAGCGGCTGACGCCACATATCCGACAGCGAGCCGTGCAACGCATAACGCCACTGTTCCTGCCAGCCGCCTTTCAGCGCCTTGGTTTTCGACGGCTGTTTCGCCTTCGGTGCCGGCGCGCGTTTATTACGTTTATTCACCATCATGGCCTCCGTACATCCGTCCCTGATTCAGCGACATCACGCGGTAATTACGCCGCGCAATCAGCCCCATATCATGAGTCGCCATCAGTACGGTCACGCCGACACGGTTAAACTCCTCAAACAGACGCAAAATATCTTCCGACAAGGCGTCATCAAGGTTACCGGTCGGTTCATCGGCCAGTAATACCGCAGGTTTGTTCACCACCGCACGGGCGATGCCGACACGTTGCTGCTCACCGCCGGAGAGTTGAATCGGGAAACTCTTCGCTTTGTCGAGCAGGCCGACTTTATCCAGCGCGGCCGACACGCGGCGGCGGATATCTTCACCGCTGGCACCCGCAATAATCAGCGGAATCGCTACGTTGTCATATACCGAACGATCCATCAGCAGATGGTGGTCCTGGAAAATCATGCCAATCTGACGACGCAGGAACGGCACTTCGCGGCTTTTCAGGCGGCTGATATCATGCCCGCCAAACCAGATATGCCCGGCGCTGGGCCGTTCAATGCCACAAATCAGCTTCAGCAAGGTACTTTTCCCTGCCCCGGAGTGCCCGGTCAGGAACGACATCTCTCCCGGACGCAGATGGAAATCTACCCCCTGAAGCGCTTGCCGACCGCCGAGATAAGCCTTACTGACCTCTTCAAAGCGAATCATCCTAATTAGTCCTCTCGGGCAAACAGTGCCTCAATAAAATCGTCGGCCTTAAACGACCGCAAATCTTCGATACCTTCACCGACACCAATGTAACGAATCGGAATACCAAACTGATCGGCCACCGAGAAAATCACCCCCCCTTTCGCGGTACCATCCAGTTTGGTCAGCGTAATACCGGTCAGCCCAACGGCTTCATGAAACAGCTTAGCCTGGCTGATGGCATTCTGGCCGGTGCTGGCATCAATGGTCAGCATCACTTCATGTGGCGCAGCATCATCCAGCTTCTTCATCACACGGGTGATCTTTTTCAGCTCTTCCATCAGGTGCGCTTTGTTCTGCAGACGACCGGCGGTATCCGCAATCAGTACATCCGCGCCACGTGCTTTCGCGGCCTGAATCGCATCGAAAATCACCGAAGCGGAATCAGCACCGGTTTGCTGGGCAATCACCGGAATGCTGTTGCGCTGACCCCATACTTGCAACTGCTCAACCGCCGCAGCACGGAAGGTATCACCCGCCGCCAGCATCACCGATTTGCCTTCCGCCTGATACTGACGCGCCAGCTTACCGATGGTGGTGGTTTTACCGACGCCGTTTACGCCAACCATCAGGATAACAAATGGCGTTTTGCCACTGACATCCAGCGGCGCTTCCACTTTCGCCAGAATCTGCGACATCTCGGTTTTCAGCAAGCCATACAGCGCTTCCGCATCGCGCAGCTGTTTGCGGTTAGCTTGCTGAGTCAGGCTGGCAATGATGCGACGCGTGGTATCCACACCGACATCGGCAATCAGTAACTGCTCTTCCAGCTCTTCAAACAGATCGTCGTCGATCTTCTTGCCGCGGAACAATCCGATAAATCCTGAACCCAGATTCTGTCGCGTTTTGACCAGGCTGCGTTTCAGGCGGGCAAAGAAGCCCTCTTTGGTCGGGCGCTGCTGTTCAGCCAGCGCCGGAATCACTTCAGTGGCTTCTGGCTCTTCCGTTTTGCTCAGCTGCGGCTCGATATCGGCCACCTGATCAGGCGTTAACTCTGGCTCAGCTTCCGGCCCGGCGACAACCTCTGGCTGTGCGGCGACTTCCGGTTCAGGTTCAATAACCACTTCCGGTTCAGGTTCAATAACCCCTGCCGGTTCAGGCTCAATAACCCCTGCCGGTTCAGGCTCAATAACAACTTCTGGCTCAGGCTCAATAACCACTTCTGGCTCAGCAACCTGCAATGGTTCAACCGGTGCATCTTCCGGCAGCCACTCTTCAGCAACCGGCGACAGTTCAGTCGGCTGAATCTCTTCAACCGGCGGCTGTTCTTCAACTGGCGCAGCGTCGGCCACTACCGCAGGCAGTTCTTCCGGCAGCAACTCTTCTTCAATAACGGGCGCAACGGGCTCGGATTCTTCAGTCGCTTCTGGCGCGGCGCGCTCTTCTTCAGCGACCGTTTCGGTAACGGCCACAATCTCTTGGGCAAGTTGCTCAGGGGTTTGCGCGTCAGCGTCAGACGGCGGGAGCGTTGCGGCATCCGATGCATTTTCAGCAGCAGGCTGTTGTTCCTTTAACGTCTCTTTTTGTTCCTCCTGCGGTGATGACGGCTCATCACGTCCAAAGCCCAGCCAGGAAAAAAAGCCACGTTTTTTATCTTTTGCCATTGTGCAACTACACTCCTCGATGGCTAAAACCCGGTCGACTGCGCGTCCTGGGTTATGAGAAATAACCTGATAATGAATCTCTTAGTCTAACACTTTCCATGCAACGCAACACCAGCACCCTTTTTAACGTTTCCACCGCCCAATTAGCCCGTTAAACTACGCAACAAATTATGACGAGTTGTGAGCAAGATGAATAAAAAACCCCGCAGCAATGCCGCCGGACAGATTCGTATTATCGGCGGCCAGTGGCGTGGCCGGAAGCTGCCAGTGCCGGACAGCGCTGGCTTGCGCCCGACAACCGACCGGGTACGCGAAACCCTATTTAACTGGCTGGCGCCGGATATTCAGCAGGCGCGCTGCCTCGATTGCTTCGCCGGAAGCGGTGCGCTTGGGCTGGAAGCGCTGTCGCGTCACGCCGCGTCTGCTACGTTATTAGAGCTGGAACGACCGGTAGCACAACAGCTGGAAAAAAATCTGGCCACGCTGGGAGCCGCTAATGGGCGGGTGATTAACACCAACACCCTGAGCTGGCTGGCGCAAGCGGGCGAGCCACACGACCTGGTGTTTATCGATCCGCCGTTCCGTAAAGGGCTGCTGGAGCAAACCCTCAGCTTACTGGAAAGCCAACACTGGCTGGCCGATGGCGCACTGATTTATGTTGAAAGCGAAGTGGAAAACGGCATGCCGCCAGTGCCGGTAAACTGGCAACTGCACCGCGAGAAAATCGCCGGTCAGGTAGCTTACCGTTTGTATGTGCGTCACACCATCAACAAGGAGAATGATGATGCTGCTTAATCTGGGACGTTTAGTGATGCTGTGCGTTTGGGCGTTTCTGCTGCTCAATGTGGTGCAGCCGTTTCCGAAACCGTTAAAGTATTTCGTTGATATCGCGCTATTTTTTATGGTGATTATGCACGGTTTACAGCTGGTGCTGCTGCGCGCCACCCAGCCAAAGGACGGGCCGAAACTGAGCAAACTGACGCAGACGAAAATCTTCTTCTTTGGCGTGTTTGAGCTGCTGGCCTGGCAGAAAAAACATTATCCAAAACAGTAATCTATTTACAGGAGCGGCGTTTTCGCCGCCCTCTGCCAACGCGTAGCTACTGCATCACCGGGCTAAAACTGACAAAACGCGAACCTTTTACCTGCAATTGCCCTTTCACACCTTTATCAATCTGGTGATAGTCATTCGCCGTCAGCACCAGCTTAAAATCTCCCGCAC
Organism: Winslowiella iniecta; assembly: GCF_001267535.1. Classification (GTDB taxonomy): domain Bacteria; phylum Pseudomonadota; class Gammaproteobacteria; order Enterobacterales; family Enterobacteriaceae; genus Erwinia; species Erwinia iniecta. The sequence goes on along the minus strand of NZ_JRXE01000007.1, from coordinate 56,782 downwards.
CATTCAGCGGATGAAACCAGGCTTCATAGCGCATCTCCTCAACCGGGATCACTTCGCGCTGACGTGAGCGGCGATTAGACGCCGGGAATTCGCGTTTGGTTTTCACTTCAACCGGTATCACCCGTAGCGGTGAGGCGTCATTAACCGCCACTTCGCGCCGCTGCTTAATAAACTGGCGGGTGGCAAGAATGGCAATAATCGCCAGGACGATGAAAAAGATTAGCGGTGGCTTGCCCATATTTTTTCTCGTGCTCCTCAGGTCTGCGGTTGAAAACATTTAGCCGGGCAAAAGCATACAACCAGATCGCTACCATTGTCACATTCAGAGCGCGTAACCTAAACTGAGATCGACATTACGGGAAATGAACACTCATTATTTAAGGACATAAGTCCGCAAAAAAGGAATAAAATTATGCTTTGGTCCTTTTTAGCCGTGCTCTTTTCGGGCTGGTTGTATGTTGATGCTTCATATCGTGGTCCACAGTGGCAACGCTGGGTATTTAAGCCGGTCACGCTGTTGCTGCTGGTCGCCTGGGCATGGCAAGCGCCAGTGCTGAATGCCACTGACTATCTGATTATGCTCGGCCTGCTGGCGACCCTGATCGGTGATGCCCTGACGCTGCTGCCGCAACAGCGCATGCTGTACGCTATTGGCGCGTTTTTCCTCTCTCACCTGCTGTACACCATCAGCTTTGCCGGTCATATGACGCTGAGCTTCTTCTGGCCAATCCCGCTGGTGATGCTGTTAATCGGTGTGGTGCTGATTGCCATCCTGTGGACGCGACTGGATGAGTTACGCTGGCCGGTCTGTACCTTTATTGGCATGACGCTGGTGATGGTGTGGCTGAGCGCAGAGCAATACTACTTCCGCCCTGATGATTACAGCTTCTCGCTGCTGGTCGGTGCCATTTTCCTGCTGCTGGCGAGTAGCGTCTGGTTTATCAGCCATTATCGCCGCCGCTTCAGTGCCGATCGGGCCATTGTCGCCGCCTGCTACTTCGCTGGTCACTTTATGATTGTGCGCTCACTGTATCTGTAAGCCAGCAGACGCCACGCGATAAGAAAAATTCGCCGCTGGATACTTGACTCTGGAGTTAGCTCCAGAGTGTAGGATAAGCCAACAGTCGGGCAGCCTCGCCCGCAGCCTGACTTTTCGGGAGGCTTTATGCACCAGCACTCTTCCTGCGGTTGTGGCTCACGCCACGCCGCGAAAAAACCGGCCTGTCCCCCTGCGGCACGCCCGGTTATCCAGAAAATCACCCGCCTTTCCAGCGCCACCCGCGACGATTCCTGCTGCCACGATAGCGGCGGTGGTTCGGGCGAAAACGCCGACGACGAAGGCGACAGCGCCCCCGACGGCAAAGGCTATAGCTGGCTAATTAACGGCATGGATTGCCCCAGCTGCGCGCGAAAAATCGAAACCGCGGTGCAACGGGTCGATGGCGTCAGCCACGCGCGTGTGCTGTTTGCCACGGAAAAACTGGTGGTTATCAGCAAAACCGATCTCAGTAAACAGGTCGAACAGGCAGTTAAACAGGCGGGATTTAGCCTGAAAACCAACAAAAAAGCGCCAGAACCCGGCTTCTGGCTACAGAATCGCGCCATTATCTTGCTGAGCCTGCTGATGCTGGCCAGCTGGCTGCTGAGCAGCGTGGATGAAACCAGCGGGCGCATCGCCTTTATCGCCACCACGCTGGCGGGGATCTGGCCGGTGGGTCGCAAAGCGCTGCAACTGATCCGCAGCGGCACGCCTTTTGCCATTGAAACCCTGATGTCCGTAGCCGCTATCGGCGCGCTGTTTATTGATGCCAGCGCTGAAGCGGCGATGGTGCTGTTACTGTTTTTGCTGGGCGAACGTCTGGAAGCTTTTGCCGCCGGTCGCGCCAGGCAGGGCGTCACCGCGCTGATGGCGTTGAAGCCCGACGAAGCGGTGCGAATTCGTGGCGATCGGCGTGAAAGCGTAGCCATCGACGATCTGCGCCCCGGCGATATTATCGAAGTCGCGGCAGGCGCCCGTTTACCGGCCGATGCCCGATTACTCATTCCCTTTGCCAGCTTTGATGAAAGTGCACTGACTGGCGAATCGGTGCCGGTTGAACGCCAGCAGGGTGAAACGGTCGCCGCCGGCTGCACCAGCGTTGACCGCCAGGTGCGGATGGAAGTGGTGTCTCGCAGTGGCGAAAGCGCTATTGACCGCATTCTGCATCTGATTGAACAGGCCGAAGAGCGCCGCGCGCCGATAGAACGCTTCCTTGACCGCTTTAGCCGCTACTACACCCCGGCGATTATGGCGCTGGCGCTGCTGATCACCGTGGTGCCGCCGCTGTTGTTCGCTGCTGAATGGCAACCGTGGATCTACAAAGGGCTGACTCTGCTGCTGATTGGCTGCCCTTGTGCGCTGGTGATCTCGACGCCAGCCGCCATCACCTCCGGCTTAGCGGCGGCCACCCGACGCGGCGCTTTGATTAAAGGCGGCGCGGCGCTGGAAAATCTGGGCGCAGTACGCACTATCGCTTTTGATAAAACCGGCACGCTGACCGAAGGAAAACCGCAGGTTACGGATGTGGTGCTGCTGAACGGTGAAGATAAAACTGCGCTGTTACTGAAAGCGGCGGCAGTTGAGAGCGGTTCGTCACATCCGCTGGCACGCGCCATCGTCGCGCACGCCGCCACACTGAATCAGGCGATTCCCGTCGCCGAAGGGCAACGTGTTCTGGCAGGCAGCGGTATTGAAGCCTGGGTCAACGGGCGTCATCTGCTGCTTAGCGCACCGGCAAAACTGACCCGGCTTACAGAAGCGCAGCAGAAGCTGATTGCTATGCTGGAATCGGCGGGCAAAACCACCGTGGTGGTGCTGGAAGAGCAGCAGCCCATTGGCCTGATTGCCCTGCGTGACAGCTTACGTAGCGATGCCCGCCAGGCGATTAACCAGTTGAAAGCACTCGGCATCAGCTGTGTGATGCTGACCGGCGATAACCCACGTGCTGCGGCGGCGATTGCTGGCGAACTGGATATCGACTATCACGCCAGCCTGCTACCGGAAGATAAAGTCCAGCTGGTGGATAAACTCAATCAGCAGCAGCCGCTGGCGATGGTCGGCGACGGCATTAACGATGCGCCAGCGATGAAAGCCGCCACTATTGGCATTGCGATGGGCGGCGGCACTGACGTGGCGCTGGAAACCGCCGATGCGGCGCTGACGCATAACCGCCTGACCGGTCTGGTGGCAATGATACGTTTGTCACGCGCTACACATGCCAATATCCGGCAAAATATTGCGATTGCACTTGGCCTGAAGGGGATTTTTCTGCTGACCACCTTGTTGGGCATTACTGGATTGTGGCTGGCGGTACTGGCCGATTCAGGCGCGACAGCACTGGTCACGGCGAATGCTTTGCGGTTACTGCGTAAAGAGAATTGATAAAACATCGGCAGGGGTGCATACTTTTTGTACGGCATAGCGCCGTACAAATTTATAAATATATTGAAGGTGAATATCATGTCAGCTTTGGCTAAAAAAGAGCGCCTTGAACTCCGGGTAAGCTCGGAATCGAAGGCCAATATTGAAGCTGCCGCTCAAATCAGTTGTATCAGCGTTTCACAGTTTATTGCCGAGTCAGCACTTGAGCGTGCAGAGAACATCATTAATGAACACCGTCGCATACAACTCACGGAAGACGCGTGGCAAAAGGTTGCACAGGCTTTAGATAATCCGCCAGCGCCTAATCAACGCTTTCGCCGTGCAGTTGAGCGCATGAGCGAGGATGACGTCTGGAAATGGGACAACTAAAAAAAGGCATTTTTCCTTTTGACCACTCCGCTGATTACCACACTGAAAACTTCGACTGTGGCAGCGAGGAACTGAATCGCTTTCTCAAAACGCAACTGGCGCGGCAGCATAAGCTAAATGTGCTGCGCGCCAATGTGCTTCTCACCGATGAGCCAGTGCCTGAAATCATGGGCTACTACACCCTTTCAGGTGGCTGTTATGAAAAAGCGGGTATGAGCAGCAAACGACGCCGGGAAGTCCCTTACGAAAATGCGCCCTGTATTCTTCTTGGCCGTCTGGCTGTCGATCGGCGTATTGCAGGTAGAGGTTTCGGCTCAATGCTGGTGGCACATGCGGCAAAACGGGTATATCAAGCCGCCCAGTCGGTGGGAGTTTACTCACTCTACACCGAAGCGAAAGATGAACAAGCCGCCGGATTTTACCAGCAGCTGGGATTTACTCGACTGACAACCACCGATGGCAAGCTGATGTACTTCTGTCCGGTAAACGCGATTGAACCGCTCATCGATCTCTACCCTTTTTGACTCACAGCCCTTTCTTCAACAGATACTTATATGGCGTCTGTTCAACAGACTGCGCCAGCAAGGTGTGTTCCATAAAGCGGCAAAAACCGGGAATATCGCGGGTGGTAGCCGGATCGTCAGCAATAATCAGCAGCGTTTCGCCCGGTTGCATATGTCGCACGGTTTTACGCACCATCATCACTGGCTCAGGGCAGCGCAGACCCAGCGCATCTAAGGTCTGGTCAGCATCGGCGAAGATATCGCTCATAACACTCTCATCAACGGAAAGACAACATTGCGGCTTATTTTACCCCTGAGCGCTAAGCACGCAAGTAAGATACCGGACGTTAACGTTTGCGCTAAAATTAACCATTGCATTGAAAAGTGAAATCGGTAAGATTCCGGCCGATTGTAAGCATTAGCTTGCTATCGATAAGGCTTCCGAATTCGCTGGGTTCCCTCACCCCACTGTTAAAAAGGCTACATATGATTTCGTTTACCCCGCGTCAGCGCACTTATGCGCTGGTATGGCTCGCGCTATTTCACCTGCTGGTGATCACTTCCAGTAACTATCTGGTTCAGTTGCCGATCTCTGTTTTCGGTTTGCACACCACCTGGGGCGCGTTTAGCTTTCCGTTTATCTTTCTCGCTACCGATCTGACCGTGCGTATTTTTGGCGCGCCGCTGGCACGACGCATCATTCTGATGGTAATGATTCCGGCACTGTTTATCTCTTACGCGCTTTCTTCACTGTTTTATCAGGGAGAGTGGCAAGGCCCAGAGGCTCTACGCCAGATGAACCTGTTTGTGGCCCGTATTGCCTGCGCCAGCTTTATGGCTTATGCGTTGGGGCAAATCCTTGATGTGCATGTGTTTAATCGTCTGCGCCGCAATGCCAAATGGTGGATTGCTCCGGCGGCGGCGATGTTCCTTGGCAATATCAGCGATACCCTCGCCTTCTTCTTTATCGCTTTCTATAAAAGTACCGACCCGTTTATGGCGCAAAACTGGATGGAAATCGCCCTGGTGGATTACAGCTTCAAGGTGCTGATCTGCATGGTGTTCTTCCTGCCAGCCTATGGCCTGTTGCTTAACGCCGCGTTAAAGCGTCTGGCCGAACGCAGCAGTAACGCCGGGCTGAATTTCGGATAACACCGCAGCCGCTTTATCGGCAAAGGAGTTAATCTGTCACAGTAAGTTTGTTGCATTTAGTGACTGATTTAGTTTGTATATACCCTGATAAATTCGATCTGCCGATTGAAGTATGGCGGGTATCAATGCCTGAACATCCGTACGCGAATAGATAAAGGGAACCTGATGCGTCATTTAGCGAAATATGTGGGAATAGGTTTACTGGTGATGGGCTTAGCGGCCTGTGACGGAAAAGATGAGAAGGCCGCCGCCGACAATGGCGTCAGCAGCAGCCAGTCCGCTCAAACTATCAGCCTGCTGGACGGCAAGCTGAGCTTTAATCTGCCAGCAGATATGTCAGACAAGAGCGGTAAGCTGGGTACTCAGGCCAATAACATGCATGTGTATGCCGACGAATCGGGCCAGAAAGCGATTATCGTTATTGCCGGTGATACCACCAATGAAGGGCTGGATGTGCTGGCGAAGCGCCTGGAAACCCAACAGCGTAACCGCGATGCGCAGTTGCAGGTAGTGACCAATAAATCCGTTGAACTGAAAGGCCAGACGGTGCAGCAGCTAAACACCGTGATCTCAGCGAATAACCAGTCAGCCTGGTCTTCGGTGATTCTGGCAAAAGTGGATGGCAAACTGTTGACGCTGCAAATTTCCCTGCCAGCGGATAATCAGCAGCAGGCGCAGACCGAAGCGGAAAATATTATTAATACCATTACGCTGAAGTAAGCCGAAAACCTCCGGTATGGGCGGCGATAACGCCGCCCGTACGGTACAGATGATCAAATCCCCGCCGTCTCACGGATATATTTACGCGCTTTCACCGCATATTCGAACGGATTCGCCAGCGCCGGATCCTGCTCCGCCTCTACCACCATCCAGCCTTTATAGCCGTAATCGTCGAGAATTTTAAACACCGGTTTAAAATCGATGACGCCATCGCCTGGCACAGTAAAGGTGCCTTTTTTAACGCCATCAAGGAATGACAGCCTCTCACTGCGCACCTGCGCAACAATCTCATCACGCACATCTTTCAGATGGACATGATTGATACGCGGCAGATACTTCTGCAATAACGCCAGCATCTCCTGCTGCGAACCTTCCGAATAGTAAGCATGGCCGGTATCAAACAGCAGGAACACATCATCATTGGTCAGCGACATAAAGCGATCAACTTCCGCATTGGTCTGAATCGCCGTCCCCATATGGTGATGCAGACAGACCTGCATGCCCTTTTCAGCGGCGATTTTTGCCAGTTCGTTATAGCCTTCTGCCGTCCGCTGCCACTCTTCATCGGTAAAATGCGGCTTCTGCTCCAGCACCGCCAGCTCAGTACCCTGAATGCTTTTGCTCTGCTCGGAACAACCGATCACTCGGGCACCCATCGCATGCAGGAAGTTCATATGGTTAACGAACTCGTCGATGGTTTTCGCTTTATCGCCCTGGGCAAAAAAGGTACTAAACCAGGCGTTACAAATCTGGATACCGCGGATTTCCAGCATCGGCTTTAACACCGCCGGATCGCGCGGGTATTTACTGCCCACTTCACTGCCGGTAAAACCGGCCAGCGCCATTTCACTGACGGTCTGCTGAAAGGTATTCTCTTTACCCAGCTCCGGCATATCATCGTTGGTCCAGCCAATCGGGGCGATCGCCAGTTTTACATTATCTTTGTTCATCATCATGTCTCCATGAGCGGCGATCCCGCCGCCCCTGCGGGTACGGTTATCTGACCAATAATTCGCGCTCAATCAGCTCGCGGGTTTCCACTGCCTGATACTTCATTTTTTCCGGATAACCAAACAGTGAAGAGGCGATAATCGGTTCGCCGCCCACTTTGTAGCTGCGGGTCGCAAAATTGGTCTCGCGCAGGGTCTGGAACAGGGTGTCAAAATCGACCTCCCCTTCACCGACACCCACGTGCTGGTGAATGGTGGCATCCACGCCCGGCGGGTTAACGATATAACGGCAATGCTTGGTATGGTTCATGGTATCGGCAATTAGCACGTGCGCCAGATCGTCACCGGCGTACTCCAGCATGCTTTTCACATCGCCCTTTCCTTTGTCATAAAAGAACGTGTGCGGCACGCTGTAGAGGTATTTGACGTTCTCACTGCGGAACGACTTCACCAGATCGACGGTTTCATTGTTCTCTTCGCAGAAGTCCCACGGATGCGACTGAATTTCGATACGAATGCCTTCACGCTCAACAATCGGCAGCAGCTCTTCCATCGAGCGATAGAACATCTCTTCACAGATTTCCGGCTCGTTCGGCGTACCGGACAGCTCGGTATTAATCACCTGCACGCCCATTTCTACCGCGATCTCAATCATGCGCTTCCAGTTGCGCACTGCCGCCTGACGACGGGCTTCATCCGGGCCTGACCAGCGGTACACCACGATAAACGAGGAAAGCTCGACACCCGTGGCTCTGAGCGCGTTTTTATATTCCGTCATAATTTCGCGGCTGGCTTTCGGATGTTTATAGAACGGGTTGATTTGCGGATGCGGCGACTGCTCAATATATTTGTAGCCCCAGTCAGCAACCTGGTGAACCATTTTAGTGATGCCTAAATCTTTAATGACATCAACATCAAAAGCAATTTTCATCAGTCTCTCCCTGGATGAACAACAGAAGATAAAGTGGAGATAATCCCCGCCCGCACAAAGCGGGGATTTTTCGGCAATTACTTGTCGTAGAAGGTCGGACGCGTCGGCAATTCAACCGGCTCAATGGCGCCGCTGTTCTGCGCTTTGATGCAGGCATCTGCCGCGACGGAGGCTGCATAACCATCCCACGCTGATGGGCCTTTCAGCTGACCTGCGGTGGCATCGTTGATAAACGCCTGTAACTCAACGTCATACGCATCGATAAAGCGATCTTTCCAGTCGGTCAGAATGGTTTCAGACAGTTTGGCCTCTTTACGCATCAGCACGGATGAAGGCTCTGGCAGTTTAGCAATACCGGTTTCACCAACCACTTCGCACTGGATATCGTAGCCATAAGCACAGTTCACAAAGATTTCGACGTCGATACGAATGCCTTTGTGGGTTTCAAACAGCACAATTTGCGGATCTCTCAGTTTGGCGTGTGCCTTTGAGGTGGTACGCGGGAAGACCACCTGCACTGATTTGTAGTCATCTTCCGTCAGCCAACGCAGCACATCCAGCTCGTGGATCAGGGTGTTGGTGATCGCCATATCGGTGGTGTAGTTCTCCGGCACCGTCGGATTGCGGTGCGCGCAGTGCAGCATTAGCGGCTCGCCAATTTCGCCCGCGGTGATCACTTTTTTCAGCGCCACATAGCCCGCGTCATACGGGCGCATAAAGCCAACCTGCACCAGACGCTTTCCGAATTTGATTTCAGCATCAACAATACGGCGGCAGCCTTCGGCAGACATCGCCAGCGGCTTTTCACAAAATACCGGTTTACCGGCGGCAATCGCGGCGAGAGTGAACTCTTCATGGGTTGGATCCCACGAGGTCACCAGCAGCGCATCAACGTCACCCGATTTCACTACTTCATGACCGTCGGCATACACTTCTGCATTGAGGCCGAGCTTCGCAATCGCCGCGCGCGCGCCCTCAACATTGATATCAGATACCGCCACCACTTCTGCCCCTTGCAGCACTTTACTGCAGCGACGGATATGTTCTTGTCCGATGGCACCTGTGCCGATAACACCTAAACGTAGCGTCATGATAACTCCGGAATTTTGTAGGGTTGAGGCTGATTTTTTTATGTCAGGTGCAGGTTATCCCACACCCAATAATGTCGATAAATCAGTACTTACGCGCCTGGTCGACATGTTCGTTTAGCATCTGAGCGACAGCATCAACGCGCTCTGAGGTCGACACCTGCGCGCCACCGACGTGCCACCAGCTGAAGTATTTATGCACCATGGTTTTTGGCAGCACTTTAATGTCGATCAGCGTGGAAACGGTTTGTTTGCGTGCATCTTCCAGCGCCTGTTTCAGCTCCGTCAGCGTGGTGACGCGATACGTTTTACAGCCGTATCCGGCGGCAATCGCCGCGAAGTCCACCGGCACAAACCCGCCATTCAGCTTGCCGCCTTCGGCATTACGGAAGCGGAACTCGGTGGTGAAGCTGTCCATCCCGTGTTCCATCTGCAAATTGTTAATACAGCCGTTGGTCATATTGTCGAACAGCACTACGTTGATTTTTGCGCCTTCCTGGATTGAGGTCACCAGCTCGGAGTGCAGCATCATAAAAGAGCCGTCGCCAACCAGCGTATAGACCTCACGATCCGGCTCGGCCAGCTTGACGCCGAGCGACGCGTTCACTTCATACCCCATACAGGAGTAGCCATATTCGACGTGGTAGCTGTTGTAATCTTTGGTGCGCCAGACGCGTTGCAGATCGCCAGGTAAACTACCCGCAGCGGCGACGATCACTGAATTCTTTGGGAGCTGCTCATTAAGCGTGCCGAGGACGCTGCTCTGCGTCAGGAAAGAGTCAGTCAGACGATTAAATTCCTCGAACAGCGCTTCACGGTCGATATGATCGGCGATTTCCGGAATAAAATCGGCACCGCTGTACTCCACCTGGTAAACGCGTTGGGTCTCTTTTAACAACTTACTCTGCGCCTGGTTAACCTGCTCGCCCCAGCCGCTGGTAAAGCCCTGTGCAGCCAGGCGACCATCCAGTGCCGTCAGCGCTTCACGCGCATCGGCCACCAGCTGAACGCCGTCCAGCTTATAACTGTCGAAATTACTGACGTTAATATTCAGGAAGCTGACATCCGGGTTCTGGAAGATCCATTTAGATGCGGTGGTGAAATCGGTATAACGGGTGCCGACACCAATCACCAGATCGGCCTCTTTCGCCAGCAGGTTGGCCGCCAGACACCCGGTTTCACCCACACCGCCGACATTCAACGGATGATCGGAAACGATCGTGCCTTTACCGGCCTGCGTTTCAGCAAACGGGATATTGTGGCGCTCGGCAAACTGGCGCAGCGCTTCACCGGCTTCGGAATACTTCACCCCGCCACCGCAAATAATCAGCGGCTTACGTTTGCCAGCCAGCAGTTTCAGCGCATCATTCAGCTGGGCTAAGGTCGGCAGGCGGCGATCAAGACGGTGCACACGTTTCTGGAAGAAGTAGTCCGGGAAGTCCCAGGCTTCGCCCTGCACATCCTGCGGCAGCGACAGGGTGACGGCACCGGTTTCCGCCGGATCGGTCAGCACGCGCATTGCATTAATGCAGGCGGTCATCAGCTGTTCAGGACGGTTAATCCGGTCCCAGTATTTGCTGACCGCACGGAAGGCATCATTGGTGCTGATGCTCAGATCATAACTCTGCTCAATCTGTTGCAATACCGGGTCGGGCTGGCGCGTGGCAAACACATCGCCCGGCAGCAATAACAGCGGGATACGGTTAGCGCTGGCGGTACCGGCTGCGGTAATCATATTCGCCGCGCCGGGTCCGACAGACGAGGTACAGGCGATGATTTCACGGCGCAGCTTCTGTTTGGCGTAGCCAATTGCCGCATGGGCCATCCCCTGCTCATTACGCCCCTGATGCACCACCAGATCGCCGCTATCCTGCTCCAGCGCCTGACCGAGGCCGAGCACATTTCCGTGGCCGAAAATGGCGAAAATCCCTTTCACGAATTTAGTTTCCACACCGTCTACCGACAGATACTGGTTATCCAGAAATCTCACCAGCGCCTGTGCCGTGGTTAATCTAATGTTGCCCATGTGCTCATCCTTTACGTATCGGGTGCTGCCTGAGCAGGCACGCCGCGGTTCGCATTTTGTGGCCGCCCGCGTGAGAAGAAACTGAGGCGACAGCTGATAAGTGAAACGTGAGGCGATTATAAACAAATATTTTTTCCACTAAATACAATTACAGAAAAAACATTTCATTTTGCGAGAGAGATCAAATTCTGTGATGAAACGGCATTTCAGCTGCTGTCAGCACCGCTTAATTGCAACATCTCACTTTCACTGTGGCATAAAAAGGAAATTTCATTCCACTTCAACACCTTCCTTTATATGGCAGTCCGGTGTTGCGATATGGCTGACCGCTTTTTGGCGGGCGGGAAATAGCCTGAAAATCCATGACAGGACACGGCGGTTAGCCAGAGTTTTATCTACCTCACAATTTTGGGGTGATAATTTCATTTCATATTGAATTTGGAATTTTTATTCCTCATACTAAAAAACATGTTAAATCCGGTTCGATCGGCTTTCGAATTTATCCGCCTGGCCACTATCAGCGTGATGATGGGGTGATGTGGCGCAAAGCCCGACAGAGTCTGCTTTTCACAGAAGGAAAACACAGGTATGAGTACACAACAGAAGCGGCTTGATGTGATTTGTATCGGGCGCATCGCCGTTGATCTTTATGGTCAGCAAATTGGTGCGCGACTGGAAGATATGAGCACCTTTTCCAAATATCTCGGCGGCTCGTCCGGCAACGTCGCTTACGGCACCGCGATTCAGGGGCTGAAATCAGCGATGCTGGCGCGCGTCGGGGATGAGCACAATGGCCGTTTCCTGCGTGAAGAGCTGCAACGCGTTGGTGTGGATACCGAATCGCTGATCACCGACGAGTCGCGGCTGACCGGGCTGGTGATACTTGGGATTAAAGATGAAGATACCTTCCCGCTGATTTTCTACCGTGATAACTGTGCGGATATGGGGCTGAAGCCCGAAGATATTCGTGAAGAGTACATTGCTTCTTCACGTGCGGTGGCGGTCACCGGCACGCATCTGTCACACCCGGATACCCGCGCGGCAGTTTTGAAAGCGCTGGAGTTCGCCAAACGTCACGGTCTGCGCACCGCGCTGGATATCGACTACCGTCCGGTACTCTGGGGTCTGACCTCACTGGGCGATGGTGAAACCCGCTTTATTGAATCACAGCATGTCACGCAGCAACTACAGGAAGTACTGCACTACTTTGATCTGGTGGTGGGTACCGAAGAAGAGTTCCATATCGCCGGTGGCAGCACCGATACCCTGACCGCGCTGAAAAATGTG
>NZ_JRXE01000007.1:0-44275 GCF_001267535.1 Winslowiella iniecta | reverse complement strand
TATTCCGGACAGTTGGGAACAGACCCGCCTGCACAGCGGTGTGCGGGTAGAAGTGCTGAATGTGCTCGGCGCGGGCGATGCATTTATGTCTGGCCTGTTACGTGGCTGGCTCAATGATGAAGGCTGGGAGCAGGCCTGCCGCTATGCCAACGCCTGCGGTGCGCTGGTGGTTTCCCGCCACGGCTGTGCGCCAGCGATGCCGACCAAAGAAGAGCTGGATGATTTCCTCGGTCGCGATAATGACGTGAAACGCCCGGATCTGGATGCCCGTCTCAACCATCTGCATCGCGTCACCACCCGCAAACAGCAGTGGCAGGAACTGAATGTCTTTGCCTTCGACCATCGTAAGCAGTTGGCCGATATGGCGCATGAAGCGGGCGTGGATGAATCACGCATTCCACAACTGAAAACCCTGTTGCTGAAAGCGGCTGAATCCGCAGCCACCGAAGCCGGTCTTGATCATCGCAGCGGCATTCTGGCGGACACCACTTATGGTCAGACGGCACTGAATGCGATTACCGGTAAAGGCTGGTGGATTGGCCGTCCAATTGAACTACCCAGCTCGCGCCCGCTGCGCCTTGAGCATGGCAATATTGGCTCGCAGCTAATCGACTGGCCGCAGGAGCACGTGGTGAAATGCCTGGTGTTCTATCATCCACACGACAGCGCAGAGATGCGTCAGCAGCAGGATGAACTGATCCTCGACGTCTGGCGCGGCTGCAATAAGTCGGGTCATGAACTGCTGCTGGAAGTGATTCTGCCGGAAGATAATCCGGATCATCAGCCGTCTTACTATCACGATATGCTCAGCCACTTCTACAGCCTGGGCATCCAGCCAGACTGGTGGAAACTGCCACCGCTGCCGCTGGAAAACTGGCAGGCGATTGGTCAGCTGATTGAGCAGCAGGATCCGCACTGCCGGGGCATTCTGTTACTGGGGCTGGACGCACCGGAAGAGAAGCTGAAAGCCGGTTTTGCGGCGGCGGCTCAAGCGCCGTGGGTAAAAGGCTTTGCCGTTGGCCGTACTATTTTCTCTCAACCTTCACGTCAGTGGCTACAGGGTGAGCTGGACGATCAGTCGCTGATTAATCAGGTGAAGAACAATTATTTGCGGCTTATCGGCTACTGGCGCGAAGCGCGCCCGTCACAATAAATCTGCATTAACACTAAAGGCGACCAGCAGGTCGCCTTTTTTAATCACCGCCGAACGCTATCAGAGTCTTTGCGGCGAAAGCGTCGACAGAATGTGAGGTGATTCATATTGCCATGAAATAAATTAGGCAATAATCGTCATCAAGTGAAATTTTCCATTCATCTGGTAGAATATCGTTCAGCAAAACGCCAATAATTTTAGCGAGCCGAAGTCATGACCAATAACCCTACACAACTCTCCCTGTTGCAGGACGACATTCGTCGTCGTTACGACACTCTCAGCAAACGCCTGAAACAGGTTGCTCGCTATATTCTTGATAACAGTAACAGTATTGCTTTTGATACCGTTGCCTCGATTGCGCAGCAGGCCGATGTTCCTCCTTCCACTCTGATTCGTTTTTCCAATGCTTTTGGCTTTAGTGGCTTCAACGAAATGAAACAGGTTTTTCGTCAGCATCTGATGGAAGAAACGGTCAACTACACCGAGCGCGCCCGACTGTTTCGCCAGACCGCGACTGATGAGAATGCCGCCGCGCCGGAAAATCCGGCTGAGATCCTTAACGTGTTTACCATGGTTAACTCGCAGGCACTGCAACAGCTGGCGATGCAGACCAATCCTGAGCAGCTGGAAAAAGCCGTGCAGATGCTGAGTGAGGCGGAAAATATCTATGTTATCGGCCTGCGTCGCTCGTTCAGCGTCGCCTCTTATCTGACTTATGCGCTGCGTCATCTTGAGCGCCGTGCGTTTCTGATCGACGGCCTTGGCGGCATGTTTACCGAGCAGTTGAGTATGGTGAATCCTAAAGACGTGGTGATTGCCATTAGCTATTCACCTTACGCACGTGAAGCGGTGGAACTGGTGGAACTGGGAGCCAAGCGCGGCGCACATCTGATTGCCATTACTGACAGCCAGGTCAGCCCGCTGGCCGCCTTCAGCGATATCTGTTTTGTGGTGCGTGAAGCGCAGGTGGACGGCTTCCGTTCGCAAGTGGCGTCATTATGCCTGGCGCAAACGCTGGCGGTCTCGCTGGCACTGAATAACGCGCAGTAACCACGAGAAACAGTTTCTTTCAGTTATCGTTTTGACTGTGATGGCAGCAGGCGTAGAACAGGAGGTGGCAGCTAAACTTCAGCTGATTCCAGGGAGGATTTGATAATGAAACGTTCACTACGACTGTGCCTGCTGATTATCGCTCCAGCCATAATGATAACCGTCAGCCAGCCAGCACTGGCATGCAGAAGTCAGAGAGATGCCTGTTACCGCAATTGCAACCGCCTGGAGAGTAAAGTCGCGCGATTTTTCTGTTATCTGGGCGGGACAAAAAAAGAGAGCTGATATCAGCTCTCTTTTTGTGCAGGGGCGGCATGTTCGCCGCCCCACAGAAATACCGGCGTCAGCGACCACCCGTCATTTACTGCGCGGATACTCTTCACTGTTTACCCAGGCGTGATCTTTCTCCCAGGTAAATTTCCACAAACGCACCGGCCCGGCCATCACGTTCAGATAATAGTTATCATAACCGGCAAGGGTTGCCACCGGATGATAACCACGCGGCACGGTCACCACGTCGCGGTTATACGCCGCCATACACTCATCAAGCGAACGGTCGTCGGTATAAACACGTTGCATTGCAAAACCCTGCTCCGGGTTAAACCGATGGTAATAGGTCTCTTCCAGATAGGTTTCGTGCTCTGAATTTTCCTGATCGTGCTTATGGCTTGGATAAGAGCTGGTATCGCCCTCATCGGTGTACACTTCCACCACCAGCAGGCTGTCAGCGGGTTTATCGTCCGGCAGAATATTGTGCACCAGGCGCTTATTACGCCCTTTGCCACGCTGCTCGACACCCACATCGGCTGGCGCAATCAGACGCGCTGGCAGGTTGCCGCTGCCGGGTGCATTACACACCGCCAGCTCAAGATCGGAATCGGCCACCACTTCCACTTTATCGCCATGCGGCACATACACCGAGTAAGGCGGCGTGCGTTCAAACGGTGACATGCGCTTGCCGATCCCCGGAAACTCCGCATTCCGGGTTTTGACCGACGCCAGTCCGGCGACCAGCACCAGACACAGCTCTTTATCACCACTTTCCAGCGTCAGGGTCTGCCCTTTTTTCAACTGGTAAGCATCAAACCCTACATAGCGCCAGCCGGCACTTTCCGGCGTAACATGCTGGATGCGACCACTGGCATCCGGTTGTTGATATTTGGCTAGCAAAGACATCGGCTTCTCCTGTGCTCGCTGATTATTCCAGAGTTGGCATACTGAATTCAGATACTGTCTGCTGACCGCTTGGCCAACGCACGGTGGCCGTTTTCATCCGGGTGTAGAAACGCACGCCGTCCGGCCCATGGACGTTCAGCGCACCAAACACCGAACGCTTCCAGCCGCCAAAGCTGTGGAATGCCATCGGCACCGGCACCGGCACGTTAACGCCCACCATACCTGCCTGCACTTCGCGGACAAAATCACGACCGGTATGACCATTGCTGGTGAAAATCGCGCTGCCGTTACCAAACTCATGGCTGTTAACCAGTTTCAGCGCGCTTTGATAATCTGGCGCACGCATGATGCTCAGCACCGGGCCAAAAATCTCTTCACGCCAGATCACCATATCCGAGGTAACGTTATCGAACAGCGTGCCGCCGACGTAGTAACCTTCGGCATAGCCAGGGACGCTGATATTGCGGCCATCGACCACCAGTTTCGCCCCTTCCTGCTCGCCTTTATCAATATAGCCGAGCACTTTCTTCTGATGCGCCGCGGAAACCACCGGCCCCATCTCATTTTCCTCTTTGCCTTTCTGGATGCCCGGGCCGACACGCAGGGCTTTAACCAGCGGCGTCAGTGCCGCAATCAGCTTGTCGGCAGTGTCATCACCCACCGCCACCACTACCGGCAGCGCCATGCAGCGTTCGCCAGCGGAACCGAAGGCACCGCCCATAATCGCGTTAACCGTGGCATCCAGATCGGCATCCGGCATGACGATGGCGTGGTTTTTCGCCGCGCCAAACGCCTGTACGCGTTTGCCGTGCGCGCTGGCGGTTTTATAAATATGCTCCGCCACGCCAGACGAGCCAACAAAGCTCACCGCCTGCACGCGGGGGTCGGTATACAGCTGTTCAGCATCTTCATTGGAACAGTGAATCACGTTAAAGACGCCATCCGGCAGTCCCGCTTCCGTCAACAGCTCGGCCATACGAACGGAGGCAGAAGGGTCAAGTGCCGGTGGCTTCAGCACAAAGGTGTTGCCGCAGGCCAGCGCGATCGGGAACATCCACAATGGCACCATCGCCGGGAAGTTAAATGGCGTAATCCCGGCCACCACACCCAGCGGTTGCATCAATGAGTAGCTGTCGACACCGGTGCCGACATCCGCCGAGTTTTCGCCTTTAATCAGGTGTGGAATCCCGCAGGCAAATTCGACCACTTCGAGGCCACGCGTCAGTTCGCCCAGTGCATCCGACCAGACTTTGCCGTGTTCACTGACAATCAGCTCGGCCAGTTCATCACGATGCTGTTCCATCAGCGCTTTAAAATTAAACAGAATGCGTGCGCGGCGCAGAGGCGAAGTGCGGGACCATCCATCAAAGGCGTTATGTGCCACTTCAATCGTGTTGGCGACTTCCTGCGCGGTACTTTGCGTCAGTTCGCGCACCGGTTTGCCCGTGGCGGGATCGTAGACCGGAATGGTTTCGTTGCTGGCACTCAGCGAGGTTTTACCGCCAATAAAGTTACCCGTGATATTCATGTTCTTGCCTCTTTGATGTGATAGATCCCTGCAGGCAGTCTTTAACTTGCCACGCTACCTGACCGGGCAAAACCCAAATGCGTGCTAAGAAAGTATTATATTGAAATAAATTTTTCAAATATTTCTCTTTGGAAAATTCATTTTTAGCGGCGTGGATCGCATTTTTGCTGCAAGCCAGATTACACGATCTCATCCGTGACGCTGACACGCGGGCAAACCGCATCAGTGCTGGCCTGCCCGGCATGCTGCTTACCCCGGCGATTAGCTGTAAACCCACGGCGGTTAACGCCTGCTCCGCGCTCTGATACCCCGCTGCGGCGACGCTTTTGAGTGATTTTATGCGAAGCCGATCTAAAAATTTAAATTTCACAATTAACTTACAGTGAAATAAATGTTCTTTTATGCGGCAGGTGCTTGTTCCCCTTTTCTCTGTCCGCAGGAGTGACCATATGGCCATCGATCCAACCCGTTTTTGTATTAACCGCAAAATTGCCCCAACGCTGTCGATCAACAGCTTTTTTAAGCTGGTGCAGCGGCTGGGCCTGAACAAAGTCGAACTGCGCAACGATATGCCGGGCGGCAAAGTCACGGACAACCTTAGCCATGCTGAGGTGCAGGCGCTGGCAAAACAATACGGGCTGGAAATCGTCACCATCAATGCGGTCTACCCGTTTAATCAGGCCGATGACGCGCTGCTGGCAAAAGCGGAAGGATTACTCAAAGATGCGCAAGGCGTCGGGGCGAAAGCGCTGGTGCTGTGTCCGCTCAACGATGGCACGGCGGTCGCGCCGGAAGACACCGTGGCAGCGATGAAAAAGCTGGCTCCGCTGTTTGAGAAATACGCTATTCAGGGGCTGGTGGAACCACTGGGCTTCCCGGTCAGCTCGCTGCGCTCGGCAGTGCAGGCGCAGGCACTGATCCGCGATGCGCAGGTACCGTTCAGCATCGTGCTTGATACTTTCCACCATCATCTGTACGAAAATGCCGAGCAGGAATTTGCCGGGATTGATATCAACCGCATCGGGCTGGTACACCTGTCCGGCGTCGAGGATGCCCGTCCGACGGCGGAACTGACCGATGAAGAACGCATTATGCTGAGCGAAGGCGATCTGCTGAAAAGCGTCGAGCAGGTACAGCGACTGGAACGCCTGGGTTACAAAGGGGTTTACGCTTTTGAGCCGTTCTCCGGTGAACTGGAGAACTGGAGCGAAGCGGATATCGAACGCGAAATCCGCCAGAGTATTGCGCTGTTGCAGGGCTAAGCGCGGTTACGGCTCCCACAGCGGCGGCGTTTTCGCCGCCGCTGCATTAAACTCCGGATTTCATCCGCATCCGCAATGTCACCACCAGCGCCACACACACCAGCAGCCCGCTTAACAGATAAATCACCGGCACACCGGCATAGCTCATAATAAAGCCGGCGACGGGGCCGGTTATCCCCAGTGACAAATCCATAAACGCGGTATAGGTTGCCAGCGCACTGCCCTGATTCTGTGGCGGCACCACTTTTACCGCCACGACACCAATCGCCGGGAACACCAGTGAGAAGCCCGCACCGGTCAGCAATGCGCCGAGATGTGCCATCCACGGCAGCGACGAGGCCGACACCAGAAACAGCCCGATAGCTTCGACCGCAAAGCAACAGATAGCCACCTGCAATCCACCGTAGCGGTTAATGCTGTTGGGAAACAGCAGCCGGGTACCGACAAAGGCGACGCTAAACATTGTCAACGCAAACGCTGCGCCGTCCCAGCCTTTATCCTGATAAAACAGGGTAATAAAGGTGGCGATCACGCCGAAACCGGCAGATGCCATCGCCAGAATCAATCCGTAACCATAAATCTTGCCGAGCACCGCACGAAACGGCAGCGGCTTCCCTTTGCTGCCTTTAACTGCCGGACGCGGCAACGCCAGCACCACAGCAATCACGATAATCGCCATGATGATGGCCGACAGCAGCAGCAAGCCGCCAAGCCGGTAGATCAGTACTCCCAGCGGAGCACCGATAGCCATCGCGCCGTAAGTGAAAATACCGTTCCATGAAATCACCCGACCAATATGCAGCGAGCCGACCATGCCGACGCCCCACAGCGTCGAGCCGGTACCCGCAAAACTTTGCCCGACGCCGAGAATCAAGCGCCCGGCGCACAACAGCCCGAGGCTCAGCAGCGGTATCGCTGCGCTGAGGGCAGCCAGCGCGTAACAGACGCCACTGATAAAACAGCCACATAAGCCGACGATGACCACTTTCTTCGGCCCCCAGATATCGGCATAGCGTCCGGCATGCGGACGGCTCAGGAGCGTTGAAAGGTATTGCAGACTAATCACCAGCCCGGCCCAGAACGCACTGTAGCCCATAACATCGTGGACATAGCCGGGCAGCACCGCCAGCGGCAGGCCGATGGTCAGGTAACTGGCAAAATTAAAAATGACGGTTGAGATAATGCGCAGATTTAAGCGTAATCCGCTCTGGACAGCTTCCGTAGCAGGTGGCTCTGACATGAAATTTCTGGCTCGCAATCTGATATTGGCGTAGTGCGGAAAAATAACTATACGCTTTTTTTAGCGCTTTTGGAGTAACAAATGGTCGCTAACTGTTCAATTCCCTTTATCAGTCCCTCTTTTCCATTACTCCTAAAATCATCAAGTTACCTGCACAACGACTACACTTGCAGTGCAGACACTCTCTCAGGAGCCTTAATGAACGCACCGCTGCAGGAAAAAATAGGCCAGAACATGTTGCTGAAAATGGCGATGCTGGTGATCATCCTCGCCGGGATACGCGCGGCAGCTGAAATCATCGTGCCGTTTCTGCTGGCCAGTTTTCTTGCCATCGTGCTGAATCCGCTGGTGACGATGTTAATGAAACGCGGCATTCGCCGTAGTGTCGCCATCTCACTGGTGATTGTCGCCATCTTAATCGTGATTACGCTACTGGTGGCAATGCTTGCCAGTTCCGTTAATGAGTTCAGCAACCTCTACCCGGAAATTCGCGCCACGCTGGAGCAGAAGCTGGGAGTAGTACAACATCTGGCCGCCACAGTGCATATCAATATCTCCGCTGAGTCGCTGGCCGCACGGCTCGATCCTAACTCGCTGATGAATGTTGCCACCATGGTACTGACGCAATTTTCCGGCGCGATGACCAATTTTGTACTGCTGATTCTGACGGTGGTATTTATGCTGTTTGAAGTGCGCCATCTGCCCTACAAACTGCGTAATGCACTGGTTAATCCGCAGATTCGCATTGCGGGCATGCATAAAGCGTTAAAAGGCGTCACTCACTATCTGGCGCTGAAAACCCTGATTAGCCTGGTAACCGGTGTCGCCGTCTGGCTGACATTGCTGCTGTTAGGGGTGAAGTTCGCGCTGCTGTGGGGCGTGGTGGCATTTGTGCTTAACTTTATCCCGAATATCGGGCCGATTATCGCCGGGATTCCGCCGCTGATTCAGGCGCTGGTACTGAACAGCGTCTACGATGCCGCGCTGGTGGCAGCGCTGTTTACCGCCATCCATATGGTGTTTGGCAATATCCTTGAACCGCGCGTGATGGGGCGCGGTCTCGGGATGTCGACGCTGGTAGTTTTTCTGTCGTTGATTTTCTGGGGCTGGCTACTCGGTCCGGTCGGTATGCTGCTGTCGGTGCCGCTGACCAGCGTCTGTAAGATTCTGATGGAGACCACCCCCGGCGGCAGTAAGCTGGCGATTTTGCTCAGCGATGGCCGACCGGTAAAAAAAACCGGTTAACGGATGCCAAACTCGGGCGGTAATTTCCAGCGCAATCAAGGCTTCACGCATCGATGGTCGGGATCGCCATCACGGCAGGCGGACAGGATTAACGCTATTCTTGCTCCAGCGGCCTGACCACTGGGCCAGACGGTTTACATCGGCGGTAAGCTAACCGCCCCTGCGTGGAGATAAACAATGGAACACACCTGGCGCTGGTATGGCCCAAAAGATCCCGTCTCGCTGGATGATGCACGTCAGGCCGGAGCCACCGGCATCGTCACCGCCCTGCACCATATTGCCAACGGAGAAGTCTGGCCGGTGGAGGAGATCAAAGCGCGTCAGGCGCTGCTGGCGGAAAAAGGGCTGGTATGGTCGGTGGTAGAGAGCATTCCGGTACATGAATCGATTAAAACCCAGCGCGGTGACTATAAAAAATATATCGCCAACTATCAGCAGTCGCTGCGCAATCTCGGTGCCTGCGGCATTGATACCGTCTGCTACAACTTTATGCCGGTACTTGACTGGACGCGCACCGATCTCGAATACCCGCTGGCGGATGGTTCGAAAGCGCTACGCTTTGATTTCGTGGCCTTTGCCGCTTTTGAACTGCATATCCTGCAACGGCCTGGTGCGCAGCAGGATTACAGCGCCGGGGAACAGCAGCAGGCGGCAGATTATTTTGCGGCGATGAGTGCCGAGCAGGTCGAAAAACTGACGCGCAATATTATCGCCGGCCTGCCGGGTGCGGAAGAGGGTTATACTCTGGAACAGTTCCAGGCGCAGCTGTCGCAATATGATGGCATCGACAAAACCCGGCTGCGTGAGCATATGGCCGAGTTTCTGCGAGCTATTGTGCCGGTGGCCGAAGCGTCCGGCATTGTGCTGGCGGTGCATCCGGACGATCCACCGCGTCCGATTCTCGGTCTGCCGCGCATTATTTCCAATATTGACGATATGCAGTGGCTCAAACAGACTGTCGACACTATTCATAACGGTTTTACCTTCTGCACCGGCTCTTATGGCGTGCTGGCCGAAAATGATCTGGTGAAGATGGTGGAAACCTTTGCCGATCGTATTCACTTTGCGCATCTGCGTGCCACGCTACGCGAAGAGAATCCGAAAAGCTTCCATGAAGCGGCACATCTTGGCGGCGATGTTGATATGGTCGCCGTGGTAAAAGCGATTCTGGCGGAAGAGCAGCAGCGCAGTAAACAGGGCAAGACGCGCGCCATTCCGATGCGACCGGATCATGGTCATCAGATGCTCGATGACCTGCATAAGAAAACCAACCCAGGCTATTCAGCCATCGGTCGGCTGAAAGGGCTGGCAGAACTTCGCGGCGTCGAGCTGGCGCTGAAGCAGAGCTTTTTCCAGCATTAATCTCTCCCGCTAACCTTCCCTCGTGTGCGGGGGAAGGCGCAGCGGATGGTGGCGACTATCTCTCTGTACTGCGATAAAACGCCAGCAAGCATTCGACTAAGGCACTCGGCGCTTCTTCCGGAATATAATGCCCCACACCGGCGAACACGTTGCCCTGCACTGTATCGGCCACGCTGCGCAGTGTGTTAATCAGCACATCGCCAACGCCATATTCCGCACCGCATGCCAGCACCGGCTGCGTTAATTTACCTGTTGCGCGTTGCTGAGCGGTTGCCACGCCTTGCGGGCTAAACGCGTGGCGGTAGTAGCTCAGCGCGGCGCGCAAGGCTCCGGGCAGCTGATTGACCCGGACATACTCTTCCAGGTCGGCACCATCAATCGCCCAGAAATTGGTGGCTTTCGCCGCAAATAGCCAATTAAGAAATGGCCGTTCACGCCCGTTAATCAGAATTTCAGGCAGATCGTCGAGCCGGTTAAAGGCAAAGTGCCAGGACTTCACATTGGCTTCCGCCGAGGGAATCCCTGCCGGAGCCGGCGGAGTGATACCCGGCAATGCCGCGTCAAACAGAGCCAGCCGTTTTACATCTTGTGGCCAGTCACTCGCCAGCGCATAGCCAATCCAGCTGCCAATATCATGGCCTGCCACATCGACAGCGCCGAGGTTTAATTCAGCAATCAGCTGATGGATATCTTTCGCCACGCTGGTCATATCATAGCCTTCGGCAGGATGGGCTGAATCCCCCATGCCGCGTGGATCCACCGCAATCACCCGCCGACCGGCGCTGACCAGTTGCGGCATGACATAACGCCAGGTGTACCAACTCTGCGGCCAGCCAGGCAGCAGTAACACCGGTTCGCCAGCGCCGCCTTCAACATAGTGTAAGCGAGTGCCATTTACGGCAACGGAACCATGATGAAACTGCTCCGCAAACACCGCGGGGTTAAAAGGTTTAATGGCTGGATCATAAGATTGCGCTGACTGAATCATTGATAAACTCCTGTGAATAATTAGAGAATTATTATTTCCTAATTAGGCAAAAAAATCAGCTGACCAGCGTCAGAGCCGTTGCGACCATAAGTTGCATATCGTCTTCGGTGACGCCGGTTTTCCCCAACACCCGCATACCCTGGGTGATACACAGCAGCAATGCAGCGATGGCTTCAGCATCAATGTGAGAGGGAACCGAACCATCCTGCTTCCCTTGTGCAATGCACTGTTGGAAGCGCTGGCGATAATGCGCCATTAATTGCGCGATGCGCCGGGCGATATCGGGATGAAGAGTGGACAACTCAACCGCACTGGCAACAACCAGGCAGCCACGCGCGCCGCGCGCACCAAAACTGTATTCAGCATAGTGGCGCAGAATGCCTTCGATCTGCTGTCTGCCGGATGACAACTTCGACAGTCGCTCAGCCAGATGCCCCCCACGTACCGCCAGATAACGATCGAACGCGGCAATAAAAATCGCATGTTTATCCGGAAAGGCTTTATACAGACTGCCGACGGTCACATTCATCACCGCAGAGAGATCGCTGACAGAAGTGCCGTAGTAACCCTGCTCACTGAACAGGCCAATGGCGCGATCAAGCGCCTCGTCGAGATTAAACTCGCGCGGGCGGCCTGGGCTGCGTTTTGATAATGAAGAAGCGGAGGAAGATTTCATCGCCTGAATATAGGAAATGATCATTCCCCAATCAAGCGATTTTTTACACTGTTTGCGGGCTGGAACAAGCTGGGTTCTCCAGGTTACAACGCTTTTCTCTCCCCGATGCCCGGCTGGTATCACCGCCTGCCACGCCGTCGTGCCAAGCGCGATGTTGCTAAGTTTTATTGCCTTTACCCAATATCTTTTCGTTTCCGTTATCGGCACTTCTGTATAATCAGCAGCAACTTCGGTCGTGCTATTCTCCAGTCAAGACTTCCGTTTTTATTAGCCGTACTTTCGCTGCATCTGATGAGTGAATAAGGGGAAATAAGTGGTGCCATCCATGCGAAAGAAACGCGAACGCAGCTGGCTCGTACTGCTTGCTGCGGGTCTGTTACCGCTGATTTTGGGGATCCTTTTTACCTTTATTGCCGCACAGAGAACCGAACAGCGTCAGCTGGAGACCACTGCTGAAGTGGTGCTAAATCATGCGGAAAATCTCAGCGACCATGCCTGGGATATGGTACGACAACTGGAAAAATACGATCCCCGCGCCTGTGGCTACATTGGTAAAGATATCCAGCGTATTGGCTCGGTTACCGCCTATTTTCGCTCGGTCGGTTTAACGAAAAATAACGATGTTCTCTGCTCTTCGGCTTACGGTCAGCATCCGGGGACCATTGAAGGCATGATCCGCATGCCGTTACCGACGCCGATCCCCGATCGCTGGATCCAGTCGGTCGCCGGCACGGCTGGCGCACCGCAGCGCCCGGCAGTGCTTTTTTTCCGCCAGCAACCAATGGGATATGGCGCTTTTGCGCTGGTTGATGGCCAGTATTTACTCGACTTTATGCATGCGCTGGGCATGCCTCGCGCTTATCAGGTTTCGATTCAGTTTAACCACGGCTACCGTATTGAAACCGGCCATATTGCCGCGGAAAACCACTTATTGTTCAACAGCCTGGTGTACCGCACCACCTCAGCTCGCTATCCGGTTACCATTAGCATCATTTCCCCGCCCTCGGAAGCGCTTAAAGCCTGGCGCCAGGTCTTCCTGACTTTCCTGCCGATGGCGGCGATTCTGTCACTGTTATTTATGGCGCTGGTCAGTAACTGGCTGAAGCGCAGGCTTTCGTACCATGATGAGCTCCGCCGCGGGATCGCCAATAATGAGTTTTCGGTAAATTATCAGCCAGTTTATGACATCTCTTCCGTTTCCTGTGCTGGCGCTGAGGCGCTGCTGCGCTGGCAAAGACGTGACGGTGAATGGGTGCGTCCGGATGTGTTTATTGCTGCCGCCGAAGCCGAAAGCATGATTATTCCGCTGACCCAGCACCTGCTGGAACTGATCGCAGCAGATGTGAAGCAATGGGACGTGCCACCGGGTTTTCATCTGGCGATTAACGTCGCTGCCGAGCATTTACAGCATCCTTGTTTTGTCAGCGATATTCGTCAGTTTGCGACGACAGTGGCGGAGAAATCGCTGGTTATCATTCTTGAACTGACCGAACGTAGTCTGATCAGCGAAGGCCAGGAGGTGGCTGAAAAGCTGTCCTTGCTGCGCCGTGAAGGGATTGAAATTGCCATTGATGATTTTGGCACCGGCAACTGCTCGCTCTCCTATCTGCAAACTTTTGAACTGGATTACCTGAAAATCGATCGCGGTTTTATTAACGCCATTGAGTCGGTTGACGGCGAGACGCCGGTGCTGGATGCCATTATTAATCTTAGCCATAAGCTGGCATTACAGGTGTTGGGTGAAGGGGTGGAAACACCGATGCAGCTGGAGTACCTGAAGAATCATGGCGTGATGTTTATTCAGGGCTATCTGTATGCCAGACCGATGAGCAGCGAGGCGTTGGCCCACTGGCTGACCAATGAAGGCAGATTACCGTTAGTTTCCGGCCTTAGCGACGACGCTTCTGCGCCGCTCTGAGCGCCACATTCACCGTCTCATCCGCCTGCGGATACTGTACCTCTTTTGTCAGGGTTGCCGCCGCTGACGCATGGCGTTGCGCCGCCATGCGTCGATTAATTCGTTCCAGCGTGGGTAGCATCTGGTCGACAACATCATGATGTTGCGGATGTACTGCCGAGGGGATTGCGGCGTGAGGTTTCAGAAACAGAGCTTTGCGCAACGCGTGAATACGCCCAATAATTCGACGAGAATGTGAAGAACAGTCAGGAGCACAATAATACTTAAGATTTGCTTCTGTACTATCCAACATATTAAGCCAGTCGTTACCATCGTTTCTTCTGTTACTTCGACTCATCCCTCTCTCCACAGCAGCGAGGGGATGAGTATCACTGATAGCAAAACATCGATCAAGCCACCAGCTTGCATAAACACATTTACCACTCTAATCATTCCCCCTATATCAGCAAACTGAGCGGCCCTTTTTTCGTCCCGCGCAGCGCTGCAGAGTGTGGAAAATTCACACCGCTCCACAGCAAAACAGCTGGCTCTGACTAAAAAAGCAACAAACGGTTAATCTGCCGCAGAATTTTTTTTGGCCTGAGCATCTGCTGGCAAAGCGCATGATTGCGCTATTAAGCGCGAGAATAACTGACAAATTGCTCATAACAGCAACAGATAAACTGACCGAAAATTACATATCGGGCTATTCAGGCGATATACTGTAATATCGGAGGGTACCGATTTCCTCAGGAAATAGTTTTTCCCGGTACTTCTTTGACATGGCTACCAAATGGCCATTATAAAAATTTATCCTGGCCCTGGACGGCCTGTTCACACAGTGCATACCGGCCAGTGAGAATTTTCAATTTTTGGGTAAATACAGGGCATTTTATATGAAGCTACGTAGGAAGCGTGTAAAGCCAATTGCACTGGATGATGTAACCATCATCGATGATGCAAGATTACGTAAGGCAATCACCGCGGCGTCACTCGGTAACGCCATGGAGTGGTTCGATTTCGGGGTTTACGGCTTCGTTGCCTATGCACTCGGTAAGGTCTTCTTCCCTGGTGCCGATCCTGGCGTACAGATGATTGCTGCGCTGGCAACCTTTTCAGTACCCTTCTTAATTCGCCCTCTGGGCGGACTGTTCTTCGGCGCACTCGGTGATAAATACGGTCGTCAGAAGATTCTCTCCATTACCATCATTATCATGTCGGTCAGTACCTTTGCCATCGGCCTGATACCCTCCTATGCCAGTATCGGCATCTGGGCACCGGTACTGTTGCTGCTGGCGAAAATGGCACAGGGCTTTTCGGTCGGTGGCGAGTACACCGGTGCGTCAATCTTTGTTGCGGAATACTCTCCTGACCGTAAGCGTGGCTTTATGGGCAGCTGGCTGGACTTCGGTTCAATTGCCGGTTTCGTCCTCGGTGCTGGCGTGGTCGTGCTGATTTCCGCGATCATTGGCGAAGAGAAGTTCCTCGACTGGGGCTGGCGTATTCCGTTCTTCCTCGCACTGCCGCTGGGTATCATCGGCCTCTACCTGCGCCATGCACTGGAAGAGACCCCGGCATTCCAGCAGCACGTTGAAAAACTGGAACAGGGCGATCGTGATGGCCTGCGCGAAGGTCCAAAAGTCTCGTTTAAAGAGATCGCCACGAAGCACTGGAGAAGTTTACTCGCCTGTATCGGTCTGGTGATTGCCACCAACGTGACCTATTACATGCTGTTGACTTACATGCCAAGCTACCTGTCACACAACCTGCACTACTCGGAAGATCATGGCGTCTTAATTATTATCGCCATTATGATCGGTATGTTGTTTGTGCAGCCGGTGATGGGCCTGCTGAGTGACCGTTTTGGTCGTCGTCCGTTTGTGATTATCGGCAGTATCGCGCTGATGGTGTTCGCGATTCCGTGCTTTATGATGATTAACAGTGACGTCCTCGGTCTGATCTTCGCCGGCCTGTTAATTCTGGCGGTGATTCTTAACTCGTTTACCGGTGTGATGGCCTCCACTCTGCCAGCCATGTTCCCGACGCATATTCGCTACAGTGCGCTGGCCAGTGCCTTTAACATCTCGGTATTGATTGCCGGTCTGACGCCAACGCTGGTCGCCTGGTTAGTCGAAAGCTCAGGCGATCTGTATATGCCGGCTTACTATCTGATGGTGGTGGCAGTTATCGGCCTGATTACCGGTATCATGATGAAAGAAACGGCTAATAAGCCCCTGCGCGGCGCCACTCCGGCAGCCTCTGACCTGGCAGAAGCGAAAGAAATTCTGCAAGAACATCACGATAACATCGAACAGAAAATCGAAGATATCAACGATGAGATTGAACAACTGGAACAGAAGCGTAAGCATCTGATTAACCAGCATCCCAATATCAACGAGTAATCTGTCAGTCCCCTCAGACAACTGAGGGGACTTTTTTTTTGCCCTGCCAGCAGCACCAACCACGCTTACTGGCTGTATTGCAGATTAAACGGCAGTACCTCAGTAATTTTTTCGTCAACAGGGATAAACGTATCGCTGCTGTCCCGCCTCAAAGTGATTTGTGAAAAAATAGTGTAGCCATCAAAGTGCAGCTCCTGTTGAGCGACTTTTGCCGATCTTTTTTTTACTTTATTCTTAAATTCAATCTGATAACCATCACCCAGCCCATGTTTATTCACCCGCTTCAGGGTCAGCGGCTGCTTCTCTTCACGGCAGGCAGAGAAAACGATCTGTTTATAACGGGCATAGTCTCCTCCCCGTCGCATCTGATCTATCACATCCTTTAGTGTTTTAAGCTGCTCTGCTTCGGGCTTCACCGTTAACACATCGATTTTTTCTTTACTGTTGATCCGGTTGCCCCACACAGCCGCGGTAATTTCCTCCCGGGGCGTTCTTTCATAGTGGCTGATACTGTAATTAATACTGTATCCCGGTTTATCCGTGCCCGCGCTGTCCAGATGCCATGTGGCTACATCCCTGGCAACATCCCTTTTTTCCACGATAATCTCTTTATTGACCAGGCTGGCATAAAAAGTCGGAGTCTGCTTACCGACACTGAGTAATCGCTCGGTCGGCAGTAATCCATCAACTTCTTCGGTTTCGAATAGAATTTTGCCGTGCGGGCCAAGGAAACTCAGTGTCTTATCTGCCGGAATCCGCAACAGCGGTGACTCGCGGGTAAAAAATCCGTGTGACAGTAACACCAGCTTGTCAGCCGGATCGTCCCTGACAGTGGTTAAACTAAAACTGGCTGTTTCAAAGGTCTCTACCCTGTCGCGCAACTCCGGATGATTCTGCTCCAGAAACATCAGCTGGACTCTCGCACGAGCCTGACGCTGGTTATACGCCACCCTGCCCAATTTAGATTCGCTAACCGTACGCTCAGGATTCAGCGCATTTCCGCCATGGGTTCGCGGCCGGTTCAGGTTACGATTTAGCTCTGGCAGCGGATTTTCTTCGAGGTCGCCGGTTTGCTTAACAATGGCTTGTTTCTCTGACTGACCGATTTTGCTGGCTGCCACTGGCTCCTCATGCAGCATATCGGACAACACACCCAATTTATTGATCTCACTGAGATTATGGCAGCGAACCTGCTCTCTCACCGTACTTAACGTCTGTCGCGACCAGAGCCTGACCTGGCGATAGCGTTTAAGTAACGTTGTGATGCGATTTGCTCCCTGCCTGGCGAGTGACGTGCCGCCGATTGTCCCACTGATTCCACTGAGAATCGTCGCCGATATCGCTTCTTCTACGAATGCCTCAGACTGATCTGGCCGATCGACGATATGGGCTTGTATCGCGATAATGCCGATATAAGCTGCATCTAAACCCACGCTGACAGCAAAATGACTGATGCGCGTCAGTAACGAGCCGGTACCGGGTAAGGCGATCATCAGTAACGGGGAGTAAATCATTAAAATCAGTTTCATTAGGTTCAGAGCTTGCAGGCTCAACTCTTCACGACGCGTCAACACCAGGGTGTCGATATCAGATTCCAGCCGCTGCATAAGACCTGCCAACAGATTGTCAGCCAGATCATACTGGTTACCGCCAGGCCGGGAACGGAAGGGATGCAACAGCACTTTCCCCATTTCCAGACCAGAAAAAAGCAGGCGACTGCGTACTGCCGTGCGGATGACGAAAGCCTGCCGGTCATTGGCATATTTCATCGCGTAGTAAACCGGTATTTTACTCAGTACCCAGCGTTTAAATTCCTCTGTGCGTGGATAACTCATTATCTTTTCGGTTTTCTTGAGCCCTCCCTGCCAGTATTGACGCTCCCGGGTTCTCAGGT
Organism: Winslowiella iniecta; assembly: GCF_001267535.1. Taxonomy (GTDB): domain Bacteria; phylum Pseudomonadota; class Gammaproteobacteria; order Enterobacterales; family Enterobacteriaceae; genus Erwinia; species Erwinia iniecta. Next base: position 26,402 of record NZ_JRXE01000007.1, on the reverse strand, counting down.
AAAAGAACTTCGGCTCATCCACACTCATCAGCAGCCCTCCATCCCCAACCGGGATCAGAAAGACGCCGTTTAACAGATTTTCGTGAAACAACAGCTCCCGCGCCTCTAGCTTCCCGTCAAGGAACGCCAGTAATGCCGTGCGGTATGGCGACGCCTGGCGATACCTGTCGAGGAAGGACAGGCAGCGTAGAACGACCATTTGCCGATAGAATTTTTTTAATCCACTGGTGAATTCGGGATTATTACGCCAGGCGTCAAGATCGGCCTTCATGCGCCGCTCTAAATTCTCCTCGGTTAACGCTTCAATTAATGCCTGGTGCGTCATTGAGTCAACCCGATAGCTTCTGCCGAGAGCATCGCGCTGCTGATTAATTTCACGCTTATATTGCCCGGTAACAATATCCACAACCGAGTAATTAAGTTGCACTGGCAGTGGCGCTTTCGGCCCTTGTAAGTTCATATTTTGTGAAACGATGGGTGAGCAGGTCACCTGTATAGTGCTGTTCGACCGCAACCCGGTGCTTATCCCGTTGGCTTGCTCATAACGAGAAATACCTTCAGTGATATAGTTTTCGAAATAGTCTCTGGGATTTAATACCGGATGGTAAATGTGCTGCAAATTGTTCAAAGAGTGCAAAGCGTACTGATGAAATATACGGCTCTCTTCTTCGGTTAAATTTAATGGCTGCGCTCCTCCTGACACGTTGTTCCACGGCATCAGCTGGCTGAAGGCACTGTTCAGTGCTTTATCGATCCATTGCCCGATGGTATTGATGCCGTCCCACCATGTTGTCGTCAGTTGCTCAGTGCCGCTTTCAGCACTTTCAGCCTTCGGGCGGGCGGTTTCAGCATGTGGATAACGCACCGGCAGCGCTGACGGGCCAGGGTAACGACAAGCAATGTCGTCAGTGCTATCGGGATTGACCACATTCAGCATCGAAGCCGCCAGCATCAGCGCCCCTTTCGGCTTAAGGCGCGGCGTAAAATTAAACGTCCCGCGATTATTCAGCTGCTCACGCAACTGATGAGCCTGCCAGATGAGCTGTGCACTTTGCGCCTGCCACTGTTGTTGAAAAACATATCTCTCCTCTTTTAGCTCGGGTAACTGTATTCCCATCCCCTGCTCCCGGCGTTGTTGCCACAACACACTGATTTGATCACTGACTGATTCAAGTCGCTGATACAATCCACTGCGCAGCGCCAGAATATCCTTAGGGTTGACGCATTCCGGATCGCATTGCTGCCGAATTGCCTGCAGCGCACGAAACAGCGCATTGTCGCCTTCGACCTCAAGCAGACGGCCATCAATCTCAACGTAATAGTTTTCCTGACCACAGCGGATAACTATCGCATTATCACGTCGCGGCAGTGACAAACTGGCGAATGCCGCCCAGCGCGCTGATAACTGGGGATCAAACGTTGCCAGCGGTTGTCCGGAAATATCAGCCAGCACCAGCGCATTACCCTGTAGCACATCAGGATGGAAAGCCGCCGCAAGGCCGATAAGTTCCAGTGCCTCAAGACGCGCGTTACCTGAAGCTTTTAATTGCTCATCAATTTTCACTGCCCACTTGTCTTTTGATATTTTCCGCTGAGAAAAACAATTTGAATCAATATAATCAACTGTTACAGCTCTACTAATAAACATCTGACACCCTTTTTATCGACAGCTAAGACTGATAATTATTTTATTTTGCATTAGAATGATTAGCGCTCACTTCCAAATAAAGCTCATCTAAAAAATTCAAGTGTATTTATATTGCGTCGGGAATTTAAAATAGTTCACTCATGAAGTTTCAGACCGGGTATTTTATAATCTCAGGAGGAATTAACATGATCACTATGATTAACTCACTCAATGCAACTACGTTTAATGCGATAGATAAATTAGCGAGAGAAGTAAAATCTTTTATCAGAAATCTCAGATCGGTTCGCCAAAGCCCTTTGCAACTTCCTTCCGCGAAACCCACCCTGGAAAACTCAGCAACAATCAAAAATTCATATAGTTATATAAAAATCACTTTATTACCCATCGCAGAAACGGCGGTGAAAACGAATCAAGAATCCTTGTATCATGAGCCAGATTTTGCTGATAAAAAACCCGCGACGGTTGCTGCAATAATTCGTCATGGCAATGAAATAAACTATGATACCCCACGACTATTCACCGAAAGTGAAATATCCTTAAGAAATAATATAGCCACACAATTAAACGCAATTGATTATTTTGAAAACCTGTACGATGAAATCCCTGTCAAAACGTATAGAAAACAAGTGTTAAATCACGAAAACTCAGCAGAAAAAACAGGTATCAGCAAGGAAAAGAGCTTATACGTTAATCTTCTTACTGAAAATAACAAGCCAGCAGCACAAAAGGAAACAATTAATAAAGTTGCCAACCATATTAATGCTTACTATCAACAGCAACTTAATATTCTGCATCAAATTATAGAGAATCAGGTACATCAGATTAATGATAGCTGTGCGGAATCTCCGGTTAAACTGAAATATACAGAGCTAGCCGGTGTTACTGTGGAAGATCGCTCCCCTAAGCTCCCGCCAAGGAACAAAATATTTTAACTGCTTATCATACGTGATAAATTTTCATCAGGTTGATAGCAAAGTTGATATCAGATGAGAAATATAACGATCAAGGATATTGCGCAACAGGCGGGCGTGGGTGTGGCCACCGTTGACCGGGTGCTAAACCGACGCGCGCCAGTTCGTCAGGAAACGGAAGCAAAAGTCATCGCGGCAGCCACAGGTTTAGGCTACCGCTTCCCGCAAGGTCAGCCCCCGGCTTCTCAGCCGGTGAGGGCAGGCCAGACGGTTAAAATGGGGTTTATTCTGCTGCCAAAGGATTACTCCTTCTATCAGCAGTTTTGCCAGCAGCTGATGCAGCAAGCGGCTCCCTGGCATCATGACGATAGCCCGCCGGAATTTTACTTTCATGCGATCAACGCCATTGAAGCCACCGCCGCACGCATCCGCGAACTGGCAACCCGGGTCGATGTTATCGGGCTGGTTGCGCTGGATAATGCGCTAATTCGCCATGCGGTTGAGGAAGTCACTCGCCAGGGCGTGAAAGTGTTTGCGCTGTTATCCGATCTCTCACCCTGTGGTCACGCAGGTTATATCGGGCTGGATAATCGTAAAGCGGGCAGAACCGCCGCCTGGGCAGTGGAAAGGCTTCAGCGTAAAAGCGGTAAAATTGGGATTATCATCGGCGATAATCAGTTTCTTTGTCAGGAAACCTGCGAAATCAGTTTCCGCTCCTATTTACGTGAACGACTGGTCGGCCACCAGATCCTCGAACCGGTTAAGAGCTATGAAAATATTGCGGGTGGCTATCTGGCTACAACGCAATTGTTGCAACAGCATCAGGATCTTTCGGTCATCTACGCACCCTGCGGCGGCGTAGAAGGGGTGATCAACGCGATAGAGGAACATGGCCGACGGGAAGCCATCACCCTGATTTCTCATGGTCCATTTGATAACAGTGACCTGGCGTTGATTAATGGCACGGTTGAGCTGATTGTCGCGCACCGACTGACAGAGCTCTCCGCTGCAGTGATCGCTGCTTTCAGACAAAGTGTGCTGGAGAAAAACAGCGGCTTTATCAATCATACCTGTCCTTTCGAACTGCTTACCGCCGAAAACTGCTAGTTTTCACGACAGCATACACAGGCCCCACGTATGCTGTAGCCCCCTCGCACAGCACGTGCCATAACTCACTTTATGCGGATTGCGCCCCTAAATGATAGATTTCTATCATTTTAAACTATCACAAATAATTTGATCGCTATCATAAAATAAAGATTCCACCATTGATGGTTTTGGAACATCTGTTTAATACTCTCGTCAACATCCTGTGACGATCCGCGATCGATTCACAGCGCCGCAGATCCTTTAAACCTGTTAATGATGGAAAAAGCTATGACCCTACATATTGCTAATGCCCCGTGCAGCTGGGGAGTCGATGACCCGAAAAACCCCTTTTTGCCACCCTGGGAAAAAGTACTGCAAGAGGCTGCGCAGGCGGGTTATCGCAGTATTGAATTAGGTCCGTGGCGCTATTTACCGACCGACAGCAAACAGCTCACGGCGGCGCTGAATCAGCACGGTTTATCGCTGGTTGCTGGCACCATCTTTGACGATCTGGTCAGTAAAGCCAACTTCGACAATATGATTACGCTGACGCATAACATTTGTCGCACCCTGTCAGAAGTGCCAACCGCCGAGAAAACCCACGGCGATAACGCGCCTGCACCCTATCTGGTGATTATCGATTTTGGTAATGCCGATCGCGCCCGACTGGCCGGTCAGTATGATAAAGCGCCACGACTAAGCGAAAGCGACTGGCAGCGCATGATGCAACACATCACCACTATCAGTGAAATTGCTCAGCAGTATGGCGTGCGCCCGGTGATTCATCCTCATGCCGGCGGCTGTATCGAATTCGCCGATGAACTGGAAAAACTGGTGGCGGATATCCCGCACAATATCGCCGGGCTTTGCCTCGACACCGGGCACCTTTACTACGCCGGTATGGACCCGCTGACGTGGCTGGAAAAATACTTCTCACGCATCGACTATCTGCACTTTAAGGATGTCAATCAGCAGGTCTTTGCCTCCGGCCTGAAGCGCGAGCTGGACTTCTTTACCGCCTGTGCTGAAGGCGTGATGTGTCCACTGGGCAAGGGTGCCATCGACTATCCGGCGATACGCGCTTTCCTCGCCGAACGCCATTACCAGGGCTGGATCACCATCGAACAAGAGCGCGATCCGCGCAACGTTGAGGGCAGCCTGCGTGACGTGACGGCCAGCCTGAACTATCTGCATTCCGTCGGCTTCTGACAGGAGAAACGAGATGATTAACGGCATAAAACCTCTCGACCGCTCACTGCGCTGGGGCATGGTCGGCGGCGGCGGCACCAGCCAGATTGGCTATATCCATCGCTCTTCCGCGCAGCGTGACGGCACTTTTACCCTGATGGCCGGTGCTTTTGATGTTGATGCCGAACGCGGCAAAGCGTTTGGCCGCGCGCTGGGCGTCGATGAGAATCGCTGTTACGCCAGTTATCAGGCATTGTTTGCTGGCGAAGCCGACCGGGAAGACGGTATTGAAGCGGTCTCGATCGCCACGCCCAACAATACCCATTTTGAGATTTGCCGCGCCGCACTGGAGGCCGGGCTGCATGTGGTCTGTGAAAAGCCACTGTGCTTTACCAGCGAAGAGGCGCAGATCCTTGCGGATCTTTGTAGCATAAACCATAAGATCATTGGCGTCACTTACGGCTATGCCGGACATCAGTTGATCCACCAGGCACGCGCCATGATCGCCGAAGGATTACTCGGCGATATCCGTATTATCAATATGTCGTTTTCACACGGCTTCCATAACGACGCGGTGGAGCTGGATAATCCGAGCACCAAATGGCGCGTCGATCCGAAGTATGTCGGGCCAAGCTATGTGCTGGGCGATCTGGCGACCCATCCGCTGTTTATTGCTGAAACCATGGTGCCTGAACTATCCATTAAGCGCCTGATGTGTACCCGCCAGAGTTTTGTGAAATCACGCGCGCCGCTGGAAGATAATGCTTATGTGTTAATGGAATATGACAATGGCGCGGTCGGCTCGATGTGGTGTTCGGCAGTGAACTGCGGTTCGATGCACGGCCAGAAAGTGCGGGTAATTGGCTCGAAGGCCAGTCTCGAATGGTGGGACGAGCAACCGAATCAGCTACGCTACGAAGTTCAGGGTGAGCCGGTAAGAATTATCGAACGCGGCATGGGTTATCTTACGCCACGCGCTCTGGAAGAGGACCGCATTGGCGGCGGGCACCCGGAAGGTCTGTTTGAAGCCTGGTCGAATCTCTATCGCCGTTTTGCCATTGCCATGGACGCTACCGATCGCGCCGATCGGGCATTGCTGGAAAACTTCTGGTATCCCGATGTGCATGCCGGACTGCAAGGCGTGCGCTGGGTGGAAAACTGCGTACGCTCGGCGGAGTCTGGTGCCAGTTGGGTAGAGTTTCGCTAAAGCTTACCGCCCCGCTCAGGCGGGGCAAATGGATTACAGGCTAAAGCAGTCGCGAAACTGCTCCAGCGCCTCAACGCTGTCACCCAACGCCCAGCCTTCCAGCGCCACGACGCCACGGTAATCGATCTCATTCAGCACGCGGGCAATGGCACGGTAATTAATTTCGCCGGTACCCGGCTGATAACGGCCCGGCACATCCGCAACCTGAATCTCGCCAATGGCCGACGCGCTGCGCTTCAGCAATTCAATCAGATTCCCTTCACCAATTTGCGCATGGTAAAAATCGAGATTCATTTTCAGTGCCGGACTGTTCACCGCTTCCACCAGCGCCAGCGTGTCACTGGCTTTGGCAAACGGCGTACCGGGATGGTCGACCGCAGTATTCAGATTTTCCAGGGTAAAAACTTTTCCGGCTTTTTCACCCATTGCTGCCAGCTGGCTTAGCGTCTGACGGGCCTTTAACCACATCGCCCCGCTCACCACCTCGACCGGCTCAACCGGCAATCCCTTATCATCCAGACCAGTGCCGTGCAGATTGAGTGCCGGGCAGTTAAGGCGCTGCGCCACTGCCAGAGATTGCTGCGCACTGCTGAGCAGCGCGGCAATCTGCCGGTCATCAGTAAGATTACCGGACAGATAGCCGGTCATTGAGGTAAAACGCGCGCCGGTCGTCGCCAGCGCATCAATATCTTTATTGGCCCAGTTCCAGATCTCAACCCCAAAGCCCAGCTGGCTAATGCGTTTAACGCGTTCGATAAACGGCAAATCCAGAAAAACCATTTCCGCACAGACAGATAAGCTATAACTCGTCATTTTTTATCCTCTAAACACTTTCAGTAACCTCCGTGACATCACAATAAAATGTACATATCAGTTTTTTATGTCAATAAAATAAAAATTCCATTTAGAAAAATCAGCACTGCCGCACGTAAAAAAACAAATCTGCCTGATATTGCACCAGTCAGCCCCTGTTCGGGCAAAAACAGCCATCCCGGACACTCTAAGCCCGGCGCAAGCCGCTACACTGTTAGCTGAACCAAAAACTGAATCTGAGGTGAAGTGTGAAAATTAAAAGCTACGCAGCAATGGAAGCCGGCAAGGCTCTGGAATTATATGAGTATGATGCGGGCGCGCTGAGTGCAGAGGAAGTTGAGGTCGAAGTCGAATATTGTGGCGTTTGCCACTCTGACCTGTCGATGATTGATAACGAATGGGGCATTTCCCGCTACCCGACCATTGCCGGCCATGAAGTGATTGGTCGCGTGTCCGCGCTGGGCGAAGCCGCTAAGTCGAAAGGTTTGTCCATCGGACAGCGTGTCGGCATCGGCTGGACGGCAAAAAGCTGCCAGCACTGTGATGCCTGTATTAACGGTGAGCAGGTTAACTGCGAGCAGGGCAGCACCCCGACCATCCTGAACCACGGTGGTTTTGCCGAGAAATTGCGTGCCGACTGGCAATGGGTTATCCCGCTGCCGGAAAAACTGGATGCAGCCAGCGCAGGCCCGCTGCTGTGCGGCGGTATTACCGTGTTTAAACCGCTGCTGATGAGCAATATCACTGCCACCAGCCGCGTGGGCGTAATCGGAATTGGCGGCCTCGGCCATATTGCCATCAAACTGCTGCATGCGTTGGGCGCGGAAGTGGTGGCATTCAGCTCCACAGCCAGCAAAAAGCAGTCGATTCTCGATATGGGTGCCGATGAAGTGGTTAACAGCCGCGATGCCGAAGAACTGAAGAAACAGGCTGGTCGCTTTGATCTGATTCTCAGCACGGTAGCGGTTGATCTGGACTGGAAACCTTACTTCGATGCGCTGGCACCAAAAGGTAAATTCCATACCGTCGGCGCAGTGATGAAGCCGTTCCAGGTACAGGCATTTGATCTGATTACCGGCGATAAAGCCGTGACCGGCTCTTCAACCGGTTCACCAGGCCAGTTGCGTTCGTTGCTGAAACTGGCATCTCGCCGCGATATCGCGCCGCAGGTGGAGTTCTTCCCGATGTCGAAAATCAATGAAGCGCTGGATCATGTACGTGACGGTAAAGCCAATTTCCGCGTAGTCCTGAAAGCGGATTTCTGAGTTACCGCTGGCGAGCGGTGATACACCGCTCGCCAGTCCTGTCAGCTCACCACCCGGAGATCACTGCGCACGCAGCGGCTGGTTTTTAATCAGCAGTGACAACAAAAAGGCGACCGCCATTACCCCTGCGGCAATCAGGTATACGCTATGGATCGCGCCGCCAAATGACTCAAGATAATCAGCGCGTAACTCAGCAGGCAACTGACGAATCGTTTCCGCGCCCATCGCCCGTGGTAACGCAGTGCCCTCTGGTATCAGCGCCATCAAACGCGTTTGTAGCGAATGGGTAAAGACCGCGCCAAATGCGGCGACCCCAATTGAGCCACCGATCGAACGAAACAGCGAAGTACTTGACGTGGCAACACCAATCTCTGTCGGCTCCACACTGTTTTGCGCCGCCAGCACCAATACCTGCATCACCAGCCCTAATCCACAGCCCAGCAGAGCGATATACAGATACAACCGCGACATCGCATCAGTATTTTTCAGTGTGCCCAACAGCAGCATCGCGATTAACGCCAGCAACGTCCCCGCAATCGGGAACAGTCGGTACTTGCCGGTTTTGCTGATAATCCGTCCGCTAATCACCGAAGTGACTAACAGTCCGCCCATCAGCGGCAGTAACTGTATGCCGGCTTCTGACGGCGTAGAGCCTTTAACCACCTGTAAGTAGAGCGGTAAAAACGTCACTGATCCCAGCAGCGCCATACCAATAATAAAACTTATCAGGCAGCCAAGCACAAAGGTGCGCTGACGGAAAAGATGTAAGGGGATAATCGGTTCTGCCGCCAGTCGCTCTTCATAAATAAAGCCGCCAAGGCAAACCAGTCCAAAAGCCAGAATGCACCATAGCTGGCCCGAATCCCATGGTAATACCGATCCTCCCTCGGTGGTAAACAGGATGATGCAGGTCAAAGCACCGGCAAGATAAATTGCGCCAGGGTAGTCAATTTCATGCTTAATTTTAGTCACTTGCGGCTGGAAAACCGCACCGATGACCAGTAGCGCAATCAGGCCGAGCGGTAAATTAATAAAGAAAATCCAGTGCCAGGAAAAGTGCTGAACCAGAAAGCCGCCGATCAGCGGCCCGACCACCGTTGCCAGCCCGAACACGCCGCCGAATAAGCCCTGATAACGGCCACGGTCGGCGGGCGGCACCACATCCGCAATCGCCGCCATTGTCACCACCATTAATCCCCCGCCGCCTAACCCCTGCAATGCGCGCATCAGGATCAACTGCGTCATATTTTGCGCCAGACCGCAAAGGGCTGAGCCAAGCAGGAAAATAATGATCGCGATTTGCAGCACCCGTTTGCGGCCAAACAGATCGCCAAATTTGCCATACAGCGGCACCGCAATGGTCGACGAGAGCAAGTAGGCGGTGACCACCCACGATAACTTTTCCAGTCCGCCAAGTTCGCCCACAATGGTGGGCAACGCGGTGGAGACAATCGTCTGGTCAAGCGCCGCCAGCAGCATCACCAACAGTAATGCCGAGAACAGCAGTCGTATCGACGGAGCCGGGGTAATGGCCGGTTTACTCCTTTCTGCCGAAGATGTGTGATGTGCTGTCATCGTGTTCGTGACCTGCTTGATATTAATTAACTAGGTAATTAATATATGGGTAAATTTTATCTCTGGTCAATGGATCTGATAAACCATGGCGAGTAAAAAAAGCGTAAAACCCACTGAGAAGAAAGCTGAACCCTCTGATAATTCAGGTATTTCACCACGTAAACCGGGTCGGCCTGCCGGTGGCGCAAAAGGTGCGGATCGTCGGGCGTTGCTGCTTGAAACCGCACTGACGCTGTTTGCTCGCCAGGGAATTGCCGATACGCCATTAACCCTGATCGCCCGCGAAGCGGGTGTGACGCCAGCCATGCTGCATTACTACTTTAATACCCGTGAACAGCTGCTCGATGTGCTGATAGAAGAGCGGTTTTTGCCGATCCGCGCCTCCTTCCGCAATCTGTTCCAGCATCCCGATGCCGATCCGGTCACCACACTGACGCAGCTTGCCGAACAGTTTATTGATATCTCTTTTAAGCATGCGTGGTTTGCACCACTGTGGGTACGCGAGATTATCAGCGACAGCGGCATGCTGAAGAAGCGTATGGAAGAGCATTACGGCGATAGCCAGAGAAAGGCGTCTTTGCAGTGCCTGGTTCGCTGGCAGGAAGAGGGAAAACTGAATGCCGATATCAACCCGGAGCTGATTTTTATCTCGTTGTTCGGGCTAACCTTTTTGCCGGTGGCGTCTGCCCGGGTGTTAAGTCAGGCGCAGGGAAATCAGCCCGATGCCAGCCAGCTGGCGAAACACGTGGTTGCACTGTTGTTGAATGGCCTTCGCCCACAGTGATCATCGCCCGCTGACGCGGGCGATGTGATAGCGATTAACGCACCAGGTGCAGGAAGTGCAGATGCTTCTCATACTGGTCGAGAATATCGTGAATAATCTGTTCCTGCGTCCAGCTCATTACATCGTAATCCTGACCGCCTTCCTTCAGATAAACTTCAGCACGATAATATTTATATTCCTCATCGCGCTCTTCATCTTTCAGGCCAGCCAGCGCAAACGCCGGTTGCAAATAGGCGCGCAGGCGCACTTCATACACAAAATTCAGCTCATCACCCATACTCACTTCAAAGTGAATACGGTCATCGGCGCTGTCATTGGTTGAAGAGAGCGTCCCCTGCTTTGCCAGCTCCGCTTTAACCATTTCCATCGCTGGCTGAATCACTTCACTCATAAAACGCCGGACGTTAGAGCGCTTCGGGAAATAAGCAATTTTGCGCAGACGCTGTTGCCATGAAATTGGGTTACGTGCCGCCGTCGGTGCGATAGTGGTCATCTGCTGACTGTCGCGTTTATAAGCGTCAACGCGCAGCGCTTTAAACAGTCCATAGATCGAGACCAGCAGAATAATTGAGAATGGCAAAGCACTGGCAATGGTTACGGTTTGCAGCGCACTCATTCCCCCCGCCAGCAGCAGCGTGATCGCCACCACGCCCATTAATCCGGCCCAGAAGATACGCTGCCAGACCGGCGTATTCTCGGTACCGTCTGCCGCCAGCGTATCCACGACCATCGCACCCGAGTCAGCCGAGGTGACGAAAAATACCACCACCATCGCCATCGCGATAAACGAAAGGATATTGCCGAACGGGAAGTGTTCGAGGAAGTTAAACAACGCCAGCGCCTGATCGTTCTGCACCACATTGGCCAGGTCACGTGCGCCCTGCTCCATGATTAACCAGATGGCACTGTTACCAAAAAAGGTCATCCATAACAGCGTAAAACCTGCCGGGACAAACAGAACGCCGGTAACGAACTCGCGGATGGTTCGTCCACGAGAAACCCGTGCGATAAACATGCCGACAAACGGTGACCAGGAAAGCCACCATCCCCAGTAGAGCAGCGTCCATCCTCCCAGCCAGCTGTTAGACTTTGGCTCATAGGCATACAGATTAAAGGTTTTACTGATGATCTCAGAAAGATAGCCGCCGGTATTTTCCACAAAGGATTTCAGCAACAGCACCGTTGGACCAAGCGTACCCACCAGAACCAGCAGCAGCACCGCCAGCCCCAGATTAAGTTCGGAGAGAATGCGGATGCCTTTATCCAGCCCGGAAACCACCGAAAGGGTCGCCATCGCAGTGATAACGACAATCAGAATCACCTGCACGGTCTGATTAATCGGCAAACCAAACAGATGGTTCAGCCCGGCATTAACCTGTAAAACGCCGTAGCCTAATGAGGTCGCCACACCCAGCACAGTGCCAATCACCGCAAAGATATCGACCGCATGGCCAATCGGACCGTTAATGCGATCGCCGATAATCGGATACAGCGCTGAGCGCAGTCTCAGTGGCAGGCCGTGTCGATAGCTGAAAAAGGCCAGAATCAACGCCACAATGGCGTAAATTCCCCACGCATGCAGCCCCCAGTGGAAGAAGGTAATACGCATAGCTTCTTTTGCGGCTTCAACGGTTTCGGGGGTGCCAACCGGCGGAGCCAGATAGTGCATGACCGGCTCGGCCACCCCAAAAAACATTAGCCCGATCCCCATACCAGCGGAAAACAGCATGGCAAACCACGAGAGATAGCTGAAATCCGGTTGAGCATGGTCCGGCCCTAGCTTGATATTGCCGTAACGCGACAAGCCGAGATAGGAGACACTTAATAAGATTAAGGCGACCGCGAGAATGTAAAACCAACTGGCATTGGCAAACAGACTGCCCTGCAATGCTTTAAGCTGACGGTCTGCCAGCTCAGGGAAAAGTGCTGCAAATCCCACCAGAAGAAAGATCAGCAGTGCCGAAGTGTAGAAAACGGGGGGATAAATATGACTGCGTTTAACCGGTTTATCTGGTGCAATATGACTCATAAATTACCTGTTTTTGTAAAAACAATTCTAAATGTAACAAGTAACTATGGTTTATTAATTCCTGATATGCAAATGCAACTGTCTAAAAAACATCTTCAAAATCTGGGGAACTGATACTTTTACAGGCTTTCCTGCTGTTTCACCGGCTGACTCTGATTTCCCCTTACGACGGGTGAAAAAAACGGAGATTTCTCTCCGTTTCTGGTTACTTATCAGTGCCAAACCCCTGTTGCTTCAGCGCCGGAGCCACCTGAGGGAAATAAATCTTCTGATAATAGCCGCTGACACTCTCACTCCAGGATTCACCTTCAGTACGGCCAATATTTTGCCAGTGCTGAGTCAGTTGCTGGTTATATTGATTAATATTTTCAGTCAGCCCCTGGGTGCGGTATTTCTCGTGATGGACAAAGGTCTCAACCGGCAGGCGAGGTTTGACATGAGAAGGCTGGTCAACATAACCAATGGAAATCCCGGCCACCGGGAAAGTCATCTCCGGCAGGTCCAAAATCTCAATCATCTGCTGCGGATTCATTCTGATGCCGCCAATCGGTACCCCGCCTAATCCTTCAGAGCGCGCCGCGACTAACGCTGAACCCAGCGCAATACCGACATCGGTCGCACCGGCAATCAGGCTTTCAACGCTCTGATGCGCAATCTGCTCTTTACCGACTGCCGCCATTCCCTGCGCGCTTTTATACATATCCAGAACAAAAATCAGAAATGCCGGAGCACGGGCAATCCACGGCTGGCCGCCAGCTAATGCGGCAATTTTTTGTTTATGCGCTTTATCCTGCACCAGGATAACCGACACCTGCTGCGAGTTGACCGAAGTGGGTGCATGGTACGCCGACATAATAATTTTGTTTAAAATATCATCAGCAATCGGCGTCTCTAAAAAACTTCTGTCACTGCGGTGTTCGGTCAGTACTTCAACAACACTTTTCATATCTACCTCATGTAAACTTAAGGCGATATTTTACGGTGAATCGCTGAAAAGCGGCTTGCCACTCTGTGCCTGGGAGAGCGCCGTAAATCACCGGAATTTCTGGAATACCGTAGGGGAGCCGTTTTCGGCTCTGGTTCTGATGATATGCAGGGTGCTGGGCGGCGAGACGCCGCCCTACGAGAGAATCCAGGGCAAAGGTGCGTAATTATCGCGGCGCACTGACGCACGGTGCCTTGCGCAAGGCGCGTTTTAACACCATCAGACTGATCACCATCAGACTGGCGGCAGCAATCAGTACCACAAGGAAAGCTTTATCGAAGGCGTTGCGGGCCAGCTGTACCAGTATTTCAGCCCGGTCATTACTGAGCGTGGCGGCAATCCGCAGCGCTTCGTCAATGCTGTCATAGGCTCCGCCACCATCGACCAGCCCCTGCGGCAAAATCAGGCCGTGGCTGTAAACCGCCGTCATCACGCCGCCCAGTAATGTCACGCCCAGTACGCCACCCAGTTCCCATGCCACATCTTCAATCGCTGCGACCATACCGGCCTTCTCTTCCGGCGTGTTCAGCATAATCGCCGTCGAAGCAGCGGTGAATGTGCCACCCAAACCAAAACCGATAATAAACAGGCTAATCAATTGCAACAGCATATCGCTTTGCGCCAGCAGCACCTGACCAAAAATTCCCAATGCGGCCAGCGCAAAGCCGCCGAGGATAATGCGACGCTCACCAAAGCGCGGCATCAGCATACCCGCCAGCGGCGCGCCAAGTGCCGAGGCAACCGGCACCGGTAACATAAACAGCGCCGCCATCAGCGGAGACAACCCCAGTACCAGCTGCAAACGCTGGGTCAGCACCAGCTCAATACCGGTTAGCGCAATCATCGAGATAATCGCGATGGCGACGCCGCTGGCAAAATAGCGATTGCGAAACAGTGAAAAATCGATCATCGGCTGCTTTGACTGCTGCTGTCGACGAATAAATAAACTCAGCGCAAACACGCCGATCGCCGCTGTAATTAACAGGGTCAACAGCGAGATATCTCGCTTACTCAGCTCTTTCAGCGCATAAATTATCCCTGTCAGCCCGGCCATAATTTGCAGCGAACCGATCACGTCACACGGCCGCTGGCGATTGCCGGCGCAGTCCGGGATCAGCTTCCAGGCAAAGGGGATAACCACCAGTACCACCGGCACGTTGATTAAAAACACCGATCCCCACCAGAAATACTCCAGCATCACGCCGCCGATCACCGGCCCCAGTGCCGCCGCACCGGAAGCGACCGCCGCCCAGATGCCAATCGCCAGCGCGCGTTCACCTTCATCAGTAAACACCTGACGAACAATCGCTAAGGTCGCTGGCATCATCGCCGCCGCCCCCACCGCGAGGAAAGCGCGCGAGGCGATCAGCAATTCAGCGCTGGGAGAAAACGCCGCACACCAGGATGCCAGCGCGAAGAACGGTAGCCCGGCCATAAACAGTCGCTTATGACCCATACGGTCGCTAAGCATCCCTGCGCCGGGTAACAGACCCGCCACCACCAGCGGATAAGCATTGATAATCCATAGCTTTTCAGACGCGGTCGCATCCAGCGTCTGCATAATGCGCGGCAATGCGGTATATAAAACCGTCATATCAATAACGATCAGAAAAAGGGTGCTGGTGATAATTGCCAGGATCAACCAGCGGTTGTTGGCGTGCATAAAAGGTGCCTCAGAGCATTTTTTTATTAAATTTGAGCGGATGCTCAACTGCGCGCACAATACTTGAGCAACCGCTCAAAATCAAGGTCGGGATGAGGAAGATTTAAGGATTGTTTAGCCAGTGAGATAAACCATGACCCACCAGGCTTCGCAACCCAGGCGAGGTAAGGTATAGTCCGTTTTTTTACGGAGGAACCATGCTGACCAACCCATCCATTCGTCTTAACAAATACATTAGCGAGAGCGGAATCTGTTCTCGTCGTGATGCCGATCGCTATATCGAACAGGGCAATGTCTTTATTAACGGCAAGCGAGCCACCGTTGGCGCACAGGTGTTTGCGGGCGATGTGGTGAAAGTAAATGGTCAGCTTATCGAGCCGCGTGATGAAGAAGATCTGGTACTTATTGCACTCAATAAGCCGGTTGGCATTATCACAACCATGGAAGAAGGTGAACGCGACAACATCAGCGATTTCGTCAACCACAGCAAGCGCGTGTTTCCCATCGGACGCCTGGATAAAGACTCCCAGGGGCTGATTTTCCTGACTAACCACGGCGATCTGGTCAATAAGATCTTACGTGCCGGGAACAATCACGAGAAAGAGTATGTGGTCACGGTCAACAAGCTGGTGACGGACGAATTTATTCAGGGCATGAGCGCCGGTGTCCCGATGCTCGGCACGGTGACCAAAAAATGCAAAGTGAAGAAAGAAGCACCGTTTGTGTTTCGTATCACTCTGGTGCAAGGGCTTAACCGCCAGATTCGCCGCATGTGTAAACACTTTGGCTATGAAGTCACCAAACTTGAGCGCACGCGCATCATGAACGTCAATCTGAAAGGCTTGCCGCTGGGCGAGTGGCGCGATTTGACCGACGATGAACTGATTGAGTTATTTAAGCTGATTGAAAACTCATCGTCCGAAGAAAAACCGACGAAGAAAGCGCCAGCTAAACAAGCTGCCGCGAAAAAACCGGGTATTAACCGGCCAAAAATCGCCGAAAAGCCGGAAGGCAACGCGGCTTCGCGCAAGCGCTTTAACCAGCCGGGACGGAAGAAGAAAGGACGTTAAGCGGGTGTGATAAAGAATAAATCAAAGGACGATGAACAGGATTTGATGATTTATTCTTTATCTTTCACATCTGTCTTGGAATAATAAACTCTGAACACAAGAGATTTTTGGGAGAATAAACATTGTAGAGAATTACACAACCTGCTGTTTTTTCTGTTGTTTCTCGCCTAAAAACAATAGCGTTTAAAGAAGCTATTCACGTAACCTTTCAATCTCTGGACGCAGCCAACCCTCTACATCGGCAATAATGTTTTGCCATTCCTGATGCTTCGCCGCGAGATCAACGATACGTGTTAAACCAACTGACCGTTCAACCCCCAGACTATCGATTATCTGAGTGAGATAGTCATGTGAATCATCTCTAAAATGAATATTTCTTGCTGCTTCAATGATTTCAATAGAACCCTCGTCTAATTCATTAGTATCTATTTGAATAATTAAGTCATGGAGGCACTGTTCCGGGTTCTTGCCCTCAGGCAATCTAAACTGGAAAATTTTTCTAAGTGCCTGTTCACGTAGACCGACAGACCTCTGATCATTCCCTGTTAATACTTTTTGGATTGCGTTGATTTTTTCCTCTTCCGTTTTTATGACATCACCGTCCAATACAAATAATGTATGATCTAAGTCGTCCCCACGTAACAGTGTGCCTGCTAATATGGTAAATGCGTTAACCGCCGCACCATATTTGATAACTTTGATAAATTTCGTTCCCTTCATTGAAGAGCATACTTTCTTCACCATTGCTTCGGCAACACCATCTTCAACATATATTTCGATTGATGTAACTTTAACCCCCGTTAGGCGATTGATGGCATCAGGCTTTGTCTCTTCAAAACAAAATGATCTATCTGCGAGGCTTAGGACATGACGGATGTTTACCATACCTGAAAGTGATATTATGGACTCTCTATGGGTTGTAAATATAACCTGCAAGTTCTTCTCTGAAGCCCTTTCATGTATTACAGAAATTAGGTTATTCAAAGCCATATCATGAAGTAATAGGTCAAGTTCATCGATTAAAATAAGTGCATTTTTCTCAGCTTTAAAAACAGCCTCGAGTATCATGAACACTTTTTTCTCACCTGCGCTCATACTAAGAGATGAATATCTGATCCCAGAAGCTTCAACACCTATGAAAAACTTACCGTTCGGTTGCTTATGATGATTGAAGGATGTATAGGGTTTATTGAGAACATGTGAGGACTTCCGCAATAACAAATTAATGAAGTCACTTGAGACATTTGATGTCTCGTACTTAATGTTATTTTTCTTTTCAGATTCAATCATTGGAACACATTTTTCAATTCCAAGATAATAAACTTCTCTTAATGGTCTTCGAGCATAAATTTGAACCCATCGAGAACCAACAGCATCTGCTTTTCCGTAGGTCTTCTCATCGTTTTCGATTAAATCCCTTCCTCTCCGAAAGGTATGGTTGATATGAAACTCACTGCCATTCCATTCTGCATCCGGACTCCTAGGGAAGAAGTCCATGAGTTTATGGTCTTCCCCTGACTGGCCTTCTTCAGGGCGATAAATTCCGGCGATAGCATGAAGAATCGTTGATTTTCCGCTGCCATTTGGTCCCAAAATAGCAGTCAGAGGATGGGGGGTAAAACTAAGTGAATTCATGTTATTAATACATTTTAGCTTATTCACTGTTATTGATTTGAGAACTTGGCCTGTTATTGTTTTTGCACGTGCATTTACGGCCATATCAATCATCCTTTAAATTAGAATTGAACACAGGGACTTAACAACATTAGCTAGTCCCAGTCATTAATAATCTCTTTTATTATTGGGTTAATAGCATCTCTAGTCTCAACATTATAATTATTAAGATCTTTTGCAATTTTCAAAATGTACTCTTTACCTCTATACGTTTTTGAAAGCTGTTTAATAATCTTTGTTGCATCACCACATCGACATGCGGTAAGAGCCAAATCTCCAGGTCGCCATTTTGAAAGGACAAAAGCTCGTGTAATCTCTTTACGAGCGGTCTTACAACGGTCCCAATCCAGAAAAAAGAAAATTGAATTAAATTGTTCAGGCACTGTATCTGACTTAGCTAGCTCACGGTAAACAACTGGAAATAGCGCAGCAACCATCAGTGACACCGGTTTATTACGGGCAAGCATTAGAGAAGGCATAAGAACACCAGCTGCTTCTGACAATGAATTACTCGATAAATGATCTGCATCAAACATTAATCTTGCACACGCATCGTATGCTTCCTCAGTTAAATCCATTATCTTTCGCTCTAATAATACAAGAGCGATAACATTTATCCTTACAATAATATTGTTACGTATTTCACCTTTCAAATCATCGAATATAGTTAAATTCCGACTTGCAATATCAGCAGCTACGCAAATGTTCAATCCCTCTCGAATTATCTCTTCAAAATTAACTCGATCTTTCGAAACATTTATAAAACTTTTAATAACCTCGCTTTCATCACCATCGAGTCTATTACGCAAACACCTTTTTATCGCATTTTCAGCGATTTCTCTCTTACTAGCGCCATCTACTTTAGGCAAAACCAAATTAATGACTTTAACATAGGTGTCAATTGGTAATTCCGCTTTGTTTACGGCTCGGATAAGCAAATCAATGGAATCTTCTTTAAGTCGAGAAACAATGCAACAACCAATCTCACGGTCCGACAATAAATCCTTAAACTGCTCATCATCTGCGCGCCTTAATATACCAGCAAGTAGCGATGCAGAGCTTTCGCTTGAAAGGCGACCATCATTAATTAGCCAGACCACATCATTCTTAACAGGATTGACAGTCAATGATAACAATTTATCTGAATCAACTTCAGAATTAGACGTAATTATTAAGTCTCGAGCAGCATTAATGCCATCAACTTGGCGTGCTCGATTAATTAATTCAGCACAAAGAGACTCTGACTTTAAACCATTAACATCTCGGAGCCATAACATCTCTTTTATTACTTCATTTAAATTGAGGCTACGAATGATAGGTATTGCAAGTGGGAGTTGGCTATCGTCTACGATAAATGGAAGAAGTGCTTTTCCTGTATTATATGCAAGAGATTTGTCAATTTCGCTTAAAACGATTCTCACCTTGTAAATAAGCTCATCATCTTTAGCTACGAATTTTGCAAGCTCCTTTCCCTCCTCAATCAAATGAGCAAAAATTTCTACAGGAATATTGTTCAGCGTTCGTTTTATCAGCACCTCAGGAGCATCGCCAAGGCCTTTAGCGATACTAGGGATCAAGGCCTTGATGACACTATCAGGGTCAGGCTGATTCAGTAGTTTAGCTAAGCCGTCACCTGATTTTTCAGAAAGATGTCTAACGAGTTTTTCGAGAGCAATTGTCCCAGAAGCAACATTTTTTCCTTTCAACTTTCTAGATACTGAGCTTACAAAGTTCCACGCATCGTTAGAAGTCAAGACAGTCCCAGCGTTGCCGATAGATTCAATTAATTTTGGCTCTAACTGTCTTATCGCCTCTACACTGTTGACTCTTCCAGAATTAACAATATCCAATAAACTCAATACAGACGTTGGGTCGACGTCCATACTGCTAATTAGCTCATCCCACATCAATGCAATACGCAAAGCCGCAGGGTTAGCTTCATCATTACTTCCCAACAGGTTAATTTTATCAGCAGATAATAGCTTAGGTGCTGATTCTTTAAAGACTCGCGTTACTAATTCTTTAGTCCAACGATGACGCTCAATTTGAGAAGAGCGCCCATCGATACGCCGCCCAACCCAATCAGAAAATCTAGCTTTGGCATTTGAGGGAGCGAAAACAATATCAAGATCGCGCCCATCAATTTTACGCGGTGACAAAGCAAAAGTTGAGAGCGAAAAACGCTTACGTAAGCTGGGCCATAAGGCCGTGAGAAGGTGTACAGCAATTTCCTCAGGGTCTGGAGCATCAAAAACTACAATTGGCTTTGACTCTTCAAGAAATAGTGCCTCCAGGAACTCGTTTGCATTGAATCTGGATACTTCAGGAAGTATATCATCATGCTGCTCAATTAAATCATAACGAACTGCATCCTCTTCAAGAGGCAAATCTTTAGATTCAATTAATCTAAGTAAAGTTGCAAGAATCGCTTTATTAGACCAACTTTGAATATTCACTAGTAAACTTTTAGTCCGAACGCAACCTGCACGCGGAACGCTTAAATCCTGCCATGTTCTAGCAATAACGTAGTAATCGCCACTAGGAAGAGGGTAGGTAGTTAAATAAGGTATAAATTGTTCTTTAGGACGTAAGGGACCAGCGACATCAGACAGACGATCGATTACAGCCTGGTCATCTTTGGCTAATACAATTGATGAACCAAGAAGTTGATGGCCTTTGCGATATCCATGAATTTGTACATCAATGGTTATCACAGTTTCAAAGCCCCACAGCCCAAGATATAGGAAGCGTTACATCATTATATTTCACCCATTCCCCCCCAACATTTGCAGTTACCCATCCTTGTTCATCGATGCCTTGTTCAAGAAAAGTTTGTCGATAGTCGGCATCATGTTTTAAATCACCACCAACAACACTAAGACCAAACACCTGGACATTCAGCGAATCTACATCAGCTAATCTGCCCGCAACTAAAGGATACTCGCGTTCTAAGTAAGCAACAGGCCCTTGAGAAAATTTATCTGAATCAACTAAATCCCAAGCTGATACTACTACTGATAGGCGTGGGAGTCCTCCATCTTCGCGCAGAGCTAGAGAGTCTTCCAAAAAATGTATCAACTCGCACAACATAACCTGTGTAGGAAGACCTTGATCATCTGACTCATCAATCTGCTCAAGGTAGTTTCTTGATGTTACCCAATCAAGTGGGCGAACATCTTGATCAGATCCCACACGAACAAAAAGCAATGCGGCATCAGCTTGTTTTAATTCTTCAACCCACTCAGGAGAAATTTCATTGTCAATAACGGCATTACGCCAAAGTTCTCCAGAAACATCTGGAACAATGACTTTGGATTGAGGCCCATCTTCTTTAGCAGCGACAATTACTTCAAAATCACGTCGCATATCACTGTGTTCGGTTCGTGGAGCAAATCCACCTTGGTATAGATGGTCAGCTACCTCAAGAACAAAATTAATATCATCCGGTTGCCCAATTGCACGTAGTGCTCCAGTGCCACGGTCTAAGGCATGCCAGAGACGCCCAATGTAGTTGGTCTTTCCAGAATCAGGGCCGCCAAGGAGTATTATTGATCGAGTCATAAATTTCTCCTGTATCTAAGATAAGAGCGCTCATTCTGAACCACTTCAGAAGATTTCCAGAATATTGGCCTTTCGAGTGGTTTACCAACAGTACAGTCAATCAACTCAGCTAAGCCATGCCCAGCCTTCACATCATCTGGTTGATTAGAGAAAGGGGCTACGCTAATTATCTCAGCATTTGTTCCACGTCTTTGAAGTTCTTTGCTCAATCGGTGCGACACTCCACTGTCGATAACGTGCGTATCATGGTGTGTAACCACGATAAGCATTCGAGGAATTTGCCCCTCAAACATAGTATTGAGACGAGCAGCCAACTGCCCAATTCTCACAATCAGACCTTGACGTTTCTCAATGTCTGCGAGGCTACGGCCATCAACAACAATCCAAATAACTTCAGCAGATTTCATATACTCTAACCGCTCAGATATTGCCGAAGTGACCAAAGCCTGTGTCCACTCTCCTGGAATATCTGGAAGAGCAAAGTCAACAACACGACCATCTGAAACTCTTTTAAGCCGGAGATGAAGAAAACCCGGCCTATGATCATCTGATAACTCAGTATGTACCGTCATTTGTTCAGGTACCTGCCCCTGATTCCAGTCACGAGCACCTCGCGCGATATCTTCAAATGCAGTCAAGCTTCGGCTATCTGCAAAAGTCCAGCCAACCAATTTTGCATGAGAAATAAGCAAGTAAAGACTTGCGAGGCACGCAGTTTTCCCAGATTCAGGATCACCAAGAATGCCGACCACATTGACATATCTCGATCCCATTAAGTTATTTAGATCTTCCAAGCCAAGAGTACGGCTCGAGGTCAACGCATTCATGTGCGTTGGTTGAGATAGAACGGGCGCACTAAGATCTTCAAGAGATTTCGAAATTACATCTTCGTAATCACCTGAATCTCCTCCTGCGCTTACTGCTGATTCACCTTCTAAAGGATCAGATCCACTCATATCTTACTTACCCCATGTCTCATCATTCTGACAAAAGAAGCTTCTAGCAGAGCACGTTCTCCCCACTCTGAAACAGGTCGTTTCACATAAGCACCAGGCATAGATATATTGTTGGTACATATAGAATTGAGAAGAGGGAATATTGTAGGATAATCAATGATATAACTATCAGTGAGGACGCTACATAATTGTTCTCGATCCTCAGCGATTTCCAAGAGCAGCTCTTCTAAGCTAAGTTCTGGGTTGTCGTCTAATGTTCGTAAAACTATTTCGCGATGTACATCGCAAGGAAGGCGGCGAAGAATCTCGGCCCCCTCAATTCCAGAAGCAACAATTCTAGTAGGTTCGGAAATACTTGATAACTGCCTTTTCAATAAACGGCTCCGCGCCAATTGCGCCCACCATAAGAAATCCAGCTCTTCACGGTCTAAAGTAGCATTGTGACGCAATGACTCGATCGTGCTAGCTATAGCAGCATTGAAATTACTATCTACCTCATTACTCTCGTTAATCGTGATTTCAAGACCTAATGGGTCTGGCACATTTCTTCGCTCTCTCGCAAGATTGGCTGACGTAATGCTCCTCCTAAAAGCAGCCTTCAAAATCTCTTGGCGGAGGTTCTCCCTACGTTCAGCTTCCAAAACAGGTTGGAAAGACAGCGCAGACCAAAGTGCAGTTGCATAAACATCCTGAATCGTCCATACGTTTGTTGAAGGAGCATTATTAATAACAGAAAGCGCTGCCATACCGGCGCATACGCTTACATCTAATGGACGCTCTTCATAAAGATAAGAAGATGATTTCTTCTGAATTGCTTTTTGAACTTTTTCCCCTAAAGCTAATGATGGAAAACCATCTCCTCCAAGAGACTGTGCAATATCAACCACAGTAGAGACAATATTTAACAACCCTTTTTCTTTCTTCCAACTCGTTGCAAGCGTTGAAACTGCTGCTTGTCTTGAGTCAACATCACTGTCACTTACATTTGCTGCACAAATACGCATATGAACCGAAAGATTGTTCATTAACTTATCCACCATTACGTTCTTCAATTAATTTATCGATTAGCCTTTCAACAATAGCTAATTTTCCATTCCGAATTAGCATGTCAAAAAACTTTCTTTCCAGCCCTTGTGTAATAGGGTCATTCGACCCAGAAGGCAGAGCTTCTAATTCGACTAAAATTCGCAACCTCTCCGTTTCAAATAAGTCTCTAAAGAATTTAAGACGGGCAGTCTCATAACCATTAGAATCAAGGAGATATTTTTCTTTGTTATTTGATTGATTCTCAATCACGTTGTCAGGTGATGAATCTAAGGAAGGAGAATTTGAAACATTTTCTTCAAATACTAGTTCGGATTTTGTTGATTTAGATAGTTCAGCAGCATTTCTGAAAGATGGTGACTGTAATCTGAATTTAGGATGTTTTCCCCCCAAACGCTTTTCGTCACTTTCGAACGATGTACGAGCAGGATTCCATGCCCTAGGGTGTATAGTGACACACAATCCGTCAATTTCTTCATCCCAATCGAATTCAATAATATTATAAGTGAATGTATAAGTGTCGTCAGACTTGAAGGGAGCTGTTGCACCAGCCGCAAGCATCAGGACATCACGTCCTTCTTCGACATTATCAACAGAAACTTTTGGGTTGTGTTCATGGCCAGATATGAAAACTCGAGCACGGCTGCGTATATATTCTCTAACCTGTTCTCTGTCTTTATACCAATTTAATGGGTGATGGCAGAGAACTACATTTTCAACACCATTTTCCCGTGGAATAGTAAACTGTCTGGCTCCTATCATAAGCTCAGGACACTCATCTTTTTCACCACCATGACATAGGAGAGAAGAGTTGAATCTTATAAAGCGAATTGACCGTCCTGGAGCAAGTTCGATTTTCATTTCTGAAGCAAATCCACCCTCGTTGTTGAGTGGACAGTTGTAACCAAAGCTGAAACGTCCATAATCCTCAAACCTTGCGAAAAGAGCTGCTCTATCGGTAGGATTATTGAGAATAGCTTCATATTCATCAGTGCCTCCAGCTCTTATGTGATCGAGAATCTGGCTTCCGGAAAACGAAAGTTTGCTACGGTCTAGGTCATGATTTCCTGGTATCATCTGAACTTGGTGAATTTCAACCCCGATACTCTTCGCCAGTTCATCTAGCCAAATACCGGCCTCTTCGTATTCAGCCCGCGTTCCGGAGTGAGCAATATCACCAGTAGCTAAAATCCCGTTAGCCCTCCCACCCGCAATAGATGAAATTACTTCTTTCGCATCAAGAATCAACTGCTGCTTAACATCAGCATGAATATGTATGCGTTCACCTTTTTCTTGACCAAAGTGAATATCCGAAACATGAACAAACACCGCGCCCATTCGTGCCCTCCGTTTCAAAGAATTTGGGTTATGTTACCGATAAATGGTTTTCTTAACGATCGCTTCTGCGCCTATCATAGCATCAACCTATCACTCTGATTTTAAAAGGAAATTATCTAATAACCTCAATCCTTAAAGCATGTGTTCCATAACATCTTCTGGAAATATTGAAGGCCAACACGTCAATTTAACTAATATGTTCAGTGAGTGCCAGTGGCTTGTAATGACACTCACAATTTAATCAATCAGGCGTGATTAGTGAAATGACCCACCGCCGCCAAGAGAGTCGTCCCCCTTACGCCTGCGAAATGGTCTCGCAGTGAGGCACAATCGGTTTACTGAAAAGTGATAACTCCTCTTGTAAAAACCGATTTGAGAACATTTTCTAATATTTTCAATGTATTACATACTAAAGAAATATAACTTTAATGCTGCTTTACTTATAATATTTGTACTAATAAAATTTAATTATGGACATACACGATTTTATGTAAAACCATGATTAAGATCATTTGATCTTCAATTAAAATTCATTTCAAATCATCTAATATAGAAATTTCAATAATGAAAACAATCAACGAATATTCTGAAAGCATTGAGAATATAATAAATAATATATCTGATAAGAAGAAGTTATACAGTGAGTGTCGTGAGCTAGTTTTAATGTATGGAAGAAGAGGCGGTTTTCTTGCTTATAAGATACTTTTTGATTCACTGCATGACGAATTACCAGAGCATACATTAGAGAATGTTTCTGATGTTTTGGATGCCTTGAGCGGACAATGTCACTCAGAGTACAGAATAGGTTCTGGAACTTATCACCTAAATATCAGGCCATCAGAAATCCTATCAAATAAAAGGAAACGTATCATTGATGATAATTTCAAAATACCCTGTCAAAAATGCTCTTGTTTTTGGTTCTGTAGCACGTGGTGAAGATACAAAAGAAAGCGATTTAGATATCATGGTTGATCCATTGGACAGCTGTAGCTTATTTCATTTAGGCGGTCTTTATGAGGAAATAGTTGAAGAGCTTGGTATTGAAATTAGTCTATGTACAAGCGCAACTATGATTCAACGCTTTGGCAAATCAATTTTAAACGATACTATCGCTTTGCAAAAACCGTTTTAAAACTGACTAGAATCATATCTGCAAAACTATTTTCAAACATTAAACCTTGTAATAATTAAATTCTTCGGACACTGAATTAGCTCGGTGGCATCATAACATTTTGAACAATTCGAATGTTTACGTTTCATTACTGAAATTTGGAATGAATTACTTTTCATAAATCCGAATTTATACTTGCAAGCCTCTGAAACCTTGATAAAAATCATTTATTATCTCCACTCCATCGTTCTGAAGTTGTAGAAATAAATGTGATAAGATGTAGTCATTAATATCCATTTTTATCCTAAATTGATCAACACAATGAATTATTAAAGTCATGGACTGGTAACTGAGATTGTTATAAGGAAACACTACAAAGTTATTCCTTATACCTGACATTGGACTGCCCCCACCCCGGTAGACGATCCTGCCCTACAGTTTGGACTGACCCCACCCCGGTAGACGATCCTGCCCTACAGTTTGAGCATAGG
>NZ_JRXE01000006.1:171666-194636 GCF_001267535.1 Winslowiella iniecta | reverse complement strand
GTCAGTCCACACAATATAATGATTGGAAGGGAACAGCCGCCGCTGATGATGCCGATCAGGATGATTTCAGTGATTATTTACGCAATATAGGGAAGTTAGCAGGTCATGAAATAGTAGTGGGAATTAGTTTCTACTCCGCACCTAATTTTGCACATGTTAATGCCTTCATTAGCGATGGTGGCGAAGGTTTACGCCGTATAACTGTCCCAATCGGTGTTGCCGAGTTTTTCGAGAAGTTTAAGCGATTTTCGATCTACATTTCTCGAGACGGTCGCTTTGATGGCGAAGAAATTGAATTTGAAAATGAAGATGATGAGTAAATTTTCATAGTCATAAAAAAGGCCGGACGTTGCCCGTCCGGCTTTAACTTACCTCTTAAAATTTTTGTAGTGTCGCGTAGTACAAGATCGCAGCTTCAAGGCCATGCGTCGCCACGCGTGATAAAAAGGTACTTCGGTGTACGCCCAGCTTTCTGGCGAGCGCTGACACGTTCAGCAACCCGGCATCGTCCAGCGTCTTAACCTTAACAGACAGCAGCGGTGCGTTACCTACACCCAGAATTTTCAATTGCATATATTTACCTCTCCAAACAAAGAGGGCGGCAATCACCGCCCAAATCTTTACCTCGCCTGATTACGCTTCGGCGGTGTTAACCGTCAGCTTGGTGATCATGCTCTGGTTGTAGCAGATAGGTAGTAGGCCATATTCTGATTGAATGGTCTGATTGTGTAGATGGTCTTCCCAGCCGTACTGGAAAAATAAACTTTCCGCCCCTTCCGCCGCCAGGCGAGCATCACGAGATGCCGGGCCGTGATAGCATTCAAAAGGTTGCAGATCGCTACCAACCAGATTGTTAGCACCGAATACCGGAACCATAAACGCTTGCCCAGCCGGGATGAACTCACGGTACAGCAGACCAGTGTTAATGAAGGTCAGGCCGTCAACAGTCATCGCCTGAAACGCTGGCAGGCTCGCTTTAACACTTGCATTGAACAGGTTGCTATCCGGCAGCACACCATGATTAACCAGGGTCAGCATCGACTGATGAAATTTGATCGCTTTATATGCCTCTGGGGAACACAGAACAACCACACCACGCATGGAACTAAGCCATCCACCCAGAGCAAAACGCATCGCGTTTGCTGCGGTATCCAGATCCTCTAACGGGCCGTTACCTGTTTTGGTGGCGTCCACGGTTGCGGTTGCAACTTCCCGGCCGAACTCCTCTTCAAAATCCAGCACAGGACGATCCTGGGTGTACGGTGCCAACACCTGACCAGCGAACAGGGCGCGTGCCAGATAGGCTTCTTTAGTCGCCCGGAATTTCAGATACTGGCGGATGCCCTCATCGGAAACTAACTCGCCAATGTCTGTTTGACGTTGAGTCCCGGTACGGCGGCGTGATTGAAATGATTCAGCGCCAATATTCCCAGTCGTTACAAAATGGGGAATTTCGATCAGGCGATTTTTGCTGCGTGGACGTTCGGTCACGTCAACTTCGGTAGAGTAGCGGTTAACACTGGCAGCAACGGATTGCATATTCTCGTGGAGTTCGTCCAGCTCCACTTTTGGCAGTGGGCTTGTCTTATCTTTGAAAATGTCCAGTGACTGCAACAGGAAGTTATCCCCGAAGCGTTCCTGATACGCGCCGCTGTAATAGTTGACCTTAAATCCAGAGGTAGAAATAGTCATCTTTATGATTTCCTTATCGTTATTATTATTCAGAAACTGAAACGCGGTTTTTACCGTCTGTTTCAATCACGGTAATTGCAGCAGCCAGAGCCGCTGGGGACGCAGCGCGGAGGCCGTTACGTTTCAGGACGCAGCCACGATCAACCACAATTACTGGGACGTTAGCGCCAGCCTTGTGGCTATCCAGTGCGATCAGAACATCGCTACCGCTGGTGTATGCTTCGCCCTCTGAGGTCATTAGGGTGCCCGGCACGGTATCTACAGCCAGAGTGGCGAACATATGGGATTTGTGTGAGAACACCGGATCATCGCGATACGCGATCACATCCTGCGGGGAATAGTCTTCTTCGTACATGAGCATAAATTGTCACTCCATAAAGTTGTTTGTTGGCCTTTAGGCCGTTGGCTTTTGGGCCATATCATCAAAAATAACGGGTTATAGGTGTCAGAAAAAACCAGGCGGTAGGAGATACCGCCCCGGAGGACAAAGCAGAAGCATTGTTATTTTTCTGAGAGAGAATAAGGGAGCGGCAACGGCGGGAGACCTCTGAATCCCTACGCCGTGCGCTCGTGCCAGTTCACATCATGGCGAGATGGCCCGGAGGAGAGCCGGGGCTTATGGCAAATCCCATCGCGGCAGGCTAATACCACGGCAGAATTATTTAGTGTTCAGCGGGGTTGTTGCCCGGCTGAATGAATAAGCGGCGCTGGGAAGCGATGAGGCTCGTGCAAAGCATATCGGAGGCCAGCGCTTGAGAGGAGGTTAAATGCGACAATGGGCAGTAGTACGCAGTAGACTCTTTCGAATTAATTAATCACCCTTAGTTATTATTTTACCATAAATCGTCAAATTTCACAACAAATGTGTTGATATATTTATTATTTTGTGAATCAAGTGTGGCTGTATCCACCCAGCATATTACCCCTCTCAGTCACCGTAGCGGTGCTGATTCTATAATATGAGAATATCGCTTGGGATTCTCAGCGACTACCTGGCGGCATTTCTCCCTCGCCAGGCGAAGCATTTCAGGATCTATTTCGTGCGGAGTAAAACCTCCTGCCCCTGCTCCCAGCGTCTTCATGATACGTATAGCCTTTTGTTTGGTATTGGCAACTGGCGAGACTGCTGGCGCTGGTTGCTGTGATGGTTTCCAGCCCGGATGACGGATCAGATATTCATCAACGGCGTTTTTTACTGCGTCCCGGCGCTGTTCGTCCGCCAATTGTTCGGGAGTTTTCCCCAGAAGCGCGGCGGCAATGCCGTCTCTGACTTTTTGCAATGTTGTTTTCATTCTTATGGTTCCTGTACAGGGCCAGCCCATCACGGACGCAGCGATACGCCATCAAGGTGATGGGCAGGTAAGATAGAATTTCGAGTATATTCAATGCTGGAACTATCAGGCTGTTGCTTTCTGGCTCGCCTGCTGGATCGATGTTTGTTGTGTTATTGCTGCCGTTGTTGGATGCAGCTTGCAGCGGTTCGAATGTAGCTGTATCGGTTTGAATTTGGATGCTGCTTTCCGTTCAAGCACTATGCGGTACTCCACGCAGAGCGGATCATCTGCTGGCGGCATACGTGCATTGATAGCGGATTCAGAAACGTTATTGTCCCGAAGCATTCTAACAATAGTGAAAAGAGGTAGCCCGAGCACGGCGCAAATCTCCGCGAGCATTGCACCCTCATTGAATGAGGTCAGTGCTAACCTGGCGTTGGTATACGCATTGGTTTTGGCAAAGCGACGGCAACGCGTGTTATAGCTGTTGTCGTAGAGGTTTTGCACCTTTTCCAGCGGCAGACGAAGCAGTAGCGCGACCTTGCCAGGAAGCATTCCAGCGATTAAAAGGTGCTTGCACTTCTGCATGATATCGCCATCACGGCAACGCCGTTTATATAGGCGGGCCAGGTCAGGTAATTCTGGGTCGGGTTGGTCTGGGAGTTGTTCTTCTGGGTCAATCTTTTCTGGTTCGTTCTGGGTGGCGGTCAGCGCCGTGACTTTCTCAATCAATGTGCCCTCTGCGATTTAAAGTTTTTTTCTGCTTCCGCTTCTCTTATTTTGAGGTGTTCACGAATCAGATTATCAAGGTCATCGCCTGATACACCCCACATTACGCCGTAGTCGTCCATGCCCTCATAGCCAATATCTGACCAGTAGCGAAGATCATCGAGTGGGGCCATTACCCGGTTTGCTGTCTGTTTCGGGTTCACGGCATGATGATCATCATTGCCGCCACTGTCGTCGTTAGATGCCACGCGATCGCGCTGTCCAGCAACAACCGGGGGAGTGCCAGCGGCCAAGTTAACACCCTGATCAGCGGATGATGCCTGTTCTGCCTGCGGTGTAACATCTTCATCGAATTTGCCATCGCCTTTAATCCCCTCAATTTTGGGGGTGACTTTCTCGCGGGTTTTCATTGCAAGAAACCCCTCTACAGATGCAGCGGTATAAACTGAGCTGGTGCCTTTGCGCTGTTCGATAGTCAGTAATCCCAAACGTTCGAGTCGGGCAGTACGTCGTGTCACCGTTTTCACATCGCAGTCAAAGCGGTCTGAAATTGTGTTTCGGTTCTGATAGCACTTCATCCCCTGGTAACGAAAGGTGAAGAAGAAGCCCCACCAAACCAAATCATCACCATCGATCTTCTCAACCGTCCCAGCAGGAGTACGCACATTTTTACCCAGTATCCCAAGGATCTCGTTTGGGATTATGGCAAATTTTCCGCTTACCTCGGATTCGTCGTTAGTTTCTGTATTCTCTTCGCCCATCATTTCCTCGCTGGTTATCTATTTGGTTATCTGATTTCGTTTTATTGATGATCTTTGCCGCTTTTTGAAGCAATTCGCTGCACATTTTCGCCATAGGCATATCGCGACGGTTCGCTTCTTTCAGCAACGTTCGGTACGTCTCATCCGGGAATGAGATATTCATTTTCAGGCCTCCTGTTCGTCAGATATGGAAAA
This sequence comes from Winslowiella iniecta, assembly GCF_001267535.1. Classification (GTDB taxonomy): domain Bacteria; phylum Pseudomonadota; class Gammaproteobacteria; order Enterobacterales; family Enterobacteriaceae; genus Erwinia; species Erwinia iniecta. Next base: position 189,985 of record NZ_JRXE01000006.1, on the reverse strand, counting down.
TCGATCCTGCTATCGCGGTGGCGATCAGGATTCGGCGGCCTTTATGGCCTGCATTTGATGTGGTCTGCCCTTTTTGGGCGATTTGGTTAGCTCGGCGTTGCGCCTGGTAAGATCATTCGGTTGTAGCGGTCGGGAAGTCGCCGATGACGTGGTATCCAGATTTTTCGAGCTGTTCTACAGCGCCAGTCGCGATTAGCAGCATGATGATTTGCTCATGGGTGAGGTCGAGGCCCAATTTATCAAGGTACATCTGGCGGTAGCCTTTGAGCACCGGAGCTAAAATCTCGGTCAGCGTTGCACCGTTGCCATAACTCTGTGAGAACGGGCGCAGGAGATCCTTGATTGCTCGACGGTCACGGGCCTTATTCTTTTCGGCAGTGATGATTTGCATCGCTTCGCGTGTCTGGGGATAAAGTTTATCCGCTTTTGCGGTTCCCCCAGCGCGTGACCGGAAGGCACGGAGATTCTGATATGAGGTGACGCCGTTAAGTACGGCCCATGCGATTTCTGTTGCTGTAGCGCTGGAAAAATCCAGCAGTGCAGGTTTTGCCATTGATTCCCCTGTAAGGTTGAGTTGTCAGTACAGGCCGGGACAATTCCCAACCTACGATATACAGTTTACCTTAAATCACAAAGTTTTCAACATAAAAAGTGACTTAAATAATAAAGAAATAGATAATGTAATTAGTCAATTTAATCTCATTCATGCTCATTGTCAATAAGCGCAGTATCGCACTGTACTGCGTTCTGAGGCTGAGGCACTACATCGAATTACCCGATATGCGTTGAGCGCTCTCCGTGCTTCCTGTGAAGGATTTGGCTGGTTTCCGCATGACTGGTACGGTAATTGCTTTCCCCGCTGCCCTCATCGACTCTCAATCTACGATTTCGTGACAGTTTCCAAATTACTGCGCGGGCTGTCGCCCTTGCTGCCCAAAAGGTGGCGAGCCTGTTCGGTCAGAACAGGGTAACGAGTCACCGTATGGGCGATGCATATCGCGAAGCGTTGAGCGTAGCGACTGACCAAGGTCAGAAAGAACGATAGCCATCACAATGGCAATCTAAAAAGGTGTTGGTTGTTGACCCTGTGTAAGTTCCTCACGGCCAGGGAGGAACGCATAAGGTTTAAGGTCTATTAAAGAATGATTTAGTTCTTGGTTTATTTAGAGATCTATTTGAGGGACACCATACTGCCCCCCTCCTGGGACACTATACTGTCTCCCCCCAGGGACACTATGCTGTCCCTACCAACCTGAGACACTATACTGTCCCACCCAAGCAACACTTGAATCCGGCAGGTCAGAACCACCGACAAGTCAAAACGGCATCCACTGGTAGTGCAGAAACCTACGCAGAATGTGCCGTCGGATCCTTTCTCAAAATAAATGCCAGTAAATAGCCGATAAATACGCGTTAATTCGACCAGCCCGGGGTTAGATCTGGCTTAGGGAATATCTCCAACGTGCGTGGAAGTGATCAAAGATCCAGAGTATTCAGCTCTGAGCGCCAAGGCTGGTGCGGGTTCGTTAAATTTGTCTGCCGATATTGCAGGCTTGCCTGTTCATCGTGGTGCTAAACCGGGTTCGTTCACTACGCCCCATTTCGCTGAAAAAAAATAAAAACCACTTCATTCTCAAAAAGCATCAAAAAATCGTTCAATTTCCAGGCCTCTGGGAGCCTCTGATAAAGGTGCTCGCGAGCACGGTCTTCGTGATGTTACCTATTCTGGGAAAACGTCGTGGCGTGCTTCTGGTGAAGCATAGGGGAACTTGTCGGATGGTGGGAGGGAGGACACCGGAAATGTTGTCGGATGAGGCAAAGACCAGGGCTGGGAACCAAGACACATCGCCAGCGCCTGGCGTCATGATGTGAGCAATCACGCCCGCGCTGAGGGAAGGTGCAAGAAGCGTTGAAAGCGAAGAGTGTTATTCTCCACTCTCCAACTTGTTGAAAATACGTAAACAATTCTGAAAGCGCCATCGGACGTTCTTTCTATGCAGCATTTATGCAGGATCAGGCAAGGTTTATTCACTTTGTTGGGCTGATGCTCGGGACACGGGCGGTACTCGATGACTCAGCCACTAAGATATTTGCAAAAGATCCTGCCGTTTTCCCAGGGAGCTATCAGCCCCGCCTAACCGATCAGACATAGCGAACGAAGGATTTTTCCCTACCTGCCAAGCTACGGCACTACCCCATGTTGGTTAGTCTCCCCGGCGGCGGGGCATACGTGCCTTGCATTCACGTGGCGTACAATCCGCTCTCATCAATTGATCATTTTGTGCGACAAATAAATTAAAGAACTTTGCAACACACTGTTTTTGATCAAAAATAAATCCATTGAACGATTGGAAGCCGCACGGCGGCAAGGATAATGTAATGGGTAATGCAATGGTTGCGCTCAAGTCTGCCGATGAGGTGAAGGCGGTTAGCGCGGAGCTGGCGAAGAACAAAAGAACCAACCTCTTTCGCTGCCTCTGGGCGATGCAGTTCGAGAGCGCGTTACGTTTCTCAGACGTGGTTAAACTGACTTGGGATCAGTTCGCGGAGGGCAAAACGCATCTTCTCATCATTCAGCAGAAGAAGACGCGCAAGGGGGTAGACGGTACGCCAGTGAAGCCGAAGCCGTTAAAGATAGCCATTACTCCGGCTATGCGCTCTATCGTGCAGGCTCGACGGGAAGAGGCAGCAGACCGCCCAAACTTCGGTGAATACATATTCAGCCTGTCCGATCTGAGGTCGAAGGGCCAGCCAGTTTCACACAACGCAGTGCTGACGGAGTACGGCAAGTGCGGACGCCGTGCAGGTTTCCAGGATGTGGGAAGTCATACACCACGCAAGAGCAAGGGCCGCATCCTGTTTGAAAGTGGCCTACCTCTGGAACAGATCAGCAACCTGCTGGGCCACTCCAGCCCAGCTTCTACACTGTTTTACATCGGGTTCACGCAGGAGACTGCGGACACGATATCGGAAGAATTTTCACTCGGGGAAGAATGGTAACGATGAAAAAGCATATAGCAAAAGCAGTTTCAGCAACCGTTTTAACAGTGTTGGGCCTGCTGGCCTGCCAGCCAGCACACGCCGGACGCATCACGATGCAACTCACTGAACAGGAGGAGACAGCAAACGGCAAAACACTTTGTCGCTACGAGAATTCCATTTACTCATTCAGCTATGTGACGGGGAGTAAACACTGCCCAAGCGTGAAAACTTTCGATACAGCGGATTCAGGTTGACGAAGCATGTAGAAAAATCAATCGATTGATGGCTGATTTGCAGGTTTGATCAGCATGAGACGTTACGATCCCAAAAAAGCTAAAATGGCTATTCTGTTGATTGAATTCATGAAAATAATTACTGTAACGGGGTAAAATGTAACCACTGAAATTTCTTGCGTTCCATTTTTGGGAACACATTGACACAGCAAACAGAGAACACTATGATGTTCCCATATTAGGAACAAATTATGAGATTGTGCGGAAGAAATCATCTGGATGAGTTAAAAAAAACCACACCAGCCTGCATTGTTTGGATCAATGCATGGGCAGCGGAGTTAGATTCAGTGGTTTGGAAATCAGTCCATGATGTTATGAACCAGTTTCCAAACGCCTCCAGTGTTGATGGACGCTCTTTCATATTCAAAGTTGATGGTAGCAACATCGCTGTTGAAACCATCATTGATTTCAACATGTTACTGGTGCTTATTACCTCAACAAAGGTAATGTAATGGATATCAAAGTAATAAAAACAGAGCAACAGCATCAGGAGTATTTGAAGGAAATTCACTCCTTAATGTTGGAAATGCCCCCTATTCATTCCAAGGCGCATGAAGACTTGGAGTTGTTAATAACTATCGTTGAAGCATATGAGAACTCCAAGTATCCAATCGAACTTCCAGATCCTATCGATGCCATTCTTTTCAGAATGCATGAGAAAGGTCTAAAGCAGGTCGATCTTGTACCCTATCTGGGAACAAGGAGCAGAGTTTCGGAAATACTTGCACGCAAAAGACCTTTGACTGTGTCTATGATCAAAGCACTTTCTATAGGGCTGGGTATTTCCACAGATACGTTAGTTGGAATAAATGCAGTGAATGAGCATTCTTCTGACGATCATATTGACTGGTCTAAATTTCCAGTTAAGGAAATGATAAACAGAGGTTGGCTTCCAGATATAGTTGATAGAACGAAGAAAAATACCGAAGAAATTATAAAGAGCTTCATTGATCAAGTGGGTTGGCAGGCAAGTAGCAGTGTTTCGTTCAAACGGACGCTTTCTGGCGATGCTTATTCACCTGCAACAAAGTATGCGCTGTTTGCATGGGTCAGCAGAGTGGTGCAACAAGCACGTAAACGCAAAAATGCCTTAGGTATCTTCAATCCAGATGTCTTATCGGCCAGCTTTATGCGTGATCTTGCTCAATTAAGTTGGTTCGAAAAAGGCCCTTTATTAGCAATTGAGTTCCTTGAAAAACATGGCATTGCGATAGTGATTGAGCCATGTCTAAAGGGAACAAGGATTGATGGTGCAGCGTTAAAAGACGTTGACGGGTTGCCGATCATTGGCTTGAGCTTACGATATGATCGTTTAGATAACTTTTGGTTTACTTTGTTGCATGAAGTCGCCCACATATGGAAACACATTGATTCTAATGAGATTTTCTTAGATGACATCGACTCAAACACAGATGATAGACAGGAGTCAGAAGCAAATCGGCTTGCCCGGGAAGCATTTATACCCAGGTCAACATGGAAGCGAAGCCAGGCTTATTCATCCCCATCTAAAGAGGCAATTGATAGCCTCTCAAGAGAGCTAAAAATTACACCTGCGATTATTGCAGGTCGGATACGGCGTGAAAGCGGAAATTATAGAATTTTCAATGATCTGATTGGTCAAGGTGAAGTAAAAGCACTATTGGTTCCGGCCTTCGATAACTAAACGCAGGAGAGTTATTATGTACCCTACATATGTACCTATTCTCAAAGCAAAAAAAGGTGAATTCACCGCTTTAAAAAAACTGAAGGCTGCATACTCTGAAAAAATAGCACCATTTTTCGAAATTCCTATTTTAGTAAGAAAACAAAAAGAACCTAAATGGCTCGTGGAATCAACACAGCCTTTAACGGATCACCTGCAAAGAACGGCAAAAAAACTCGTTTCTTCATGTCAATCTAATGCCTTTTTCTTTGACATCACGCAATGGAAACCCGACAGTTACATTGAAACTGGTGAGCATATACTGAGTTATCTTCACAAAGAATTATCCAAAAGCGGCGCGATTATTCATCCTGTGGTTGGATTCGACAGATGGGATATTTTAGATTATCAAATAGCATTGAAAAACTTAAATATCCCTGACGGTACTAACTATTGTATTAGAATTGACTCATCTTCGATTATCGATGATTCTTACGATGTCGATTATTTCACCGGTACTCTTGAAAAAATCATCGGGGACCTTGGGTTATCAAGCAAAGAAGTTATGATAATGCTTGATTTTGATGACATTACAAACAAATCAATTGAGTCATTAAATGATCATGTTAAGCATGTTTTAAATATCCTGTCCGATTATGAATTTTCGTGCATTATTATTTCAGGTGGTTCCTTCCCCGCATTCATAAATAAAGCGGTTAAAGATGAAAACTCATCAGATTATGTAACGAGACGGGAGATTCACGTCTGGAAATCTTTCGTTGATGATTCAAAGTTACCACTCATTTTTTCTGATTATGGTATCAGAAACCCTAAAGCAAAAGATGACATTATAGCCCCTAATGCAAATGGTAAAATCCGATATACCATTGAAGATAAATTCTTTGTCGTTCGTGGCTACGCTAAAAATAAAGACGAAGAATACAAGCAACTTCATGGTTTATCTGAAATATTAGTAAAATCCCCACACTATTTAGGCCCAGAGTTTAGTTGGGGTGATGAATGCATTCTGGCATGTAGTAAAAAAGAGATATTGGGTGGTAACACTGAATGGGTCAGTCATGATACAAACCACCATATAACTTATGTTGTTGAAGAAATTACTGAGTTCAATAGAGTGAGAGCAGCTAAAAAAACAGCAACCTTTTAAGAAACAAAATCACGCCCATTAATTTGGGCGTGTTTCTTTATTAGTCTTAAAGGCCCCAGGAGAGATGGTGTAGATATTTATCGCCACTATATCGACTTCTTTATGATTAGCTGAACTCAGATAAATTTCCTGGCTTCCGCCACCATCTTCAATTCCGCTCCTTCTACCTTCTTCCGCTCAAGCCAGGCTTGACCCTCTGGTGTCGCCAGAAACTTACGAGCGTGAATTTTACGGTTGTTGCGTTTGGTTGCCGCTGCATTTTTCGCCATGATTGCCTCCAGTTCGGCCCGCCACTGGGCCATAAAGGCAGGCTACAGAAAATCGCAGTGACAAATCCAGATGCCAAAATACCCTACCAAATGGTGCCGAAGGCAATAGGTGACCATTACGTGCCGTGTTGGGCACATAAAGAAAGGCGGAGCACAGCGACTTCCGCAGTAGATATGATCCCTTCACAGAGATGATGATGCCTTGTCATGGCCTCTTATCAGGTAGCCGTTGTGATCCGGTGGCTGAAACCGTGGCAGAGCCGGATTCTTTCCCGATCCGGTTAGTCTTCCCAACATTACGCCTGTTTATTCGCTGCAACGTCATCTCGACGTGTTGCATCATGGAGCGCCGCACGAAGCGCGAGCCACATTGACAAGGGTTATGGGAAAAGGATTAGAGACGCTGGCGGCGTCTTCCGGCTTCAAAGGAAAAGCGCAACGGATAGACCAGCGACAAAAAATTAAGCCGTCAGTGCTGACCGTTCACGTTTTGTACAGGGTTGAGCCTGGAAACTACCTGCCGCTGCGTGATAACATCCCAAAAGCCACTACCAAACACAGCGGCAATCGTTGGTGACATTATTCAAGCAAAAAACACAGGCAAGAAAGGCAGAGTTAATTAACTAACTCTTTGTTTCTAAGAGGTTTTTCTTGATTGGTGCCGAAGGCCGGACTCGAACCGGCACGTATTTCTACGGTTGATTTTGAATCAACTGCGTCTACCGATTTCGCCACTTCGGCACGAAGAGGTACGCGGAAAACGTTGTGGATTATACCGTTACCCCAGATCTGCGCAACCTTAATCCTCAGGGTTGCGATCTGAGTGCTGAAAAAACCAGCGGCATAGCCCGTGCAGCATACAGATAAATCCTTAATCAGCCGGTTTTATCACCACGCAATCCACCACGCCGGAACTTCTCTACTCAGGCAAAGTCCGAAAGTGACTGATGTCAGACGTAAAACGGTTTTTTACGCATTAAATAACAGGAGTTCCCATGAACAAGTTTTCTCAGCGACTGTTGCTGGCGGCAAGTCTCTCATCCGCGCTGGTTGCCGGTAGCGCCGCAGCGGCCAGCTGGCAGGATCAGCTGAACAGCGCGGCAACCCAGCTTGGTCAGCAGAATAACAGTAATACCACCAGCAATGCTTCTCAGGGCGGTTTGTCGCTTTCCTCACTGGCTGGCCTGTTGAACGGCGGCGATAAAGCGGTGAGCGCCAATAATATGACCAACGCCGCCGGTATCCTCGAGTACTGCGTAAAGAATAACGTGGTGGATAACAATGTTTCCTCAGTGAAAGATCAGGTGCTGGATAAGTTAGGCCTGAATTCTCAGACGCAGAAAACCCAGCAGACTGATTATCAGCAGGGTCTGGCCGGTCTGTTAAATACCGGCAATGGCCAGCAGCTGAATCTGAAGAGCCTCGGCGATACTGAGATGGGCAAAAAGGTGAAAACTAAAGCCTGTGATGTGGTGCTGAAGCAGGGCAAAAACTTTATCGCGTAATCGATAGCTGGGCGGGAGCGATTCCGCCCACCTCCTGCCCTTCCTTGCCTGTCAGCCAATGGAACTCCTCGCGCACGCCAGCCACCTAATTAACTCACCCTTAATTCTTTTAAGGGTCTCGTGTTACCTGGTGTTAACAGCGCAAGAGGATAACCAGCTATGAATACTATTTCGTCGGGTCATGTTTTTAGCCCTGCTCAACCGCCACCGGATATTGGCGATCTGAGCGGTAAAGATGCCGGTCAGTCAGCATTTCAGCCGACGGCTGACGTCTCTTCTCAGGCGATCAACTTCGGGCAAAACGGTGCCAGCGGCACCGATTTTTCCAGTCTGATGGATAATAATCTCGACAGCATGCAGCAGAATCTCAGCAGTATGCTCTCGCAAACCCTTTCCGAACTGATAAATCAACTGATGCAAAGTTTGCTGCCCATGTTGCAGCAAATGATGAATAACTCACAAGGCGACGATAACGGCGCGGTCAGTGGCGGCAACCCAACGGCCAGCAGTGGCGAAACTCCACCAGAGATGCAGGCAACGGTCCAGCCAGAGGCCAATGCCGCAACCGGTGGAGCCTCTGCCAGTCCGCAACTCGCCAGCGGTGCCTCAGGTTTGCATCTGCCTGAAGCCCTGAAACCTTATGAAGCCGATATCCAGAATGCCGCTGATAAAACCGGTGTGCCAGCTCAGGTACTGGCGGCTCAGATCTGGCAGGAGTCACGCGGTAATTTAGGCGCAACCACGACGAACGGCGGCAATGGCCTGCAGGATTCCGGGCTGATGCAGGTGAACAGTAATACCTTCGCCGATTTGCAGAGCAAGAATCCCGAGCTGCCTGGCGCGAATGCCAATGCCAATAATCCCGCCGATAATATTATGGCCGGCGCACTGTATATGAAAGAGCAGAGTGCTGCCTTTGGCGGTGATATCGGGGCGGCGTTGCGGGCGTATAACTCAGGGCCGAATAACGTTAATGTGAACGACCTGAGTGATATTTCGAAGACCGGTACCGGCGATGCCACCTACGTCAGTAAGGTGATGGATTTTGCCAATATTATCGGCTCCGGCAACGGAACATTACCTGCTTAAACAGGAAGATAAAAAAGTCCCTGCGCGATCGGCAGGGACAAGGAAAAGTTAATATCTGGCGATGCCAGTCAGGAGAACGGTTTCGGATCTTTTTTGTCCTTACCCGCATTTTCAGCCGCAATCTGGATGGTATCGGTTGCCGCTGTAATTCCCCAGCCGACCGGGCCGCGCGCAGCGCTAAGCGCCCCTTCACCCAGTCCTTTCAGACCACCGGTGAAGACTTCACCGAGATTTCGCGCCTCGCCAATGTTGTTAAAGGTGGGTGCCAGCACCGATTTCAGCACAGGGATATTGGATAATACCTTGCCAATTTCTCCCATTCCCCACTGGAAGTTGTCCTTATTAGTGCCATCTTTTCTGACGTGAGTGTCATTGGTTTCCGGCAAATTTTTATTGTCCGGCAACATTTTCAGCCCCTGTTCGGCAATGTCTTTTAACACGCCCGCTTCAGTGCCGTGACGTGCATCGCCGTCTTTGGTGATCCCTTCAATTTTGTCATTGGCTGAAATTTCCGTGCGCTCACTGCCGTCGCTGCCGTTCAGGCCTTTGATACTGTTCAGTACGCAGGCCATATTGTAAGCAGCATCGGCGCGGCTTTTCGGGTCCTTGTTGTCCGCCGTCCAGTCACCAAAACGCTCTTTTAGCTGATCGCGTTTGATATCTTTCTGATTGCCGAGGTTTTTCAACACCGGGTTAGCATCAATGATCTCATCCGCGCTGCGGTTATCACCGGCCGGTCGCCCTTTCAGGTTATCTTCCGTCGGTTTTACCGTGAGATCCCTTTCGCTGGATCGGATCGGATCGCCGCTGGATTCAGCAGTCAGCGGCGATCCGCCAGAGGCTGACTGTTCCGGCTGCGCCGTGGCCTCCAACAGCTCGCCTGATGAATTATCGCCAGCCATCGACTGCAATAGCGACTGCATCCCCAGCAGCATCAACATGCCCTGTAACAGCCCGCTACCGCCTGGCGAGGTCAACGGGCTGTCGTCCGCCAGAGGTTCGCTGAGCAGGCTGCCGGCGTTCAGCCCGCTGCCGCCGCCATAGTTGATACTGCTGGCGCTCTCGCGCTTTTGCGCCGTCTGGCCAGTTAATGCTTCTGGCCGCGGCATCCCGACCGGCATTTTCAGCTCAGCCAGTTTTCCGGAGGAGAATCCTCCCCCGATGCCTGGATTAATTGCCATCGAAACCTCCCGGGTCAGATCTGAGACTGATTCTGAGATGAGCTTTGCTGTTGACTACTCTGCGTCTGGTTCTGATTAGCGCCGCCGATCATTTGCATCAGCGCATTCAGCCCCATCATCATCAGCGCATTTTTCAACATACCCGACAGTCCGCCCGCTGCTGCGCCCTCCGTCGGTGAACCATTGCCCCCTTCCGTTGGCGTCGCGCTATTATTGCTGCTGCCCGCGCCGGTGTTATCCGTTTTCGGCTGGATTCCCAGCATCTGCTGCAACATCTGCATGATTTGCTGCATCATTTGCTGGATGATGCCGCCGCCACTCTCGTTGCCCGATTCAGCGGTAGCCTGCTGTTGCGGCGGCTGCTGAACCTGATTTTGCTGTGAGGTTGCGCCACCGCTCAGCAACTGTTGCAGGCCTAACAACATCATCAGCTTCGAGGCCATTGACGCCAGCGTGCCGCCACTGCTGGCCGACGCTGGCTGCCCCGCGCCGCCGGTGATTCCGGCGCTATTTCCCGCTCCGCCGCCTGAGCCGGTCAGTGAGCTGGCTCCGCCCACAAGGTTCATTCCGCTGCCAATATAAGAGAGCGGGTTGCCACCTGCTTTACCGGCGTTCGGGTTACCGGGTGAGTTATCGACCTTCGCGTTGGTGGTCGTGGTCGGAGGGGCAGCCCCCGCTTTGCCCGCCGTGTTGGCGGGAGGAAGATCAACTTTACCTGCGTGGGATGCACCGCCACCTAAACCAGGAATCTTCATGGATAGCTCCTCAGAGTAAACGTAACCGTTTTGAATGTTTTTGAGCATTGTCCGTGCGCGGCCTTTACACTCAGCACGCTTCAGCCTGCCAGTTTGCTTACATTTAACTGACATTACTGGCTGTTTTTCAGGCTATGACTCGCAGGGTAAGTGGATAAGCTTGCCCGTCAGTTCCATTTTTATCTGCTTATTGAGAAGTCGGCTGCATGTCATAAATTTTTCATAGTGATAAGAAAAACATCGCCGTATCAATTTAACTCCCTGTAATAAATAGCAATACATTTCTCTTTGTAGGGAAATCCCTACAGCAGCACCGTTTATCCTTACACAACAATCATCCACGACTGATAGCCGTATGCCGCCACCATAGGTGAGAGTGAGGCTAACTTTTGTTTTGTAATTTTTTACGACAATCGTCATATCAGAGTAGCTTCACTATTGCTTCAACCAGGATTTACCTGAACGCGAGCGTTTACGTTGAGCCACTGGAGAATTTATGGTCGGTCTTACTAAGACTCAAATGCCAGGCCATCGCCTTGCAAATGAGCAGTACATTGATAACGAATACGGCATGGCAGAGCCCGCCATGACCGCCGCGGGTAGCGCCACGATGCAGCCGGCTGATATTCACAGCCACCTGCATAAAATCGTGCAAACCATTGCACCGCTAAAAATTGATGTATTGCTGCAAGGTGAAACCGGCACCGGCAAAGACACGCTGGCGCGGCGCATCTACCAACTTTCCGGCTGTCGTGGCCCGATGGTTCCGGTTAACTGCGCGGCGATTCCGGAAACGCTGGCCGAAAGCGAGCTGTTTGGCGTGATGTCCGGGGCCTATACCGGGGCTAATACCTCACGCGCGGGTTATATCGAAACGGCTAATAAGGGCTTATTGTTTCTTGATGAGATCGACAGCATGCCGCTCACCGTGCAGGCTAAATTGCTGCGCGTGCTGGAAACCCGCGCCATTGAACGGCTGGGTAGCACTAAAAGCGTCGGTCTCGATTTGCGGATTGTCGCCGCTTCGCAGACGCCGCTGGAACAACTGGTGGAGCAAGGGCGTTTTCGCCGCGATCTGTTCTTCCGGCTGGACACAATAAAAATTGATACGCCGACGGTGCGCTCACGCCCTGAGCTGATTATTCCAATGTTCCGGCGTTTTACCAAAGAAGCCGCACTGCGGCTGAACCAACCGCTGCCAGCCCGCTCGTCATCGCTGGATGAAGCGCTGCTGCTGCATCGCTGGCCGGGAAATATCCGTGAGATGAAAGCCGCCGCCGAGCGTTTTGTGCTGGGACTGCCGCCGCTGTGCAGCGAACTGAAAAAAGAAGAGGGTCGCTGGCTGCTGAAAGACCGTATGCGCCGCATCGAGCGCAGCCTGATCCACGACTGCCTGCGTCGCCACGACAACCGTATTGACGATGTGGTGCATGAACTCGGCATCCCGCGCCGTACCCTGTATCACCGCATTAAACTGCTTAAACTCGATGCCTGATGATCCTGCGCCCACCGGCTTATTCACGGTGGGCAAGCTCCCTTTATTCCCCGCCCGAAAAAAATAATCTGCGGTTGCCGGAACTGCCTGCCGCCGCTCACCACTTAATAAACGCAACATCCATCATCAAAACCGATTCTATTAATGAGGAACGATTTATGTCAGCAATTAGCCAGTTATCGAGTTTGATTACTAACGCAGGTTCAGCAGGCAGCAAACTCTCCGGTGCTGCCGATGGTGCCAGTTTTATGGCCGGCGCTCAGAAAATTCAGGGCGATATGCAGAAAAACCAGCTGGATAAAATGGCGCTGGATGCCGAAAACCAGCGCATTAACGGCATCGCCGACAGTGCCGCGCAGGCCGGTTCCGCCGCTGCGCAGGTCAAAATCCAGTATTAATTGTCGCGGTCCGGGAGGAGACCTCTCCGCTCCTCCCGCCTTCTTTTGCATGGAGCCATGCCGATGAAAGTCACTGAGTCAAAAACAGCCCTCACTTCCGAGCCGGTTACTTCGGTCGAGATCTATCCGGAACCTTCCGGCACCAGCCAGGATGATATTCACTGGTTTGCTGCCCAGATGCAGCAAGGTGAAGCGCCGGATAACAGTGTTGCCGCCGCTTCAGCTGGTATGCTGAGCGGAATAACTGATTCGATCAGCGCGAATCAGCGGGCGCAAAAAGATGCCTTCCGCGATCTTTCGGTGGCATCACGATCTTCCAGTGTGGAAGACTTTTCTAAAGCCAACGCCCAGCTTTCCAATTACTACATTGAAAGCCTGATGAACGCCAAAGTGATCTCTAAAGGCGTTCAGTCTCTCGATAAACTCAGCAATCTCCAGTAGCCGCCATGCCTGCTTCTCTGCTTAATCTGTTGTTTGCCGTAACCCTGGCGGTGCTGCTGTCCGGCTGTGGCGATCAGACACTGCTGAACAGTGGCCTGTCAGAAAATGATGCTAACGATATTGTCGCGGAACTGAATCGCTTTCATATTGCAGCGCAAAAACAGGCTGAAAAAGAGGGGGTCAGCGTGCTGGTCAGCCAGCAGGATATTGAGCGTTCGGTCAATATCCTCAGTGCCGCCGGTTTACCGCGTAAAGCCCGTACCAATTTAGGCGAGGTGTTTCAGAAAAGCGGGGTGATCTCCAGTCCGCTGGAAGAGCGTGCCCGCTATATCTACGCGCTGTCGCAGGAAGTGGAGTCGACGCTGGCGCAAATCGATGGCGTAGTGGTCGCACGGGTGCATGTGGTGCTGCCGGAACGCATCGCGCCCGGTGAGCCGGTGCAACCCGCCTCTGCCTCAGTGTTTATCAAGTACCACGATAACCTCGACCCGGACGGCATTGAACCGCGCATCCGTCGGCTGGTCGCCACCAGTATTCCCGGCCTGGTCGGGCGTGATGACCGCGATCTGGCGATTGTCTTCGTCCCGGCGAAAAGCTATCAGGATCGCGTTGAGGTGGTGCATCTCGGGCCGTTCCAGCTGTCGCCGGGCCAGTATTCACTGATCAAAATCATCACGACGGTCATCGGTATTTTACTGCTGCTGGGCGTGGCGATAATGGCGCTGAGATCGACGCAACGGCTAAAGAAACCGGCACTGAATAAAGCCAGTCCGGCGACTGAGCCAGGCAAATAATTACCATGGAACACGATCACGCGCTGACCCTGAAGTGGCTTAACTGGTGGCACCGCGATTTCTGGTTACAGGCGGATCCAGGCTGGCATCAGCAGCGGCTGGCAAGCTTGCCGCTGGCACAACAGCAGCTTTTCCTGCGCCAGCATGCGGCGGTATGGCAGCGCGCGTTGGGCATCCCGCCTGCGTCGCCAGGCCAGCCACAGCCGCTGATTCTGTCGATCGCCGACCTGTCACTGACCGCACGCCAGTTGCTGCTTGAGCTGGTGGCGGAGATCTGTGGCTGTGTCACCCCGCTCGATGCTCAGTTGAAAATCTGGTGTCGGCGGCTGGCGAAAGGTTTACGCCCTGCTGGCTGGCTACCCACACCGCTGTATGCCACCGGCCAGCCCGCCGACAGCCTGCTGCTGTTACAGGCGCTGTGGCCGGATCTCTGGCCGCGTCTGAAACTGCTGTTTCCGCCACCCATGGTAGTGCAATACCGTGACCCTCCGCTGCTGCTTCCTGCCAGCCGCCTGCGTCCGTTATGGGAAGCGGCACTCTGGCAGAGCCAGCGGCACTCTGACCTTCATCCTCTGTCGAGCGAAAATCATGTGGACACTCAGAAAGATCACTCTGCTGAACGGCAATGAGCCACCCGCTTTGCTGCTGCGCGCTGAGCAGATCGTCCGGCATCAGCAGGCTGAGGCGATTCTGGCAGCGGCGCAGCAACAGGCACAGCAGATTCTCGCAGCCGCGCAGCAGCAGGCTGAACAGACGATCGCGCAGCAGCGCGAGCAGTGCGAAAACCAGTTCTGGCAACAGGCGGAGACAGTGTTCAGCGACTGGCAGCAGCAGCGCGAACAGGATGAGCAGCAGCTGGTGACGCTGGCCGGGCAATTGCTGAATCAGGCGATGGGGCAACTTCTGCATGACTTTACTCCGGAACAGCGTTTCCGCGCCCTGCTTCAGCAGCTGTTACGTCAGCATCCGCGCCAGCAGCAAGCCACGCTGTACTGTAACGGCCGGCAACGGGAAGCGATCGAGACATGGCTGGCACAGCAGCCGCAGTTAAGCTGGCAGCTCAGCAGCGATGAGCAACTGACCGCTGACCAGCTACGGCTGGTTACCGGACAGGGCGAACTGCATATCGGCTGGTCGTCACTCTGTCAGCAACTGGCTCCCGCCCCCATTGTCGCAGAGCAAAACTAAAAAAATCTCGTGAGTCGGGAACTGCCGGGCTTTGCGTGCCACTTAATCGTGGACCTTAAAGTGAGGAGTTTTTGCCATGAGTTCAAACGATCTGCTCCAACGTCAGTTATCCACGCAGTACTCCCGTACGCATAACGACGCTTATCAGTTTGCCAAAGAGATGACGGGCCAGCCGTATAACGTTGCCGATATGTACGCATTCCAGAACCAATTGCAGGATATGTCCAACGCCGGTTGGGCCAGCTCGCAATACACCCAGTTTAAGTTCGGTATCCGCAAGGCAATTATCGATGCAATTAACTGAGTTACCGCAGGCGATGGCCAGCGGGTTTATCCACGGCAGCGAAACGCTGCCGTTACCGATCGACAAGGAGTGAGGCGTGTTGACGTTTAAATGGCTTCCTGTGGTATGCCGCGTGGTGACGGCCCTGACGCTGCTGACGCTCAGCATCAGTTCAGCCAGCGCCAGAGCGCCGGACGAGTGGAAAAACGGTGCTTATGCCTATTCGGCCGATAACACCCCGCTCAGTATTATTCTTGAAGATTTTGCCAACAGCTTTGGCGTGGAGATTAATCTCGGCACCCTCGGCGACAGCAATATTACCGGCAAGCTGCGCGCCGACAGTCCACAGGCCTTTCTTAACCGCCTGTCGCTCGAATACCGTTTCCAGTGGTTTGTGTATAACAACACGCTGTATGTCAGTCCGCAGTCAGCACAAAGCTCGCAACGTCTGGAAATATCACCGGATGCCGCACCGGATATCAAAGAAGCGCTGCGCGGCGTTGGCCTGCTGGAGCCACGTTTTGGCTGGGGTGAACTGCCGGACGAAGGCGTGGTGCTGGTGACCGGGCCGCCGGAGTATGTGCGGCTGATTGCCGATTTCGCCCGTAAGTCCGAAGAGAAACCGGATACCAGCAGCAAAGATATGATGTCATTTCCGCTCAGGTACGCCTCGGTCGCTGACCGCAATATTAAATATCGTGACCAGCAGCTGCTGGTGCCGGGCGTTGCGACCATGCTGAATGAATTGCTGGGGCAGAATAACAGTGCCAGCGCCAGCGGCCTCTCCAGCAGTCAGGGGGCAGACGACGGCAGTATGGCGCAGATGCAGCAGCAGTCGCAGGGCATTATGAATCAGCTGATTAACCGTGGCACCTCACGGCTGGGGCGCGATAAGGTTAAATCGTTGAGCCAACTGGACGGCAAAGTTTCTGCCGATGTGCGTAATAACGCACTGTTGGTGCGCGACGATCCGAAAACGCGCGCCGCCTATCAGGCGCTGATTAATATTATCGATGTGCCGCAAAAGCTGATTGAGATTGATGCGGTGATTGTGGATGTCGACCGCAGTGAACTTCAACGGATTTCCAGTAGTCTCGGCGGCCAGTTTGGCAATGTCAGCGGCGCAACCAATCTGCTGGCCGGATCCAGTACCTTATTTGTCACTGATTTCCAGCGCTTCTTCGCCAATATCGAAGCGATGGAAGGCGAAGGCACCGCGTCGATTATTGCTAACCCGTCGATTCTGACGCTGGAAAATCAGCCCGCGGTAATTGATTTCAGCGATACCGCCTTTATCCGCGCCATTGGTGAACGCGTCGCCGATATTCAGGCGGTCACTGCCGGTACCAGCCTGCGTGTTACGCCACGCGCAATCTCCACCAGCCAGAAATCCTCCATTCAACTGATCGTCGATGTCGAAGATGGCAAGCTGAATAAAAATGATGATGGTGAGGCCGAAGGCACCAACAACGGTGTGATCAGCACTCAGGCACTGGTTGAAGCCAGACGATCGCTGGTGATGGGCGGTTTTCACACCAAAGAGAGTGGCGATCGTGAACGACGTATTCCGATCCTCGGCAGCATCCCGATTATCGGTAAGTTATTCACCTCGACGCGTCATGAATCTTCGCAGCGCGAACGTCTGTTTATTATCACGCCGCATCTGATTGGCGATCAGGTTGATCCTTCGCGCTATATCGCCGAAGACTCGCGCCAGCAGCTGAATGATGCAATGGATGAGGTTAATCGTCGCCACAAATTTACCGATATGAAAAGCACGGTGGAAGATGCGCTGCGTGACCTGGCACAAAACCGGATTCCGGCAGGCATGACCAGCGGCGGCAGCGGCCAGACGCTCAGTTCACTGTGTAATATCCCGTCGTCATTCCACAGCGATTTCGCCCGCCACCAGTGGTACGGCAATAAATCCGTGCAGATTACCGTTGGCGTGATCACCAACACCAGCGGTCGAACCCAGCGTTTCGACGAGTCATCCTGCCGCAGCGATCGCACGCTGGCGGTCGCCAGCTGGCCGCGATCCGAATTAAAACCCGGCGATTCCGCGGAAATCTATGTTGCCTTTGAGCCAAACGGCACGGTGCGCCCGTCACGCGTTTCGCTGCTGTCATCGGCTGGCGGCGCACCGGCAGTGGCTCGCACACCGGCCAGCAGTAGCGACGGTCGCCGCATGTTGACACCTTAAGGAGAGCGAAAATGTTTCCTAAATTAATCATGCTGGCGCTGGTGGCCGCACTACTGAGCGCCTGTGCCAGGCCTCCGGCAGGGTGTAATGATGTCTCCTGTCGTCCGCAGTCCGATCTGCATAAGCTGACCATCTGGTGGCAGCCAGAGCTGCGTAACGGTCCCTATGACTTCACTCAAGTGGCGGTGGATTACTGATGGCTTTTCATATCCCGCTTGCGCTGACCGGTCGCATTGCACGCAGCGCCCAGCCGCTAAATTCGGCTGGCAATAACACCATTCCGTTGCGCCAGATGTCTGCACGTTCCCGGCAGAATGCCGGAGGTTCGCTGCATCAGGAGGGATTAAGCAGTCAGCCTGCTCCACCGCTAAGACAGCAAAGTGTGGCACCCCGTCAGGGCGGAAAATCAGGCCCGGGCGGCACCCTGGCGCGCCTGCGTGAGCGGCTGCAAAAAGGCTCTGCTTCAGCCAGTAAGGACAATGCCTCACTGCCGACCCGGACTGATGAAATGGTGAATAGCGGGCAATTTACCCGTGCCGCTGCGCGTGATAAAACCCAGGCAGAGATGACCCGCCCAGCCAGCAGCAGCGCGCCGCCGATCCCGCCACGCGCTGCCGGGCACACGCTGACGCC
>NZ_JRXE01000006.1:168300-171461 GCF_001267535.1 Winslowiella iniecta | reverse complement strand
GAGCTGGAGCTGAGTAAACTGAACCCGATGCAGCAACTGGCGTTACAGGCCGCAGAGCAGGACAGCGCCGAACGTAAAAACCAGCTACGCCCGCAGGTCGCCAGTATGGCGCTGGATGCCAGCGGCAAACTCTCAGTGACCGATTCCGTCTCTGATAACCTGCGTAATATCCTGAATGAAACCGTCGCCAGCCCACGTCACCGCTGGCATGCGCACCACGCCAGCCCGGATAACAGCCAGCATCTGCTGATGGATCATAATGGCCGGGTGTTCAGTTTGCAGGGGTCAAAAACCGCCTTTATCGGCCTGACGCAAAGCGTTCCGCTGTCCGATGGGCAGCAGGATGGCGCATCCGCCCTTGCCCGGCTGACCGAGCCCCAAACTGCTGCTCAGCACAATATGACGATGCCAGGTGATGCCATCCATGCGCAGCTGACCGGCATTTTCAGTCATCAGCGTAAGCAGGGCAGCACACAGACTGAAGAGCATATTCGTGAGCATGGTGGCCGTCTCTATCGCCTTGATGAAAGTAAAATGCACTGGGATCAGGTGGATAAAGATGAAGAGAAAAGCTTTAGCAAACTGACCAAACAGCCTGGCGGTATGATGTTCGCGGTGCACGATAAAAAAACGCTGCACAACCTTTCCAGTGGCGAAAAGTCGGAAAAGTTTAAAGAGAAGATTACCGGTTACTGCACCAACCCACGCGGCGAAGCGCTGCTGCTGCTCAGTGATGAGAAAACCACCCAACAATCGGTAAAATTTCTGACTGAGCTGGGCGCCAAAAAAGAGGCGCAGCAAAGCATTACGCTGAAAACACCTGCCGGAGAAAACAGCGAAACGTTTCATGCCACCGGCATCGCGATGCACGATGACCAGCTGCTGGCGATTGGCAGCAATGGAAAACTATACCGCGCCGCGGCACCTGCGGCGGGTGACACAGAGGCGTTGCTGCAAGAAGACAGCGAAATAACCGCACAGCTCGCCAGCCATTTCGGGGAGAAATTTACCCTCGAAGGTTTTCTTAATAATGATGACGGCAGCCTGCTGGCGCTGGTAAAAGACGAAAATAATCAGAAACATGCCTGCGCTCAGAACGCTAATGGCGTCTTCCTGCCACAATGGAACCTGAGCGCCAGCCTGGTAATGGATCATCATGAAGGTCTGTTGCAGCCGCGCCCGCTGCCGCAGGATATCGTCGATCTTGGACGGCTCGGCCAGATGATGCTGCACGATGGCAAAGTACATGCCTTTAATAAAAACTCCCAGCGCTGGGAAGCCAGCTCAGAAAGTGCCGACAGCATTAAGCGCGGCCAGGATGGTCAGGCGTATATTCTGAAAGACGGCATCCCGGCACGCGTCAAAAACAGCATAAAAAGTGACAGCATCGGTGGCGTCAGCAATCCGTTTATTATGCGCCAGATGAAGAATAACCTTGCGACGGAACCGCCGCTGCCAGGCATCAACAGTCACAACAAAGCCAGCGCCATTGCGCCGCTGGATGCCGAACGTTTTGTCGCCCTGACGGAAAAAGGCGAGCTGCAATTTCACCGTAATCAGGCGGGCAGCCGTCAGCCGGATAAATTAGTAAAAACGCTGAGCAAAGACGGCATCGAAAACTATCTGCCCGACACGCTGGCAGGCACCGCCCTCAGCCTGCCGGCAAACGGTCATGGCAATACCCTGACCGATATCGCCATGGATCAACAGCAGTCGCTGTACGCGCTGGATAAACAGGGCAAGCTGTATACCCTGCCGAAAGAAGAGTGGCAGACAGAAAGTGCGACCCCGGCCTGGCAACCGGTGGCGCTGCCTGACGGGCTGACGGTGCTGGACAGCCTGCATAATGTGTCGGATGGGTCACTGATGGTCGCCGACCGCGATGGGCGCAGCGCCATCTTGCAGCTGGCTGGCACACGCCTGAATGCCAATGTTAAACAGGGTAATACTGAGCCGCGCCCATCGGGCGAACCCGTCACCGCCCCAGCCGTGAATAATCAGAATGCGCAGCAGATTGCCGATACCAACCGCTGGCTGGTGCAGCCGGATTATGATCCGGAGAAAAAGCTGGAAGCCAAATCACACCGCCGCCGGGTAGAAAAAGCCTGGGAACGGCTGGATACCGCCACCAAAAGTACCCGCGTTATGGGCATGACCATGAAACGCGAGGTCAATCTGCTCGGCATGACCGGGCGCGATGGCAACCATATTAACAGCCGGCTGCGCGATCGACTGCGCGCTCACGTCATTAATCCCACGCTAAGCACCCCGCGACCGGTTAAAAACGCCGGCTATATGATGCAGCACAGCTGGCAAGGTCGCGAGGGTCTGCGCCCGCTGTATGAACATCAGGCCAGCCTGCATCATCAAATGAAAACGCTGATCGCGCAGCACCCTCCCGCGCAACCGCGCGGCAATCTGATGGATCGCCTTGAGGCACTGAAAGAAAAGCATTTTGATCAAACGTTGATCGACAACCTGCAACAGTTCAGCGATGGCGTCACTGACAGCGCACGCCATCATGCCAGTTTGCTTGGTCAGCACAGCGGCGCGCTGAAAGCTGACCGCACCGCTACCGAAGATTTCTCACCGTCACGTTTCACCGCCCTGAGTCAGGCAATGAATATCAACAGTGATGACCGCAATCTGGTTGCCGATCTTTCTGCACTCTATCAGCGCTACCCGATGCGCGCCGAAAATGACAGTCACAGTCTGATGGACAGCTTACAGCAGCAAGGGGTGGTGGTGCGGCATCAGAAACCACAACCGCCGATGAATCGTCAACGCGATCCGTTTGATGATATGAGTCTGTCTAAGTCGCGGCTGATTCTTGATGGCCTGACGATGAGCAAGCTGCACGACATGGTGGATGAAATGGAGCGGCTGGCTGACGATCCCCACGCCGTCGCGACGCATTCACCGGATCTACAGCAGCGATTTCGCCTGTTGCGCGACGACACTTACGGCGAGGACCCGGTCCGCAAGGCCACCAGTCAGGGCTTTGTCAGCAACAAACAGCTGGAAGCCTGTTACGACGCCATTAAATCGATGACTAAAGCGTTCAGCAAACCGCATCATGGGGTAAGTATGACCACCCGCACGGTGCTGAAAGCCAGTAACCCACAGCAGATGAGTGAGCGTTTGCACCGGACTCTTACCTC
>NZ_JRXE01000006.1:152311-168101 GCF_001267535.1 Winslowiella iniecta | reverse complement strand
GGCGGGATGTTATCCATGGCGTTGCAATACCAGATGCAAAACAGCATCAGTTTCACCATCAGTGAAGCGGATCTGGAATCCTTTATTCAGCAACTGACCAGCGGCCAGCTTGATCCACAAGAGTTAATGGATAAAGGCGTCGGACACCGGATGAAAAATGGCACCACGCTGACCTTTAACGCCGATTCGGCGCTGATGGCCACTGCCGGTGGCGGCGTCAGCCTTCCCACAAACAGTGAAGACAGCAAAAAAAATGCGGCAACTATCCGCGCCAATGTGCTCGCTCAGGCGGGCGCTAACCTGGCGTCTGCCCAGCGCGACCGCAATGTCACCCGTTCCGCCACCGGCCAGACTAACGATCGTAGCGATAACCGGATGCGTTTCCTGAACAATGCCAGCGCCACGCTGGGTATTGCCGGCGGAATGGGTATCACCACCAATGCCGCCGACCAGCTGCGCATTCCGATGTTTGGCGTCAGCAGCACCAATATTCAGGTCAGTATTGATAACCGTACCAAACAGAGTATGAGTCTGGATATGGCGAAGGCGGAGCCGGTCGAGCAGCATCAGCTGGATAAACTGATGGAAGAGATTGGCAAGAATTTCGATGACGCCACGCTTAACGCGCTGGTGCAGGAGATCAAAGATGCCGACGACATGCCGGAGAAACCGGACATGTCGCTGCCGCCCGCGGTTCAGGCGCTGAAAGAACAGAGCCTGCGCGATCGCGCCGCCAATCCTGGCACGATGCGCTCGCTGTCCAAAACCGAGCGCGCGGCGCTGGATAAGCTGCCGCAGCCCGGCAGCGGTTCCGGCATGAAAGCGATCACCGCTGCGGGCGAGTACCGCGCCGCTCCTCAGCCTGCCAGTGACAAGCTGAAAACCTATATGCAAGAGGACAAAGAGGCGGTGAAGATGAAGCTGGATAAGCTCACCCGCCATCTGCTCAGCATGACCCCGGCCAACAACGGCCAGTATGGCGTGCTTAACAGCGCAAAACAGCTAACGCTCCAGCAACAGGCGGCCGACCTGCATTGTCAGGCGCTGAATAGCGCCGAGTATCAGACCACGTATAACAACCTGCACAAAATTGACAGCAATAACCTGATGC
This sequence comes from Winslowiella iniecta, assembly GCF_001267535.1. Taxonomy (GTDB): domain Bacteria; phylum Pseudomonadota; class Gammaproteobacteria; order Enterobacterales; family Enterobacteriaceae; genus Erwinia; species Erwinia iniecta. Next base: position 166,990 of record NZ_JRXE01000006.1, on the reverse strand, counting down.
ATGTGCTGCACAACCTGATTGCCAGCGAACTGCCGCCAAGTAATGCCGAGCGTATCAGCAGTTTTATGGAACAGAAGCCGATGCTGAAAGAGGTGATCCGCGAGTTGCAGAAGCACAGTGATACTCAGGCGGTGGTGACACTGGAAATGAAAGACAGTGAGAAGTTTCGCACCCAGCAGCTGTGGCTAAGTCATCAGACACAGCCGGAAGATATTCAGAAGCTGCTACAGGATCGCAATAACCTGCGGATCAAAGCGATTACGTTTACCGAAACCAATACCAAGCCGGAAGGGATTACTATCCCGTTTTTTGTCACCGGCGGCTCCAGCTCTGCCAGTGTGTCGATGAGCCGTAACCTTGGCAAAATTAATTTCAGCTACGGCGAAAATCAGGATACGCCGCACTCCTTTTCGCTGGAGGGCGAAATTGCCTACGCCAGCGAAAATGTGGTCAGCGCACTAACCAATGCCGAAGTTCAGGATAAACGTGGTGTTGTTTAACCGGAGAGAGAATCATGTTGCCACAACAGCAGTTACAAAATTTGCTCGATGAGTTTGCCAGCACTCAGGGAATTACCCTGAGACTGGATAACGGTGTCTGCGCGTTACAGGATGACAGTGGTCAGGAAGCGGTGGTGCTGGAGCTACCTGATGGCAGTGATGCGCTGTTGCTGCACTGCCAGCTGTTTGCCATGCAACAACATGGCGAGAAGCTGGCGGCCTGGCGACTGCTGATGACGCTGAATTTTGAGATGAATGCGATGCGCGGCTGCTGGCTGGCGCTGGATGATGAGGATCAGATTCGGTTATGCAGTCAGCAACCGCTGGTGGCGCTGGATAACGCCCGTTTTACGCCGCTGCTGCTGGCGTTTATGCAGCAGGCACGCGAGGCGCGTGAACTGCTGCGCGAGATGTTTGCAGAGTTTTGATTTGTGTGTTCCCTCCCGCTGTTATCGGGGAGGGAAGCTGAATATCCGCCAAAGACCTCATACCGCGTCATCCCTGATCTCAATCACGTCATCCAGATACTGATCCTCCAGCTCACGTAGCAGTCGATAGACCTGTGCCACCGCCGTTAAGGTTTCGCGCGGAATATAAGCCCCTTCGCCGGTGGTGCGGTACAGCGTTCGCGTCAGCCAGATAAAGCGAATAACCGGCATTTTCTTGCGCTGAGCCTGCTCAATCAGCTGTCTTGCCTCTTCATCGCTGGCTTTAAACAGCAGGCGCGGCAGCGGCGTTTCTCCCGGACGATAATAGAGTCCGACCGCGAAATGGGTCGGGTTAACCAACAGAACATCTGCCTCTTCCACCGCCACCTGACGCGGCGCTTTCGGCTCTTCATGCAGAATTTCTTGCGCGACCTGGCGGCGATGCCCTTTCATATGCGGATCGCCTTCGCTCTGCTTGTACTCGTTTTTAATATCGTCGTGACTCATGCGCTGCTGCTTCAGGAAGAAATATTTCTGAATGCCAAAGTCGAGTGCGCTCAGCGCCAGCATTACCATCAGTACCCGTCGCGCCACTTTAACAAACAGCGCCATCACGCCCTGCCAGAAGCCATCGAGATTTCCGAGTGCCAGCTGTGCCAGCCCGCCAATTTCCGGCTCAATCGCCTGCCAGACAATCAGACCGATAATCACCGCTTTAATGATGCTGGTCAGCAGTTGGGTAAACTGCCGGGCGGAAAACATATTTTTGAAATGGTTAACCGGATTAAGCGACTCAAATTTCGGTGCCAGTGCTTCCACCGCGAACAGCGGGCCAAACTGCACCCAGCCGCCAATAATCCGCAGCAGGACGGCAATGCCACACACCGCACCGACAAATGCCAGCATCACCGTCAGTGAATCGGTCAGCACCTCTTCCATCGCGTGATCAAACGGATCGCGCAGCCGCGCCAGCGGCAACAGCATCATCGATTCCATCCGCTGCATCCCGCTGTCCACCAGCGCAAAAATCGCTTCCAGCACGCCGATACAGATCAGCAGTTTCGGGATATCCTGGCTCTGACTGACCTGCCCTTTTTTACGCGACTCCTGCAATTTCTGCGGCGTGGCGTCTTCGGTTTTTTCGCTCATGGCGTGCTCCCTTTCGGCTCAACCAGCGTTGGCAGGAGATGAATAATATCGCGCAGATGGTAGAGACGTTCTCCGGCCAGGTGATCCAGCAGCGGCAGATACAACACAAAAAACAGCATTCCCAGCAGACATTTGATCGGTATCGCCAGCGCCGTGGCTTGCAGCTGCGGGCTATAGATACTCATGATGCCGATAGCGAAATCCATCATCAGCATGATCGCCACCAGCGGCCCGGCGTACAGCACCATATCGGTAAAGGTTTCGCTCAACAGGGTCAGATAAACCTGGAAGCCGGCTTCGCTGGGGAACGGCATCCATGCGGTTGCCGACCACAGTTGATAGCTGTCCCAGATGATCTGGGTAATGGTGGATAAGCCGAGACCAATAATCAGCAGCAAAATTATCGACTGCTGCATCAGTTTGCCGAGCGGCGTCACATCCGGCCCGAGCTGCGGGTTGATCTGCCCGCCCATCAGCGCACCTCGCTGGTTATCGAACAGCCCGCCGATGGATTCATACATCCAGAACGGCATCGCCATCAGCACTCCAGTCAGCATGCCAATCACCAGCTCTTTCAGCATTAATCCGGCCAGCGTCAGCATATCGGGCTGCAACAGATCGATTTGTGGCTTGATCACCGGCGCGATAAACAGCGACAGCGCCACCACAATCGCGGTGCGGGTGACGCCTTTCACCACGCTGAAGGAGAAGATCGGCGTCAGCAACAGGCAGGGGAAAATACGCGCCATAGCCAGCGCCAGCGCCAGAATGGCGTGAAAGGTGTCAGTCAGCGGCGCACCGGGCAGCATCAGGCATCAACCGTCGACATCATGGCAAACGCGGTTTGCGCCAGTTGCATCAGTTCAACACCGACCCAGCGTCCGGTCAGTGCCAGCGTGACCCCCACGGCCACTAACTTGATGCTGAACGGCAGGGTTTGATCCTGCAACTGCATCGCCGCCTGGATCAGTGAAACCACCACTCCTACCAGCACCGCCACCACCAGAGGCGGCGCGGAGAGCAGCACCACCAATAGCATCGCCTGGCGGAAAAGCGTCAGAATATCCATGTTGTCCTCATAAATAGCTGTAAAACAGGCCGTCGAGCAGGCGCGTCCAGCCACTGATCAACACGAACAACAGGATCTTCAGCGGCAGTGAGATGGTCATTGGCGACACCATCTGCATCCCCAACGCCAGCAGCACGTTGGAAACGATCAGATCGACCACAATAAAAGGGATGAAAATCAGGAAACCGATCTTAAAACCGTTTTGCAGCTCAGACAGCACAAACGCCGGGATCGCCAGCAACATATTGTCCGGCTTGACGTTGCTGGCCATCTCCTCAGGCCACATGCGCTGGCTGTTCTCTTGCAGGTGGATCAAAATGTCGGGATCGGTATTGTGAGTCATAAATTTTTTCAGCGGCTCAATGCCGTTACCGATGGTGTACTCAAGACGATCCATTGAGCTGAGATCGAGAGGAACCGCTTTGACCCGCTGCGTCATCTCACTGAAGACCGGCGCCATAATGAACAGCGTCGCCGCCAGTGCAATACCGTTCAGCGCCATGGTCGGCGGTACCTGCTGAACGCCCATCGCGTTGCGCGTCAGCTGCAACACCATGGATATTTTCAGGAAGCTGGTACAGATAATCATCATCATCGGCAACAGCGACAGGGCACCGAGAAACAGTGCCAGCATCATTGGATTAAGCGGTCCCATCTCCATCGCGGTTTACCTGTCCTCTGCCAGCGGATTGCCCGCCCCCGGCAACATATGGGTAATTTGCAGCCCAAGCTGCCCCTCGACATCCACTAACTCTCCCTTCGCCAGCGGATAATCGCCGTGGCATAAGATCGCTTCACCCGGCTGAACGTGCTCGACCAGCACGGTGGATCCGGCGCTCAGTCGGTTGAGTTCGCCGAGGGTGAGTTTCAGATGACCGCAGCGCAAAGTTAGCGCCAGCGGCAGCGGATCGAACACTGACGTCTCGCTGTGTGGTTCAGACGACCACTCCTCATCAGGCTGTGGCATCCCATCCATCTCATAATCATCAGGGGTCAAATTCACGTCAGTTGTCTCCAAATCGGTAATATAAAAATGGGCGGAACGTCCCTGCTCACTCACTAATTCGCCCTGTAAGCTGAGGTGTGCAACACGCAGCACACCGCTACCGGCAGGAGAAAAATGGCGGGTGGTGGGTAAAATCACATCGTTACGCCGCAAGGTACGCAGCTGCTCAAGGGAGAATGACAGCGCCCCCAGCGTGAGCGGCAACCTGAGCGCCAGCTTGTCCGCTGGCGGTGGGATAACCGGCTGCCAGCCGGCTTTATTCAGCAGTAATGCGAGGGTATTCAGCGAAACACTAAGCTGGCTGTAACCGCGCAGCTCGCCCAGCACCACATTCAGGGTCAGCCACAATGCGTCGGCTGGCGGCGGACAAGTCGACTGGCTGGCTAACTGTCCGAACAGGCAGCGAAGCGGGTCGCTCAGTGACTGATTAAACAGCGGCCAGTACCAGGCTTCTTCCGCTTCCGGCTCCAGTAACAGCGGGCAACAGGACATCAGACTGCATACCGCTTCCGCATCGGATAAGTGCAGCAAACCTGAATCACACTGCACCGCCTGCGTCGCCGGACGCGGCGCGTCGCTGGCAGTCAGGCTGAGTTGCAACCAGCCCGCTTCACCGTTAAGTCGGTAAGGAAAACGATAGCCGCTGCCGATTTTTTGCCGCAGCCGGGCTTCGAGCCGGCTTTGCTGACGCAGTTGTAGGGGCTTCATCAGCATCCTCCACGTTGTTCAAAACGCAGGCGAATACGGCAGGCCATACGGCGACGCAACGATTCACGGCAGCGTTCGTGATGTGGCGCGATCATCGCCAGTGCCTGCGGCGCAAAGCGCAGGCTGATATCCCAGCCCGCACCGGTCGGCAGGCTCGACAGACGCGCATCCACCTCGCCAAGTTTGGGTAACAGCAACGTCATTGATACCGGCCCCGGCGGCTGTTTCTCCAGCTCTGCGCTCAGTGACGGCTCCAGCTGATGCCAGACGGCCATCGCCGGTGCGTGGCTTTCACTGGCTCTGGCCGTTGGCGAGTAAAGACCCGTTGAGCCGTCATAACCCGCGCCCGCCATCGCCAGCGTCGGGGCGGACTGGCCGCCGAGTAGTTCGCTGAACAGCGAGGCTTCCTGTTGAGCAGGCTCGTTTGGCACCCTACGCTTCAGTGCAGGACTCTCGCCAGCGGATGAATGGCGTTCACGCGCTGGCGTGCGCCGGGTTCTGTCGCCAGATTCGCTCTGATGACGTCCAGGCCTGTCTGTCGCTTTCGCCGCATGTTCAGTCTGCCCGGCCGCGGACGGCAGACGGCGAGTCGCCTGCTGCTGACGGGGTTCTTCGGCCTGGCGGCGGTGCTGATGTTGGTTTGCCTGAACTTTTTCCGCCGCCCGCTGCGCCTGCTGCTGTAATGGCGTCATTGCAGTACCTCGCTTTCACCAATCAGATACTCAAGCTTTTCCAGTTCGCGCTGACGTGCCAGCGTTTCCTGCTGAGCCTGCGCCAGCCGTTGCTGTTGTTCAGTTTGCCGCTGCTGACACTGCTCCAGCTCGCGCTGCTGGCCCTGTCGCGCATCATTCGCCGTACGCTCTTTGTTCAGTCCCTGCATCAGACGTTGCTGCGGTTGCACACCAGCCGCGAAGCTGTCGCGCAGCTGGTGATAACGCTGCTGACAGACTTCCAGCTGCACTTCCGCCGCCTCGCGCTGGCTGTTCGCTTCCCGCAGTGCGCGCTCCTGTTCACGCTGCGCCCGTTCGCTACGGCTCAGTCGTTGACGGCGGATGGGCAGCAACAATGCAAAGGTTTGCTGCAACTCTGCATTTGCTGACGTTTCAGCCAGATCAGCTTCGGGGTTAATCGACCGGCGCATAACGGCTGACCTCCGAAAGCTGCATCAGCGTCTGATCAAACTGAGAAGGATCATGCATTTGCTGGCGCAGGTAGCCATTAATCGCCTGCTGCGCCTCAACGGCGGCATCGGTCATCGCATCGTGACCCGGCTGGTATTCCCCCAGACGGATCAGCATCTCAACCTGTTGCCAGGCTGCCATCATGCGGCGCATGGCGGTGGCTGCGCCGATTTGTTCGCGCCCGACGACATTACTCATGGTGCGGCTAAGGCTGGCCAGCACGTCGATCGCCGGATAATGTCCGCGCTCGGCCAGCTTACGCGTCAGCACAATGTGCCCGTCGATCAACGAGCGCACTTCATCGGCCACCGGATCGTTCATCGAATCCGCCTCGATCAGTACTGAATAGAGCGCGGTGATCGAGCCAGTGTTAGTCTGTCCGGCGCGCTCCAGCAAGGTCGGCAGCAAGGTATAGACCGACGGTGGCAGCCCGCCGCGCCCTGGCGGTTCGCCGAGAGCAAGGCCAATTTCACGCTGCGCCCGGGCAAAACGGGTCAGGGAGTCGAGGATCAACAGCACGCTTTTGCCCCGATCGCGCCAGGCTTCAGCAATGGCAGTGGCGGTAAATGCCGCACGCGCGCGCTCCATGCTGCTGCGATCCGATGTGGCGCAGATCAGCACCGTCCGGCTACGTAACTCTTCATCCAGTTCGTGATCGAGAAACTCACGCAATTCGCGGCCACGTTCGCCGATCAGACCAAACACGATCACATCACAGGGCGTGTTGCGCGCCAGCTCGGCCAGTAAGGTGGTTTTGCCGCAACCCGCGCCGGCAAAGACCCCGACGCGCTGGCCGACGCCGAGGGTTAACAGACCATCAATGGCGCGGATGCCGGTCGGTAATGGCGTATCAATACGCGGGCGTTCAGTCGGCGGCGGCGCGTCGCCTGACACGCTGAAGCTCTCTTCTCCGCTACCGGGCATGGCGAAAGCACCGATACCACCTTCTGCAATCGGGCGGCCAAAACCATCCAGTACACTGCCCAGCAACTGCTCGGAAACGCTGATGCTGTGCGGCAAAAACAGCGGCGTCACGCGTGCGCCCTGCGCGATACCGTCCAGCTGGCCCAGCGCGGAAAGCAGCGTGTGATGCGGGTTAAATCCGACCACTTCCGCCAGCACGCTGCTGTTATCGTTACGCTCCACCTGGCAGAGATCGCCAATACGCGCACGCGGTAAGCTGCTCTCCAGTAAAATGCCGTTAATCCCGGTGATGCGGCCAAACGCGCTGACCGGCGCGAAAGCGGTCAGTCGCTGCTGCTGCTGACGGAACCAGTGATCCAGTGAATGCGCCATTACCAGCTCACCCTGATGGTGTCGCGGCCATTGAATTCAATGCGATTGTCGGTGATCGACACCAGCCGCAGATCGTCAACCTCATCACCAATAAACAGTCGCTGCCCATCATCGGTCACGATATTGGCGCGCGATCCGGTGGTAATCTGCACAATACGAAACGGCAGCTCGATCTTCAGCGGTACCACTTGGTTATCCAGTGGCAAGCCGGTCATATACTCGGCATTAAAGCGGCCAAGCATTCGGTTAAAGACCTGCATCTGCTCTTTACTGAGTTTGCCCTTTAACGTGACCGACTTTTTACTGTTAACCACCGTGACCGCTCCGGCCAGATCGCGTTCGCGCAGCATGGTCAGCAGTGGCGCACGGATTTCATTGGGCGTGTCCAGTTGCTTGCGCATTGACTGGCTGACCTCAGTTTGTGCCACCGTCGGTTGCAGAATCCAGCTGACCACAGTGAAGGTCAGCAGCAGCATCAGGCTGAACATCAGCGCCGTTAACCAGCGCGGAAAACCGTTTTTACCCACTGTAGTGGCAGGAATTTCAGGCGCGGCAGCGGGCGCAGCAACCACCGGCGGCGGGGTCACCGTGCTCCACGGCATATCTGCCGCTGCCACGCACAGCCAGACGCTGCCCAACTCAAATGGCTCGCCGACCACCAGCTCAACTGTTTCTTGCTGCTGTAACTGCCAGCTGTCGTCTGCACGGTGCAGCACGCCGTGTTGCGCCTCAATACCCGGGTCAGTCAGCAATAAATCTGAGGTTTCCGCCTGTCCAATTAACCAGCTGTCGCCAGAGAGAGGCAACGCCGCACCTGAATGAAGGCCGGACAGCACACGCAGTTCGAACATCATTTAACTCTCCCAGCGGGTAAGTGAATAAACGGCAGGATCAAGATCGATGCGCCCGAGCACATTGACCGCCAGATTAGGTTGCAGCTCAGCAAACGACAGCACCGGCACCTGATGAAACTCTTCGTGGATCAAGGTGCGCATCGGCCCGCGCAGATCCTGCGCCACCAGCAGTACCGCACTTTGATCGCTGTCAGCGCTGAATGCCCGCCCGACTTCGTCGAGGATCGCCGCGATTTGTTCCTGCATCAGCGCAAAGAAGATCTCGTTTTGCGTCTGGCGCAGCGCATCACGCAGCTGCTCTTCCAGCTCCGGCGTTAACAGCCAGACATGCAGGCCATCTGGCCGGGCATACTGGTAGCAGAGATGATTTTTCAGCGTAATGCGCACCTGATCGGTCAGCAGATTGATGTCGCGTTCATGCTGGCCGTGTTCAATGAGCGCCTCAGCAATCGCCCGCACTGAACGCAGCGGAATGCGCTCGGCCACCAGTTTCTGCAACACGCTGGAGAAGCGGGCAATTGGCATCACACGCTGGAGTTCCTGCGACAATTCAGGCTGTTCCGACTCCAGCCAGCCCATCAGCGCGCGCGTCTCTTGCAGGCCGATAAAGTGCGGGCTGCTGGCATGAATGGCGTTTTCCATGCGTTTTACCAGCAGTTCGCGTGCGCTCCAGCGTTCCACTTGCTGATCGTGCAACAGCGGATGATCCGCCGGTAGCCAGAGCAGATCACCTTCACGGCGCAACTCATCACCGGCGGTCACCGTTTCACGATCGGCTTCGGTAATCTGCTCCAGCCAGCGGTTATTCACCGCCAGCATCGGCAGATTAAAGCTGCCGATCACTTTGGGGATCTCGTACACCGAGAAGCGGAATTCGTGCTCATCCTGATTGTCGACAAATTCGATATCGAAGGCCGGTAAGGTAAAGCCGAAGTGATAAACAATGCGGTTACGCAGGCGGCGAATCTCCTGCACCAGCTCCAGCGTTTCGGGTTGACCACGGCTGGCCGCCGGAAAGGTGATCAGATAAGGGCGCGTCGGATTAAACTGGCGCAAATCCTCTTTGCCATTCAGTTCCGGCGGGATCACTTCGTTTTCCATTTGCGGCTGGGCAAGGCGCACTTCATGGCGTGCACGCCATAACTGAAATCCGCCACTGATCATCGTCAGCGCCGCCAGCACGAGAAATACGCCGGTCGGCATGCCCGGCAGCAGGGCAAAACCCACCATGCCGATGGAGGACAAAATCCATGCTTTTGGCTGGCTGGTCAGCTGCTCGGCGATCTCACGGCCAATATTGTTATCAAGGGTTTTTTCATTGTCAGAGGAGACGCGGGTGATGATCATGCCAGCGGTCAGTGAGATCAGCAGCGCCGGGATCTGGGCGATCAGGCCATCACCAATGGTCAGGATCGAGTAGATATGCATCGCCTCACCGGCTGGCATTCCCAGCTGCAACACGCCAATACTGAAGCCGCCGATCAGGTTGATAAACAGGATCACCAGACCGGCAATGGCATCGCCTTTGACGAACTTCATCGCCCCGTCCATGGCACCGAACAGCTGGCTCTCTTTCGCCAGATCGCTACGGCGTGCTTTTGCCTGCCAGACATCGATCATCCCCGCACGCAGATCGCTGTCGATCGACATCTGTTTGCCCGGCATCGCATCAAGCGTAAAGCGCGCCGCGACTTCAGCGACACGTTCCGATCCTTTGGTGATCACCAAAAAATTCACCACCGTCAGGATCAGGAACATCACCATCCCGACGGCCAGATTGCCGCCCACCACAAAGTTACCGAAGGCCGCCACCACATGTCCGGCATCCTGCTGGATTAAAATCTGCCGGGTGGTGGAGATCGACAGCGCCAGCCGGAACATGGTGGTCAGCAGCAGCACGGCTGGAAATGTTGAGAACGCCAGCGGTTTGGGCAGATACATCGCCAACACCACCAGCAAACATGAGAGACAGATATTCAGCGCGATCAGGGTGTCAATTAATCCCAGCGGCAACGGAATAATCAGCATAAACACCAGCGCCATGGCAAAAGCGGCACCGACCACTTCCGAGCGCTGCATCGCACTGATGGCGATTTTGTTCAGAATCAGAAAAAGGGCATTCATCGCCATCCTCTCACGTCAGTCTGCATCGCCATCATGCGCTTCTGCGCGCCAGCTGTTGCTGTTCGGCCTTCGCCAGTTCAGTAATGATGCCGCGCAGCAATTCCAGTGCGGTTTTACGGCTGTCGCTCTCTTTCCATAAGCTATGCGGCAACTGATGTACCAGCGGAAACAGGCAACTGAAAAACAGTGACAGGTGCTGTGACTGCTGACCGACCACCTCTTCGCCCAGATGCTGGAAATCGCGGTTGTACACGCCGTTATGGCTGAATTGCAGCAGTCGGCGGGTCAGCTCGACGGCGCTAAGCGCCACTTCTGGCAACTTGTTATGCATACGCTTTAGCAAAGTGCTGCTGGCCGCCAGCGTGTGGCTCAGTTGCCCGGCTTCATGCAGACCATGCTGGATCCGGCGTAAGGCACCGGCGCTAATCGAGGGCGCAAGCGCAGCAATATCATCAGCCAGCGCCCGCTGCAACGTTCGCAGCGTCGGGACGAAATGCTGAGCGTTGACTTGATCCAGCAACATATCCAGCATGGCAATGGCCGACTGATGGTGCACAATGCTGTCGTAATAGAGGTTACGCAGTGACTGTTTTTCTTGCGGATCGTTGGTGAATTCCGCAATCGCCGAGGCGGTATTGCTGCCAGCGCGAATGGTATCGCCGTGCTGTTGTTGCAGTGTGTTGAGGTGTTGGCTGGCGGCATCAGCCAGCGCCATCTCTCCCTTCTCAGTCGCGTGTTGCTGCACCATGCGCAAAAGCAGGTCGCAGCGCGCCGGGTCGCCGCCCATCTCTTCCAGCAGCGCCTCGCTGTCCGGTGCTGGCGTGCGAGCCAGCGCCTGGCGCAGCCGATCCAGCAACTTATCCAGATCCTGTTCTTCATTACTCTCCATCAGCTGAAACAGCTGATTAAGATGTTCAACTTTCGTCACCTGATGTTTATTACGCATCAGGTTGCTCTGCATCTGTCGGCGATTGAGCGCTTTGTTTTTGCTCTCCATCTTTTCACTGAACATGCTGCCGATCTCTTCCAGCGAATCATTCAGCGTCTCGGCGCGGGTTGCGACATTATCCGGCGCGCGGGCAGCATTTTTCGTCGCGGCGGATTCTCCCGCTTTTATCAGCGCTTTCAACGTGTGCTGCATCGCCGGTAGAGCGGGTTGCATTTTAATCATCGCCAGCGTTCCTCAGTTTTAATCACCTCCTTTCTGTGTCGACTGACGGGTTGCGGTTCCCTGCTGGCGTAGAAAAAAGATCATTCCCCCTAAACCACGATGATTACTGCCGGTGACTAATGCAATTAGTTGCATAACCCGGCGGTAAAGGCGGACAAAAATCGTCTCAGATAACTCCTGGCTGTTTCGACGATGCAAATGAAAACAATACGTTAGCAATACTTATTGATATGGCATGTCACTTGCTATGTGAACAAACAACGTATTTGTTGATCAATCGGAGAGAATCATGCTGAGCACAATCACAACCACCCAGGCAGAATCGCGTAATCCCACTGAATTTTCGATGAATGTTAACTGGGACGAGGTGTTTATTTCGCACAATAAAAAACTGCTAAACTTCATTCGTAAACGCATCGCGAACCAGGAAGATGGTGAAGATATTTTACAGATGACCTGCCTGGAAGTGCTACGTAACCGGCACAAATTTATCGGGGCTTCACGCCCGGAGACCTGGGTGTTTGGCATTGCTGTTAATCTGATTCGTAATTACTACAAAAGTCAGCAAAGCCGCTATCTGCTGGATCAGCTTGACGATGACATCACCGCTGACCTGCTGTTTGACAACGATCCCAGCGATATCACTGAGCATCGACAGCTGCTTGGCGCGACACTGGACTCAATTGAAAAACTGCCCGCTGATATCCGCACCATGCTGTCGATGCTGGTCGAGGGTGAAGGCAGTTATCAGGATGTCGCCCACTGTCTGAATATTCCGATTGGCACCGTGCGATCCCGTCTTTCGCGCGCGCGAGAGGCGCTGAAGGTGCGTATTTATGCCTGAAAAGGTGTGCGGCGGCGGGCCAGCGCGGTATAACTGCTAACATGATCATGCTTATATTAAGCAGACTAAATAGAGGGAATTATGCTGCTGCAGGGTTTTGCTAACCGACAAGAACGCGCAGATTTAAACTCAACTAATTTATCTGACATTGCCTTGAATCGTATTCACGATGCGATTTATCTGGTCGACAGCCAGTTACGGATTAAATACGTCAATGATAAAGCCTGTCAGCTGATGGGATACTCCCGGAAGGAATTTTCCCAACTGCAATTTTCGACCCTTGACCGTGAATTGCGCGATATTGATGTCGTCGCCTTATGGTGGAAACTGAGCGTGCGCCCGGAGGGCATCACTTTTACCTCTCACCATACCTGTCGCGATGACGAACTAATTCCGGTGGAAGTCAGTTCCAGTAGCTACATCACGGAAGGTGAGCCGCATATTCTCTGTGTGGTACACGATGTGCGTGAACTGCGGCGCAAGGAGCATCAGCAGCGCCTGCGTGAAAAACAGATGAATACTGTGGTAGAGAACTCGCCGGATTTAATCTCGCGTTTCGACCTGAATATGCGCTGCGTCTATGCCAACCCGGCGGTGCAGAGCTGGTTTGGCCGCAGCGAACGTGAATTACAACAGTGGCAACTGACCGAAAGCGTACCGCTGGGCGATGTCGGCCTGAACTTTTTTAAGCTGATGTCTAAAACGCTGGTCGATGAACAAGGAGCTGAGAGCGAGCTGACGCTGGAGCGCCACGGAAAAAAGCGCGTGCTGCATGTGCGTTGCGTACCGGAATATAACTTACAGGGCAAAATTGTCAGCGTGCTGGCCGTGGGCCGCGACATTACCCGGGTGCGTCAGACAGAAGATGAGTTGCGCGCGGCCCATCAACAGTTGCGCGAACTGACACGCAATCAGGAAATGGCGCGTGAAGTGGAAAGAAAGCAGCTGGCGCGCGATATCCATGATGAGCTCGGTCAGCATCTGACCTCGTTGCGCACCGGTCTGTCGCTGCTTTCAATGCGAGCCGATGAGGGCAGCACGGTGGTGCAGACTCAGCTGGAAGGACTGATGAATCTGGTGGACAGTACCATTCAGGTGGTGCGTGATGTGTCTACCCGCTTACGGCCTAATGTGCTGAATCTCGGATTGATCCCGGCGCTGGAGTGGCTGCGCGATCAGTTTATGAAAAACGGCGGCTGCCGCTGCATTTTGATCGCCCCAGACGAACATACCGTCCAGCTGGATGAAGCCTCACTGACCGCCGCATTTCGCGTCGTTCAGGAGTCGCTGACCAATGCGGCGCGTCACGCCAGCGCCAGTAATATCTATATCTTTGTTAAGCCGCAGCCCGACGCGCTGGTGATTGAAGTGGTGGATAACGGCAAGGGCTTTCAGGTGAATCGCGTGCAGAAAAATGCCTTTGGCTTGCAGGGTATTCAGGAACGCGGACGCATGCTGAATGGGGACGCGACCATCACCAGTGCGCCGGGTAAAGGCACCCGCATCAAGCTGACTTTCCCACTATCCGCACCACATAACTCTCAGACAGAAAAACGGTGATCAACAGATGGAACAACATATCAGGCTGATGATAGCCGACGATCACGCCATTATGCGTGAGGGACTGAAGCAAATTTTTGCACTGGATAAAAATATTGAGGTGGTCGGTGAAGCGCCGGATGGCAGTCAGGTACTGGAGCGTCTGCGCCACTGCGATGTCTCACTGCTGCTGCTGGATATTTCCATGCCGGGCATCAGCGGCGAGGATCTGATTAACCGAATTATTCCGCAATATCCTGCCCTGCGTATTTTAGTGCTGAGCATGTACAACGAGCCGCAAATTGCGCGCCGGATATTAAACAGCGGCGCGCTGGGCTATATCACCAAAGATAAATCGCCTGAAGTGTTGCTGAACGCCATCCGCACCGTGGCGCGTGGCTCACGCTACATCGATCACGATCTGGCGCAGGAAATTGTTTTTTCCGAATATCACAGCGGCAACCGTGCTCCGCATGAAAGTCTGACAATGCGTGAACGCCAGATCATGATTATGCTGGCACATGGCGAAACAATAAACGCAATTGCTGATACGCTTTCCATTAGCAATAAAACCGTCAGTACCTACAAATCGCGCATGATGAAAAGAATGAATTTCACCAGCAATGCCGATATCGTGAAATATTCACTGAATAATAACCTGGTGCAGTAACGCCGGACGCCGCTAACGGAGCCACCATGAGCACACCCCTGTTAATTGCCCGCACGCAAAAAACTCAGCTGCATCTGCTGTCGAATATGGCCAACCGCCACGGCCTGATTACTGGCGCGACCGGCACCGGTAAGACCGTG
>NZ_JRXE01000006.1:0-152273 GCF_001267535.1 Winslowiella iniecta | reverse complement strand
TGTGGCGTCTGAGAAACTGCTGGCGCGGCTGGGCAATATCGGCGTTACCGACTGGCAGCCGCAGGCGAATCCTGCGGTGCTGTGGGATATTTTCGGTGAGAAAGGTCATCCGCTGCGCGCGACGGTGTCGGATCTGGGCCCGCTGCTGCTGGCGCGCTTGCTGAATCTGAATGAAATCCAGTCGGGCGTGTTGCAGATAATTTTCCGCATCGCGGACGACCAGGGATTACTGCTGCTGGATTTTAAAGACCTGCGCGCCATGACGCAGTATATCGGCGATAACGCCAAATCCTTCCAGACGCAGTACGGCAATATTAATAGCGCCTCGGTCGGTGCCATTCAGCGCGGACTGCTGTCGCTGGAGCAGCAAGGTGCTGAGTACTTTTTTGGCGAGCCGATGCTGGATATTAAAGACTGGATGCGCACCGACGCCAACGGTAAAGGCGTGATAAATATTCTGTCGGCGGAAAAGCTGTATCAGATGCCAAAACTGTACGCCACCACCCTGCTGTGGATGCTGTCGGAACTGTATGAACAGCTGCCGGAAGCGGGCGATCTCGATCAGCCGAAACTGGTGTTTTTCTTTGATGAAGCGCATCTGCTGTTTAACGATGCGCCGCAGGTACTGCTGGATAAGATTGAACAGGTGATCCGCCTGATTCGCTCAAAAGCGGTCGGCGTTTATTTTGTCTCGCAAAACCCGTCGGATATCCCGGATGCGGTGCTCGGCCAGTTGGGTAACCGTATTCAGCATGCGCTGCGCGCCTTTACGCCACGCGATCAGAAAGCGGTAAAAGCTGCCGCGCAGACCATGCGCGCCAATCCAGCTTTTGATACCGTGGCAGCGATTCAGGAGCTGGGCACCGGTGAAGCGTTGATCTCGTTTCTTGATGAAAAAGGCAGCCCTTCAGTGGTGGAACGCGCGATGGTGATTGCGCCGTACTCACGCATGGGGCCGGTCAGTGACGATGAGCGTAACGGGCTGATTAACCACTCGCCGCTGTCGGGCAAATATGATGAAGCGGTCGATCGCGAATCGGCGTATGAGATGCTGCAAAAAGGTGTGCAGGCGGCCAGCGAACAGCAACAGGCTCCGCCAGCACAAGGGCAATCCGCCGGGATAGATGGCGGGATTCTCGGCGGCCTGAAAGATATTCTGTTCGGCAGCACCGGCCCGCGTGGTGGCAAGCGTGATGGCGTGGTGCAGACCATGGCAAAAAGCGCCACCCGACAGATTACTCATCAGATTATTCGTGGCGTTCTCGGCAGCATTATGGGAGGCCGCAAGCGCTAAGCGAAGGTTATGGATAAAGAAATTGAGCTAAAAAAAGTTAAACGCATCGCCCTGCTGCTGCTGTGTGTCGCGGCAGGGGTGTTTGTCGCCACCCTGTTCTTCCCGCCGGGATTCTGGGTCAGCGGAATTAAAGCGATTGCCGAAGCGGCGATGGTCGGTGCGCTGGCCGACTGGTTTGCGGTGGTGGCGCTGTTTCGCCGCGTCCCGGTGCCGTTTATTTCGCGCCATACGGCGATTATTCCGCGCAATAAAGATCGCATCGGCGACAATCTTGGCCGCTTTGTGCAGGAGAAATTTCTCGATACCCAGTCGCTGCTGGCGCTAATCCGTCGTCACGATCCGGCGCAGATTATTGCTGGCTGGCTGAGCGCACCGTCAAATGCTGAACGGCTGGGGCGTCATCTGTTGCAGGTGATGCGCGGCTTTCTCGATCTGACTGATGATGCGCGTATTCAGCGTTTTATACGCCGTGCGGTGCATAAAGCTATCGATAAGGTCGATCTTACCCAGTCCAGCGCCATGCTGCTGGACAGCCTGACCAAAAATAATCGCCATCAGGAGCTGCTCGACGCCGCGATTGAACAGCTGTTAAAGCTGATTAATAAGCCCGGCACCCGTGAATTTATCGCCATGCAACTGGTGCGCTGGCTGAAGCGCGAGCACCCGATTAAAGCCAAAATGCTGCCGACCGAATGGCTGGGCGAGCACAGCGCCGAACTGGTGTCGAATGCGGTAAATTCGATTCTTGATGATATCGGCCAGGATCGCGGTCACGAACTGCGACAGGGCTTTAACCGCGCGGTGGAGCGGCTGATTGAAAAGCTTAAACATGACCCGGAGATGAAGCAGCGTGCCGAGGGTATCAAGGCGTATCTGAAAGAAGATGAAGCGCTGAATAACTATATTGGCGAGCTGTGGGGCGATTTACGCGGCTGGCTGAAAGCGGATCTGAACAGTGACAATTCAGCGGTGCAGGCGAAGATTACCGCTGCCGCGCTGTGGTTTAGCGAAACGCTGCTGAATGACGCCAGTCTGCGCGCATCACTGAATCAGCATATGGAGGACGCGGCCAGCACGGTGGCACCGGATTTCGCCGCTTTTCTTACCCGCCATATCAGCGATACGGTGAAAAGCTGGGATGCGCGCGATATGTCGCATCAGATTGAAGTGAATATCGGCAAGGATCTGCAGTTTATCCGGATTAACGGCACGCTGGTGGGTGGGACGATTGGGTTGATTCTCTATTTGCTGTCGCAGATACCGGCGGTGTTGCCGTTGATAAGGTAGTGGTTTTTGGCACGGGCGGCGAGAACGCCGCCCGTAAGCCGATTACCGGCGTTTCAGCAACATGTACACGCTGACCGCAAAGAATGCCGCACTTGGCAATACCGCACCGAGGAAGGGCGGTATGTTGTACACCAGACTGAGCGGGCCGAAGATCTGGTCCAGCACATAGAACAGGAAGCCAAAGCTGATACCGGTCACTACCCGCACACCCATCGACACGCTGCGCAGCGGGCCAAAAATAAACGACAGTGCCATCAGCATCATTACCGCGACCGACAACGGCTGGAAGATTTTGCTCCACATATTCAGCTGATAACGGCCAGACTCCTGACCACTCTGCTTAAGGTACTTCGCGTAGTCATACAGGCCGGTTATCGACAAGGCATCAGGATCCAGCGCCACCACACCCAGCTTATCCGGGGTTAAACTGGTTCTCCACTCGCCGCTGACCGTCTGGCTACCGGTTACCTGTTTTGGATCGGTCAGGTTCGACTCATCCACCTGCGACAGCTTCCACACTTTATTGTTCTGATCATAGGTTGCTGAGGCGGCGTAGCGCACGCTCTGCAAGCGACGCTGATCGTTAAAGCTGTAGATGCTGACGCCACCGAGATCGTTATTGCCTTTGATGCGTTCGATATAGACAAAGTTGTCGCCATCTTTTGCCCACAGACCGTTTTTCGTCGACAACAGTGAACCGCCCACCAGCTGCTGCGCGCGGTAGTTGCGCGCCATCTGCTCGCCTTTCGGCGCAACAAATTCACCAATCGCCATGGTCAGAATCACCAGCGGAATCGCGGTTTTCATCACCGACAGCGCGATCTGCAAACGGGTAAAGCCGGAGGCCTGCATCACCACCAGCTCACTGCGCTGCGCCAGCGTGCCAAGGCCCAGCAGCGCGCCCAGCAGTGCCGCCATCGGGAAGAAGATCTCGATATCTTTTGGCACGCTGAGGATGGTGTACAGACCGGCACCCAGCGCGGTGTAATCGCCCTGGCCGGTCTTACGCAGCTGATCGACAAACTTAATAATGCCGGAGAGCGACACCAGCATGAACAGGGTCATCATGATGGTGTTAAAGATAGTTTTACCGATATATCTGTCGAGTACGCCAAACATTACACGCTACCTCCCTTGCTAAAGCGTGCACGGAAGCGACGCATCGGTACCGTGTCCCACAAGTTAAGTGCGATGGCTAAGGCCAGATACAGCAGGTTGACTACCCACATCCAGATTGCCGGATCGAGACGCCCTTTCGCGCCATTTGATCTGAGCGAGCTTTGCAGCAGGAAGAAAATCAGATACAGCAGCATCGCTGGCAGCATCGACAATACCCGCCCCTGACGTGGATTCACCACGCTGAGCGGCACCACCATCAGTGCCATCACCAACACCGCAAATACCAGCGTCAGACGCCAGTGCAGCTCGCTGCGGAACTCCTGATTATCCGACTTCAGCAAGTTGGCAAAGCTGGACTGCGCGGAGTCATTCGGGTCAATGACCGCCGCTTTATAACCGACTATCGCCTGATAGTTCTCGAAATCGGTAATGCGGAAATCACGCAGTAACGCGGTGCCTTCAAAGCGGGTGCCTTTATCCAGCGTCACCACCTGAGAACCGTCACGGTGCTGCTCCATATGGCCGCTGTCCGCCAGCACCACTGAAGGCCGGGCGTTACCGCTTGGACGCAGCTGTGCGAGGAACACATGACCAAAGGTATTGCCTTTGACGTTCTCAATAAACAGCACCGAGTTACCGTCGCTGGACTGCTGGAACTGTCCGGCGGCCAGTGCCGCTGCGCCAGGGTTCGCTTTGGCGTTTTGCGTCACTTCATTTTGATAACGCGACGACCAGGGGCCGAGCCAGACGACGTTGACGGCTGCCACCACGGCGGTAAACAGCATCAAAATCATCGCGGCTTTGACCAGTACGGCTTTACTCAGGCCGCAGGCGTGCATCACCGTAATTTCGCTTTCGGTGTATAACCGGCCCAGCGTCATTAAGATGGCAAGAAACAGGCTCAACGGCAGGATAAGTTGTGCCATTTCCGGCACACCGAGGCCTAACAATGTCAGAACTAAATTTGTCGGAATTTCGCCATCTACCGCGGCCCCCAGGATCCTGACTAACTTCTGACAAAAGAAGATCAACAGCAGGATAAAGAGGATTGCCAGCTGGCTTTTGAGCGTTTCCCGAACCAGATATCTAATGATGATCACGCTTAGTACGCCTGTGAAAACTTGTCTTTTTGCAGGAAAATCGATAGTTTCAACGCTTGTTCGCCATTTTTTCTCATCAATGGCAGTCGTCATAGCTAATATTGTATGACACAAGCGTTTAGATGACACAAAAAACAACGATTGTCATCGAAACTCAATCTGACGTCCGTTTACTAAACGTCGATACGCAACGGTTTTATGCGTTACGAAAGCGCTACATTCTAGCCGTAGCAGACGCCGTTGTCTTTAAGATTCAGGAGAGTGCATGGAGTTCAGTGTAAAAAGCGGTAGCCCGGAAAAACAGCGCAGTGCCTGTATTGTCGTTGGCGTCTTTGAACCGCGTCGGCTGTCACCGATTGCTGAACAGCTGGATAAAATCAGTGATGGCTACATCAGCGCCCTGCTGCGCCGTGGCGAACTGGAAGGAAAAGTGGGCCAGACTCTGCTTCTGCACCATGTGCCGAATATCCTGTCTGAGCGTATTTTGTTGATTGGCTGCGGTAAAGAGCGCGAACTTGATGAGCGCCAGTACAAGCAGGTGATCCAGAAAACCATCAATACCCTGAATGATACCGGATCGATGGAAGCGGTGTGTTTCCTCACCGAGCTGCATGTTAAAGGCCGTAATACCTACTGGAAAGTACGCCAGGCGGTGGAGACTTCCAAAGAGTCGCTGTACAGCTTCGATCAGCTGAAAAGTAATAAAGTCGAACCGCGCCGTCCGCTGCGTAAAATGGTGTTCAACGTGCCAACGCGCCGTGAACTGACCAGCGGTGAGCGCGCCATTCAGCATGGTCTGGCGGTTGCCGCCGGGGTGAAAGCGGCAAAAGATCTCAGCAATATGCCGCCAAATATTTGTAACGCCGCGTATCTGGCGTCACAGGCACGTCAGTTAGCCGACAACTACAGCAAAAATATTACCACTCGCGTCATCGGCGAACAGCAGATGAAAGAGCTGGGGATGAATGCCTATCTGGCGGTCGGCCAGGGCTCACAAAATGAGTCGCTGATGTCGGTCATTGAGTACAAAGGAAATCCGGACCCGGACAGCAAACCGATTGTGCTGGTCGGTAAAGGCCTGACCTTCGACTCCGGCGGTATCTCGATCAAACCCGCTGACTCCATGGACGAGATGAAGTACGACATGTGTGGTGCGGCATCAGTGTATGGCGTGATGCGCATGGTGGCCGAACTGAATCTGCCGCTGAACGTGGTCGGCGTGCTGGCCGGTTGTGAAAATATGCCAGGTGGCCGCGCCTTCCGTCCGGGCGATGTGCTGACCACCATGTCTGGTCAGACGGTGGAAGTGCTGAACACCGATGCCGAAGGTCGTCTGGTGCTTTGTGATACGCTGACCTACGTCGAGCGTTTCGATCCGGATGTGGTCATTGATATCGCCACCCTGACCGGTGCCTGCGTGATTGCGCTGGGTCACCATATCAGCGGTCTGATGTCGAACCACAACCCGCTGGCGCATGAGTTAATCGGCGCATCGGAACAGGCGGGTGACCGCGCGTGGCGTCTGCCAATGGCCGATGAGTATCAGGATCAGCTGGAGTCGAACTTCGCCGATATGGCCAATATTGGTGGCCGTCCGGGTGGTGCGATTACCGCAGCCAGCTTCCTTGCGCGCTATGCCCGTAAGTATAACTGGGCGCACCTTGATATCGCCGGCACTGCCTGGCGTTCAGGTAAAGCTAAAGGGGCAACCGGTCGTCCGGTGGCGCTGTTGTCGCAGTTCCTGTTAAATCGTGCAGGCTTAAACGGCGACGATTAATCGCGTATCATCTCCCGTATGGGCGGCGTTATCGCCGCCCGTTTCAATAACAGGCACCACAAATGAAAAACGCGACCTTCTATCTGCTGGAAACCGATACCCCGGTTGACGGACTCAGCGCTCTGGAAGCGCTGGTGTGTGAACTGGCGGAAGCGCGCTGGCGCGCGGGGAAGCGTGTGCTGATTGCCTGCGAATCTGAACAGCAGGCGATTAAACTGGATGAAGCCTTATGGCAGCGTCCGGCCAGCGCCTTTGTACCGCACAATCTGGCTGGTGAAGGCCCGAAATATGGCGCACCGGTCGAGCTGGCCTGGCCACAGCGTCGTGGCAACTCGCCACGCGATCTGTTGATCAGCCTGCTGCCGCAGTTTGCAGACTTTGCCACTGCTTTCCATGAAGTGATAGACTTCGTACCTTACGAAGAATCTCTCAAACAGCTGGCGCGCGACCGCTATAAAGCTTATCGCAGCGTCGGATTCCACTTGAATACGGCAACGCCGCCTTTGCCCAGAACGACATAGCAGAAATGGAAAAGACATATAACCCGCAAGATATCGAACAGCCGCTTTACGAGCACTGGGAAAAGCAGGGCTACTTTAAACCGAATGGCGATACCAGCCAGGAAAGCTTCTGCATCATGATCCCGCCGCCGAACGTCACCGGTAGCTTGCATATGGGTCACGCTTTCCAGCAAACCATCATGGATACCATGATTCGTTACCAGCGCATGCAGGGCAAAAATACCCTGTGGCAGGCCGGTACCGACCACGCCGGTATCGCAACCCAGATGGTCGTTGAGCGCAAAATCGCCGCTGAAGAAGGCAAAACGCGTCAGGATTACGGTCGCGATGCGTTTATCGATAAAATATGGCAGTGGAAAGCCGAATCCGGTGGCACCATTACCCGTCAGATGCGTCGTCTGGGTAACTCCGTGGACTGGGAGCGCGAGCGCTTCACCATGGACGAAGGCCTGTCCAATGCGGTGAAAGAAGTGTTTGTTCGCCTGCATAAAGAGAACCTGATTTATCGCGGCAAACGCCTGGTAAACTGGGACCCGAAACTGCGCACCGCCATCTCCGATCTGGAAGTGGAAAACCGCGAGTCGAAAGGTTCCATGTGGCACGTGCGTTATCCGCTGGCTGACGGCGTGAAAACCGCCGATGGCAAAGATTACCTGGTGGTAGCGACGACCCGTCCGGAAACCGTGCTGGGTGATACCGGCGTGGCCGTTAACCCGGAAGATCCGCGTTATAAAGATCTGATTGGCAAATTTGTCGTGCTGCCGCTGGTTAACCGTCGTATTCCGGTAGTCGGTGACGAACACGCCGATATGGAAAAAGGCACCGGCTGCGTGAAAATCACCCCGGCGCACGATTTCAACGACTATGAAGTCGGTCGTCGTCACAAACTGCCGATGATCAATATTCTGACCTTTGACGGTGATATCCGTGAAAGCGCTCAGGTTTACGATACCAACGGCGAAGAGTCTGACGTCTATAATGGCGCGATCCCGGCGGAGTTCCAGAAGCTGGAACGTTTTGCCGCGCGTAAGGCGATTGTTGCGGCAGTTGACGCACTCGGCCTGCTGGATGAAATCAAACCTCACGATCTGACGGTGCCTTACGGCGACCGTGGCGGCGTGGTGATTGAGCCGATGCTGACCGATCAGTGGTACGTGCGTACTGCGCCGCTGGCGAAAGTCGCGGTCGAAGCGGTGGAGCAAGGTGATATCCAGTTCGTACCAAAACAGTACGAAAACATGTACTTCTCGTGGATGCGTGATATCCAGGACTGGTGTATCTCTCGTCAGCTGTGGTGGGGACACCGTATCCCGGCATGGTACGACGACGCCGGTAACGTGTATGTCGGTCGCAGCGAAGAAGAAGTGCGTGCGGAAAACAACCTCGGTGCTGAGATTGCGCTGAAGCAGGACGAAGACGTCCTGGACACCTGGTTCTCTTCCGGCCTGTGGACCTTCTCAACCCTCGGCTGGCCAGAAAACACCGAAGCGCTGCGTACTTTCCATCCGACCAGCGTGATGGTCAGTGGCTTCGATATCATCTTCTTCTGGATCGCCCGCATGATCATGCTGACCATGCACTTTATGAAAGATGAAAATGGCAAGCCGCAGGTACCGTTTAAGACCGTCTATATGACCGGTCTGATCCGCGACGACGAAGGGCAGAAAATGTCCAAGTCGAAAGGTAACGTGATCGATCCACTGGATATGGTGGACGGTATTTCGCTGGAAGCGCTGCTGGAGAAACGTACCGGCAATATGATGCAGCCGCAGATGGCCGAGAAAATCCGTAAGCGGACTGAAAAGCAGTTCCCGAACGGTATCGAGCCACACGGCACCGACGCCCTGCGCTTTACGCTGGCGGCACTCGCTTCGACCGGTCGCGATATCAACTGGGATATGAAACGCCTGGAAGGTTACCGTAACTTCTGTAACAAGCTGTGGAACGCCAGCCGCTTTGTGCTGATGAACACCGAAGATCAGGATTGCGGTCAGAACGGTGGCGAAATGGTGCTGTCACTGGCCGATCGCTGGATTCTGGCAGAATTCAACCAGACGGTGAAAGCGTATCGTGAAGCGCTGGATAACTATCGCTTTGATATCGCTGCCAATATTCTGTACGAATTCACCTGGAACCAGTTCTGTGACTGGTATCTGGAGCTGACCAAGCCAGTGATGAATGGCGGTTCTGAAGCGGAACTGCGCGGTACGCGCCATACGCTGATTGAAGTGCTGGAGTCGCTGCTGCGTCTGGCGCACCCGATTATTCCGTTTATCACCGAGACCATCTGGCAGCGGGTGAAAGTGCTGAAAAATATCAGTCACGACACCATTATGCTGCAACCTTTCCCGGCATTTGACGCGGAGAAAGTGGATTCCGCTGCACTGGCGGATACCGAGTGGCTGAAGCTGGCGATTGTCGCGGTACGTAATATCCGTGCTGAGATGAATATCGCGCCAGGCAAACCATTACCGGTGCTGCTGCGTGGCGCGAATGCTGAAGCCCAGCGTCGCGTTACCGACAACCGCAGCTTCTTGCAATCAATGGCGCGTCTGGAGAGCATCACCCTGCTGCCTGCCGATGACAAAGGCCCGGTATCGGTGACCAAACTGATTGAGGGTGCTGAGCTGCTGATCCCAATGGCTGGCCTGGTGGATAAAGCTGCCGAGCTGGATCGTCTGGCGAAAGAAGTGACCAAACTGGAAGTGGAGATTGACCGTATCGCCGGTAAACTCTCTAATGAAGGTTTCGTGTCGCGTGCGCCGGAAGCGGTAGTCGCGAAAGAGCGTGAGCGCATGGAAGAGTGCGAACAGGCTAAAGTGAAACTGATTGAACAGCAGGCGGTTATCGCCGCGCTGTAATCTGTAAGCATCGTGGCCGGGCTCGCCTGGCCACGATGTGATTACTGCCCTTCTGCCGCCTGAATCGCTTCCAGCCGCATCGGCATATCCGGATGGGTACTCAGCCATTCAGGTAATTGCAACCCGCTGCCCGGCTTCTCCCCTTGTTGCTGAATTAACCGATAGATTTTCACCATCTCCTCCAGCGAACGTCCTTGCGCCTTCATCTGACCGATTGCCCATTGATCTGCTTCACGCTCCATCGCGCGCGAAAACTGCATCTGATGAATAAAAGCCGCCGACTGTAACAGCGTATCGCCGATGCCGCTGACATCGCCGGTCATCCATATATAGCTCAGCGTGACTAACGAAGAACGCACCAGCATCCGCATCGGATGACGATACCGGTGATGCCCCATTTCATGCAGCATCACTGCGGCCAGCCCGTCATCGTCGGCTGCCAGCCTGACCAGTTGATCATTGATAATCAGCGTACCGTCCGCCAGCATAAAAGCATTGGGGCCACCGGCAAACTGCATCAGTCGCAGATGTACCGGCGTTGAGTCAGCCTGCAACTCCTTCGGTATCACTCCGGTAAACAGTTTTGCCACCCGCTGCTGTTGCGCCGCCGGCAACTGGCTGTCAGCAAATCCGGCCTGCTGTAACAGCCGGAAAGTCTGCTGCCCCAGCTGTTGCTCAACATAATCGGGCATATGCAGTGCCAGGTGGCGACTGG
Source organism: Winslowiella iniecta (assembly GCF_001267535.1). Taxonomy (GTDB): domain Bacteria; phylum Pseudomonadota; class Gammaproteobacteria; order Enterobacterales; family Enterobacteriaceae; genus Erwinia; species Erwinia iniecta. Next base: position 141,599 of record NZ_JRXE01000006.1, on the reverse strand, counting down.
CCCACGGCAACAATACCCAGATATAGATAACCGCCAGCGTCAGCGTGGCCAGCAGCGCCGCCAGCACGCCGCGACGGTGCCGCTCCAGGCGGTCAACCCAGCCGCCAGGCCGGTGCTGACTCGCCCACTGACGTAACGCCACATCGTTATCAGCGACAAAGCGCCCGCCGTCGGCAAAGGTGATGGTCAGAGGAATCGTGCCCAACGCCGGCGAAAGCGTGATCTGTTTCAACAGATAATGTGATTCTGAATCAGCGAGCTGCAAGCTGAGGTGCCGGGCGTGCAATGTGAGACGGGCAGCCTCGCGAGCTGCCCGTCCTGGGTGCTGATAATAACCGCTAAGCTGCACCGCTTAGATTCCGACGTTAAGATCGAAGGCCTGAGCCACTTCTTCCGCCACTGCGGTACGCGCCGAATCCTGGTGAGCATGGACATTCAGCAGCGCCAGATCGCCTTCCAGCGCGGTTGATTGCGCCAGATAACGCGCCAGGCGAATTTCAGCCACCGGTACACCGAGACCCAGGGTGAAAATAACAATTAACGTATTGGTCAGGATCAGACTGAGAAACGTTCTGGTGCGCAGCTTTGATTTCAGCTGAATATTCTGGCCAAGTCGGGTTTTCTCATACACATAATTGCGTTGTGCAACTGACAGCCAGGCAGTGGAAACCAGGCCGCCGAGCAGCAGCACAATAAAGGTAAAGATCAGACTGGCAATATTCCCGACGATCAGGGCATTGATCATCTGCGGATCACCGGCAAACAGGATGGCGTAAAATAGCGATGAGAACAGCGAGCCGATCAGTAATCCGGCAACAATAATAAATGGCAGGATAATTAAAAAGCTAACCAGTACCATTTTAACCAATGCCCGCTTACTCAGTTCTGCCTTAAACGGCAGATCGCCGAACGCCATATTATTGATATACAGGCTGTAGTTCAGCGCGGCCACAATACCCTGCACCACCGCCAGACCGACCATAAAAATCACAAAGGCGACGCCGCCGAACAGAAGCGAACTGGCGAGGCTTTGAGTACTGGCAGCCATCAGTCCGACCATGGTTACCACCAGATACAGCGCGACCACCAACAAAATCGGGCAGAGATACATGGTCCAGTAAGCGCGACCAATGCGACAGTGATAGTTAAAGCGTATACCGCGATAGCTACTCATCAACGCGTTATAACGCCAGCTGCGAATAATAATCCATGGAATGAGTGCAAGGAATGCCAGTACAAAGACTAATGAAATACCAGGCATAACCGCTGACAGAATAAAGAAGGCAATCAGACCGACAATAACAATAATACGGCCTTTCAGAATATCCAGCGGTCGGGCATGGTAATCAAAACGATCGCCATCAATTTCGGTATTACCATAAAAATAACGACGACGACGGACGGTGGCCCAGGCGGAATAGATTCCCAACGTAACGATAGTCAAAATAACATTGACCAACCAGACAGAGAAATATTCACCTGATTTACCATGGAAAAGCACCGCATGTTTTTGCGGAACAGAGGGCGTTGTTGCCATAATTTTTCTTCCTGAAAAAAGTAAAATATCCGATAAACAGACCGGATGGAGAGTTCGCGATTATTATTTGCCCGGTTATTTAAGCATGGAGTGTCATCGGCGACAATAGTCATTCTCATTTAGACTTTCACACCGGTTGCCACAATCTGCCCTGCCGCTAAGCGCAACAGCATTGCATCCACCGGCCAGCGGTGTTATTAAAACAGACCTCTTTAGCAAAATTATTTTTCGAGTGAGCAGTATGATAACCGCAACTCAGGCTGACGTTCGGGTGCGCCCCATCATGCCAACAGACAATCCGCTGATTGCTCAGGTGATCCGCGAGGTATCCGCCGAGTTTGGCCTGACGGCAGATAAAGGCTATACGGTATCTGATCCGAATCTGGATCGCTTATTTGAACTCTACAGTGAAGCCAACAGCGCATACTGGATTGTCGAGCTTGATGGCAAGGTGGTCGGCGGCGGCGGTGTCGCGCCCCTGTTATGCAGTGAACCCGATATCTGTGAGCTACAGAAGATGTACTTTTTGCCCGGCGTGCGCGGTTTAGGTCTGGCACGCACGCTGGCGCTACAGGCGATGGATTTCGCCCGTGAGCGCGGCTTTCAGCGCTGTTATCTGGAAACCACCGCTTCACTGACGCGCGCGATTAAGCTGTATGAACAGCTGGGCTTTCGCCATATCGACGGCCCGATGGGCTGCACCGGTCATGTGGATTGTGAAGTGACGATGCTACGGGATTTATAACGCATAAATCCCGCAGCATGGGTACGGGCGTCGGGAACGACGCCCCTACAGTGGCGTAACCTGTGGGACGCCACTGTGAAAACGCAGCTCGCTGTCGGGTTGCTGAATCAGTTTCGCTTCGGTCTCACCAATCTTTCTCACTCGCGGGCTAATATCTGTTGGCGAAATCCGTGCGGCCAGCGCCAGATAGTCCTGATAATGGCGCGCTTCAGAACGCAGCAGCGACAGATAGAACGTCTCCAGCTCCTCATCCAGATAAGGTGCCAGGCTGGCAAAACGCTCGCAGGAGCGCGCTTCGATATACGCCCCGCAGATCAGTTTATCCACCAGCGTATTCGGCTCATGGGTGGTCACTTCGCGCAACAGCCCTTTGGCATAACGGCTGGCGGTGATTTTTATATAGGGAATATGGCGCGCCTGCATAATTTCCAGCACCTGATAGAAATGGTGCAGCTCTTCTTTAATCAGCAGCACCATCTTTTCCACCAGCTCATCGGCATAAGGCAGATCGCCGCGGGTAATGACGCTTTTTGACAGGCTTTTATGTGCCGCTAAAAATTGCAGGTCGTAATTTTCGCTATGGACAAAGTTTTCGTAAGGTTTGAGCCACGCCAACAGCGCATCACCGCTCTCTTTATCGGCAACATACTTACGAATCAGCCAGATGGCGGTTTGTGCTGCTTTCAGCTCACACACCAGATGGTCGGTCAGCAGGACGGGCAAATTTTCAGCTTTGCGCGCCTCATCAATCCAGGCTTGCGGCGTGGTGCAGTGTAAAAAGCGGTGGATGGGAGCCAGCAGTTCAGAATAGTTCATTACGCTAAATTATATTCAGGGGCGGCATTTTCGCCGCCCGTGTCAAAGGTTTACACCGGGATTAATGGCGAACGCCCGTATCGTCTTCGTCGACCTCGTCACCCTCTTCGCCTTCGTCATCCTGGGCATCAGGATCTTCGAAGTAGGTGCCCCAACCGTCGTAGTCGACGTTGTATTTTGCCGCCAGGATAACCAGCTGCTCAACCTGTGCGTCGATCAATTCCGCGTTCAACGCACCTTCACTGATAATGTCGCAGCACATCACTTTGGTGCCATCTTCCAGATCCAGCTCTTCCGGCTCGCTCACCTCGTAGCCGAGCTTAAACGCATCCACCGCCACTTTTTCCAGTGAGTCGAAATTGTTACAGGAAAGATGATGTTCAATGGCATAGAGCGCATCGGGATCGCTGCCATCTTCCAGCAGTTCTTCGATAATCAGCCGCGTTTCTTCGCGCTGCTCTTCCAGCAATTCTTCGTAAGCCATGATCCTGTTCCTCAAAATATTCGGCAGTAAGTTTGATTATTTTCCCACAGCGCCGTTCGCGCCACTACACAAAACGAAAAGTTTCTTTTTGCCAGACTTGTAAATGCATATTCATCCGGTTAAATTGAATTTAAATTCATTTAAAGCGACACACGGAGTGCTGTATGAGTCAGTTATATCAACGCCATTTCCTCAGGCTGCTCGATTTTACCCCGGCGGAAATCAACGCCCTGCTGGCGCTGGCCTCGGCGTTAAAAAGTGATAAAAAAAACGGTGAAGAAGTTCAGCACCTGAAAGGAAAGAATATTGCGCTCATCTTCGAAAAAGACTCGACCCGTACCCGATGCTCTTTCGAAGTTGCCGCATTCGATCAGGGCGCTAACGTCACTTATCTCGGCCCGAGCGGCAGTCAGATTGGCCATAAAGAGTCGATCAAAGATACCGCCCGCGTGCTGGGCCGCATGTATCACGGGATTCAGTATCGCGGTCACGGTCAGGAAATCGTGCAAACGCTGGCAGAATACGCCGGGGTGCCGGTCTGGAACGGCCTGACCAACGAGTTCCATCCTACCCAGCTGTTGGCCGATCTGCTTACCATGCAGGAACATCTGCCGCAGAAATCACTGCGCGAGATGACCTTCGTCTATGTCGGCGACGCGCGCAATAATATGGGTAATACCATGCTGGAAGCCGCGGCGCTGGTTGGGCTGGATCTGCGCCTGGTGGCACCGAAAGGCTGCTGGCCGGAGGAAGCGCTGGTGGCGGAGTGTCGCCAGGCGGCAGAGAAAACCGGCGGTAAAATTACCCTGACGGAAGATATTGCCGAAGGCGTCAACGGGGCCGACTTTATCTACACCGACGTCTGGGTCTCAATGGGCGAGCCAAAAGAGGTGTGGCAGGAGCGTATCGCATTACTGCGTAAATATCAGGTTAATATGGCGATGCTGCATCAAACCGGCAATCCGCAGGTGAAATTCCTCCACTGTCTGCCGGCCTTTCATGACGATCAGACCGCGCTCGGCAAGCAAATGGCGGAGCAATACGGCCTGCAAGGCGGTATGGAAGTGACCGACGAAGTGTTTGAATCTGCCCACAGTATTGTGTTCGATCAGGCTGAGAACCGTCTGCATACGATCAAAGCGGTGATGGTCGCCACGCTGGCAAAATTGCCGTGAAAGCGGCTTAGCAAACGGTTACTTCTCTAACGATTTTCGCTTGATGCGAAATTTTGATTCAGTATAATGCCCGACACTTTGCCGGGAGGAAGTATGCATCTGAGCACCTTTGAGATTACCGCTCAACCACGTCTGCTTGCAGGCGGTGCACCTTTTTCCTTCCGTTGCATACCCGATCTTAAAAAAGCCCCTCATTGAAGGGGCTTTTTTTTGTCCGTCGTTCGGCACGCGTAGAGGAGAGTGAAACATGGCCAATCCGCTATATCACAAACATATTATTTCGATTAACGATCTGGATCGTGCAGAGCTGGAGCTGGTGCTGAAGACTGCCGCCAGCCTGAAAGCTAACCCACAGCCGGAACTGCTGAAGCACAATGTGATTGCCAGCTGCTTCTTTGAAGCCTCTACCCGCACGCGTCTCTCCTTTGAAACGGCGATGCACCGTTTAGGCGCAGCGGTGGTGGGTTTTGCCGACGGCGGTAACACCTCGCTGGGCAAGAAAGGCGAAACCCTCGCCGACACTATTTCGGTGATTGGCACCTATGTTGATGCCATTGTGATGCGCCATCCGCAGGAAGGCGCGGCGCGCCTGGCGACCGAATTTTCTGGCGGCGTGCCGATTCTGAACGCCGGTGACGGCGCGAATCAGCACCCGACCCAGACATTACTCGACCTGTTTACCATTCAGGAGACCCAGAGTCGCCTCAGCAATCTGAATGTGGCGATGGTCGGCGACCTGAAATATGGCCGTACCGTGCACTCGCTGGCGCAGGCACTGGCGAAATTCGACGGCAACCGCTTCTTCTTTATCGCCCCGGACGCGCTGGCGATGCCCGCTTACATCACCGATATGCTGGATGAGCAAGGCATTGCCTGGAGCCGCCACGACACCATTGAAGAGGTGATCCCGCAGGTCGATATTCTGTATATGACCCGGGTGCAGAAAGAGCGCCTTGATCCGTCGGAATACGCCAATGTGAAGGCGCAATTTATTTTGCGCGCTGCCGATCTCGCCGGGGCGCGCGACAATATGAAAGTTCTGCATCCGCTGCCGCGCATTGATGAAATCACCACCGATGTCGACGCCACGCCTCACGCCTGGTATTTCCAGCAGGCGGGTAACGGCATTTATGCACGTCAGGCGCTGCTGGCGCTGGTACTGAATCGCGAACTGGCTCTGTAAGGGGGAAACAATGATGACGCAGGATAACAAACTGCAGGTTGAAGCAATTAAGCGCGGCACGGTAATCGACCATATTCCGGCACAGATTGGTTTTAAATTATTGACGCTGTTCCGCCTGACAGAAACCGATCAACGCATCACCATCGGTCTGAACCTGCCTTCCGGCGAGCTGGGGCGCAAAGATTTGATTAAGATCGAAAACACCTTCCTGACCGACGATCAAATCAATCAGCTGGCGGTTTATGCTCCGCATGCCACGGTGAACCGTATTGATGAGTATGAAGTGGTCGGTAAGATCGCGCCGACGTTGCCGGACCGGATTGAGCGGGTACTGACCTGCCCGAACAGCAACTGTATCAGCCGCAGCGAGCCGGTCACTTCCAGCTTTGCAGTGAAAAAGCGTCACGATGATGTCCATCTGAAGTGCAAATATTGCGAAAAAGAGTTTGCCCATCACGTGGTGCTGGCGAACTGGTAATCGCTTTTCTGCCGCCTATAATGGGCGAACAATCATCATTAGATCACAGGAGAAGCTATGTCTCGCGAAATCAGTACCGAAAACGCACCCGCAGCAATTGGACCTTATGTGCAGGGCGTGGATCTGGGCAGCATGATCATCACCTCAGGCCAGATCCCAGTCGATCCGAAAACCGGCGCGGTCGCGGATGATATTTCGGCGCAGGCGCGTCAGTCGCTGGAAAATGTGCAGGCGATCGTCGAAGCGGCCGGCCTGCAAGTGGGTGATATCGTTAAAACCACGGTGTTTGTGAAAGATCTCAACGATTTCGCCACCGTAAACGCCACTTATGAAGCGTTTTTCACTGAGCATAATGCCAGCTTCCCGGCGCGCTCCTGTGTGGAAGTGGCGCGCTTGCCAAAAGATGTGAAGATTGAGATCGAAGCGATCGCCGTGCGTCGTTAATCGAGCGTGGTTCCGCAGGAGCGACGTTTTCGCCGCTCCTGACGCTAATTAGCGCGTAATAACTTCTCTACCGGATAGACCAGCGCGATCACCACTTCGTCCTGCGTTTTCGCCGCCTGATCCAGAATCGCCTGCATCTGCGCCACCTCATTAGCACCAAATGCGCGGTGGCTCTCAATCGCATTGACCAGCGCAATCCCCATCTCACTGATTTGCGCCACCTGACTGGCCAGCGGCTGCATCGCCTTCAACTGATAGTGACTTTCGATCAGCGGTAACACTTGCGGGATATTGCTCTGCCATCGCGTCAGCTGCTGACGGATTACCTGCGCCGCCTGGCGGTTACCGCGATCGGCAATCAATGCGTCGACCTGTTGATCCAACAGCCGCACCTTCTCACTTTCCGCCGGCAATGCATCGGCCAGACGATTAAGCGGTTCAAACTGATGATAGTTACCGGCCTGAAACTTTAGGTGCTGACGGGTGTAATACTGTGCCGGTTCCAGTGCCTCACTGAAAATCTGTAGCGGCACGATATCGCTACTGTTAGCCAGCCGCATCATCTGGCTTTGCGTCTGGGCATGCTGCTGCAAACCAACAGACACCGCTGACCAGCGATCGACCGCCGCCAGCCGTCGATACATATTGGCTTCATCAGTGACGTCTTTCGCCGACCATAGCCGTTCAGCCACCGCAAAGGCACGCGGCCACAGTTTACTATCCAGCAGGCTGGCATTGATATTTTCCGCCCACAACGCCGCCTCACCCCCCAGCAAGTTTTCCTGCTGTTGCTGCTCATCAGGCACCACCGGCTGAATCCCTGCCGGTATCTGCGCCAGTTTGCTGCCGCTGGTCGGATACCGCACATTCCCCACCCGCATATAGCCGCTTAGCTGCTCTCCACTGATGCTGACGACCGGCTGCACTTCGCCCATCCAGCTGTCGACGCTAAAGCTGAACTGATGCGGCGACAGCCAGTGAATATCCCGCACCATTCGCCGCGACTTACCGTTAAAGTCGATAAAACCGCGCCAGCCGTTATGACCATCAATCAGGGTAAAGCTGCCTTCAACCGCACTGCCCTTCAGCCGCGGCATGCTGAACTGCCAGCTCTGCGCATGTTCATTGGCTTGCAACCGATCGGCACCGTCCAGCCCGTGCGGAGCGACTTCATTGCGATAGTGATAAGCGGTCGATTGCGGCTGATCAAGATAGAAACCGGTGGATAAAATACCGCGGAAATTATCCTTCGCCACCTTGCCCAGCGCATCCTGCCCCTGCCACGACTGGATCAGAATACTGCGCGGCAAATCGGGATGATAGATTTCGTCCCAACCCACCATCTGGCGCTGATGTTTTTCGAGGATCTTCTCCACCCGCGCATTGAAATAAGCCTGCAACGCGTGCTCATCTTGCAGATTGTGTTGCTGCATAAACTGCTGAATGGGCGGCGAGGCTTTCCACTGGCTGGCGTCAACCTCATCGCCGCCGATATGCAGATACGGGTCGGGGAAAACCTCGGCCATCTCGCCCACCAGCGTATCAATAAATTGATAAACCTCGTCACGGGTGGGATCGAGCAGGGGCTTAAACACCCCCCAGCCACGCTCCATGCTGTAAGGGCCAGGCGCACTGATCAACTCCGGCATCGCCACCGCTATCGCCGAGGCATGACCCGGCAGATCCAGCTCCGGCACCACGCGAATACCACGATCGGCCGCGTAACGCACCACCGCCTTCATCTGTTCCTGAGTATAAAACAGGCCATCGCTGGCGTGTTGCTGGAGCTGGGGATAGTGATTTGAAGCAAAGCGCCAACCCTGATCGTCGGTCAGATGCCAGTGAAACACGTTCATCCGCGCGGCGGCGATGCCGTCAATCTGGCGCTTGATTGTCTCGAGCGGCATAAAGTGACGCGCCGAGTCGATCAGCACGCCACGCCACGGAAAGCGCGGTTGATCGCTAATGGTAATGAAGGGAATAAAGCTGTTCTGGCTGTCATTCTGGATCAGCTGTAATAACGTCTCCATACCGCGCATGGCACCGAAGCGGCTGTGGGCATTAAGAATAACCCCCTGAGCCGTCACTTCCAGCCGGTAGCTTTCATCGCTGTCCAGCAGCGGTTGCGCATTGACCACTTTTTCAATGTTCACCCGGATGGTGGGGTTAGCGGGCTGTTCTGGCTGCGGCTCCAGCTCCCAGCCGGTTTGTCGTGCAATGCGCTGCCGCCAGCGCTGTTCCGCACCCGCGAGATAATCACCGCTGATGTGTAGCGTTAACCGACGATCCAGCACCAGCTTGCCGCCCTGGGCGGGTTGCTCAACCTGCTGCGGCCATGGCATTAACGGCAGATCGCCCGCCGGAGCGGCAAAAGTATGGCAGGAAAACAGTAACGAAGAAGCGAGCAAGGTATGGCGAAAATGCATCTTCAACTCCCTTTTTGAAACGACGGACCAAAAACAGACAAAACTCCATAAAACATAATTCGCGACTAACAGCAAGTTAGCAATGGCGAAACTTTGGCCTGCTCGTAAATTTTTGCAACATCCTTATCAGCGGATTTACCTAACTTTTTTTCTGTGCCTGAGCCGCGCTATCTCGTTGTGTCGCGGTTGATTCTGCTATCTCAATCTTCGTGGCAGACTTAATTTCAGACTGATTCTTAGCCAGTTCCGGTATCGAACCTCCAGTAACTGGCTAATCTTAAAGGACGCAAAGAAGACCGAAAAAACTGACCCGCTAATTGGGTGGAACTTTTCGCCCCTTAAATTCAGGAATGAGCAATGAATAAAATTCCACCATGGTGGCAGAACGGCGTCATCTATCAAATCTATCCCAAGAGCTTTCAGGATACGACCGGTAGCGGAACAGGCGATCTGGCGGGTGTGATTCAGCGACTCGACTACCTGAAATTGCTCGGGGTGGATGCCCTCTGGCTGACGCCGTTTTATCTCTCTCCTCAGGTCGATAATGGCTACGACGTGGCTAACTACACCGCTATCGATCCCTCATTTGGCACCCTGACCGATTTCGACAATCTGGTTGAACAGGCGCATAAGCGCGGTCTGCGGGTGATCCTTGATATGGTATTTAACCATTCATCGACCCAGCACCACTGGTTTCACGAAGCGCTCGATCGTGAAAGCCCCTACCGTTCTTACTACATCTGGCGCGATCAGAACGAAGCCGGCGGGCCGCCCAATAACTGGCGTTCCAAGTTCGGCGGCAATGCCTGGCGCTGGCATGCCGAAAGCGGCCAGTACTATATGCACCTGTGGGCGCCGGAGCAGGCCGACCTTAACTGGGAAAACGACAATCTGCGTGCCGAACTTAAGCAAATTGTTAATTTCTGGGCCGACCGCGGCATTGACGGCCTGCGCCTCGATGTGGTGAATCTGGTTTCCAAACATCAGGACTTCCCGGACGATCCGGCCGGCGACGGCCTGCGCCTGTATACTGACGGGCCGCGCATCCATGAATATATGCAGGAGATGAGCCGCGATGTGTTTCGCCCACGCGAGCTGATGACGGTGGGCGAAATGTCCTCAGCCACGCTGGAGCATTGCCAGCGCTACGGTTCACTGGATGGCGAAGAGCTGTCGATGGTGTTCAGCTTTGACCATGTCGAAGTCGACTTTTATCAGGGTCAGAAATGGACGCTGACACCGCTTGACCTGGTGGCGCTGAAAAACATTTTTACCCACTGGCAGCAGGGGATGCATAACCAGGCGTGGAATGCGCTGTTCTGGTGTAACCACGATCAGCCGCGAGTGGTGTCGCGCTGGGGCGACGAAGGAGAATACCGCGTGCAGTCGGCCAAGCTGCTGGCGATGGCGCTGCACGGCATGCAAGGTACGCCCTATATTTTTCAGGGGGAAGAGCTGGGGATGACCAATCCCCACTTTACCCGCATCATCGATTATCGCGATATTGAAAGCCACAATATGTACGCCGAGCTGCGCACGCAGGGTCGCGATAACGACAATCTGCTGGAGATTCTTGCCAGCAAGTCGCGCGATAACGGCCGGACGCCAATGCAGTGGGATGCCAGTGAACATGCCGGTTTCACCGAGGGCACACCGTGGATCGGCATGAGCGACAACTATGATACCATCAATGCCGAAGCGGCAATTGCCGATGAGAACTCGGTGTTTTACACCTATAAACAACTGATTCAGCTGCGTAAAACCCATGCCATTCTCACCTGGGGGGATTACCAGGATCTGCTGGCGGATCACCCGTATTTATGGTGCTATCGTCGGCAATATCAGGGGGAAACCCTGGTAGTAGTGGCAAACCTCAGTCGTGAAGCGCAATCATGGCATCCCGATGAATTTGCCGGTCGCTGGCAGGTGCTGATGAGCAACTATGACAATTCCCGCCCGGTACCGGGCGAGATGATGTTACGCCCCTATGAAGCGGTGTGGTGGTATCAGAAAGCGCGCTGATCGTGATACGGGCGGCGAGGATGCTGCCCCTGGAGTTTGCTGATACGCATAACCAGCTGATCAACGCCCAGCGTGATTTCTTCATCGGTGATGGCATTCGCCCCCTGGATCAGCTGCGGTGTCTGCCAGACCATTCCGGTGCGGTTAGCGGTGTTGCGCAGCGGCAGTAACAGCGCTTCAACCGGGTGTTGGTTATAGCCCCCGGCAGTATACGCTTCCGCCGTCCCGCCGGTGGACGTGGCCACCAGCAACGTCTTACCCTGCAACGCCGTGCCACCGGCATAGGCGAAACCACGGGTTAGCACCACATCCAGCCACTCCTTGAGAATTGCCGGGGTGCTGTACCAGTAAAATGGAAACAACAGTACCACGACATCATGCGCCATCAGCAATTGATGTTCCCGCGCGACATCAATATTAAAATCGGGATATTCACGCATAAGCTCATGAACTGTAATATTTTTCATTCCCGTCAGCGTATCAATTGCTGCGCGATTAATCCGTGATGCGTCCGGGGTACGATGCGCGGCGACAATCAGTACATTGTGCATAATTAGCTCCTTAAGCAGACTGTGGAGTCATGATTTCATTTGCTCACATCGCGTTGTAGTCTGTTAATTGCGCTATCTGTTTCAACCAAAGGTTTAAACCATGTCGTTACCGCCCGATGTTCATCGTCTGTTGCCGTGCTTCCTCGCCGCGGCAGATTGCCGCAGCTTTTCTGCCGCAGCCCGCCAACTGGGACTGACGCCCGCGGCGGTGAGTAAAAATGTCCGAACCCTTGAGCAACGACTGGGCATGACACTGTTTCAGCGCAATACCCATTTTGTGGAGCTGACCGGGGAAGGTGCGGCGTTACGTCAGCGCATCGGCTCGCTATGGCAGGCGCTTAATCAGGCTCTGGAGTCGCCGGATGCCATGCCGAGCGGCTGGGTGCGCACCAGCGTTATTCCTGGTTTTGCCCGCTATCATTTGCTGCCGCTATTACCGGCATTCCAGCAACGATATCCACAGGTTCGCCTCGATCTGGCGCTGGATGCGCGCAAAGTTAATCTGATTGGTGAACGCTATGATGTGGCGATTGGTCAGCGTACCAATGACGACAGCCGGCTGATTGCCCGTCCGCTTCGACCGGTACAGCATATGATTGCCGCCTCACCCGCCTATCTGGCACAACACGGCATTGCGCAACATCCGCAACAGCTGCTGCAACATCATTGCCTGCTGCACCGCAACCCCGGAGATGGCCGCTTACTGAACTGGCTGCCCGACCACCTGGAGCTGACAGAGAATCAGGCGCACTTTATCAGTACTTTGCCCGATGCCCTGCTCGATGCAGCGCTGGCCGGTATGGGGATTGTCTGTCTGTCAGACTGGTATCTGGCAGCGCATATTCGTGAGGGCCGACTGATACCGCTGCTGCAACCTTTCTGGCCGGAGCCTCAGCCAATGTGGATGTGGTATCTGTCTGCCGATCTGCCGCCACGCGTTCGGGTATGGGTTGATTTTGTGCTGGAAAAATTTGCGCGTTAAATCGCTTTGCCGATCTTTTCTGCCGTAATCATCAATCTTTGCGTTGCATCAATAAAGGTGCGGATAATTTCGATCAAAACACCACATATAGCGCTTACACTACGCATCAAACCCAATATATAGATATCTCATCAGCAGGAGAGCGGCGGTGGCAACAGTTGTGATCAAATCAGATGGCTGCCAGCAGGCCTTCGATAAACAGCGCGATAAACTGAATCAGGCAATTCGCGGCCTGGTCGAGCAGAGTGACCCGGCGCTGCTGAATGAAAACGCCAACAAAGACAGCAAAGTGATCCCGACCCAGCGCGATTTGCTGGCAGGTATTGTGGCAAAACACTACGCACAACAAACTATGTTACCGCCTGATGTGGTCACGGCTCATGAGCGCGGCGAGATCCACTATCACGATCTCGATTACTCTCCCTTTTTTCCGATGTTTAACTGCATGCTAATTGATTTAAAAGGGATGCTGAACAACGGCTTTAAGATGGGCAATGCGGAAATTGAACCGCCAAAATCGATCTCGACCGCCACCGCGGTGACTGCACAGATTATCGCTCAGGTCGCCAGCCATATTTACGGCGGCACCACCATTAACCGCATTGATGAAGTGCTGGCACCGTTTGTAGAGGCCAGCTATGCCAGACATCAGGCGGTGGCTGAACAGTGGCATATCCCGGACAGCGCAGGCTATGCCCACGCCCGCACCGAGAAAGAGTGCCACGACGCCTTTCAGTCGCTGGAATATGAAGTGAATACCCTGCACACCGCCAATGGACAGACGCCGTTTGTCACCTTTGGATTTGGCCTCGGCACTTGCTGGGCGGCACGTCTGATCCAGCAATCCATTCTGCGCAATCGCCTTGCCGGGCTGGGGAAAAATCATAAAACTGCGGTCTTCCCCAAACTGGTGTTTGCCATCCGTTCCGGCATTAATCACCAGCCGGGCGATGTGAATTACGATATCAAACAGCTGGCGCTGGAGTGCGCCAGCAAGCGCATGTATCCCGATATTCTTAATTATGATCAAGTGGTTAAAGTTACCGGCTCGTTTAAAACGCCGATGGGCTGCCGCAGCTTTTTGGGCGTCTATCAGCAGGATGGCGAGCTGTTACATGAAGGACGCAATAATATCGGCGTGATCAGCCTGAATCTGCCGCGCATTGCGCTGGAAGCCACGGGCGATGAAGCACGCTTCTGGACGCTACTCGATCAGCGTTTGCTGCTGGCGAAACGTGCCTTGATGACACGAATTGCCCGGCTGGAAGGTGTAAAAGCGCGGGTTGCGCCGATTCTGTATATGGAAGGCGCATGCGGCGTGCGCTTGCGACCCGACGATGATATCGCGCCGATTTTTAAAAATGGCCGCGCCTCGATTTCACTGGGCTATATCGGCATTCATGAAACCATTAATGCCCTCAGCGGCGGAATAACGCACCTTTATGATGATGTCGCATTGCAGGAGAAAGCGCTGGCCATCGTTGCGCGGATGCGTGAGGCAACAGAACAATGGAAAGAGGAAACCGGTTATGGTTTCAGCCTGTATAGCACGCCAAGCGAGAACCTGTGCGACCGTTTCTGCCGTCTCGACGCAGCGCAGTTTGGCGTTATCAGCGGCGTCACCGATAAAGGCTATTACACCAACAGTTTCCACCTCGACGTTGAGAAGAAGGTCAATCCTTACGACAAAATCGACTTTGAAGCGGGCTATCCGGCGTTAGCTAACGGCGGCTTTATCTGTTACGGCGAATATCCCAATATTCAACACAACCTGAAAGCGCTGGAAGATGTCTGGGATTACAGCTACCAGCGCATCCCCTATTACGGCACCAATACACCGATTGATGAGTGCTATGACTGCGGCTTTCACGGGGAATTCGACTGCACCAGTAAAGGTTTCACCTGCCCGAAATGCGGTAATCATGATGCCAGCCGGGTTTCCGTCACCCGTCGGGTATGCGGCTATCTTGGCAGTCCCGATGCACGTCCATTTAATGCCGGCAAGCAGGAAGAGGTGAAAAGACGCGTCAAACATCTGGCCAGCGGACAGCCGGAATGAATATTCATCAGTATTATCCGGTCGATATCGTTAATGGCCCCGGCACGCGCTGCACGCTGTTTGTCGCCGGCTGCGAACATCAGTGTCCGGGCTGTTATAACAAAAGTACCTGGCGGCTGAATTCCGGGGTGCCGATGACCCTCGAGATGGAAGAGAGGCTGATTCACGATCTGAACGATTGCCGTATTCCGCGTCAGGGCTTGTCATTGTCCGGCGGTGATCCGCTGCACCCGGCCAATGTCGCCGATGTGCTGCGGCTGGTTAAACGGGTGCGCCGCCAGTGTCACGGCAAGGATATCTGGCTATGGACCGGTTACACCCTGGCGCAACTGACAGCGCAGCAGCAGCAGGTAGTGGCGGAGATCGACGTGCTGATCGACGGTAAATTTGTTGCAGCGCTCCGCGATCCGATGCTGCCGTGGCGCGGCAGCAGTAATCAGGTGATCCACTATTTGCGCTGACTGAGCTGCAAATCGGCTGACTCGATAATGGTGATCTCAGCATCCGTAGTCGTAAACGCCTGCTGCAACATCGCTTCGGCCACATCGCGCGCCTCTACCGCCCGCCAGTTACCCGGCAGGATTTTAAACAGTGGCGCAAACAGCGATTCCCCGCCGCGCCGTTGATGACGCTCGCCCAGCAACAGTGAGGGCCGGACCAGCGTCAGTCGTGGCCAGCCCTGATGCCTGAGGGCATTTTCCATCTCGCCTTTCACCCGATTATAGAAAAATGGCGAACGCGCATTGGCACCGTGCGCACTGACCACCAGCAGATGTTTCGCACCCAGCCGCTGCCCGGTCAGCGCACTGTCCACCACCAGCGTATAATCGACATGAATAAACGCCGGTTTGCTGCCAGCTTGTTTACGCGTGGTGCCAAGGCAACAAAACACAATATCCACCGGTGTTTCCAGCGGGCGCAGCACGTCAGTTAAATCCTCTGCCACCAGATTGACAACTTTATCCCGCGCTGGCAACGGCCGCCGCGTCGGCACAATAATCTCGCTGATGCGCGGGTCGGCAATCAGTAAATCCAACAGATAACCACCCACTAATCCCGTGGCTCCGGTTAACAGCACTCGGCTCATGATGTTCTCCCTTTACTCTCAGTATAGTGGCTGCCAGAAACGATTTGTTACTGGCGCTGCTTTAAGCTAACTCACTGTAAATCATTAATTTTATAGTTTAACCCTTTATTTAACGTTGCTAACTCAGCATAGTCGTCCAGACTTAATCATGTAATTAATATAAACGGAGGAAAAGATGAGCAAGAAGATTGCGGTGCTGATTACCGATGAATTTGAAGACTCAGAATTTACCTCTCCTGCTGAGGCTTATGCCAAAGCTGGCCATGAGATTGTCACTATCGATACGGAAGCAGGTAAAACGGTAACCGGCAAACAGGGCAAGGCAAAGGTTAAGATCGATAAAGGTATCGATCAGGTTGATGCCGCCGAATTTGATGCACTGCTGTTGCCAGGCGGACATTCGCCGGACAGCCTGCGCGGAGATGACCGCTTTGTCGCGTTTACCAAAGCCTTTGTCGCCAGCGGCAAACCGGTGTTTGCCATCTGTCACGGCCCACAGCTGCTGATTAGCGCTAATGGCGTGCGGGGCCGCAAGATGACCTCGGTGAAAGCCATCGCTATCGATCTGAAAAATGCCGGCGCGGATTTCTACGATAAAGAGGTGGTGGTCGACGACGACAAGCTGGTCACCAGCCGTACGCCGGATGATTTACCGGCGTTTAATCGTGAATCGCTACGTATTCTGTCGCTCTGACGCCAGTAAATGGTAGGGGCGTCGTTCTTATCGCGCGTGCCATCAGGACGGGAGCCGAAAACGGCTCCCCTGCATTTTATTATCCGCGCTGCCAGCGCAGTTTCTTGCCAAAGCCCAGCGCATTGTCCGTCATTTTCAACTCATCCAGCCGGATCTCCCACAGCGGCGCGGAAACCTTTTTTGCCACCGGAAAACGCTTACAGTAAGCGGCACGGGCCAGCGCTTCACGTTCGCCGGTTAGCTGGCTAATCTGCCCGCGATACTGCACGCCTTTAATCAGCAAGACGCTTTTTGGCTGACCGTTAATGGTTCCGGCAACCACTGACTGCTGCTGCATCAGTTCGCCATGGCGGGTATCCGGTTCGGTCATCAGCCAGAACACCGCCTGAGTGGTATCAAACACGTAAAAGCAGTTGGCGCACCATAGATTCTCCGCCGTGCCGCAGCACAGTGACAACACATGCTGTTTTTTCAGATAACGGCCAATCGCGGCAAGGGTTTCAGATTCGGACAAAATCACTCCGTAATTTCAGGGAAAGTGGCGATAGCGGCCAGATTTGAATAACTTTAGAATGCTGACAGATCTTCGCTAACTGAGAGTCATTATGGATAACCCTGGTACGCCAGTCTGGCAACTCTATATTCTGCGCACCGCCAGCGGCATGCTGTATACCGGCATTACCAACGATGTGGCGCGTCGCCTGCTGCAGCATCAGCAAGGCAAGGGAGCAAAAGCCCTGCGCGGTAAAGGCCCGCTGGCGCTGATATTTCACTGCGAGGCCGGGGATCGCTCCAGCGCGTCAAAGCTGGAGTATCAGGTGAAGCAGTTGAAAAGGCAGGACAAAATCAGGCTGGTGGAAAGCCAGCCTGTATCACTGCCGCAGTGGCTGGCTAGTCGAAACGATTAAACGGCTCGGCAAACTCAATCTGCCCTTGCGCGCCGACAAACGCGTCATCTGCCAGTTTGTACACCTGGAATGCCGCTTCGGACCCCAGCCATTTACACTGTAACTGATGGCGCGCGGCGGGTTCAAAGCCGAAACGGCCATAAAACGCCGGATCGCCTAATACCACTACGGCGGCATAACTGAATTCGTTTAAGGTATCCAGCCCTTCATAGACCAGCTGTTTGCCGATACCCTGCTGGCGCACACTCTCATCCACCGCCAGCGGTGCCAGTCCGACCCACTGCCGGTCTTCGCCCTGCAATGAAACCGGGCTGAAGGCCGCATAGCCCAGTACCTGACCTTCATCATCCGTGGCGACAACCCCCAGCGTCAGCAGGCCGTCTTCACGGAGCTGCTGTACCAGCTCCGCTTCCGCTTGCGTCGGGAAGCAGCGGCGCAGCAGGCTGTCGATACCTGCGGCATCAACGCCAATTTCTGTCCGAATTAACATGGTGCACCTGCGCGATTCTCCGGGGAATTCGCGTCCTTAGTCAGTCCAGCCTCAATAAACTGAGCCAGTTGCATTAGCCCGATACGCAGCGGTGTCGGCATCATTTCCAGCTCAATAGCATCCATTAAATTCTTCACCTCAAGTCCAAGCTCGGTATCACCTTCTATTACCAGCCGGCGCTGGAAAAACAGCGTGTCCGGATCGCGTTTACGCGCCGCTACCAATAGTAAATCATTAGCGTCACCACGGAACCATACATCGATCTGCTGAACATCGCTAACCTGAAGCTGGCCGTCCACCACGCTGGTCGCCCAACGCAGATCAAGGTCGCGGATCTCGATGCCTAACCAGCGCCCTTGCAGAAAGTCTAACTCACCTTCGGCCAGAGCATGGGCAAACTGCCAGTTTAGCAGTTGTTGAAACAGCCGTTTTTTGACTGCGAAGGGGGCAAATTGTAGCGGAAAACGCAGAAGTTTTGGGCCATTTTCTACGCACTGCACGCGAAGCTGATTCAACACCAGTTGTCACTCCTTACGAAAAAAATTTCGGCCATTTTGCCATATCGGCAAAATTCATCAGGTAGCGGGATCAACAAAGTGAACGAACTTTAATCTTTTTAAACTACCAATGCACATTCAATACGCCATTCGCTGCCTTAAATCAAAATTTGTCACCGGCAGCAGATCTACACTCGTCGGCTGTTATCGCTCATTACAGAGAATAATCATGGAACTTCTTTGTCCGGCCGGGAACCTTCCGGCCCTGAAAGCCGCCATCGAAAATGGTGCCGATGCGGTATATATCGGGCTGAAAGATCAGACTAACGCCCGTCACTTCGCCGGGCTGAATTTCACCGAAAAGCGCTTACATGAAGCGTCGCGCTTTGTGCATCAGCGGCGACGCAAGCTGCATGTCGCCATTAATACTTTCGCCCATCCTGACAATTATCAGCGCTGGCAGCGGGCGGTAGATATGGCGGCGGATCTCGGTGCCGATGCGCTGATCCTTGCCGATCTGGCCATACTGGAATACGCCGCTGAGCGCTATCCACATATTGAGCGCCATGTTTCGGTACAGGCATCAGCCACTAATCTCGAAGCAGTGAAATTCTATCAGCGTAATTTTGCCGTTTCCCGGGTGGTATTGCCGCGCGTGCTGTCGATGCATCAGGTGCGCCAGCTGGCGCGTGTGACGCCGGTTCCGCTGGAGGTATTCGCCTTTGGCAGTCTGTGTATTATGGCCGAAGGCCGCTGCTATCTTTCGTCCTGGCTGACCGGAGAATCCCCCAATACCGTTGGTGCCTGTTCCCCGGCACGCTTTGTGCGCTGGCAGCAGACAGCTTCCGGTCTGGAAGCACGTCTGAATGAGGTGCTGATTGACCGCTACGCCGACGGTGAACACGCCGGTTATCCCACGCTGTGCAAAGGGCGCTACAAGGTCGATGAGATGCGCTATCACCCGCTGGAAGAGCCCACCAGCCTGAACACGCTGGCGCTGCTACCGGAACTGCTACAGGCCAATATCGCTTCGGTGAAGATTGAGGGGCGTCAGCGTAGCCCGGCGTATGTTGCTGAAGTGGCGCGTATCTGGCGTCAGGCAATCGATCGCTGCAAGGCAGCGCCTGATGAGTTTAAGGTTGAGCAACGCTGGATGAGTGCCTTAGGCGCGTTGTCTGAAGGTACGCAAACCACGCTCGGCGCATATCACCGTAAATGGCAGTAGGAAGCACAATGAAATATGCCCTCGGGCCGGTACTGTGGTACTGGCCAACTGAAAAACTGGAACACTTTTATCAGGCCGCTGCCGCCAGCAGCGCTGAGATTATTTATCTCGGCGAGAGCGTGTGCAGTAAGCGCCGCGCCACCAAATTCAGCGCCTGGCTGGATATCGCCAGACAGCTTAATCAGAGCGGTAAACAGGTGGTACTCAGTACGCTGGCACTGGTGCAGTCGCCTTCCGAACTGAGTGAAATCAAGCGTTATGTCGATAACGGTGAGTTTCTGATTGAAGCCAATGATTTAGGCACGATTAATCTCGCTGCAGAGCAGAAATTGCCGTTTGTCGCCGGTCACGCACTAAACTGTTATAACGCCATTACCCTGAATCTGCTGCTGAAGCAAGGCATGACGCGCTGGTGTATGCCGGTCGAACTGTCACGCGACTGGCTGACCAATGTCTTGCGCCAGTGTGAAGCGCTGGGAATTCGTCAGCAATTTGAAGTGGAGGTGATGGGTTACGGTCATCTGCCGCTGGCGCTGTCGGCGCGCTGCTTTACCGCCCGCTCCGAAAATCGCGCCAAAGATGAGTGTGAAACCTGCTGTCTTCACTATCCACAAGGCCGTCGCGTGTTGTCGCAGGAAAATCAGCAAGTGTTTGTGCTGAATGGTATTCAGACCATGAGTGGCTACTGCTATAACCTTGGTAACGATCTGGCGTCGATGTCCGGGCTGGTGGATATTGTGCGTGTATCGCCTGAGGATCAGCAGACGCTGACCGTGATCGATCGCTTCCGGGCCAATGAAAACGGTGGCTCACCGCTGATGGTCGCGCAGCGTAATGACTGTAATGGCTACTGGCGCAATCTGGCCGGGCTGGTACTGGAAAACTAACACGGCACAGGGTGTGAAACCGCTGGCGATAAATGCAGTTTTAATAGGGGTACTGTCAGCTAACACTGATACTTATTGATAGCAGGCGAAGTTGTTCGCCGTGCATAAACAAGTGAGTTCCTATGTCTGATAAAAAAACAGTCCCTCTGTCGGTTCTCGATTTAGCCCCGATCCCGCAAGGCTCCACGGCGCGGGATGCTTTCCATACTTCGCTGGCGCTGGCTCAGCAGGCGGAAAAACTGGGTTTTCATCGCTACTGGCTGGCTGAACATCACAATATGACCGGTATCGCCAGTGCCGCCACCTCGGTGTTAATTGGTTATCTGGCGGCGGGCACCACCACCCTGCGGCTGGGTTCCGGTGGCGTGATGTTACCTAATCATGCGCCGCTGATGATTGCGGAACAGTTTGGCACCCTTGAATCGCTCTATCCGGGACGTATCGATCTGGGGCTGGGACGTGCGCCGGGCTCTGACCAGCGCACCATGATGGCACTGCGCCGCCACCTCTCCGGCGCACAAGCCGACAGTTTTCCGTCAGATGTGGCCGAACTGGTAAGCTGGTTCGATGCAGCTGGCGATGAACAGCCGCCGGTGCAGCCGGTTCCTGGCCTTGGCCTGAAAATCCCGATATGGCTGCTGGGTTCCAGCCTGTACAGCGCTCAGCTGGCGGCAAAAATGGGGCTGCCATTTGCTTTTGCGTCACACTTTGCCCCTGATTTACTGTTCCAGGCGCTGCAAATCTATCGCCAGAACTTTAAACCCTCTGCGCGTCTCGACAAGCCTTACGCGATGGTGTGCGTTAACGTCGTCGCCGCCGAAAGCGACCGCGATGCCCGTTTTCTGTTTACGTCCATGCAGCAGCAGTTTATCAACCTGCGTCGTGGTCAGCCTGGCCCGCTTCCTGCGCCGGTGGACAATATGGATAACCTCTGGTCGCCGTCGGAGCAATATGGCGTACAGCAGGCACTGAGCATGTCGATTGTCGGTGATAGCGATAAAGTGCGTGCGGGTCTGGCTTCACTGATGCGGGAAACCGAAGCGGATGAGATTATGGTTAACGGCCAGATCTTTGATACTCAGGCGAGACTGCGTTCGTTTGAACTGGCGATGCAGGCAGCGCAAACGCTCTAGGAACGGTATTTTCGTCGCCGTGCAGGCAAAAAAAAACCAGCCCGAAGGCTGGTTTTTTTATTGGCGTCAGTGATTATGCATCACGACGACGAGTTGGTGCGCTACCGCCGTCCTGACGTGGACCACGGTTGCCGCCGTCACGGCTGTAGCCGCCACGACCGCCATTACCGGCATTGCCACCTTCACGACGATCGCTGAAACGACGTGGAGCGCCACCATCACGAGCGCCTTCACGGCCTGCACCGCCACCGAAACCACCACGGCCGCCCGGACGACGTTCGCCGCCACGGTCACCACGATCGCCACGGTCGTTGCTGCGCGGTTGCGCATCGCCCAGCAGCTGCATATTCATAGGTTTGTTCAGAATACGCGTGCGGGTGAAATGCGACAGCACATCGCCTGGCATGCCTTTCGGCAGCTCGATGGTTGAGTGGGTGCCGAACAGCTTGATGTTACCAATGTAACGGCTGCTGATATCGCCTTCGTTAGCAATTGCGCCAACGATATGACGAACTTCAACACCATCATCACGGCCAACTTCAATGCGGTACAGTTCCATATCGCCAACTTCACGACGTTCACGACGTGGACGGTCACCATCACGCGCTTCACGTGGAGCACGGTCACCGCGCTCGCCACGACGGTCATCACGACGATCGTCACGCTCACGGAATTCACGACGTGGACGCTGTGGCGCATCAGGTGGCAGAATCAGTGGACGTTCGCCCTGAGCCATTTTCAGCAGAGCTGCGGCCAGAGTTTCCATATCCAGTTCTTCTTCTGGCTGCATTTTAGCCAGCAGCGCACGGTACTGATCCAGATCGCTGCTTTCCAGCTGCAGCTGAACTTTAGCCGCAAACTTAGCCAGACGACGCTCGCTCAGCAGTTCTGCATTTGGCAGATCCACTTCTGGAATGGTCAGCTTCATGGTGCGTTCGATGTTGCGCAGCAGACGACGCTCGCGGTTCTCAACGAACAGCAGCGCACGGCCAGCACGACCCGCACGACCGGTACGACCAATACGGTGAACGTAAGACTCAGCATCCATTGGAATGTCGTAGTTAACAACCAGGCTGATACGCTCAACGTCCAGACCACGTGCCGCAACGTCGGTCGCAATCAGGATGTCCAGACGACCATCTTTCAGGCGCTCCAGCGTCTGCTCACGCAGTGCCTGGTTCATATCACCGTTCAGTGCAGCGCTGTTGTAACCGCTACGCTCCAGCGCTTCAGCCACTTCCAGCGTCGCGTTTTTGGTACGCACGAAGATAATCGCCGCATCAAAATCTTCCGCTTCCAGGAAGCGAACCAGTGCATCAGTCTTACGACCGAAAGCAGTCCAGTAGCTCTGGCTGATGTCCGGGCGAGTCGTGACGCTGGACTGGATGCGCACTTCCTGCGGATCTTTCATAAAGCGACGGGTAATGCGACGAATCGCTTCTGGCATAGTTGCAGAGAACAGCGCGGTCTGATGACCGTCCGGGATCTGCGCCATGATGGTTTCAACGTCTTCGATGAAGCCCATACGCAGCATTTCATCTGCTTCGTCCAGGACCAGGCCACGCAGGCTGGACAGGTTCAGCGTACCGCGCTTCAGGTGGTCAAGCAGACGACCCGGAGTACCCACAACGATCTGTGGACCCGCACGCAGAGCACGCAGCTGAACGTCATAACGCTGGCCACCGTACAGGGCAACAACGTTTACGCCGTTCATTTTCTTAGAGAATTCAGTCATAGCTTCAGCAACCTGAACCGCCAACTCGCGAGTTGGTGCCAGCACCAGAATCTGTGGTGCTTTCAGGTTACTATCAACATTGTTCAGCAGGGGCAGAGAGAATGCAGCTGTTTTGCCACTACCAGTCTGGGCCATACCCAGCACGTCACGGCCAGCCAGCAGGTGTGGGATACACTCTAACTGGATAGGTGATGGTTTTACGTAGCCCATACCGTTCAGGGATTCGAGAAGGGCAGCATTCAGGCCCAAATCAGCAAAAGTGGTTTCGATTTCAGTCGTGGTTTCGATCGTAGTCATGTAGTACACAAGCCTCTTATATTGCGGCGGCCAGTCTACATAACTCGTCGTGAAAATTTTCAATCATTTTCATCAAAAAGTGTGAACCGGCTCAAATTAGTGGTTTCGACGAACAAAAAAGCCCTCATCCGCGAAGATGATGACATTTCAGAAATTCAGGCAAAGAAAGTTCGTCAGCTATTGCTGGTCAGATTCTGATAAATCGTCTTGTGTCTGGCCGAGTAGCGCCAGCTCCAACAATGCGTATCGGTGCTCAACGAAGTTATTAACGTTGTTAGCGACCGCCAGTTTGAACAACGCTTCTGCGTTGTCCTTCTCCCCCAGACTTAGGTAGTACTTACCTAAATAGAAGTTGGTTTCACTGAGATGTTCAGCGAGCGAGGTGTTATCCGTTGCGTCCGCCTTGAGACGTTCCATCAGCGTTTTTTCACTGATGTCGCCAAGGTAGAACTCGACAATATTCCATCCCCATTGCTCCTTGTCCGATTTGTCGTAACGCTGTTGTAGCGTTACTTTCGCTTTCTCTGCATCCATCTCACGTTCTGCGAGAAAGAGCCACAAGCTACGGAAAGGATCGTTAGGATCGTCTTGATAAAACGCCAGCAGATCATCTTGCGCTAGCGGGAATCGACCACCGTAATACAGGGCGATGCCACGATTTAAATGCGCATAGTTGTAAGTTGGATCAAGCTCAAGTACAGAATCAAACGCTTCATAGGCGGCATCAAAGTTGCCCGCCTGCGTTAAATATATGCCTAAGTAATTGAATACTTCCGGCATATCCGGTCTGATTGCTAACGCTTGTGAAAAATCATTCCGCGCTAATGCTCTCAAACCTAAACTATCATACAACACTCCGCGCTCATATAACAGCTGTGCGCGTTCATCATCTGTTAATGCCCGACTGGCAAGTATTTGTTCCATGCGCGCCAGGATGACTTCCTGTTGCAGTGTGGGCTGCAGCGGAACCGCCAGAACCGTGTTCTTACGCCAATCAGAGTTGCTGCATCCTGCCAGCGATATAGCTGTCGCAACCAAACACCAGCGTAAAAAAGGCTTCATTTCCCACTCCCGAAAACAAACACTGGGATGTACATCCTGCCATCCGCCTGCCGTGCACGAGGTTTCCCGCCCTCGCGATGAAACAGCTCTCCATGCGCACATGGAGAGCTCAGTGGTCGATCGTTATTCAGCTTCAGGCGCCGCAGCCGCTTCAGGCTGCTGTTCTGTCGCTTCTTTGATGCTCAGGCGCACACGGCCCTGACGATCAACTTCCAGTACTTTAACCGGCACTTCCTGACCCATCTGCAGGTAGTCGGTCACTTTCTCAACACGCTTATCAGCGATCTGAGAAATGTGCACCAGACCTTCTTTACCGCCACCGATGGCCACGAAGGCACCGAAGTCGACAATACGGGTCACTTTACCGTTATAGATACGGCCAACTTCGATCTCAGCAGTGATCTCTTCAATACGACGGATAGCATATTTCGCTTTTTCGCCGTCGGTTGCTGCGATCTTCACGGTGCCATCATCTTCGATTTCGATGGTGGTGCCGGTTTCTTCGGTCAGCGCACGGATAACCGAGCCGCCTTTACCGATAACATCTTTGATCTTGTCCGGGCTGATCTTGATGGTATGGATACGTGGTGCAAACTGAGAGATATCGCCACGCGGCGTGCTGATAGCCTGCTCCATCACACCCAGAATGTGCAGACGTGCACCTTTGGCCTGATTCAGCGCTTCCTGCATGATTTCGCGGGTGATGCCTTCAATTTTGATATCCATCTGCAGCGCAGTGATACCTTCACGGCTACCGGCTACTTTGAAGTCCATGTCGCCGAGGTGATCTTCGTCACCCAGGATGTCAGACAGAACGACAAACTTCTCGCCTTCTTTCACCAGACCCATTGCGATACCCGCAACAGCGGCTTTGATCGGTACGCCTGCGTCCATCAGTGCCAGTGAAGCACCACAAACGGAAGCCATCGATGAAGAACCGTTAGATTCGGTGATTTCAGAAACCACACGTACGGTGTACGGGAAGTCTTCTGGTTTAGGCATCATCGCCAGCACGCCGCGTTTCGCCAGGCGACCGTGACCAATTTCACGACGCTTAGGAGAACCGACCATTCCGGTCTCACCCACCGAGTACGGAGGGAAGTTGTAGTGGAACAGGAAGCTGTCAGTACGCTCGCCCATCAGCTCATCCAGGTTCTGCGCATCACGGGCAGTACCCAGAGTCGCGGTAACCAGTGCCTGAGTTTCACCACGGGTGAACAGTGCGGAACCGTGAGTACGTGGCAGCACGCCAGTACGCACATCCAGACCACGGATCATGTCTTTCTCACGACCATCGATACGCGGCTCACCGTTCAGAACGCGGCTACGCACAACGTTTTTCTCGATAGCGTGCAGGATGTCGCTGATTTCGCCTTCGTCCAGCGTCTCGTCTTCCGCCAGCAGTGCTGCGGTGGTTTCAGACTTGATCACGCCAACTTTTTCGTAGCGTTCTTGTTTCTCAGTGATGCGGTAAGCATCGCTCAGACGGGATTCAGACAGTGCAGCGATGCGCGAGGTCAGCGCTTCGTTAACTGCTTCTGGCTGCCAGTCCCAACGTGGTTTGCCCGCTTCAGCAACCAGTGAATTGATGTTGTCGATCACAATCTGCTGCTGCTCGTGGCCGAACACCACTGCGCCCAGCATCTGCTCTTCGCTCAGTACATCAGCTTCAGACTCAACCATCAGTACTGCGCCCTGAGTACCGGCAACAACCAGATCCAGTTTGCTTTCTTTGACTTCGTCGCTGGTTGGGTTCAGAACGTACTGATCATTGATGTAACCGACGCGTGCCGCACCGATTGGGCCATTGAACGGCAGGCCAGACAGGCTCAGTGCCGCAGAGGCACCAATCATTGCCACGATATCCGGGTTAACCTGTGGGTTAACGGAAACAACGGTGGCAATAACCTGAACTTCATTAACGAAACCTTCCGGGAACAGCGGACGAACCGGACGGTCAATCAGACGAGAGATCAGGGTTTCGCCTTCGCTTGGACGGCCTTCACGACGGAAGAAGCTACCCGGGATACGACCAGCAGCGTAAGTACGCTCCTGATAGTTAACCGTCAGCGGGAAGAAGTCCTGACCTGGTTTAGCTTGTTTACGGCCAACAACAGTAACGAACACTGCAGTGTCGTCCATGCTTACCATTACGGCAGCCGTTGCCTGGCGCGCCATCATACCGGTTTCAAGGGTAACGGTATGCTGACCATATTGGAATTTACGTACGATCGGGTTCAGCAAAATAATATCCTTTACGCAAAGCAGGCACTTTCATCGTGCTCTGCCGTGGATTTTTAATCCTCATCTGCATCCTCGCGACTAATGACAACCTTTAATCCACGCCTCGTTGGATAAAGCCTCTCATTAGCCGCGCGAACCTCTGCAACTGAAGATCACACTCAGCAACAATACATTAGTTTGAGCAATATTGCTGCCGATTGCTCGAAAAAAGGGGCCGTAAAGGCCCCCTTTTAGCGAAACTCGCACGAATCTGTTCATTAAGCCGTGCTTTCATCAGTTTAACGCTGATGACCGTCTCTGAACAGATTCTAAGAGTTAGCGACGCAGACCCAGACGCTCGATCAGGCTGGTGTAACGCGCAACATCTTTACGCTTCAGGTAATCCAGCAGCTTACGACGCTGGGAAACCATACGCAGCAGACCGCGACGGCTGTGGTGGTCTTTTTTGTGCTCAGAGAAGTGACCCTGCAGATGGTTAATCTGTGCAGTCAGCAGAGCAACCTGAACTTCAGTCGAACCACTGTCGTTTGCGCCACGACCGAAATCAGCAACGATTTGTGCTTTAGTTTCAACACTTAGAGACATAATACAACTCCAAATTATAAGATAAATGTACAGGCGCCGATCTCTAATTCAGCTACCCAGGATTATACCTGCATCAGAAATGCAGCGTATAAAGCCGCGCCATTCTACTCTGAGCCAGATGCGATGGCAAATGACTCACTCAGAATATTCAACGACCAGACGACGTGGCGCGACGCGGCCATCGTCATCAATTTCTGCCATACCGATAAACTTACGCTCGTCACCTTCGGTCACGCGCACTAAACCAGAGCTCGGTACGCCTGAAGCCTGCACCGGCTGCCCTTGTTTAAAGTAAGCGGCAACAAGGGTTAACAGGTTCACTTCAGGAAATGCGGATGCCGGGCTGTCCATTGGCATCAGTAACGGATCAAGTTTTTCACCCGGCGCGATACCTTCCGCATTCGCCTGCTCGAGCAAATCTTTCAATTGCTCCAGCGTCACCATATTGCCGATCGGGTAAGTGGCCACCTGCAGACGACGCAGCATAATCACATGCGCGCCACAGCCAAGCTTTTCACCCAAATCATCAATAATGGTACGAATATACGTGCCTTTCGAGCAGTGGATTTCCAGCTCAAGCTCGTCGCCTTCCCAGCGAATAAACTGCAGTTCGTAAACCACAATGCTGCGTGCTTCGCGCGGGACTTCAATACCCTCGCGGGCATACTCGTACAGCTTGCGTCCCTGATATTTCAGCGCCGAATACATCGACGGCACTTGCTGGGTTTCGCCACGGAAGCTGTCGAGCGCTTCATCCAGCTGTTGCTGGCTAAAGTTTAGCGGACGCTCACTGATTACCGTGCCATCGGCGTCGGAAGTATCAGTACGCTGCCCAAGGCGAGCGATCACCCGGTAACGCTTGTCTGAATCCAGCAGATACTGGGAAAACTTGGTGGCTTCGCCAAGGCAGATCGGCAACATACCGGTTGCCAGTGGATCCAGCGCACCAGTGTGCCCGGCACGGTTAGCATTAAAGATGCGCTTTACTTTCTGCAGCACATCATTCGATGACAAACCCTGTGGCTTATCCAGCAGCAGCACGCCGTGAATGTCACGGCCGCGACGACGAGGACGGCTCATTAATCCTCCTTGTCTTCTTCCGCAGAAGAACGACGCTGTTCGTCGTTTTTCACTACGTTAGTGACAAGGTTAGACATGCGCATCCCTTCTACCAGCGAGTTATCGTAGAAGAAGGTTAGCTCAGGCACGATACGCAGACGCATCGCTTTGCCCAGCAGGGTACGGATGTAGCCAGCGGCATCACCCAGCGCACGCAGGCCGCCTTTAATCGCCTCTTCATCTTTGTCATTCAGGAAGGTGACAAACACTTTGGCATAGGCCAGGTCGCGAGAAAGCTCGACGCCCGACACGGTAACCATCATGCCCAGACGCGGATCTTTGATCTCACGCTGTAAAATCATCGCGATCTCTTTTTGCAGCTCCTGGGAGACACGCTGAGGACGACCGAATTCTTTTGGCATAATCAATACTCCAAATAATCCAAATAATAAGGGAGGCACGCGGCCTCCCAAAAAATAGTCTCGTCGTGCGTGACCATTAATCGATGGTGCGTTTAATCTCGATAATTTCGAAGACTTCGATCATATCGCCAGTGCGCACATCGTTGTAGTTCTTCACGCCGATACCACATTCCATGCCGTTACGAACTTCGTTAACGTCATCTTTGAAGCGGCGCAGAGATTCCAGCTCGCCTTCGTAGATAACCACGTTGTCACGCAGAACACGGATCGGGTTGTGACGCTTGATGTTACCTTCGGTGACCATACAACCGGCGATAGCACCAAATTTCGGTGATTTGAATACGTCACGTACTTCAGCCAGACCGATGATCTGCTGTTTGTACTCAGGCGCCAGCATACCGCTCATCGCCTGTTTCACTTCGTCGATCAGATTATAGATCACGGAGTAGTAACGCAGATCCAGACTTTCAGAATCAATCACGCGGCGCGCAGAGGCATCAGCACGGACGTTGAAGCCAACCAGAATCGCGTTGGACGCTGCTGCCAGGGTCGCGTCGGTTTCGGTGATACCACCTACGCCGGAGCCAACAATCTTCACCTTCACTTCGTCGGTGGAGAGTTTCAGCAGTGAATCGGCAATCGCTTCGACAGAACCCTGTACGTCGGCTTTCAGCACGATGTTCAGCTCGGACACTTCGCCTTCGGTCATGTTGGCAAACATGTTTTCCAGCTTAGATTTCTGCTGGCGAGCCAGTTTCACTTCGCGGAATTTGCCCTGACGATACAGCGCAACTTCACGTGCTTTCTTCTCGTCACGTACTACGGTCGCTTCATCACCTGCTGCCGGAACACCTGACAGACCCAGGATCTCAACCGGAATTGACGGGCCGGCTTCGGTCACTTCGCGACCTAACTCGTCACGCATCGCACGGACACGGCCATATTCAAAGCCACACAGTACGATATCGCCTTTGTTCAGGGTACCTTCACGCACCAGCACGGTTGCAACCGGACCACGACCTTTATCCAGGAAGGATTCGATTACGACACCGCTTGCCATACCCTGACGCACCGCTTTCAGTTCAAGAACTTCAGCTTGCAGCAGGATAGCGTTCAGCAGGTCATCAATACCGGTACCGGCTTTAGCGGAGACGTTAACAAACATGTTTTCGCCGCCCCACTCTTCCGGAATGATACCGTATTGAGTCAGTTCGTTTTTAACACGATCCGGATCGGATTCTGGCTTATCAACTTTGTTGACCGCAACCACAACCGGCACTTTCGCTGCTTTCGCATGCTGAATAGCTTCGATGGTCTGAGGCATCACGCCGTCATCCGCTGCGACAACCAGGATAACGATATCCGTTGCCTGAGCACCACGGGCACGCATTGCGGTAAACGCGGCGTGACCTGGGGTATCAAGGAAAGTAACCATACCGTTGTCGGTTTCAACGTGGTAAGCACCGATATGCTGAGTAATGCCGCCCGCTTCGCCAGAGGCGATTTTGGTGGAACGGATATAGTCCAGCAGGGAAGTTTTACCATGGTCAACGTGCCCCATAATGGTGACCACTGGTGCGCGGGATTCCAGCGCAGCATCAGTATCACGGTCACCCATTACCGCCTCTTCCAGCTCATTTTCGCGGCGCAGCGTCACTTTGTGACCCATCTCTTCCGCGACCATCTGAGCGGTTTCCTGGTCGATAACCTGGTTGATAGTCGCCATAGCGCCCATTTTCATCATCGCTTTGATGACGAGGGAGCCTTTCACTGCCATTTTATTGGCCAGTTCGGCAACGGTCACGGTTTCGCCGATAACCACATCACGGTTTACCGCCTGCGCAGGCTTGTTAAAGCCCTGCTGCAGTGAGCTAGGCTTACGTTTGCCTTTACCACCACGAACCTGAGCGCGCGCTTCTTCGCGGTCTGCTTTTGATTCAGAATGCTTGTTGCCTTTCTTCTGACGCACGGCTTTAACCGGACGGCTACGACGCTCACCTTCAACCTTACGGTCGTTTTCATCTTCAGCCTGACGGGCATGAGTGGATGTGGTGACGTGGTAATCCGAGGTATCTTCCGGCTCTTCGGACGCGACGGTCCAGCTTTCACCTTTTTCTTCAGCCATTTTACGGGCCTCTTCGGCTACGCGCTTAGCGTCTTCTTCAATCTTGCGGCGCGCTTCTTCTTCAGCTTTACGCTTCAGCTCTGCGGCTTCGGCTTCGCGACGGGCTTTATCTGATTGATTGGCCCGGGTCTTTTCGTCGGTTGGTTGATTGCTCACTTTATCTTTTTCCGCTGCTTCGCGCCTTGCTTTGTCGGCGGCTTCACGTTTGGCTTGCTCTTCGGCTTCACGTTTGGCTTTGTCTGCTGCTTCACGTTTAGCTTTTTCTTCAGCCTCACGAGCCTGTTCTTCCGCTTCACGCTGTGCCTGCGCTTCTGCTTCCGCTTGTTCAGCGTCAGTTTCGCCCTTCACATAGGTGCGCTTTTTGCGGACTTCGATTTGCACCGATTTACTTTTACCCCCGGTGCCAGGAATATTCAGGGTGCTGCGCGTTTTGCGCTGCAAGGTCAGCTTACTTGACACGCTGCCGTGCTCACGATTCAGGTGCGTCAGTAAGGTTTCTTTTTCCTGCTGGGTCACAGAGTCAGTTTCAGACTTACGGATCCCTGCATCAGCAAATTGCTGTACCAGGCGTTCTACCGAGGTCTCTATCTCTGCGGCCAGCGATTTTACGGTTACATCTGTCATGCTGTTCCTTCCTGTTATTACGCGTCGTCACCGAACCAACAGATATTGCGCGCAGCCATAATCAGCTCACCGGCCCGCTCATCGCTGAGGCCTTCAATATCTGACAGATCGTCAACACCCTGCTCAGCAAGATCTTCCAGCGTGCATACACCTTTCGCCGCCAGTTTGAACGCCAGTGCACGATCCAGACCTTCCAGATTCAGTAAGTCATCTGCAGGTTTGCTATCGCCAAGGCTCTCTTCTTTTGCCAGTGCCAGGGTGGTCAACGCATTTTTCGCACGGTCGCGCAGCGCTTCTACCGTATCTTCATCAAGGCCGTCGATTTCCAGCAGTTCATTGATTGGTACATAAGCCAGCTCTTCCAGAGAGGAGAAGCCTTCTTCAACCAGAACGGTGGCGAAATCTTCGTCGATGTCGAGATATTTGGTAAAGACGTCGATAGCTGCATGTGCTTCAGCCTGGTGCTTGGCTTGCAGGTCGTCGACCGTCATCACGTTCAGCTCCCAGCCACTCAGCTGAGAAGCCAGACGCACGTTTTGGCCGTTACGGCCGATCGCCTGAGCCAGATTTCCGGCTTCAACAGCGATATCCATGGTGTGATTATCTTCATCCACCACGATAGACGCGACATCAGCAGGGGCCATAGCATTGATAACAAACTGTGCCGGGTTGTCGTCCCACAGCACGATATCAATACGTTCACCGCCTAATTCGCTGGATACCGCCTGAACACGCGCACCGCGCATACCGACGCAAGCACCAACCGGGTCGATACGCTTGTCGTTGGTCTTCACTGCAATCTTGGCACGAGAGCCTGGATCGCGGGCGGCCGCTTTGATTTCAATAACTTCTTCACCGATTTCCGGCACTTCAATGCGGAACAGCTCAATCAGCATCTCTGGTTTAGAGCGGCTGACAAACAGCTGAGCACCGCGAGCTTCCGGACGTACAGCGTACAGTACGCCGCGAATGCGGTCACCCGGACGGAAGTTTTCACGTGGCAACATATCTTCACGGATAATGACCGCTTCAGCATTGCTACCCAGATCGAGGGTAATGTTGTCGCGGTTCACTTTCTTCACCACACCAGTGATGATCTCACCTTCGTGCTGACGGAACGCATCCACCACCATCGCGCGCTCAGCTTCACGTACTTTCTGTACGATAACTTGTTTCGCCGTCTGAGTAGTAATGCGGTCAAAGGTGACAGATTCAATCTGATCTTCAACAAATTCGCCGAGATTAAACGCTTCATCTTCGTAGCGCGCGGCTTCCAGCGTAATTTCACGGGTCGGTTGTGTCACTTCGTCCACAATCACCCAGCGACGGAAAGTATCAAAATCGCCGCTTTTCCGATCGATGCTAACGCGAACATCGATCTCTTGTTCGTATTTTTTCTTGGTTGCAGTGGCCAGCGCGCTCTCCAGCGCTTCGAAAATTTTCTCACGCGGGAGGGCTTTTTCGTTAGAAACGGCCTCTACAACAGCTAAGATTTCTTTGTTCATCCTGGTTAGCCTCAATCCGGACGTTTAAAAGTGGGGGACCAGGTTCGCTTTCTGGATATTACTCAGCGCGAACACTTCATCGCTACCCTCAACGGTAACAGTGATCATTTCACCTTCAACAGATTTAATGATGCCCTGCCATTTGCGGCGGTTTTGTACGGCCATACGCAAAACCAGGCTAACTTGTTCGCCAATGAATTGCGTGTAGTGTGCTGCAGTAAACAGGGGGCGCTCAAGGCCCGGTGACGAGACTTCAAGGTTGTAGGCGACAGTGATGGGATCTTCAACATCCATTACCGCACTCACCTGATGGCTGACATCAGCACAATCGTCAACGTTGATACCGTCTTCGCTATCAATATAGATGCGCAGCGTGGATGTGCGACCACGAACGAACTCAATACCGACCAGTTCGTAGCCAAGCGCTTCTACTGGTGCCGAAATCAGCTCTGTTAATTTTTGCTCTAATGTGGACAAAGCCACCCCCAAGACATAAAAAAAGGGCTTAATAGCCCAGTGTTTTGATAGCCTGATAACAAAAAACCCCGAAAATTCGGGGCTTAATGCGACTGGACCCTGTATGCCGCAATGATTGCGGCTCGGCCCACAAGCCAAAAGAATTTTTTTCAAAATTCGCTGAAAATGCGCCGTAAGATGCATACAGTATATTTGAAAAAGA
This sequence comes from Winslowiella iniecta, assembly GCF_001267535.1. Taxonomy (GTDB): domain Bacteria; phylum Pseudomonadota; class Gammaproteobacteria; order Enterobacterales; family Enterobacteriaceae; genus Erwinia; species Erwinia iniecta. The sequence goes on along the minus strand of NZ_JRXE01000006.1, from coordinate 107,439 downwards.
ACTCTAAGGGAAAGTGGTTGCGGGGGCCGGATTTGAACCGACGACCTTCGGGTTATGAGCCCGACGAGCTACCAGGCTGCTCCACCCCGCGTCCGAAAACGTGGCGAATATTACGCCGATCTTGCACTAAATGCAAGCAATTCTGAGATTTGGTACCGAGGACGGGACTTGAACCCGTAAGCCCAATCGGGCACTACCACCTCAAGGTAGCGTGTCTACCAATTCCACCACCTCGGCACTTTAAGACGGCGACTTTTTTATTTCTGTCGCATCGAAATTGTAACTTTTTACTGCTTACTGCGGGATATCGCTGCTCGGCGTTGCCGGTTTCGCTGGCGCAGTCTGTTCAGACTGTGCTGGCTGCGTGAGATTATCCCACTCGCTACCTTTCGTGGTTTTATTGCTGTTCAGGTTACCCAGAACCAGGCTGATAATGAAGAACAGGGTCGCCAGCACTGCGGTCATACGGGTCATGAAATTACCTGAACCGCTTGAACCAAACAGAGTACCGGAAGCGCCTGCACCGAAGGAGGCTCCCATATCAGCGCCTTTACCTTGTTGCAGCATGATCAGACCCACCAGGCCCAGTGCCACAATAAGGAAAATTACCAGAAGAGCTTCGTACATAATCAACCTGTTCCTTGCGCGGTAACCGCACATAAATAGCTTCAAACCAGTCAAATGGATGTTGTCGTCACACCCACCAGAAGCGGGTGTGAATACTAACCAAAGGTCCCTGTCCGCGCAAGTGCAATTTCATTGCCTTCAGCTGATTGCGGAAAAAAACGCCAGATTTACAATTTCAGCAGAAAAAACGCGCAGTTATCCGGCGAGTCGAACACGTTTTCGGCTCATGCAATCCAGGAACTTATAGGGGAGCCGTTTTCGGCTCCCGTCCTGATGGCGGGCTGAGTGCAAATCCTCGGCACAGGCGGCGAGAACCCCGCCCCCTACAGGATCAGACCGCTTTCACTGCATCGGCAATACGATGTGCCAGCGTGGTGACCTGGGTTTCATCTTCGCCTTCGACCATGACGCGAATCAATGGCTCAGTACCGGATTTACGCAGCAGCACACGTCCACGACCCTGCAACTCTTTCTCGACTTCCGCCGTCACCGCTTTTACCGTCGCATCTTCCAGCGGATCGGTCGCGCCGCTAAAGCGCACATTCACCAGGATCTGCGGCAGTAACTTCATGCCGCTGCACAGGTCGTGCAATGTCATATGGTTGCGCACCATGGCGGTAAGTACTTGCAAACCTGCCACAATGCCGTCACCAGTGGTGGTTTTATCCAGCAGGATCACGTGGCCAGAGTTTTCAGCACCAATACGCCAGCCTTTCTCCTGCAATTTCTCCAGCACATAGCGGTCACCCACTTTCGCCCGGACAAACGGAATACCGAGCTGCTTCAGCGCCAGCTCCAGACCCATATTGCTCATCAGCGTACCGACTACGCCGCCCTTCAGCTGCCCCTGACGCAGACCTTCGCGCGCAATAATATACAGAATCTGGTCGCCATCAACTTTGGCACCAAGATGGTCAACCATCATGATACGGTCGCCGTCGCCATCGTACGCCAGGCCGATATCCGCCTTCTCTGCCAGTACGCGTTCCTGCAACATGCGCAAATCCGTCGCACCGCACTCTTTGTTGATATTCATACCGTCCGGCTGACAGCCGATGGCAATCACCGTTGCGCCCAGCTCACGCAGTACGTTCGGCGCAATGTGGTAGGTCGCACCATTAGCACAGTCCACCACAATTTTCAGTCCGCTCAGGCTCAGCTCGCTCGGGAAAGTGCCTTTGCAGAATTCGATATAGCGACCGGCAGCATCAACGATGCGGCTGGCACGGCCAAGTTCGGCTGAATCGACGCAGGTGATTGGCTTTTCCATCTCGGCTTCAATCGCCTCTTCCACTTCATCGGGCAGCTTGGTGCCATCAATCGAGAAGAATTTAATGCCGTTATCGTCGAAGGGATTGTGTGAAGCAGAGATCACAATGCCAGCTTCTGCGCGGAAGGTACGCGTCAGATAAGCCACTGCCGGGGTTGGCATCGGCCCGGTAAAGGCTGCTGACAGCCCCGCTGCCGCCAGTCCGGCTTCCAGCGCCGACTCCAGCATATAACCAGAGATACGAGTATCTTTACCGATGATGATTTTTTTAGAGCCATGGCTTGCCAGCACCTTGCCAGCCGCCCAGCCCAGTTTCAGCACGAAATCAGGGGTAATTGGAGTCTCACCCACTTTGCCGCGGATGCCATCGGTACCAAAATACTTACGATTACTCATAGCGTTACTATTCCTTCGCTGATCGTGTCGCTTCGACGACTCGCATCGCCTCGACGGTTTCTTTAACGTCATGTACTCGCACAATATGTGCGCCCTGCATGGCGGCAATCACCGCGCAGGCAATACTGCCGGTCAACCGTTGCGTTGGTCCGACATTAAGCAGCTGTCCTATCATCGATTTACGGGACATGCCGACTAATAGTGGCAAACCAAAATGGTGCAGATCGGCCAGATGCGCCAGCAGTTGATAATTGTGAGAGAGATTCTTACCGAAACCAAAGCCTGGGTCGAGAATCAATTGCTCTTTTTTGATGCCAGCCGCTTCGCAGCGCGCGATATGCTGCACAAAAAAGGCATCAACATCTGCCAGCACATTCTGATAGTGCGGCGATTGCTGCATCGACTGCGGGTCACCTTGCATATGCATCAGGCAGACCGGTAATCCGGTTTCCGCTGCGGCTTCCAGCGCGCCCGGTTCCTGCAAGGATCGAATATCGTTAATAATGTGAGCACCCACTCGCGCCGACTCACGGATCACTTCAGGCTTCGAGGTATCAACCGAGATCCATACTTCAAAACGCTGCGCCAGCGCCTCAACCACTGGAATCACGCGTTCCAGCTCTTCTTCAACGCTGACTTCTGCGGCACCGGGACGGGTCGATTCGCCGCCGACATCAATAATCGTGGCCCCGGCATTGATCATATCGTTGGCGTGGGTCAGCGCGTGAATCAGCGAATTATGCTTACCGCCATCGGAAAAGGAGTCTGGCGTGACGTTCAAAATGCCCATGACCTGGGGATATGCGAGATCCAAAACCGAGTTTCTGGCGTGTAACTTCATTTTGATTTTTCCTTAAGCAATGAGGGCCTGCATTTTACGTTAAAAAGGTTCAGCAATAAAAAACCCCGGTCAGAGCCGGGGTTTTAGAGGTGTCAGTCGATTCGTTGAAACCGAATTATTTGTCGCCTAACTGCTCAGACATGGTATTGCCTGGGTTTGGCGTACGGGGTTCATCGACCGGACGCGGTGCTTTTGGCGTGCCGTTGTTATCTGAATTATTGCTGCTGCTTGCTTCTTCCCAACCTGCTGGCGGACGCACTTCGCGGCGTGCCATCAAATCGTCGATCTGCGGCGCATCAATGGTTTCATACTTCATCAGCGCGTCTTTCATCGCGTGAAGGATGTCCATGTTTTCATTCAGAAGGCGACGGGCGCGCTGGTAGTTCTGCTCAACCAGAGATTTTACTTCCTGATCGATAATACGCGCGGTCTCATCGGACATATGCTTGGCTTTTGCCACCGAGCGACCGAGGAATACCTCACCGTCTTCTTCGGCATACAGCAACGGACCTAATTTCTCAGAGAAGCCCCACTGCGTGACCATGTTACGTGCGATGTTCGTTGCGACTTTAATGTCGTTCGATGCACCGGTAGAAACATGCTCCACACCGTAGATAATCTCTTCAGCCAGACGGCCACCGTACAGCGTAGAGAGCTGACTCTCCAGTTTCTGACGGCTGGCGCTGATCGCGTCGCCTTCAGGCAGGAAGAAAGTCACACCCAGCGCACGTCCGCGCGGAATAATGGTCACTTTGTGCACCGGATCGTGTTCCGGAACCAGGCGTCCAATAATCGCGTGGCCAGCTTCGTGATAAGCGGTCGACTCTTTCTGCGATTCGGTCATCACCATGGAGCGACGTTCTGCGCCCATCATGATTTTGTCTTTGGCTTTTTCAAACTCAACCATCGACACCACACGGCGATTACCGCGCGCAGCAAACAGGGCAGCTTCGTTGACCAGGTTTGCCAGATCCGCACCGGAGAAGCCCGGCGTACCACGTGCAATCACTGATGCATCAATATCGGTTGCCAGTGGCACACGACGCATATGCACTTTCAGAATCTGCTCACGACCACGAACATCCGGCAGACCGACCACAACCTGACGGTCGAAACGGCCCGGACGCAGCAATGCAGGGTCCAGTACGTCTGGACGGTTGGTCGCGGCAATTACGATGATACCTTCGTTGCCTTCAAAACCATCCATCTCAACCAGCATCTGGTTCAGGGTCTGCTCACGCTCGTCATGACCACCGCCTAAACCGGCGCCACGCTGACGACCAACGGCATCGATCTCATCGATAAAGATGATGCAAGGTGCGGCTTTTTTCGCCTGCTCAAACATGTCACGAACACGTGATGCACCCACACCAACAAACATTTCGACAAAGTCAGAACCGGAAATGGTAAAGAAAGGCACCTTAGCTTCACCGGCAATCGCTTTTGCCAGCAGGGTCTTACCGGTACCCGGTGGCCCCACCATCAGTACGCCTTTCGGAATTTTACCACCCAGTTTCTGGAAGCGGCTCGGCTCGCGCAGGTATTCAACCAGCTCGCCCACTTCCTCTTTTGCTTCGTCACAACCTGCAACATCAGCAAAGGTGGTTTTGATCTGATCTTCAGTCAGCATGCGGGCTTTACTCTTGCCGAAGGACATCGCGCCCTTACCGCCACCGCCTTGCATCTGACGCATAAAGAAGATCCAGACACCGATCAACAACAGCATCGGGAACCAGGAGATGAAGATTGAAGCCAGCAGGCTTGGTTCTTCTGGTGGTTCACCGACAACTTTTACATTTTTGGTCAACAGGTTATCGAGTAACTTGGGATCGTTGACAGGGATGTAGGTCGTGTATCGATTACTGTCTTTTTTAGTTACGTTGATTTCACGCCCGTTAATACGTGCCTCGCGGACCTGATCCTGGTTCACTTCCGACAGGAAGGTTGAGTAATCAACCCTACGGCCATTCGACTCGCTGGGCCCAAAGCTCTGGAATACAGACATCAGCACAACTGCGATGACTAACCAGAGAATCAGGTTTTTCGCCATGTCACTCAAGGGATTAACCTCATATTACAACTGTGTTAACAGACAGCGTAGGGTACTATATATCCTTCAAACCTGGAATCGCCGTTGTGAGTACGATTCCAATTATTTTGGTTATAGTTTTCGCCCTGTCGCTACAATGTACACTTCGCGCGAACGTGAGCGCGAAGCGTCCGGCTTACGAATTTTTACCTTCGTAAACAGGGAGCGAATTTCCCGGAGGTATTCATCAAAGCCATCTCCCTGAAACACTTTCACTAAAAAACTGCCGCCAGGTGCCAGAACATCACGACACATCTCCAGCGCCAGTTCAACTAAATACATCGACCGGGGAATATCAACGGCAGGTGTACCGCTCATGTTGGGTGCCATATCCGACATCACAACCTGAACTTTTTGCTCGCCAACGCGCTCCAGCAGCGCTTTAAGCACTAATTCTTCACGAAAATCGCCCTGAAGGAAATCGACGCCGACGATAGGATCCATCGGTAAAATGTCACAGGCGATGATACGGCCTTTGTTGCCAATCTGTGTTACCACATATTGCGACCAGCCGCCCGGAGCCGCGCCAAGATCGACCACAGTCATTCCCGGCTTAAACAGCTTGTCACCCTGCTGTATTTCATCAAGTTTAAACCAGGCGCGCGAGCGCAACCCTTTTTTCTGTGCCTGAAGCACATATTTATCGCTAAAGTGTTCCTGCAGCCAGCGGCTGGAACTGGCCGAACGCTTTTTACCTGTCATACAATTTCCAACTATTCTTCATCATAAGCGATAAATAAACCGCCCAAAACGGTTCTGCCGTTTGGTGATACACTCGAGATGGCGGTAGAATGTACCGTTTTCAATCCCAATGTAAGTAAAAAATACGATGAATCTGAGTCCCAAACAAAAACAGCACCTGAAAGGTCTGGCCCATCCACTGAAGCCTGTTGTGATGCTGGGCAACAATGGCCTGACCGAAGGTGTGCTGGCCGAGATCGAACAAGCACTTGAACACCATGAATTAATCAAGGTGAAAATCGCGACGGAAGACCGTGAAACCAAAACGCTGGTAGTCGAAGCGATCGTACGCGAGACGGGTGCAAGTAACGTGCAGGTAATCGGCAAAACGCTGGTGCTGTATCGCCCATCAAAGGAACGCAAGATTTCAATACCGCGTTAATGGCCTGCCTGAATGATGCACTTTAAGGGTAATTTCCCCGGTGCTCAAGGCTCATTGATGGCAAAAGTGCCATGCTCCTGCATCAGATAAAAGGCCGCAATGCGGCCTTTTTCCTTTCTTTACAATCGACCTTTTAAAATCTGACCCACCGACGCGAATATGCGGAAATTTTGTGCAGCGTCACACCTGCTGATTAAAATTGCCGTCAGCTCAGCCAGCGGTAAGATTTTTTCTGAGCGAACTCAGATGTATTCGATCTTCAGAATTTCGTAGTCAACATCGCCGCCGGGCGTTTTAATCACAACCACATCATCCACTTCTTTACCGATCAGGCCACGCGCCATCGGTGAATTCACTGAAATCAGATTGTGTTTAAAGTCCGCTTCATCGTCGCCAACAATGCGGTAAGTAAACTCTTCTTCGCTGTCCACATTCAGAATGCTGACTGTCGCACCAAAAATAACGCGACCATTAGCATTCATTTTGGTGACATCGATCACCTGAGCATTGGAGAGTTTAGCTTCAATCTCCTGAATACGGCCTTCACAGAAACCCTGCTCTTCACGCGCAGCATGATATTCGGCATTTTCTTTCAAATCACCATGCTCACGTGCTTCAGCAATTGAGGCAATAATTCTGGGGCGTTTAACGGTTTTCAGCTCTTCGAGCTCTTCGCGCAACCTCTCGGCGCCCCTTAACGTCATCGGAATCTGGTTCATCTCAATACCTCGTAATCTATCCTGTTCAAAGTGTCGTCATCCTGACAGGGTGACTGCAGAAACTGCGTTCTGCCGCGCTTACTGCCGAATTGCAAACAAAAGAAACCTGACCCGGAGATTCCCCCAGGGTCAGGATCGGTTTTGCATTTTGATACGTATTTTAACCCAGAGTTCCCTATGGGTCATCGTTTACTTTGCACCTCAATGCACCGTAGTATGACAGCTCGTTTACTGTCAGTTACCGCGAGATTATGCGATTTTCACGACTTGTTACCGGATTAACCTTCGCGTTTATGCTGCAAGCAAACGCTGCGCCCGTAGAAGAGTACGCGCAATATTTGCCAGATGGTGCAAACCTGGCGCTGATGGTGCAGAAAATCGGCGCTACTACGCCGATAATCGATTATCACAGCCAGCAGATGGCGCTACCCGCCAGTACCATGAAGGTGATTACTGCGCTGGCAGCGTTATTGCAGCTTGGCCCTGACTACCGTTTTCAGACCACGCTGGAGAGTAAAGGCGCTCTCTCAGGTGGCACCCTGCGTGGCGATTTAATTGCCCGCTTTGGCGGCGATCCCACGCTGACACGCCAGCATTTGCGCAATATGGTCGCCGTGTTGAAAAAACAGGGCGTACAGCATATTGAAGGCAACCTGGTGATTGATACCTCAGTGTTTTCCAGCCATGACAAAGCGCCGGGCTGGCCGTGGAATGATATGACCCAATGCTTCAGTGCTCCACCCGGAGCGGCGATTGTGGACCGCAACTGCTTCTCGGTTTCGCTGTACAGCGCACCAAACCCGGGTGATAACGCGTTTATTCGCGTGGCATCTTACTACCCGGTCAATATGTTCAGTGAAGTGCGCACGCTGGCAAAAGGCTCTTCTGATGCTCAGTACTGTGAACTGGATGTGGTGCCTGGTGAGTTAAACCGTTTCACGCTGACCGGTTGCCTGACCCAGCGTGCTGAACCGTTGCCGCTGGCCTTTGCGGTGCAGGATGGTGCCAGTTATGCCGGCGCGATTCTGAAAAGTGAATTGCTGGATGCTGGTATTGATTACACCGGCCATCTGGTGCGCGAAAAGCGCCAGAATGCTGCCGGAACCGTGCTGGCGCAGACCCAATCCGCACCGCTGCACGATCTGCTGAAGATTATGCTGAAAAAGTCCGACAATATGATTGCCGATACGGTTTTCCGCACCATTGGTCGCGAGCGCTTTAATGTGCCGGGAACCTGGCGTGCGGGGCAGGATGCAGTGCGTCAGATCCTGCGTCAGAAAGCCAACATCGATATGGGCAACAGCATTCAGGTGGATGGCTCTGGTCTGTCACGTCATGACCTGATCTCACCCGCGACCATGATGCAGGTGCTGCAATATATTGCCCAGAATGATCAGCAGCTGAACTTTATCTCGATGCTGCCGCTGTCGGGTTACGATGGCACGCTGCGTTATCGTGGTGGTCTGCATGAGGCGGGAGTGGATGGCAAGCTGTCGGCGAAAACCGGTTCACTGCAAGGGGTTTATAACCTTGCAGGCTTCCTGACCACTGCCAGCGGTCAGCGCGTGGCATTTGTGCAGTTCCTGTCGGGTTATGCCGTACCGCCGCAGGATCAGCGTCAGCGCCGTATTCCACTGGTGCGTTTTGAAAGCCGTCTGTACAAAGATATTTATCAGAATAACTGAGTACTCACTAACGGGGAAAGCCGCGGCTTTCCCCGTTTATTATCAGAACTGCGTGTTCAGACTCATATAGAAAGTGCGGCCTGATTCATTATAAGTATTGGCACCTGCGCCATACATATACGAATTGGTATTGGCGTTACCGGTAGTTTGCGCATTGCCCTGACGGAAATGGCGCTTATCAAACAGGTTATCGATACCCAACGTAACGCTGGCGTACTTAGTAACGTCATACGTTCCGCTCAGACCCAACACGGAATACGGGCTGACTTCATCCCGCTCGCTACCCGTTACCGCTTCTCCCTTGTAGTTGTACTTCTTCGGCGTCTGACGGCCATACCAGGTCAGGGTAGTTTGCAGCGACAGATCCTGCATCGCCTGCCAGGAGAGCGTCGAGTTCAGGGTATACTGCGGGATAATCGACAGGCGATCGCCGGTTTCCTTGTTTTTGCTCTGCAACATATAAGTAATGTTGTTATTCCAGCCGATGCTATCGCTCAGCGGAATATTCACTGTCCCTTCCAGCCCCTCAACCACCGCTTTCGGTACGTTTTGCCACTTGTAGACATCTGCTGCCCCGCTCAGGGAAGTCCCGGTCGGCAGGTAGCCCGCGTCGATTTTATTGCGGTAATCGTTACGGAACCAGGTGACGCCGGCCTGATAACCCTCGTGTTTATACTCAATACCTATCTCTTTATTGATACTGGTTTCCGCTTTCAGGTCTTCATTGCCCACCAGATAACAGGCACCGGCGCTATTTGCACAACCCTGACCACGGCTGTAAAGCACATAGTTTGGGTTGGTCTGATACAGGCTTGGTGCTTTATAGGCGCGCGCAATTCCCATCTTCAGCGTGAAGTCATCCGCCAGGCCTTGCGTCAGGTTCAGCGACGGACTCCAGTTATTGCCAACAATGGTGTGATGATCAAAACGCAGACCTGGCACCAACATGGTACTGTCAGTCAGCTCCATATTGTCTTCAGCAAACAGCGAGAAAATCTCGGCTGAGGAGTAAGGGCTGCGGTTAGTGCTGCTGATACCGGCAATATCGCCACTGGACAACGCCTGGGTATTCGACGAACTATCCTTCATTCGCTGCTGATTCCATTCGGTACCGATGGTCGCGGTCTGGTTCACCAGCAGATTAAACGGAATACTCACTTCACTGTGCAGTAGCACATCATCAAGCTGAATATCTGAGAAGTTATCGTTCGCGAAGATCCCTTCGGTACCGCCAGCCAGACCTTCATTCATGCGTGAATTACGGGTATTTTCATACTGGGCGAAGTTTTTAGTACTGACGCCATTATCCCAGGCACCGGTCCAGGTGACGGCAAAATTCTTTCGATACATACGGTTAGTTTCGTCACCGTAGTGATCCTGTACCAGCGCACTGGTATTGGTATTTTGCGTGTCGCCGGCATACAGATTACCCTGGCGGCTGTAACCCGCTTCGAACTCAAGCGCCTGCATTGGCGCAAAGGCCCAGCTCAGTAAACCATTAATATCTTTATTGATTGAACCTTCACGACCTGCCGGTACTGTGTCGGCGTAGGTGCCAGTGCGCAGTGACTGATGGCCTTCGTTGATAAACTGGGCATCAGCCTGAGTTTTGCTTAACCCACCGTACAGGCGGAAGCTGACGTCATCCCCCAGCGGCCCGGTCAGACTGAAATTGGTGCGTTTGGTCGCCCCCTCTTCTTTATGCTCCGGCACATTAAAGTAGCTATCCCAGGAACCATGCCACTCGCCGGTGTCCTTTTTGGTAATGATATTCACCACGCCACCGGCGGCACCGTTTCCGTAACGTGCCGCCGCCGGACCACGAATGACTTCAATATGGTCAATCATTTCAGGTGGCACCCAGTTGGTGTCGCCACGGGTATCACGCTCTCCACGCCAGCCAAGACGAACCGAGTTGCGGCTGGAAACCGGTCTGCCATCAATCAGGATCAGGGTATTTTCCGGCCCCATGCCACGAATATCGATTTGTCGATTGTTACCGCGCTGGCCACTGGTGGAGTTACCGGTCAGGTTAACGCCCGGCATGGTGCGGATAATTTCTGAAACGTCGCGTGAAGGGGGCCTTTTTTTGATTTCATCTGCGGTGATGGTGGAAACCCCGGGAGCCTGTAATGTCTGCTCGGCAGCCGTCACGACCAGAGTACCGTCATCAGCATCAACACTATCCGTTGTCCCTGCGGCAAAGGCGGTGGTCACCATGCCAAGTTCGATCAAAATTGCTAACGATAAACGTGAAAGCTTGTTCATTATTTTTTATCCTGGAAAATCCGCATCGTCCGCCGGCACCGAAGTGATGACGATGGGTCTCACCAATTATGCTGGAATGTCGTTAATCTTAAGGAGCCAACTGCTGCTGGTGCGAGCGGAAACACCCTATTGCAAATACAAATAATTATCAATAGCATTATTGATTGCGTAATTGAATCATCCATTTACGGTAAACTGAGCCTGGCGATAACTTATGATGCTGTTAAGAAACGATATTGGTAGCGAGACCTGGTGGCAGGAGGTGGTGCAGCTCGGCACACCGATTATCGAACCGGCGGTGAATAAACGCCATACGGTGACTTTTCTCTGGCGCGATCCGCAGGGAGATGAATCCCGCTCGGCCACTCGCCGCGTATGGATCAATATTACTGGTATAAGCGATCATCATCAGCAAGGATTGCCGCAATCCTTACAACGGATCGCCGGTACTGATGTCTGGCAATGGCAAACGCAGCTGGATGCCAGCTGGCGCGGCAGTTACAGCCTGATCCCACATAGCGCCGAGGATCCGTTCCTGCAGGCGCAGACCAGTGATGTCACAATGCAGCGCAACAGTTGGCGCAGCCTGTTTGCTGATGCCATCGGTGACCCGCTCAATCATCATGGCAGCTGGAAAAGCGGACGCGGACACCCCACGTCACCGCTGCATATGCCACTGGCTCCGCCGCAAACTTACTGGCAGGCAGCCGCACAGCAACCACCGCACCAGTGCCAGCGTTATCAGTGGAGCAGCTCGCGTCTCGGTAATAGCCGTTCGGTATGGCTGATCACCACCGGTAGCCGTGCGCCTGCCAGCCGACCGCTGGCGATCTTACTCGACGGCCAGTTCTGGGCGCAGACCATGCCGGTTGGCGGCCCGTTGCAGGCAATGACTGATGCCGGTGAACTGCCGGAAGCGGTTTATCTGTTAATCGACAGCATCAACCCGCAGCAGCGTAGTGTGGAGCTGCCCTGTCATGCTGATTTTTGGCTGGCGGTACAGGAAGAGCTTTTACCGCAGCTCGCAGGCTGGGCAGCGCATGATAGCGATCCGACACGCACAGTCGTGGCCGGGCAAAGCTTTGGTGGATTGTCAGCGGTATACGCCGTGCTCAACTGGCCACGACGCTTTGGTTGCGCGCTGAGTCTGTCCGGCTCTTTCTGGTGGCCACAGCGTGATCTGGCGGAAAAGTCGGGTTGGTTGTCAGAACAGATTGCGCAGGCGTCAGGAAGCGGTAGCAGCATGCGGTTTTTGCTTGAAGCCGGGAAACGTGAGCCGCTGATTATCACGGTCAACGACCGCCTGTCACAGCAGCTTGATGCGGCAGGTCATGATGTCGAATATCATCAGATTGATGGCGGCCATGATGCGCTGTGGTGGCGCAGTGGGCTGACCGATGGCTTGCAGCAGTTGTGGTCTGCGCCGCAGTTTTTACGCTAACCGCAAATAAAACGGGGCACATAAATGTGCCCCGTGAGGTTTAACGCTGATAAATGATTTCGACGCCTTCGTCGTCTTCTTCATCCCAGTCGTCATCCCAGTCATCGTCTTCTTCCGCTTCGGCCTGTGCTTCAGCCAGCTGCTCACGATGATAATCATCCCACATAAACTCGACTTTCTCGGGCTTCTTATCTTCTTCTGCCACTTCTTTCGGATTGGCATTGATAAAGGACATCACGTCCCAGCACAGTGCATTCACACCGACGCGATTCGCCGCAGAGATCAGATAGTATTTATCCGTCCAGCCCAGCGCTTCAGCAATCGCTTTGGCACGCGCTTCCGCTTCTTCGTCGTCCAGCAGGTCAACTTTGTTGAATACCAGCCAGCGAGGTTTCTGGAACAGCTTCTCGCTGTATTTTTCCAGCTCACCCAGAATGATGCGGGCATTATCAACCGGATCGGTTTCATCAATCGGCGCGAGGTCGATAAGATGTAACAATACGCGACAGCGCTCAAGGTGCTTCAGGAAGCGAATCCCCAGACCGGCACCATCAGCCGCACCTTCAATCAGGCCCGGAATATCGGCGACCACAAAGCTCTGCTCGCTGTCCATACGCACCACGCCGAGGCTTGGCACCAGAGTGGTAAACGGATAGTCCGCCACTTTTGGTTTGGCAGCAGAGACAGAACGGATAAAGGTCGATTTACCGGCATTAGGCAGCCCCAGCATACCGACGTCTGCCAGCAGCATCAGTTCTAACTGCAAATCGCGCTTCTCACCTGGCGTACCCATGGTTTTCTGACGCGGCGTACGGTTAACGGATGACTTAAAGCGGGTATTACCCAGGCCATGCCAGCCGCCCTTCGCCACCATCAGTTTCTGCTCATGGCGCGTCATATCACCGATGGTTTCGCCGGTGCCCTGATCGATCACACGGGTACCTACCGGCACCTTGATGATGATGTCTTTACCACGTTTACCGGTACAGTCACGGCTCTGGCCGTTCTGGCCACGTTCAGCGCGGAAAGATTTTTCAAAACGGTAATCGATCAGCGTGTTCAGGTTTTCGTCAGCGATCATATAAACATCGCCGCCATCCCCGCCGTCACCACCATCGGGACCGCCTCTCGGGATATATTTTTCACGACGGAAGCTTACGCAGCCATTACCGCCATCGCCTGCGACCGCCAGAATCGTCGCTTCATCTACAAACTTCATTTTACTTCTCCGTAAATCATTCGCCCGTTGACCGGAGCGAAGGCACCGGGACGGGTTTGTTCCGCCGAGGCCACAAGCGATGACCAATTGCGGAAAACATGGCGCCAGCCACCACGACCATCGCGCCAATATAAGCCAACAGGTTCAGTATCGGTGCCGCGAAAAAATCGGGCCAGGCCAGCGATAATAATTCAGAAAACAGCAGCGTAAACAGTGGTGTCAGCGTGACTAAGGCGCTGACCTGCGCTGCCTGCCAGCGCGCATAAGCTTCTGCTAACGCGCCATAGCCGACCAGGGTATTCAGGCCGCAATACAACAAGCAAAGCAGCTGCCAGCCGTCGAGCTGCAGCAATTTAGCAGGCTGTGCCAATGGCAACAATGCTATTGTACATAAAACATACAGCAAAAACAGAATTTGCTGTGAGGCGAGACGCCGCAGCAAAATTTTTTGTGTCACACCATAGGTGACCCAAACCACTGCGGCACTGACGCCCAGTATCACGCCCAGCGTATAATCTGACAGGCGGGTAAAAATCTCGATCAGGCTGGTATTGAAAAACATCACCAGTCCACAGAGCAGTGATACCGCACCGATAATCTGGGTCACGCGCATCTTTTCTTTCAGGATAAAGACGCTGGCGATCATCATGCCAGGTGGTGCCAGTTGCGCAATCACTTGCGAAGCCGTAGGGCTGAGATACTGCAACGACGAGCTGAACAGTACAAAGTTACCGAGCAGACCACAGGTGGCAATTAACAGCATCAGCAGCCAGCGTGGGCGACGACAGATGCGTAATGGCGGCAGCTGACGTCTTAGCGCCAGAATCATGCCCAGCCCCAGTCCGGCCAGTAAAAACCGATAAAACACAATGGTGAACGGATCCATCACCACCAGTAGTTGTTTCATCACAATAGGCAGTGAGCCCCAGCACATCGCTGTGACCAGCGCCAGTGCCATACCCACCCCTGCCTGCTGTTGCATTTTTTAGCATCCTGCGGTCAGAGAAGACCAGAATGTAAAAAGCCCCGCAACATTTGCGGGGCTTATCTTCGTCAGTTCAGGTCGGCCTTTTCAGGCAGCCCTGAGACTCGAAAACCTTACTCAGCAACAATGCTGATGTATTTACGGTTGTTCGGGCCTTTAACTTCGAATTTGACCTTGCCGTCTGCAGTTGCAAACAGGGTATGGTCACGACCGCAACCTACGTTGCTGCCGGCGTGGAATTTGGTGCCACGCTGACGAACGATGATGCTGCCAGCCAGAACTGATTCACCGCCGAAACGCTTAACGCCCAGGCGTTTTGCATTGGAATCGCGACCGTTACGAGTAGAGCCGCCAGCCTTTTTGTGTGCCATTTGTCAGATCTCCTCTTAGGCGCTGATGCCAGTGATTTTCACATCAGTGAACCACTGACGGTGGCCTTGCTGCTTACGGTGGTGTTTACGACGACGAAACTTAACAATCTTAATTTTCTCGCCACGACCGTGAGCAACGATTTCTGCTTTAATCAGGCCGCCAGAAACTAATGGTGCGCCGATCTGAACATCTTCGCCGTTTGCAATCATCAGAACCTGATCGAACTCGATGGTTTCGCCGGTTGCGATGTCCAGCTTTTCCAGGCGAACGGTCTGACCTTCGCTAACTCGGTGTTGTTTACCACCACTTTGGAAAACCGCGTACATATAAAACTCCGCTTTCCGCGCATGCCTTCTTTTAATTTTCAGGCGGCGCTATAAATATTCACAATAGGGCGCGAATTCTACGCAAATTCCCTCGCGTTGACAAGAGTCCAATGCAAAGGATTGCAGAAAAAAAACGCAGCGTGATTGTTGGCGTTCATCCGCCTCGTTTTTCAAGTACAATCTGTAATACATTACTTGCCGCGAGCACGAATAAGGCGCTTATCATAACCCAAAATGATTTGAGTTGCAGGAAGATGACCGTGCCGCAGCCCCTGTGAACAGAGATAACTTTGCGATCCGGGTCAGCGGGTGTAGCCAGCCCTGAGGCAACTTAAAGCAGGATGGGGATAGCAGTGAACAGAGCGATAGCTGAACAGACTGATGAACTTAGAACAGATAAATGAATTAACCGCGCAGGATATGGCGGCCGTCAACGAGACAATCCTCGAGCAACTGAATTCAGATGTTTCTCTCATCAATCAGTTGGGATATTACATTATCAGCGGAGGGGGCAAACGAATTCGTCCGATGATTGCGGTGCTCGCTGCACGTGCTGTCAACTACACTGGCAAGCAGCACGTCACCGTGGCAGCGCTAATCGAATTTATCCATACCGCCACGCTGCTGCATGATGATGTGGTAGACGAGTCGGATATGCGCCGGGGTAAAGCCACCGCCAATGCCGCGTTCGGCAATGCAGCCAGCGTGCTGGTCGGTGATTTTATTTATACCCGCGCCTTCCAGATGATGACCAGCCTCGGCTCACTGCGGGTGCTGGCGCTGATGTCAGAAGCGGTGAACGTGATTGCTGAAGGCGAAGTCCTTCAACTGATGAACTGTAACGATCCCGATATTACTGAAGAGAGTTATATGCGGGTGATCTACAGTAAGACGGCGCGATTATTCGAAGCGGCGGCGCAATCGTCGGCGATCCTCGCCGATGCGACCGAGGCGCAGGAAAAAGCGTTGCAGGACTATGGTCGCTACATCGGCACGGCGTTTCAGCTGATTGATGATCTGCTGGATTACAGCGCTGATGGTCAAACCCTCGGCAAAAATGTCGGTGACGATCTGAGCGAAGGTAAACCCACGCTACCGCTGCTGCACGCCATGCAACACGGCAATGCTGAACAAGCCGCGATGATCCGTAAAGCCATCGAAGAGGGCAATGGCCGTCATTTACTGGAGCCCGTTCTGGAAACCATGCGCCAGTACGGTTCACTGGAATGGACACGCGCCCGCGCCGAACAGGAAGCGGATAAAGCCATTTCCGCGTTGCAGGCACTGCCAGAATCACCGTGGCGCAGCGCGCTGGAAGCACTGGCTCATATGTCGGTACAGCGCGAATTCTGATGCTTCAGGGGAACGCCTTCGCGTTCCCCTTCCCTTCTGATTATCCCCTTATCCCGCGGTTACTTTGTTGCAACCTGTTGCATTCCTTCTGCGCGTCCCTACACAAAACCTGCCCCTTTACGAAAAATTACTGGAGCTTTATGGAAAATGATTGCTATAAATTATCCAGTAATAGCCATCAGGCAATCACCTGATTTTAACGGAAGGTTTTCTCAAGGAGGAAAGGTTATGCATGCAAGGAACAAGGACTGGCATCCCGCAGATATTATTGCCGCGTTACGCAAGCGTGGAACATCGCTGGCGGCGGTTTCCCGTGAGGCAGGGCTGAGTTCGTCAACGTTAGCCAATGCGCTCACGCGCCCATGGCCAAAAGGCGAATGGTTAATTGCCGAGGCGATTGCCATTCATCCGGCAGTGATTTGGCCCAGTCGCTATTATGATAAAGTCACGCAACAGCTTATCGACCGTAAAAAGCTGATGCGCACATAAAAAAATGGGCCGACATTATGTCGGCCCAGATGTTTATACCATACGGCTGGCAGTGGGATTATTCACCGCTGACGCGTTGAATATTCGCCCCCATCGCTATCAGCTTATCTTCGATATGCTCGTAGCCACGATCAATATGGTAAATACGATCAACAATGGTGGTACCTTCAGCAATACAGCCCGCCAGAACCAGGCTGGCAGACGCACGTAGATCGGTCGCCATCACCTGAGCACCGGACAGCGTCTCAGTGCCATGGCAAATCACCGTATTACTCTCGATTTCTGCATGTGCGCCCATGCGAATCAGCTCAGGCACGTGCATAAAGCGGTTTTCAAAGATAGTTTCGGTAATCACACCGGTACCTTCAGCCACCAGGTTCAGCAAGGTAAACTGGGCCTGCATATCGGTCGGAAACCCCGGATGCGGCGCGGTACGGAAGTTCACCGCCTTCGGACGTTTACCGTGCATATCCAGGCTAATCCAGTCGGCACCCGTTTCAATCTCAGCACCGGCTTCACGCAGTTTTGCCAACACCGCATCCAGCGTATCAGGCTGCGCATTGTGGCAAATCACTTTGCCGCGTGAAATCGCCGCAGCGATCAGGAAGGTGCCGGTTTCGATGCGATCCGGCAGCACACGGTAGACACCGCCGCCCAAACGCTCAACGCCTTCAATGGTAATGCGATCGCTGCCTGCGCCGGTGATTTTCGCTCCCAGCGTATTGAGGAAATTGGCGGTATCGACAATTTCTGGCTCGCGCGCGGCGTTTTCAATCACCGTGGTGCCGGTCGCCAGCGTGGCGGCGCTCATAATGGTGACGGTCGCGCCAACGCTGACCTTATCCATTACAATATTCGCCCCCTTCAGGCGGCCATCAACGGAAGCCTTAACGTAGCCCTCTTCCAGTTTGATTTCGGCACCCAGCTGCTCCAGACCAGAGATATGCAGGTCAACCGGACGCGCACCGATGGCGCAACCACCCGGCAACGATACCTGACCCTGACCGAAACGCGCCACCAGCGGGCCTAACGCCCAGATGGATGCGCGCATGGTTTTCACCAGGTCGTAAGGTGCGCAGTAAATATTGACGTCGCTGGCATCGAGGTGTACCGAGCCGTTACGTTCTGCTTTTACGCCAAGCTGACTGAGCAGCTTCATGGTGGTATCGATGTCCTTGAGTTTCGGGACATTCTGAATCTCTACCGGCTCTTCCGCCAGCAGAGCGGCGAACAGGATCGGCAGCGCGGCATTTTTGGCTCCGGAAATAGATACTTCACCACTTAGCCGGGTCGGACCCTGTACACGAAATTTATCCATTGCAACTGCTCTCTGTTGTCAGAAACTTAAACAGGCTGTCCGCCAGCTTCACCACGAAGCTACGCTGAATCAGCTTAAAAACCGTTTAGCTTACGGTCGCGCGCCCACTCTGCGGGCGTATAGGTCTTGATTGAAACCGCGTGAATGCGATTATCCGCGATGTATTCCATCAGCGGAGCATAAACCGCCTGCTGCTTTTTTACACGGCTCAGTTCAGCAAACATCTCACCAACAGCAACCACCTGAAAATGGCTGCCATCACCCGTGACATGAACTTCTTCTAACGATAACGCGCTCATCAGCACGGACTGAATTTCACTATTTTCCATGATGCTCTAACTAATTTGATGATAAACAGGGTGACATAGTAGTGGAAACGGAATTTATCTTAAACAAGCAAAAAGCCCCTGAATAGTCAGGGGCTTTGCGTGCTGGCCGGCTGAGCGTTAAGACTCAGTCGTGGAAACAATGATTTGCTGCAAATTATACAGGGTAATTAGCGAGCTTAATTTATCGGTAACGCCGGTAAAAAGCGGACTCTTACCCTGCTGTTGCAAAATCTGGCGCAGATGAACCAGTAACGCGAGGCCAGCTGAGTCCACTCTGTCCAGCGCCGAGACATCGATTGTATCGATCTGTTTCATCACGGTTTCACGCTGCTCCCAGAGTGACAGCAACGTTTCACGATCGAGTTCACCCTGCAGACGCAGCGTTGACGCTTCAACCTGCCAACTGAGTTGTTCTGTCATTACTTTTGCTGATCCAGTTTGATTGGCTGCGCAGCATAGGATTTCAGCTGCTCAGTCAGGCCATCAACGCCTTTCTGGCGCAGAGTATCACTCCACTCATTCTGCTTGGTGGTGATCATGCTGATGCCTTCGGCGATCATATCATACGCCTGCCAGTCGCCAGTGCGGCTGTTCTTACGCCACTGGAAATCGAGGCGTACCGGTGGACGGCCGTTAGGATCAATAATCGTCACACGGATCGCGATGATATTTGCATCACCCAGCGGCTGCGCAGGGGCAATCTGGTAGGTCTGACCGTTGTATAACGCCAGTGCCTGACCGTAAGCCTGCTCAAGATAAGCACCAAAGGCTTTGAAGTAGGCATCACGCTGGGCTGGAGTGGCGTCTTTGTAATAGCGACCCAGTACCAACGCGCCGGCGTATTTGATCTGCACATACGGCAGCAACTCTTCACGAACCACCTGGCGCAGATAGTCAGGGTTCTGCTTAATTTTAGGCTGCTCATTTTTCAGACGAGTAAAGGTTTTACCCGCCGCTTCGTTCATTAATTTGTAAGGATCGCTTTGATCGGCTGCACTTGCCGCCAGTGGCACAATCGCCAGCATCGCGACCATCAGTAAACGTTTAAACATGCGTAATTACCTCTTATGGTTGTTCAGGTGCAGCAGAAGCCGGTGCCGCACCCGTTGCCGGGGCATCCTGCTCTTGCTGTTTTTTATCGCCACTGTCGCCGCTCTTATACAGGAACTGACCAATCAGATCCTCAAGCACCATCGCGGATTTGGTATCCTGTAAAGTATCGCCATCTTTCAGCATTGCAGTACCCATTTCCGGGTCGTCAAAGCCGACATTGAGCGCCAAATATTGCTCACCCAACAGGCCCGAGGTACGAATCGCCAGCGAACTGGTATCAGGAATGTCTTTGTATTGATCTTCGATAGCCATTGTCACGCGCGGCGAATAGTTTTTCGGGTCGAGCGAGATATCGGTGACACGCCCGATGACCACACCGCCAATTTTTACCGGTGAGCTGTTTTTCAGGCCGCCAATATTGTCAAAGGTAGCATAGAGCTTCCAGGTCGGCTGAGTGCCGAGCGACTGAACATCCGCCACACGCAGGCACAGAAACACTATCGCGCCCAACGCCAGTAACATAAACACGCCTACCCAAATTTCACTTTTCTTGGTTTGCATTGAATCAGTTCCCAAACATCAGTGCCGTGAGCACAAAATCTAAACCGAGCACCGCCAGTGATGAATGCACCACAGTGCGCGTCGTCGCCCGACTGATACCTTCCGAAGTCGGAATAGCGTCGTAACCGTTAAACAGCGCGATCCACATCACCGTAATGGCAAATACCGCGCTCTTAATAACACAGTTGATGATATCCATACGGAAATCGACTGCGCTCTGCATCGCAGACCAGAAGAAACCGCTATCGATACCTTTCCAGTTGACGCCGACCAGTGATCCGCCCCAGATGCCAACGGCGGTAAAAATCAGCGCCAGCAGGGGCATACTGATAAAACCCGCCCAGAAGCGTGGAGAGATTACCCGGCGTAACGGATCGACCGCCATCATCTCCATACTGGAGAGCTGCTCTGTCGCTTTCATCAGGCCAATTTCAGCGGTCAGTGCGGAACCGGCCCGCCCGGCAAACAACAGCGCGGTCACCACCGGCCCCAGTTCGCGCAGCAATGACAGCGCCACCAGCATGCCAAGACTGCTCTCAGCACTGTAGGTAGTGAGCACCAGGTAACCCTGCAAACCCAATACCATGCCGATAAACAGGCCAGAAACCACAATAATTAATAGCGACAACACACCCACGCTGTACAACTGTTTGATCAGTAGCGGCGCATGTTTGCGAAATTCAGGTTTACCCGCAAGGGCATGGAACAACATCAGCCCGGCACGACCAAAGGAAGCGAATGTGTTAATTCCCTGTCGCCCGAGAGATGCCAGCGCACGTATTAGCATCGGTTGATTAGCTCCCTGAACCGGTTAAATCGGTAAGGTAATCCCCTGCGGGAAAACGGAATGGCACCGGTCCGTCAGCAATGCCATCGATAAACTGGCGCACCCGCGCATCTTTATTTTCATTCAGTTGGTGGGTGGTGCCCTGAGCAATAATTTTTTGCCCCGCAACAATATAGGCGTAGTCGGCAATGCTCAATACCTCTGGCACATCATGTGAAACCACAATGCAGGTTACGCCCAGCGAATGGTTAAGTTCATCGATCAGTTTTACCAGCACCCCCATGGTAATCGGGTCCTGGCCGACAAACGGCTCGTCAAACATAATCAGCTCAGGTTCGAGCGCAATGGCACGCGCCAGCGCAGCACGTCGCGCCATGCCGCCGGAAAGCTCCGAGGGCTTCAGATAAGCCGCGCCGCGCAGTCCGACCGCTTCCAGTTTCATCATTACCGTGCTGTGCAGCAGCGGCTTCGGCAAGCGGGTATGCTCACGCAGCGGCCAGGCGACATTTTCATAGACCGTCAGGTCAGTAAACAGCGCCCCGGACTGAAACAGCATGCTCATCTTTTTACGCGCTTCATAAAGGCCCGAGCGTGAGAGTGCCGGAATATTCTCGCCATTAAACCAGATTTCACCGGCATCAGGTTGCAGCTGCCCGCCAATTAACCGCAGCAGTGTGGTCTTACCAATGCCTGAAGGACCCATAATCGCGGTCACTTTCCCTTTTGGCACCGTCAGCGAGATGTTGTCGAAAATAGGCCGATTGCCGCGGGCAAAACTGACTCCACGCACATCGACCAGATTCGTTGCCGTCTGGCTCATCGTTAACCCTTCCCAAATTTTCAGGCATATAATTTACCGCCTATGGTAGCCTGGTGCAGGCGACAGCGGACACTTTTACAGAAACTTACTGCGAAGTTGTGGCAATAACTGGCATTGGTTGCCCTCAATTATCTTTCGCCACATCACTCTACAGGGCAGCCTTAGTTTTACTTTTGCCTCACACCCCGTCAAAATCACTGCCATTCTCCGTTTTTACCGCCTTAACGTCGAATCAGGCAAACCGACGATTATATCCGATCAAAGGACTTTTCATGCTTTTAGCTACAGCACTCTTAGTTATCGGTTTAATTTTACTGGTCTATGGTGCAGATCGTCTGGTTTTTAGTGCTGCAATATTATGCCGTTCGTTAGGGATTCCGCCGTTAATCATCGGCATGACGGTGGTAGGTATCGGCACCTCCCTGCCCGAGCTGATTGTCTCTTTCTCTGCCGCAACCCATGGCCAGATGGATATCGCCGTCGGCACCGCGATGGGTTCTAATATTACCAATATTTTGCTGATCTTAGGCGGCGCGGCATTACTACATCCCTTAACGGTACACTCTAATCTGGTACGGCGCGAACTGCCGCTGATGCTACTGGTCACGCTGCTGTGTGGTTTTATGTTATTTGATAACCAGCTGAGTCGGCTGGACGGCGTCGGACTGATCGCCATCGCCGCCATTTATCTGGCATTTATTATTAAGATTGCCCGCCGTGCAGAACGCGACAATAACGACACGCTGACCCGCGAGCAGCTGGCGGAACTGCCGCGCGATGACGCTGGTAACACCGTGGCATTTCTCTGGCTGGCGGTGGCATTGATTATGCTGCCGATGTCGACCCGTATGGTGATTGACAATGCGACGGTGATTGCCGACTACTTTGGCGTCAGCGAACTGGTGATTGGCCTGACGATTATTTCGGTCGGCACCAGCTTACCCGAGCTGGCCACGGTGATCGCCGGGGCGCTGAAAGGTGAAGATGATATCGCCATCGGTAACCTGATTGGCTCCAACATTTATAATATTGCCATTGTGCTCGGTATTCCGGCGATAATTTATCCCGGCACCATTGATGTCAGTGCATTTGCCCGCGACTACTGGGTGATGCTGGGCGTCAGCGCCCTGTTTACCTTGATCTGCCTGCAGCGCAGTCGGCGTATCGGGCGTGTGGCCGGTACGCTGTTACTGTGCGGTTTTATTGGCTGGGTCGCCACGCTTTATCTGCTTCCGAACAGCTCAATCTGATTGAAAGGACTGAAAAACCATGTCTCATATCAACCTTGAACCCGGTTTCGATTTTCAGCAGGCGGGAAAAGATGTATTACGCATCGAACGTCTGGGGCTCGAAGAGCTCGATCAGTATATTAACGACGACTTTAGCCGCGCCTGTGAAAAGATGTTTTATTGCCAGGGCAAAGTGATTGTGATGGGGATGGGCAAGTCCGGCCATATCGGCAAAAAAATGGCCGCCACCTTTGCCAGCACCGGTACACCGGCGTTTTTTGTCCATCCGGGCGAAGCCAGCCATGGCGATCTTGGTATGGTCACCGCCAGTGATATCGTGATTGCGGTTTCCAATTCCGGCGAATCGGGTGAAATTCTGGCGTTGATCCCGGTACTAAAGCGGTTGCAGGTTTCACTGATTTGCCTGACCAGCCGTCCGGACAGCACCATGGGGCGTGCCGCCGATATTCATCTGTGCGTCAAAGTGCCACAAGAGGCGTGCCCGCTCGGTCTGGCACCGACGTCCAGCACCACGGCGGCGCTGGTGATGGGCGACGCGCTGGCGGTGGCACTGCTGAAAGCGCGTGGCTTCACCGCAGAAGATTTTGCCCTTTCTCATCCGGGTGGCGCGTTGGGGCGCAAATTATTGCTGCGCGTCAGTGATATCATGCACAGCGGCGATGAAATACCTCATGTCAGCAAAGATGCCTCACTGCGCGATGCACTGCTGGAGATCACCCGTAAAAATCTGGGTATGACAGTGATCGTCAATGACTTAATGAAGATTGAAGGGGTATTCACCGACGGTGACCTGCGCCGGGTGTTTGATATGGGGATCGACTTCCAGAACGCCTCAATCGCCAGCGTGATGACGCCGGGCGGCATTCGCGTGCGTCCTGCCATGCTGGCGGTTGATGCACTGAACCTGATGCAAACCAAACATATTACCGCCGTGATGGTTGCCGATGGCGACCAGTTGCTGGGTGTGGTACATATGCATGACATGCTGCGCGCGGGCGTAGTCTGAAAAGGAAACCAGTAATAATGAGTCAGACAGAGGCAGTGGTCGACACCTGCTACGGTGCCGTCAGCCAGGAAGTCATGGCACGAGCCAAACAGATCCGCCTGCTAATTTGCGATGTTGACGGCGTCATGTCCGACGGCGTGATTTATATGGGCAATTCCGGCGAAGAGCTGAAAGCGTTTAACGTACGCGATGGCTATGGGATTCGCTGTCTGCTGACCTCATCGGTGGAAGTGGCTATTATAACCGGCCGCAACGCCAGACTGTTGGAAGATCGCTGCAAGACGCTGGGAATTCAACATCTTTATCAGGGACAGTCGGATAAGCTTTTGGCCTTCGGCGAACTTCTGGATAAACTGTCACTCAGCCCGGAGCAGGTCGCCTATATCGGTGATGATTTAATTGACTGGCCAGTGATGGCGAAAGTGGGATTAAGCGTCGCCGTCGCTGACGCGCATCCGGTACTGCTGCCGCGGGCGAATTATGTCACCCGTATTGCAGGGGGGCGCGGCGCCGTTCGCGAAATCTGCGATCTGATACTGATCGCGCAGGATAAGTTTGATGATGCCAAAGGGCAATCTGTATGAGTAAAACCAGGCGTTGGATTACGCTACTGCTGGCACTGATTGCCATTATCCTGGTGGGCTGGAGCCTGACCAATGATGATGGCCAGGAGCCGGTCGCCACTAATAATCAGCAACCGACCTATACCAGTGCCAACTCCAGCACCGTGGTTTATAACCCATTGGGCGCACTGAGCTATAAACTGGTCTCCGACAAAGTGACTTACTTCCAGGAGCAAGAGGTGAGCTGGTTTGATAATCCGATCATGACCACCTATGACGAAAACAAAGTCCCCACCTGGTCAGTACGCTCGGATAAGGCCAAACTAACAAAAGACCGTAAACTCTTTCTGTATGGTCATGTCGAAGTTAATAGCCTTACACAGGATTCTCAACTGGAGCGTATCAAAACCGATAATGCTCAGGTTAACCTGGTCACGCAGGACGTGACGTCCGACGATCAGGTCACGATTTATGGCCGCAGCTTTAACTCTACCGGTATGAAGATGCGTGGAAATTTACGGACGAAAACTGCCGAGTTGCTTGAAAAGGTCAAAACCTCTTATGAAATTCAAAATGCACAACAACCACAGCCTTAAACTCCTGCTGATCGGCGCACTGTTCGCCACCAGCCTGCCGGCTTTCGCGCTGACCGGTGACTCGGAAAAGCCGGTCAATATCGACTCGGAAAACCAGTCGCTGGATATGCAGGGCAACGTGGCGACCTTTACCGGGAATGTCATCGTGACTCAAGGCTCGATCAAAATTACCGCTGATAAGGTGGTGGTTACCCGGCCAGGCGGCGACAGCAGTAAAACGGTGGTTGACGCCTGGGGCAACCCGGCGACCTTCTACCAGATGCAGGATAATGGCAAGCCGGTCAGAGGCCATGCGCAAAAAATGCATTATGAACTGGCGAAAGATTTCATTGAGTTGACTGGTAACGCTTATCTTGAGCAGCTCGACAGCAACGTGAAAGGCGATCGCATTACTTATCTGGTAAAAGAACAGAAGATGCAGGCCTTTGGCAACAGCGGCAAACGCGTGACCACTGTGCTGGTACCTTCGCAGTTGCAGGACAAAGGCACACCGTCCAACAATCAGAAAAAGAGTAACTAATTCGCTATGGCAACCTTAATCGCTGAAAACCTGGCGAAGGCTTACAAAGGCCGTCGTGTGGTGGAAGATGTCAGTCTGGAAGTGAAATCTGGCGAGATCGTTGGTCTGCTGGGGCCAAACGGTGCCGGTAAGACCACCACCTTCTACATGGTGGTCGGCATTGTACCGCGTGATGCCGGTCGCATTGTGATTGACGAAGAAGATATCAGTATCCTGCCGTTGCACGCGCGTGCGCGTCGCGGTATCGGTTATCTGCCGCAGGAAGCCTCGATCTTCCGCCGTCTTAGCGTTTATGACAACCTGATGGCGGTGTTGCAGATCCGTGACGATCTGACTTCCGAGCAGCGTGAGGATCGCGCCAAAGAGCTGATGGAAGAGTTTCATATCGAGCACCTGCGTGACAACCTTGGTCAGTCTCTTTCCGGCGGTGAACGCCGTCGCGTCGAGATCGCACGTGCGCTGGCCGCCAATCCGAAATTTATCCTGCTGGATGAACCCTTCGCCGGTGTTGATCCGATCTCAGTGATTGATATCAAGAAAATCATTGAACATCTGCGTGACAGCGGCCTTGGCGTGCTGATTACCGACCACAACGTGCGCGAGACTCTCGCGGTTTGTGAGCGGGCATATATCGTCAGCCAGGGTCACCTGATCGCTCACGGTACGCCGGAAGAAGTGCTGGCCGATGAACAAGTTAAGCGCGTCTATTTGGGTGAAGAGTTCAGACTCTGATATGGTGTTTGTTTCACGCATGATTTCTTAGGAATTTGTATCCTGAATATGAAGCAAGGTTTGCAACTCAGGCTTAGCCAACAGCTCGCGATGACGCCGCAATTGCAGCAGGCCATTCGTTTGCTGCAACTTTCCACGCTTGAACTGCAGCAGGAAATACAGCTGGCGCTGGAAAGCAACCCACTGCTTGAGCAAACCGATATCCATGAAGAGATCGACGCCCGCGAATATCAGGAGAATGAGAACGAAGCTCTTGATACCCGTGAGGCGCTTGAACAGAAGGATATGCCGGAAGAGCTGCCGCTGGATGCAACCTGGGATGAAATTTACACTGCCGGTACCCCTTCCGGGACCGGTACTGATTATCATGATGATGAACTGCCGGTTTATCAGGGCGAAACCACCCAGTCACTGCAAGACTACCTGATGTGGCAAGTCGAGCTGACCCCCTTCACCGATACCGACCGCGCCATTGCCACCTCGATCGTTGATGCGATCGACGATATGGGCTATCTGACCGTCACCCTCGAAGAGATCCATGACAGCATGGGTAACGAGGATCTGGCGATGGACGAAGTGGAAGCGGTGCTGAAACGTATTCAGCGCTTTGATCCGATCGGCGTCGGCGCACGCGACCTGCGGGATTGCTTACTGGTACAGCTGTCGCAGTATCCGACGGAAACCCTGTGGCTGAAAGAGGCCAGGTTGATCGTCAGTGAGCATCTTGATCTGCTGGCCAACCATGATTTTCGCAGCCTGATGCGCGTTACCCGCCTGAAGGAAGATGTGCTAAAGGGCGCGATGTTACTGATCCAGTCGCTTGATCCTCGCCCTGGTCAGTCGATCAATACCAGTGAACCTGAGTATGTGATCCCCGACGTGCTGGTGCGCAAAATTGGCGGCCGTTGGGCAGTCGAGCTGAATGCAGACAGCGTACCGCGACTTAAAATCAATCAGCACTACGCCTCACTGGGCGGCAGCAGCCGTAACGACAGCGACAGCCAGTTTATTCGCAGTAATCTGCAGGAAGCGAAGTGGCTGATTAAAAGCCTGGAAAGTCGCAATGACACGCTGCTGAAGGTGTCACGCTGTATCGTGGAACAGCAGCAGGCTTTTTTCGAGCAGGGCGAAGAATTTATGCGACCGATGGTGCTGGCAGATATCGCCTCTGCCGTCGACATGCACGAATCAACCATTTCGCGTGTGACCACGCAAAAGTATCTGCACAGTCCACGTGGAATTTTTGAGCTTAAGTATTTCTTTTCCAGCCACGTCAATACCGAAGGTGGCGGCGAAGCCTCCTCTACCGCTATTCGCGCGCTGGTGAAGAAACTTATCTCGGCGGAAAATCCCGCCAAACCGCTGAGCGACAGTAAGTTAACGACTATGCTATCAGATCAAGGCATCATGGTAGCGCGTCGAACTGTGGCAAAGTACCGAGAGTCTTTATCCATCCCGCCATCGAACCAGCGCAAGCAATTGGTTTGATCTGAACTGAGAAGGAAGACACTATGCAGCTAAATATCACAGGGCAACATGTTGAGATCACTGAACCATTACGTGATTTCGTTAATAGCAAATTTGCCAAACTGGAACAGTATTTTAGCCAGATAAATCAGGTTTATATTGTTCTGAAAGTGGAGAAGGTCACTCAGGTGGCCGACGCAACGCTGCATGTGAATGGAGGCGAGTTGCACGCAACCTCGGAAGCGGTGGATATGTACGCGGCGATTGACGGGTTAATTGATAAACTCGCGCGCCAGTTAACTAAACATAAAGACAAGTTAAAACAACACTAAATTCACCCTGTATCATCGGCAGCGGGATCAGGCCGGGGCGAATTTATTCGCCCCGTTTGATATGGCACAGCAAACGTTTTGTGCCAGCGATTCGCAGCCGATGACGCAGATTGCTGTCAATAATTAGCTGCTTTTCTCACCGAATGGCGAGTAAAGTAAACCGATGAGCCAGCATAAGTGAACACGTAAGTGAAACTATGATGAACAATGATCTAACACTGGAATTAAGCTCTGTCCTTAGCGTTGACTGTACCCGCAGCGGCGTACACTGCCAGAGCAAAAAGCGGGCGCTGGAAATTATCAGCGAATTGGCAGCGAAGCAGCTTAATCTTCCGCACCAGACTATCTTCGAAGCGATTCTGACCCGTGAGCGTATGGGCAGTACGGGTATCGGTAACGGTATCGCCATCCCACACGGTAAGCTGGAAGAGGATACGCTGCGCGCCGTTGGCGTGTTTATCCGTCTTGATCAGCCAATCGCTTTTGATGCCATTGATAATCAGCCAGTGGATCTGCTGTTCGCCCTGCTTGTTCCGGCCGATCAGTGTAAAACACATTTACACACGCTCTCTCTGGTGGCGAAACGACTGGCGGATAAAACCGTCTGTCGCCGTTTACGTTCAGCGCAGAGTGACGAAGAGCTGTACGAGATCATTATTGAGAGTCAGGAATAAAACCACCAGACTTTGGCACGGCTGTTCGGTCGTATTAATCGGGAGAATATTTAATGGTGCTGATGATCGTCAGCGGTCGTTCTGGTTCAGGGAAATCTGTTGCACTACGCGCGCTGGAGGACATGGGTTTTTACTGTGTCGATAACCTACCAGTAGTGTTATTGCCTGAATTAGCGAACTCACTGGCCGATCGCAACATGTCTGCGGCGGTCAGCATTGACGTGCGCAACATGCCAGAGTCGCCTGAGATCTTTGAGAAGGCGCTGACCAGCCTGCCGGAAAGCTTCTCGCCGCAGCTGCTGTTTCTTGACGCCGATCGGAATACGCTGATCCGGCGCTACAGCGACACGCGACGCCTTCATCCGCTTTCCAGCAAGAATCTGTCGCTGGAGAGTGCCATTGATGAAGAGAGTGACCTGCTGGAGCCGTTGCGCTCCCGTGCCGATCTGATTATCGACACCTCGGAAATGTCAGTGCACGAGCTGGCGGAAATGCTGCGTACCCGTCTGCTGGGCAAACGCGAGCGTGAGCTGACCATGGTGTTTGAATCTTTTGGCTTCAAACACGGTATTCCGATCGATGCCGATTATGTGTTTGACGTCCGTTTTCTGCCGAACCCGCACTGGGATCCGAAACTGCGTCCGATGACCGGTCTGGATCGCCCGGTTGCGGCGTTCCTCGATCGTCATACTGAAGTGCATAACTTTATCTATCAGACCCGTAGCTACCTTGAGTTATGGTTGCCAATGCTGGAAACCAATAACCGCAGCTATCTGACGGTGGCGATTGGCTGTACCGGGGGTAAACATCGCTCGGTGTATATTGCTGAGCAGCTGGCAGATTACTTCCGCTCACGCGGTAAAAACGTGCAGTCCCGCCATCGTACGCTGGAAAAACGTAAATCATGACCGTAAAGCAAACCGTGGAAATTCAGAACAAACTGGGCATGCATGCACGACCGGCGATGAAGCTGTTTGAGCTGGTACAGAGTTTTGATGCAGAAGTACTGCTGCGTAATGAAGCCGGAACCGAAGCTGAGGCCAGCAGCGTGATTGCGCTGCTGATGCTCGATTCGGCTAAAGGCGGTCATATCGAAATTGAAGCCAGCGGCCCCGAGGAAGAACAAGCGTTATCAGCGGTAATCGATCTGTTTAACGCCGGTTTCGACGAAGATTAACCTTCGAAACCCGTAGGGGCGGCGTTCTCGCCGCCCCTACGGGGGTTAGCACCCTCATAAAGGCTTCCCCTACTCGCATCCTTAATTCAGGTTATGCTCTTGCAGGAACCCTTCCCCGCCCAGCTGTCGCATCTGGCGCAAAATCCACTGCTGCCGCTGCTGCACGTAGCCAGAGGGTGCATCCGCCTTATAACGCCGCGGGCTGGGCAGTACCGCCGCCAACAGCGCTGCCTCGGATTGCGTCAGGCGACTGGCCGGTTTATGGAAGTAGCGCTGTGAAGCAGCTTCCACGCCAAAAATACCCTCGCCAAACTCCGCCACGTTAAGATAGACCGTCAAAATGCGGCGCTTGGTCCAGACCACCTCAATTCCCAGCGTCAGCCCGGCCTCAAGCCCTTTACGCAGCCAGCTGCGCCCGTCCCAGAGAAACATATTCTTGGCAGTTTGCTGACTCAGGGTTGAAGCACCACGGATGCGGGTCGAGCGCTCATTATGATCGAGCGCCGAGGCAATCGCGTTCATATCAAATCCCCAGTGGGTCGGAAATTTTTGATCCTCAGCAGCCATCACCGCCAGCGGCATCCACGGCGAGATCTCATCCATGCCCACCCAGTCGGCGTGCGCAACATAAGCAAAATCGCCCTGTAGCCAGGCACCGAGCTGCCGTTCCACCATTACCGCCGAAAAAGGCACCGGCAGAAAAGCAAACAGCAGGATGCCCGCAATCCATATTGCGGCCACTGCCAGCACCGCGCGTAACAGCCAACTTTTCAGTCGTTGTAACCAGCTTCCCCGACGCTTTTTCATGCAATCATTTCCACCACGCGTTTGACCAGCTTATCGATTCCGCTGGCAGCGTCATCAATTGAGCCGGCCAGCATGGTTGCCGGAGTGGTGACAATTTTATGTTCTTCGTCGACAACAATGTCATCCACCGGACAAGGGACGTGAATTCCTCCCATTGCTTCAATCACTTCCGCGTACATGGAATCGGTTCCAATGGTGATGCGTATCGGTGCATCGATCAGTAAAGGCAGGATAGCCGGTGCAATACAGATGAAACCAATTGGTTTGCTTTGCTTATAAATTTCCTGGGTAAGCTTTTGCAGATCTGTATCAATGACACAGTCCGCACCGGCGTCAGCGAAGCGACTCAAGTTTTTTGCCACACCAAAACCACCTGGTAAGATCAGTGCATCAAGCTGAACGGAATCAGCCTGATTAATAGGTAAAACTTTACCTCTGACAATTCGGGCAGATTCCACTAACACGTTACGTGACTCCGGCATTTCTTCGCCAGTAATGTGATTAATAACATGAAGTTGCGGTTTATCCGGCGCAAAGCAAATCGCCTTCGCTCCCGCCCGCTCAATGGCCAGTAAGGTTAAAACGGTTTCGTAAATCTCACTGCCATCAAAAACACCACAACCGCTTAAAATTACGCCAATACACTTCATAAATTAATTCCTTACTTGACTGTGTCAGCAAATTAATGTTTTCTGTGTGGAAACGCTGTTCCATATCACACATCTTAATGAATCTTCCTACAAGTCTTGTGAGATTTGCTAAGGTGACTTGAGCGTTTTATCCAATACCGCGCCTGGGCATGAAATTATTCCTATCAGAATAGCCGAGGCAAGAGTTTCCCTGGTGTTGGCGCAGTATTCGCGCACCCCGGCCTCGGTCGGGGTCATTTTTTTTCAGCGTTCTGAACCCATTCGCGCAACACATTGACGTCGTGCTGCCACTCCTGTTTCAGCTCATCAATCCATTCCTGCACGTTATCCCACCAGGCGGGCAACTCCGGGCTTTGAATCTGTTTCGCCACCTGCTGCAAATGCTGTAAACCTACCGAACCGGCAGCACCTTTGATTTTGTGCCCCTCTTCGGCGATGCCCTTCTGGTCACGCGCCATCATATTGGAGTCAAGCACTGCCAGATAACCCGGCATCATCTGTTCAAACATCGCCAGGCTTTGATGAATCAGTGATGGCCCCACCAGCTCGATATACTGCTCCAGCATCGGTACATCCAGTAATGCCAGTTTCTCATCATCGACGATGATGCTTTCCACTACCTCGTCTGCTTGCTGACAATCCCAGAATTTCTTGATCATTGCGGTCAGTGCCGGTACCGCTAATGGCTTACTCAGCACCTCGTCCATGCCGGCATCAAGGTATTCGCGCTTGTCTTTCAGTACGTTGGCAGTCAGCGCCACCAGCGGCGGCAGATGTTGGCCGGCAAAACGCTGATGAATTTTACGCGCCACGTCCAGACCGGTCATATCAGGCAGCTGAATATCCAGCAGCACCAGATCAAACTCTTCCGGCTGGAACATCTCCAGTGCTTCGCTGCCGGTCATCGCCACTTCGACGCTGTTACCCAGTTTCTCCAGCACGGAACGCGCCACCACCACATTCAGCTCAATATCCTCAACCAGCAGCACATGCAGCGCCGGCAGCGGCATTTCATCTTCAGGCTGCTCGTCTTCGACCTCTTCGGCGACCCGCGGCGCATTAATCTCCATACTGAAACAGGAACCCTGCCCCGGCGCACTGTGCACCGTAATATCGCCGCCCATGCTCTGCGCCAGCC
The DNA here is from genome assembly GCF_001267535.1 of Winslowiella iniecta. Lineage (GTDB taxonomy): Bacteria > Pseudomonadota > Gammaproteobacteria > Enterobacterales > Enterobacteriaceae > Erwinia > Erwinia iniecta. Next base: position 74,456 of record NZ_JRXE01000006.1, on the reverse strand, counting down.
GACGCGATACCGCCAGCCCGATACCGGTGCCGGTCGCAGGCTTGCCGCCGTGCTGATCCTTCACCTGATAATACATGGCAAAAATTTTATCCTGCTCGTCCTGCGGGATGCCCATCCCGGAATCCTGCACCTCAAAACGCAGGCGCTCATCGTCGTGATACTGCACCCGCACCACAATCTCGCCCTGTTGGGTAAACTTCACCGCGTTGCCAATCAGATTCCACAGGATCTGCCGCAAACGTGTACCGTCGGCAATAATTTTATGCGGCAGCGGCAGTTGCGGAGCCATAACAAACTTCAGCCCTTTTGGCTGCGCTAACAACCCGGACAAATTTTCCAGGTCGGCAAGGAAACCCGTGAAATCAAGCGGTTGATTATCCAGCTGTACTTTGCGTCGCTCGATTTTGTCCATCTCAATCACATCGTTAAAAATATTGCCGAGGGTGATAGCGGAAACATGGATGGTTTTCAGGTATTTCAGCTGCTCCTGATTCAGATCGGTATCCAGCAGGATACGGCTCAGACCGACGATGCCATTAAGCGGCGTACGCAGCTCGTGGCTGATGGTCGAGATAAAAGTGGTCTTCTCCCGGCTGGCATTCTCTAACGCGTCCTGATAGCGCTTCCGTTCGGTTATATCGCGTCCAAAGCCCATCAGCCCGCTGCGTTTACCGACCCGGTCGTAATACGGCACTTTACGAATTTCAAAACAGGCTTTACGCCCATCAGGATATTGCAGCCACTGTTCGTAGGTCAGCGAGACGTTATGACGGAAGACTTTCTCATCAGTTTCCAGCACTTTCGTGGAAGCTTCGTCGTCATACACATCTTTTGGCGTCAGGCCAATCAGCTGCTTCTCGCTTTTACCGGTAAGCAGCTCCATCGCACGGTTACAGCCGGAGAATTGCTGATCGATATTGCGGTAGAACACCAGGTCAGGAGAGGCATCAAGAAACGAGCGCAGAAAAGAGGATTGCTGCTCCAGCTCGATTTGCGCCTGTTCGCGCCGCGCCATCTCCTCTTTCAGCTTAACCATCACTTGCAGACGCGCTTCTTCCGCTTTAATACGGTCGGCAATTTCCTGATTCAGCTGACTGATGTTCTCTTTCATCTGCTGATTAAGCTGAAGATCGCGATGACGCATTTCCTCCAGTTTATCCACCAGACGCGCCAGGCGCTGGCGTGACTCCTCAAGCTGTTCAACCACCACCGAAAGGAAATAGACCGCCCACGGAGTGATCAACAGACCGAAGAACACCGATCGCACCACATCAATACTTTCAACATGGCCGCGCAGCAGCATGGTCACCGCCATCTGCACCACCATCGCCAGTACCACCAGCGCCGAGGCCAGTAACAGCGAAAAGCGCACCAGACCCAGTTTCACCATCAAATCAACATAGTACTGCGCCAATAAACGAATTTGCTTCATAACAGCTTCCTTCCTGGTCAACAGGCACAATCATATCTTACTTTCAGTAATCGCGTGGCGCTGCCGGATCGGCGGCGCAGACGCTATTTTCGCACCGGGCTGGTGCATTGTTCGCGCCAAATTGGTGCAAAGGCCACGCCTGGCGCGGGCTTTATGCAATTACCCCAGGAAAGCTATTGACTAATTTTTGCAAGCGCCTAATCTGATGAGCCGCCTGTGTAAATGGGCTTTTCTGCGCAATTTTTGCTTCTTATTACGATGACCTTGCTCTGTCGTCCGGCCTCCCCATATCAAAACGAATAATCATTCATCTTTAGCGAAATTTTAATCAGTTCTGGCGTGATTAATTTTACTAATGATGGGTCGCTATTTACTTCAAATATGCACACCAGGCAAAAACAGTTTCATCCTGCGGCAAAGGGGATTTTATCAGCAGATCGTGCTGTAATTACCGTCAGCACCAGCATGGTGCAGGTATTTGCTGTCTGCACTATAGTGAGTCAGCTCACACTTCTCAGGTCAATTTAGCTTACCCGATACCGATAAAAATAAGCATTAAATTCATAAATTTCAACAACATAAACACACAAAGACTTAAAAAGGCATAAGTAAGAACGCTATTTGACCTCTGTACGCTTTCCCGATAAGTTGGAAATCCGCTGGATGCATTTCTGACGGGCCAGTGTCTCGGCATATCTATGCAGCAAGAAGACTCCCTCATGATGCAAGTTATCTCCATCTAAGAGACCCGGAAAGTAGAGAGCAAGCCCCCACTCATGGACGTTTTAGACTTTCGCTAAGTGAAATGTTCGGAGTGACGGCGCCCGCGTGTTAGCGCTCAAAAAAATGATACAGAATCCGCTCAGGCTGACGCGATGGCGCTCTGTGTTTGAAACAATAAAAGTAATGTCAAAGCAGTAATTTAAGGAGGCCCTCGATGTCCAATCAAACCCCGTATCCCTATGGCTTGTATGATCCATCAAAAGAAAGTGATAGCTGTGGCGTGGGTTTTATTACACGTAAGGACGGCGAGCAAACCCATGAGATACTGCAAATGGCGCACAGTGCGCTTTGCACCGTACCTCACCGCGGCGGCATGTCTGCTGAAGGCGTAGGTGACGGCGCAGGTGTTAACGTCGATATCTCGTTGCACTTTTTTAGAAAAATTACCGGCCAGCCGCTGGAGTTCGGCCGTTTCGGCGTGGGTAACTTCTTTGTGCCGAAAGATCCGGCGTTACGTGCCAATGCCGAGCGCCTGGTGGAAGAAACCTTCGCCGTGTATGGCTTCCCGATAATCGTCAAACGTGATCTGCCACTGGATGCCAGCGTGCTGCGTCCTGCTGCAATCCAGTTTCAGTTACCGATCGTTCAGTGGGTGTTTGCTGCCCCGCAGGATGTCGATGATCAGAATGGTTTCGAACAGCGCATCTACCGCGCACTGCTGGATATCGAGTCGCGCGCCTTTACCGAAAGCGAATTTGGCGGTCTGTATCCGCTGTCGCTCTCTTCGCGCACGCAGGTTCTGAAAGCGCGTCTGAACTCTAATGAAGTCATCCCTTACTTTAAGGATCTGACCGATAGCGATCACCAGGTGCGCGGTCTGTTCTTCCATACGCGTTTTTCGACCAACACCGATCCGCACACCACCATGGCGCAGCCGTTCCGTCTGATGGCGCACAACGGTGAGCTGAATACCGACCGTAAAAACCGTATTGCCGAAGCCGCACTGGCACTGGCGCGTGGTAAGAAAATCGTCCGTCCAAAGGGGCAGTCTGACAGTTCGCGCCTCGATCAGAGTATTCACAGCCGTCTGATGGAAGATAATCTCGACCTGATCAATGCCGTGGTATCCATGATGCCACCAGCGTGGGAGAACGACGACTCGCTGTCTGACAATGTGCGCGCCATGCTGGAATACTTCTCTTTATATGAAGAGAAAAACGATGGCCCGGCGGCGCTGATTTTCGGTAATGGTGACATCATCGGCGCACGTCTTGACCGCCTCGGTCTGCGTCCGCTGCGCTCAGTGGAAACGGCTGAGTATATCGGCGCGATGTCCGAAGCAGGTCAGATCGCCTTCCCGCCGGAGAGCGTATTACGCCGTGGTCGTATCGAAGCTGGCGGCATGCTGTATTACGATCACAGTGAAAAACGCAGCTACACCACGCTGGAAGCACTGGAAAAACTGGCGGCGGAAAAAGATTACCCGGCACTGCTGGAGCAAGCGCGCGTAACCTTAGGCGATTTGCCCGTAGTACCTGCCGAGCAACAGGGCTCGCCACTGCGCTACAGCGGCGATCTGAAAGCTTACCAACGTTTTGTGGCTTACTACTACAACCAGGAAAGCTTCAAATTTATGATGGACCCGATGTTGTCTACCGGCGCTGAAAAGATTTCAGCTATGGGCTATGGCAACGCGATCAACGGGTTATCCGATCATGAAGGCGGCATGGCGCACTACTTCTCCCAACGCTTTGCCCAGGTAACCAACCCACCGCTGGACTCCATCCGTGAAGCTGACGGTATGACCTTGCGCGTGGCGCTGGGTGCCAAGCCGCATCTGGGACGCAGCAAGGGACAGCAGATTATCGTACCGACGCCGATCCTGACCCATCTGGATATGCTGCAATTACGCGAGCAGAAAGTCGCGCCTTATGCGCGTTTTGAAATGTTGTACCAGCCAATCATCGGCACTGACGCGCAAAGCCGTCAGGACAATGCCCGCGCGCTGGAAAACGCCATCGACGATCTGGCGCAGCAAGTGGTCGAGTTTGCGCGTGCCCAGGGCGGTATCGCGGTGATTACTGACCGTCATATCTCCTCTACCCGCGCCGCGATGCCAATGCTGCTGGTGGTCTCCGCCATCAACCAGCGCTTAGTGCAGGAAGGTCTGCGTCTTGATGTCTCGCTGGTGGTTGAAAGCGGCCAGAGCATTTCATCACACCATATTGCCGCGACGCTTGGCTTTGGCGCATCAGCGATTTATCCGCTGGGCGTTCAGATGCGCGCTGAAGAGAAATACGGCGAAGGCGAAGAAGGCAATAAGGCATTTAAGCGCTATGCCAAAGCAGCGGAAAAAGCGCTGATGAAAACCATGGGTAAAGTTGGTCTGTGTACCGTGGAAAGCTATAGCTGTGGTGAGTTCTTCGAGCCAAACTTCCTCGATACCGACGATGCGGTGCTGAAGAAATACTTCCCGAATATTAAAACGCCGGTCGGCGGCGCCAGCTTTGCGACTATCGCCCAGATGGCGGTGGACTGGCATCAGAGCGCGCTGAAGATCAAAGGTGAGTCTGAAGTGCCATTGCTGGGTCTGTTTAAAGAGCGCGCAGAAGGTGCCGGGCACTCCTACGGCACCATTGCGGTGCGAACCTTTATTGATATGACTGAGCAGCCGATCCGCTTCGCCGATAAGCCACGCGAGGACGATCAGTTTATCCGCCTGCTGACGCTGGCCAGGCTGGATAACGCCTTCAATATCAAAGCCAAATCTTTTGCCGACAGCAGCTTTGAGCGTATTCCTGACGAGGTGATCGATAACTTTACCATCACGCCGGATTATCGTCAGTTCTCCAGCCTGATGCATGAAGAACGTAAACGTCGCCCGGCCGCACTGCGCGATATTCTCGCCTTCCCGGCCGATCTGACCCATGTCGATAGCCTGGCGGAATTCTCCCGCAAGCTGAGTCGCTACTCGTTAATCAACAATGGTTTCGCCATTCGCGGACTGGTTTGCGAAACCCACGCGGACAATGCAGGCCTGTTCACTCTGCGCCTGACTGACGCCATTGAAGGGCTGAAGCCAGAAGCTGAGCGTCTGGCGGCGCTGTCGACCGCGCTGAAAAACCGTTTTGCCGCAGATATCGCGCATACGGAAATGGTTGCCGGTGGCCTGCAAGTCAGTGCGCACGGCAAAGCGGCCGACTATCTGGCGCGTATTTTCACCACTTCACCTTCACTGCCGTTAAGTGAAGTGCAGCCTGCCAGCGAAATCACCCGCACCTTCGCCTCGGGCGCGATGAGCCACGGTGCGCTGGTTGCTCCGGCACACGAAGCGGTGGCGCACGGCACCAATATGGTTGGCGGCATGAGTAACTGTGGTGAAGGCGGCGAGCACTATTCGCGTCACGGCACCATTCGTGCCTCGCGCATCAAACAGCTGGCTTCCGGCCGCTTCGGTGTCTGGGCTGCCTATCTGGCCGACCCGATGCTGGAAGAGCTGGAGATTAAGATCGGCCAGGGCGCAAAACCCGGCGAAGGTGGTCAGTTACCGTCAGCAAAAGTGACGGTAGAAATCGCGGCAGCGCGTGGCGGTACACCTGGCGTGGAGCTGGTTTCCCCCCCTCCGCACCACGATACCTATTCAATTGAAGATTTGGCTCAGCTGATTCATGACTGTAAAGCTGCGCGTGTACGCGTGATTGTCAAACTGGTTTCCTCAGAAGGGATCGGCACCATCGCGGTCGGCGTGGCGAAAGCTGGCGCGGATGTGATTAACGTCGCGGGTAATACCGGGGGAACTGGCGCGGCTTCGGTCACCAGTCTGAAATACACCGGACGCGTGGCAGAAATCGGCATCGCCGAAGTTCATCAGGCGCTGTGTGCCAACGGCCTGCGCGAGAAAGTCATTTTACGCTGCTCCGGCGCACAACAAACCGGTAGCGACGTAGTGAAATCCGCCCTGCTCGGCGGCGACAGCTTTGAGTTCGGAACTACCGCGCTGATGATGCTGAAATGTGTGATGGCGAAGAACTGTAACGTCAAATGCCCGGCGGGTCTGACCACCAATGCCGAAGCCTTTGATGGCGATCCGCGTCAGCTGGCGCAGTACTTTATCAACGTCGCCCATGAAGTACGCGAAATGCTGGCGCGACTGGGTCTGCGCTCGCTGCGTGAAGCGCGGGGTCGTTCCGAATTACTGCATCTGATGGATCATCCGCGTGAAGTCGGCAAACTCGACCTGCGTGCAATGCTGACCGTGGTGCCGGAGCAGAAAATTGCGCATCCGGTCTATCTGGAGAAAGATTTCGCGCTGGATGAAGGCTGGTTAGCGCGGCTAAATGGCTCACTGGTGGCGCAGGGCGCAGCCCACATCCAGTTGGGTGATGGCATTACGCTGAATAACCGCCACAAGAGCGTGGGCGGGCAGCTGGCGATTGATATCGAGCGCATGCTTAATCATCAGCTGGATGACGCGCAGTTGCAGACCATGCCAGCGGCACTGTCTGACGATCGCGGACGCCGTTATCTGGCTCCGGCTACCGTCACTATCTCCACTTCCGGCTCTGCGGGTCAGTCGTATGGCGTGTTCTGTAATGACGGCATGCAGCTGACCCATAGCGGCACCTGTAACGATGGCGTCGGTAAAGGCCAGTGCGGCGGAGAAATAATTGTGCGTTCACCAGGCGGCGGCTCGCAGGATACTGACGGCAACGTGCTGATTGGTAACTTTGCGCTGTTTGGTGCGACCGGCGGTCGCCTGTTCGTCCAGGGCCAGGCCGGTGACCGCTTTGCGGTGCGTAACTCCGGTGCGACGGCGGTGGTCGAAGGCGTCGGTGATTTCTGCTGCGAATATATGACCAACGGTGCCATCCTCAACCTCGGTACTTTCGGTAAAGGATTTGGTAACGGTATGAGCGGCGGTTTCGCATATCAGTACGACCCGTATGGCACATTAGCTGCGCATGCCGCAGGCGACTCGGTGCTGTTTGGCTCGATTGCTGATGACGATGAAATGGCAAAAGTGCACAAACAAGCGGTGCTGACAATGCTGAACTGGCATCTGGAAGCCACCGGCTCTGAGCGTGCGGCGTGGTTACTGGAACACTGGGAGACCGAGTGTCAGCACTTTGTCTTCGTGATGCCGCGTTCCCTGCTGCTGTATCAGGACAGCGTTGAAATTCTGAAGGCTAAAACCCGTAAGGATCTGCTGGAAGAGCTGTCTACCGCGCTGGCCAGCCATCAGGTAACCAAATTCAAGAACGCCTGGCGTAACCGCACTACCATCGCCAACGGCGCAGTACCGAGCTACGGTGCGACCGACACGCCAGAAATGTTTGTGTTGCTCAATAACTACACCGTACTAAGTACCGTGCAACAGCTGGCCCTGTCACGCTTGCCGAAGGGCACCTCTGTTGAGGATCCGGCGGTCGAGAAAGCGGTGCGCAACCTGCTGATGACGGAAGATTTTGCCCTGATCAGTAAGCTGCAACGCCATGCCCGCTCGGCGATTGAAAACTACAGTGATGAAGAACTTTCGTGCCTGATTGCCGCCAAGCGTATGGCGGATTACAAAGCGGCACTGACGCAACGCAATATTCGTTCAATGGACAGTCTGGCCACTTACGGCTGGATCATTTATCAGGATGCGCGTAACAGAGAAGTTCTGGGACGACTGCCTGACTTTGAAGAACTGTTTGCCCGTGCAGCATTGCCGGAATTAGCTGCGGCGGTCGGGAAATTGTCCTGATTGCCAGCAACACTGAATGTGAATATTGACTGAACATGTTGAAAACGGGATTGAGTACAGAAAACCGATGAAGATTCCTTATATTCCTGAAGATGCGCCATTTAATGGTGAGCAGAAATATTGGCTGGCGGGCTTCCTCGCTGGCTTACATTCACGCCTGCTGGTACTGGAAGACAAGCAGCAGACCACCGCTGGTGCGGCGGCTGCGGCGACCACTCAGTTGCATATTCTGTTTGGTTCGCAGACCGGCAATGCTGAAGCGCTGGCGCAAAGCGCAGCGAAAGCGGCACGCGCCAAAGGGCTGGTGCCTGTGGTGCAGGGGCTGGGTGAAGTTGATATTGACGTGTTCGCGACCATGCGTCATGTGCTGATCATCACCTCTACCTACGGCGAAGGCGAAATGCCGGATAACGCGCAGTTATTCTGGGATGCGATTTCCGCCAGCACCGCGCCGCGCCTTGAGCAGATGCACTTTGCCGTGCTGGCGATTGGTGATACCGGCTACGATGGCTTCTGCCAGGCTGGTAAGTTCTTCGATATGCGCCTGGAGCAGCTGGGTGCCAAACGCGTGACCGATCGTATTGACTGTGACGTGGATTATGAAGAACCTTCGGAAGCCTGGATCGGCGGCGCGATGCCACAGTTTGCTGCCAGCGCTGGCAGCAGCGGTACCGCACTGGAGAACTTACCGGAAGCACCGGTGATTCCGGGCAGCAATAAACAGAATCCGTATGCTGCGGCATTAATTACCAATAAACGCCTTTCTGGCGCGGACTCCGGCAAAGATATCCGCCACTTTGAATTTGATCTGACCGACAGTGGACTGAAATACGAAGCCGGTGACGCGCTGGGCGTGTTCCCGGTCAATGACGCCGTGTTAGTTAAGTTACTGCTGACGCAGCTGAAAGCCGACTACGATATGCCGGTTCCTGGCTTCGACCGCAGTTTAGGCGACCTGCTGACTTACCAGTTCGAGATTTCTGAACCTTCACGTAAGTTGATCGACTGGGTCGGCCAGAACACCACCAACCAGGAACTGCGCCATGTTCTGCAACATGACGACAAAGATGCGATGGGCGTCTGGTTGTGGGGCAAAGACACGTTAGATCTGCTGCAACTGGAGCTGACCCGTTCACTGAGCGTGCCGGAGTTTGTGGCATTGCTGCGTCCGTTGCAGCATCGTGCTTATTCGATCTCCTCCAGCCAGAAAGCGCATCCTAATCAGGTGCATCTGACCATTGCTTCCGTGCGCTACCACAGTTCAGGACGCGCACGTAATGGCGTCTGCTCCACTTACCTCGCCGAACGTGTTGGCCGCGGTGAAAAGCCGGCGATCTTTATTTCACAAAATAAAGCCTTCCGCGTACCGGCGAAAGATGATGCACCTATGATCATGGTCGGTCCCGGCACCGGTATCGCCCCGTTCCGCGCCTTCTTACAGGAGCGTCAGGCCACCGGCGCGTCAGGTAAGAACTGGCTGCTGTTTGGCGATCAGCATCAGGAGCATGATTACATCTATCAGGATGAACTGGTGGCATGGCATCAGAGCGGACTGCTGACACGGCTGGACCTGGCATTTTCCCGCGATCAGTCAGAAAAAATTTACGTGCAAAACCGCATGCTGGAGCAAGGTGCTGAGCTGTTTGCCTGGCTGGAGCAAGGGGCTTACTTCTATGTCTGTGGCGACGCTTCGCGTATGGCTAAAGACGTCGACCATGCGCTGTATGAAGTGATTACCCGCTTTGGTGGCCTGTCAGAAGAGGGCGCTGCGGAGTATGTCGACAAACTGAAGAAAGAGAAGCGCTATCTGCGCGACGTCTACTAATCTGACATCCCTTCCAGAGGCGGCTTTATGCCGCCTTTTTTATTGCCTGCTGTTATCGGCTGGCGCTAATCAATAACCTCGCTACACTCATAATCCCATTGGATGTTTTTTACTCACGGATATGAGTACTATTATGATAAACCACCTTCCTGTTATCGTAGGTAGCCCTGTCACACCTGAGCCGGTCAAAGTCACTCGCGCCGACCTATGCTCTCTGCCGCTCGCCAGTATTTGCAATGTTCCGCTGCTATTAACGGCGACCGAGGGCGGCGCTGAAGAAGAACTGTTCTTCGACGCGCTGGATACCCAGCCCTGGCTCACGCCGACATCGCCACAGTGGCCACGACTCAGCGCCCTCGCCTCGCAGGTCAAGGACGCTATCCATCATCAGCTTCATTTACTTAGCCAGACCGCCATGGCGACCACCTTGCTGAATGTTATCCATCCCGATCTGAGTAAACTGCTGGCCGCCGTGCTGATTTGCAGCCAGCCGGGCAAAGAACTGCTCACGCTGGCAGGCTATCTCGGCGGTATGGAACTGCTTAACCAGCTGATCCACACCGTGGCGGGCGCAACCTCAACGGCAGCGATTCTCTCCAGCCTGCCAGCACTGCTGGTGGTCTGGCTGCAACGACAGCATATTTCTCTCAGCGCAAGCCTGACTGACAGCTGTTTAATTCTGCTTAGCACCGGGCTCGCGATTTGCGCAGCGGCAGATATCACGCAACCCAGCTGGCTATTAAGCCTGCACGAGCAGGTACTCACGCCAGTGACACAGCTCTGTGCAGAGAGTGGCTTTGCGACGCTGGTTGCCACCGGCATCACGCTAATCGTTGGCCTGTATGCCATGTTGCGCCTGAGCGGCGGGTTAGCGGATAAGGTTCCGCAGGGGAATGTCCTCACCCATGGTGCGAAGATAATCCAGGGCCTGGGGGCACTCTCCGCCAGAAGCGAGGATTATCAGCGGCGGTATAACCTCAGACGCCATCAGCAGCAGACACAAAACTGGTACCAGCAGACTCACGGCAAAGCTTATCGGCAGGATCTGGCGGAGAAGGCGTTAAATCGCGCAGTGTTGCGCTGTTTGCCGAAAGCGGTTCTGCGACAGAAAGATCATGACAGCGCGCATTTTTACCAGGCTTATCAGCAGACAGAGCAGCAAATTTTACAGCAGCAACTGGCAGTGTGCCCACTGGGCGGAAGAGATATCCGGCCACTGTCGCACCCATACCGCACAGCGGACACGGTAGACAACGCCATGATACCCGCAGCGGCGGAAGCGACTGCGCTATCCGTGCCGTTGCTGGTTTCCGGCGTCGCGATCGCTGGCGCTGCGGCATCTCCAGCATGGTGGAAAGGACGCACGGCATTATCCCTCGCTGCAACAGGTGTCACGCTGGCAGCCGTCGCGGGCGTGCGCTATCTTCGTCACTCTCCGACAGCAGTAAAACTACCGCCGGAAGCGGATGGGGCAAATAAAGCGGGGAATATTTGTTTCAACATGATCGGCACCATCAAAGGTTTTCTCGCTTCAGATAATACAGGAGCGACCCTGGCGGCAGAATTGCTTAACTGGCTCTTTGATGAGAAAAACAATCTTGATCTCGTTCGTGGCGACCGATTGCTGGATAGCTTAAACATTACGACCTTCAGAAGCGTTGATTATCATAACATGAATAATCAGCTGATAATTATATTGTCTTACCTGTTGAGTGATGAAAATAACAACTCCCCAGAAGAGATTGACAACATTATTATCAAACTGCACGCCGGTTATATTTCCAGCTGGTATAAGTTTGTCGTGGAGAAGAAGAATGACGCAATAAAAAATATCCTTAACGACTTACGTAAGGAGTGCGCCAAAGAATATTTATCCAGAGGAATTCACAGTCGATTTGGCATGAGCAAGGTCACCGAATTCATTTTATCCCAGATAGTACCAAATTTACTTTTTATGGAAAAAAATGGCAGAGGTCATGAGCCGTTAATATCTAAAAATGGCTATTACTTGTGGAACTACATTGGCAAAAAATTATCAACAAACCGCGATTTCCGTAGAGATAACATCGACACTGCACTCAGGGAAGGATTTATTGATGGATTCGTTTTCTCACGTTTTCGTAATTATGCCGATGTTAATACCTCAGAAGCTGAGTTGGTCGGTGGCCTGAAAGAGGAATATGACACGATCAATAAGAATCCAAATGACTATCACAGAAAAGATATTCAACTTGAAATGCTACCGATAATCACTATGGATGATATCATTGAGAAAACCTATCCCGACATTGATATCTACGCCCCCCAGGATTTTAATACTTTATCACTATTGGTTAAAACCCAAGGGAGAATGGACTATCAAACCCGCAGAATGCTCGACTGCAAAAGTTTTCGCGATATTATCCGCAACCTTGACGATGGTTTTACCCTGTTACACCAATATCTACCGCAAAAAACACCCCATAGCTTGCGAGAATATAATATAAAGCACAATCCAAAATCATTCTCACTAAAAAAGCATCCTACCCGAGCTGAATTATATCAGCAATTTGAACAACATTATCAAGATATGCGCGAGCAGCACAATGTATTATACCACGAAGTTGTCGATAAGGCATTTTTGAACTTACCCGTCAATGACTTTATCTTTATTCATCGTGATGACACCTGTTTCATCGCAATAGATGTAGAAGTGAAAAGATTGAGTTATTTTCATTATTTTTTCTATCCAAAACATTTTCGCCTGAACCCGGCAGTCAGAGAACAGGTACTTTATAATCTTCGTCCTCACTACGAACTGGGTAAAATTTTCATTGCCTGGAACCCAACAACACGAGAAAAACGCTATTATGCTTTGCATATTGAATATAGTCGGTCTCATCTTCGCCAGTTGCCAATATGGCGCTTACCGATCAACAAAACCGAAGACATTCTTAACCTTAAACACAGCTTTTTAGATGAGAACTATATTTTTACCGATCAGCAGTCTTTCTTTGATTCTTGCGACGAAATCAGAGAACCGAATACTACGTTATATAGTGATATATCCAGGACAGGCGAGTTTTTTACTGAGCGTTACCATTATTATAAAAATAAACTTTGTGTATCATTCAAACCTGAGAGGAAAATCATCGTCAACTTCAAGGAAAGGCCGCTGGGGGACAGACACGAATTTTCGCTGGATATGTTAAAAACAGAAATAAGCGAAAACCGAAAAAAATTCCTGATTTTTATGAAGTCAGCGGCACAAAACCATACCGAGTTTGAAAAGGACAATGCACAAGGGACATTCAAAAAATTAATCAAATCGCTGCCACTCTATAACTGTTATGAGCTGGCACGGGACTACATATATTCTCGCGAAGACAATGAACCGCCTTCCACTTTAATCCCCGCGTTGCAAACATTGATTTGCTTCGGCGATATTTATGGGCTGCGGGGATTTTCAAATACATTTAAGACACTATTAAATACAATCCGAAAAAAATATGTATCACGCCTATTTAAAGAACACCAGATAAATCATCTGTTCAAAAAAATTGACAGGGCGTTAACAAGAACAGCAGAGAGCAGTTATTCAGAAAAACTCAGGGCGCAGATAAACACCATCAGAGATGAGGTGAAAAAAATTGATAACGAAATTAAGATATTACGAAGTGATATTAGTTTAAACCTTAAAGAAGTGGCGGCCATTCCTGCATTAATTGCCTTTCCTTATCTTGCCGTAGGGGGAAAAAAAGGTTATCTGGCCAGCGTCATTCCCTGGGGAATTAGCACAACAAAAATAGGGGCAAAAAAAATATTGTCGCATAAAAAAAAGACCCGATTCGGCTTCCCATGGCAAAACCCATTGGGCGATAAGCTGCTTGAACATGAACTTTACAGCCTGCCGGATCCGGTAGTGATTAACCAGACGTGTACACCGGGGAAATTATCAGCGGACAAAACGGTGCTCAATATTTTTACTCTGCTTAATAACGATAAACCGGTTTATCAACAGCTGCTGTTCAGCGCATTCCGTAGTCCCGATCCGCAGTCTGTCATTACTACCGCCAGCGAAAACGGCTGGGTTTTCCCGGAAAATCATAACCAGATGTCCATGTTTTGCTTTATCGCACTGACCATTCCGGTACGCAGTTACACCAGTATGGTGCTAGCGATGGAGGATTATTATAAGACAGGGAAAAATGACGTTAAAGTCACCGAAGATACCCTGTGGAATTATTATAATGATGCCATGGAAAGACCTTATATTAAACTCTCCGTTGAACTGCAGGATGCACAACATCAGTTAATTAAACAAGCCAGCACGATTATCAGCGATACCCTGCAAAGTACGATCAAGGCTATCGAACTGAATTATCTGTTTATGCTGCAATTCTTCCTGATGCGGGAAGATGTCGCCACGCTGGCGCAGGCGATGAACTCGCCGCCCGCCTCCAGAGAGGCGGCGCTGGCACGCTGGCAACGGGAACTCACCTTTAACCTTGAAAGGTTCACCCTCTACGGCACCAGTCATTCCTCAGTACAGATGAAATTTCATGCCGCCGCCGTCGGCCAATTCGCCCAATACTGCCAACAAGCCACTGACAGTCATCCGCCCGCGATCGTCCTGTTTAGCCACAATATGGAGACTTTTCTCGAACGCCGGGAAAAATATCGACTCGACCATCGTGACGCCGCGCTGCCATCACCCGAGGATTTCACCCGTAACTGGCTGCAAATAGCCAGCGATCTGGCGACGCTGTATCAATCCTTCGCGCGCATTGAATATAGCGCAAAAGCGCTGGCGAATTATCCCCCCGAGCAGTGGCAGGGAACCACGGCGCAAAGTGCCTGGTTGAACGCCATGCAACCCTTTCTGCTGGAGGAAATGCAATATGAAAATTTCCAGCCAGCGCTGGCTGATGCAGGGAAAAATCTGGCGCAATACTGGCAGCAACGACAGACAACAGCCGGCAGTAAGCTGGAAATTATGCAGGATGGCGTAATTAACCCACTGTTTATCGACGATGTTAGCACCGCGCTGACCGCCAGTTGCCGCCTTTATCCACGGCTCTACTTTTGCCAGGTCTGGCTGACAGATAATGGACGCTGGTTTACCTTTCTCACCAACGAATATATGCCCGACCGCCATACTATCCGCGGCAAACGCCAGGCTGACAGTGTGCATTCCTCTTATCCGCTTGCTCAGCAGGATCATCTGGCGTTAAATGAAAGCGTGGCTTTGCCACTGAAAAAACCTCAGCTATGGGCACTGGAAAGCTTTCTGCATTTTTCCTCACAGCCCTTCCATCTGCGTTTAAATATCTGGCGGCAGGATGCGTTACCGGTGGAGACACTCACCCAGCGTGACGCAGTGGCATTAATCAATCATCTGATTGACGAACAGGGCAACCTGCGTGATGACCAGTTATTGATATTGTCGTGTTATTTTCCCGCACTGAATGTGGCGGATGATTATCCGCTGTTGCAGTTGCTGAGTGATATTTTTCAGCTCACCACGCCACACGCGCCGGGGTTATATCAATTTATCTTTCATCAATTACAGCGCAAACTTGCAGCGGGAAATAACCGCTTATCGCTGTTGCTGGCGCAGGATTTCGTGTCCCGTGAGAGTCAGGCGATTTATCGCCAGTTTGCCGCTCAGCGACAGGATATTGATAAGCAAAGCGAACAGGCGCTACGCCAGTACATCACCGCCACCGTGCAACACCTGACCGCCTTTGCCCGCGGGCTGCTTCCGGTCGACTCCCGGCTGGCAGCGGCTCCCTTACAGCATTTTTCGTCCCGCTTGCTGTGCATCGGCGCCATCATTGCCCGCCAGCTGCGGTTAAACGCCCCTGGCGAAGCAGACTTATTGCATCTGGCCTGGGAAGCTCTGCATGACGCAGGCCTGCTTTCGCTACGCGAAACCGCCATCCAGCAAATGGCGTTAATCAGCGGCCAGCAACCCGTTACTGGCCAACAGCAGCAGGCAACCGACGCCCTGCGGGTGATCGCCACCAGTGTGCAAACCGCCGCATGGTTGCAGCAACGCCTGCAAGTGTGCCTGCAAAATAATCAATGGCTGGCTGGTTTTTTGCGCCTGTTGACGTTTTCCGACTTTTCCACTGCGCAGCAGCAACAGTTAAGCGCCATGATAAAAACCAGCCTGGAAAAGCAGCATCATTTATTACAGTTGGCGCTGCTGCAACTTCCCGCAGATGACAGCAGAATGCTGGCTGACGCTCTGCGCAAAGCGCAGTTGCAGGTTAGCTGGTATGCAGAGTGGCGCGATAGCCTGCAACACTCCAGGGTGGCCGGACTGGGCTTCCACAGTTCTCAGCAGCAAGGCATCGTGCTGCCGCTGGGCGCTCCTCACTCTATTCCGTTAATATTTCGCCAGCTTTCACGCTCCCCCACCGACAATGAACTCATCCATCTCTGTTTCACCGATGCAAAGACGCCGCACAATATGACGGATCCCGTGCAGATCACTCTGGCTGGCAACCTGTCCGTCACCAATCCGGCTACGGCGTTGTTGGCATGGATGCAGCAAGAGACAGGGGAGCTGTGCTACACGCTAACGCAGACAGAGAGCGAATCTGCTTTCGTCCAGCACAAGACACAGCTGGAACGCTGGCTAAGCCAGCATCTGTTTTTCTATGGGCATGATGATAATGATGATTACCGCTTTATTCAGGAACAAACCCACCAGTTGGTGACGATTGCCGACCATGCGGCGATGGCAACGT
The DNA here is from genome assembly GCF_001267535.1 of Winslowiella iniecta. Taxonomy (GTDB): domain Bacteria; phylum Pseudomonadota; class Gammaproteobacteria; order Enterobacterales; family Enterobacteriaceae; genus Erwinia; species Erwinia iniecta. The sequence goes on along the minus strand of NZ_JRXE01000006.1, from coordinate 57,993 downwards.
GGCAGCAACCCCATCATGTCAACGCGGCTGATTTATCCCCTGTTGATGAATTTAATCAGGCGGTCACCGATGTGATGGGTGCCCATACCCACTGGCCTTTCCTGACGAAAGCATTAAAAGAGCGCGGGCAACGCTATAGTCCCACGCCATTATCTGCTCTACCCACCGACGACTTCGCCGGATTTTGGTGGGATCCGGTAAGCCGCGTCTGTTATCTGGGCTGGAAACAAGGAGTCGATCGCAAGCTCTATGTCAGCCTTGCGCAAAACCGCCATGCTCTCTACCCCTTGCCGGATGATAACGCCAACGCTGCAATCTGGCCGGCATTAAACCCATCAGATTTGCTGGGCTACTCTCTGCAGGCGCTGCGCCACGGCGAGATATCGCCACAGAGATTTTTTGATGACTCCGTTCCGCTGGCCTGGCAGTTACAGAGCGCCCTCAGTCATGCGCTGCCTCTGCCGGCCAACGCTATCCCCACCCTGTTCTCCGGCGTCGCCAGGCTGTATACCACCGGCAGCGGTTCAGCGCTGCAATACTATTTTTCCCTCGCCGCCGGCAACACTGCTTTACCCGTCACCGCAACCGTTATATCCCATGGCGGCTGGCGGCTTACCTTCACCCCGTCCACGGATCGGGCGTCCCCCGACCTGGGGTTTAGCCTGGAAACACAGCCGTTTGACGCAGACTGGCAATATACGTGGTCACTTACCGCATCGTCACGCTGGCAGTTGCAGCCCGCAATGAACGCCAGCCGGTTAATCCGTGCCGGCAATTTTTCACCCGCCGCCTATCTGCAATGGGGTAATGGCACAGATAACTGCACCAGCATGACGCCCGCGTCCCCTGTTTTACAGGGCAGTGACGGCAGTATGGTGTTTATTTTTAGCGAAGATAATTACCGCCGCATCAGTTACCGCGTGCTTGATCCGCACGGGACGTTGTGCAAATCGCCGCAGATCCCGACCAACTGGCCACAGCACAGTACGGCAGCCAGTGCGCAGCAATTTCACGCGCAGCTGGAAACCTTTGTTTCACAACTGGATTCTGATTACTGGCCGTTGCTGCAAGCAGATGAAGGACAGCGTCTCAGAATCGAAATCGCCGCGAGGCAGCAAAACCAGCGGCTAGTTTTGACCACCGCAGCAAAAGCGATCGGTTCATTCCCGTTTCGCACCGCCAGTAAGCCGCTGGAAATGTCAGAATTGATGGATGTTTACCTCTATTTTCGCTCATCGGACAGAAATTTCGATCACGAGCTGAAACAGGGCACATCGCTACAGAATACGGATGTGACCTTACTCTCATTGCTATCGGACCCACTCAGCTGGCGCGAGTTTGATCTTTACCGGGAAGATGAACGCCGGACAGCGGAAAAATTATTCGCACTGAGAACCGCCATGCTACTTAAAGCGCTGGCGCTGCTGAAAAAAGATCCGATACTGGACAGCCTGTCAGAGGTGCTACAGAACGAGATCAACCAGGCCATCGAACTACAAAAGCAGGCCAAAAACGCCATTGAATTTATCAAGCAGCAGCCCGACCTGCCGGCTGACGACGATGCTGCATTTCGCCTGCAGCGGCAGTATTTTGCAGAGAATAATTTCTTCAGTCACTACCAGCAGCAACTCCATGTCACCCGTGAGCTTTTCGCGCAGCCCTGGCATTGCCTGCACAATGACAGCTGGTCAACCGCATCACGCCTTGCCTGGCAGCCCGCGCTGGAACAGCTTCATAGCCTGGCAACAACACTGCCGCAGGATGAAAAGGTCATCAACAGGCTGCTGACGCTGCCTGCGGTACAATGGCAAACCAGCGCCATACAGCAGTCCGCCGCATTATGGCGCCGCCGTTGTGACAGTGCATTGCGCTACTGGCAAACCCGCCGCCGCGCCGAAGAGTTGGTGATGCTGCGCCCGCAAATGGCGGCAGGAAAAGCTGAGCTGATCCCGGCACAGCACCACTGGCCGGTGCGCCTCATCCTTGGTGCCGGAACAGGCGATCCTGACAGCTACCAGGCCACCGGTATCGCACCTGCCCGCAGGATCACCGTCGAGCAACAGGAAGATCTGCTGCTCATGCCAGTGGGGCCGACAACGCATTCAGAGCCGGTGCCGCGTATGGCGGGCATCAACACTCAGCCACAAACCATCGGCGAGTTTGCCGTCTGGATTAAACTTCGCCTGTCCAGTCCTTGGGCGCTGGCGACCTATTCCGGCCCTTCTTTCTGGTTACGTCTGCAAAACCGCATCCGCCAGGTTAGCGATACAGAACAACAGGTCTTGAGCAAAGAGGTCTATGACTTTTGCCACGCTGCGGACACCCTGCGTTTTCTGCAGGAAGAAATGCCGGAAGAGCTGGACACGCGCCGCTACGGCGCGTTTTTCCGTCAGCTGTATCATACTGAGTCGCTGTTTATCAGTCTGGTGATGACCGATGAAGAGATGATCTTTGGCCTGCTGTGCGAAAATTTTGCCGCACAATACCCGCAGCGTGCAGCAGAAACCATTGCCTCAGCCTGGTTTCTGTTTCAGCAAACTTTTGCACAGCAGGCAGAGGGTGACGACAGGCAAGTACTTTACTTAATTGGTGTTTAACTTCCAGCCAGCTCTTACTGGCAAAAAACTAAACCATCACTACAATAATTTTTCTGCATATTACTCAAGGAATGAGTACTGATATGATTAATAATATCAACGATGCCGGGCGGGTCGCTCCGATAACGTACGCAGCCGCCTCTGGGCTGGCTGCGCCGTCCTCGCTTCCCTTTACCGCCGTCCGTAACGTGTCGCTCACGATATCCGCTCCTGAAGAAGAACTGTTCTTCGACGCGCTGGATACCCAGCCCTGGCTCACGCCGACATCGCCACAGTGGCCACGACTCAGCGCCCTCGCCTCGCAGGTAAAGGACGCTATCCATCATCAGCTTCATATACTCAGCCAGACCGCCATGGCGACCACCTTGCTGAATGTTATCCATCCCGATCTGAGTAAACTGCTGGCCGCCGTGCTGATATGCAGTGGCCGGGGAACCGATATTGTCTGCCAGGCGGCTTTAATGGCGGGACTGCAACTGATCAATCAGCTTATATATCTCGCCGCCGGCGTAACGACCAGCGCGGCAATACTTTCCAGCCTGCCGGGACTGTTATTGATCTGGCTGCAACACCACCACGTTTCCCTGACAGCCACTCTGCTGCAAAGTATTCTCACGCTGCTCTCCAGCTGGTCAACAGTCTGCGCATTAGAAAATATTGGCCAGCCCGGGTGGATGGTGGAACTGCATCAGCAGCTTATTTTTCCGGTGATGCAGTTATGCCGTGAGAGCGGTGCCACTGAAGTGGTGATGACCGGCATTACGCTGATCGTCGGATTATACAGTGTGCTGTCTGTCAGCGGCTGGTTAAAGGGCAAACTGCCATCGCCAAATATGCTCACTGATGGCCTGAGAATTATCAAGGATATTAGTCAGTTATCGGCGCGCAGCAGTGATTTCCAGCAACACTATGAAATACAGCGTGTCGGGCAGCAAACTAAAGCCTGGTATGAGGAAACCCATCACAAACCATGGGACGAGAGCAAAGCCGCTAAAGCATTAAACCGGGCAGTGATCCGTTGTATACCCAGAGATATCCTGCTGCAAAAGGATCGGCTGATAACCGATGCTGCCCCATCATCCGCACACCGTGCTTTTGAAGAAAATTATCATCGCGCTTATCAGCAAACCGAGCAGCAGATCTTATCCGCACAGTTATCAGTATGCCCGGACGGAACCCGAAGTATTGGGCCGAATATGCTCGCAGATATGCCAGCCTCTGCCTCCTGCCAGGCAACATCCTCATCAGCAGGCGTCTCAGTTCCGCTGCTGATCCCCGCAGCGATGATGGCAACCACAGCTGCCCCGAATCTCTGGTGGCAAAGCCGGACAAATTTACTGCTGGCGGCGACCGGTGTGACGCTGCTGGCGGGAGTGGGATATTTTCGCCAAAGCGCAGGACGATCGGAGAAATCCGCTAAACCTGACAGTAACGCCGTGACAAAAGAGATCAATATTTGCACAGAAGCGAAGAGTAATATCAAGCAACTCATGAATTCAACTAAAATAGGAGTATCACTGGCGGTAGAGTTATTTGACCGACTGTTTGATAGTCATGGCGATATTAATTTTAAATTTGCAGATAAATTACTGATGAAATGGGGTGTCTCAACATTCACTAGCAGAGACCGTAATGAGATGAATGGCCAGATATTATATATATTATCATTACTGCTAACGCCAACTGGCCGTAGCCAGCCGCCAGATATCAGTAATATTATCCTTACACTGGGTAATAAATTAAATAAATTATGGCATTCAAAAAGTAAACACCGCAAAGAAAAAACAGTAATGGTGATACTACAACAGCTCCGTTCTCACTGTGCTAAAAAATATTCTTTTCTGGAGATCTATGTTGCATCAGACATGAGTAAAATTTCTAACTTCCTGATTTCATATGTGGCGCCAGATTTATTATTCCTCGAGCAAAATGGTAAAGATAACGAAATTCTTATTTCCAAAAACAACTATTATATCTGGAATTATATTGGTAAGCGATTTTCTGAAAACCACTATGTTATGCATGATGAATTTTCGATTGCTATTCATGAAGGCAGTATCGATGGGTATGTACTCTCACGTTTACTCAGCTACCCTGGTTATAACCTGACCAGCAACAGAGAGTATCTTGAAGAGGCATACAAGGAGATTAACAAGGAGATGTATCTCTATCATAAGCAAGATATAATACTTGAAGCCATCCCAATTGTCTCATTTGATGACAGTGCGCAGATAAGCTTTCCTGGCGTAGACCTTCACACACCACAGGATTTCAACACGATTAAATTCAGAATACAGACCCAGGGACGCATTGAGAAAGCGGTGCGTGCCATCACCGAGTGTAAAAACTACGGAGAAATAATCCGCAATATGGAAGATGGATTTAATGAATTATTTCATTATCTTCCTGACAAAATACCCGAATCACTACGCATCTACGATCGGAATAATAAAAAACAGTTCACATTAAAAAAACACCCAACCTACTCTGAGTTATATAGTAACTTCAGCCTGGCTTATGAGGAAATGATTTTTCATCACTGTGACCTTTACCGGAAAATTGTCGATCAGGCTTTTAAAATATTACCTGATGATGATTATTCTTTTCTTAATAATATTGAAACGCAAATTTATGCAATTGATGTCAAAGTAAAAAGATTCAAAGTTTTACGCTATCTTTTCCAGCCGAGAGCTTTCCATTTTTTTCCTGAATTTAGTAAACGTATTTCCTATAATCATCGCCCTCATCATGAAACCGGTAAGATTTTTGTCGGTTATAATAGTGAAACAAAAGAAAAACGTTACTACATTATCAACATTGAATCCAGCCGGTTACATACCAGACAATTTCCGGTGCGGAGATTACCTATTACTGAAAAAGAACAAGTTTATAATTTAGACGACAGCACGCTGAATGAAAACTTTATTTTTATGGATGATCAACCTTTCAATAATGTCTGCGATGAGCTTAAAGAGCCGAACACTACCACGCTGAGTCACTGGAATAAGGGTGATAATTTTATCATCGAACATTACCACTATTATAAAACCAAACTCTGCCAAACCTTATCGAGCCCTGACGATATGAGTATTTCATATCAGGAAAGACCCCTGGGTGATAAAGACATTTCCCCTTTAGAAGCTTTAAAACAAGAGGTAACAGAGAACCGAAGAAAATTTCTTGTGTACCTCAAGGGAAAAGCACATAACCCCTCCCTTGCCGAACAGGAAACAGCTAAAGGAAATGTGCAACGGCTGGTAGAGTTGTTACCCTTTTATAACTGCTATGCGTTTTTTCGCGATATTATTATTTCCAGAGAAGATATCACACCGCCTTCAATACTGGTTCCTTTCTATCAGCTCGCAATCTGTGCCGCAGATTTTTATATGAGTTATGGTTTAAAGAAAACCATCAGTTCACTGCTAAACTCACTGAGACAGATGTATGCAAAACGCTGGGTAAAAGAAGCAGCAATTGCCAACTTAAATAAAAAAATCGATTATGCACGTTCTCAGCCCTCCTCGGTTAAGCAGGCCGACCAGCTTGCCGCAGAAATAAAGCTGGAAATCAGCAACCTGAAAAAGCTTGACGACGAAATCGCCGTCATTCGCAGTAACGCTTACACAACGATGAATGGCATCGTCTCCAGTCCGGTTTTTGCCGCTTTCCCTTACCTTTCCTTTCGTGGTGGTGATAATCTTCTGTCAGCGAATAAACCATGGGGTGTGAATATGGTAAAAATGCTGATCAAAAAAAGTTACACCAGTGAAACAAACAGCAGATTACAAGTGCCATGGAATAATCCCAAAGCTATTCAATTAGTTGATCGGAATAATTACGACCCACAACTCCCCGAACCGTATAATTTCTCTTGCCTCTCAGTCCTGATGCAAAAAGACAGTCTGGCTCTTAATATTTTTGAACTGTGCGATTCAAATCCGATACTTTTTCACCAGATGTTCTTTAGCGCATTACTTGATCCGATGCCGGAATCGATTATCGCCAGCGCTGAGAAAAAGGGGATAAGCATCCCGAAAGATTATAACCAGATGTCCATGTTCTTCTTTATCTCGTTAACTATTCCGATAAGATGCTACACCAGTATGTTTATGGCTCAGCAAGATTATTATAATGATAAAAACACGATTAATGAAGAGACGCTGTATCAGTATTATTCTGATTACATGGAAAAGCCTTACACCTCTCCTCCTCAAGGTCTTAATACAGAACAGAATATTTTAATTAATCAATCAATCATTAATATCAGGATGGTACTAAACAGTAAAATTCAGGGTGTAGAATTAAGCTACCTATTTATGGTTCATTATCTGCTCATGGATGAAAGTATTATCGGGAAACTGCAGCTAATGATGATAAAACCTGCTGAGAAGCAACAATATACCGATCAGATACTTCAGGCTTTAACTTATAATCTGGAAAGATTCACTCTGTTTGGTTACAATTATTCTTCAATGCAAAAAAAATTCCATCTCGCTGTTATCAATCATTTGGCCCATTACTGTAAAGAGCTTATCGACAAGAATCTGGCAAATACCATCCTGTTCAGTGCCAATATGGAAGTATTTATTCTGCGCTATGAAGAATATCGCCAGCTAAATCCTGATGCTCCCCCCCCGTCCCCCGCCGATTTCGCGGCCAACTGGCTACATTTAGCGCAGGATATTGCAGATATTTATCATTCATTTGCGCGTGTTGAATACAGTGCCAAAGCACTGGCAAATTTCCCCTTAGCTCAGTGGTCTGATAAACCGGCACAGGCCGCATGGCTGGCGGCCCTACAGGATTATCTTTTCCCGGAGATGCGCTATGAAAATCTTGTTCCTTTTTTACTCTTCGCGACAGAGAAATTAGCCTACTACTGGCGACAGCGACAAAAGACCGCAGGAAATATTGCGGTGCTCACCGGTAATAACGTTGTTAATCCATTATTTATCGATGATGTCAAAAAATCGCTGATTAGCAGTTGCTCTCTTTTCCCTAAACTGTATTTCTGCAATGTCTATCAGACGGATAGCGGTAGCTGGTTTACCTTCCTGGATAAAGAGTTTATCTCCGAGGCACATAATCGCAAACGGCGCGAGACACGCAGCACTTACCGCGACTGGCCTGTTGCTCCGCTGGAGATACCGCTGCTGGAAGAGAGTATAACGTTACCGGCGAAACAGATGCAGGCAGTATTAAAACCCGGCGTAATTTTCAATGATGAAATGTTGTATCAACAACAACTCAATATGGTGCTGAGCAGCTTTATGCGGTTTGCCTCACTCCCTTTTCACCAACGCCTGCAAAGCCATCTGCTGAATATCGATCCGCAGGTGTCGGGTGCAGTCCCGCGTGATGCCATCAAGCTGATAAATAGTGTTATTGATGCGCAAGGCAATATCGTCCAGTACCAGGTCAGTGTATTACAGCGTTATTTACCGCAACTCACCGGCACGGATAATGCGGTATTGCTGCAGTTGTTGAGTGATATATTTTGTCACGTCACCCCGGAAGCGCCGAAACTCTATCAGTTTGTCCTGCATCATTTACAAAATAGTTTCGCCGATCCAACATTCAGCTTAGCGAGTCTGTCGCAAAAAAATTTCGTTGCCGGGCAGATTACTGAGATTACCGAGAAATATGGAGCAAAGCTCAGTCGCCGCGATGCAGAAACGCAGCAGGCGCTTCAGCGATACCTCTCCGCCACGCTGAACAATCTGCTCTCTTTCGCAAAATATTTGCAGAATCTTGAACCGCTGCTGGCCACCTCCGCTTTTCACAGCCTTTCTTGCCAGTGGCTTTGTCTGGGTGCGATTATTTCCCACCAGCTACAGCCAGAAACCGTTTCTGTCGATAATTTACTGATGCTGGCATTCGCTGCTCAGCATGACGCTGGCCTGCTTTCTATGCATGAGACCGCCATCCAGCAGACCGCTTTGCTTAGTGGCCGTCGACCCGATAGCGAAAATCGCAGCGAGGCCACGGATGCACTTCAGGCAATCGGCGCAAATCTAAAAGAAGCGGCGGTGATGCAACAACACATCCTTGCTTGCCTGGAAGGTAGCCAGCGGTTGGCAGGGTTTATCAATCATGCCACTTTCTCCGCCCGTCTGGCTGACGCGGCTCTGCTTCAGGTCTTGCTGACAACCGCTTTGCAGAAACAGCGACAATTATTGCTTAACGCCCTGTATCAACTCTCTGATAATAATAATTTACGTCTGACCCAGGCCGTATTTAACGGCAATCTGCTGGTCAGTTGGTATCTGCGCAGCAATGACAAAAGCAGTGATATTCAGGTCGCCGGGCTGGCGTTTCACTGCCCTGGCCAGCCCGGCATATTGCTGCCGCTGAGCGATCCTCAGTATGTCCCAATGCTGTTTCGTCAGTTGTCTTCACAACCCGAACAGCAAGAACTGACCCGTCTCTGTTTTGGCTTTTCTGATTCTTCACATAATTTCACTGAATCCACCCGACTGCCTTTGAGCGTTAGCGCTCAGTCACGCGGTCTGCCGGTGACGAATCCGGCGATAGTATTATTTGAATGGATGCAGTCGCAGACAGAGAGACAATTAGCCATGCTGATAGCGGCCCGCGACGAAGAGGAGTTTGCACTGGCAAAAAATGCGCTGGCCGACTGGCTTAGTCAGCATCTGTTTTTCTATGACCGCAGCGGCAGCAATGATTACAGTTACATCAGGGAACAGTCCGAACATATCACTACCGTTGCCGCCCATGCAGATAGCGAAACCTGGCAACAGCACATTAATAACGGGTCCACTAAGATGAATCCTGTCAGCCACTTCAGTCAGGCTATTACCACACTGATGGGAGCCAGTACCGAGTGGCAAACACTAACCCGCGCCTTAAGAGAAACCAGATTAGGGTCAGAAGGTGGCACTGTCGGCTTCACCAGCCTCCCCGAAAACGGCTTCGCCGGCTTCTGGTGGGATCCGGTGAGTCACTTCTGTTATCTCGGCTGGCAGACCGGAAACAAGCGCGAACTTTATGCCAGCACCGCAGAAAATCGGGACAGATTGTATCCACTGCCGGATGACGCGGCCAGTGCCAGCATCTGGCCAGATTTAGCCTTTTTTGACTGGCTGAGAGAGGATGTGCAGGCGCTACGCCGCGCGGCTATTTCCGCAAGCAAGTTCTTCGATGATTCAATCCCGCTGGCATGGCGACTACAGTGTGCCATGACAAAAGGTATCACACCGCCCACCGGATCAATTTTACGCTATCGCGGACTCTCGGAGGTGTTTACCCATGGTCAGGGCGGTCAGCAGAAAGACTATTTTTACCCTGCCGGGGCGGAGCTGGCGACACCAGTGACGGTAACTGAACTTGCCGGGGGTGGCTACCGGCTACATTTTTCACCGCATAACAGTGAAGCCCTACAGGATAACTATTTCTCGCTGGAAACCAGTCAGCTGGATAGCGCCCGCCAGGGTCAATGGATACTGACTGAACATCCAGGCTGGCAGCTATTATCAGCGCAAGATGCTGATAAATTGATTGAAAAGCGAGTGTTTGCTCCCAACCGCTATCTGCACTGGGAGAGTGGTGATCTCTATACCACCACCATGGTGCCAACATCGCGCATATTGCAACGCAGCGATGGCAGGATGGTGTTTATCTTTAACGAAAAAAACCAGCGAATGAGTTACCGAATACTGGGTGACGATGGCCAACTTCATCCCTCACCGGTACTGCCAAAACAGTGGCCACAGGCTGATCCGCAGCAGCTTGATGCCGCGATTGTCAGTATCGTTGCGCAGCAGAACACATCGGATTACCGGGCCTTGCTGGCGCCGGATGAACAACAACGCCTTGCATCCGTATTATCCGCTAACCAGCGGAGCCGACAGGCCGCGATCGCGACGGTTTACAACGTACTCAATGTGGTCCCTTATCGCGCTGCCAACACTTTTAGCGATCACGAACAGGCATTAAGCGAACTGGAAGATGCCATGCTGATTTTCCGCTCGCGTGGTCAAATTTTATATCAGGTTATAAAAAAACTTGCGCGTCTGCATGACACCCCCATTACCCTCGGTGAACTGATGTGGAGCCCCTTCGAGTGGCGTGATTACCCTCTCTTTACTCAGTCAGAATGCGATAACTCATTGTTAAGACTGGAGCATAAAAAGAGACTGCTGCATGCCTTACTGAACCAGGTTGAGCTGGTGCATGAGCTGCGTTATAGCTCCGATAGCCTTAAAGAGTGGATTAATCAGAGCCGCAGCCTGATAACACAAGCCATCACGGTGGTTAAATTTATTCAGACACAGCCTTACTCAGGAACCCTGTCTGCCAGCGCGCTATTACCCTTGCAATTACAGCACTTTGCACAGAATTATTTTTTCAGTTATTACCAGCAACAGCTGCATGTCACCGCTGATCTCTTTCAACAGCCGTGGCAATGCATCCGCGATGATAGCGGATTAGTGCAGACAAGCTACGACTGGCAACGGGCGCTCGATCAACTGCACACGCTGGCAACAGAAATACCGCAAGAAACCCGGCTCTTAGACCGGTTGCTGACATTGCCCGACCTGTTGTGGCGTGCAGAGAAGATGCAGCAGCGTGCGGGCCTGTGGCTACAGACCTGTCAGCAGGCATTTCGCTACTGGCAAACACCACGGCGTGCAGAACAGATTGTTCTGCTGCGACCCAAAGCCTCGTCTCAGGATCTGGGCTTTATCTCACACCGGCAACACTGGCCGATTCGCCTGATCCTTGCTGCTGGCACCGGCGATCCTACCACCAATCAAACCGGGAACGTCGCGCCGCCGTTGCGGCTCAGCATCGAGCAAAATGAAGATTTGCTCCTGACCCAGCCAGCGCCGGAGAAGGATGACAATGCAGATATCCGCCTGGCGGGAATTAATGCCGATCCGCGTAACGCGCAGGAGTTTGCCGCCTGGAGTAAACTCCGGCTCTCTACTCCCTGGGCGCTGGAAACCTTTTCCGGCCCGGCCTTTTTACTGCGTTTGCAAAGCCGCATTCATCTCGTGATGGCACAGGAGCAGGGTGACTGGAGCCAGGAAGAACGTGACTTTTACTCCTCTCCAGCTACCACAGAATTTCTACAGGAAAATCAGCCTCAATCGGTTGATAACCACCGCTATGCGAATCTTTTCATCCCGATTTTCAACAGTAATCTTCTGGTCAGCCGCCTGATCATGACCGATGCGGAAATGCTGTTTGGCCTGATGTGCGAACATTTTGCAGAAAAGCATCCCGATCGCGCAACAGAGGATCTTTCGAAGGCCTGGTTCCTTTTTCTGCATACATTTGAAAACCAGAATGACGATAACTCACAACAGCCGCTGTATCTGGTGGGTGTGTGACGCCGCTGCGGGCATAAAAAAACGGGCCATCAGGCCCGTTTTTTATTTGACGACGCGAAGCGCCGGACGACCACCGCGTGGCGGCGTGTCATCAGGGTTATCATCATCATCGCTACTGTTATCAGGACGATCGCCATCAATGACCGACATCACGGTTTCTGATTCATTCTGCTCAGCCGTGAAATTATGCTCGCCACCCTCTTCATAGGCCGGCTCAGGCTCAAACATAGTGCCTGCACCGTTCTCACGGGCGTAGATTGCCAGTACCGCATTAAGCGGTACGGTAACCTGACGAGGAACGCCACCAAAGCGGGCGTTGAAGCGGACGTCATCATTGCCTAACTCAAGGTTACCGACGGCACGCGGCGCAATGTTCAGAACGATCTGTCCATCACGGGCATACTCCAGCGGCACCATAACGCCAGGCAGATTGATGTCTACGACTAAATGCGGCGTCAGCTGGTTATCCAGCAGCCACTCGTAAAACGCTCGCAGCAGATAAGGGCGACGTGCGGTTAGTTGAGACATTTCCATCCGATTAGCCCCGCGTTTGCAGGCGCATTTCGCGTTCCGCTTCCGTCAGGGAAGCCAGGAAGGAATCACGCTCGAACACACGCGTCATATAGCCTTTCAGCTCTTTCGAGCCACTGCCGATCAGTTCGATACCCATCTGCGGTAAACGCCACAGCAGCGGTGCCAGATAGCAGTCAACCAGGCTAAATTCTTCGCTCATAAAGAATGGCGTACGGGAGAACAGCGGTGCAATCGCCAGCAGCTCTTCACGCAGTTGTTTACGTGCCGCGTCAGCTTCCTGCGCGTTGCCGTTTTCAACTTTACGCATCAGGCTGTACCAGTCCTGCTCGACGCGGTGCATCATCAGACGGCTCTCACCGCGTGCAACCGGGTACACAGGCATTAATGGCGGATGCGGGAAACGCTCATCAAGGTATTCCATGATGATGCGGGATTCATACAGCGTCAGCTCGCGATCCACCAGCGTTGGCACGGTGCGATACGGGTTGAGGTCAATCAGATCCTGCGGCAGATTATCCGTTTCAACCTGCTCGATCTCTACACTGACACCTTTCTCAGCCAGCACGATACGTACCTGATGGCTAAAAATGTCAGTCGGACCAGAAAACAGCGTCATTACCGAACGTTTGTTGGCAGCGACAGCCATGAAAACCTCCAAGTTTATCGAGAAAATTACTGCGAATAGCCAACCACGCGGCGACTAACCTGCTTGATATAACCCCTCGCAGCCAAAAGTTGCGCAGATCCAGCATCCAGACAGGATAATCATGCGTAACTACCCGGCATACGGGCGCAAAGTGACAGACAGTTTACCAGATTTTAAGCGACTTGTGGGGGCAGTGTTGAAGATTTGGCGGGAAAATGCTAGTCAGCAGGGTAAAACGACAGATTACACTTGCTACAGGCAATAAAAAACCCGGTGCAAGCACCGGGTTTTTCGATAATTTGCTCTGTAAACAGGGCGAATTAACGCTTGGAGAACTGTGGACGACGACGTGCTTTACGCAGACCGACTTTCTTACGTTCAACCTGACGCGCATCACGAGTAACGAAGCCTGCTTTACGCAGTTCGCCACGCATGGACTCGTCGTACTCCATCAGAGCGCGTGTGATACCGTGACGGATCGCACCAGCCTGACCAGAGATACCACCACCTTTAACGGTGATGTACAGATCAAATTTACCAACCACATCCATCAGTTCCAGCGGCTGACGAACTACCATGCGGGCAGTTTCGCGACCGAAGTACTGTTCCAGTGAACGCTGGTTGATAACGATGTTACCACTGCCCGGCTTGATAAAGACGCGAGCGGTAGAGCTTTTGCGGCGACCAGTGCCGTAGTTTTGATTCTCAGCCATTGCCTATAATCCCGATTAAATGTCCAGAACTTGCGGTTGCTGTGCCGCATGGTTGTGCTCGTTGCCCGCGTAAACTTTCAGTTTACGGTACATAGCACGACCCAGCGGGCCCTTTGGCAGCATGCCTTTAACCGCGATTTCAATCACACGCTCAGGACGGCGAGCAATCATCTCTTCGAAGGTCGCTTGCTTGATACCACCGATGTGGCCGGTGTGATGGTAATAAATCTTATCGCTACGCTTGTTGCCGGTTACAGCAACTTTCTCAGCGTTCAGAACGATGATGTAATCACCAGTATCAACGTGCGGAGTGTATTCCGCTTTGTGCTTACCGCGCAGGCGCAGAGCCAGTTCAGTCGCCAGGCGACCTAAAGTTTTGCCCGTTGCGTCAACAACGTACCAGTCACGTTTTACGGTTTCTGGTTTAGCTGTAAAAGTTTTCATTAAAAGCTTACCCAAATTAAGTTACACGTTGGTGAAATCCCAAACGCTTGAATAAACGGTTGAGGCTCACACGACCATCTTGACCAGCAAGCCCACCCCTTCGGATAGAGTTACTGGAACGCAAAAGTTTTTGGGAAAAAAAACCAATGCCGTAACGTGGGGTCGCAAGATTATAGAGAAGTCGCACACAAAGCGCGACCCCTTTTTACGATTAAATCCACTTCCGCCCAGGGTTTTTTAGCGGTTACGGCAAATGATCGAGACGCAGATATTCTTCACTCTGCATCTCCTGCAAACGCGATAAACAGCGCTGGTACTCAAATTTCAGCCGCTCGCCCTGATAAATTTCAAACAGTGAGGCTTCTGCAGCGACCACCAGCTTAACGTGACGCTCGTAAAACTCATCCACCAGCGCCAGAAAACGGCGCGCCTGATCTTCAGTGCGATTGACCATCACCGGCACGTTATACAGCAGCACGCTATGAAAACGGCGCGATAATTCAATGTAATCGTGCTGACTGCGCGCTTCACCGCACAGCGTGTGGAAATCCATCGCCACCACCCCTTCCGCCATTCCCAGCGTCGGCAATGGCCGGTGATTAATTTCCAGCACCGGCTTCTCGTCATCGCGTGCCACGCCGGCCAGCGCGACAAACATTCTCTCCATCTCGCGCGTGGTTTCGTCATTCAGCGGCTGCATCCACAAATGGGCCGACGTCAGGGTGCGCAGACGGTAATCGATCCCGGCATCGACGTTCATAATATTGCAGTGACGTTTAATCAGCTCAATCGCTGGCAGGAAACGCGCGCGTTGCAGGCCATTACGATAAAGATCGTCCGGCGGAATATTCGAGGTCGCCACCAGCGCGATACCACGAGCAAACAGCGCTTCCATCAAGGTTCCCAGCAACATCGCATCGGTGATATCGGAAACGAAAAACTCATCAAAGCAGAGAATATCGGTCTGCGCCTTAAAGCGATCGGCGATAATTTCCAGCGGATCGGGCTGCCCCTGAAGTTCGGTCAGCTGCTGATGCACCCGCAGCATAAAGCGATGAAAGTGCAGACGCAGCTTACGGTCGCCAGGAATAGCCCGAAAAAACATATCCATTAACCAGGTTTTGCCGCGCCCCACACCGCCCCACATATACAGCCCGCGAACCGGCTGCTGCGGCACCATTTTCTCCTTGCCCATCAGCCGGTTTAGCTTGCCAAGCAGACCTCTGGACGGTGCAGCCGCCGCCGCAGGTGTGGCGATCAATGCCTGCTGGATAGCGTCTAAACGGGTTATCGCTTCACGCTGAACATCGTCGGGTTGATAGTCGCCGTTATTCAGCGCCTGCTGATAAAGCGCCAGAGGAGAAGTCGTTTGCATTGTTAAATCACATTCCCTAAAAGTGGTCTGTCACGCAGCCGGTTGACGAAAAAAAGGCCGTTCTACACTAAGCGAAGCTGCCGCGGGATTCCACTTCGATTCGATAAGCGGGTATAGTGGCTATTATTAAGTTGATAGGCCCTACGGAACAACGAAGACAACATGGGAGTCATTATGACCTGGGAATACGCGCTTATTGGTTTGGTGGTTGGAATTATTATCGGCGCAGTTGTCATGCGTTTTGGTAACAGAAAATTGCGTGAGCAACGCAGCATGCAGTACGAGCTGGAAAAAACCAAAGCCGAGCTGTCGGATTATCGTGAAGAACTGACCAGTCACTTTGCCCAGAGTGCAGAGCTGCTGGACAATATGGCGCGTGATTATCGCCAGCTGTATCAGCATATGGCGAAAGGTTCGAACGACCTGCTGCCGAATCTGCCGGGTGAGAAAAACCCATTTGCTTATCAGTTAACTGAAGCAGAAGCGGATAACGATCAGGCACCGGTGCAGATGCCGCGCGACTACTCTGAAGGCGCATCCGGCCTGCTGCGTGGCGAACCCGCCAAACGCGATTAATTTACTCTCAGGGGCGCAATGGCGCCCCTAATTACCTAAAAAGCGTCGAACCCTTTTCCGAATTATCTGTCACAGTTTTCAGTCTCCACAACTATTTCCCCCTCAATTTTTTAGCAGCGAGAGCGTCGTAGCGATGAAAAAAAAATCATTCCTGTTTAGCGCATTAGCATTAAGTATTGGCATGAACTTAACCCTCGCTCCACAGGCGCTGGCGGCACTTCCTGCTCAGATTCAGGGTCAACCGCTGCCAAGCCTGGCACCGATGCTGGAAAAAGTACTGCCGGCAGTGGTCAGCGTGCATGTTGAGGGAACTCAGACACAGTCACAGGACATTCCCGAGCCGCTGAAGCGCTTTTTCGGCCAGGGAGGCGCCCGCGAAGGACAACCGCAGCCATTTGAAGGGCTGGGATCCGGCGTGATTATCAACGCCGAAAAAGGCTATGTGCTGACAAATAATCATGTGGTTAATGGTGCTGATAAAATTAACGTCCAGCTCAGTGATGGCAACGAATATGACGCCAAACTGATTGGTCATGATGAGCAAACCGATATTGCCCTGATTCAGATTAACGGCGCAAAAAACCTGACGCAGGTGAAAGTCGCGGACTCCGATCAGCTGAAAGTGGGTGATTTTGCCGTGGCTATCGGCAACCCGTTTGGCCTCGGACAAACCGCCACTTCGGGGATTATTTCCGCTCTGGGCCGCAGCGGGCTGAATCTTGAAGGGCTGGAAAACTTTATTCAGACCGATGCCGCGATTAACCGCGGTAACTCTGGCGGTGCGCTGGTGAATCTGAATGGCGAACTGATCGGCATCAATACCGCGATTCTGGCCTCCAGCGGCGGCAATATCGGCATCGGCTTTGCTATTCCGGGCAATATGGCGATGAACCTGGCGCAGCAGCTGATTGAGTTTGGCGAAGTGAAGCGCGGCCAGCTGGGAATCAAAGGAACCGAAATGACTGCGGATATGGCTAAAGCGTTTAAGGTTGATGCCCAGCGCGGTGCCTTCGTCAGCGAGGTGCTGCCTAAATCCGCCGCCGCCACTGCCGGCATTAAATCCGGCGATATCATTACTGCCGTTGACGGTAAACCGATCACCAGTTTTGCCGAACTGCGCGTGAAAATTGGTACTACCGCGCCAGGTAAAGAGGTGAAGATCGGTCTGCTGCGCGAAGGCAAGCCGTTGACGCTGACCGTTAAGCTGGAAAGTGGTACCCAGAGTAGCGCCAGCGCCGCCCAGCTGTCACCGGCGTTGCAGGGCGCAACCCTGAGCGACAGTCAGCTGAAAGATGGCACCAAAGGGGTGAAAGTTGATGACGTCGCCAAGTCGACCCCGGCGGAACAGGTTGGTCTGCATAAAGATGATGTGATTATCGGCGTCAACCGCGCGCCGGTTCACAACCTGGCAGAACTGCGTAAGATTCTGGAAGCCAAACCACCGCTGGTAGCACTGAATGTGGTACGCGGCGGGGAAAGTATTTACCTGCTGCTGCGTTAACATCACGACGCGGACACAACACCATGTTGTGTCCGCGTAACTCATGTTATTCTGCCTTTCGTCTAATTCTGGCTCAACTTAACACCATGTTTCCTAAACTTTTGCGTTCGGTAATTCTAGGCCTGATCGTCGCAGGTATTTTATTAGCAGCGATGCCAGCGCTGAGGATTGGCAGTAATCTTATGTCGGCGCCGGATAACAGCGCCGACCAGACGCCGGTAAGCTACAATCCCGGCGTGCGACGCGCCGTGCCCGCTGTCGTTAACGTCTATAACCGCGGCGCGACAAATGGCACGCAAAATCACGGCGTCACCACGCTGGGTTCTGGCGTGATTATGAACGAAAAAGGTTACATCCTGACTAACCGGCATGTGATTAACGATGCCGATCAAATTATCGTCGCTTTGCAGGATGGGCGTTTCTTTGAAGCAATGCTGGTCGGCTCCGACAGCCTGACCGACCTGGCGGTATTAAAAATTACCGCATCCAGCCTGCCGGTCATTACTATCAACCCGAAACGTGTGGCACACGTCGGTGATATCGTGATGGCGATCGGTAATCCTTACAACCTCGGACAAACCGTCACCCAGGGCATTATCAGTGCCACCGGACGCGTGGGTCTTAGCCCTTCCGGCCGCCAGAACTTCCTGCAAACCGACGCCTCAATTAACCACGGTAACTCCGGCGGTGCGCTGATTAACTCGCTCGGCGAGCTGATGGGCATTAACACGCTTTCGTTCGATAAGAGTAACGATGGTGAAACGCCGGAAGGGATTGGCTTTGCGATTCCTACCGCATTAGCGACCAAAATTATGGATAAGCTGATTCGTGACGGACGGGTGATCCGTGGCTTTATCGGCATCACCGGGCGCGAAGTGCCACCATTACATGGTCAGGGTGCCGGTATTGATCGGATTCAGGGGATTGTGGTCAGTGAAGTCGCGCCAGGCGGCCCGGCGGCGAAAGCCGGCATTCAGGCTAATGATGTGATCACCAGCGTTAACGGTAAAGCTGCCGTGTCTGCGCAGGAGACGATGGATCAGGTGGCAGAAATTCGCCCTGGTTCGGTGATTGAAGTACAGGTTAATCGCAACGATCAGAAACTGACGCTGCCCGTGACCATTCTCGAATATCCGCAGGAAAATTAATTCTGGAGCCTGTAGGGGAGCCGTTATCGGCTCCCGCCCTGATGGTATGCAGAGTGCAAACCCTCGGCACGGGCGGCGAAAGCCGCCGCCCCTACAAAATAAGTTCCGGAAAACTTATTTAACGAACTCTTCGCCCAGCTGAATATCTTTCTTCAGCGTATCCAGCATGCCTTCCAGCGCCTGCTTCTCGAACGCGCTCAGCGTACCGACAGGCTTACGCTCTTCAATGCCGTTTTTGCCCAGTAGCAGTGGCTGAGAGAAGAAACGCGCATGCTCGCCGTCACCTTCAACATAAGCACACTCAACCACATTGCTTTCGCCTTTCAGTGCACGCACCAGAGACAGGCCGAAGCGTGCCGCTGCCTGACCCATCGACAGTGTTGCCGATCCGCCACCGGCTTTGGCTTCAACCACTTCAGTACCCGCATTCTGGATACGTTTCGTCAGGTCGGCCACTTCCTGCTCGCTGAAGCTGACGCCCGGGATCTGTGACAACAGTGGCAGGATAGTCACACCAGAGTGACCACCCACAACCGGCACATTCAGCTCTTCAGGCTGTTTGCCTTTCAGCTCAGCAACAAAGGTGTTGGAGCGGATGATATCCAGCGTGGTCACGCCAAACAGTTTGTTCTTGTCGTACACACCGGCTTTTTTCAGCACTTCAGCCGCAATTGCCACCGTGGTGTTCACCGGGTTAGTGATAATCCCGATCAGTGCTTTCGGGCAAGTAGTCGCCACTTGCTCAATCAGGTTACGCACGATACCGGCGTTGACGTTAAACAGGTCGGAGCGATCCATACCTGGCTTACGCGCCACGCCTGCGGAAATCAGTACCACGTCCGCACCTTGCAGCGCCGGGGTAGCATCTTCACCGCTGAAACCTTTGATTTTTACTGCCGTAGGGATGTGGCTTAAATCGACTGCAACGCCTGGGGTTACCGGAGCGATGTCGTACAGGGAGAGTTCTGAACCTGCCGGAAGCTGGGTTTTAAGCAGAAGTGCGAGAGCCTGGCCAATACCGCCAGCTGCACCGAGAACTGCAACTTTCATCCTAAACTCCTTATTATTGTGAGCAGAAAAGTGCCGGAAATCCATCCGGTTACGACCATAACCAACCTGTGAGGTAATGACGAGGGTGTTGTCATCGTTTTGCGTGCTGTCGCACTGAATCGAACACAAATCGCTGGGACTGACCGTATTACGTACAGGTTTAACGCCAATCGTAACAACATGCAGACACATTATTCGGCGGTTACATTACACCTTTAGCGGTTATCAGAACAACATCAATTTTATAACAATCTGTTCACTTGCAATCTCATAGCTATGCGCTACCACACGATTTTTCATCGCGAAGAAAATTTGGTAGAATGCGCGCCCGCATTGAAAATTCCGCAACTTACGCCTCAAGGCGGTTTGCATAATAATTCATTTAAATGCATAATAATTTATCGCCCGGCATCGGGTATCCCGTTTTACTTTCTTCTATATCGGTAGCCTATGCGTAACCCATCAAAACAAGAAGATTTGATTAAGGCATTCAAAGCCTTATTAAAAGAAGAGAAGTTTAGCTCTCAAGGCGAGATTGTGCTGGCGCTGCAGGATGAGGGTTTTGACAATATCAACCAGTCCAAAGTGTCGCGCATGCTGACCAAATTTGGCGCCGTGCGCACGCGCAATGCCAAAATGGAGATGGTTTACTGCCTGCCAGCCGAGCTTGGTGTGCCGACTACCACCAGCCCATTGAAAAACCTGGTGCTGGATATCGATTATAACGATGCGCTGGTGGTGATTCATACCAGCCCTGGCGCGGCTCAGCTGATTGCCCGCCTGCTGGATTCACTGGGTAAAGCCGAGGGTATTCTGGGCACCATCGCCGGTGACGACACCATCTTTATTACCCCGGCGCGCACGTTTACCGTCAAGCAACTGTATGACGCGATCCTGATGTTATTCGAACAAGAACTTTGAAGCGCAGCGACGAAAATGCGGCATCACCTGCCGCTTAACGCGCGTTATCATCACATTTACTTAGAGCCGATTTCCCATCGGCTCTTTTTTTTTGTTGCTTTACGCCCGGCTTATATGGGATAAAACACCAGAAAGAGACATCAATCTCACTCTTTTCTCCTCGATCTTCCCCACAACCAGCGTGATCCACTGCAAATTTACGCACAAATAGCTAAAGTAACGTAGGTTATTGTTTTTACATGACATTAACATGACATGTATAAATTATAAGCATTTTTTATAACCATCGGTTATTAAAAAGTCATTCCCGTGCAAAGAATCCCAACAAAACATTATTAGCAAGGTATTAATTTCCTACGTGATTAGATCTATAATTATTTTCGTGATGACAATCACACTAAACAAAAAGATAAAAATAGACGACGAGGAAATGAACATGAACGTTAAAACTACTATCGCTACCTTAGGCATACTTTCTGCTCTGTCATTCGGCGCTTTTGCAGCTGAATCCGTTACCGCAGAACAGGCACAAAATCTGCAGTCTGTTGGCACCATCAGCGTAAGCGGCATCGCCGGCTCACCAATGGATATTCATCAGGCTCTGGTAGAGAAAGCGGATAAGCAAGGTGCCAGCGCTTATCGCGTCATTGAGGCTTATAACAACGGCAACTACCACGCGACCGCTGAGCTGTATAAATAAGCACATTCGCAGTACGACATTAAATAACGACGGCAACCCCAAGAATAAAAACGGCTGTACACCCCTTTCGGTTGCTCGAAACAACCTATTTCTGGAGTAAGTATCATGAAAACCACTATCGCTATTGCTGCATTAGGTCTGGCTTCCGTTCTCTCTTTTTCTGCCAGCGCTGCTGACCTGGTGACTGAGCAACAAGCTGCCAGCCAGAACCTGCAATCAATGGGCACCATTTCCGTCAGCGGTCTGGACAGCTCACCGATGACCATTCGTGACGCACTGTCCGAAAAAGCCAACCAACAGGGTGCCAGCTCGTACCGTGTGATTGAGGCTTATAACAACGGCAACTACCACGCGACCGCTGAAATCTATAAATAAATTGCTCGCACGGGCGCTGAGTAAATGCGCCCGGCCGTCGTACTGACGACCTGAAATCCGCAGGTTGCTGGAATGAATAAGGTGAGAGTGTCTGACGCGAGACTGAAGTACGCGATGATGTTAACGGGCATGTCACTGCTAAGTGTTACCAGTAATTCCTCGTCGACCTGACGAACCCTTTGGCCCCGCACGCCGGGGCCCTTTTTGCTACTGCACTGTTCTTCCCATCCGATACCTACCGAACATTGAAGCGGAGCTTACCCTCAAGCTCTTCTTCAGCCTCATCAAACAGTAATATCAGCGCACCATAGCGCCGTTTCTGCCCGGCCCCGAGATGCACAAACTCTATCTCCAGCGGTAACGGCAGCAGCGAAGCAGTCACCGCATCCCAGAGACTATCCAGATCGATGATTAGCCGATCGGCGATCCCAAAGCGCTCGCTGAACTGCCGATAAAAATGGGCCTGATCGACGATCTCATTAAAATCAAAGCTCTCTTTCTTCATGCTGGCCGCTCCGTAAATCCACACCGGGCGGCATCAGCCGCCCGGACGATCACAGCCCACCGAGATGCAGGGCCTTCACTTCAAGGAACTCCTCCAGGCCCAGCACCGACCCTTCACGGCCAAGACCTGACTCTTTCACGCCGCCGAACGGTGCCAGCTCGGTGGAAACCGCGCACTCATTCACCCCAACCATACCGCTTTCCAGCGCCGCCGATACGCGGAATACGCGTTGCAGGTTTTGGGTATAGAAGTAAGCCGCAAGGCCAAATTCAGTGTCGTTGGCGCGACGAACCACATCCTCTTCGTCATCAAAGCGGAAGCAGGCCGCTACCGGGCCAAAAGTCTCCTCTTTGGCCAGCTTCATTCCTTCATGCGCATCAGCAATCACCGTCGGTTGCCAGAAGTTGCCGCCCAGCTGATGACGCGCGCCACCGGCGACGATACGTCCTCCCTGAGCCACCGCGTCTTTGACGTGCTCTTCCACTTTCTCCAACGCCGACTTCTCAATTAACGGCCCGACGATTACTCCATCATCCACACCATTACCCACTTTAAGCTGCTTCACTTCGTCTGCCAGCTGATTAACAAAGCGGTCGTAGACAGAGCTGTGGACATAGAAGCGGTTGACGCTGACGCATACCTGCCCGGCGTTACGGAATTTATTGGCTATTGCCCCCTTCACTGCGGCATCAATATCAGCATCGTCAAACACGATATACGGCGCGTTACCGCCCAGCTCCATCGACACTTTTTTCATGGTGTCTGCGGCATTGCGCATCAGCAGCTTACCGACCTGTGTCGAACCGGTGAACGAGATTTTCCGCACCGCTTTGCTGGCCATAATCGCATCGCTAATCGCCTGAGTATCACCGGCGACCGCGTTCAGCACCCCGTCCGGCACGCCGGCTTTTTTTGCCAGCGCCAGCAGCGCAAAAGCGGATAGCGGCGTGTTATTGGCCGGTTTGATGATGCCGGTACAACCTGCGGCCAGTGCCGGGCCGAGCTTGCGCGTCAGCATCGCCATCGGGAAGTTCCAGGGGGTAATCGCCGCGACGACACCAATCGGTTCGCGGGTGGCATAAATCCGCGAGCCGGGTTTGGCGGGAGGAATGATTTCACCATTAACGCGCTTCGCCTGCTCGGCAAACCATTGAATAAAGCTGGCGGCATACTCCACTTCCCCTTCGGCTTCTTTAAGTGGCTTACCCTGCTCCGCCGTCATCAGTTTGCCCAGCCAGCTTTTATTCTCAATCATCAGCTGATACCAGCGATAAAGGATTTCAGCGCGCTCTTTGGCCGTTTTCGCCCGCCAGGCTGGAAATGCCTGCTCTGCGGCGGCAATCGCCTGTTCGGTTTCGCGCTTACCGGCCTTTGCCACGCTGGCAATAGTTTCCCCGGTCGCCGGGTTTAGCACATCAAAGTTTTCGCTCAACGCGTGCCACTGGCCATCAGCGAGGTAGCCGGTCTGAAAAAGGTCGTTATCTTTAAGGAATGAGTAAGACATGGGTTTCTCCTGTTAGATTTGCCATCCTGTTTAACAGAGTATAGTTGGCAAAACTCCGGGGTTTTTGTTGAACAGGCGCGGGCAGGCAGAAGAAATGTAAGCGGGGATAAGCGGTGCCCGCAGGCACCGACATAGATTTACACGGAAATCAGTGTGTTCTGATATTTGTTCAACATATCGGCCAGACGTTTGACCGGCTCGGTGACGGTGGTCGGTGCATCATATGCCACCAGCTTTTCCTGATACTCATCAAACTCACGCAGCAGGCGCTGGAAGTAGTAACGCCGCTTGTCATCACTGTGTGCGGCAATCACCCGGTCAGCGGTATAGCGCAACTGCTTATGGAACGCCGAGAGTTCGGCGTTAATCGGGATATCCGCATTGCGTAAGCGCTGGTGACCGATAATCAGCGTCAGCGCCAGGCGATACTTATCGATATCACCGGGGAACATATTCAGCAGCATAAACAGCTGCTGATACAGTGCCGGCAGATGGTTTTCATTGCGCCGCGCCTGGTTGGTGGTCATCGCCGACACCGCCGCATACATAAAGCGGTTCAGCAGCGTGCGGGCGATGCGTGCCTTTGAGGTATCACGAATCAACAGAATCACCATTGTCGCGACAAAAGCCCCAATGCACTGGCCTAACGCGCCATCGATAAAGGTGTGAATCTGAAAGGTCATCGGATTATCCAGCACCAGAATATTCAGGGTACCGATAAAGGCACCGAGCGTACCCAGCTGTCGCCGCTGAATAAATATCCCGGCAACAAAGGCCAGCGCGCCAATTGCGATCAACAGTAACAACAGACTTTGCTGCGTGGCGGGCAGGATAAACATAAAGTAGATACCGCCCAATGGGATCGCCACCGCCATACCATAGAGGAAATCCTTCGCCATCATCAACGGATTCGGCATGCGCATTGCCAGCGCGGTAATCACCGCCAGCATCACCATACAGCCGCTGCCCGATGTCCAGCCGGTATACAGCCAGAACAGCGAGCCTGCTGCCGTCGCCACAAAAGTACGGATACCGTTAATGATCGCATGACGGCTTTCAGCGGATTTCGCTTTAATCACCACTTCACCGTCAAGGATCGCCTCCTCAGTACCGCTAATCCGGCTATTGCTGTGAATACCTTTCAGCAACAGTAGATAGCGCGTGGCGTTACCCACCCAGCTGGCGACGGTGATGGGCGTCTGCTTACTGCTGCTGGCGGTGATCACCCGGCGCATCAGCTTCATCCGCTTATGCACATCGCTGACGCTGTTAACCGGTTTTTCAAACAGCACTTTATACTGCGGCGGCAGGTATTCCGGTCGGCTGTTCTGGATAAGAAACGTCTCCGCCGCCTGGGTAATCAGCTTCAGCGATAAAGTATGGAGCGCCACCAGCCGCCGGTTAACATTCTTCCAGCGCGCCGATTCCATCATCAGCAGGTTGCGCATCCCGTTCAGGGCATTGGTACGACGCACCAGATCTGCCCAGGACTTATCCACATCCTCTTTATCCGCATGGGCGATACAGAGTTGCAGCAGCTTA
Source organism: Winslowiella iniecta (assembly GCF_001267535.1). Classification (GTDB taxonomy): domain Bacteria; phylum Pseudomonadota; class Gammaproteobacteria; order Enterobacterales; family Enterobacteriaceae; genus Erwinia; species Erwinia iniecta. The sequence goes on along the minus strand of NZ_JRXE01000006.1, from coordinate 32,506 downwards.
TAGTGATCGACCAGCAGCGAATCAATTTCGCGATCGATATTATTTTTGATCGATCGTGGCGAAAACAGCAGATCGGCGACGATCGCACAGACAATGCCGATCACAATCTCACTGCAGCGCTCAATGGCGAACTGCGGCGCCAGCAGCACCGAGCCATTGGGCTGGGCATCCACACTGACGATGATAATCAGCGCGGTGTAACCGGCAAGGCCAAGTGCATAGGAGTTTTCAACTTTAATCAGCGATGACAGCCAGACGCAGATTCCCGCCCATAAGCAGCACAGCATCAGCATTAATGCCGGCGCCCGGATGGTGCTGATCATAATCACCAGCGCCGCGATGCAGCCGATAAAGGTGCCGATGATACGCAGTAAGCCACGGTGACGTAACGCGCCGGAGAACGGATCACCTCCGGCGGCAAAGGCGGTGCCACCGGCGACGATACCGGCGGTCATCACCGCCCAGCGTGGCGTTTCGAGGTTAAAGTGAAAGCCGATAAACAGCGCCATCACTACCGCGAAGGTCAGTTTGAGCGGAAAGCGCATCCGCTCTAAGGTAAAACCGTCCATATTGCCTCCGCTTAGCCGAACTCACGCAAGCGTTGCAAGAACCTGGCCAGCGGCGGTAGTTGCTCGTTTTTCCGATCTGTTGCACCGGTCACCACCACGGTTGCGGTGGTGCCTGAAGGGTAAAGATTGCCAGGCTGCTGATCCAGATGGATTTTCACCGGCACACGCTGTGCCAGACGCACCCACTCAAGGTTAGAGTCGATGGTCGCCATTCCTTTACTGTCAACGGTGCTGCTGCTGTTGGTAACACCCGCAGCGACGCTGTCGACGGTGCCGCGCAGCACTTTGCTGCTGCCCAGCGGGGTGATTTCTACACGGTAGCCCGGACGCACCCCTTCCAGCTTGGTCTCTTCCATATAGGCAAGAATATAGAAGCTATCCTGTTTCACCAGCGCCACCGCGGTTGAACCACGGGTGATAAATTCACCGTTATACACGTTAAGGTTGGTGACCCAGCCATTGGATGGCGCACGGATCACGGTACGATCCAGATCGAGTCGTGCCAGATCGCGCGTGGCCTGCGCTTTAGCCAGCTGATGCTCGCTGGTTTGCAGATCGCTATTGGACTGTTCAATCGCTTCACGCGACATGGCCGACACGCCCAGCTGATTGCGGCGTCCGGCTTCACGGCGTTTTTCACTGACCAGCGCCTGATAGTAGGCGACATCCGCTTCTGCCTCATCCAGTGCTTTCTGGAAACGCGGCATATCAATGGTGAACAGCACATCACCCTGCTTCACCAGCTGGTTGTCATGCACGCGCACATCGGTGATCAGCCCGGTGACGTCAGGCGCAATCGCCACCACATCAGCGGTAAATTTAGCATCACGCGTCCACGGCGATTCGGTGTAGAACACCCAGGCGCGGAAGATAACAAACACAGCGATGATAACCAGCAGTAGGGTGATCGCATAACGGGCGATTTTTCTTATTAGAGCTTTCACTATGACCTCAGACGAACAGACGGGATACCAGATAAAACAGGCAGCAAAACAGCGCTGTGTTAAACAGTGCCGGATGCCAGACTAAATCATAGATTCCTGTGGGCATCAGCACGCGACGCACCAGCCAGAACAGCATCAGCGCGACGATAATCTCAAAGAATATGGGCGGAAACGAAAGCCCGAATACGACAATAACCGGAAGCACACTCATCTCTTATCCTTTTGCATACAGTGCCGGGTGGGTCCGTTTTGCCAAAAAAATGCGCCGCCGATATTTCAGGTGTCTACACGTTACAGGTTGATGATGGTCGGGCGACAGGTAAACTGTCAGACGAAAATCAGAACCGTGACTTAATGATAGATTAACATTAAGCATTATTGGCAAGGGGTGAGTAACCAGACGGTGACCCGGCAGCTATATAGTAACGCGCATGACTATAAGTTTTCTACATATTGTGATCTAAATCACTTTTAAGCCAGAGTGAATAATGGAAAGACTAAAAGGCATGTCGGTTTTCGCTAAAGTGGTTGAATTGGGTTCATTTACTGCCGCTGCGCGTCAGTTGCAAATGAGTGTCTCCTCAATCAGCCAGATCGTGGCAAAACTGGAAGATGAGTTGCAGGTTAAGCTGCTGAATCGCAGTACTCGTAGCATCGGCCTGACTGAAGCCGGGAAAATTTATTTTCAGGGCTGCCGTCGCATGTTGTTTGAGGCGCAGGAGGTGCATGAACAGCTGTATGCCTTTAACAATACGCCGATTGGTACACTGAGAATTGGCAGTTCATCGACGATGGCGCAGAACGTCCTCGCGACCATGACCGCCGAAATGCTGCGTGAATATCCCGGTCTGACGGTTAATCTGGTGACCGGCATTCCGGCGCCGGATCTGATTGCCGATGGCCTTGACCTGGTGATCCGCGTCGGTGCCTTGCAGGATTCCAGCCTGTTCTCAAAGCGTCTCGGTTCCATGCCGATGGTGGTGTGCGCGGCGAAAAGCTTTCTCGCACAGCACGGCGCGCCGGAAAAGCCGGGGGATATCGGCAACTTCTCCTGGCTGGAGTACAGCGTTCGCCCGGATAACGATTTTGAGCTAATCGCGCCGGAAGGCACCGCTATCCGTGTTTCACCGCAGGGTCGCTTTGTCACTAATGATTCGCAAACCCTGACGCGCTGGCTGAAATCCGGCACCGGAATCGCCTATGTGCCACTGATGTGGGTGATTGATGAGATTAATGCCGGAGACGTTGAAATACTGTTTAGCCAGTATCAGTCTGATCCGCGACCGGTTTACGCGGTGTATACCCAGAAAGATAAGTTACCGCTGAAGGTTCAGGTGTGTATTAATTATCTGACGGAGTATTTTGAACAGGTAGGAACGCTTTATCAGGAGCACCGTAAGCTGTAAGAGAGCCGTTTTCAGCACCCGTCCTGATGGCATGTCGGGTGCAAACCCTCGACACGGGCGCCGAGAACGCCGCCCCTACGGGTTGTATCTGTTGTAGGGGAGCCGTTTTCGGCTCCCGTCATAAAGGTATGCAGCGTGCAAAAACCTCGGCACGGGCGGCGAGAACGCCTCCCCTACGGGTTGTATCTGTTTGCAATATCAGGCGGTTCCGCCCACCGTCAGCTTATCCAGTTTCAGCGTTGGCTGGCCGACTCCCACCGGCAGGCTTTGTCCTTCTTTACCGCAAACGCCCACGCCTTTATCCAGCGCCAGGTCATTACCCACCATCGAGATTTGCTGCATCGCTTCAATACCGGAACCGATCAGCGTGGCGCCTTTCACCGGCTTCGTCACTTTGCCATTCTCAATCAGATAAGCTTCAGAGGTTGAGAAGACAAACTTGCCAGAAGTGATATCCACCTGGCCGCCGCCAAAGTTCGGCGCATACAGGCCATACTCAACGCTTTCGATAATATCCTGCGGCGTCGACTGACCCGCCAGCATATAGGTGTTGGTCATACGCGGCATCGGCAAATGAGCATAAGATTCGCGACGGCCATTACCGGTCGGATTAACCCCCATCAGCCGCGCGTTGAGCTTATCCTGCATATAGCCTTTGAGAATACCGTTTTCAATCAGCACGTTGTACTGGCCCGGTACGCCTTCATCATCAATAGCCAATGAACCGCGCAGGCCATCAATGGTGCCATCATCCACCACGGTACACAGCTCTGAAGCCACCAGCTGCCCCATCTGGCCGCTGAACACCGACGTGCCACGACGATTGAAATCACCTTCCAGACCGTGACCGACCGCTTCATGCAGCAACACACCAGGCCAGCCAGCACCCAGCACCACCGGAATGGTTCCGGCTGGCGCGGCGATAGCAGAGAGATTGACCAGCGCCATGCGCACCGCTTCACGCGCCCAGGCTTCGGCACGCACTTCACCATTTTCATCGGCGAGGAAGAATTCATAGCCGCTACGACCGCCGCCGCCAGCGGAACCGCGCTCGCGCTTACCGTCATCTTCGACCTGCACACTGACAGACAGGCGCACCAGTGGGCGAACATCGGTGGCCAGCGTACCATCAGTAGCCGCCACCAGTACCAGTTCATAGACGCCGCTCAGGCTGGCGGTCACTTCCTGCACTCGCTTATCAGCAGCACGCGCTGCGCTGTCGACGCGGTGCAGCAGGGCGATTTTCTCTTCCCGTGACAGACTCTGTAACGGATCAAGCGCCGGGTAGAGCGGACGATGCGCTACCGCACCGAGGGTTTTGGTTCTGCCGTCGCCCTGTTCACGCACGATGCTGCGCGCGGCATTGGCGCTTTGCGTCAGCGCATTCAGGGTGATCTGGTCAGCGTAAGCAAAGCCGGTTTTCTCTCCGCTGATCGCCCGAACGCCGACACCCTGGTCAATGTTATACGAGCCATCTTTGATGATGCGGTCTTCCAGCACCCAGGATTCATGGTAGCTGGATTGGAAATAGAGATCGGCGTAATCCAGTCGACGTTCTGAAAGCTGCCCTAAAAGGGTAAATAGATCCTGATGATTAATGTTGTTAGCAGTTAGTAACTGCTCACTTACCAGATTCAGACTCATCGTTTCTCACTCGTTGTGTGACAATATAGTTATAGCCTGCGGTAATTCACCAGCGCCGTCAAATTCACTTTGCGCTGTTTTCACGCGGCTTGCGTAACACTTCGTTGATTACGGGCTTATCGATAGGCCCGCTGATGTGATAACGCAGGACAGAAATCTTATTCCACAGCGGTCCGAGCACCTTGCTGGCGGCAAATACTGCCGCACCCACCACCGGATTGACCACAAATGCGGCAGCCACGCCGACGGTGGCGGAAATTTCCGGTGCCACCACCGCTTGCATATCAATCTGGCGTTTAACCAAATCCAGCTTGCCCTGCATGGCAATATCCGCTTCAAGACCATCCACCAGCAGGTTGTCGGTACGCATTACGCCATTTTCAATCCATGCGGTGCCGTTAATCGAGTCAAACCAGAATCCCTGACTAAAGGTGTCACTAAAATCGAGGCGCAGTTTGCGCAGCAGGGCGTCAAAACTGACCAGTCGCAGCAGCTGTCCGGCGCGACCGGTGCTCACGTCAGCAATTTCACCTTTGCCAAAATGACTTTTCAACACGCCGCTCAGACTCTCAGGCGCTGGCTGCCACGGCGCAGCACGCCAGTGTAAGTCATAGTCGATATTAAACGGCGCATCGCGCAGCGGCGTACTCACGCCAAACCAGTTGGAGGCATCGTTAATTTTCTGCCCGCTCAGCTGGCCTTTTAATGAAGTACGCTGTTCGCCCGGCCGATTAACCCATGCGCCGTTAACCGTCAGTCGCGCACTGCCACTGTCGATCAAACCGTTGGTCAACGTCAGGGTATCGTTTTTCGGCGTCAGCATCGCCTGCACACGACCAAACTTCTGCCCGCGAATCCAGCACTCGTCACAAACCGCGTCCAGCGCGGGCCAGCGGCTGAAATCGATCGCGCTACTGTCAGCGGGCAGCGGCGACGCACTGCCATTTTCGCTGCTGGCAAACTGCGGATTGTAATAAAGGTAGTTGAGATGCGCGCGCCACGGTGCGTTACGTGCAATATCCAGCGAACCACGGATTTCGTGCCCGGTTGCCTTCACTTGCGTGTCACCGGAAACCGTCTGGTTGATGCTGACATCCAGGTCACGCCATTGCTGACCCACCAGATTCAACGCCGGAGTGCGCAAAATAATATTGCCCGGCAGATAGCCGCTGCCCGACTGTCCCTTAGCGCCGCCCGCCATCAATCCAAGCCAGGCTTCACCATCCAGCGGCGGCAGATTTAATACCATGCCGGAAGTATCCGGTAAGGCTGGCGTGGTTTTGCTGTCGTTGACGAGGATGCCGCGATCAACCCGTAATTGCTTACCCAGTAACCAGCGACTGTTAAAACGATGGCTTTCACCCACAACACCACTGAGATCGAAACTTTTCAGATTCCCTTTAGCTGTTACGTTAAGCGGCAACGCGCTGCCCGAGCGTTTATCCAGTGGAGAGGGTAAGTGACTACTGACATTTTTCAGGTCGCCATCGATATTAATATCGTAGTTCGCGCCACCAGCGTGCGGCAGGACAATCGCCACTTTGCCATTCCACGCCGCGCTGCCCTGTAATTGGTCAGCAATGGGCTCCGGCAATATATCGATTTTCGCCGGCTGCCAGTTGCCTTTCAGGTTAACGCCAATCCGGTAGTTTTTATCACCTTCAACGGTATTAAAATTGACGCCAACAGGCTGACCAAACCAGCTGGCGTTCATCTCATCGCTTTGTAGATTGCCGTTGTCATAGCGGAACCGTCCGGTAAGCTGGCTAAGCGTGCTTTCCAGTGGCTTAATCAGCAGTGTATTGTTGTTCAGCGCCACTTCTCCGCTGGCACGCACCTGCTCACCGTCCAGCGGGATATCGAGATGTAAGCGACCACTTACATCGCCGCCAATCTGCAGCTCATCAAGCGCCGCGCCAAGCGTCGACTTCAACGGTGACTGATTAAAATAGTCGCGAACGTCAGGTCCGGCACCGCGAATATCACCATCGATAATCAGTTTCTCTTTCAGATAGTCCGGGATCACTGCGGTAACATTTTTGCCCTGCACTTTACCCAGCATCGCCTGTGGCGCGTTCATCCACAGTCCGTCATTCACGAAATCGAGGTCGATAGCGAGGTTATTCAGCGTCGGCCAGCCGGGTTCAAACTCATAATGGGCATTGCGCAGCGGTACCCACACTTCGAACATGCCGTCACTGTGCTTAAATGGGAACTTCTGCGGGTTACCGGCAAAAATCAGCGACGCATTCTGTACCTGACCGCCTTTAATCGCCCCGCTCAGATAGTCGGTCAGCGACTTGCCCATCAAGGGTTCCGGGAAATAGCGCCAGGCATCACCGGCATCCGTCACATTAATCCCGGCAAGGATATCGAGGCGCGGTGGCTGATCCTTCGGCTGACTGTAGTTAAAATCGCCTTTCGCCCACAGGGAACGCGCTTTCACGTCCAGATCTTTGCCGCTTAAGCTCAGCCCCTGATCGCTGTAGTGCCAGTCGATGGCACCGGTGGCCTGCTGAATCTCCAGCGGCGCGCGGAACATATCACCGTAGGGTAACCGGGCATCGGCGACATCCAGTTGCAGCCTGCCATGCGCCACACCGCCGGAGAGAGAACCGTTAAAATGCTCCATGGCAGGCAACAACTGCCACTGCTGCCAGCTCAGGTTTTGCCAGTGGGCCTGAAAACGCGTCCGTTCCGGCTGTTTGAGCGGCACATCCACCGCCAGCGCATCAATCTGCCCACGCGGATGAATGGTGCGCCAGTTTTCCAGCAGTTGGGGGGATAACCTGGCGAACAGCGGTATCAGTGGTTCGAGGTATTTAATATCTAACTGGGTTGCCCGCACCCGCAGCTCTTCACTGTGATCCGGCCCCGGCAGCAAACCGCTTTCCGGCTGCCAGAGCAGCGAGAACTGCCCTTTCGGCCAGGCTCCGCCGTCAGTTTGCAGATTGGTTTCCGGCACCCTAATCGCCCAGCCGCTGTTCACCCGCGTGACGTGTGCGGTGACATTATCAACATCCAGACGATGCCCACGTTGGTCGCCCTGCCAGGTTGCGCCGCCCTGTTTCAGCCAGATATCACCGTCATACACGTTGCCCTCTTTCAGGCTAACCCAGGCCGCCAGACTAAAGCGGGCGCTATCCAGACTGGTGTTATCGCGCATCCACTGACCGAGCCAGGGTTTAACATCAACATCATCGGCCTGCATCCAGATGCGGCCGTTGTTAAGTAACCCATTATTATCATTAAGATCGAGTCGCACCTGCACCACACCGTGCTGGCCTGTCAGACTGGAGAGGCTCACTTCGCCCTCGGCACGATGGCGCGCTTTTTCGTTAAGCCAGGTGAGTTTCGGGATAGCCAGTTCAGCGCGCTGGCCGGAAGGCGTCAGAAAACTGATGCTGCTGTCACGCAGATCAAAGTGGTCGAACTGGCGTAAAAACAGATCGCTGATCTTATCGCTTTTAAAGCTGTTGCTGTTACTGTCGCCGGACACCAGCGGTGTATTAGTGGTGAGGTGCATCTGCCAGAAGGTCAGATCGCGGAACTGCCAGCGGGCGTGCAGCAGCGACTGCCAGACGTCCAGCGCCAGGGTGACCCGATCAATGTTCAGTTGCCCGCCATCTTTCAGGCTGACACTGACGTCTCTGACATCCAGGGTGGGGCCGAAGGTTTGCCAGCTGCCGTGCAAGGCACTGGCGTCAATCGGTAAACCGCTGGCAGATGAGAGGGTGTTGAGGATCGAGGCGCGATAGCTGTCCATATGCGGCATCACTAATCGCAAGCCACTGACCAGCAGCGCAACCAATACGATCAATGTTGCGCCTGTTAATAACAGGATCCTCGGCCACTGCCTCACTCACCTCTCCTTGTTTTAAATCTGTGTAAACTGCGGTACGGCTTGATGCAACGGGCGGCGATAACGCCGCTTCTACAAGGGATAAGCATTTACATCATCACCACATCAAACTGCTCCTGAGTATAGAGCGGTTCGACCTGGACTTTGACCTGTTTGCCGACGAAAATTTCCACTTCCGCCAGCGCGTGAGACTCTTCACTCTTCAGCGCTTCCCCCACTGCCGGCGAGACATACACCAGGAAGCGATCGGAGTCGTAAGCGTGATGTACGCGAACGATCTCGCGCATGATCTCGTAACAGACGGTTTCGACCGTTTTTAACGTGCCGCGCCCTTTACACACCGGGCAGTCGCGACAGAGCACATGCTCGATACTTTCACGGGTACGCTTACGCGTCATCTCCACCAGCCCAAGCTGAGAGAAGCCGTTAATGCCGGTTTTCACCCGATCCTTGCTCATCGCGGTTTCCAGCGAGTGCAGTACGCGGCGACGATGATCCTCATTATTCATATCGATAAAGTCGATAATAATAATGCCGCCCAGATTACGTAAGCGCAGCTGGCGGGCTATCGCCTGCGTCGCTTCGATATTGGTATTGAAGATGGTTTCATCAAGATTGCGATGGCCGACAAACGCGCCGGTATTGATATCAACGGTGGTCATCGCTTCGGTCTGATCGATAATCAGGTAGCCACCCGATTTCAGTTCCACTTTGCGATCCAGCGAACGCTGAATTTCGTTTTCAACATCATACAGATCGAAGATCGGTTGCTTGCCGGTATACAGCTCAAGCTTATCGGTCATCTCCGGAATATATTCGCTGGTGAACTCCACCAGATGTTCGAAGGTCAGACGTGAATCAATGCGCACCCGATCAAGCGCCGCACCGGCAAAGTCGCGCAATACGCGTTGCGATAAGGCCACTTCACCATACAGGCGGCAGCGCGTCTGATTGCGCTTCTTCCGCTCGATGACCTTTGTCCATAAGCGCTTAAGGAAAGCCGCATCCGATGCCAGCTCATCTTCGCCGACGCCTTCAGCCGCAGTGCGGATAATATAGCCACCCAGCTCGTCGCAGTAGGCCGAGACCACCGCTTTCAGGCGGTCGCGCTCAGTTTCACTTTCAATGCGCTGTGAAACGCCAACATGCGAAGCGCCAGGCATAAACACCAGGTAGCGCGACGGCAGGGTAATATCGGTAGTCAGGCGCGCACCTTTGGTACCCAGCGGATCTTTCACCACCTGCACCATCAAATCCTGGCCCTGACGCACCAGCTCGGAGATATCGCGCACGCTGAAATTTTTCTGCTCTTCACCGGCAACGCATTCGGTATGCGGCATAATGTCAGAAGCGTGCAAAAATGCGGCTTTATCCAGCCCAATATCGACAAAAGCCGCCTGCATGCCCGGTAATACCCGGCTAACGCGACCCTTGTAGATATTTCCGACAATCCCGCGACGCGCTTCGCGCTCGATATGAATCTCTTGCAGAATCCCACCATCGATATACGCAACCCGCGTTTCCGATGGTGTAACGTTAACCAGCAATTCAGCCGTCATGTTGTCCTCTCAGTTCACGCAGGGACTGGAAGTGGCTGAACAGCTCTGCTGTCTCAACCAGAGGTAGCCCAACAACTGCGTGATAACTGCCATTAATTTTTCTGACAAAGTTGCCGCCAAATCCCTGAATCCCATAGGCACCAGCTTTATCCATCGGTTCACCGCTGGCGACATAACTGGCAATATCCTCCGCAGATAATATGCGGAAAGTCACGTCAGTGGTGACCAGACAATCGATCACCTGCTGGCGGTCGGCCAGCGCTACAGCGGTCATCACCTGATGGGTGGCACCCGAAAGCTTCGCCAGCATTTCGCGGGCATGCTGTTGATCCTGAGGCTTTTCCAGCACTTCGCCGTTCAGCACCACAATAGTATCGGCCCCGAGCACCGGCAAATCCTGCTCGGCAACCGCCACACCCGCCAGCGCTTTATCACGCGCCAGACGCTGCACATAGTGCCCGGCAGCCTCACCGTCGCGCCGCCGCTCTTCAACTTCAGTCGACAGCCGTTCAAAACGCAGGCCAAGCTGCGTCAACAGTTCACGTCGGCGCGGTGAACCGGAAGCAAGATACAGGGATAGCATAGTTGTCCTTATTGAACAGCGAATTGACGGCGAATCTTTCTCATCAATAAGAATAGCCAGGGCCAGAGAATACCGTCGACGACACTGCTCCAGAAAATTTCTGGTCGGAATGAGACATTGATCACTAAGAATTCAGCCCAGAAAACAATGACATCCATTGCCAGTGACAAAACCATAACCATTAACGCTTGCTGCCACAATGCCAGGTTGCGGAAAAGCTGGAATTTAAAAGCAACCAGGTAGGCGATGATACTCAGCGCCAGCGCACGCACGCCCAGCGTGGAGCCGGAGATAAGATCCATAATGCCGCCCATCAAAAACCCGCTCCCGACATTAACCCGATGCGGCAATGCCAGCACCCAGTAAATCAGAATCAGCAGCAGCCATGATGGCCGGAACATATAGAACTGATCCGGCCAGGGCATGATTTGCAGTATCAGCGCCACCAGAAAGGAGAGCCAGATAACCCAACGACCATGGCTGCGATAGCTACTCAAGGCTGGCCTCCCCGGCTTGCTGGTGGGTTGCGTCCGCTGCCGCTCACGACAGGCTGACTGTTGGTCGCGGGCGCAGTGGCGGTACCCGCAGCGGCTGGCGGCGCAGTGAGCGCGGCAGGTGCCGGTGGCCCCATCTCGCTGGCTGGCGGCAACACCTGCGGCATCATCTGCATCAGACGCTCGTTGGCAACGCGGTGCACTTCATCCGGTGCCATCGGCATTTCGCCACGCGAATCCGCGCCCCACAGCAACAGCAGATAGCGCAGACGTTGTAGCCCGGCAGTCGGACGCGCCTGAATTACGGTGTAAGCGCGCTGGGTATCCACTTTGACCGATGACACCACGCCAACCGGATAACCTTCCGGGAAGCGGCCGCCCAGGCCGGACGTCACCAGCACATCGCCTACGCGGATATCAGTATTACCGGGCAGATGTTCCAGCTGCAAGTCTTCGGTACAACCATTACCGGCGGCAATGACGCGAATATCATTACGCAGTACCTGAATCGGCAGCGCATGCGAGGCATCACAAATCAGCAGCACCCGACTGGTGACTTTACCCACCGCAATCACCTGACCCACAACACCTTTATCACTGATAACCGGCTGGCCTTCATAAACCCCGTTAACGCTGCCTTTGTCGATCACCATCTGATCGGTGTAAGGATCGGTACCGGTAGAGATCACCTGAGTGACCATCTTATGTTCATCCTGACGCAGTGGCGAGCCCAGCAGCTCACGCAGACGCGCGTTCTCCTGCTTAAACTGGCCAAGCATCAACAGCTCACTGTTTTTCAGGAAGAGTTCGCGATGCAGTGCTTTATTTTCCAGCTCTAATTGCTGGCGGGAGGCCAACGTTTCAGAAACGTTGTCCAGAATTTGACGTGGCCCGTTGGCCAGGAAATAGAATGGACTGACAGCAGTGTCCATATAGGTACGAATCTGGGTAAACGACCCCACTCGACTGTCGGCAATGATAACCCCAATTGCCACGATAACCGCCAAAAAAAGGCGCAGCTGCAGGGATGGGCCCCTGCTGAAAATCGGCTTCATAAACGCAGCGTATTCCTCGACATCAAGAAAAGGGAGTGATGGCCTGACCACCACTCCCCTGGCAGATTATTCTTCGCTGAACAAATCGCCGCCGTGCATGTCGATCATTTCCAGCGCTTTACCCCCGCCGCGCGCGACGCAGGTCAGCGGATCTTCTGCGACCACGACCGGAATACCGGTCTCTTCCATCAGCAGACGATCGAGGTTGCGCAGCAGTGCGCCCCCTCCGGTGAGCACCATACCGCGCTCGGAAATGTCGGAAGCGAGCTCCGGCGGGCACTGTTCCAGTGCAACCATTACCGCACTGACGATGCCGGTTAACGGCTCCTGCAGCGCTTCAAGAATTTCGTTGGAGTTGAGTGTAAAGCCACGCGGCACACCCTCAGCCAGGTTACGTCCACGGACTTCAATCTCAATCACTTCGTCACCCGGATAAGCCGAGCCAATGCCGTGTTTGATACGTTCAGCCGTCGCTTCACCAATCAGTGAACCGTAGTTACGACGCACATAATTAATGATGGCTTCGTCGAAACGGTCACCGCCGATACGGACAGAAGAGGAGTAAACCACGCCATTCAACGAGATCACTGCCACTTCGGTGGTACCACCACCAATATCCACGACCATTGAACCGGTCGCTTCAGAAACCGGCAGACCGGCACCGATTGCCGCAGCCATCGGCTCTTCAATCAGGAAAACTTCGCGTGCACCTGCTCCCTGAGCAGATTCGCGGATGGCACGGCGTTCAACCTGAGTTGCGCCGACCGGCACACACACCAGCACACGTGGGCTGGGGCGCATAAAACTGTTGCTGTGAACCTGCTTGATAAAATGCTGCAGCATTTTTTCGGTCACGAAGAAGTCAGCGATAACGCCGTCTTTCATTGGGCGAATTGCGGCGATGTTACCCGGCGTACGACCCAGCATCTGTTTTGCGTCATGACCGACAGCCGCTACGCTCTTTGGGGAGCCAGCGCGATCCTGACGAATAGCAACGACAGAAGGCTCATTCAGAACGATGCCCTGTCCTTTCACATAAATAAGGGTATTGGCGGTACCCAGGTCGATGGACAAGTCGTTGGAAAACATGCCACGAAATTTTTTAAACATACTAAAGGATAATCCTGCAAGCTGGGGGCGGAAAATAAAATCCGCTTACTTTACCAACCACACGAAGCAGCCACAAGGCGCTAAAACGTTCTGGTTCGGTGAAAAGTCAGGCAATTTCTTGCTCATGACATAACCGCAATAGCGACATTACAACCGTAGCCCTGAAATCAGGCACTGTGCTTTCAAAATTATGGCTGGCAAGCGGACATAACATACATAAAATTTAACATTTTTAGGTTTCATCGGTTCACCGACGAAGCCGCCTCGAACCACAACCGCGCGGCTATTCTACGTGAAATCGAGGTTAACGGCAGACTAAACTCGATATCTTTGCGAATATTTTTTTACGTTGCTGTTAACCGGTTGAGAGGTAGCAAAAAAGTCACCCTGACCACCTGCCACACCCAGTTCCGACAACGTCTGCCACTCGGCTCGCGTCCTGACACCTGCGGCAAAAACACGCGTGGGTGTCACCTTGCATACCTCGATCAAACTTTGTACAAAAAGCTGATTCTCAGTACGACGTTCGATATCGCGTACCAGCCCAGGGTGAAGCTTGATAATTTCCACCTTAAACTGTTTAAGATACGCGGTACTCACCATCGTTAATCCCGCCTGATTGACGGCAATCCGACAGCCAAAACCTTGTAGCAAATGGAAAACTGGCTGCAGTCGATTGATGTGTTGACACACATCTGCTTCTGCAAGTTCAAATAAAATACGTTTTCTTTGTAATTTAGTACATTGCAACAGGGTATCGCGCAACCAGCGCTGGAAAGTACGCTGCAATAACGCGTCGACGGTCACCGGTATCGCCAGCGTTTCTTCCGGCCAGACACTGAGTAAGGTGATAATCCGCGTCACCAGCAACCGGTCGTAGCTCTCTGCCAGCCCCATCTGCTGAACCAGCGGCATAAACTCAGCCGCCAGTAACTCTTTCTCACCATCAAAAATGCGCGTCAGCATTTCCCGGTGATGAACATTGCCTTCGCGGGTCACCGCCGGTTTCTGATACAGCCGGGGGCCGCCGAGGGTCAGCGTATGTTCCAGCAGGGTGCGCCATTTCACACTGCCGCGCCCCACCTCACTGATATTACCTTCACTCACCGACCAGTTATTCCCCCCTAACAGAGTGGCGTGACGCGTTGCCAGCTCCACATTCTCCATCACCTGCTGAGTGGTCTGGCCGCTGCGCCAGGCGCTGATACCGATATGGATCATATCGTCCCGATCCAGCATGCGCATCGGCGGCAGCGAATCAACCGCATTGATCAGCTGGCTGGCGATGCTGTCGGCATCTTTTAAGGTGCGGTGCGGCAACAGCACCGCAAAGTCACTGCGAAAATAGCGCGCCAGCAGTGCGCCCGGATAGCGCATCACAAAGGTCGACAGCATATTGACCAGATCGAACAGGTAATCCTGGCGGCTATTCTGCGCACTGCTTTCACGCAGCGTGTCGAAATCGGGCAGGCGAATCATCATCACCACCCCGTGCGCGCCAACATCTTCGGCATCTTCCAGCAGCGTGGCGAGCTGATTATCAAAGAACAGCCGATTGTGCAGTCCGGTTTTGGCATCCTGGGCGGCAAAGGCGCGGATCAGGGTATCGACGCGGATGCGCTGTTCACCGGCTTCCTGTAGATCGTTTAATAACAGATCGATGGCGCTGCTGGCTTTGGGCGGCCATTCGTGTACGGAACCCCGCTCAATGCTGGCACGCTCGCCAAGAATGACTCTTTGCGCCCGGGACTCGAGGCTCTCCATCCCTTTCAACTGACGATAGAGCCAGCGGTGAGAGAGCAGCAGGATTATCATCATAATCATCGCCACGCTGACCACCGCGATCACCGTTGAGGTACCAATAAAGGAGCGGAACCAGGTATTGGCAGGGTCGAGCCAGACGACACGCACCTTTAGCTCCGGATGTTTAATCAGCGTGATGTCCGACTGACGAAAGCGGTTGGGTTCATCTTCTATTAAGGGATGTTGATGGCGGCTGAGTGACAGCAGAGTGCTGAGGTTGTCGTGAATCTCAATACGTTCGATATTCAGCGGCGGCATCATTTTACGAAGCCATGGCTCCAGCTCCGCCGCACTGCTGTGCAGCAGTGACTGATCAATTTCGGTGGCGATAGTCTGCACCCGCTGCCCGACTTTCTGGTAGCTGAGATAAAAGAAACTGAACGCGCAGCCCACTAACATCAGCAACATCGCCAATACACTTAGCAAAGTGATAAACGCAGATAGTTTGGTCGTTAATCGCATCCCTGTGCCTTTTAACTGCGGTGACAAACAACGCCATTAACCAAGCAACAGGCAATCAGAAGGTTAATAACAGTGATTAAAGAGCAGCGCTGAATCATCAGAATCAGCTTAGCGATAGAAAATAACATAACCGAATGCGCTTTTGTTTGCGCCGCAGCAGTTAACACGCTTTTTAGGGGAGTATAGTGACACCAGCTACATTTCAGTAGGTTGACGCGTTATTTCAGGAGATTCTTATGCAAGCATTGCTATTAGAACAATCCGAGGGAAAAACCCTCGCCGCAATAAAAAACATCGCCAGTGATTTATTGCCGGCGGGCAATGTCACGGTGGATATCAGCTGGTCCGGCATTAATTATAAAGATGCGCTGGCGATTACCGGTAAAGGAAAGATCATTCGCCAGTTCCCGATGGTGCCGGGCATTGATTTCGCCGGTACGGTTCATCACAGCGAAGACCCACGTTTTCATACTGGTCAGGCGGTACTGTTGACCGGCTGGGGCGTGGGTGAGCATCACTGGGGCGGGCTGGCAGAACAGGCGCGGGTAAACGGCGACTGGCTGGTGGCGATGCCGGAAGGCATGGACGCGCGTAAAGCGATGATTATCGGCACCGCCGGTTTCACCGCCATGCTGTGTGTTATGGCGCTGGAAGAAGGCGGCGTCACCCCGGAAAGCGGAGAAGTGCTGGTGACCGGCGCCAGCGGCGGCGTCGGCAGTACCGCGATAGCGCTGCTCAGTGCGCTGGGCTATCGCGTGGTGGCAGTCAGTGGTCGCGACAGTACCCATGATTACCTGCGTCAGTTGGGTGCCAGCGAGATTCTGCCGCGTAGCGCCTTCAGCGACGATACCCGCCCGCTGGAAAAACAGCGCTGGGCAGGCGCAGTGGATACCGCAGGCGATCGCGTGCTGGCCAGCGTGCTGGCGCAGATGAACTACAACAGCACGGTCGCCGCCTGCGGCCTGGCAGGCGGTTTTGCTCTGCCGACCACCGTCATGCCTTTTATTCTGCGTAATGTGCGCCTGCAAGGAGTGGATTCGGTGATGACGCCAGCCGCACGCCGCAGCGAGGCCTGGAAACGCCTGGTGAAGATCCTGCCCGCCTCTTTTTATCAGCAGGCCACCCGCGAAGTACCGCTGGCCGACGCGGCCGACGCGGCGGCGCGTCTGTTAGATAATCGTGTTACCGGTCGAACGCTGGTTAAAATAGGTTAGCTGGTACTGGACGCGAAGGAACGCGTCCAGGAAATTTCACATTTTCCGGTGAAAACTCGCCAGTTAAGCCCGCTTGCACCATGCTGATTGCAGTCTCTTCTCTTGCCACGAGGGCATTCTGATGAAGCCTGTACACAAACTGACTGAAGCCGACGTCACGCCGGAAAGCGTTTTTAACCAGCGACGTCGCGATATTATTAAAACACTCGGTCTGAGCGCCGCCGCCCTGACGCTGCCGGGCACGGCGCGCGCCGACCTGCTGTCGTGGTTTAAAGGTAACGATCGCCCCGCCGCGCCTTCCGGTAAACCACTTGATTTCAGCAAGCCGGCAGCCTGGCAGGCCGATTTGACCTTAACGCCGGAAGATAAAGTCACCGGCTATAACAACTATTACGAATTTGGTCTCGATAAGGCCGATCCGGCGGCGAATGCCGGTACGCTGAACACCCGCGACTGGAAAATCCGTATCGACGGCGAAGTCGGCAAGCCGATGACGCTGGATATGGATGATATCTTTAAGCGCTTTCCGCTTGAGCAGCGAATTTACCGTATGCGCTGCGTGGAAGCCTGGTCGATGGTGGTACCGTGGGTGGGTTTTGAGCTGGGCAAGTTGCTGAAAGCCGCCGAACCCACCAGCAATGCGCGCTTTGTCGCATTTGAAACGGTTTATGCCCCGGATCAGATGCCCGGCCAGCAAGACCGCTTTATTGGTGGCGGCCTGAAATATCCTTATGTCGAAGGGTTACGGCTGGATGAAGCGATGAACCCGCTTACCCTGCTGACCACCGGGGTGTACGGTAAAGCGTTGCCGCCGCAGAATGGTGCGCCCATTCGCCTGACGGTGCCGTGGAAGTATGGTTTTAAAGGTATCAAGTCGATTGTGCATATCAGTTTAACCCGCGATCGCCCGCCGACCACCTGGAACCAGGCAGGCCCGGATGAGTACGGCTTTTATGCCAATGTGAACCCTCATGTTGACCATCCGCGCTGGTCGCAGGCCACCGAACGCTTTATCGGTTCTGGCGGCATTCTGGATGTTAAACGTCAGCCGACACTGCTGTTTAACGGCTATGCTGAGCAGGTGGCCTCGCTCTATCGCGGGCTGGATTTGCGGGAGAACTACTGAGTGCGCCTGACGTTAAAACAGATTACCGCGCTAAAGGTCGTGCTGCACCTGGCGGCTTTTCTGCCGCTGCTGTGGCTGATACTTTCGGTTGATCAGGGGTGGTTCAGCGCTGATCCGGCGAAAGATATCCAGCATTTTACCGGCCGCATGGCGCTGAAACTGCTGCTGGCGACGCTGGTGGTCACGCCACTGGCGCGTTACGCCAAACAACCGCTGCTAATTCGCACCCGCCGACTGCTCGGTTTATGGTGTTTTGCCTGGGCCACATTACATTTAATCAGTTATTCGCTACTGGAGTTGGGGATCAGTAATCTGCGTCTTCTGGGCCAGGAGCTGGTGACCCGCCCTTACCTGTGGCTGGGGATGATTAGCTGGTTGCTACTGCTGGCACTGACGCTGACCTCATTGCAGAAAGCCCAACGTGCGCTGGGCCGTCACTGGCAAACATTGCATAATTTCGTCTATTTGGTGGCGATCCTCGCGCCGATTCACTATCTTTGGTCGGTGAAGATTTTGTCGCCACAACCGGTAATTTACGCCATGATTGCGGTGATCTTGCTGGCATGGCGATACAAAAAGTTTGCTAAGTGGCTGCCCAAATAGTCCTTCAGAGTGTGTTCCAGCCCGCATATCCTGTAGACAACCGCCTGCCATTACCGGCTCGCGGTTGATAATCTTCGCTGATAAGACCAGTATTTAGCTGCTAATTGCAACGAAATCGATATAATGCCCGCCTTTGCAGGCAATGTGATGCCAATTTTCACCCTGAAGGGTGACAAATGGATTTTCACAAGGTATTTTACGCGTTGCCTCAATTATTGCAGGAGATAGCAGCAAGATGGCAGTCAACTTTCATATTCTGCTTTTGAACGGTCCCAACCTCAATTTGCTGGGCACACGTGAGCCTGAGAAGTACGGTAAGACCACATTAGCCGAGATTGTCAGTGATCTGACCTCACAAGCTGACGCGCTGAAGGTTAAACTCAGCCATCTCCAGTCCAATGCTGAACATGCGTTAATTGATCGCATTCATCAGGCAAAAGGCGATGTCGATTATATCGTCATTAACCCGGCGGCATTCACTCATACCAGCGTGGCGATTCGCGACGCGTTACTGGCAGTGAGCATTCCGTTTATCGAAGTGCATCTCTCCAATGTGCATGCCCGTGAGCCTTTTCGCCACCATTCATATCTCTCTGATATTTCTGCGGGCGTGATCTGTGGACTTGGCGTCGACGGTTATTCCTGGGCTTTACAAACGGCAGTAAAACGCCTGTCACATTCTAATTAAACAGAGTACGGAACCACACTCATGGATATTCGTAAGATTAAAAAACTGATCGAACTGGTTGAAGAATCAGGCATCGCTGAACTGGAAATCTCTGAAGGTGAAGAGTCAGTTCGTATCAGCCGTTCCCCTGCAAACATGGGCTACCCAATGATGCAGCAGGCTTACGCAGTACCGGCTATGCAGCAACAGCAGCCCGCTCTGGCTAACGCGGTAGCACCAGCGACCACTCCGGCAATGGAAGCACCGGCAAGCGCTGAGATCAGTGGCCATATCGTACGTTCCCCAATGGTCGGTACTTTCTACCGTACCCCAAGCCCGGATGCGAAAGCGTTTGTGGAAGTGGGCCAGAAAGTGAATGCAGGCGACACCCTGTGCATCGTTGAAGCAATGAAAATGATGAACCAGATCGAAGCCGATAAATCCGGCGTTGTGAAAGCGATTCTGGTCGAAAGCGGTCAGCCAGTTGAGTTTGACGAGCCGCTGGTAGTCATCGAATAACGAGGCCAACCATGCTGGATAAAATTGTAATTGCAAACCGTGGTGAGATCGCGCTGCGCATTCTGCGTGCCTGTAAAGAACTGGGCATCAAGACTGTGGCGGTGCACTCCAGCGCGGATCGCGATCTGAAACACGTCCTGCTGGCCGACGAAACCGTGTGTATCGGTCCGGCCCAGTCGGTCAAAAGCTATCTGAACATCCCTGCGCTGATCTCTGCCGCTGAAATTACTGGCGCGGTAGCGATTCACCCGGGTTACGGCTTCCTGTCCGAGAATGCTGACTTTGCTGAGCAGGTCGAACGTTCTGGCTTTATCTTTATCGGCCCGAAAGCTGAAACTATCCGTCTGATGGGCGATAAAGTTTCAGCGATCAATGCGATGAAGAAAGCCGGTGTACCGTGCGTACCGGGGTCTGACGGCCCGCTGGGTGACGACATGGACAAAAACCGTGCCTTCGGTAAGCGTATCGGTTACCCGGTAATCATCAAAGCCTCTGGCGGCGGCGGTGGTCGTGGTATGCGCGTGGTGCGTCAGGAAAAAGATCTGGAACAATCCATCAATATGACCCGTGCGGAAGCGAAAGCCGCTTTCAACAACGATATGGTCTATATGGAGAAGTATCTGGAGAATCCTCGCCACATTGAGATCCAGGTGCTGGCCGACGGCCAGGGCAATGCGATCTATCTGGGTGAGCGTGACTGTTCAATGCAGCGCCGTCACCAGAAAGTGGTTGAAGAAGCACCAGCACCAGGTATCACCAGCGAAATGCGTCGTTTTATCGGCGATCGTTGTGCCAAAGCCTGTATCGAAATCGGCTATCGCGGCGCGGGGACTTTCGAGTTCCTGTATGAAAACGGCGAGTTCTATTTCATCGAAATGAACACCCGTATTCAGGTTGAACATCCGGTTACCGAAATGATTACCGGCGTCGACCTGATCAAAGAGCAGCTGCGTATTGCTGCTGGCCAGCCGCTGTCCATCAAGCAAGAAGAAGTGGTTATTCGCGGTCATGCGGTGGAATGCCGAATCAACGCCGAAGATCCAAACTCCTTCCTGCCGAGTCCGGGTAAAATTACCCGTTTCCACGCACCAGGCGGTTTTGGTGTGCGCTGGGAATCACATATTTACGCCGGTTATACTGTACCGCCGTATTATGACTCAATGATTGGTAAGCTGATCACTTACGGTGAAAACCGTGATGTGGCGATTGCGCGTATGAAGAATGCGCTGGCTGAGCTGATTATCGACGGCATTAAAACTAACGTCGAACTGCAGATGAAAATCATGTCCGACGAGAACTTCCAGCAAGGTGGAACCAATATCCACTATCTGGAGAAAAAACTAGGCCTGCAGGACTAACCGTTCTGTCGTCACCAGTTTTGTCGTAAAGGCCGGTTTAACCGGCCTTTTTCTTGCAGAATTTTTGCTGGTTTATCCGTTGAGGTAGACTTATGGATGCACGTTTTGTGCAGGCACATAAAGAAGCACGCTGGTCAGTTGCTCTGGCAGTCGCCTATCTTGCCGCATGGGCATTAAGCGCCTGGTTGGCTGGCAATGAGATCGGTTTTACCGGTCTGCCACGCTGGTTTGAACTCTCCTGCCTGTTTGTGCCGTTACTGTTTATTTTTCTCTGCTGGTTAATGGTTCGCGTCGTTTTCCGCGATATTTCGCTGGAGGATCATCGTGGAAATTGAAGTACTTCTGCCCCTGCTGGGCTATTTGTTGCTGGTTGCCGGTTTATCGGTTTATGCCGTGCGCAAACGCTCTGAAGGCAACTTCCTGAACGAATACTTTCTTGGCAGTCGCTCGATGGGCGGCTTTGTATTAGCTATGACGCTCACCACCACCTATATCAGCGCCAGCTCGTTTATTGGCGGCCCCGGTGCAGCCTATAAATATGGACTGGGATGGGTGCTGCTGGCGATGGTGCAGGTACCGGCAGTGTGGCTGTCGCTCGGCGTGCTGGGCAAAAAGTTCGCTATTCTGGCGCGCCGCTACAATGCGGTGACGCTGAATGACATGCTGTACGCCCGCTACGGCAGCTCGTTACTGGTATGGTTCGCCAGTCTCAGTTTGTTAGTGGCATTTATCGGTGCGATGACGGTGCAGTTTATCGGCGGCGCGCGCCTGCTGGAAACCGCTGCGGGCATTCCCTACGATACCGGTTTGCTGATCTTCGGCCTGACTATCGCGCTATATACCGCGTTTGGCGGCTTCCGCGCCAGCGTGCTGAATGATGCGATGCAGGGACTGGTGATGCTGGCAGGCACTTTCCTGTTGCTGTTTGCGGTGATTCACGCTGCCGGTGGCATGCATGCGGCGGTTGATAAGTTGCAGCAGATCGATCCTCAGCTGCTGTCACCTCAGGGGGTCGATCAGATTATCAGCCCAACCTTCCTTGCCTCATTCTCAATTCTGGTGTGCTTTGGCGTGATTGGCCTGCCACATACTGCGGTACGCTGTATCTCGTATAAAGACAGCAAGGCGGTGCATCGTGGCATTATTATCGGCACCATTGTGGTGATGATTCTGATGGCGGGTATGCATCTGGCAGGAGTGCTTGGCCGCGCGGTATTGCCGGATCTGAAAATACCCGATCAGGTGATCCCAACGCTGATGATCACCGTGCTGCCGCCGTTCGCCGCCGGGATCTTTCTTGCTGCGCCGATGGCGGCGATCATGTCAACGATCAATGCCCAGCTGCTACAATCGTCTGCAACGATCGTTAAAGATCTCTATCTGCGTCTGCGTCCGCATCAGATCAAGAATGAACCGCTGTTGAAGCGCATGTCCGGCATGATAACGCTGGTGCTTGGGTTATTATTACTGCTGGCAGCGTGGAATCCGCCCGATATGATTATCTGGCTTAATCTGCTGGCCTTTGGTGGACTGGAAGCGGTATTCCTCTGGCCACTGGTGCTGGGGCTGTACTGGGAGAAAGCCAATGCCGCAGGCGCGCTGAGCGGGATGATGGTCGGTGCCGCCATCTATACGCTGTTAGCCAGTTTTGATATTCAGCTGCTGGGCTTTCATCCGATTGTTCCTGCCCTGCTGCTTAGCCTGATCGCCTTTTTGATCGGCAATCTGTTTGGTCGTCCGGCACCACAGCCTGATGACGCATCAACCCTATTTGAGTAAGAGAATCGCTATGCCCTGGATACAAATTAAGATCAACACCACTGGTGCTCATGCCGAAGAGCTGGGCGATGCGCTGATTGAACATGGCGCGGTATCCGTCACCTTTCAGGATACGCATGACAACCCGGTGTTTGAACCGCTGCCGGGCGAAACGCGTCTGTGGGGCGACACCGATGTCATCGGCCTGTTTGATGCTGAAACCGAAATGAATGAGGTGGTTGCCGGTCTGCAATTCCATCCGCTGCTGGGCGAAGACTTTCACCATAAGATCGAACAGATCGAAGACAAAGACTGGGAACGCGAGTGGATGGATAATTTCCATCCCATGCGTTTCGGCCAGCGTCTGTGGATCTGTCCAAGCTGGCGCGATGTGCCCGATCCGTCCGCAGTGAATGTCATGCTCGATCCTGGCCTGGCGTTTGGTACCGGCACACATCCGACTACTGCACTGTGCCTGGCGTGGCTCGATGGCCTCGATTTGCAGGGTAAAACCGTGATCGACTTCGGCTGTGGCTCCGGCATTCTGGCGATTGCAGCACTGAAGCTGGGCGCGGCACAGGCAATTGGCATCGATATCGATCCTCAGGCGATTCAGGCCAGCCGCGATAACGCTGAACGCAACGGGGTGTCGGAACGCCTGTCGCTTTACCTGCCGCATCAGCAGCCGGAAAACCTGTCTGCCGATGTGGTGGTCGCCAATATCCTCGCCGGCCCGTTACGCGAGCTGTCACCGTTGATTAGCGTGCTGCCAAAAAATGGCGGACACCTTGGTCTTTCCGGCGTCCTGGCCAGCCAGGCTGAAAGCGTCTGTGAAGCCTATGCTGATAAGTTTGTCCTCGATCCGGTCGCGGAAAAAGAGGAATGGTGCCGGATTACTGGCGTCCGCCGCTGATAACGGGCTCCTCTGCGCCGCTGCGCTTTTCACATCGGTGAAACTCTGTAGCGGCGCGTTTCGCACGTCAGTTATCACGTAAACCGCCATTTATGACGTGATTTATATTGCTAACTGGCTCACAAAAAAAGAAAAATCTTTGTACACAATTTCGGCGTTATTTTTTAACTCTTTGTATAGAAAGGTAAAATATTAGGTTGCTAACCTCTGATGCTGTTTTACCTGATCTAATACAGCTGATTGTTCAAAGTTTGGCCTTTCATCTTCGTTAAAAAATGCGTAATATACGCCGCCTTGCGAACATATATGGTCACTTCTTTTCATGCGCATAGGACAACACCAGCTTCGTAATCGTTTGATAGCAGCCCCGATGGCCGGTATTACTGACAGGCCGTTCAGGACGCTCTGTCATGACATGGGGGCCGGAATGACCGTATCGGAGATGTTATCGTCTAACCCGGAAGTTTGGGCGAGCGATAAATCCCGTTTGCGTATGGTACACAGTGACGAGCCCGGAATTCGCACCGTGCAAATTGCCGGATGTGACCCTGATGAGATGGCACAAGCTGCGCGTTTTAATGCTGTATCTGGCGCGCAGATCATCGATATCAATATGGGCTGCCCGGCCAAAAAAGTGAATCGCAAGATGGCAGGTTCGGCACTGCTGCAACACCCGGAGCTGGTGAAGTCTATCCTCTCTGCGGTGGTCAATGCAGTTGACGTACCGGTGACCTTAAAGATTCGCACCGGCTGGGATACAGACAATCGCAACTGCGTAGAGATTGCCCAATTGGCTGAACGCTGTGGTATTCAGGCCCTGACAATACATGGACGCACACGCGCCTGTTTGTTCAACGGTGACGCTGAATATGACAGCATTCGGACAGTTAAGCAGAACGTTTCCATTCCGGTTATCGCGAATGGGGACATTACTGACCCGCACAAAGCCAGAGCAGTACTCGACTATACGGGGGCTGATGCCCTGATGATAGGCCGTGCTGCTCAGGGAAGACCGTGGATCTTCCGGGAAATCCAGCACTATCTGGACACTGGGGAGCTGCTGGCACCGATGCCGCTGGCAGAAGTTAAGCGCTTGCTCATCGGGCACTTACGGGAACTGCACGACTTTTACGGTCAGCGCAAGGGATACCGTATTGCCCGGAAGCACGTCTCCTGGTATCTCCAGGAGCA
This sequence comes from Winslowiella iniecta, assembly GCF_001267535.1. Taxonomy (GTDB): domain Bacteria; phylum Pseudomonadota; class Gammaproteobacteria; order Enterobacterales; family Enterobacteriaceae; genus Erwinia; species Erwinia iniecta. Next base: position 7,666 of record NZ_JRXE01000006.1, on the reverse strand, counting down.
CGCCCCGAACGACCAGTTTCGGCGCACATTCAACGCCATTGAGGATGCCAGCGAACAGCTGGAGGCGTTGGAGGCATACTTCGAAAAACTTGCGTAAACAGAAATAAAGAGCTGACAGAACTATGTTCGAACAACGCGTAAATTCTGACGTACTGACCGTTTCTACCGTTAACTCACAGGATCAGGTTACCCAAAAACCTCTGCGTGACTCGGTCAAACAGGCACTGAAGAACTATTTTGCTCAATTGAATGGTCAAGATGTGAATGATCTGTATGAGCTGGTACTGGCTGAAGTAGAGCAGCCTTTGTTGGACATGGTGATGCAATATACCCGTGGCAACCAGACCCGTGCAGCCCTGATGATGGGCATCAACCGCGGTACGCTGCGTAAGAAACTGAAAAAATACGGCATGAACTGATTTAGTCAGCTAAATGTCTGAATAAAGGCGCTTTTATCTCAGGATGGAGCGCCTTTTTCTTTTGCTGAAAGATGGGCCGCGACTCAGTGGTTTATCGTGCTTCTGGCAACCAGAAATATGTTAACTTCACTGGCTGAACACTCCTCCAGATTTGCATCGCTTTGCGTGATCACTTCGTAAGCTTTGCCGCTTTTGTCATGGAAAATAAAGTGCCAGATATCAGTGGTTATCCCGCCCGCTTTCTTTTGCGCCGCCAGCAGTTTCATCTCAGTTTTTGACCTGTCCAGCTGAGTGATATCGACAATATTCTCATTCTTTAACCATCCCTCAGCTATATTCATTGGCCAGGAGTGGCAATCTGCTTGCTTTGCGCTGACCGAAAAAGACACAATCAGGCATGTTAGCAATATGAATTTTCTCACCAAATCACCTCCAGCACTCCTTAGCCTGTCGCCCTAAATGTGAAAACCTGCCGTGCCAGCAGGCTGATAAATCCACGCCATAACGACTCTCCTTGTACATAACAATTCCATTTGATAACCCGATTGCAACACTGTTTTAAACCAGTAATCACCATCTTGCAATCTCGCAATTTTACTATCAAAGACAATAATTTAGGCGTACAATAATAATCCTCACCGATGGTTTTAAACTAAGTTTTTGATAAGGTTACACTAACTAAGTTTCAGTTCATTGGGATGAAGATGCCGCTGTCAAAGTGAGCACGGTGTACTACCCGCCTGCAGTCGGACTTCTCTGACTTATTGTAAAGTTTCAGCAAAGCCCCCAACTTCTGGTCATTAATGATGTCTGATGCAATGTACCGCGATAGATTAATTTCTTTATGCGTTACACCATCCACTTACGCCTAAAGAGAAAATAATGAAAGCACCAAAAGCGCCACCGGCCTTCTCTCGCGATCTGCTTCATCCGCGTTACTGGTCGACATGGGCAGGCCTGGGTCTGCTTTTCCTGCTGGTTCAGCTTCCTTTCCCGTTACTGGAAAAGCTCGGTACCTGGATGGGACGCACTTCAATGCGCTTCCTGAAGCGCCGCGTGCGCATTACCCGCCGTAACCTCGAACTCTGTTTCCCGGATCTGCAACCGGAAATTCTTGAGCAGCGCATCGTCAGCAATTTTGAATCGCTGGGCATGGGTCTGCTGGAAACCGGTATGGCCTGGTTCTGGCCAGATGCCCGTGTGAAACGCTGGTTTACCGTTAATGGCCTGCATAATCTGCAGAAGGCGCAAGAAAACAAACGTGGCGCACTGATTATCGGTGTGCACTTCATGTCTCTCGAGCTGGGTGGCCGAGCCATGGGCATCTGCCAGCCAATGATGGCGATGTATCGCCCGCACAATAATAAAATGATGGAGTGGGTGCAGACCAAAGGTCGCATGCGCTCGAATAAAGCAATGATTAACCGCCGCGATTTGCGCGGTATGGTCAGCGCCCTGAAGCAAGGCGAAGCTGTGTGGTTTGCCCCAGATCAGGATTACGGCCCGAAAGGCAGCGTGTTTGCCCCACTGTTTGCTGTGCCACAAGCGGCCACCACCAGCGGGACTTATATGCTGGCCCGCATGGCCAAGCCTGCGATGGTCACCGTGGTACTGATTCGTAAAGAGAATGGTACCGGTTATGAGCTGGTGATTCAGCCTGAGCTACGCGATTATCCGCTGGAAGATGAACATCACGCCGCCGCCTATATGAATAAAGTGATTGAGCGTGAAATTATGCGCGCGCCAAGCCAGTATATGTGGCTGCACCGCCGTTTTAAAACCCGACCAGCGGGTGCCTCCTCGCTCTATTAATAATCCCCTCACGCCAAGAAAAGCCCGTTTGTTTTAACAGACGGGCTTTTTTTTTACGCCAATTCTGCAACCGACATGCGTAAGTGCGCTACCGGTCACAATGCAGATATCTGGCGAAAATTTTTGCACTAATTGTGATCGCCCCGTCTGGCTTTGCCTCTCTTTGGTGCGGGATATTAGACAAACTTTCTAGTTGCCCAAGGTTATTAATATCTCTTTCTGGCAAATACCGCATTCCGCAACTTTGGCATTGCGTTTGCAGAGTGGTGGATGGCTAACCGCCGCAGACAAGAAAAGTGCACGACCTATAAATGTACTAAACACATAAAAAACACTACATCACACAGGATGCTTTATGAATAAGATGATGCTTTCTACTCTGGTTGCCGCTGCCACGCTGCTTGCAGCGACCAGTCAGGCTTACGCTGGCGCCACACTGGATGCGATTAAGAAAAAAGGTTTTGTACAGTGCGGTATCAGTGACGGTTTGCCTGGCTTCTCTTACGCTGACGCCAGCGGCAATTTTACTGGTCTGGATGTGGATATCTGCCGGGCTACCGCTGCGGCAATCTTTGGTGATGCCAGTAAAGTCAAATACACTCCGCTGACCGCCAAAGAGCGCTTTACCGCTTTGCAATCGGGCGAAGTTGATATCCTTTCACGTAATACCACCTGGACCTCAGCACGCGATGGCGGCATGGGCTTTATGTTTGCCGGCGTCAACTATTACGACGGTATCGGCTTTCTGACGCATAACAAGGCCGGACTAAAAAGTGCTAAAGAGCTTGATGGCGCAACCGTTTGCATTCAGGCGGGCACCGATACCGAGCTGAATGTGGCCGACTACTTTAAAGCCAACAAAATGAAGTATCTGCCGGTCACTTTCGACCGTTCTGATGAATCAGCTAAAGCACTGGATACCGGCCGTTGCGATACCCTGGCGTCTGACCAGTCACAACTGTATGCACTGCGTATCAAACTGGGCAAACCTGACGAATTTATCGTATTACCGGAAGTGATTTCGAAAGAGCCTCTTGGCCCGGTAGTACGCCGTGGTGATGATGACTGGTTCACCATCGTTAAATGGTCGTTTAATGCCATGTTGAATGCGGAAGAAATGGGTGTCTCATCGAAAAACGTTGATCAGATGGCAGCCAAACCGACCACACCAGATATGGCTCATCTGTTAGGTACTGGGGGTGACTTCGGTAAGGATTTGAAACTCGATAACAAGTGGGCGTTTAATATTATTAAACAGGTAGGCAATTATCAGGAAAGCTTTGATCGTAACGTCGGGAAAGACAGCGCGCTGAAAATTGCTCGCGGTCAAAATGCTCTCTGGAAAGATGGCGGCATCCAGTACGCCCCACCGGTTCGTTAATCCCCACTGTCTACCGGGCACCGCACCCGCGGTGCTCAGGCCAGAGTTCTTGTAGCTGAGGGTTCATCATGTCTCAACGCCCAACCGTCAAAAGGGATTTTTCATTCAGCAATCCTGCGGTGCGCGCATGGCTCTATCAGATTATCGCGATTGTCGCGGTCCTGGTGGTTGTGGGGTATTTAATTCACAACACCGTGATTAACCTGTCCAACCGCGGCATTACCTCCGGTTTTGGCTTCCTCGAACGCAGTGCTGGTTTCGGTATTGTGCAACATCTGATTGATTATTCAGATGGCGACACCTACGCACGGGTGTTTCTGGTCGGCCTGACCAACACGCTCCTGGTCTCTGCGCTGTGTATTGTCTTTGCTTCATTCCTTGGTTTTTTTATCGGCTTAGCCCGTTTGTCTGACAACTGGCTGTTACGGAAAATCGCCAATATCTATATCGAAACGTTCCGTAATATCCCACCGTTGTTACAGATCTTCTTCTGGTACTTTGCGGTGCTGCGCAATTTACCGGGTCCGCGCCAGGCGTTAAGCGCTTTCGATCTCGCCTTTGTCAGTAATCGCGGTCTTTATCTGCCCTGGCCTGAATATGCGCCGGGTAGCCAGCCTTTTCTGGTCGCATTGTTGATTGCCATTGTCGGCAGCATCGGTTTATTCCTTTTGAACCGTAAGCATCAGCTAAAAACCGGTCAGTTGCGTCGTAGCTGGCCTGCTGCGCTGGCGATGCTGATTCTGTTACCGTTGGGCGCTCATCTGGCTTTCGGCGCGGCGGTACACTGGAATGTGCCAGAACTGCGTGGCTTTAACTTCCGCGGTGGTTTTGCACTGATACCAGAGCTGGCCGCGTTAACCCTCGCCCTGTCGATTTATACCTCTTCGTTTATCGCTGAGGTGATTCGCTCCGGCATTCAGTCGGTACCACACGGTCAGACCGAAGCAGCACGTTCGCTGGGGCTACCGAATCCGGTCACCCTGCGGCAGGTGATCATTCCGCAGGCGATGCGGGTGATTATTCCTCCGCTTACCAGCCAGTATCTTAATGTCGTCAAGAACTCATCGCTGGCGGCAGCGATTGGTTATCCGGATATGGTGTCGTTGTTTGCCGGAACAGTATTGAACCAGACCGGGCAGGCGATAGAAACCATCGCCATCACCATGGCGGTCTACCTGATCATCAGCTTGTCTATTTCGCTATTGATGAATATCTATAACCGCAAAATCGCCCTGGTTGAGCGTTAAGAAAACGGTGCCATTATGACTGTAACCACTCATGAAATACCGCCCGTACCAACCAATGCGTTTTCGCGCGCGGTGAGCTGGGCAAGAAAGAATCTGTTCTCCAGCTGGTCCAACTCCCTGCTGACGCTGTTCTGTCTGTGGGTGATCTGGAGCGTACTTCCCCCGGCGCTTAACTGGTTAATCTTTCAGGCAAACTGGATCGGCACTACCCGTGCCGACTGTAGCAAAGAGGGGGCGTGCTGGGTGTTTATCCACGCGCGCTTTGGCCAGTTTATGTATGGGCTCTACCCGCACGAGTTGCGCTGGCGCATTAATCTGGCGCTGGTGATTGGCTTGCTGTCGATTGTGCCGATGTTTATCAGCAGCATACCGCGTCGTGGCCGGTATATCGCCGTCTGGGCGCTGACTTATCCAGTCATTGTCTGGTTGCTGATGTACGGTGGCTGGTTTGGTCTGGAGCGTGTCGAAACCCGCCAGTGGGGCGGCTTAACCCTGACGCTGATCATCGCTTCAATTGGTATCGCCGGCGCGCTACCGCTGGGAATTCTGCTGGCGTTAGGCCGTCGCTCGCGTATGCCAGTGGTTCGCACGCTATCGATAATCTTTATCGAGTTCTGGCGCGGTGTACCGTTGATTACCGTGCTGTTTATGTCCTCGGTCATGCTGCCGTTGTTTATGGCGGAAGGTACCAGTATCGACAAACTGGTGCGCGCACTGGTCGGGGTAATTTTGTTCCAGTCAGCTTATGTGGCTGAAGTGGTGCGTGGTGGCTTACAGGCGCTGCCAAAAGGCCAGTACGAAGCGGCTGAATCACTGGCGCTGGGTTACTGGAGAACGCAGGGCCTGGTGATCCTGCCACAGGCGTTGAAGATGGTTATTCCGGGGCTGGTGAATACCATTATTGCACTGTTTAAAGATACCAGTCTGGTGATCATTATTGGTCTGTTTGACCTTTTCAGTAGCGTGCAACAGGCAACCGTCGATCCGACCTGGCTCGGTATGTCGACTGAAGGCTATGTTTTCGCTGCACTGGTTTACTGGATTTTCTGTTTCAGCATGTCGCGCTACAGCCAACATCTGGAGAAGCGCTTTCACACCGGGCGTACACCGCACTGAGGTTTAAAATGACGATGACGAATTCTGACAACGCGATGATGATTACTCTCGAAAATGTTAATAAGTGGTACGGGCAGTTTCATGTACTGAAAGACATCAACCTGAAGGTCAAACCGCGCGAGCGTATCGTGCTGTGCGGCCCTTCCGGCTCAGGGAAATCCACCACGATTCGTTGTATTAACCATCTGGAAGAGCACCAGCAGGGGCGCATCGTCGTCGATGGGACGGTGCTGAATGATGATCTGCGTAATATTGAGCGTGTGCGTACCGAGGTGGGCATGGTATTCCAGCATTTTAATCTGTTCCCGCATCTCACCGTATTACAAAACTGTACGCTGGCACCGATTTGGGTGCGCAAAACACCGAAGAAGGAAGCGGAAGATCAGGCTATGCACTATCTGCAACGCGTACGCATTGCCGAGCATGCACACAAGTTTCCCGGACAGCTTTCAGGTGGCCAGCAACAACGTGTGGCGATTGCCCGTTCACTGTGCATGAAGCCTAAGATTATGCTGTTTGATGAACCCACCTCGGCGCTCGATCCCGAAATGGTGAAGGAAGTGCTGGATACGATGATTGGCCTGGCAGAAGACGGCATGACAATGCTGTGTGTTACCCACGAGATGGGCTTTGCGCGTACCGTTGCCGACCGGGTGATCTTTATGGATCGTGGCGAGATAGTCGAGGAAGCACCTCCGCAGCAGTTTTTTTCCCGTCCGCAATCAGAACGTACTCGCGCATTTCTGTCGCAGGTTATCCACTAACAGTCCGGCCCTAAAGGGTAGTTGCATATCATCTCACCCTGCTGTCACTTTTTGACACCAGGGTCGATTAAGCTGGCTATCCACTTCCCTCAGGATAACCAAATATGCAACCTAACCTTATCATCCTTTATGTCACCGATCCGCTGCGTAGCTGCGCGTTTTATCAGTCTCTGTTTGGCATTGAACCCGATGCCATCTTTCCAACTTATTCGGCTTTCTCCTTCGAAAATGGGCTAAATCTGGGGTTATGGTCAACCCACGCGCAGGACTTTACTTCGGGTGGTAGCGGACATCGTACCGAACTCTGTTTTTTAGTTGAGAGCGAAAAGCAGGTTGAGGAACTCTATCAGAACTGGCAGCAGCTGGGGGTAGAAATTGAGCAGCGGCCCGTTACAGCCATATTTGGTCGCACTTTTGTCGCACTGGATCCTGACGGGCATCGGTTACGCGTCTGTCTTCCTGACGATTAATTCGCCATTCTGAATGCAACATATACAAAAAAGCCCCATGCTTTCGCATGAGGCTTGTTTGTTTAATTGATGCCTGGCAGTTCCCTACTCTCGCATGGGGAGACCCCACACTACCATCGGCGCTACGGCGTTTCACTTCTGAGTTCGGCATGGGGTCAGGTGGGACCACCGCGCTAAAGCCGCCAGGCAAATTCTTTATATTTACCGAACTCATGCTTTAATACTGGTGCTGATACCCAGAGTCGAACTGGGGACCTCACCCTTACCAAGGGTGCGCTCTACCAACTGAGCCATATCAGCAAAACTACAGGTGACGATAACGTCACCCTGCTTAATTTGATGCCTGGCAGTTCCCTACTCTCGCATGGGGAGGCCCCACACTACCATCGGCGCTACGGCGTTTCACTTCTGAGTTCGGCATGGGGTCAGGTGGGACCACCGCGCTAAAGCCGCCAGG